>JBCCGL010000003.1:0-376879 GCA_039029275.1 Pseudomonadota bacterium | reverse complement strand
CGGTGAGGCACAGCGCACACCGGATCTCAGTGCCGTCATTCAGGAGATTGTGAGCCTGCCGGGTTGGCAATCGGGCAATGATTTAGCACTGATCATCACCGGTACGGGTGAGCGCACGGCGGAGTCGTACAACGGGCAAAGCAGTCGCGCCGCGCTGCTGGAGATTGAGTACTCCGAGGTGCCGCCGGTACCGACAGTCAGCACGCCCACGATATCGCCCGACGGTGGCAGCTTTGCGGATTCGGTTGATGTCACCTTAAGCACCACAACTGTTTCAGCGACGATTTACTACACCACTGACGGTTCGACCCCGGATACCAGTTCCTCGGTTTACGGCGGGCCATTCACGCTTACCGACAGTGCAACGGTCAATGCCATCGGTGTGCTCGACGGGTATCAAGACAGTCCTGTTGCCAGTGCCAGCTTTAACGAAATCGCAGGTTTACTACCCGCATTTGATTCATTTAATTCTGGCGCGGAACTTAGCTGGACGACAGTCGAAATGAGCGGCAGAGATGCTCTGTGGGAAGTGGCGAGTAATCGTTACGTACAACGACGTCAAGTCCGACAGTCCCAGACAACTCTGGAAGAGAGTTATCACACCGGCAGTTATGCCTATCTTGCGGGAGCTTACCTCGGCTTAACTAACTACATCTTTGAAGTAGAAATTGAACCGACAAATGAAACCGGTGACGATGTTGGCATCCTGTTCCGCTATCAAGATAGCGATAACTACTATCGGTTGACACTCGACGGCAGATTTGGCTTTACGCGCCTCGAAAAGCACGTTAACGGCCAATTTACGCCATTAAAAACCAACACTCATGGGTACGAACTGGACAGCACCTTTGTGTTAAAAGTTCGGGTTCAGGGGAACTCAATCATTGTTTACAAAGATGATGAGTTTATCTTTGCGGTCGATGATAGCAGCCTGCCCACTGGTAGCGTCGGGTTGTTTGCTGCTGCGTCTGTCAGGTTTGATGACGTCGCCATAACATCACTTGATTCAGCCCCGATTTTGGCTGTCACTTCCCCCGTCGAATACAGCGTTTCGAGCGTCAATGACATAACCGTTACAACGTTGTTTAGAAATTTTCCGGCAGGTGCGAATGTCGATTTCATACTCAACGATTCACTGGTTATCAATGATAACGTTGAACCTTTTTCAGCAACATTTGCTGATGTCGGCGTTGGCAACCACACGATAATTGCGCGCGCATTTGACTCAAGTGATGCAATGATTGCAGAACATATCATCAACGACGTTGGTAGAAGTGGCGCGCGGTATATCGGCGTTGGCGACAGTATCACGAATGGGTATGGGGATGAGTATTACGCCGACAACAGCTCGGCAAATTCCAAGCTTCGGTATTCAAAAGGCTACGCCGCACACTTCATCGATCGACTGGAAGCATCAACCAGCACACCGATAATATTTTTTAACGAAGGTATTGATGGAGACACGTCACAAACTGCTTCTGAACAAAGGATTGAATCAGTTATAGAAAGAAACCTCGGTGCGGACACAGCGTTAATCATGTACGGTACTAACGACACAAACCGCTCTCTACCTATTCCGAGCGGTGAAAATTGTGACAGCGGTGATTCGTGCTATCTGGGCAGCTACAAATCCTACCTGCAGAACATCGTTGACTTAATGACTGCGGCTGGTGTGCAAAGTATGGTTGCGTCACCGCCACCGATATTCGGTTCGAGTTCTACCGATATTTACAGCGATCCAGCATCGGAAAGCCGTAATGGCATGATCCGCAGCTACAGGCAGGCCGCATCTGAGCTATCGGGGATACAGTCCGGACCCGATTTCTACAATTGCTTTCTGGAAACGGAAAATCGATTCAGCCTTTTTGATGATCACTTACACCCGAACAGTCTGGGTTTCATCTACATCGCTGACCTGTGGGATCAAACCATCACAGGTGCCGGTGGATGTGCTCCCAATACGTTTTTACTCAGCCAGCTGACTCCGTCCACGGTATCGCCATACCTCAAGCAAAATTTGATCGAAGTTGGAAATGAGTACTATGTTGACAGCGACGAGGTAATTCAGTCGATACCCGCAAGTGAGAATCTGTCGGACGCGCGTTGGATAATGACTGCTAACGACGACAGAAACAATTCACAGAACACGTATATCAGTTTCAATCTTGATAGAGATGCCGACGTGTACGTGGCTTACGACTATGATCCGTCGAACTCCTCGGATTCTCTGCCGAATTGGATGAGTACTTTTACCGATACCGGAGAAGTTGTAACCACCAGTAACCCCGATGCGTCTCAACTCAGATTGTTCAGACAATCGTTTACCGCAGGAACCGTATCACTCGGAGGTAATATGGCGTCAGGTGCATCGGGTTCAGAGGCGACTTACATCGTAATCGTTAAACCACAATGAAATGCTTTCAAAATATCAGAAAGATTTTCCTCATATTGGCGCTTGCTCTGTGTCCTGCGTTCGCGCTTGCAAGTGAAAGTTCAGATATTGATGAGGCGAAAGCAACCGTCGATGAATACATGATCGCGCTTTCAAACGGTGACACTGAGAGTATTCTGGAACTGCTGGGAGGATCGTTCTTTTGGGAAAGGGCCGAAGCGCTAAGCAACGATCAGTACCCCAGTTTATTGCAGGAACGGTATAGAACGCTGAGATATGACGTAAACCTTGAAGAAAACGCAAACGAAACTGTAGATGACATCTTCTACTTCAAGGTGCATTTGTTTTTTGGGAATGAAGACAAAATGATAACTCTGATGACTGTCAGAAAAGAGATAGACGGAGACGACGTTTATTTCAAAATCATCGACGAGCAGCTCGTCCAGTAATGACAAGACGGGAACGCTCAAAACAATTCTCAGTTTTCACAAGCGACACCAGTGACATTCGCGCCGAGCATTGGCGCGTTTGAATATCGCCGTCAAGCAAATCTCTGTTATTTGTTTTCCAGCCGCCGTTTCATTTTCAGAAAACGATCTTCGACGATAGCCTGATCGGCCACCCGATCGAACCGATCGCCAATCGCGTAGTCGAGAGAATCGATTCGCACATCCGAATGCGGATGCGTTGAGCTAAGCAGCTGCATGTTGGCCTCCTGAGGATTAAGGTGACCGATGGTTGTGAGCACCGAGAACAAGCTAAACGGGTCATACCCGGCGCGCGCAGCGAGCACAACACCAATTCGGTCAGCTTCCTTTTCCGAATCCTGGTCGAGTCCGCTCAGTAGTACGTTTGCAACCTTTCCTGACACTTTCTTGTAGGTTTCGCTGTCTTCTGCGTTTAAAGCTTCAGCCCACCAGTCGACATTTTCTTGCGTCTTCTGCGCGGTTTCCATCGCGGATAAATGATGGCGAGCAGTCACATGCGCGATCTCATGCCCAAGAACTCCCGCGAGCTCTGCTTCGCTTTGCATTAATGAGAACAACCCTCGAGTGATAAAAACGTAGCCACCGGGCGCAGCAAATGCGTTTATCGCATCGCTGTCCAATACACCGAAGTGCCAACCGATTTCTGGCCGAGAAGATTGTTGCGCCACCCAAACACCAACCTTGTTCACGTATCGTTGAACCTCTTTATCGTCAACCAAAGGCAGGGCGCCCAACAGTTGACTGGCAACTTCTCGACCCAGAATTTTTTCCTTGTCCAGAGGGAGGTGTTGTTTTTCCTCTTTAGCGCTGACCTCCTTTTCGAAATTGCTAATTGATTCTGTAATCGAATCCAGCAACCCTGCATATGCAGTAACAGGCGATGCAATAAGAAGCAAGAACGCTAGCATGGTACCGGCACCAGCGTTTACAAATCGACCCGCCAGAACACCCATCATTTTTCCACCGCGCTGTCGACCCTTTCCCTTTTGGGCGGGGGTTTAGGCAATGGATCGACCCTGACACTTCCAAGATCAGCTTGTGCCGCGAATGACTTGGCAGATTTCACCTCGACCTCGTAGGTCAGCAGCTTGTCGAACTCCGATTCGTCCGGCTTGGCTTCGCTGATATCTTGCGCGCTAAGACCGCGAATACCAACGGTGGTCGTCAAATTGCCTTGATTATCATCCTTGTCCGAATTGCCGGAGAACAAACCCGAAAGCGACCTTCCAAAACTCCTAAATCCGTCCGCCAGGGTGTCCTTACTCGGCTTAAGTTCGACTTTTTCATAAGTCCCCTCGGCGACGCCGGTGCGCATGGTGTAACGACGAATCCATCCGATGTGCTCCTGCTGTTCGTGCCCGATCACTTTAATTTGGTACCAGCCGCCCTTTCGCTGCAGTGGTTCGACTTCAACGCCAATCGGCAACCAGACGACAGTGTTGGAAACATACGAAGGTGTATCCCGCAGATCCGTGTTACGCACGATAACGGCCAGATCAGCCGCAGAAACTCCGGAGAAGAACAACAAAATTACGAGACTTAAAACGCGTTCCATGACGGTTACCACAATCGTTTTTCCAACCATACCAAAACACGGTCGACTGCAACAACCCGGCAGTAGTTGTCGAGGCGTTTTATTGTTTCAGTCGACGCATTAGCTGTCACATTCCGTGACTTCAAAGTGGCGCACCACGTTCCTGGAAACCTGCCCCCAACGCGACGCCTTGACTCGATCCTGATGCGCTTCGAATGCTTCGCGGTTGGCAAACTCTTCGTAAACGTGAAACGTGTGTTCGTCGGTTGAGTCTTGCTCGATTTCAAAAACCAGGCAGCCGGGTTCCTGACGCGTTAACTCAATATGCGTGACAAGTTCCTCCCGCACGGTGATGAGATCAGCCTTGGGTATAACAATGTGACCCTTCAAAATTATTTTAGCCATTTTCTTTACGTTAACTTTCGAACGAGGAAGTCGAGTGACAGTGACGAGGCGTTGCCCTCACTGTGTCTTCGTTATGTCCCTTTAGAAACGAACGCCTATGCGAGGGAATAACTCTCAGGCGGCAGTACTGGAAGCGTATCATCGATGACGGATTTTAACGATTTTTGACACGCATCAGCGAAGACCTCTGGCAAATCTCCCAGCTCGCGCTCGCGTCCAACCAGCATAATTTCACGCGAAAAACTGACGATAGGCAACGGGTGTATGGCGACGTCCATGTTCTCCATAAAACCGTCGATCAATAACGTAGGTGTGAGAAACGTAAAACCCATGCCTGCGGCCACGGCCCCGATCACAATACTCGCGCGATCACCTTCCAGCACGCGCGGCAGATCGACCCGAACACGACTGAGATGTGTGTCAACCTGTCTCCCGACGACACCGTCACGCGAGAAACGAACCAGAGGAAGTTCTTCGCTTAACGCGTGAATGTTGTCCACCGGACCCTTATAGGATTGTGGCGTAACGAGGAGATATTTTTCAGTGAGAATCGGAAATCGCACCAAACCATCGATGTCGTGAAGCGTATCAGAAGTCACTGCAAGATCAGCGCGGCGGGTGCGCAGCATATTGTGGTGATCACTGGACAGACCGGCAAACAAACTCACTTCGGGAATGCCAAATTTGCTTCGCGCAAGCTGTGCAAGCGGAGGGCTCAGTGTTGTCGCTATCGACGCCAGCATCGCGACACGCAACAGTGGCAACGGAGCCGCCTCGGCGCGACGAACCTCAACTCGAAGTTGTTCAACCTCACCGAGAATCACTACGGCGCGGCGATGCAACGCAACCCCGGCCTTGGTTAACTCAATTGGTCGAACGCTGCGATTCACAAGCTTTGTCCCGACAGAATTTTCCAGATTTTTCAGGTGTTGAGAAACGGCCGACTGAGTCATACCCAGCATGTCCGCAGCACGTGTGAATTGCCGGGTTTCGACAACTGCAGCGAAGACTTCAATCGCGCGAATAAAATTGAAATCGAAATTGCCTGAGTGTGACATCGCGGTTACCAAGTTGTGCCGTTGAGTAACGACAATTCTATTATTAGATTCACTAATGGTAGCAATATTTTTGTTCTTATTCTGATTGTGAATTACGTCCCTGCATGCAGAATCTATCCATGCGTTTTGAAACAAAACCCGGTGCAGATGACTTCACCTGAATCTCGCGATTACGTCATTATTGGTGGTGGCGTGATAGGTCTATCAGTCGCCTACCATCTGGGCAAACTTGGCGTCACAGACGTGCTACTCCTGGAACGCAACCAGATCACCAGCGGCACGTCCTGGCACGCAGCGGGCATAGTCGGACCACTGCGCGCAAGTGTAAACGCCACACACATTGCGAACTATGCAACGGAGCTGTTTCCGCGACTCGAGGCTGAAACGGGGTTATTCACAGGGTACAAGAAAACCGGCGGCTACTGGTTGGCGCAGACGAAGGATCGCTTGCACGAACTGCATCGCATCGCGGCGATCGGCGAATTGACAGGTATCGAGGCCGAGGTCATTTCACCGTCACGATTGGCAAGCCGTGAACCGGATATCGTAACGGACGACCTCGCGGGCGCTTTATTTGTCCCCACAGATGCACAGGCCAATCCCGTCGACCTGTGTATGGCATACGCTAAATCCGCGCGCGCGAACGGTGTTGAGATCCGCGAGAACGCAGAGGTTGACGATGTCGTGGTCGAGCGCGGCGTTGTACATTCGGTCCGGTTGATTGACGGCACGACCATTCGTTGCAAAAAGCTCCTGCTTTGCGCCGGAGCCTGGTCACAGCATATTGGCGCGATTGCCGGCGCGCCCGTGCCTCTTCAGCCTGTTGAGCACATGTACGTCGTGACCGAACCGATGCCGGGTATTAAATCGCCCTTCCCTGTTATTCGCGATCTCGACGCCGGCACCTACATCAAAGGCGACGCCGGCAAACTAGTGATCGGTGGTTTTGAGCCCGATGCGAAGACATGGGACGCGCGGGGTCTAACAGGCAATCACGAATTTCTCGAGTTGCCGGAGGACTGGGAACAATTCGAACCATTTTTGAACGCGGCACTTGCGCGGGTGCCCGCCGTTGCAGAAATTGGTATCCAGCATTTTATGAACGGACCGGAAAGCTTCACGCCAGACTCACGTCAGTTACTCGGCGAATCCCCGTTTGTGAAGAATTTCTTTGTCGCCGCCGGTATGAATTCAACCGGAATGATGTCATCGGCCGGCGTCGGCAAAGTCATCGCAGAGTGGGCGATGCGCGGCGAAGCGCCTCGCGATTTATGGGATATCGACATATCGCGTTTCGGATTAAAACACGCTGAACCGGATTACCTGAAAACGCGAATGCGTGAATCAGTCGCCGACGTGTTCGGTATGCACTGGCCAAACAAACAAAGCAAGGTTGGACGCGATATTTATCAGTCCGCGCTGCACGCTTCGCTTGCATCCGACGGTGCGGTGTTTGGTGTAACCGGGGGATGGGAACGCCCGTTCTGGTTCGCTCGGAGCGAACACGAAAAATCGTTTACATACAGCTACGGCCCACAGAACTGGTGGTCTGCCGCCCAGCGCGAATGTGAGGTCATACGCGACGGTGTTGCGCTTTTAGAGTTATCTCCTTTCGGCAAATTTGATGTGGTAGGAAAACAATCCTTAACGTTTTTGCAACATGTCTGCGCGAACGATGTCGATATCCCCACCGGACGCACGGTGTATGGGCAATTTCTGAACGCCAGAGGCGGAATCGAAGCCGATGTCACGATCGCAAGATTCAGCGAGCATCACTTTCGGATCACCAGCGGCGCCGCGACACGATTCCGCGATTGGTTCTGGCTAAAGCGATGTGCGTTTAACCTAAATCATGACATCGATATTGCCGATGTCACCGAGCTTGAAACAGTCATTGGAATCGTCGGACCCTACTCCCGCACTTTGTTGCAAGATGTGTCACAACATAGTTTTTCTAACGAAGACTTTGCGTTCGGATCAACTCAGCTCATTAATATTGCCGGCACAAGCGTGCGCGCCACGCGACTGAGCTTTTCCGGAGAATTAGGCTGGGAGCTATCGATTGATGTTGGCGAAACACAAGGTGTTTACAGCGCATTGACGCAAGCCGGCGCGCACTTCGATCTTAAACCCGCCGGACACTTAGCCCTTCTTTCCTGCAGCAGCGAAAAAGGATTTCGGCACTGGGGCCACGAACTCGGGCCGGACGTGACTCCGCTTGAAGCAGGCCTGGGATTCGCTGTCTCATGGGACAAAGCAGAAAACTTTATCGGAAAAGACGCACTCCTAAAGCAACGTGAACAAGGTGTGGCCGCCCATCTTTTACAATTCGAACTGGCTGACAGCACACACCCGATTATTTTGCACGACGAACCGATCTATCGTGACGGCGCTTTAGTCGGGCAAACCACGTCAGGTGCACGGGGGTTCCGCGTTGGCAAAACGATTTGCATGGGATTTGTGCGCTGCAGCCGGGGTGATTCAAAACTCGATTTGTCCAGCGGACAATATCACGTAAAACTTGCAGATCAGCTTTATGAGCTCTCTGTACTGGAAAACGCCGCATACGATCCTGCAGGGCGAAGGATGCGAGGTTAAACAGCATGCCTGACATATCAACGTCAACGCAAAAAGCGCGAAAACGCCGTTCGGGGGGACGAACAAAAAAACAATCGGATCCCGATGATCTCGTTCAAAAGCGAGCACCTTATATTCATCGAAAAATAGGCACGTACAACATCCTGGACAACGAAGGTCTGGAACTGATTGAGCACAACGCGGACCTTGTGCTGCAGGAAACCGGAATGGATTTCACCGATGACCCGGAAATCCTCAGTATTTTCCGCGAAGCCGGTGCCGATGTAACAGGAACGCGCGTGCGTTTTGAACCCGGGATGTGCCGTTCGATTATTCAACAAACCGCCCCTGCAGAGTTTAAACAGCACGCACGCAATCCAGACAATACTGTCGTGCTCGGGGGCGATAACGCAGTACTGTGTCCGTCGTGGGGGCCGCCGTTTGTCTCTGATCTGGATCGGGGCCGCCGCTACGGAACGCTGGACGACTTTCAAACCCTGGTGAAACTGCACCAGACGATTCCCTATTTGCACCATTCCGGCGGCGTCGTCTGCGAGCCGGTTGATCTTCCAGCCAACAAACGTCACCTCGACATGCTCTATGCGCATTTTCGTTATTCCGACCGAGCCTGCTTTGGCGCCTTGATTGGCGCCGAGCGCGCGCAAGATTCCATCAATATGGCAAAAATTGTGTTCGGCGATGATTTCGTTGAAAACAACGCGGTGTTGTACTGCGTTAGCAACACCAATGCGCCGCTGGTGCTGGACGCCAATATGTCCGGCGCGCTTAAAACCTACGCGCGCAGCAATCAACCCGTCGCGTGCACGCCGTGGACGCTTGCGGGTGCAATGAGCCCGTGCACAGTGACAGGCACACTGACGCAGGTATTAGCCGAGGCACTCGCGTGTCTTTGTCTTGTACAGCTCATCAATCCAGGCGCACCCTGTTTAATGGGAAGTTTCGCCAGCACCATGTCGATGCAAAGCGGTGCTCCAACGTTCGGAACCCCTGAAGCTGCAAAAATGGTTCTCGCGTCGGGCCAGCTTGCGCGGCGCTTAGGCGTGCCTCTTCACACCGTCGGCACGCTGTCCGCATCCAAAGCGCCTGACGCACAATCGGAACAGGAGGCCACGTGGGGATTGTTGATGGCAATGTTTGCGGGCGCCAATTTGATTAATCATGCGACGGGTTGGCTCGAGGGGGGACTCGTCACCAGTTTTGAAAAGACGATTATTGACGCCGACCTGTGCGGCAAAGTCGCAAGCTTTTTCGAGGGTATCGATCTCTCCAGTAACGCGCAGGCGATGGATGCGATTGCCGCCGTGGGGCCGGGTCAACACTACCTTTCCAGCGATCACACGCAGCGCAATTTTCGAGACGCGTTTTACCGATCCGAATCGAGTGACAGCAATGCGTACGAACAATGGGTAGCAGACGGATCGCGAGACGCGGCACGGCGTGCCAACGCGCAGTGGAAGCGTCAGTTGGAGCACTATGAAGATCCGGGTCTCGACACTGCAGTCGATGATGCATTGCAAGCTTACATCGCCAAGAGGAAAGCCAGCATGCCCGACAAAAACTACTTTTGATCCAGGGTTACAGTTGGTGAAACTTTACTTGAAAATTAACTAACAGTCCTATGTATTTGTTTTTATTGTTTTAGCGTAAACATCTTGATGATTTACATCAATTTGTAACTCGCTTGATTCAAGCGCTTTATCAAGCAATAAACTCTCGCTATTCGCAAACTCATTCGATAGCATTGCCACCGTGTGATGTAACGCTGGTAGGCCGATGCAAGAAATTTCTTTCTACGAGCAGTACGAATGGAGCGCCAGTCGCAGCGCGATGAAATTCTGGGCTGTGGTTGATGGCGATCCATTGCAATGTTGGATTGAGGAAGCAACGCTCAACACATTTTCTCAAGCCGAATCCGACGAACAGGAAGAGGATAAAAACGTTCAGGCGCATTTTGTCGAAAACCGCGAGCGTATTCTTGACGTTGCACGTAACAAAATCGAAAAAGGCCAACTGGACGAGGATGGATCCGTCACGGTTACCGTAGACGACGTCACATCAACTTCTGAGTAAATCGCGCGCGTTAATCCGCAGTGTGTTACACCATCCAACGACTCACGTCGCACTTCGCCGCGCGCATCGACGGTTTAAATCTCGCGTCTCAATCCAATCAGCAAACCGCTGAGCAGGTTCAAAATCTTCTCGACACGTATCGTGTACTGGTCTTTCCGAAACAGAACTTGACCGCAGAGCAACTAAGGGATTTGGTAGCGTATTTCGGGCCCTTGTTTCACCACCATTCGGACGAAGGTGTGTTGTATGCAGACGGTGTTCCAGAAGTATTGGAAATGCGCAAGGAACCGGACGGCACACGGCTGTTTGGCGGCAGCGATTGGCACGCCGATGTTACCTTTCGAAAACCCGCAGGATATTTATCCGCGCTACAAGCCGTTGAACTGCCACCGGAGGGTGGCGACACCGCGTTTGCCAACGGTATTCGGGCGTTCTCGGCGTTAAGTTCGTCCCTGCAGGATTTGTTACGAACTCTAAACGCAGTGCACAGCTATAACGGGGCGGGTGTTCCGGATCATCCGACTGAAACCGCCGTGCACCCGATTGTCCGCAAAGATCCACGCACCGGCGAAGAAGGTCTGTATATCAACCGCATGTTTGCCGTGCGCATCGATGGGATGACTGAGGACGAAAGTCGACCGTTAATTCAGTTTCTCTCGGATCTCGTAGCGCGACCCGAGTTTACCTGTCGAGTCACCTGGGAACCGGGGCAACTCGTAATGTGGGACAACCGCTTTACCCTGCACTACCCCATCAATGATTTCAGTGGCCACCTGCGGCTACTGTTACGGTGTACAGCGATGGAAGAGTGATAGCGACTTTATTTTTTACTTGCTCGTTAGCGTCCGTTCAACTGCGTTCTGCCATCCAGCGAGTAAATCACGTCGCAGGTCTGCATGCATTGCGGGATCGAAGCGGTTGCTCGCTTCGACATTCGATTCAGGAGCCGCAATAGTGTCGTAAACCCCGGCTTTGTAACCGGCGAGACGTGCAGCCCCCAGCGCCGTTGTTTCAGCGACTTTGGCTCGAGTGATCGGTAAATTGACGATATCCGTCAAGAACTGCGCTAACCAGTTGTTTGCGACCATACCACCGTCGATTTTTAGCGATCGCATCGGCACCCCATCGTCTTGCATTGCATCAAGCAGGTCGTTGGTTTGGTAACACACAGACTCCAACGTTGCGCGCGCGATATGCGCTTTACCAGAGCCGCGCGTCAATCCGAAAATCGCACCGCGTGCATCCGGATCCCAATGCGGCGCCCCCAATCCGGTAAATGCAGGTACCAGATAAACGCCGCCGTTATTCTCAAGACCTCTCGCCAACGCTTCGGTTTCCGAGGCGCGCTCTACAAGCTGCAGTTCGTCGCGCAGCCATTGCACGCCTGCGCCTGCGATAAAGATAGACCCCTCAAGAGCATACGTGGTTTTTCCACTCAGGCGATACGCAATGGTCGAGAGCATTTTGTTTTTTGAGGTCAGCTTTTTTGTACCCGTATTCGAGAGCACAAAGCAACCTGTGCCGTAGGTGCTTTTGACATCGCCCACTTCGAAACAGCCTTGCCCAATAGCAGCCGCTTGTTGATCTCCGGCGACACCAAAAATGGGAATCGCCTCGCCCAGCACTTTGCTGCTGGCCATACCAAAATCGTCAATACAATCGAGGACATCAGGCAGCAGCAAACCCGGCACATCGAACAACCGTAGCAACTCGTCATCCCAGGTTTGTCGTGTGATGTTGAACACACTGGTACGACTGGCGTTGGTAGCGTCAGTGACGCGTTTCGCTCCGCCTGTAAGATGATAAATCAAGTAACTGTCGACAGTGCCGAACGCTAATTCGCCGCGCTTGGCACGCGCTCTCGCGCCACTCACGTTATCCAGAATCCAACTGATTTTGCTCGCAGAAAAATACGGGTCTACAAGCAGTCCGGTGCGTTCGACAACATCACTCTGCGCGCCCGAATCGCGCAGTTGCGCACAGCGATCTGCCGTGCGTCGATCCTGCCAGACAATGGCGTTGTAAATAGGCTCGCCGGTTTTTCTGTCCCAGACAATCGTTGTCTCGCGCTGGTTAGTGACACCAATAGCTGCAACCCGATAACCGTTCTCATCTGCATGCGCGAGCATTTCGCGGGCGGTCTCAACCACTGTATTGACAATGTCGTGTGGCGAATGCTCAACCCAGCCGGCAGCAGGGTAATGTTGCTTAAATTCGCGCTGCGCCGAAGCAATCGGATTTCCCCCTTCATCAAACAGCATCGAGCGCGAGCTGGTTGTGCCCTGATCGATCGCTAACACACACGGTTTCAATGGCATCTCAATTCCTGTTAATTTTCCGCTTGCTCGCTTGATTTACGGTTACGACGCGAGACAACTGATTCGCGGTGGGCAATGTAAGTAACCGACGCAACGATAATACCGCCACCAATAAACACAAACACATCCACCGACTCGCCGAACACAAAGTAACCGAGCAAAGTCGCCCAAATCAATTGCAAAAAACTCACCGGCTGAGTGATCGTCAGCGGTGCACACTGAAACGCGCGAGTGAGTGTGTAGTGCCCCGCTGTTGCAAACGCGGCAGTCAGTAGTAACCACCCCAATTCTTCCCAGCTTGGCGCCCGCCATTGAAAAAGCGCACCGGGTAGTAATGCCAGCGTACAGAAAATTGATAACATGATGACAATTTCTTCAGAGCTGCGATTCGCGGTGAGTTTTTTTGCGAGCAAAAACGAAATCGCAAACATGGGCGCCGCTGCGACCTGCGCAAGTGCGCCTATTTCGATAGCCTGGAATCCAGGTCGCAAAATCACGACTGCGCCGATAAAAGCGATGACAATCGCAGCAATGCGCCGCGCGTGCAAAACCTCACCCAGAAAAATGGCAGCACCAATGGCGGTAAAAATAGGCGAGGTGTAACCGATTGCGGTCACCTCGGCAATCGGGATTCGCGCCATTGCAAAAAACCACAGCATTACCGCGGCGCCATGAAAAATACCGCGCCAAATGTAGAGCGAATAATCGGTTCGACTCGGCCACGTGAAACTCGGTGATTTCACTACACGAGTGACCACGGGCAAAATCAACAAGGTCCCAAATACATAACGGATGAACGCCGCCTGCACCGCCGGTAGTTCGGAGCCCAGATGACGAACGATTCCAGTCACGGCGACGAACAAGAGCCCGGTGAGCAACATCCAGCCAACACCGACCAGCGCATTGTTGTCGGACGTTTTCGCCGTTGAGCTTGTGAGTTCGATCGAGTGTGCCCTATGGATTTCAGAATTTGGTGATCAAGACATCGGTGGCGACTGCATCACTCCTGCTGATCAGCACCAACGTAATGTCCAGCTTTGCGACACTACCACGCCTGACCTGCGCGTGTAAGGAGACTTTTTCAGCGATCCACGGAGTTCGCGCGAACCAAGAGCTTGCCGATAGTGACAACAGTTTAAGGATACCGAAAACCGTCTATCGCAATGCGATTCAGACAGCGACCAAAGCGCCTCCGCAGTGCGGTCAATCTTTTGAAAGCGCAGCGACGCTGTGATCAAAATTGTTATCCGTAAAACGCGCGGGCATGGTAAGTTCTTGCTGTCAACATCGCAATGGAATTCAACATGAGTTCAACTGCACCTCAATCTGGCAGCAACACGATAATGATCGAGCAGCTTCCGTTCGAGATGGACGGCGGCTTCGCCGAGCGCGCCAGTGTCGGTTTGATCGTACTCTCCACCGACTACACGATTGAATCCGAATGGCAGACCTTGTTTTCTGCGGTCGATGGTGTCGCGCTTTATCACAGCCGCATTCACAATGAAAACGCAATTACACCCGAAAACCTGCGCGCGATGCAGCCCCGCATCGTCGAGTGTTCACGCGTGATCACGCCGGATACACCAGTCGACGTGATCGCCTACGGCTGCACGTCTGCGTCGATGGCAATTGGTGAAGAGGGCGTATTCGCAAACATCAAGCAATCAAAACCGGACGCGCTGTGCACGACCCCGATAACCGCGGCATTCGCCGCCTTCGACGCGTTCAAGGCTAAGCGGATTGGTGTGCTGACGCCCTACCCTGCTGATGTAAACCAGATCGTCGCGGATTACATTGCCGCACGTGGTTTTGATGTGCCGGTTTTTGGCTCGTTTAACGAACTCTACGACACCAACGTGTCGCGCATTACGCCAGACTCAATCGAAAACGGTGTGCGCGAAATTCTAAAGCACGCCGATGTCGATATGGTATTCGTGTCGTGTACGTCAGTGCGACTGGTTGCGGCCTGCGCCGAGCTGGAAAAAAGCCTTGGCTTACCGCTGACGTCTTCTAACCATGCGATGGCCTGGCACGCGCTTCGACTCGCGGGCATCAACGACGATCTGTCGCAGTTTGGCAGTCTTTACTCCAAACCACTTGGCGAATAAAGCGCCGTCGATGGTTACCAGTGCGCCCCAGCGTTAACCTGAATATCTTCCATCGTAATCCCCAGAGCTTCGTCGCGACACAGAAACGCAACTGTTGCGGCGATCTCTTCGGGCTGGACCAGACGATTTTGCGGCGTATTGGATTGCGTTAACGCAGTTTCTTCATCGACGCTAATGCCTTTGGCTTTGGCCTGAATCGCCATTGAATTGCGCAGCATATCGGTTTCAACCCATGTGGGACTGACCACCACACAGCTCACTCCGTGCGGTGCGCCTTCCAGCGCTACTGCGCGACTGAGTCCCAACAATCCGGATTTCGACGCGCAGTAAGCGGCGTGATCAGCGGTCGCGGTGCGCGCTGCGGTCGAGCCGATGTTGATAATGCGTCCCCACCGACGCTCGATCATGTCCGGCAGGCACGCACGCGTGGTGCGAAACGGCCCCGAAACATTGGTGTCGATTACATCAAGCCAGGATTGTTCATCGTGACCACGTACCAGTGCGTGCACTGTTACGCCAGCCGCGTTAACCAGAATATCAATCGGACCCAAAACCGATCTGGCAGCCGCGAAAAACGCATCAACACTCGTAACGGCGCGCACATCGAGTGACTGCGCAAAAACGTCGAATCCTTCGCCGCGCAATCGATTAATAAATTCCTGATCGATCTTGCGGGCGCCAATTGCGACGCGCGCCCCACGCTCGGCCAGCGCGCGCACGGTTGCCTTGCCTATGCCATTAAAACCGCCGGTTACACAGGCCACACGGTTTTTTAAATATTGTTCGAGATCAGACATCGCCACTACTCGGGTTGTCGAAAATTTTCTGCGCGGATCGGTATACTAACGCGAAAACAAAGAGGCGAACGCATGTCGCAACAGGTATTTCCACCACGTGGTTTTCCCCAGGATGAATTCGAGGCACGCGTTGCGCTGGCACAGGCGGCAATGAATGAACACGAGATGGATGGAATCGTCGTCTCCATGCCGCAGAACTTCCGCTATTTCTCCGGTTTTAATTCACAGTTCTGGGAAAGCCCGACGCGTCCTTTTTTTATCGTGGTGCCGCGCGAAGGTTTGCCGATCGCAGTGATACCCAGCATCGGTGGCCCGGCAATGGAAACAACGTGGATCAGCGATATTCGAACGTGGGCAGCGCCTTGCCCCGAAGACGACGGCGTCAGTCTGCTCGACAGCACACTTAGCAGCCTGCATCGTCGTTTTGGCCGGATAGGCTGGGAAATGGGCCGCGAATCTATCGTGCGTATGCCGATAGTGGACTTTGACCGTTTACGCGCGCAGATTTCAGGCATTGAGTTTGTCGACGCTGCAGCGTTGATCTGGGAGTTACGCATGGTCAAATCATCGCGCGAAATCGGCAAGATTCGCGCGGCGTGCACGATAGGCAGCGACACATTCGATCTGTTTTTGCAGCGCGTTCGATACGGCGACACCGAAATCGACATGGCACGTGAGTTTCGCAAAGCCGCGTTTGAATGCGGTGCTGACAACGCGCCGTTTGTATCCGTATGCTCCGGCCCTGGCGGCTACTCTCAAATAATTGTCGGACCCCAGGAAACGGCGCAAACCGACGGGCAGATTATGTTCATCGATACCGGTCTGCAGTTCGACGCGTACTTTTGCGATTTTGACCGCAACTTTGCTTTCGGCCACATCACGGACGCTGCAAAACGCGCGCACGAGGCGGTTTGGAACGCCACTCAGGCGGGCATCGACGCGGCGCGCCCCGGTATCACCTCCGAGGACTTGTGGGCGGCGCAGAACGCAGTTTTAGAAGAGGCAGGCGCGGTTCCCGATAGCAATGTCGGCCGCTCTGGTCATGGGCTCGGCTTGCACCTGACAGAACCGCCTTCCAACATGCCGGGGGATCGCACGACACTAAAACCGGGTATGGTGATGACAATCGAACCTGGCATGGAATACGCGCCGGGCAAAATGATCGTACACGAAGAAAATCTGGTCATCACCGAGGACGGCTGTGAGCTGTTAACGCGTCGTGCCAGCCGAGAAATGCCGGTGATACGAGGATAGCGCGATGAGTAATCTCAACGTGCTGTTTCTTTTCAGCGATGAGCACCGATTCGACGCTATGGGTTGCGCCGGGCACGCACTGGTCAAAACGCCTCAGCTCGATGCCCTCGCCAAACGCGGAACGCGATTTGAGCGCGCGTATACAACCTCGCCAATCTGCGTTCCTGCGCGCGCTTCGCTCGCCAGCGGTCAGTACGTGCACAAAACCCGATGCTGGTCAAACGCGCAAGCCTACAGCGGCACACCCAAGAGTTGGGGGCACGCACTACAAGCTGTGGGACGGCGCGTCGACTCCATCGGCAAACTGCACTATCGCGGCAATGAATTCGATAATGGGTTCGACAATGAAATTCTTCCAATGTACATCCGCGATGGCGTAGGATGGATCAAGGGTCTGCTTCGCAATCATGAAGCGGTGCTGGACTGTTCGCAGTACGCACGCGAAATTGGTGTAGGCGATAGTACCTACACCGATTACGATCTGGGCGTCACGCAAGAAGCGTGTCGTTGGATCGAGCAGTCTGACAACGCCGATAGCGACAAACCCTGGGCACTGTTTGTGTCGTGGCTGCGACCGCACTACCCGCTGACGTGCCCGCGCGAGTTTTTCGATCTTTATCCGCTGGATGAAATGGACGAGGCGCGATTTTTGGATGATTCGCAACTGCCCAAAAATAAGGTACTGCAAACGATCAGAAACAACTTTGATTACGACCAGTTTTTTACCCCTCAAACTCGCCAGATCGCGCGCGCATCGTATTACGGTCTTTGCAGCTTTTTAGACGACCAAATCGGGCAGGTGCTAGCAGCGCTCGAAGCCAGTGGCCAGGCTGATAACACGCTAATCATTTACACTTCGGATCACGGCGATCACAACGGTGACCGTAGACTGTGGACAAAAATGACCTTGTACGATGAGTCTGCTCGGGTGCCGATGATCATTGCCGGCCCGGGTGTCGAGGACGATAGGATTGTCAGCACGCTTGCTTCACTCGTCGATATTTACCCGACAATTTTGTCAGCAAGCGGCGTGGATTATGCCGCCGATGATTTTGCGGGTTTGGATCTGCGTTCGCTTGCACGCAAAGATCATTTCAGCCGGGTAATCCTGAGCGAGTACCACGACGGCGGATCGCCGACCGGTATGTTTATGCTGCGCACGGACGATTGGAAATATAACGTTTACCCTGGATACGCAGCAGAATTATATGATATGCGCGCCGACCCGGACGAACTCAACGATCTTGGCCAATCTAACGAACACTCAGAAATTCGCGCTAATTTGCACCAGACGTTGTTGTCGATTGCTGACCCGGAACGTGAAAACGATCAAGCGTTTGCGGATCAAAATGCGATGATCGATTCACTTGGCGGGGTTGACGCAATTTTTCGATCAGAGGAATACGACTTTACTCCGGTCGGGAGCTGAGTGTTACGGCGAATGACGCGACATAGATTATCAATTAAAAACACATAACCCAGATATGTCGGAACAATACGAGAAGTCAGGTCGCTGCCATCTTAAGATTACGAATGCGCTTATCGTAGATGGCTCTGGCAATCCTGCGTACAGCGGCGACGTTGCGGTCGAAGGTGACTCGATAGCCGCAGTCGGTGACCTGCGGAACTGGCGCGCTGATGACACTGTTGATGTTGCCGGATGTGTTGCAGCGCCTGGCTTTATCGACGTGCATACGCACGACGATCTCGCGGCCCTTAAAACACCGGATATGAGCTACAAGGCATCGCAAGGGGTGACGACTGTCATTGCCGGTAACTGTGGTTTAAGTATCGCGCCGTTTGAATCTGGCAAGGGCTTCCCGCCACCTTTTCCTGTGATAGGCAAAGAGTCGGAGTTCGCTTTTCCAAGCGTTGCCGACTATCGCGCAGAACTGAAAAAAAATCCGCCTTCGCTCAACCTCGCACTGCTTGCAGGGCACAGTTCGATTCGCGTCTCTGTGATGGGCGAATCGTTAAATCGCGCTGCATCAAAATCCGAAATTGACACTATGCAAATAAAACTCCGTGCCGCCCTGTCGGAGGGTTGTATAGGCATGAGCACGGGTCTTGACTACATGCCCGCCAACGATGCGCCAACTGACGAGGTTGTTGCATTAGCGCGCGTCTTGAGCGAATTCGACGAGCGGATTTACACCACGCATATGCGCAACGAAAGCGATCGCGTGCTTGAGGCGGTAGAGGAAACACTCGAAATCGGCCGGCGCGCAAAAGCATCTGTTGTTATCTCGCATCACAAATGTTCCGGCCCTAAAAACTATGGACGTAGCGTTGAAACTCTCGCGGCTATCGAGCGCGGCCGCAAGCAACAAGCCGTCGGACTCGACGTGTACCCCTATATTGCGAGTTCCACCGCGTTATTGGCCAAATACATCCGTGAGAGCGAAAAGGTTCTGGTTGCATTTTCTGATCCACACCCGCACATGGCTGGGCGCGAATTGCATGATATTGCTCAGGAGTGGGATTGCACTATCGAGGAAGCGGCAGAGCAGTTGTACCCGGCGGGAGCCGTTTATTTTCAAATGGACGAAACTGATTTGGAGCGCATTATGGCCTACCCACCAACCATGATCGGCAGTGACGGCCTGCCCGGTACCGGCAAGCCGCATCCGAGACTGTGGGGCACTTTTCCACGCGTACTCGGGCGCTATGTACGCGAGAAAAACCTGCTCACGCTTGAACAGGCCGTGCACAAGATGACCGGATTATCCGCTGAGACATTTAAAATAAAAAACCGCGGATTGATCAAGTCAGGCTATTGCGCCGACATCACGATTTTCAATCCAAAAACAGTGATTGACCGGGCGAGTTATGATCAACCCGAAACGCCTTCAGACGGTATTCACTCGGTTTATGTCAATGGACGATTGGTGTGGAATGATGGAAAACACACAGGCGCGCGATCGGGTGTTTTTTTGCAAGGATAGAATCCATCTCCGCTATTCGAAACCGGTGAAGTGCAAGCTTCCGCGAAAATCGTTTTTTTGTTTCAGTACCAGTTTACTCTGTGACTTTTTACTGATAACCCGAACGACGTTATGCTGGCCTATATTCTCAGCGAGGGCGTTAATAGAAAAATCCAGTCGCGTCAAAATCAAGGGCATATTTTTGATTGTATAAACAAAATCGCGTTGATGATTCCCCAACTGCGTTTTCTGATGCTCGAGTTCTAGCCGAACGTTTTCAGAAGAAACGATCTCGATTTTTGATTCGAAATATTGATTCGCCAGTTCCACGTTGTAGGAACCGTTTTCAGCTACGACTGCTTCCTCCCCGTGCAACGCGACCAGAACGCTATGAACCGGGTGCAAGGGCGCGCTGACGATTAATCGCCAGCCCGCCTGATCGTGTTTCAGTAAGTACGTCGTAATAAATGAGCTGTGTGCCGTGGCAGTTTGGCTAAGCAATACCAGACCGATGGCGAACAGCGCGTTCGCCATGGTTGATCGTACTGATCGTGCAAACGCCGTTGACGATACTCTGGTCAACTGAGAGCACCAGCATGCGATTAACCGAAGCACCCGACAAACAAGGGGGCACATTGAGATCGTTCCCATGTGACGTCGCGTGATAGTGGTAGGTGCCATCTGGATATTCATCGGTCGCACCAAAGTGGCCATTGCAGTCATCCAGATCAGAGGGTGCGCTGTTATCGCTTTCCAGGTACGAATAAATCGGATAGCCGTCGATGGCAAAGCCAACCAGCGGGCTAGTCGCCTGCGTAACCGAACCCTCGCACAAGACTTCGGTGGATGAAATGCCACTGTCTTCGAGTACCACATCAATCGCCTCGGGGACAAAGTGCCAGTGAAAAAAGCCTGAGGGGTCCAGATGTCCGCCACAGGGGTCAAGCGCGGCGACAACCGGATCACCAACACCACCGAACTCCGTCGCAGGCGGCGGACCCGCGAAAGGGACGCCGTCAAGTGAAACACCAAGCGGCTCGGCGGCCGAAATGGTGTAAGGCGTTGTGAGGTCTTCGGGCGTAATAGGAATTAGCACTGTTACCGTCAGGTTATTACGCGAACTGATTTCTGAACAGACGCTATTGCACTCGTCGGGATCGCCGTCGCCCACGATGTTGGTAGGAGCTCGATCCACGACACAGATGTCACTGTCGTCATCTACAACGTCAATGCCGTCGCTGCTTAACATACTCCAAAAGCTTGCGTTTAACGCAAACACGCTGCTGTCGCCGTCGTCATCATCGTCGTAGATCCCTATGCCGCCAACGTCAGAAAGCGTTCTCGGGCAGTACGGGCCTGCGTCTACGTTAAAAGATGTGTTACCGGTCACGCCGTCTTCGATAAGATTTGCCGCAAACACCAATTCGTAGCAAGTGGTTGTACTTCCATTACTAAGCTCACAACTGGTGGTGGAGATCGATTCTATGCTGCGGAAATGACATTCGATGGTGTTGTCGCTACACGATGTTGAACCGGAGACTCCAGAATCGGATCCGTTTTCATCGGGATCGGTTGATGTATCGCTGCTACTTCCTCCACATGCACTCAGCAAAGCAACCCCCATGATTAAGGGGACAAATAGGTATAAACGCATTTTTCTTCGCCAATTTTTATTAGTGATTTTTATCGAAGGTTTAAACGCCAGTACGGCGAACGCTCTGAAACATTCAGAAAACTAAGAAAATCGTACAGTGCAGCCAGCGCGATGCACGCGCGGAATCGAGATGGGGTCGGGTATTACCTTCTACCTATCTTTTTTATTAACTATCCGACTAACCCTCGAATCGAAAATCTCACCTTCGTTTCGAGCGCTCGGATTATAGATAGTGATTAGCGAAAGGTAATACCACATGCCTTTGCCTAACACCTTCACAATAAAATTAACACTAAGGCGTGGTCCCCATCCTTTAAAAAGTAAATTCCTCGCGGCATCGGCAGTCCGCGCCCGAGACAATGCGGCACACTTCGACGCGCGCGCGAACGCTTCGCATAAAAGTAAAAACTGCATACGCATGAACACCTTGCCCATAAGATGACCCATTCAAACATTTAGCTGTTACACCCTTAGACGCGTAAACGAAGAAACCGTTGACATACGAAGACAGGAAATTGCGCATATACGGAGATTTTTGACTGGAGCAAGGCGATTGCGCGTGACAATTACAATCGAGCGGAAAAGATCCCGCCGACATTCGCCAAGTCTGCGTCAGTATGATTCTGGTGATCCAGCCCAGGCAACAAGCCGGAGCACAAACGGGTGTACTCGTGGAAGGCGCGACTTCTAAAGTCTCATTCGAGCCGCGATAAAACCAGAGACACTTGAACGCCTACGACGTAATCAAGGTTTTCGGCAACCAGCTTGCCATCGTGTTTATCGGCAATGAGTTTTGCGACGTATAGCCCCATCCCCAAATGTGGCGAGCGAACGCCACCCTCTTCCACAGACTCGGTTGCACCGGATTCGCGAATCGATGTCATCGGCGAATACAGGTCGAGCTCATCCTTGGGCAGCTCTGACCCGGTATTAACAACAGAAAGGGTCACCGTGTCTTTTTCTGCAACGACAGCGATGACGACCGGCCCCTCGCCTTCGCTGAATTCGACCGCGTTCGCAACGAGTTTGTCTAACAACTGTCGCAATAAATCGGTATTTCCACTCACAAATGCTGACTCGGCAGGCACTTCGGATTCTATCAACCGTCGCGGGGAATAAACTGACGCGTACGCTTCTGCCGCAACCTGCGCAAACTCTCCCATATCGATCCGTTCAAATTCGACATCAGCGATCATTGACTCGAGATTGTGTGCCTCACTGAGCGATTGCAGAATCAACGCGAGTTGATCGCTGCCCGACCGCGCTCGCTGCAATAATTCCTGCAGTTGATGATCCTGTGTGGAGTCAGCCGCCTCGACTGAAGTTCGAACCACGCTTAGCGGCGTACGCAGTTCGTGCGTAAGTCGTGCCGCAAGGGTTTTTTGATATTCTGTATACGCTTGTACCCGACTCAACATGGAACCGAGCCCGCGCGACAGTTCACCGAGTTCATCACCGGCGCGCGATACAGGCGGCGTGATAACTTCGCCTTTATCAGAAAGCGCGCGCACCGTGTGATCACGCAACCGGCCAATTCGCCACGACAAAATAACAGCGTAGATTAATAACGATAAAGACGTTGCAAAGGCGACTAAAATAGTCAGCGAAAAGAGCTTGACCAACGCTTGCGTCGTCAGCGAACGCACAGAATCCGTTTCCTGTTCCAGCAACACAAACCCCGCAGAATGACCGTCGCGCTCCACAGGATGAATCGCCATAATCTTGTTGATCTCATCGATACGCGCGTGACGAACCGAAACCGTCACTTCGGGCAAATTGGTCAACCGACCGTTTACCGGCTCCAAATCAAGCTCAACTGAGTACGGGTATTCGATGAATTGCTCGAACAGTCGCTGCAAAATCGCTTCAAAAAAGTTTTGATCCGACACGTTTGTTCGACGCGCACTGTCTTCGCAGGGGTGCTGGGCGTTGGCAAGTAACCAGCGTTCATTGTCGAAAAAAGACAACTGCCCGCACACCGGCAAGGCGTCGTTAACCGACTGCTCAATCTGTGGATCGGTGTAGAGTAGCGTACCCGTATCAAGTTTGTCAGCGGGATCAAATGTACCGGTCCAAGTGACATTCGTGCTTTCGTCGTCTTGCGTATCAACATCACCGACAGCGACGCCAAAACCGCTGCGCAGTGCGGGCAGTGGCATCTCGATTTCAATGTTGTAGCCCTCGGTGGTGTCTTCCCAAAACGCGTTGATATCCGGCGAGGTGTTTATCGGCACCACACCGTCCACTTTTTTGCCGGCAAAACGGGTCTGGACATCTCCCGGTGCGACCGGACTGACAACGTGATTGCGCACACGATTTTCATCATCGGGATCAGGCACACGAATCAGCAGGCGATCACCGGAAGCCAGCGGGTCGCGCTGGACGTTGTGATAAACAGCCTCGCTATCCTGCACCTGAATAAAAAGAAACAGCGTGCTTTCACGTCGAAGCGCTCGGATCTGGACTTGCGCTGCATCGACGTTAGCGATCGACACTGGCTTGAGCTTGTTATCACCCAAAACCAGGCTTGCCGAAGATGACTTAGCCTTTGGCCAGTCGTCCGCATAACCATCTAACACAATGTTGGTGGCGCTATTGGCACTGTCGGCAAAAATCGTCTTAGTTGCGACGACCACCTGCTTGACTTCCTCCTCGCTCTCGCCGTGCGGGAAGTTCGCCGAAATTACCGCTGCGGCTGCGCGTGCTTGCGCTGCCAGCGTCCGCGATTGATTTTCACGCAAGGAGGCATCCAATTCCAACACGTAGCGATACCCTGCCCACGGGAGCAGCAAAATTACCGCCACCGCAATCAGCAACTGTGTCCGTAGCTTCATCAGTCGGAATCCTGTTTACTGACAATGCGTATCACGACTGAATCCAACGATAGCCGTAGCCGTACGCGGTTTTAATTGCGGAAAACTCCTTGTCGATTGCGAGAAATTTTTTGCGAATACGTTTGACATGCGACGTGACAGTACTGTCGTCCAATACCGTGTTAGCTGCGTCCATCAGCTGTTGACGCGACTTCACCTGTCCCGGAAACCGAGCCAATGCGTGAACAATCCAGAATTCGGTGACAGTTAAATCGACGGGCTCCCCTTGCCAGACAACTGCAAGCGTTTGCTCGTTGATACGCAGGTCCCCGTGTTGAATGTCGCGTTCGCGTTGCGAATCTGACTTCAGTGCATCCTGGCGTCGGAACAGCGCGATCACGCGGGCGACGAGCTGCTCCATACTGATGTCCTTGACCAGATAGTCGTCAGCGCCAAGGCGCAAACCGGACACTACGTCCAGTTCGGAATCACGCGCAGTGAGAAAAATAATCGGCAGTTGCGGCGAGAGACCGCGTAGATCGCGGCACAATTCGAAGCCTCCCTCGGGCTCGCCCGCCAGTGTGATATCAATAATCGCCATATCGGGCAGTGAATTTTGCATGGCCTCCCACGCCGCCGGACGCGCGGCAAATCTGATCACATGCAGGCCGTTACGCTGCAGAACGTCGCAATAGTTTTCACGCAGGCGCGGATCGTCTTCGATGATAGCAACGGTTCGATTCATATGACTGTGGAAGCGTTCGGCGAAATCAAGAGATTGCGGGCGGGAAGTTTACACAAAGTCGTCATGGATTTTGAAGCGGTACGTCAGACGCATGACAACACAACTGCGACGACTGACACGCAACACGTGATCACAGTCTCTGCCACTTTTTGCCATATTTGATGCTGCCAGCATCCACAATCCACCCGCTCACCGCCTGATTACTCCCCTGTAATACGACTCACAGATTTTTGATCTGTTCAATATTTTCAATCAGGAGATTAGCTATGAGCTACAAACTTGCCGCTGCTATTTCGGTATGCACCCTCGTGTTGCTATCGCAATCTTTTACACACGCCGCGCAACCTCCGAGTGCCGATGAGGTTAAACGTGTCAGCAGCTATTTTTACAGTGATGAGGCCAAACAACCAGTGCTCGCCGATTACAAGCTCTGCACCGGCATCGAGCGCGAGGGGGATTTGAAAAACAACTGCACAAGCGAAGTGCCAACCGACCGGCTCGAGCCGGGTCAGTCGCTGTATTTGTGGATGAATTTTCTGGTTCCGAAGGGTGAGCGTGGCAAAGTGCTGGTTCAACTCAATCACGCCGGAGTGACACGCGACACCCGTGTGATGCCGATTGAGGGCTCAATGCGGTACCGCACGTGGCGCAAAATTCGCCTCCTGCGCCCTGGCGACTGGGAGCTGCCAATTTACTATGAAAATTCCGAGGGACTGGAAGAGGTCGATCGCATTAACCTGCATGTTCAGTCGCTCGACACAGACCCGGTCACAGGCTTGAGTAAACTTTCGATGCACAAACCGACCCCGGTTCACCCCGCGTATTAAGCGCGTATTGATAAGCATTCCTCCGACGAATTCCCCTCCCGTGCGCGATTAGCGGGAGGGGTTTTTTGTTTTACAGACTTGCAGTCGCTAGCAACCTTGGTTTCAATTACGGCGTGACTACGCTGCGTACGAATGTCGAATCCCACCAGCTTCGCTTGATCGAACTCGCGAAACAATCGCTGCCAAATGCGCAGCACGCGGCAGCGGAAGGCCACAGGCTCGCGCAAGACCTGAGCATCGGTCGCTCACGGTTCCTGGACGAACACGGATTTACGTCCGAACTGGACTACAAGCGCGCCTGCATGCGTGATGGCCGCATCATGTACCACGCGCATATCGGCATGAACGATGCCGACAGCACGGTTGCGGCACTGCAGATGATTGACGCGGTCGCCCAAACTCAAGGCTTTCGCATCGACCGCGCCGGTGTCGCGCTGGATCGTCGTATGGGCGTACCACCCGAGTTACGCGATTCGCTTCCGGCTGAAACCGGGCCATTGATGCAATCCAGCGATGACTGGAATCGCCTGGCGCAGTGCGCAAGCATCCAACCGCACCTGGGCGATTTTATGATCGGGCAGCCAGCGTCGGTGATCAACACGGTTGAAGCGCTGCGCTCAGGCTGCACAACGGTAGGCAACCTGTCGCAGTACTTTACCTTTGAGGCACCGGGCTGGCACGACGCAGAAACGACCAGTGCCGCTTCGGTCAGCGCGATTGCCTTGCTCGGCGCTTTGCGCGAGCACGGCACAATGCTGCACTCTTATCTCGAAGATGGGTTTGGCGCGTTGTTTCGCTGCTGCACAACAGTCGGCGGGTGGGCTTACATGGAGCGTTATATCGTCGAGGATATACTCGACACAAAACTGAGTCACTGTATCGGCGGGTTGACGTGCGACCCTGTCAAACGTGCGGGATGGGTGTTTGCGCTGGACAAAATCCATCAAGGTGAAAGCGTAGGCTCAATGATTTATGGCGATACAATTTCGTTTGGCCCGGACTTTACTCGCAACCGCGGCGTGATCGCCGAATATCTGCTCTGGGACATCCTCGCACAGATGCGCTGCCCGACAGGTCACGCAGTGTTACCGCTGCCGGTAACCGAAGCCATCAGGATTCCGTCGGCTGAGGAAATTGCCGAAGCGCAGTGTTTTGGACGCCGCATCGAAGAATCGGCACGCAATCTACTGCCGCATGTCGACTTTAACGCGGCTGATACATTTGCAGAAACGGTGTGCGAGCAAGGTAAACGCGTTTTCAACAACGCGATTGTGGGATTGCGCGATTCTGGCGTTGATGTGCGCAATCCCTTGCAAATGTTGTTTGTTTTGAAAAAACTCGGTCCTGTCGGCTTTGAATCCCTGTTCGCGAGCATGGACGACGTGATCATCCCGACCGATATGTTCGCACTCTCCAGCAACCTGGTCGAGGACCACCGAGCCACATTTCTTGACCCCTCGAATCAGGCGCGCGTTTCCGGGCGGCGTTTTCTGCTCGCCTCAACCGACGTGCACGCGCATGCGATTGGAGCTCTGGCCGAACTGCTGAGCGATGCCGGTGCCAATGTGATCAACCTGGGCGCCGAGCAAAATCCAGATCAGATCGTTGACGCTGCCATCCGAGAGTCGGTTGATGCGATACTCATCAGCACACATAACGGAATGGCGCTGGAATACGGTCAACAACTCAAACACCTGATGACCGCGCGCGATTGCACGCTGCCGGTGATTTTTGGCGGCGTGCTCAATCAGAAAGTCGATGACAACGCTCTGCCGGTTCCGGTCGAAAACGACATCCTCGCGCTGGGATTCACCCCGGTCACCTCGCTGCCGCAGCTTACCGAGTCACTGCCGTCGAACAATGTCTTGATCGGGAAAACGCCCAATAGTCGGTAGAAAGAACTCCATCACCATCAACGGAGCCGCGGCACCGTAAAAAATTGAGCGTCGACCGAACAACCCGCTCGGCCGAAACCGAATCGAACTTGAGGCCAGCTGGTACGCGGGACTGCCTCGTCGCAGGCAGGTAACTTCGACCGGGCCGCGCTGTATGTTGGGATCAGAGAACAGTTTTTCACCGAGTGGCCGGGTACCCATGGAACCAAGCTCGGTGTATTCGCCTTCGAGAACTGCTCGCGGAATCAGACTGCGCGCGTAAACCCAGGGCGTTTCTCCGCACATGAGCTGAACCTCACGCACGATAACGTCTTGCTGATGCCTAATGCCCAATGCCTGCGCTTCACGAACACTTACGCGGAGCCAGTCCTGATGTAATAAACGGACGCTAAAACGTTGCGTGCAGGCGCGTTGCACTTGCCGGGTAAGCGAGTCTCGGTCGCACAACCAGGCGCGCACGCGGGCGGGAATTTGCCTCGCGATACGTGCGTCAAGTGCATACCAGTCGAGATCGATGCGGGTTGCCAGCAGGCTCAGATGTTTGTGGTTCAAAGGTCAACAGCAAAAAAGTCAGCGCGCATTATAATTAATTCGCGCAACACTTGTGCTTGCAGATCGAGACGAAGGCGATCTTGCACGAGCGGGAGATTGAAATACGGTTCAAGGCAGCGGATACAAGGCGCTACAAACCGCGAGAACACGGTTTACGACGAACAAACAGGCAGTTTATGGCCGCTGTTAACGCCTCGGTGCAATCGGGGTAGCGCACTAACGCACCGCTAGTGGTTGCATAGCGCATGGACAAAACCGATACTTCCGGTCTGTTGCAACCGAACGCCATATAGCACGATGAAAGAACAAGAAGCGGCGATAATTCTCGCACCCGGCCTCCTCACCACTCCTCACGCCAAAGTCACACACGGGCTACTCCGCCGCAGTGCGCGGTTTGAGATTTGCGCAGTCGTAGATGCTGACAATACGGGTCGCGACGCTGGCGAACTGCTCGACGGTGAGCCGAGAGATATCCCGGTGTTTGCCTCGGTTGAAGACGCGCTTGAACACTCGCGCGAAAAAGGCAAGTCTGTCCAGTGGTGTGTTGTCGGTATTGCCACACACGGGGGTCGTCTGACCGACGAACTGCGCGTTATGTTGAAGCAAGCGGCCGAGAGCGGAATCGGGCTGGTGAACGGTTTGCATGATCTCGCCTGCGATGATCCCGGTATCGCCGCGGCGGCGAATGCTGGCGGTGTCGAGATCGTCGATCTGCGCAAACCCCGTGGCATCGATGAGCTACATTTTTGGACTGGTGAGATTCGCAATGTCAAGGCGCCCCGCATTGCCGTTATCGGAACCGACTGCGCGCTGGGCAAACGCACCACCACGCGGCTGTTAACCGATGCGCTCAACAATGCGGGGGTACACGCAGAAATGATCTACACCGGCCAAACCGGCTGGATGCAAGGCGGACAATTCGGATTCATTCTCGATTCCACGCTAAACGACTTTGTCAGCGGAGAGCTGGAGCACGCGGTGCTCAAGTGTGAACGCGCGATAAGTCCCGATGTCATGCTACTCGAAGGGCAGTCCGCGCTGCGCAACCCCAGCGGACCATGCGGGGCCGAATTGCTGGTTTCGACTCAGGCTCGGGGCGTTATCCTGCAGCACGCGCCCGGACGACCGTACTTCGAAGGCTACGAAGAAGAACAATTCGCAATACCATCGATACAAAGCGAAATCGAACTGATCGGACACTATGGGGCGCGTGTGATCGCCGTCACCCTTAACGGCGAAGGAATGTCGGATTCTGAGTTGCAGTCTGAAAAAGCGCGCTTGGCAGACCTGCTAAAATTACCCGTAATCTGCCCTTTACTTGATAACGTTGACGAATTAACTGCGCCAGTGCGCGAATTTTTGCTCGAACAAACCGCATGAAAATTACCGCAATCCGCACCCGCATCGAGAACTTCGAGCTGTCGCGCCCGTACGAAATTGCCTTTCGCAAAGTCGACGCGGTGCAAAACAACGTGGTTGAAGTCGACACCAATATCGGCCTGACCGGCGTTGGCGTTGGAAGTCCGGAACCGCATGTAACCGGGGAAACACCTGACGCCTGCAGCAAGGCGCTAAAGCTGGAGTCACTTAACTGGTTGATTGGGCACGACGTGCGCACGATTAATCAGCTTAGTCGCGAGCTCGCGCGTCGCATGCCGGGCACACCGGCTGCTCGAGCCGCAATTGATATAGCACTTTACGATTTGCTCGGTCAGTTTTTACAGCGCCCGCTGGTTGACGTACTTGGACGCACACACGACTCATTACCAACCTCAATTACTATTGGAATCAAGTCTTTAGAAGAAACCCTCGTCGAAGCAGAGGAGTATTTTGGTCGCGGTTTTCGTACCCTGAAAGTCAAACTTGGACATTCGGTGGAAGAAGATATCGAACGCTTGCGCAAGCTGCGCGGTCGCTATCGGTCGACGATCGATATACGCGTCGATCCGAATCAGGGTTATTCGCCTGAAGACCTCACCCGTTTTCATCGTGAAACCAGCGCCCTCGATCTGGAGTTCGTTGAACAACCGATGGACACAAAGCTCGACGAGTCGCTTTGGGACTTACCAGCGGGTATGCGCAAGCAGCTTGCAGCGGACGAAAGCCTGCTGAATGAGTCTGACGCGCTACGCTTGATTAACCGTCGATCCGGAGAAGACATCGGCGCCTGCGGCATATTTGTGATCAAGCTGATGAAATGTGGTGGTATTTTCAGCGCAAAGCGAATCGCAGATATCGCCGACGTGGGTGGTGTCCAACTCATGTGGGGATGCATGGACGAAAGTATCGTAAGCATCACCGCGGCACTGCATGCTGCTTTTTCATCACCCGCGACGCGCTATATCGATCTGGACGGCAGTCTTGATCTCGCACGCGATATAGTGTCTGGCGGATTCGAACTCGAAGACGGAAAAATGCGCACTACGCGCTCGCCCGGTCTCGGCGTCACACTGCTCGCCGACCAGGATGAGGCGTCCGAATCCTGAATCTGTGTTTGGAGCAGAAATTAACGCTCCACTATCGCAGGTAACTTCTCTAAACTAAGCGCCTGTTTTGCGGTTAGAAACTAAAAACGCAATCAATGGAGCGCACCATAGAACATTCCGCAACCCACCCGCTTCTGAGTGTTGAACATCTCGCGATAGATTTCTTTTTGCACGGCCATCGAATCAGCGCCGTAAAAGATGTTTCGTTCAGCATCGAACAGGGCCAATCGGTTGCGCTGGTCGGTGAATCGGGATCCGGTAAATCGGTTACCTCACAGGCCATCATGGGCATTTTGCCCGGAGCCGCACAGATCAGTCACGGAAGAATTCTTTTTGCGGACCCAAGTGCCAATGGTGCAATTGTCGATATCGCGGCGCTCGACCCGCAAAGTCGCGATATGCGACAAATTCGAGGCGGACGTATCTCAATCATTTTTCAGGAACCGATGACGTCTTTGTCACCGGTTCACACGATTGGCGACCAGATTAGCGAAGCGTTGTTTCTACATCGTGACGCAAGTCACAAGGAAGGGGTCACTCTGACTCACACCATGTTGAAACATGTTGGATTCCCGTATCCCAAGCGCGCATTTCGAATGTATCCATTCGAGCTTTCCGGCGGTTTGCGTCAACGTGCGATGATCGCGATGGCGATGATCTGCCACCCTACTCTTTTGATCGCAGACGAACCGACAACCGCGCTCGACGTGACCATTCAAGCGCGCACGCTGAAACTAATCAAAGAACTTCAAAACGAGCTGGGCATGGCCCTGTTGCTCATAACACACGACCTTGGTGTTGTGGCCAATATGGCTGATAACGTTGTGGTGATGTATCACGGCGAAATTATGGAAAGCGGTCCTTTACAACCACTGTTTGAAAACCCGCAACATCCCTATCTTAAAGCGCTAATGAACGCGGTCCCGCGGTTTGATATGGAAAAGGGCGAACGTCTTACACCGGTGCGCGAAATCGAATCCGATACAACTTCGCTGGCGTCATTAAATGTGCCGTGGAATAACGAAGAAAAAGTGGAACCGCACCTAAGTATCAAAGACATCAGTAAATCGTTTTCCATTCACAACAGCGGATGGTTCAGGAGTTCGTCGAGCGAATTACTTGCGGTCGATAAGGTCAGTTTCGACGTTAAGCAGGGTGAGAGTTTTGGCCTTGTCGGAGAGAGCGGCTGCGGTAAAACAACGCTGAGTAAAATTATCATGCGTGCGGTGACACCCGACCACGGTAGTATTGTTTACAACGACCGCGGCACGCAAATTGATGTTCGAGAACTCAATGGCGATGACCTGCTTAGTTTTCGTAAGAAAATGCAGTTTATTTTTCAGGACCCGTTCAGCGCATTGAGTCCGCGCATGACGATATTTGACATCTTGCGCGAGCCGCTGATAGTCCATGGAATCGGAGATACTGTGTCGCATCGCGAAACTACGCAGGCCTTGATGCGACTGGTGGGACTTGACCCGCGATTTTTGAGTCGTTATCCGCACAGTTTTTCAGGTGGACAACGACAGCGTCTTGGAATAGCGAGAGCGCTCGCACTGCGGCCGGATTTGCTGATTTGCGATGAACCGGTTTCCGCGCTCGATGTATCTATTCAGGCACAGGTACTTAATCTACTAAAAGACCTGCAGAGCGAACTTGGCCTCACGTATATCTTCATTTCTCACAACCTGGCGGTCGTCAACTATATTGCAGATCGTATCGCGGTTATGTGTCGCGGACGAATAGTCGAACTCGCCTCGCGCGACGAACTTTTTAACAATCCAGTTCACCCGTATACCCGCGCTTTGTTCTCTGCGGTTCCACACCCCGAACTCAGCAGACAACTCGATTTCAACATCATTGCCAAAAGTGCAGCATCCGATCCACAGTCGTGGCCTGACCCCTATACCATAGACGGTCACATTGAGATCGCGTTTCATAACATCGGCAACGACCACTTCGTCCGCGCGGCAGCTGCCTGCGATGCCTCGGGACTGGCAGCGTAGAAATGCGCAATTCGCTGTTTGCATTTACGTTGTTGTGTGCAAGTACACAAGCTGTCGCCGAGACCAATAGCTACATTGAAGCACCTTCACTTTTGCCGTTGGTTGAAAGCGGTGACTTGCCTCCAATCGAGAAACGGTTACCGCAATATCCCGAAGTTGTCAGCCTTGAAGGCGAGTTCTCACCGGGGACACACGGCGGTGAGTTACGCATGTTAATGGGCAAACAAAAAGACATCCGACAGTTAGTCATCTACGGTTATGCACGGCTGGTTGGCTATACACCAACATTGGAGATGAAACCCGATCTTTTGCAAAGCATTGAGATTAAAGAGGGTCGCATTTTTACGTTAAAAATTCGCAAAGGCCACAAATGGTCCGACGGTCATCCATTTACCAGCGAAGATTTTCGCTACTATTGGGAAGACATTGCAAACGACCCTGAATTATCTAAATCCGGTCCACCAAGTGATTTGCTCATTGATGGCGAAGCGCCAAAAGTCGAGTACCTTGACAAATACACAGTGCGCTATTCATGGTCGCAACCGAATCCCTTCTTTTTGCCCGCTCTTGCCGGGCCGCGACCGTTGTACATTTATAAGCCTGCGCACTACTTGAAGCAATTTCACAAGCGTTACCAATCTGATGATCGAATCGCTGAGTTAATCGAGGAATACAGCTCGAGGAACTGGATGGGGGTACACGTCAACCGCGACCGGCCCTACAAAGCGACTAATCCGGATTTGCCAACGCTGCAACCGTGGATGAACACAACGTTCCCGCCTTCCGAACGGTTTATTTTTAAACGCAACCCTTTTTATCACCGGGTCGACACTAACGGCAGGCAGTTGCCCTACATCGATCGCGTTGCGGTCAACATCGCCTCTTCGAAACTGGTACCGGCAAAGACCGGGGCAGACGAATCGGACCTGCAAGCGCGTTATTTGCGCATGGACAACTACACGTTTTTGAAGCAGGCGAGCAAACGCGGCAATTTTGATGTCCGACTTTGGCGAACAGCCAAAGGGGCGCACATCGCGCTGTTTCCGAATCTGAATACCAACGATGAATCCATGCGCCGATATTTGCACGATGTGCGTTTTCGCCGCGCCTTGTCGCTCGCCATCAATCGCTACGAGATAAATCAGGTCGTGTACTTTCGCCTGGTACTGGAAAGTAACAATACGGTTTTACCCGAGTGCCCACTGTTCCGTCCGGAGTATCAAAAATCGTGGATTGAATACGATTTGCAGCACGCTAACGATTTGCTAGACGAACTCGGTCTAACCGAACGCGACGACAGGGGCGTACGACTGTTACCCGATGGCCGCCCGCTGGAAATACTAATCCAGACAGCCGGTGAAAGTACCGAACAGACAGATGTGCTCGAATTGATTCACGACAGTTGGTTGCAAGCTGGAGTCAAACTTTACAGCGTGCCTTCAACGCGTGAAGTTTTTCGCAATCGCATTTTTTCAGGTGACGCCGTAATGTCGATATGGTCGGGACTCGCGAACGCAATGCCGACGGCCAACACAAGCCCAAAGGAACTTGCTCCCTCATCAAAATACCAATACCAGTGGCCAAAGTGGGGACAGTACTTTCAAACCGGAGGTAAAAGTGGTGAACCACCTACACTCCCGGAAGTACAAGAACTTGCGGACTTGAACGCGCAGTGGAGGCGGGCAACAACTGCCGAAGACCGCACTGATATATGGCACAAAATGCTGAGCATCCATCGTGATCAAATGTACTCGATTGGAATCATCACGGGCGTCCAACACCCCATAGTGGTGAATAAACATCTGCACAATGTGCCGCAGGACGGTTTTTACGATATCGAACCTGGCGCTTATTTTGGCGTCTATAAACCCGACACATTCTGGTTCGACGAGGCACGCCGTTAATGGGTGTTTACATCCTTCGTCGCGTGTTGACGATGATTCCGACGTTGCTGGTAATCAGCATGCTCGTGTTTGTCATCATTCAGCTTCCGCCAGGTGACTACCTCGAGAGTTATATCGCCGAATTACAAAGTCAGGGCGAATCAGTCGACGAACAAAAAATCGAGTTTTTGCGTTCGCAGTACGGTCTGGATAAACCACTGTACGAGCAATACCTCGTTTGGCTTTTTGGCATGCTGCAGGGCGACTTTGGCTACTCGTTCGAGTACAGCCTGCCGGTTACCGAAGTCGTCGGTGACCGACTCTTTCTCACTGTTCTGATTTCGATTGTCACGATTCTTTTTACCTGGGCGATTGCGTTTCCAATTGGTGTTTATTCGGCCACGCATCAGTACAGCTGGGGCGATTACGGACTTTCTTTTTTAGGATTTTTGGGTCTCGCAACTCCGAATTTCTTACTCGCCCTGGTCATGCTGTATCTTGCCAATGTGTACTTTGGCACCTCCATCGGCGGACTGATGGACCCTGAGTACATCGACGCACCCTGGAGTTGGGATAAGTTTCTTTCAGTGCTCGAACACCTGTGGATTCCGGTTGTTGTCATTGGTACATCCGGCACGGCGGGAATGATCCGTCGATTGCGCGCCAACCTGCTTGATGAATTGCAAAAGCAATACGTTGTCACGGGCAGAGCCAAGGGCTTATCGCCACGCAAACTTTTAATGAAATATCCCCTGCGCGTGTCGATGAACTTCTTTATTGCGGACATCGGCAACCTGCTGCCGGCAATTATTTCTGGGGCAGAGATCGTGGCCGTGGTCATGTCGCTCCCAACAACTGGTCCGATTTTGCTCGACGCCCTGCAAAGTCAGGATATGTACCTGGCCGGATCATTTCTCATGTTCCTCGCGGTGCTGACCGTTGTCGGGGTTCTAATTTCCGATATATTGCTTGCGTTGCTGGACCCCCGGATTCGCCTGCAAGGTGATGTTGCCAAATGAGCCGGGATGAGCAACAGGCTCATTTTGTTTCAGAGGCCGAATTTAATCCGCACTCGATCGAGGCTTTGACTCCCGAGCAAGAACGCTATTTTCTGGCGTCGCAATGGACGCTGATGTGGTGGAAGTTAAAACGCCATAAGCTTGCTGTAATTTGCGGCGTTATCCTCGCGTTGAACTATGGATCGGTACTTATCAGCGAAATTATCGCGCCTTACAATCTGCACACACGCAACACGGATTATATTTATTCGCCTCCTCAAAGCGTGCATTTTTTCCACGATGGAAAATTCGTCGGGCCATTCGTTTACGGCCGTGATTACGAACTCGACATGGATAACCTTAAACGTCTGTATCCGGAGCGCAAAGACGACGTTCAACCCCTTCGCTTTTTCTGCAGCGGCGACCCGTACAAATTCTGGGGATTGGTCGACGCAGATTTTCACCTTGTATGCCCACCCGAAAACGGCACCTTTTTTCTATTAGGCACAGACCGTTTGGGCCGCGATGTATTTTCACGTATCACCTACGGCGCGCGCATTTCCTTAACGATTGGACTGGTTGGGATCATGATCAGCTTTTCTCTTGGCATTATTATCGGCGGGCTTGCCGGTTACTATGGGGGTTGGGTCGACGCGAGCGTGCAACGCAGTATCGAGGTCATTCGCTCTTTTCCCGAGTTGCCACTATGGATGGCACTTTCGGCCGTGCTGCCTGTCAACTGGAGCCCAATACTTATCTTTTTCGGCATCACTGTTATTTTGGCTATGCTCGACTGGACAGGACTGGCGCGCGCCGTGCGTTCCAAATTGCTCGCGTTGCGTGAAGAGGACTACTGCACCGCTGCTGAGCTTATGGGTGCCAAACCGCAAAGAATTATCGGGCGTCATTTACTTCCAGGTTTTATGAGCCACTTGATCGCATCAGCGACTCTTTCAATACCCGCGATGATATTGGGTGAGACCGCGCTCAGTTTTCTGGGCTTAGGTTTGCGGCCACCCGTCACCAGCTGGGGCGTATTATTGAACGAGGCGCAAAACATCAACGTCGTCGCACTTTATCCCTGGCTAATGTTTCCCGTCGTGCCGGTTGTTTTAATCATCCTCGCGTTTAATTTTTTCGGTGACGGCTTACGCGATGCCGCTGACCCGTATAAATAACAACCGCCAACACGCGCATTTAGACTGATGATCGACAACGTCGACCAACTGTATTCTTCGACTCGCAAAAAAATCGGCGACTTCACGTTTGATGAAGACGTTGCGCGTGTTTTTCCTGACATGATTCAACGCTCAGTGCCGGGCTATCGATCGATTATTTCATCCATCGGGATGCTCGCCAGTAAAGTCGTCACACCCAACAGCAGCGTGTACGATCTGGGCTGCTCACTGGGCGCGTCAACGTTTTCCGTTCTGGACAGCGTCCAGCACACCCATTACAAAATAGTCGCAGTTGATAACGCTCCAGCGATGATTAAGGAGCTCGAGAACAAGCTCCGTTCGCGAAATTCAGAGTCCGAAGTCGAGCTCCGCTGCGAAGATATCTCGCAAACAAACATTGAACACGCATCGCTTGTCATTTTAAATTTCACTTTGCAATTCGTTCCACTCGAAGCACGTCCGAAGTTAATTCAAGGCATTTACGCGGGTTTGCGCCCACGGGGTGTCCTGGTCATCTCAGAAAAAATTGCGTTTCCGAACGAGAAAATGCAGGACATGCAAACTCGCCTGCATCACGAATTCAAAAAAGCTAACGGGTACAGCGATCTCGAGATCAGCCAAAAGCGTACAGCCCTTGAAAATGTTCTGATTCCTGAAACGTTGGCCGATCATCAAGAAAGATTTTCGGAGGCGGGTTTTTCCGCGAGTGACGTGTGGTTTCAATGTTTCAACTTCGCATCGATGCTCGCAATCAAATGAATTGTGCTGATGCTTACCAAACGCTGTGGCAACAACTACTACATGAACATTCGCCGGATGTCGTTTCCTCTTTGACCCATGCCACTGAACACGCACTTGAACACAATCGAAATGGTAACCTCGCAGGATGGCAATCAGTCCTGGCCGATTTGCCAGTACCATCAACGCGTAAGGTTGCGCTCTTCAATCAACTCCTCACTTTCGGCGAAGCATCGCCGCAACCGGTCCCTGACGGGCTCGATGCATCACTGCGTAAACTACACCCCTGGCGCAAAGGTCCAGTTGGGGTAAACGGGGTTCCTATCGATACCGAGTGGCGTTCAGATTGGAAATGGGATCGTGTCTGCGATTCGATTACGCCACTAAAAGGCCGCCGCGTGCTCGACGTCGGTTGCGGGAATGGCTATCACTGCTGGCGGATGTACCTTGACGGTGCCAGACTGGTTGTTGGCATAGACCCAACACTGCTGTTTGTGATGCAGTTCTTTGCGTGCAAACATTTTGTTGAATCAGCTCCCGTCTGGGTGCTTCCTTTGGCGCTGGAACAGACACCGGAAAACGGTTTTGAATTCGACACCGTTTTTTCCATGGGTGTTTTGTATCACCGACGCTCCCCCATCGATCATTTATATTCGCTTAAGCAAAAACTGTCACCGGGTGGCGAGTTGATTCTGGAAACGCTCATCGTCGACGGCGCCGACGGCTACGCTTTGGTGCCGCCAGATCGTTATGCGCAAATGCGCAATGTCTGGTTCTTACCGTCCGTGGAGACACTTCAAGGCTGGATCAAGCGCTGCGGATTTGTCGATGTTCGACTTATCGACATTACACAAACATCAACTGAGGAGCAGCGGAGTACAGACTGGATGCAGTTTCAGTCCCTGTCGGATTTTCTCGATCCGGAAGACCGCAATAAAACAGTCGAAGGTCACCCAGCCCCGAAACGCGCGACAATCGTGGCGCGGCAACCATCATGATGCCAGCGATTGACCTGATCGATCGAAATGAGTGCCCGGTGTGTAGCCAACCTGAGGCGCAGGAGTTGTACCGCGCATCGTTTGGCCAACCCGCGCTCTCCAGTTTTCTTCAGCAATTTTATAAGAACCGTTACGACCACTCTCTGAGTAACCGCGACTACATCCTCGATCAATGTCAGCGCTGTTCGCTGATATTCCAACGAGGTGTGCTGAACGACCCGGGAATGATGATGCTATATGACCACTGGATCGACAACGAAGCAAGCCTTAGGAAAAAGCAGTCGGCGAAGCCAAAGACGACCAGGCAATACGCCCGCGTGATCGACGCGATCGGGCGCTACTTTCCACGAAGTCCTGGCACGGTTCGCGTCCTCGATTTTGGCATGGGCTGGGGCTACTGGGCGCATATGGCGCAATCACATGGTTACGATGTGACCGGTCTGGAATATTCAGAGAATCGACTGGCGCATGCACGTTCGATTGGTGTGAACGCCGTTAAACATCTCTCTACAGGCGAACAAATGTTCGATTTTGTGCTCGCCAACCAGGTGCTGGAGCACGTACCTGACCCGCGACAAACCCTGCAGACGATTGCTGCTCATCTGGCGCACGGTGGAATCGCCCACATTCGGGTACCCGACGGTCGCGGGGTTGCTAAAAAAATCAGGGCGCACGGTTGGTCAGGCGAAATCGAGCCCGTCCACCCGCTTGAGCATATCAATTGCTTCACCCGCCCGTCGCTCATAAGGCTGGCACGCAACTGCGGTCTGAAGCCCATATCGCCTCCCTTGCAGGTGTCGATGGATCGCCTTTGGTCGAGCCTGAAACGCGAATGGGTGGACCGTTTTGTCACTACGCACGTATTCGTACAAAAGCGCCAACCTAGCGTTTAAGTGATATACGACGCGGATCGAGCCAGCAGAGGTAAGCGATGATTGTCAATAATATTAAAGAACAGCCAATTTCGCGCCGTTATTAGGATTGAGCATTGTATTCAGTCCGGACTGCGTTATATTAGGCGAGCGACTTATCTTGCTTTCCACGTTTCCTGAAAAATTAATGAACAATACCCCGGCGAACGGCACGCGCGCTGATGTCGATGGCGACGCGCGAGTGTTTTATGACGGCTACTGGATTCGGTACTACGCGCCACCAGACGACACGCTTGCCAATCGCAAATCGCTGATTGACGGGCTGACTCGCCGCACCTTCCACCACACAGAGGCAGGTATCAACACGCCAGGTCGCTGCCTCGAAGAAGCTCGTGAAGCCTACGAGAGCGAGGCGGATCCGCAGCGTAAGCGCGTGAACGCGGCTATGCTGGCCGGCGCACTATTTAACCGCGCTACCGATTTGTTTACGACAATTGTGGATTTGGGTGAACGCGGCGTCGAAGTAAGCCGATCAAATGAGTTAATGCGCGAGTGCAGTTATTGTTTTCGCGAAGCACTCGAACTGGGCAAGCAGGTCAAACACTACAGTGGCGAAGAAGGGATTGATGAATTATGGGGTGAGCCGTTTAAGGCATTTACCACACCTCCCGCCGCCTTCTACGAGTCCCGCTACATCAAAATTGCACAAAGTATGCGAGATATTGACACGATTGCAGAAGCAATGACTGACACATTCAGCAAGAGCATCGCGTTTAAAGGTCTCGTCGAACCCATCGCAACATACTGCAGTGCGGCTAAACTCGAATGCGAGACTATGAAGTCGGACCGCTGCATCTTTGAGATCTGGCCGACGTTTGTGGCTGCCGCCGAACAGCTCGAGTCTTTCCAGCCCAAAGTACCGGACAATGCTTCTGAACTCGAGCGCTACCAGTGTTCCAAGGGCAAGGAAGTGCTTTGCAAAGGCAAGCAGTTAATTCGCTATATCGCCAGCGCGCGTGTGCCGATGCCAAGCAGTACACGCCACTACCTTGACCTGTGCGCTGAATACACCGCGCCGTTCTGATCAAACCAAGTGAACTCAACTGTGCTCTATCGCCTTTCTGAACGAATCGGACCCGGTGCAACCGCGACACTAAGCGCACTTGTGATCGCTATCTGTGCGATGTGTTTGCTTGGCTTCGTGAATTCGACCAGCGCGTCACCTGTACCGGTGGCCGCATGGGGCGTTGTATTGCTGCTGACACTTTTATTGCAAGCCACGATTTTCCAGTGGTTGAGCGCTTATCAGCAACAACTGCGAGACGTGTCGCGAATTTACAGATTAAGCACTCGCGATTCGCTAACAGGATTAACCAATCGCAAGCTGTTTGAACAAACACTGGCGCACGAAATCGAACGCGGCGTGCGCTATCGCTCATCTCTAACCATTTTGTTAATCGACATCGATGGATTTCATGAAATTAATCGAAGTTTGGGGCGGGCAGTTGGGGACTTCGTACTTCAGCATCTTGCAGACATCTGCACACGCACAACTCGCGAGTTCGACAACGTATGTCGATTCAGTGGCGGGCAAATTGCCTTAACGTTGCCGCAAACTGATGCTGCGCAAGCGGAGTTAATCGCAACCAGGCTCAGAGTTGACGTCGAAAGCGCTAAGCCTGTGTTTGACCACAGGACAATTTCTTTCTCTGTTTCAATTGGCGGCGCGCACGCGTCTTGTGACGAAATTATCGACACGGATATGTTGATTAACCGCGCTGAGCTAGCGCTTAGCAGCGCGATATCGGGAGCGTGCGAATCACGCATCGAAATAAAACAAGGCGAGATTTTGCTCAAACGCAATACACTGGCAAAAGTCAGCTAGTCCTGAATTTAACCGAGGGTTTTGATCCACCCTTATATGGTATGGTACCGGACAGTTTCGCAACACTACCCCGTCGTCTATTAACTTCACCTCACAGCTAATGGAAAAGATTTCAAGTTCAGCGGCCTCGCGCACGTTAGTTATCGCCGCAGCTTTTATTGTTGTTGTCGCAGGCATGCAGGCTGCGAAGCCATTGCTTGTGCCGTTTTTATTATCCGTTTTTGTTGCGGTCTTGGCCGCACCACCCTTGTTTTGGTTGACCGAAAGAGGATTACCAAAATCGATCGCAATGCTGTTGGTGATCAGTTCGGTTGTTATTGCCGCAATTGCGTTGACTGCTCTGGTCGGCGCGACCGTAGATGACTTTCGCCGTGCCTTGCCCGAATACCAATCACGTCTGCAGGGCGTAGCAACCAATGCAATCGCCTGGCTGCAGACACGCGGATTTGATTTTGCTTCCGCACAGGTGCTGGATTATTTTAATCCCGGTATTGCCATGCAGCTTGTCGCCAACACGCTCTCAGGCTTTGGCAACGCCCTCACGAACAGCTTTTTAATCTTGCTAACCGTTGTGTTTATTCTTTTTGAGGCGTCCAGCTTTCCGTCAAAGCTGCGCCAGATAAGTGCAAATGCTGACGCAACATTTTCACGCTTCGGTCAATTTACAGACAATGTTAAACGCTACATTGCGATCAAAGCAGCGGCAAGTGTGTTGACCGGACTGCTTATCAGCGGTTTGCTTTGGTTGATTGGCGTCGACTTTCCTATTCTTTGGGGCACGCTCGCCTTTCTGCTCAATTTCGTTCCAAATATTGGATCAATCATCGCAGCGGTGCCGGCAGTGTTACTCGCACTTGTTCAACTCGGTGGGTCGGCCGCATTGTTCACCACTATTGCATTCGTCGGTGTCAACACATTGGTCGGCAACGTGATCGAGCCACGTTTCATGGGGCGCGGCCTTGGGTTATCGACTCTGGTGGTCTTCCTGTCATTGGTCTTTTGGGGGTGGATATTGGGTCCGGTTGGCATGCTCCTCTCAGTTCCTTTGACCATCACAATTAAAATTGCGTTTGAGAGTCATCCAGACACTCAGTGGCTTGCGATCCTGCTAGGCCCGGAAGACGATCACCTTCCAGATTCCGAGTAAACGGGAAACCCGGCTTGTCAAAGCCCACAGCAGATCCTTCGGTTGTGGTCACAGGCGACGGCAGCCGCACCCTTTACAGCCCGCAGTTTGATCAAACCTATCACTCGACATTTGGCGCTCTCACCGAATCAGAACACGTTTTTATAGATTGTGCGAAACTCAAACAGCGGTTGAACGAACAACAGCGCGTTCGAATTCTGGAAATTGGTTTTGGCACAGGTCTCAATTTTTTGTTGTCTGTACGTGAAGCTTCAAATTCGAATTCTTTTATCGAATACGTTGCGCTTGAAAACTGTGTGATTCCAGAGAACATTCTGCGTGAACTAAAGTATGAACATATCGAAGGGTGTGATCACAACTGGATGTCATTGCTTCACTTTTTGTCCTGTACGAACAGAGACACGCTCAAGGGCACTCATTTTTGGCTGCGGATAATCAATTCGTTGGAGAACATTGTTTCATCTGCTTCAGCTAATTTTGACTTAATCTACCTCGACGCTTTTAGCCCGAATGCAAACCCAGAGTTATGGACAAGAGATTTCTTGACCGCGCTTTACGCGTCCTTATCGATTAACGGGGTACTAACGACGTATTGTGCAAAGGGTTCTGTGCGTCGCACGTTAGAGGCTGCGGGGTTCGAGGTTAAACGGATGAAAGGGCCGCCGGGAAAGCGTGAAATATTGCGCGCAAAAAAACGCCAGGATTAAGCTAATCCTGCTCTAACAGAGTTTGCAGTGTTTCGTTGTTTTCGCTAAGTGACGTGAAACTACCGTGCGCAAGCAGCTTGCCTCGCTCAAGCACGATTACTGAATCAAACATTTCTGACAACCGCACACGCGACAATACCCAAAACACACCTTTTCCCTGCATGAGTTCGCGCACTCGACTAATAATGCGTTTCTCAGATGCGGTGTCCAAAATGGCAAGTGCTTCATTCACGATTAAAAAATCTGGCGATTTAATAAGACTTCGGGCCATGCCCAGTTTTTGTCTTTGCACAGCAGTTAATCGTGCCCCACCCACACCCACTTCATAATTAAGTCCGGCATCGACAATGTCAGGCCGCAGACCCAAGTCCACGATAACATCTGAGATTAAGTTGTTGATTTTCTGCTGCGCATTCGCTTGTCCGTATGCGAGTTTACCGAACAGTATGTTGTCCTGGATCGAGATTCGCGGGTTATACTGACTTTCATCGAAGAATTCGATCCCGAGCGTTTCTGCCTCGACCGCAGCATGAACTCTACGACGAGCATCAAGAATCCGGTTTTCCATATCCTTATCAATCAATCCCAAGCGGTGTCGCGTTGGTATTAATTTAAACGGCAGCGAAAGCAACAGACTGCTGTCGTTTTGATCAAATTGTTGCGCGGGTAAATCTCGTGTCCGAACCAATACTTGCTGAAACTCGGGTAAGTCGTCACCGCTGATAAAACTGAACTGTTCGAAAAGTTCACTGCCCGGCTCGACGTCGGCAAAAAGATCAAGCATGATCTCGGCAATTTTTTGACCGGCAACGAGTAGGTCATCGGTTAAACCAGTCTCATCAAGCACGCGACGTATCGCAGAATTTTCTGCGAGTCTTTCGGGGTCAATACGCTCGTCATAGACCGTGCCAAACAGAAGATTCTCGCCGAGACTCAGATTGCTGTTGAATTTCTCATGATCAAACGGTTCAACCAGTTTTGAATATTCTTTCTGTTGCAACAGGTCACGTAAACGCTGGCGCGCCTGCATCACGCGGCGCGCTAGATCAACATTGTCGGACTGGCTAACCTGCGAGAGCAATCCGAATTGGTAAACCTCTTCATCGAGTTCAACCGTTTCCAGCGTTGTGTGAACGCGCGTTCGAAACGAGCGGTCATCCTCGATACCAATACGATTGAAATCTACCCAATTCTGCTCGATCGAGGCAGTCGAGTTGCCCGAAATTTCCGCTTGTCTTCGCGTCGCTTCGCGCTCCGGATTAATTTCAGGCTCGGCGTTATCCAACGGTGTTTGCTTTAATGGGTAAAGCAAATTGTCAGAGACAGATCCTGTAAACAGGTATGCGTTTGCACCGGCGTACGCCATACGCGCACCTATCAATGCCTCTGGTAAATCAGACAAATCTGCATCGTCTAGCAGGATCGATCCTTTTGATGGGTTTATCAAGCGGGTCAGCAATCGCGCCAACTCATCTTTACCACTATTGCCCAAACCAACCGCTGCAATGTGATGTTTCAACTCGATGTTGAAGTTTGCACCATCGACACTGAAGTACAGCCCATCTTCAGTGTAGCTAACGCTATTCCCTCGCACGGTTTCACCCGGAAGTGCCAGCGATTCGGGTTGAGCATCGATAATTCCATGGTCGAGCAGTTCAGGCGGATTGAATTGCTCAACGACTTGCGAATACTTGACCTTGATATCTTCTTTACGCTGGTAGTAGCGCAGCAATTCTTTCCACGGCCCGGCGAGATCCTTATACGCGACAAGGACGGCGACCATCGAGCCAATCGACAAATCGCCACGCAACACAAAGTATCCGCCGACCGAATAAAAGAAAAACGGCGTTAGCTGTGCAATAAAATTATTCAGGAATTTGATAAAAAACTTGCGGCGGTAAATTGCATAACGAATTTCGTAGATAATCCCTAACCTATGACTAATATGCGCGCGTTCAAACTGACTGGTGGAATTAGTGTGAACTTCATTTATTCCAGAAACTGTTTCACCAATACGACCAGAAAGACTTCGAACCATTTTTACGCGTTCTTTCGCCAACATATTCACGCGATTTTGTAGCTTTGGTATCACATAAAGTTGAAACGGATAAAGCGATATAGCAGCGGCCCCGAGCCAAACGTCTTGCTGAAAAATAAAAAGCAGATAAGTAAACAGCATCCCCCCTTGCAACACCGGTAGCTTGAATGACTCACCGATGAACTCAGCCAATGGTTCCGTCTCTGCGGTGATCATCGGAATTAGCTCGCCCTGCGACACCCGCTTAAAATGTGGCATCGGAAACCGTAATATGCGGACATAAAGCTCGTAGCGAAAACGTCTTAGCAAGCGCTCACCCAATACGCCGCTATAGACGTTTATGACGTACTTGATTACACCATTGAGAAGCACAGCAAAGAGAAAAGCAAAGCTCAGCAACATCAGATACGTCACAGGATCTGACGGCATCGCAATACCCATCACTTCGCTCAGGGCGTCTTCGCCCTCCAGCATATTGATTATGCGTTTGGGGAGATCCAGCGTGATGTAGATCACCGGCAGTGACAACAGCGACAGGATGATCAAAACCACCTGACCGTTTGCGCTGTGTTTCAGAATGTACCGGTAAAGCGAGGTTTCCATTAGGTGCTGCGGCTAGCCTTGAACGAAGCCTTGCGGGCAAAGCGCACACAATAGCACCTCGACGTGTAGGGGTGTACTATCGCGCATCGTTTTTTGCTTTAGACACCTGGTTGACTAAATGCCTCGCAGTATAGCGCTCGTCCTTAAGGGGTATCCGCGTTTGTCGGAGACGTTTATCGCGCAGGAAATCCACGCACTGGAGCTGCAGGGCCTGGATATCCTTATCTTCTCATTACGCCATCCTTACGATCCGGCCACGCATCCGATCCACGATGAAATCAAGGCGCCTGTACACTACCTGCCTGAGTACACTGCGGACGATATCCCGCGTGTTTTAAGGGCATGGCGTGCAGTACGTAAGTGGCGCGGTTACAAGAAAGCCCGATCGCTATTTTTGCGCGATTTTAAGCGCGACCCCACTACCAATCGCCTGCGACGATTTACACAAGCGATGGTTCTGGCGTTTGAAACACCTGACCACGTCGATCACTATTACGCGCACTTTTTGCATACGCCTGCCTCGGTAACCCGTTACGCCAGTGCAATCAGATCGTTAAGGTGGAGCTGCTCCGCGCACGCAAAAGACATTTGGACCATCCCTGAATGGGAAAAACGCGATAAGCTGGCCAGCGTTGACTGGCTGGTAACCTGCACGAGTGCTAACCATGAACACCTCTCAGCATTAGCGAGCGATCCCGCAAAAGTTTCACTCGTTTACCACGGACTGGACTTTGGTCGATTTACCGAAGCACCTGAATCGACCCTTGCGCGTGATGGCAATGACGCCTCCGACCCGGTGCGCATTATTTCCGTCGGACGAGCCGTTGATAAAAAGGGCTACACTTACCTATTGGAAGCACTGGCTAATTTGCCAAAGGATCTGAATTGGCGTTTTCAGCACATCGGTGGTGGGGAGTTGCTGGAAACGCTAAAACGTCAGGCGCAGCAGCTAAATATCGCCACAAATATTGACTGGCACGGTGCAAAACCGCAAACGGAGGTGCTCGAGTGTTATCGCGACTCAGATATTTTTGTTCTTCCAAGCGTGGTATCGGAAGACGGAGACCGTGACGGCTTACCCAACGTGTTGATGGAGGCTCAAAGCCAGAAACTGGCGTGTATTTCTACTGATATTTCCGGCATCCCCGAGTTAATCCTGCACCGGAAAACGGGATGGCTGGTCGGGCAACGCGATTCTGAAGCACTCACCAAGGCGTTAAAAAACCTGATTGTCGACCCGGACAAAAGAAATTCACTGGCAGATGCAGGGTTCGAACGCGTGCGTGCTCATTTCGCTATGCAAAATGGCATCGACGTTTTGTTCGAAAAATTCACAACTACGAAAATAACTCAAAGTTGAAACTGTTACTGATCCGCCACGGCCCAACGGAATGGAATGCGATTAAGCGCATTCAAGGGCGTACGGATAACCCACTGAGTGACACGGGCATTGATCTGGTCATGCGTTATCGCATTCCCAATCAATGGAAATCGGTGGGCTGGTATAGCAGCCCTTTGATTCGTGCAAAGCAAACCGCGGACATTTTGGGATTAACAAATGTAGTCATTGAGCCCGCGCTGACTGAAATGCATTGGGGCGATTGGGAAGGTCAAATTCTCAAACCGCTGCGCCGAAAATTGGGAGACATGATGCGAGACAACGAAGCGAACGGTCTTGACTTTCGTCCTCCGAATGGCGAGAGCCCACGCGACGTTCAGGAAAGACTTGCCGCATGGTTGCATTCAATTGCAGAGAATCAAACGAATTGCGGCGCAGTTGTTCACAAAGGGATTGTGCGCTGCGTGTACGCTTTGGCACATTCGTGGGACATGCGCGGCGAATCACCGATCCAATTTGATTGGAATAGTGCCCACGAGTTTGAATTTGATAAAAACGGCGCTCTCACCCCGTACTACAAATCGATCCCTCTGCTTTAGTTGCGGTAAATGCATGGGCTGACCAAAAAATTTGCGCGCAATATATTCGATAGAGAATTAGGGTGATTTTGCCAGTTCAACAAGAAAATCATCTCGGTCTTAGCTTGACCACATCTCGCGAGCGTCCAACCACACAGCACTCTTGTGTTGATTTATCTCAGAGAAAAGCTGCTCAGTAAACGCCCAGACCCGCTCCGTTTGGACAAGATGGTGCGTGAGAATACCGGTCGGTTCATCGTGGTCAACCAGTTGTCGTCGACGCGCGATAAGATGACGCGTGAGTTGTGCGATCGCGCGATACTCACCCAGAAAATCTCCTCCATAGCGCCAATTCACCGGGTCGAGGTGTGTGTTTATCTGCAGCACGGAGTCGGCTGGATAAGCGCAAGTACGCGCCCACATTGACGACACACCCTTAAGGCCGATTGATCCGATTGCAGAGTAAATGCGCGACTCAATCCGGTTCCACGGCGGAACTAAAACCGGGACGAACTGATTGGAAAACGCATCCTCCAAAATTGTTTTTCCCAAGCCCAATTGAGCCTCTATTTCGCGTGTTTCGCGCACCCCACCGACTTCGATTTTTTTCTGCCCCGGACTTGCAAAACTGTTATGGGCATATCCATGCTGCAGCACGCTGATTGTGGATGCCTCCGCCACGAAATCAATCAGACTTGATTCGATTTTGACGGGAATTGCGGCTAGCGCCAAGGGAACGCTGGTCGACAGCGCGAGGGAGTGCAAACGCTCTAGCTGCGGGGTGTGAACGGTCGCATCATCATCCCGCCACCAGAACGTTGCGCTCCTACCAAGTGAGCGCCATTGCTCCATTTCGCGATGGAGTGCATCCCAGGCATCGTTCTTTGCCGATCTACGCACCGCGTTTTGTCAACCATTGCAAAATGAATTGAGCACTTTGCGCAGCCCCATCCATTTTGAACGCAGTATCGCGCGGCTGCATAAGCATCGCTCTGTCGATGCAGTCGGCCAATGCCTTGGGGGTTAATTCAGATTCGGGTAGCGTAATCGCAATTCCTCGATCAGCCATCAGATTTGCGCGGATAGTTTGCTCAATCTCGATCCCTTGTGCAAAAGGCACCAGAACTGAACGCGCGCCACAGCGTAACAAATCGACCACCGTGTTATATCCAGCCTGCGATACAGACACCGCGCAGTTCGCCATCAAACGCTGAAAATCAGGCCTGTTGCGCTCGACCGTGACGCCATCGGGCGCAGCGCGCTGAAGCGCTTCAAATGTTGTCTGATCGTGCCCGTGGCCCACTAAAACACGCCAGTGACGGTAGTTCTGAGACGAGTGTTCGAACGCATTTAACGTGTTTTCCAGCAATGGCAAGCTGGCGGAACTGCCACCTCCTGAAACCAGAATTTCAGCGTCAGAAAGATCGACTTCACGCGAATGTTGTTCACCCGGTGCCGCGATATATCCAGTGTATTCAACTCGCGATGCTATTTCTTTTGCTGGACCAAATGTGTCGGCCAAGGTAGCAACGTTTGGATCTCCATGCACAAGTACGTGATCGTAGTATTGCAATACCCTTTCACACGCTTCCTCCTCCCGACCGGGTTTGCTTTTCGGTTGCAAAATATCGCGTATGGACGCCACGATCAGCGGTGGTTCAGACATCGCCTTCGCTGCATCCAAAAGAGGGAGCAATTCAAAACTCATCATGCGACGTCCAAACGGAAAGGTTTCAGTTATCAGCGCGTGAGGCTGAATGCTCGACAAGATCGACAAAAGTTGATCACATCGACGCGCGCACCAGTCATCGTCGATTGGTTCGTCGTGTTCATCGACCAACTTGTCGAACAACCCGTCGAGACTGCGCACAGGCGTAAGTTGATGAAAACGCACGTTCAGAACAGAAAGGTTTGTCGTTGGCGTGCCGCCGCTGACCAGATGGGTCTCGATACCTGCGCTCGCCAGTTCGCGCGCAATAAACGCGGCGCGCTGTAAATGCCCTACCCCCAGCAAATGCTGGACGTAAAACACAGCGCGGAATTGTCGAGTTGAAGCCAAGTTTTTCAGGCGATCTTGCTTCCGTCGACTTGAGGCGGGTCGATAATGTCTCGCACGAAGTCAGCGATACGGTCGTGTCCGTTGAGCAAGCCATCGATGGCGTAAGCCGATGGCACTTCCTGATGAGGTAGCGCGTGCAGCGCCTCCGCCATATCAGCGGGATCGCGATCGCAGTCGGGATCGAGCATGTTGACCAAGCCGAGGACAACCGCTCGACTCGCGCGGATAAGCTGTTCGCGGCGCGGCACCGATCGGGGAACGATCAGCGCGCGCTTATCCAGTGACAGGACCTCACAGAACGTGTTGTACCCGCCCATCGCGACAATCCCGATCGCTTGCTGCATCAAAAGCTCGATGTGCGAATCGAACGCTATCACTTCGAGTTTGTCGAGTTTCTCGCAGCGCTCGTGAAATCCCTGCTGGTTGGCCGCAGCCATAAACGGGCCGGTCACGATGACAGCGCGATACGGCAACGTCTCATCATTTTCATAAGCACTTATGACCCAGTCGATCATCTCGATGCCGTCGCCCCCGCCGCCGGCTGTAACCAGGATAAATGGATCCTCGAGATCGACGGGTGCGATCCAGTTTGTATCACTTGGCAGATCACGATCGAGATAACCGGTGTAGTGAATCTTGTTTGTCACACTGTCACCCAGACCAAGCGAGTCAACCGGACTACCCATCTGGCTTAGCCCGTATACCCAGATGTCGTGATAAAGATTCTCCAACACTGGAGCCACTTCCTTGCGCTCCCACTCGGCGCGCAAGCTGTCTACATCATCCATTACATCGCGCAGGCCCAGCACGTTAATGGCGCCCCTCTCCCGCAGCATCTTCAAGGTGCTGACCACCTCGCCTTTCAGGCCCGTCGGCTCTTTATCCACGAGGAAGATATCAGGCTTGAAACTCTTGGCCGTGTTGTAGATGATCGACTCCCGCATCGACAGTGTTTGATCGAGGTCAATATGCAGACCAAGCGATGTGTACTCACCGTCGCGCAGTTTGATAACACCCGGAATACGCACAAAATCAACGCGCGCCTTGAAATCGAAGCTGCCAATAATCGGGGATCCGGAAAGGATCAGTATCGACACGCCTTTATAACGTGCCACCAGTGAATGAGCGATGGCTCGACAGCGACGCAAGTGACCCAAACCAAATGAGTCGTGGCTGTAAATCAAAATCCTCGCATGATCCAGGCGTTCCGCCATGCTTTCGTTCGCTCAACTACTCGAATTAGGGGGAGCCTACACTGAAAACCTGCCAAAATCACGATGCTTGGGAAGCGTTAGTCGCGTGCACCATGCAAGAGTGAATTAATTACCCGATACTGGGTCAAACGACGGCCAATCCGCAGAAATCAGAGTTTTGATGCGACTTCTTTCCAATATAGTTTCGCCATCGCGCACATCAGGCTCCGTGCCGGAACGCGTCAAACGCGCAATTCACGACCAGCAGGAGCGCAGCGAAATCTTGATCAGCTTGATCCAGTTGATTGTGGTTGGCGTTTTCGCACTGCTGTACACGATCTCGCCCAAGGCGTTTAGTGAGAGTGTCGATTTTATGCCCGTGCCTTGGGTGTTGGGCGCTTACCTGCTTTTCAGTCTGCAACGGCTTTATCTGTCGCTGAAAAGACGTCTGTCTGACTGGATGTTGTACCTCTCTGCGATTGTCGATATCGCCCTCCTGATGGGCCTGATATGGAGCTTCCACCTGCAGTACGAACAGCCCGCCTCGTTTTATTTAAAGTCACCGACGTTGCTGTACGTGTTCATCTTCATCAGTATTCGCGCCCTTCATTTTGACCCACGATTTGTCATCGCATCCGGTATAAGCGCGGCAATAGGCTGGATGCTGATGGTGTTGTACGTACTGCGCAGCGAAACCATAAGCCCGATGGTGACACGCGATTATGTCGAGTACATGACCACCAACAGCGTGCTTATTGGCGCGGAGTTTGACAAGATTATGTCGATCATTCTCGTCACAGCCGTGCTCGCGCTGGCGCTGAGTCGCGCGCGGCAACTTCTGGAGGACTCCGTTGTCGAGGGCACCGCGGCGCGGGACTTGTCGCGATTTGTTCCCGAAGAGATTGCGAAGCAGGTGATCCTGTCTGAGGACGGCGCACGCACCGGTAAGGGCGAGGTAAGTGAAACCACAATCTTGTTTACCGATATTCAAGGATTTACCACGATCAGTGAACGTCTCCCACCTGTTGAACTCATCGATGCCCTGAATGAGTACTTCACCCTTGTCGCAAAACCCATAGAGGAATTTGGCGGTGTTATTAGTCAATTTCAGGGAGATGCAATACTGGCGACATTTGGAGCGCCAAAGCCCGATCCGCAGCATGCGCGTAACGCGGTGGACGCTGCGCGTAAAATTCAGAGCGTACTGGAGGGAAAACTCTTTGCCGGCGGTGAGCCCTTTATCACGCGCATTGGTATCAATACAGGAACAGTTGTTGGTGGTTTAGTCGGGTCTGGTGAACGAGTGAGCTACACCGTACACGGTGACACGGTAAATCTGACAGCCCGGCTGGAACAAATGAACAAGGATTTCGGCACCCGAATTATTATTTCGGAAAACACACTCGCCTTAGTGAGCGAGGATGACTACGATTTTCAATCACTGGGTGAGGTAGCTGTGCGCGGACGCGAGAATCCGATCAAGATTTTCACGTTAACGCACGATTGAACCCAACGAAGCAATTTGCCTCATGAGATGGGATTGATTTTCTCAACCCACTTAAAGTATTCCTCAAGATTTTGACGCGCTTGCAGTTCGAGCTTGTCGAAGAAATAATCGGTTTGATAAAAACGCGGTTGACTGAGCAATCCGCGCTGAAAAGATGCCTGCCTGGCGTAGAATTCGCGATCACTCTGGTGCTGCATTTCCTTACGAACCTTATCACTGTCGTGTTTAAACTCAGCCCACGGCATTCCGAAACTCGATAAGTCTATGTCCACCATATACTTGGAGTCGTAATCCGTCAGGCGGTGACCGCAATGCAAGGTTGCCATAATATGCCCCTCAACCCGTCTGCGAAATTCGTCCTCGAAAACGCCCTTTGACTGCTCCATAAACAGCCGAGCGCTTAAGACCTCATTGTCCTTGGCCCCGGGTTCATAGACGACATCGTGAAACCAGATTGAAAGCTCAACAGCGTCGGCATCGTCAATTCGATCATAAACCGAGTCAAACAATTTCATGCAGTGCTCGATGTGCTCGAGCGTATGGTAGACCCGTTGCGGTTCGCTGTAGGCGTCCATGAGCAGTTGGTAGAGGCTGTCGCTATTATCGGTTGCGCCCGGGAGCAGGTGTCGCGCCCAAAGCGCGCGAAAACGCGACCGATCTGAAACAATCTCTCGAGGCTGTGGCATCGACATCACCATTAGGTGCCGGTGTACCGGGACAAATCTTGCTGAAGCAGTTCGACCTGCCGATGTGACTTAGCCAATTTGTCGCTTAGCTGTCGCATCACATCCAATGCCATGTCCGAATTCTCGGAAAGCAACCTGAGAAACATATCCCCAGTAATCTTCATGACTGTAATCGTACCATGGGCTACCAGGGTCGCGTTTCGCGGCGCGTTGTTGAGCAAGGCCAATTCACCGAACAGCTGATTTTTCCGCAATGTAGAGGCCACAACCAGCCCGGTATCGGTTTCCGTCATCACATTCACCTCTCCGCTGGTGATGAGATACGCACAGTCCGCACTATCGCCTTCGTGAAATATTTCGTCGCCGTCGTCGTAAGCAACCATTTCACTGGTAAAGGCCAAAAGCTTAAGCTTTGACGCATCGAGCTTCGCAAACATCGGTACTTTGCGAAGCAAATCTGTTTCCTGCACGAGATCCAATTCAACCCTCTCCTGCGATATTCAAGTCGAAAGTTCTGACTCTGTTTCGAGTAAAGATTCGCATGGTGATTGATTTAATTCAAGAAAATATAGAGAGTTTTCCGGCAAACGTCGGTTTTTGTTGGAAAAAGTGAAGTAATTAAACAACCAAACCACGCTCACATGCTATTTATATAGTCACGCATAGGGCAATCCGCTCGCAACACTTATTTTTCGTATCTAGGAATCGTTAAAAACAATGAATGTAACTGTCTACGGCTCAGGCTACGTCGGGCTAGTCACTGGTGCGCTCCTCGCAGACGTTGGCAACAACGTATTGTGCGTGGACATCGATGAAGCCAAAGTAGAGTCGCTCAAGCAAGGGGTCGTCCCAATATTTGAACCCGGACTCGATGAGATCGTTAAACGCAACTACGAAGCGAAACGACTGGACTTTACCACCGATCAGGATCGCGCCGTTGAGTTCAGCGAACTTCAGTTTATCGCCGTTGGCACACCGCCGGATGAAGACGGCTCCGCCGATCTGCAGCACGTTCTGGCGGTTGCGACATCGATCGGCGAGCGGATGACCGAACGCAGACTGATCGTCAACAAGTCGACCGTGCCAGTGGGGACCGCAGACAAGGTGTCCGCACGCGTTAATGAAACGCTGGACGAACGCGGCGCATCCATTCCTGTAACCGTGATCTCTAATCCCGAATTCCTTAAGGAAGGCGCGGCAATCGAGGATTTCATGAAGCCGGATCGCATTGTGATCGGTACCGACGATGAATACGCTAAGGAGCGCATGCGCGCGCTTTATGCGCCGTTTTGCCGCAACCACGACCGCCTGATTTTCATGGGCGTGCGCTCATCAGAGATGACCAAATACGCCGCCAATGCGATTCTGGCTACCAAAATCAGTTTTATGAACGAACTCGCCAACATGGCTGAAAATCTGGGTGCCGACATCGAAAGCGTCCGCACCGGTATCGGCTCTGACCCGCGTATCGGCTATCAGTTTATTTATCCGGGCTGCGGTTACGGGGGTTCGTGTTTTCCCAAAGACGTTAAAGCACTCATCGCAACTGCAAACGGAATCGACTATAACGCCGAGCTTTTGAATGCAGTCGAGGCTGTAAACGAACGCCAGAAGCAAGTTCTGTTTAACAAGCTTCACAAACATTTCGATGGCGAGCTCGCCGGGAAGACTTTCGCACTCTGGGGTTTGTCGTTCAAACCCAATACCGATGACATGCGCGAAGCACCCAGCCGTGTCTTGATGGAAGCACTTTGGGAAGCCGGTGCAACGGTAAAAGCCTATGACCCGGTTGCCATGCAGGAAGCACGCAAACTTTATCCGGATCAGTCGAAGCTCACCCTAATGGGCACAGCGATGGACGCGCTCAGCGAGGCAGATGCTCTGGTTATTGCCACTGAGTGGCGAGAATTTCGAAGCCCGGATTGGGCCACCGTAAAATCACTGCTCAAAAACCCGCTGGTGTTTGACGGACGCAACCTTTTCGATCCATCGTTCATGGATTCCGAAGGTATCGGCTACTTTCCGATTGGTCGCCCGTAAAGGCATGTTGTTACTCGCAGTCGGCGCGATCTGCACCGACTGCCTGTCGAGTTCAGTTTTGGGAGAATCTAGCGGCAGAAATTGCATCGAGCCGCGCGTACAAGCTTGACGTATCCCAGCGATTACCACCCATTGATTGCACGTCAGCGTAAAACTGATCAACCAGCGCGGTCACCGGTAAACTGATTCCGGCTTTTTGCGCCTCTTCCAAAACGATGCCCAAATCCTTACGCATCCAATCGACAGCAAACCCGTGTGCGAAATGGCCATCGAGTATTGTTTCGTAACGATTCTCCATCTGCCAGGATTGCGCGGCTCCCTTAGAGATAACGTCGACTACCGCACGCCCGTCCAGCCCGCTGGCGACCGCCAGATGTAGACCCTCCGACAAACCCTGCACTAACCCCGCGATACACACCTGATTGACCATTTTGGTCAGCTGCCCTGCGCCACTGGGGCCGAGCAGACGAATCATCTTGGCGTAACAATCAATAACTGGCTCGGCGCGGTCGTAAGGCGCCTGGTCACCGCCAACCATGACAGTCAGAACGCCGTTCTCGGCGCCCGCCTGCCCTCCGGAAATTGGTGCATCAAGAAAAGCGATGTCCCGCTGCGCAGCGACAGCGTAAAGTTCGCGCGCCACGTTGGCCGACGCGGTCGTATGGTCGACAAAGACAGTGCCTGCGTTCATACCGGCAAAGGCACCGTCGTCACCTAACGCTACGGAACGTAGATCGTCGTCATTGCCAACGCAAGCCATAACAAAGTCTGCGCCTTGCGCCGTCTCTGCGGGCGTCGGATGATCGCTACCGCCATGCTCAGACACCCATTGTGATGATTTTGTCGCCGTGCGGTTATAAACACGCACAGTGTGGCCGGCCTTCGCCAGATATCCGGCCATCGGGTAACCCATGACGCCAAGACCGATAAACGCAACCGTTTTGCTCATTGTATTTTGACTCCGGAAACAGGCAATAAAGGGGCGGGATTATGAGAGCCGGTGCAGATAATGTCGAGCGTTCGACCGGCTGGGACCGTTTATGCTCTAATCCTTTAGCCTTGCGTGCCCCCAACAACAGACTGGAACCGGACATTGAAGATTACAAAAATCAGCATCTACCAGGTCGACTTACCCATGCGCGACGGTGCGTATCGTTGGGCCGGGCATTCATTCGAGTCATTCGACTCGACCGTCGTCGCAGTTGAAACTGATGCGGACATCACCGGATATGGCGAGGTGTGCCCCCTTGGACCGGCGTATCTGCCTGCGTATGCGGAGGGTGCTCGCACTGGAATAAAAGTGATCGCAAAAGGACTGCTGGGTCAAGATCCACGCGAAATCGATCGTATCTATGCGCACATGGACTGGCTATTGAAAGGCCACCCCTACGCCAAATCAGCGGTCGATATGGCATGTTGGGATATCCTGGGTAAAGCGACAGGTCTGCCAGTTTATGCACTGCTCGGCGGGCGTTTTTCCGACCGAGTTAAATTATTCAAGGTGCTGAGCAAAGACGAGCCGCAAAAAATGGCAGACAAGCTGCTCGAATACCGCGACGCTGGCTACGATCAGTTTCAAATGAAAGTCGGGGGCGAACCGGCCACAGACATTGAACGCATCCTCACGGTCACCGACGCCGTGAATACGAATGAGCTCATCGCCGCCGATGCCAATACCGGGTGGCGCCAGCACGAGGCGATACGCGTTGTTAATGCTATCAGCGGCCGGCCAATCTATATCGAACAACCTTGCCTTAGCTACGCAGAGTGTCTAGCCGTGCGCCAACACACCGACAACCCCATTATTTTGGATGAGTGCATGGACGACATCGACACCATTATTTGCGGCTACAACGACAACGCCATGGACGTGGTTAACCTCAAAATTTCACGAATGGGAGGCCTGACTAAAGCGCGTCTGGCGCGCGACCTATGCGTGGATTTAGGCATTGTGATGACAATCGAAGATTCCTGGGGTGGGGAAATCGCAACCTCGGCAATCGCCCATTTGTCGCACGCAACGCCCACGGGGTTTCACTTTCAGTCATCTGCATTTACAGATTACAACTCAGTCAAAATTGCGGGCGGTGGTGCCGTTGTCGCCGATGGCTATATGGCAGTTGATGATTCTCCCGGGCTAGGCGTAGAACCTGACTTTAATGTGTTGGGTACACACGTAGAACTGATCGATTAGTCGTCTTCAACTTCCGACACGCGCGTTATACAAGGTTTTTATCCTTCTCGGCGGGTAACGCAAGCAGGTGATTTATCTCGCCCGCAGGTCAAAAAGACGTTTGATCAAATCGTCAATCGACTCCTCGCGGCAGTGTCTAAAATTTGCACCCGCCCAAAGCGATTGGGTTTCGCCGTTGTCTTCTTTAGCAGCGGCTGATCGCAGCCCAGCGGTCAGGGTGTTTTGCAATGGAAACTCAAGCGTCGATTTACTTTTCATCGACTGAATAAATTTGTTATCGATCCCACGCGCGGGTCGTCCTGAAAATCCGAATGTAAATGTCGACTCGCGTGCGGTTTCGTTGAGCAAGTAACGTTTGTGCGCCGGGGATGCGCCGCTTTCTTGCGTCGTTAAAAACAACGTTCCAAGTTGCACGGCGGTCGCTCCACAATCGAGCGCGCGCACAACGTCCTCGCGTGTGCTTATCCCACCTGCTGCGACCACCGGTAGACCCACATTCGTGCTGAGAACACTCACGAGTTCGTAAACAGACAATGCTTCGTCATCATTTTTAATATCAAATATTCCACGATGCCCGCCCGCCTCAATCCCTTGTGCGACGATAAAATCAGCACCTGCGGCCTCAACCGCTTTTGCTTCGTCCGAACACGTCGCAGACATGCCAACCGCAATACCCAAGCTGTGCGCTTTCTCGACGATTTGCGGATCTGGTAAACCTAAATGAAACGTCAGAATCTCCGGTTTGTGATCCCAAACCGGTTCAAGCTGTTTTTCCAGATCGGGGAAAAACGGTGGTTTGGGGATTGTAAACATTATTTCGCCCAAATCGCTGGCGTCATTTAATGCTTCAATAGCGCCTTCAAGCTCATCGGGCGATGGCGCCTCGACAGCACTGAATACAAAAAAGTTGACGTTTACAGCACCCGGCTTCGATGTCGCCCGCAGATCGCTGGCAGCGCGAAGATCGTTGTCGATTTTCTCCGGTGTGCTGTACGCAAATCCGTAACTGCCGACGCCACCGGAGTTTGCAACCGTGCTGATCATTTCAGGCGTGTTTGGTCCTCCCGCCATCGGTGCTTGAATTAGCGGAATTGATAAAGCTGAGAAATTAAACATATAACGTTGGTCAATTGCGTGTTCGAAAAATGTATTTCAACTATCTTCGTATTTGAAACCACAGTAAAGACATTTCACTTTCGTTATGCGAAAAAACTTATGCGACAAAAGCTTATAACCGCACTTTGGACATTCAAGCGATACAAGACGCCATCCCAGTACAAAAAGCACTGGCCATAAAATGGCCGAAAATACATCTAAGAAAATTGAAGCAAACGCCAGATACTCAGGCAGTTTGTCGGAGTAGTTTCTCAAATAAATAAACACAGGCCAAAAACAAAGCCATCCCCAAACCCAATCCCTTCTTTGTTTAACTTTCGCCTAGAAGTTTACTTCTTTGGCCACAACGTTTTACGGGCTCTCACTGTCAACTCATATTTGTCAATTCAACCAAGGTCTTGGCTTGGACAACGGTTTAGGGCGTCGCTTCTGCGTTAACAGCATTCGTGCTTGCCATTCCTCGCGTTCGTCCATTCGCTGTAAGAAATCAATTCCGGATTTGTTTTGTATCGCGACCGGTACCCCATCACGAAACAAGATCTTGTGACTGGGCACTGCGGAAATTTTTTCACCGGGCAGAATGATACCGGCCAAATTAAGAGGATCGGCAGCACATATTGAGATCAGTTGCCCCGTCTTTTCTGTCTTGCGCATTTTTCTCAGCACAGGGATCGCATCGGGCAACGCAAACTGCTCGCCCGCCATTCCCTGTACAAAACGTCCCCCGCGAATGTCGCCGCGTGCCTCCAATCGCCAATACACCCGTAGAAGGTCGCGCCACGGCGGTAATCCCGATTCGCGTTCGAGCACCTTACGAAAGACCACACCGTAGCGCTGCAACAAACTCCAGGCGAGTGATTCGTTGTATTGAGCTTCAGTCTCAATATCAGAAATTTTTACCCCGCGAAGCACACTCCATCGTCCTGCACGATCAAATGGCGAAGTCGAAATTCCGCGCCCGGTGCGACGCGAAAATCCCGGACGACGGCTCGACGGTGTAATCAAAGCACGCAGCCCGGCAAAATGATCGGATGTGACTAGTCCGTGGTTGGCGAGTTCACCCAGAGCCTGCTCAACCTGTGTTCGCAACACGCCGCTTTCCGCTACGATATCAGAAAAGAACGAAGCCCCTTTTTTGTGCATAACATCGAGTATGCGGGCAGCCAGAGAGCCCGTTTCAAAATCGCTGCTCTCTTGTCTAAACGCAGCGATCCAACCCGCGACCTCTTCACGCGCGAGAAGCGTAATTGGCGAATTTTTCACCGGTCCATTTGCTTTGGTAGATGTAACAGGTTGCAGTCTCAACCAGCTGATTTGTCCGGATGCGCACAGAGTGTCAAGCATATCGGGCGCATAGTGTTCGATTCGAGCAGGCAGTACATCCGACTCCCATGCTATGGCTGGAATCGAGTATCCCCGCAATTGGTCGATAACAGCCGCGAGCGCATCGGTGCCCTGTCCTTTTTCCTCCAAACCTTGCCAGCGGAATAAAAAGCGCATGTAGTCGCGCGGGCTTGCCGGTTCTATCTCGCTGCGCAGTCGTTTGATTGTATAGCGATGAATTCGCGCGAGCAGGCGCCGGTCACACCACTGCGTGGTTTCGATGTCGGGATCGGTAAAGTGACCCCGAATTGCAAAGCCTTCCTGTTCCAGAGCCAGTAAAGCGATATCGATGTCCTGCTCAGACACTCCCAGTGGTTGCGCAAGTTGGGTTGCACGCACAGGCCCAAGACCTTCGAGACGACTGCGCACGATCTCGCGAATCGCGTCTTCGCGCTGATTGGGGGTATCGTCATTTACCAGCGGATCGATTGTCGTCGACTCGCCACGATCACCGACAATAAGCTGCACCTCTCGCAATCTCTCCGCAGCAACCCACAAACTTTGGCCACCGGAGATTAAAAGCTTGCAGGCACGTTTTTGCTCAAGCAAAGCATCAAACAAGTGTTGCCAGCCAAAACCCAGACCACTGTCTGCGTTTACATTTGTTTCGGAGGCGGCAACAAAACCCAACAACACCAAAGCATCGTGCAGTTCATCAGGTGTTTGCACATCGGGCCAGGCTTCGGCGCACACCCTTCGAATCGCCGAGATATCGAGTTGCCCAAGTTCGGAGGCTTCCTGCGGTGACATAAATCCACGCGAACGGACCGCCATTGTTTTCCGCTCTTCTGCCGGGGCCTCGTCGAGAAATGCGTATGGGCGTGCATTGAGAATTTCCTGCGACAAGGGCGAAGGTGCCGTTAAATCACAACAGCGGATGTTGATTTCGTCCCGTTCAATACGCGCCAGCAAATTCTCCAATCCTTCGATATCCATAATATCGTGCAAGCAATCGTCAATGGTCTGCGCCACGAGTGGATGGTCCGGAACTTCGCGCTCGCCCTGAATATTTTCGAGGCACGCAATTTGATCGGGGAATACAACAGCGATTAAATCTTCCGCATCCGCGCGTTGGAAATACGGAGGAGATTTTTTGCCGCCAAAGTGGCGCTTGACTGCGAGCGCGATGGTGGCGTTCCAACGCCAGTGGGTGGCAAATACGGGCGCGTCCAAAACCGCCTGAATCAATACCTCGCGCGCAGTTTTACTGTTCAGGTACCGCGAAACTTCCTCGAGCGGAAAACTGTGTGTTGCCGAAAGCGATAAAACGATACTGTCTTCGAGTGCTGCAGCCTGCAGTTCAAAATTAAACTGTCGACAAAAACGCTTGCGCAAGGCAAACCCCCACGCTCGGTTAACGCGTGAACCAAACGGGGAATGGATGACAAGATGCATATCGCCGGTTTCGTCAAAAAACCGTTCAAACACAATTTCTTGGTGTGTCGGCAAGGTGCCCAGAGCCGCGTGAGCGGCCCCTAGGTAATCTGCTGCCTGTTCAGCCGCACTTGTGCCGACGTTGTATTGATCGAATAGCCACTGGGTTACGCTGGTGGCTCCGGTTTCAACCTGATGTGCAAACGCCTGCCGCAGTGATGAAACTGCAAGTGACAACTCGTCAGTCCGCCCCGGAGCTTCGCCAAACCAAAATGGAATACTGGGGGGTTCACCGTGTGCGTCGGCCACATGTACGGTCCCGGGTTCAACTTTCAACACTCGATAGGATGTATTGCCGAGCTGAAAAATATCTCCGGGCATGCTTTCAAATGCGAAATCTTCGTTGAGAGAACCCACTCGCAGCCCGTCCGGCGACAGGACGACCTCATAATCAAATTGATCAGGGATCGAGCCACCGTTGGTTATCGCCGTGAGACGCGCGCCTTTTCGGGCACGCAGTTTTTTGTTTACGGCGTCGTAGTGAATATGTGCTGCACGTCGGCCGCGGCGCGTCGAGAATCCGTTCGCGAGCATGCGCACAATCGCGTTAAAACCGTCGACACTCAGTGCACGATACGGATGCGCGCGCCGAAAGCATTCGAACAATGCCTGCTCGTCCCAATCCACACCACTCACTTCAGCCACAATTTGTTGCGCGAGTACATCAAGCGGCGCAATAGGAATCGGAATTCGATCGAGCTCACCGCAACGTGCAGCATTGAGCAAGGCAATTGACTCGATCAACTCATCGCGCGACAAGGGAAACAGTCGGCCTTTAGGCGTGCCGTCGATGGAGTGCCCTGATCGACCAACGCGTTGCAAAAATGCCGCAATAGACTTGGGCGAACCCAGTTGGCATACAAGGTCAATATCGCCTATATCGATGCCTAACTCGAGCGATGCTGTGGCAATCAAGCAGCGAAGCTCGCCGTTTTTTAAGCGCGTTTCTGCGAGCAGACGATGCTCTTTTGCCATGCTGCCGTGATGACACATCACGTGCTCCTCGCCGATCCGCTCAGCAAGAAACTTTGCCGCACGTTCGGCCAGTCTGCGCGTGTTGACAAAAACCAGCGTGCCGCGATGCGAATCGATCAGCGCGTGCAGGCGGTCATAAATCTCCTGCCAGACTTCATTTGCCATCACCGCACTGAGTGGCGACTGTGGCAGTTCCAGCGCAAGATCCCGGTCCCGCTTGTGTCCGGTATCGATAATCTTGCAAGTGCCGTGGCGTTCACCAATCAGAAAGTCCGCCATCGCGCCGATCGGTTTTTGCGTAGCAGAAAGCCCGACCCGTTGAAGATCGCCGTCTCGCAGGGCGTCTAAGCGTTCCAGCGACAATGACAGATGCGAGCCACGTTTGTTACCCGCCATTGCATGAATTTCATCGACAATGACTGTACGCACCGACTCCAACATTCTGCGACCCGATTCGGAGGTTAAAAGAATGTAAACCGACTCTGGGGTGGTCACCAGAATATGCGGCGGCTTGCGGCGCGCCTTGTCACGCTCGGATTGGGGTGTATCACCGGTGCGCACCAGCGTGCGGATATCGACATCCGGCAGACCACGCATAAGCAACTCGTCTCGAATACCGAGCAGCGGCTCTTGCAGGTTTTTCTCAATATCGTTGGACAACGCCTTTAACGGCGAGATGTAGAGCACATAGGTGGTATCGTCGAGCCCGCGTTCCAATCCTTGCTCTATCAGCGAATTAATTGACGCGAGAAAAGCGGCCAGTGTTTTACCGGAACCGGTGGGCGCGGCCAGCAAGGTGTGACTGCCAGATGAAATTGCCGGCCAGGATTGCATCTGCACATCAGTGGCATTCCCAAACCGAGAGTCAAACCAGCCTGCTACCGCGGGATGAAACTCGCTGGTACATTCAAGTTTTAGTTGCCCCGACATAGCCTAACTGTATCGGAAAACTCCGGTGAACGTAAGGTGAATGTTTAGCCGCGATTGACACATAAGGCTCGACCAATGACCCGCTAGCAAAGCCCAATCAGTCGCCAAGACGATATTGTCCCCCAGGTATTGGAAAGCGGCGACGTGGCAAGCAACCGAAATCGTTTGCCGGTTCCGAAAACATAAAAAAACCCGCACTTGCGCGGGTTGATTTAGATGGCGTCCCCTAGGGGATTATTCGGCGCCGTCAGCGCCTCACCCCTCAAGGGGGACACTCACTCGCTCCCGCTCGTTGCGTGTTTGTCGTCGCGCTTTGCGCTCCTCGGATCGAACCCGGTGGCTCTCATCCTCCTGGACTCGCATAAAAAAACCCGCACTTGAGCGGGTTGATTTAGATGGCGTCCCCTAGGGGATTCGAACCCCTGTTACCGCCGTGAAAGTGACCCCTTTCTTTTTAGTTATCAAGGTGTTAAAAGCTCAAAAAAACAGAGACCTTTCCGTGTTCAACCTATTGTTGTGCACGTTAGCCTCCGGTCAGCACTCATCCCTCGCAACATTTTATTGATACCGAGCCAACTCGCCTTCAAATTTGAAAAATGAAGCAGCTAACTCACCACTCATTGTCAACATAAACTCCACGTCGTCCGTAAACTCATTTACATTGCTATGTAGCCACTCATTTGTGATCAGGGATTCAACATCGAATCTTACAGATGAACTACTCCGTTGTGGTGGAAGCATTGCGGCCAATTCTTTGAACGTAGCCGCTTGAATATCTGACCTTTGTATAGCCATCAAAATTTCGCCTTTAGTCCCACGCAAGGTTTGCAGGGCTTCCAGCGCCTCTCGTTCATTACATGCTAATTTGTCTGACAGCGCCGCTACTTCTGAATATGCTGCGTCTACCAGATTCATAGCATTACGTTTCTGGTCAATCTCAAGTTTGTCCCAATCGATTTCCAGTCTCAAAACTTCACGAACATCTTCGATAGGAACTGTCGATAACTTAGAGGTTGCCGCCCTTAACTTACTTTTTGGGTCGAAGAAGCGATTATGGGGTTCTTCCAATGGGATGCTAGGCGAATGATTCGATTCTCCAGAGTCAGATTCACGAGTTAAACCGTCAACATCTCGATCAGGAACATCAAGACTAACTCGTTCTAACTCTTCTGTAAGAGCCCTGATTTGACTCCGAAGATCACTTACTTCCTCGATATGTTTTTCTTCGAGTTTCGCCATTTTCACAAACATTGCATTTGCTTCTTCCTGATCAAGTACTCTTTTGCGCTGCGCTTCCTTTTTTATTTCTCTCAACTGAGTTTGTTGTTTTAAATGAAATTTGTAGACTGGCTTTGCCGCAATGGGGTAACCGTATAAATATACGATCGTAAGAACGACGGGAATGATCAACCAATTGAACCCATATAGCGCCCATTCGAATCCATGCGTGGAAAAAAAAACAAAATTTGGGAACGTGGAAAAGTGCCTATCGATGAATTCAAGCTTGGTTGTCAAACCCTCGCCTGAGAATAAGATAACTATTACCTCAAAATTCCATACAACCCACGAAAACGTGAATGCTCCTATCAAAGGGCTTGATGCTCGATCGCGGAAGTATGCGTTGATCGAATTGAGAATTTCGTCCATGTACTTGAATGCAAGTTTTTCGATAGTTAATCCATTTTGATGCATTCAGTACTTTAATGTCTATAACCACCCCGCCGCTCAAGAATCAAAGATGGCTCGTAAATCATGGCTCTCCATTTCAAGATTCACGTTTGAGTAGCAAATTCCCGAGTACGCGATCGATCCAAGATGTAATCGGTGCGCCGTCGCTCTAAACACGTGTGATATCCGTGTGATATCAAAAGACCCTTTTTGCGCGGATTCGACCCTAAATGTGATAAATATGTGATATTTCGTAGAGCGATATGGCGCAATATGGACACCCGAAGCAGATGCGCAGAAAAGAAAAAAGCCCGATAAACGCTTGTTTTATCGGGCTTTTTTGTATGGCGTCCCCTAGGGGATTCGAACCCCTGTTACCGCCGTGAAAGTAAAAATTTTTACCTTATAAATCTGTAGCTTAAAATGTGTTGTAAAAACGACATTATCAAAAATTGCTCTAGATACCTTTAAATTGCATAAATATCAAACTATGCAACTTGTCGATCAGAATTCATTCTCCTAATTGCAAATCAATAGTTAAATCAATGTGATAGCCTTAGTACATAAATCATGCCTGACTAAGGAGTGTAACGTGCTGTTTTTGAAAAATGAACTTGTCGACCGAACTATGTCAGACGCCGCGTTTCGGGACCCATTCTCTGAAACAACGAACCGTATACGGACAAAGCTACTTGTTGTGGCACCACTTACAATCCTGACGTACCACTATCCGATTGACGCCAGTGAATCCCACATTATTGGACTTAAGTTCACGACTGATTCACCTCCAGCCATCATAGGCTTGTTGGGTATAGTCACTGCTTTTTATGCTATCAACTTACTTATCTTCGTTTATCAAGAATTCGAGGCATGGCGTGCGCAAACCAATTTTTTGGAGTTTGAGGAAAAATACACAGTAATCAAACAGGCAAACGAGCGGTTAGACATGATTTCGACAAGCAGCAATTTGGGCGCACTGTCAGAATCTCTGGGAAAATCTAAGGAGTTCCTGAAACATGTATCGCCAGTAGACCCCTACGCCGCATTCGCAGAAGAGGTCTCACAAGCAAAGAGCTACAATGAGGCAACACAACAAAAGTTCGAAATGGCGCAAATTTTGTACACTAAAGCCCTTAGGTATCAAATTGTTAAAACTTTTTTTTTCGGGTTTGTAGTTCCATTTAGCTTAGCGAGTTGGTCGATTTTTTTAGTACGAGACGAAATTGTTTCAATCGTCTTTTTTATCCTAGGCGTTGAAATATCCACTTAACCTTCCAAAGTAGAAACATTCCACAAAGCACAGTAAGTTACTCGCGATGCTTAGCCTAAACCAAAGAGTACGCGTAACCCGCCCTCTACTTGCACGTTTTTACAATGTGCCGTTGCGCACAGTTCGATAACTTGCCGGGCATTTTCCCATTCCGATTTTTTCACTCATTGCGCCTAGTTAATCTCGAGGCCACCATACTATTTGCGCTAGCGATAGTAAATTGAACAGAGATGCTCTCTTCCTCGCAAGCTAGTTCGGCGCTCAGTCGCTTTTGAACAGCGATTTCAGTTAAACGGAGAAGCTTGATGATCTCTTAGGACTTGTAAATCTTTCTGGGCACGGCAGTCTTCCTTGCAGTCCAGTTTAAGACAGTTCTGAACTCAAACAATCGATTCGTTTTCGGAGTACAGGTCAATTATTCGATTAATTTCTAGATACTCCAAATAAATGAGCGCTGGGCCATCAATTTATCCCTCAGCTCCTCAATATTCGCGTATTAATTGCTGTACTAAATCTGTACTACGAACTTCTAATTTATCGAGCATTCGACGCGATCTGTACTAAATCTGTACTATTTTGTGGACCGATATGGAGCATTATGGACAACCAACAAAGGGAGCATAAAAGAAAAAAGCCCGATAAATTATTGATTTATCGGGCTTTTTTGTATGGCGTCCCCTAGGGGATTCGAACCCCTGTTACCGCCGTGAAAGGGCGGTGTCCTAGGCCTCTAGACGAAGGGGACGTTGACCGGTTTCGTCGAAGGCGCGCAATGTACGCGATGGCCTGATGATTGTCAATTCACTTGCGCGGGATCGGCTCGATCTATCAGCCTTGGCAAAAAAAAAGCGGCGAAGTCGCCGCTTAAAATCTCCAATAACCGAAGGTCTTTCTCCAATGAAAACTATACTTGTGCAACCCGATTGCGGCCTTCCCGCTTAGCCAGCAGCAGTGCCTCGTCTGCGCGACGAAAGGCGGACTCGAGCGTGTCACGGCCGTTCAATTGCGTAAGTCCGATGCTGGCGCTGATGACCAGTCGGACGTTACCGACAGTAAAGTGGCATTTTTCGATTCCGTCGCGAATGCGTTCTGCCACGTCACGTGCGCCTGCCAGATCGGTGTTGCTGAGCGCAATCACAAATTCGTCGCCGCCATACCGAAATACCAGATCAGTCGTGCGAACACTCTCGGCATATACGCGGGTAAGATCGCGCAATACGGTGTCCCCCACCTGGTGCCCATGCGTATCGTTGATTTGTTTGAAGTGATCCACGTCGATAACCATCAGCGTTAGCGGGGTTCCATGACGCTGCGCCAAACTGATTTCACGTGGCAGGGATTTTTCCAGAGATGCACGGTTGTTGATGCCGGTAAGCGGATCCTGAAATGCCGACATCATGGCTAACTGGTACATGGTCGCGTTACGCAACGGGTACACCAGACTGCACATCAGGTTTTCCATTATCTCCACTTCTTTGGTCACGAACAGTCGCGAACGGGTGATGACGATTTCGCCCAGCGGTTGACCTGCCAAAACGATGTTGTATTCCATTCGGTGTCTCGACATCTTTCCTAACGAGAGCGCGATGCCAAGTGTCTTATTGGTATAACCGATGCTGTCGTGCGGGATATCTGACTGGATTTCTTCAAAAAACAGATCGATAAGGTTTTTGACATCCAGCGTCCGAAAAAGCTTCTCACTCAACTGCAAAGCGCGAAGTTCACCGCTCTGCTTCTGCAACAACGCTTTCTCGGAAGAAACGATATCGAAGGTCTTTTTACCGGGTTTTGCGGTTGCGATATTCGATAAATTCATAGCCATTCGATTGTTGATCTTGCTCGCCAAAGAATTCAAAACAGTTAAAGCGAGTTGCATGCCAAGATTATTCGCAAACTGAAATCGCGCTGGAACAATACCTTAGAGGTGTTTTCTACGAGCAAGTGTGCGTGGTGACGGATTTTTGACCTAAGCAGGCGGCAATAGCCGACCAAAAAATTGCCGCTCCGCCGTTTTATTGCAGCGTCAACCAGTACAAACCCAATACAACGAACAGGGTCAACAGCAGCAAGAATAGCGGCGTAAATGGAGTAGCCTGGGTCGAATCATTTTCCGGCCTTTGTTCTTTCAACATCTCCAGCCACTCTTGCCTGAAAGCCCGCATCTGCGAGGCTTCGTCGGAGCGAGCATGTTCGCCGGTGTGACTGGCGCTACCCGATCTGCTGCGTTCGTCAACCTCCAGTTTCGCCCGCAAAAATGCTCTCCAACCCTCTTCCGTGTGAATCGAATGGAGTGCCTGGGGAATTACGTCATGCTGTGTGTGAAGTAAATGCCATGTGTGTCCGTCTTGACTAATTCGGTCGTGACATCCGATGCGACCTAGCAGAATGTATCGTTGAACTTCGGTGTGGGTGTACGGACCTTGAATACGAGCACCACGCAACACATACCATTGCTCAGCATCGTCTGGCGGGTATTCGTTGAGTGCAGACAAGCGGTCTGCTCAGTGTGATGTCGCAGAAGATCTTCGCTCGATTTTATCTTCGACTGATCGTTCGGCATGTAGCTTGACAACCAGATCTGCCTCGGCCTGCGAAACACCAAACAGATCAACGAGACCATTTGCATCCGTGCCTTGCTCTGCGAGTTTTGCAAGTTGCTCGTATGGAATATCAGTTGTTAGTTTGTGCTCATCAAGCTCGACTTGTTCGCGTAAGGCAAAAAGTTCTTTGCTTAGCTTTTCAACTCGTTTGCCAACCCCGAGGTGGCTTGACGACAAAATCTGCAATTCGCTGAGGCACTGCTCAAGCATTTGATTTCGTTGATTTTCTCGCTGATAAACTTGCTTCCATGACAGGTGCATTTTCAATAAAACACCGATGCATCCCAGCATCATCAGGAATGTAAAGGCGAGAATTGCAATCTCCAGAACAGTCATTCAAACGTACTCGTCGATTGTCCCGTGATCTTGATCGGGTTTTGATTTTGGGTTTCTGTGTTTATTCGAGTCGCGCCTGTCAGAGTTACGCGAAATTTGCTTAACGCGCTGTGGACGCAATGGTTGGCTGGGTGCGGCAGGTGTGTACGCCGGCAACCCAGGAGGAGTCAGGCCGACGCTCATGTCGCACCGCCCGTTGTTTCAGTCGTCGGTAATAATTTTGTTAACATCGATCAGTATCACCAGCTCGTCGCCGCGACTGACCATGCCCGAAATGTAGCGTGACGAATCGTCACTGCCCACATCAGGAGAGGTCTCGATTTCAGAACTGTCGACGTCAAGAACCTCTGCTACGGCGTCGACTCGCATACCCACTGTTTGTCCGGCGGATTCGATTATCACGATTCGAGTCGCGTCGCTCGTCTCTATTGCAGACAAACCAAAACGACGACGCGTGTCGAGCACACTCACGACATTGCCGCGCAGGTTAATAATCCCGAGAACATAATTAGGCGCTCCGGGAACAGGCGCGATGTCGGTGACGCGGAGTACTTCTTGTACGTCCATCACATTGACACCGTAGGTCTCGGAATCGAGTTTAAAAGTAACCCACTGGGTTAGGGTTTCAGTTGCCTGTTGGGCCGCTGCGCTCATATTATTCTCCGTCTTACCACAAGTTATGTTTATTAGTGGCTGGCTCTACACACGCAGGGTTTGTGCCAACCTCAGCAGATTATCGGCACCATCAGGTAAAACTAACGCTTAAAACACGTTTTTATCCAATTCCTTTAGAAAATAGTCCACGTTGAGCACGTAACCCTGAGGAATGAGTGTTTCGCACAAGGCCCAGTTATCCCCTACTGCAGGCGCATCGGGCAGGTGAACGTCAGCGGAATGCAGCGTCACTGGCCCACCGTCCTCGCTGACGAGAAACATTATGCGATTGTCTGTCGACGCAATTAGATGACTATGTTGAATACTCGATTCCTCCGCATCGAAAGCGCTGCGCGCGTCGGAAAATTGACTCCCAATATGCGATAGCCTGGACGGATCAACCACCGGTCTTGAGTCTCCACCGACGTCATAGCTGCCCACCCGCCACGGTTGCTCAGGGTCAAACTCGGCCTGCCAATCGCCAGAAATCATCTGCTGAACCTGACTGATCGGAATCGCAAAGAAATGACTGCGGACGCGAAAGCTTAGCGCGATCAAAGGCAGGTTTACTGGCACGGGAGAGGGCTGCATCTCACAGGGCGAATCCATAGCGCTAGCTGGTCCGGCGATTCCCATCGTTTGATCCGAATCGTCATCGAGTTCAACGTACTGAACGTCATCCTCATCTTCGCGCGGCACCAAGTATGACACTTCATCTTTCACGACCTCAGATTCAGATACCGTTAACTTTTTTGTCTCGGATAACTCAGGCTGCGACTCAAAACGTGCGCACGTTGATTCGGGAAATAGCTCGCCCTGCGGCACGGTTTCCCGCTCCGTCGCGATTGCGACTTCTGAAGTACTCGCGGCCGGGACATTGTGAACACTGAGTAAATCATTTAGATAGTCGTCGACTATTGCGCGATTGGACTTTGTCGCGAGCTCAATCATCACTACACCGCCATCGCCTGTTCAGCCTTCCACGCTGCGACCGTACTACCTGCATCAAGCATGTGATTGAGCAACTGCATGTATGCCTGCACGCCGCGCGCATCAGGGTCAATATAGGATAACGGCGCGCCGGTTTTTGCCGCATCGCGAAAGCGCGTATCAACCGGAATAACACCTCGCCAGATACGCGTTGAGTGTTCTTTTTTCAACGCATTCAGGGTCTGGACAGACGCTCTCGTGCGTCGATCATACAAAGTGGGGATAATCATCCAATCCAGCGACATATCACGCGACTGACAAATCATTTCGAGCGTGCGCTGCATGCGCTCCAAACCTTTAAGCGCGAGGAATTCGGTCTGCACCGGTACAAGCAAACGCTCACATGCGGCCAGGGCGTTAACCATTAGAACGCCGAGAACGGGTGGTGAATCGATAATCACATAATCGAAGCGCGACCTAAGCCGCTGCAGTGCGCCGTGGAGCACGAGCCCTAGCCCTGGCCGCGTACTCATTTTCCGATCCAGAGTCGCCAACCCTGTGGAAGCGGGTAATAATGAAATTCGATCAAACGCCGTTTGCTGCGTGTTTGCGAGCACGCTAAGCGTGTTTGCGTCCTCCTGAAACAGGCTATATACCGTGTCCTCTGTATCATCGGGATTGATACCGAAATAGCTGGAGAGCGAGCCGTGCGGGTCAAGATCGACCAATAGAACACTTTTACCGCGCTGCGCCAAAATGCCCGCCAGTGTAACGGCACTCGTCGTTTTACCCACCCCGCCTTTTTGATTGCATACCGACCATATCTTCATGATGTTTGGCCCCAGTGTTGTTCAGTCATACCGCCCTCCGGATTGCACTAAGCACCAGCAAAAATTGCGCCGGGTATACAACGACACTGAACTTAACTGCGAATCGTGGCTTGTTTTCCGTAAATTGCTTGTTTATCCTTGCAATCAAAGGTGAACGTTTGGTGAACATCTCGTTGAAAGAAAACGAACGTCGAGTGCTGGACTTCTTCCAGAAATTCCACTGCGAGTATCAACAAGGCCCAACTGTGAGTGAAATTGCCAACGCGCTTGGACAGTCCCGATCACTCACTCATCGCTACATTCATAGCCTGATCGATAAAGGCTATCTGGAGCAGGAACAAACCGGCTGGCGAGGTGTTCGACTGGCGAATTCGGACTATATCCAGACGCGCATACCCATTCTCGGCACAATTGCCGCTGGGCGCCCTATCGAAACGATGGAGGACAACGCCTCGCTGGACATGGCAACCCATTTCGCCGGGCCGGACCGATACGCGTTGAAAATTCGCGGAGAATCAATGGTTGGTGCGGGCATTCTCGACGGCGACACGGTGATTATCCAGAAACAGAACCACGCGCGCGAAGGCGAAATTGTGGTCGCGTTGATCGATAAGCACGAAGCCACCCTGAAGCGACTGGGCAAGGTTGGCGAAACCATCGAGCTGCTTCCAGAGAATGTTGATATGGAGGCAATGCAATACGAAGCCAACCGAATTACGATTCAGGGTGTTCTGGTCGGAATGTTACGAAGTTACTGACTGATAACTGATCTTCGACTTTCAAAAACCTTGGTTATCGCTTGCTCAAATCCTTGGTATTCTGTATCACCCAAGGGAAGCATCAAGGCCATAAATCCACGCCGGGCAATATAAAAACCTTTCTCCAACAGATCGAGAAAAACCAGCTCGATAATCCGATCGTCATTGCTTTTCAAGTCAGCCGCACTGCGAATCGTGCCTCGGGTGGCGTGCATCGCGAGTAATGATCCTTCACCGGTAAACTGGATCGGTAAATCCATACCCATCGCAATTTTGTTGAGGTTGCTACGCAAGCCTTCGCCGCGCTGATTTAAAATGCTCAGCGTTTCCTCGGTCAAAACATCGCGCATCGCGGCGACGCCAGCTGCCATTGTCAACGAATTATTATTGAATGTGCCCGCGTGTGGGATCACGTCGGCGCGGCGCGGGTCGAAAACCGACATGATGTCCTCGCGTCCACCGAAGGCCCCGAAGGTCAATCCTCCGCCGATGTATTTCCCAAGTGTTGTCATATCCGGAATGACCCCCCTGGCGCCTTGTGCGCCTGCAAGCGACAGTCTGGACGTCATCACCTCGTCAAAGATCAATACTGAATCAAGACGACTACACTCCTCGCGCAACATGCTGAGGAACGCGGTATCAGCCGGGATACAGCCAGTCGCGCCCTGCATGGGCTCGACCAGCACACAGGCGATATCACTGCCGAATTTTTCCAGCATTTGCTGTGTTGCCTCTATATCGTTATACGGAGCGACGACATAGTCGAAGGGCGCATTGATTGGCATACCGCCACCTCTAAAGTAGAGCAGCCCGCCGTGATAACCGCCGTCAAACACCATCACCTTTTGTTTGCCTGTGTGGTAGCGGGAAATTGATATTGCGAGGAGGTTGGCTTCCGTGCCTGAATTTGTAAAACGTACTTTATCAATCGACGGAAAGCGCTCACACACGAGTCGCGCAAGGGAAACTTCATCCGGGTTGTGACCGCTCAGATTAACGCCCATGTCGAGCGCACGATCAATCGCCGCGCGAATAACCGGGTGGTTGTGACCAAAAATGCCAGCGGTGTATTCGCCGAGCATATTGACGTATTCAATATTGTCCGCGTCCACAATCTTGCAACCGCTGCCCGACGCGATTCGCAACGGTACCGGGCCATGAAACAAAACCGTGCGCGTGTTGCCGCCGGGCATGTAGTCGACAGATGTCTCAAATGCGGCAACGCTGCTCGGACGACGCGCTAGATAATTGTTGCGCGCAACCGCGAGCGCATCGTCAAGGCCATCATTCGAGGGCGCACTAAGGGTGTTTTGCAAGGTCTGGATACTCATGATAATTCAAATTATTTTCCATTTACAGAAACCTGCGAATAAGTAACAACTGATTTTTCCAACACCATATCTTCGATGGCCTGGTTGAATTCCGCAAAGTGTTCAGACTCCAAATGGGTCTGAAACGCTGCTTCGTTTTGATAAATTTCATATAAAAAAACGCGATTCTCCGCGGCACTTTCCCAGCAAACATCGAAGCGCAAGCAACCGGGCTCGTTTTCAACTGAGGTTTTTGCTTGACGCTTCATCGGCACAAGAAAATCCGTTATCGAATCGGGTGCTAAATCAAACGTGACACAAACAGTAAACATAAACGTGTTCTTTCATCTCATTTGACAATCAATACTGTACAGGAAAACGTTCCTGCAATTTTTCCACTTCATCATCACTCAAGCAACGGGTTTTATTATTCTTAAGATGTTCTCTGGTCGGCAATTCGTTTGGAAAATGATTGCCTATAAAACAAGCAGAATGATGCGAACTTCATTTGTTTGCAAGATGGATAAGCACTGCTTAGCCACACTACTATTGGTCTGGTTACTCGATCAAAAAGTTGACAACAGGGCATTAAAATGAAATTTGGGTAGTCCTTGTTGACGCCTGCGTTTTAAGCGCTATGGAGCGACTGCGTAACCGCTTCTTACGCTTTTGATCTGCGCAATTTGAGTGCAATCACCATGGCATCGGCTCTGGTGGTTTTCAAATTTGCCGCGGGTGAATCCGTTAATCCGGATAACGTGCAGCTCTTCGTTTACAAGAGTTCTGACCCGATCAGTCACACCAATTAGATTATTAGCATTCGCTCGGAGCAGAACTGACATCAGCTTACAGTCGATTCCAGTTCTAACAATACTGCGTCAGTTATCGCGTGCGTTCCCATGTCACCGCCAAATTCGCACGGAAGCAAGGCGTTTTTTTCGAAGCCTCGCTGAACCGCGGCGTCGATGGCTTCGGATGCATGTGACAGACTTTCGATTTCCAATTTGTCCGCCAGATACTGCAACATCATCGCAGCACTGAGTATTGTCGCGAGCGGATTCGCCAAGTCTTTGCCCATGATATCCGGGGCACTGCCGTGCGCTGGCTGGAATAAGGCGATCTCGTCACCGATTTCAGCGCACGCAGCCATGCCCATTCCCCCGACTAAGCCGCCGGCTAAATCAGACAAAATATCACCGAACATATTTTCGGTTACCAGCACGTCAAACTCCCAGGGGCGACGAATAAAATCCAGCGCTTGCGCATCGACATAGTTATAGGACGCGACAACCCCCGGGAATTCTGGTTTGATCTCATCAAAAATACGTCGGAAAAATGCCATCGACGTAAAAACATTCGCCTTATCGACACAGGTAAGTTCACCTTTGTAGCCTTTTGCTTTGCGTCGCTCGGCAAGTTTGAATCCGAACCTGTGCAGTTTTTCAGTTGTGCTTCGCGTGATTCTGAGTGTATCGCGCACCTCCTTGTCACCAATAACCTGACTGCGACCGTGGACCGCTGCCGAATAAAATAGTCCCTCGGTTGATTCGCGCAAAATGATCAGATCGATCATCGACGCGCGAGGGTCAGCAAGTTTGTTCGGCGCATTCGGGTATGACTTTACGGGTCGCACGCCCGCATAGAGTCCGTATCGATCACGCAGGCGCAAATGCGGTGAGATTTCAGTTCCATCATCATGTCGAATATTCGGTAGGCCGATGGCGCCAAGTAAAATGGCGTCACATTCTCCGACCGTTTCCTCTCCGTTGGTTTCGATGTCTTGACCTGTTTCCGCATACAGCGAGGCGCCGGCCTGAATTTCTCTAAATTCAAGTTTGCAGTCAGTATTCTGCGTTGCGGCATTCAAAACGCGCAGCGCAGCGTCGATAACCTCGACGCCGATGCCATCACCTTTTATCAGCGCGACGTGTGCAATTTTAGGGTTTGTCATTAAGAAGAGACTACCAAGCTATCAATCAGATTTGTATCGTACCGAGACACGCGACGTGCAAAAAAAATTAGCTGCCAATCCATATGTCCCTGTAGTAGTCTGCCGCCATTTCAACTAACTAAACTGATCGGAGAAGGTCTGTGAGTACAGCAAGCCACGATATCGCACAAGCGGACAAAAAATATGTTGTGCACCCGTTTACGAATCTGACAGTGCATCAGCAAGCAGGCCCCATCACGATCTCCCGAGGCGAGGGCATTTACGTTTGGGACGATCACGGTAACAAGCTGATCGAAGGTATGTCCGGCTTGTGGTGCACCTCCCTCGGCTTTAGCGAGAGTCGTCTGGTTGAGGCGGCGACCCGGCAAATGCGCGAGCTGCCTTATTCGCATATGTTCACACACCGCTCGACCATCCCGGCTATCGAGTTGTGCCAGCGACTCGTCGAAATTGCACCGGAAGGAATAACCCGTGCGTATCTGGTCAACTCGGGATCCGAAGCCGTTGATACCGCAATCAAGATGGTATGGTTTTATCACAACGCGATTGACAAGCCGAAGAAGAAACGCATCATCTCCCGCAACCGCGCCTATCACGGTGTCACGATTGCCTCGGGCAGCTTGACCGCACTGCCCTACGCACGCGACGGTTTTGATCTGCCGGCGATTGACGTTCTTCACTGCGAAACCCCGCACCACTATCGCTACGCCAAAGACGGCGAAAGCGAAGAAGCGTTCGCCACCCGTCTGGCCGAAGAGCTGGAGGCACAAATAGTGGCCGAAGATCCGGACACAATCGGCGGCTTTATCGCTGAACCGGTAATGGGCGCTGGCGGCGCGCTGGTTCCGCCCGTGGGATACTTTGACAAAATTCAGGCCGTGCTGAAAAAGTACGACATCCTGTTAATAGCCGATGAAGTCATTTGTGGTTTTGGTCGTACCGGCAATATGTGGGGTAGTCAGACCTACGATATGCAGCCGGATTTAATCACGACTGCAAAGCAGTTGTCGTCGGCGTATTTACCCATTGGTGGTGTCTTATTGAACGATAAAGTCTACGATGGCTTTGTCGCCGGCAGTGACAAGCTCGGCATGTTTGGAACGGGCAATACCTACGGGGGTCACCCTGTCTCATGCGCTGTAGCGCTCGAAACACTCAATATTTATCGCGACGATAAGACAATCGACAACGTTCGCAGCGTATCGCCAAGATTCCTTGAGCGAATAAAGCAACTCGAACAACACTCTTTAGTAGGTAACACGCGAGGTGTTGGGCTGATCGGCGGACTGGAGCTGGTCAGGGATAAGGCCAGCAAAGAACAGTATCCCGCGAGCGATAAGATGGCGGCACAGGTAATGAACGCCGCGCGTGCAAACGGTGTGATCGTTCGAGCCGTTCCTGGAGACGGTGTAGCCTTTTGTCCACCGCTCATCATCAATGAGTCGCAGGTTGACGATATGTTCGACGGCGTTGAGCGCGCGCTTGAGGATGTCGCCGCGGCGTTGAGCTAGTTCTAGAAAAACCGGGCATGGCAGAATGCCATGCCCACCCAATAGTGGTGATTACGCGGAGTATTCGCCGGCTTTAAAGTTTGAAGCGAGTTTCTGTTGGGCTTCAGCATTCTCATCCAGCCAACCCACCCGCATCTCGGGCACTGATGCAATCAGCAGCTCGGTGTAAGCGTGGAACGGCGGCGTAAGCACGTCGTCCGTTTTGCCAAAGTCGACTACCTCGCCGTTGTAAAGTACTGCAATCTCATCGGCAAACGACGCCACTGTCGACAAGTCATGGCTGATGAAGACGTAACTCACCCCAAGTTTGTCGCGCAGCTTTTTCAGCAGCTCGATAATGTTTGCACCAACAATAGTGTCGAGCGCTGACGTCACTTCGTCGCACAGGATTACCTCGGGTTCCGCCGCCAGTGCGCGCGCGAGTCCAACGCGCTGTTTCTGACCTCCAGACAATTCGGCGGGATAGCGCGACGCGAACTCAGGCGGAAGCTCGACCATGTCGAGAATTTCGTTGATGCGAGCCTGCTTCTGCTTACCCGTAAGCCCGTGGTAAAACTCGAGCGGGCGACCGATGATGTCGCCAATCACCTGTTTCGGATTGAGCGCGGTATCTGCCATCTGGAAGACAAACTGCACTTTTTGCAGTTCTTCGAGTTTTCGATTACGCAAGTCTCCCTTGAGGTTAACGCCATCCAGCAGCACCTGACCTTCGTGCGGTGGCAAAATGCCCGCCATTACACGCGCCAGGGTTGACTTGCCGCAGCCGGATTCACCGATCACACCGACCACGTGGCCACGTTCGACCTTCATATCGATGTTTTTGAGAATCTTGACCGCCGGTGAACCGTCAGGTTTTAGACCGTACCCCGCGTCAATGCTTTTTACCTCGAGCGCAGGCGTATCGGTTTTGTGCGCTAAAGCGTCGCTATCATCACCCATACCTGCGGTAGGGGTTGGGCGCACCGCCGCCATCAAACGCTCGGTGTACGCGTGTTGAGGATTGTTGATGATCTGATCCGCAGAACCCTGCTCCATGATCTCTCCGCCGTAAAGTACAACGATGTGATCTGCAACCTGTGCAACCACGGCGAGGTCGTGAGTCACGTAGATCGCCGCAGAATTCTCTTCACGGATAACTTTTTTAAACGCCTTCAAGACCTCAATTTGCGTAGTGACATCGAGCGCTGTGGTCGGCTCATCGAGTACCAGCAAATCGGGTTTGCCACACAAAGCCATCGCCGCCATTAAACGTTGCAACTGGCCGCCGGACACCTGATGCGGATAACGGTAGCCAATGCGATCCGCGTCGGGCAGCTCGAGCGCGTGGTACAGCTCCTCGGCGCGCTTTGTCGCTTCTTCCTGCGAAAGTACGCCGTGCAGAACCGCAGACTCGGTTACCTGCTCGCCAATCGTGATCGCAGGGTTAAACGTTGCGGCCGCACTTTGCGCCAGATAGGCAACCTTGGCCCCGCGAATTTCGCGCTGGCGTATAGGCTCGATTGAGAGCATGTCTTCGCCGTTGACGGTAAAGCTCCCGCCGGCGAAGTGCAGCCCTGGCTTGGTGTAGGCGAGCGATGCCAGCGAGATTGTGGTTTTACCAGAACCCGATTCACCAATCAGCGCGACGACTTCGCCTTTGTGGATATTAAAGTCAACACCCTTAACAATCGGGATGATTTCGCCGTCGTCGTTGGTGGCGCTGATGCGGAGGTCTTTTACTTCACATAAGATGTCTTTTTCCATCGTCTTACACCATTTTCTTCGCAAGGCTGCCGCCGGACTTGGCGGAAATATCATCCACGATCAGGTTGATCGGAATGGTGAAGGTGGCGATCGCGAGCGCGGGCCAGATCGGTGCGAGTGACACAACATCGTTGTAGTCAACGTCGATACCTGCTGTAAGGCCAGGCAGGTTTTCTCGCACCATGCTGCCCCAGTCAGATTCGGGCAGGGGTACACCCAGGCCAAGGAAGCTCATGCTTGCAACGAACAGCACGACGAATACAAGGCGCAGGCCAAAGTCGGTCGCGAGCGGCATCGCGGCGTTAGGCAGAATCTCAGATTTGATGATCCACCAGACACCTTCACCGCGCGCTTTTGCGGCCTCGACAAAGTCCTGTACCATAATGTCTTGCCCAAGCGCGCGCGCAATTCGAAACACGCTACTGGCATAAATCACTGCGGCAATTCCAATCAGGTTACCCTTGGATGACCCAAGCGCCGCGATCACGATCAGGCCCAGCATGATCGACGGCAAGGCTAATATCGCGTCATTGAATCGCGAAATCACCATATCGATCCAGCCGCCCTTTACCGCCGCTAAAATGCCCGCCGTGATGCCAAGCATATAGGCGAGCAAAGTCGCCGCCAGGGAAATGCCGATTGTGTTTCGCGCACCGTATATCAGTCGAGAGAGCGTGTCGCGACCGAGATAGTCAGTGCCTAAATAAAACGTCCCGTAGTCGTTGCTGTGCGCATCCATAAAGCTGTCGTCACCGTCGATATCCATTTCATGGAACGGTGCCAAAAGCTCCGGGCCTATCGCAGCAATAACTAGCCACATCACCACCATTGCCACCGAGAGTTTGCCAATCCAGGATAGTTTGATTCGACGTTTGGGAGGCGCGTCGGGTAGCTCGTCAAAGTTATCGATTTGGGCAATCACGTCCTCTTCGGAAGTGTGCCCGTCATTAGTTTGTGCTTGTGTATCTTGATTCATGACATCACCTCACTTCGGATGCCGCAGGCGCGGGTTAGACAAAATGGAGCCGATGTCGGCAAGAAGGATAAGCACAACGTAGGTGCCGCAAAAAATCATGGCGCAGGCTTGAACCAATGGCAGGTCGCGGGTTTGCACCCCGTCGATCATCAACTTCGCCAATCCTGGATAGGAGAAAATCGTCTCGACGATCACCACCCCGCTGACCAGGTATGCGAGGTTTAACGCAATTACATTGACGATTGGGCCAATCGCATTAAAGAATGCGTGTCGCAAAATAATTCGGCGGCGAGGAACACCTTTCAGAATCGCCATCTCAATGTAAGGCGAACTCATCACATTCAAGATACCCGCGCGGGTCATACGAATCATCTGCGCTGAAACCACGATGACCAGTGTGATCACCGGCATACTCATGGCCAATACCCAGGAACCGAATGACTGACCTTCGCTGAGGAAGGTTGTCGCCGGCAACCACTGCAGGTTCACCGCGAAAATCAAAACCATCACTGTAGCGATAAAGAATTCAGGTACTGAAATTGTGCTCAGCGTGCCGAAGGTAACGATTCGATCAAGCGATGTGCCGGGATGCATTGCCGCCCAAAGTCCGAGAGCGATAGACAACGGAATCGAGATGAACGCCACAACACCTGCCATCACCATCGTGTTGCTCAGACGGCCGCTGATCAGGCTTTCGATAGTGGCGCCGCCGGCTTTTGAAATGCCGAGGTCACCGGTAACCATATTACCCAACCAACTGAAGTATCTGACGTAACCGGGCTGATCCAGACCTAATTCTGCGCGCAGAGCGGCGAGTGTTTCCGGTGTCGCGCTCTGGCCAAGAATTATTTGTGCAACATCACCGGGAAGGATGCTGGTCGCCAAAAAGACGATCACCGACACCACAATCAATGTGGCAAAACCGATCGCAATTCGACGCAAAACCATTTGCATCATCATGAGAATTTTCCCCCAAACCTAAATTCTTTATTGCTTTATGTAAAAAAAAGCCTGCGCAGCGAACGCTGCACAGGCTCATGATTGAACTCAATCTGAAAAACGTAACTTCAAGTTTACGCCAGCCAGACGAATTCAGGCCACTCGTTAGCACCGAGTTGACCCAGCGGTACTTTGGGTACACCCATAACGTTGCTCGCGATACCGTCGTTGATATTCGAGAACGCTGGAATGACCATGCCACTGCCTTCGTGGATCAATGTCTGCATTTCGCAGTACATTGCGTGACGCTTGTCCGGATCAGTTTCCGCGAGAGAGAGACTTAGCAGTTCGCCCATGCGATCGTTGTTCCAGTAAGTATCATTCCACGCGGCACCGGGACCAAATTGAATCGCCATCTGCGAGTTTGCAGTCGGGCGCATGTTCCAGGTCACAACGTTAAGCGGCTCGTTCATCCAGACCGCACCCCAGTAACCATCAGTTGGTACTTTTTTCAGTTTCAGATCGAAACCGACTTTCGCGCAGTTGGCTTGTGCAAGCAGACATGCGTCTTCGATACCCGGCGTAACCGGTGCGACAAATAGCTCGGCAGTGCTGATTCCTGACTTTTCGAAATGAAATTTCGCTTTGTCAGGATCGTATTCACGTTGCGGAAGCTCAGAGCACCAGTCTGGACCGTGAGCGGCCATAATTGGCGTGTCGTTACCAACTGAACCTTTGCCCTTAAGTACCCTCTTGACGATGCGTTCCCGATCTTGGATGTACTGCAAACCTTTAACGAAGTCGTCGTTGCTACCGGGATCTGCGTTCTTAAGGCAACAGATTCCCAACTGCAGCGCGGCAGGTGTCGATAGAAGCTTGACGTTGTCCGCTGATTCAACCTGACGGAAGCCTTTCGGGTCGATGGATGTAGCCATCTGGACGTCACCCGCTAGCAGTGCGTTCACCCGAGCGACGGGATCAGTGATCGCAGTGATCTCGATCGAGTCGAGGTGTGCACCTTCACGGAAATAGTTTTCGTTGCGGCTGTGAACTGATTTCACGCCGGGCTCGAACGAATCCATCTTGAACGGACCGGTGCCGATACCGTCGCCGGTAGTGCCGTTTTTAACGATCTTGCTTTGGAAAAGACCGCATAGTACAGGCAAGTCAGCGTTCGGTGTGTTGAGTACCGCTTTGACTTCGTACTCGCCCATTTTCTTCCACTCGGAAACAGACGCGAGTACCGACTTGATCACCGAGGTCGAGTCATCGCCATGGTGGCGGTTCATCGAATAGACAACGTCGTCAGCGGTCAGCTTTGAACCATCGTGGAACTCAACACCCTTGCGGATTTTGAACGTCCACTCGGTGGCGTCGGCGTTAGGCTCAAACGACTCGGCCAGATCCGGTTGCGGCACGAGATTGTCGGGCAATTGCGTCAGGCTGTTATAGGTCGCACGGCCTCGGGTGTAGTCGATAGTAGAGGTGAATACCGGTGGGTCCAGCTGGTCGTCCGGACCGTGTAAGTTTGACGCCATCCGAATGCTACCGCCCTTTTTCGGTGTAGCGGCAACAACCTCACCTGCCTGCGTGAACAGCTGACCGGCAGTAACAGCGGTGACGCCCCCTGCCATCATCCAGGTGAGTGCTTCTCGGCGGGTCATACCCCGCTTGACTCCATTCACCAGGAATTCCCGGTCAGTTGTCGTCAACTGATCGAGTTCCGGAGTGGATGGTTTTGACTTATCTTGCATGAATTCCTCCTGCTTATTGATCAATAAAAGTAATTATTTTTACGAACATGTTTACAGAAAAACGCGTTTTTATCGAAGTGAGTGAGTGTTTACTCCCTTCGCGTTCAATCCTTATGGAATCTTGTTCGTTAATCAACTGTTTATTTGCTAGCCGCATAAAACCAGATACGCGACTTAAACCAAGGCGACACGGATTGGTCAATCTGCGCCATCATCAAGTTGACAAAACACAACAAGCGGCGAATCGGGCACAAATAATATCGATTGTTGACAAATTTAGTCGCTTCTCCACGGGGTTTTAGCTCGATCAACTAAAGTTATCCACAAATGGAATCAGAAACGCGGTGTGTAGCCTTCATACGAATTTGTTAATACCACGGCGTGGCGCCTGTTGACTTAAACCATACTTGAAGCTCTATAGTCGCGAGCGTGAGTATTCAAACAGATACACTTGAGCAAATTGTAAGCTGGCGTGAGATTCTCTCCGGCAAACATCTGACCAATATTGCGATGCTGTCTATGGCAGTCTGGCTGCACGCATCAAACTCGATGCTGACGGCGACGACGATGCCCAACGCCGTTGCTGAAGTGGGTGGTCTCAACCTGATCAGCTGGACGTTTGCCCTGTACCTTGCGGGTTCTATCACCGCAGGTGCGAGCATCGGCCTGATTGTCGCTCAGCGAGGTTTAAGGCAAATGATGATGCAGGCGGCGCTGGTATATACAGTCGGTTGCATTGTGTGCGCGACGGCTCCGTCAATGCCGATTATTCTGGTGGGTCGCTCACTGCAAGGTCTCGGTGGCGGTGGTTTGCTTGCCCTCGTCTACGTGGCACAGGACCGCTTCTTCCCATCGCACTTCGTACCAAAAATTGTAGCTTGTATATCGGCAGTGTGGATGGTGTCGGCAATGGCAGGCCCGACTATCGGGGGAGCATTTGCGACATGGGGCTCGTGGCGCGGTGCCTACTGGGTCTTTGGCTTGCAGGGGCTACTGCTGGTTGCCGCGATTGCGATTCTGCTTCCGCGAGGAACCAAAGACACCAACGCAAACCCACAGCGTATCCCGTACGTGCGCCTGTTGTTTCTGACGCTTTCAATTTTGTTTATCTCACTTGCGGGCGCCGAGTTTCATGAGTTGCGTTCACCACTACTCGTTTTATTGGGTTGTGCATCACTGGCGTTTTTTGTTATCCGTGACAGAAACGCCGATCACAGTCGAATGCTTCCGGTTCAAGTACTCGATACTCAGCATCGCATCGGCAGTGGCATTCTGGCGACGTTTTTATTGTGTCTCGGCATCATGTCATTTTTGGTTTATGGCCCCTTGATTCTGATTGAGCTTTACGGACTTTCACCGTTCGTCGCGGGTTTGATCGTTATGCTCGAATCAATCGCGTGGAGCATTGCGGCAATCTTGTACTCGAACGTGAATCCGGCGCGGGAAGGTTTGGTGATTCGTGTGGGCAGCGCGCTCGTCGTTGTCGGTCTGGTTGCAATGGCGATTGCTCTACCCTTGCAGAATGTCTGGGTCTTGATTGGGGTTGTCCTGATCAGCAACGGTGGTTTTGGCATGATGTGGGGCTTCATCATTCGCCGGGTCGTCGCCGCAGCGCCGGATGAGGAACGCGACCGCACGTCGTCACTTGTGCCGATCACACAACAAACCGCGTTTGCGCTTGGTGCGGCCTTGTGCGGGCTGATTGCCAACTCACTCGGATTGGCTGAAGACTCATCACATGAGCTTATAAAGTCGGTCAGTTTCTGGCTGTTTGCCGGATTTGTGCCGGTTGCGTTTGCAGGCGCTTTTTTTGCTCAGCGCTTGGCGCGCGACCACAGCACACGCTAATCAGCGAGTCCTCCGACTTACGTTAGTAAGTCACCATGTCATGAGTTCCGGCGTGAGGTGGTCGACTCGATTGAGATAGACCACGGTGTGCGACTGTTCGTCAAAATCGATTCGCGAAATTGACGTGTTATGAAATGACCAATTGCCAGACCAGTCGCCGCTGTAGTTGTGATCGTGGCGCTTAACGCCCATCAAGGCATTAACGAACTGATCGATGAAGTCACCGTGCGCCACCAGCGCAATGCAGTCGTCGATGCCAAAGCGATTGTCTCTGACGCTTTGAACCACCGAGTCCACACGCTCGACAAACGCTGGGTCTTCTTCCACAGGCTGATTCCACCACCCCGCATTGTTTAATGAAGCGGGCAATTCAAGCGAACTAAACCTCTGCTCGAAATACTCCCGGCCCGGCCCCTCGACGCCTTGTTTGTGACCGTTGTCGTCGTATTCGTACAAACCGTGCCGCTCAAAAACGTCTGGCAGTGCGCGCAGAGGCAGGTCACAGGAAGCGGCAATGTATTCAGCGGTCAAAATCGAACGCGTCATTAAACTGCAATAAACGTGGGTCAGATTAAAACTCGATGTAGCGACAGGTCGAAACGGATGTTGTCGCGGTTCGGAATCAGGGCCTGCCAGATGAGATGCGAGCAAAGCGGATTGCCGGTGGCCGGTCTGCGTGATTTCAGGATCTGAGCAGCGCCCTTGGGCCTGATCAGATCCGCCAGCTGCGGCAATCGCGGCATTGTTGGCCGATTGGGCGTGACGGATAAGATACAAACGCATCGACTGCCGACGCCTATAAGTTCTCGACGCTGCGTTGGAAACCCACCAGGCGATTGTCGCAGTCACCAAACTGCAGATTGATAGCAGTCAATCGTTTGAAGTAATGACCGATCGGCAGGTCGCGCGTCATCCCGATCCCGCCATGAAGTTGTATCCCCTCCTTCCCAACCCGGTTTCCGCCCTGACCGATCAACACTTTTGCACTACAAACGCTTCGATGACGTTCGGTCGCATCTGAGTTATCGATCGCCCAGACCGCCTCACAAGTCATCGCGCGCGACAGCTCGCAATCCATATGCATATCGACTAGCCGATGCTGCAATGTTTGGTTAGAAATGAGCGGCGCGCCGAATTGTTCACGCACGGTCAGGTAATCGCGCGTTTGAACGTAAATTGAATCCATGCAGCCAAGTGCTTCAGCGCAGACTGCAACAGCCCCAATATCCCAAAGCAATCGAACAACGTCGCCGGCATCTGCACCGTCGCCCAACACCTCGGCGGGGACATCGTCCAACACCAAATCTGCCGCATGACCGCCGTCATGCGTGGGATAAACATGCGATTGCAAACCTTGGGCGTCAGTCTCGACTCTGCATAAAACCTGTTCACTGCCAAACTGCGCGGCGACTATTAAAAAATCTGCGCCCTCAGCGAAATGCACCAGTGATTTCTTACCGGTGATTTTCCCGTCTGCAAAGCGCGTCTTAAACACATTCGGCAAGGCGTAATCATTTGGTTCAGTGATCGCGATCGCGGCGCGAGATTGCCCTTCGGCCACTGCGGGTAACCATGTCGATTTCTGCTTACCATTTGCGGTACTCGCAATCGCCACAGTCGCGAGCACACCGCTGTGTAACAATGGCGATGCGAGCAGGTGGGCACCTACACGCTCCATTACGACCATAACGTCTTCCATGTTGCCACCAAGACCGCCGAACTCTTCGGGAACCAACAGGGCAGCCAACCCCAACTCGGTTAAGTCCTGCCACAGCGACGGTGCAATGCTGCGTTGACCGTCAGCACTGCGGAATCGATCAACCAGCGGGTACTTTTCGTATGCCAGTCGATCGAGGCTTTCTGCGATCATTTGCTGTTCTTCGGAGTGGGTGAAGTCGATCATTGCTTACGCCTCCATCGACAACACTTTTGCCATGATGTTGCGCATGGTTTCATTTGAGCCGCCGTATATCGACAACTTGCGATAATCGAAAAATGCGCGACCGGCGTGTCCGCAGGCCCACGGCCCAACCCCAGGGCCTGTTTCAGGATCAACTTCACCTTCATCGATTTGCGCGTATGGCCCAACGATTTGCTGGTGCAACTCCAGCACCAGCTGCAACAACTCACTGCCTTTGATTTTCAGCATCGACTCTTCAGTGCCGCGTTGCGCGTGTCCGCTGAGAACGCGCTGTTCCATGCGCGCCAGAGAACGCAGTTCGATATCGATTTGTGCGATCCTGGCAGCAATTTCGGGACGACGAATCGCCGGATTCTCGGGCGATGGAAATGAGCGAGCCAAATCGGTCGTGCGTTCCAGTGTGCAGCGGGTGCGTGCGACTTCCGCGATACCTAAACGCTCGGCACCCAGAAGAAATTTGGCGATTCCCCAGCCTTGATGCTCGTCGCCAACGCGTTGCGAAACAGGCACGCGGACATTGTCGAAAAATACCGCGTTCACTTCGTGCTCTCCGTTGAACAAGATCACGGGTTCGACAGTAACCCCCGGTGACTTCATATCGAGTATTAAAAAGGTGATGCCGTACTGGCGTTTACCGCTGTTGTCGGTTCGAAAAATACCGAACATCCATTCCGCGTACTGCGCTTCTGATGTCCAAAGTTTCGATCCATTGATGACGTACTCGTCGCCCTCGCGCACAGCCGCGCACTTGAGCGCGGCCAAATCTGAGCCCGCGTTTGGTTCGGAGAACCCCTGACACCAAAACGTACCCTGATCAACAACCGGCTTTAAAAACTGACGCTTTTGCTCCTCGGTACCGTATTCCAAAAGCGTCGGACCCAACATGAAATGCGCAGACGCGTGCGTGCGCGGAGCGTCCGCATACGCCAGTTCTTCTTCAAATATGTAGCGCTGGAACTCGCTCCAGCCGGTACCGCCGACCTCGGCAGGCCAGTGCGGACACTGCCACCCGCGCGTGGCGAGGATATTGTGCCAGCGACGTTGATCCTGTGCGCTCAGGTACATGCGCTCCTGCTCGCACTTGCGTCGGATATCGTCGGGCAGATTGTCGCGCAGGAATTGCCTGACCTCTGCACGAAAATCATCCAACTCAGGACCAACCGATAAATCCATTATTCGATCTCACTGATAATTTTTGCGTTAGCCGAATCGAGCGGGGTCTGACACATTTCAAGATGCAATCGACCTCCTGTCTCGTAGGGATGTGCGAGCACAACATCTTCGTTCAGCTCGATGCCCAATCCGGGTTCATGGGGTGGGAGCATGTAGCCCGCCTCCCACGGGAGCGGTTTTTGCAAAATGGCGTCGTGAAAGTCAGTTTGAATCGTTTCGAGGATCAGGAAGTTCGGCGAGCTGAACGCTACGTGCGCGGCCGCAGCGTGTGCGACCGGGCCACAATAGATATGCGGCGCAAGCTGCGCATTAAAGGACTCGGCCAGCACTGCGATTTTTTTGGTTTCCCAAATCCCGCCGCTGCGACCGATATCTGGTTGCAAAATTGAAACGCCCGCTTTGAGGGCTTGATGAAATTCAACCCGTGTGGTGAGACGCTCACCGGTCGCGACCGGGATGCGGGTTGATGCCGCGACCTTTGCTATGGCATCCATCTGATCCGGTGGGCACGGTTCTTCAAACCACAGTGGGTCGTACGGTTCGATGCGCCGGGCCAGGCGAACCGCCGATGATGTGGTCATTTGGCCGTGGGTACCAAATAAAATATCCGCGGAGTCGCCGACCGCCTCGCGAATGCGCTTTACGCTGTATTCGCTGCGCGACAATTCGGTAAGCGAGAGTTCGCGGCCACCCTGAAAACTGTAGGGGCCGGCGGGATCTTGCTTGACCGCGGTGAAGCCCATTTCGACGTACTCAAGTGCGCGCTGCGCGGCGGCGTCACCGTCGTGATAAACGTCTCCGGAGTCATCGCCTGGGTTGCCATCGGGCGCAACGCTTTTGGGATATAAATAGGTATAGGTGCGCAATCGGTCGTGAAAACGTCCGCCGATTAGCTGATACACAGGCTGTTCGTGCGCCTTGCCGAGAATGTCCCACAGTGCCATTTCGATCCCGCTGAACACGCCCATCATGCTCACGTCGGGTCGCTGCGTGAAACCCGCTGAATACACTCGTCGAAACAACGTTTCCATCCGGTGCGGATCTTCGCCTACAAAAAACCGCTCGAACGTATCCTCAACCATTCGACACGCAATATCGCCCGAGACAGGAATGCCGTAGCACTCCCCTATGCCCTCGATTCCATTGTCGCAGGTGACTTTAACCAGCACCCAGAATGATCCGCCGATACCAGTCGGTGGTACGGTCACGTAGGTTTTAATTTCGCGAATTTTCATCTGAACCCAGAGGATTGGAGGTACGCATTAATCCGTGCCACTATAAGCGCTGTCTGCAATTTCGCAATCAAATTATCCGATGTACAACCCGCCTTTGGTAAACAGTGATTTTACGGTGCCAGCCGTACTGGAAACCGACCGTATTCGGCTGAGGCCATTGACGATCCACGACGTGGTTAAAGACTACGATGCGGTTATGTCGAGCGAACACCGTCTCAAACACGTTTTTCGGGAAAACGGTGATTGGCCAACCGGCCTGACGCTGGAACAAAACATGATCGAGCTCGGTTGGCATCAAACCGAATTTAACGAGCGAACGTCGTTTGCCTACACCGTCGTGACTCACGACGAATCACGGGTACTGGGCTGCGTGTATTTTTATCCGACTGCCAAATCAAAGTACGACGTTCAGATCACGATGTGGGTTCGCGAGTCCGAGGCAAACACCGGGCTGGACGAGCACCTTTTTAACAGTGTTCGCGGCTGGGTGGAAAACGTCTGGCCGTTTGCGAACCCGGCGTACCCCGGGCGGCTGATTAGCTGGAAAGACTGGTCCGATTAGCCCGCAGTCAGCTCGTTCACTTTAGCCCAGAGATCCGCATCGATCTCAACCTCGGTGACGTCGGCACGTTTCGAACCGGGAAGTCGCGCACCCTCTTGCTCGGCAACCGAATCTGACAGCACCTGCAAACGATCCCAAAACGCATCACCCGCGTACGCTTGCGGATCAAGCAGAAAGTAAAACTGCCCCAAATCATGCGCCGGGCCCTCAGGCGACTTGAGCGGGGGGGCATTGACACTGTTTAGCGACCCCGTCACCGCTGCCGCCAGTACCTCGGCCATCAGGCCGAACCCGAAGCCTTTATAACCTCCCGCAGAGACAAGCGAACCCTCGAGCGCGGCTTTGGGATCGTCGGTTGGCTCGCCGTTTTTATCCACCGCCCAGCCCAGTGGGATTTTCTCGCCGGCGCTCGCGGCGACGCGAATCTTGCCGATAGCAATCGCACTGGTCGATTGATCGAACTGAAAAGCCAACCCGCCATCTTTAGAGGGAACGGACATCGCAATTGGATTGGTGCCGAGCACAGCCCTGGTGCCGCCCGGCGGTGATACGCACGCGGGCGCGTTGGTCATGCCGATTCCGATCAATCCCGCCTGCGCAATTTGTTCGGTGAAATAGCCCATTGACGTACACGTGTGCGAATGGCAAATCGCGAGCGTCGCGCTGCCGCATTCACGCGCTGCCACTATTGCTTCTGGCAACCCACGCGCGAAAGCAGATTGGGCGAATCCAAACTTGGCATCGACTTTGACAGTTGCCGCCCGATCGCGGGACACAACTGGTTCTACGTCTCCCATCACTCTCCCGCTTCGCAACTGTACGCAATAGCTCTCAAGGTAATACAGCCCACAGATCAGATTGCCGGTGGCTTCAGCCTTACGCACCGCGAGCGCTACTTCGTGCGCGATCCAATCAGACGCGCCATGCGCGGTTAGCGCGTTTTTCGTTTGCGCTTCGATTTCATTCAGACCTACGGTTACCGTACTCAACTCGAACTCCAACAACGTGTTTTAATAAAAAAACACAGTTTGCCGCGACATAAGACTTGGCGCAATTGTGAAAACAACGCACACTCGCATCTTTAAAAAGACACTTCGTTCTGTATTCAGAGAGTTACTCCAATGACTACTTTCGCTTTTCACTCTGAACCCGTTCAGGAGCAGTGGCTCGATCTGTACGGTCACCTCAATGAAGCCTATTACCTCGTGCCATTTTCTAACGCAACGTGGAAAATGCAGGATCACTTCGGTGTCAGCGGTGGCGATTATTTCGATACTACGGGATGCGCGATGTACACGGTGGAAACGCACATGCGCTACCTAAGCGACGTACGGATGCCCGCAAATATGGAGATTGAAACCATGATTCTGGGCTATGACGCAAAACGCCTGTGGTTTGCGCACTGCATGCAAGTAGAGGGAACACTGTGTGCAACAGCGGAATTCATGTTGCTGCATTACGACACACGTGAGCAGCGTACCACTCCAATGCCGGACACTACGCAAGCGTTGCTGCAAGAGGCACAACTCGACGAATTGCCCAACTGGGTTGGCCGCAGTTTAAGCCTGCAAAAGCGCTAAACGGCGACATCAAGCCAGGTTCATCGCACAATTCTAACCGCCGGCGAGAAAAAACCTCAGTATTCTCGAAAACATCACGCTAAATCGCTCTTGGTTGCACTATAAGTGCAGCAACAAGCTTTGTACTGCTGTTTTTTCAGGGAATCTTTGTGTCGAGTCAATCGCCTCAATCCACAGATCCGGGTGGCGAGATTTGGTCCCGTTCGCGTGATTCGGACCCGAACTATCCTGCGCACTCGCCGGAACTTACCATCACCGATGTGATCGCACGCGCAACAAGCGAATTTGCCGATAAACCCGCGATCAGTTTTCACGGAAAAACACTTCGGTTCGACGAACTTGACGCTCTTAGCAACCGCATTGCCAATTACTTACTGACGAATCACGTGTCACCGCAACAACGCGTAGGACTCGCGCTTGCACGCAGCGAGGAAATGATCGCGTGCCTGCTGGGCATTATTAAGGCCGGATGCGCCTACGTGCCGCTTGACCCGACTTACCCTCAAGAACGACTGTCGATAATGCAGTCAGACGCGGACCTTGCGGTCACTATCGCCCACAAGGTTGATAACGTTAAGTGGTCGACTAATGACGGCGCAGTTTTCTGGGAAGAGATTAAACAGGAAGTTGAGGGTCACGCTGCGACGGCCCCCGACGTTGATATTTCGCCGGACCATTCGGCGTACATTATCTTTACATCTGGCTCAACCGGGCGTCCAAAGGGTGTCGATTTGCCACATCGCGCGCTCGCCAATCTCATCGACTGGCAACTCAAACAGCCTTATTTCAAACCGCAAGCGCGTGTACTGCAGTATTCAAGCGTAAGTTTCGATGTCTCGTTTCAGGAAATTGCAACGACGCTTGCCTCCGGAGGTTGTTTGTATCTGATTAACGACGACGAGCGGCGCGACCCACGTGCACTCATTAATCAGTTAATCAAACACAAAATCGAACGACTCTTTTTGCCGTACGTCGCGCTACGCAGTTTGATTGAAATTGCGATGGTCAAAAATCAAATCCCGGATTCTCTTCGAGAATGGATTACCGCGGGTGAACAACTGATCGTTGATGACACGCTGAGGACGTTTTTTTCGAACATTTCAGGTGCAGTGCTGGACAATCAGTACGGCCCCTCTGAAACGCATGTAATTACCGCACACTGCCTCAGTGGCGGCCCTTGGCAATGGCCTAAGCAACCTCCGATTGGAACGGCGATTCAAAACTGCAGCGCACTGGTGCTCGACGACAACGGCAATCAACTGCCAATAGGTGAGCGCGGCGAGCTCTACCTGGGAGGCCGAAATCTTGCTATGGGCTATTTTATGCGCAGCGACCAAACGGCCAAAAGTTTCGTCGAGCGATCTATTGATGGCGATCGCCGTCGCATGTATCAAACAGGCGACTTGGCGTTTGTTGATGAGAACGGACAGATTCACTTCTGTGGGCGGCTCGATCATCAGATCAAAATCCGTGGCCATCGTGTTGAACCCTCAGACATCGATGAGATAGGAAAAGGCCTTGAAGGTGTAGCGCAGTCGTTTACCCATCTCCACAGAAGCGAAAACCACGAGCAACATTTGGCGACTTATTTTGTCGCCGCCGAGGATACGGTTGTGGATGAGCAGGCGTTCAAGGATCACTTGGCAGCCCACCTGCCGGGCTATATGGTTCCAGCGTTTGTCATGCGACTCGATAACATTCCTTTTACACCAAGCGGAAAACTTGACGTCCTCGCGTTACCCAAACCCCAAGGGGCACACGATCCTGAAAATAGCGCCAAGGTGAATTACCACTCCGAAACCGAATCCCAGCTTGCCGGTTTATGGTCTGAAATCCTGAACATTTCGTCGGTACCTCGCGACGTCAGTTACTTTGATCTGGGCGGCGACTCTTTAAACGCAGTTAAGTTGTTTTTACGAATAGAAGAAGTGTTCGATTTGGATTTACCCCTGGCGACCCTCGCAAGATCGCCATCGCTCGCAAAGCTGGCGATGGAATTGGAAAACGCAAATGACGCAGAACACGCGAAATTTCGATCACTACAGATTTTGCGCAAAGGACATCCAGACTTTATCCCGCTGCTTCTGGTTCACAGCGGTCTGGGCAATGTGCTGCATTTTGAAGATCTGGCGCAAGCGCTTGACCCGCGTCAGCCGGTTTACGCATTTCAATGGTCGGGTTGGGATGGCGACGCGAGCGAAACGACGATCGAGGAAATGGCGTCCAACTACAAAGCCGAGCTCTACCAAATCTGTCCAAACGGCCCTTATCGAGTGGGTGGACACTGCGTCGGAGGGCTTATTGCAATAGAACTTTGCAACCAACTTATCGCCGATGGACACGCTATCGACGGTCCGTTACTGGTAGCGGATGGATTAAACGTGCATTCGTCCAGCTATTTAAGCACGGAGCCGAATTCGTCGATTGAGCGTATGCATGAGTTTTCAAAATTGGTCGATGATCTAAACGCAGAAAACGTTAGCAAAACTAATTTGGCGAGCGCCGCGCTGCCGGGTGGAATTATCTCCAAAATCCGACGCGTTCCAATTTTCCTTTCACTGCTTCGTACAGGCAGAAATTTACACAAAATTGCTCGAATAAAAATGGCGCTTCGTTTACGAAGAAAGGTTCCAATAGGCGACCGGTCCTACTACTGTTATCTTGCACAAGTAGGTGCGTTGAAGGTTCATAAAAGTCGCGGTTACACTGGAAATGTTCAGTATTTTCGATCAAGCTGCGTATTGGGTCAGGATCTGGGCTTACACGGTTGGTGGAACGACCGCTTTTTGGGCTTTAAGGAGCTGTGTGAGGGAGGATTCTCGTACGAAATTTTGGGTGGCGACCATCGCGATGTTGTGCAGCATCAAATGCTGATTGAATTTGTTCGCGATTCTCTACCGCCAAAACCTATCCAACCCAATGACTAATTTTCAGTTCGCTGGTCAAAGATTCGCCGCTAAATGAAAAACAATACGAAAATCTTGACTATCGGTATCCCGGTATATAACGGTGAGCGCTACGTCGCCAACGCAATAAGCTCATTGCTCAATCAAACATTTGAAGACTTCGATCTGATTATTTCCGACAACGCCTCAACCGACCGAACTGAATCAATTTGTCGTGACTTTATGCAGCAAGACGGTCGCGTCAAATACCATCGTCAGGAATACAATCGGGGCGCCTACTGGAACTTCAATTATCTTTTTAACCAGTCGGACAGCAAATACTTTAAATGGGCTGCAGCAGACGACGTCTGCGGCGAGCGCTATCTACAAAATTGTATTGACGCATTAGAATCTGACCCTGCAATCACTTGCTGCCATTCTCGAACAGCGAGCATTGATGCCGCAGGCGTGGAATTACCAGATGTTCCCGACCCAACCGACGGTGACAAGATTCAACTCCCTGGACAACGCCGTTATGACGCATCGTCAGATATTGTCCATCTGAGATTTCATGATGTGTTGCTTGTAACGGGTTGGGGGGTTCGGCTATGGGGAGTTTTTCCGCGTCGATACCTTGGAAAAACAGGATTGATGCGGCCGTTCTATGGCGCCGAAAAACTCATGATGGCAGAACTAGCATCACAGGGGCATTTTCACGATGTTCCGGATGTTCAATTTTTCCATCGCGTTCATTCTGAGGCGACGTCGTCGATCGGTTCGGTAAAAGCACAGAACCGCTTCAGCAACCCAAATCGCAAACGTTGGCAGTTCCCTCTTTTGCGAAAGCTGTTCGGCTACTTTATCGTACCCCTGAAATATCAAAATCGAATATCTGATAAAGCGATGTGCTACTTCTGGATATTGCGCTATTTGTTTCAAGTAAATAAATGGCTGCCGGTAATCCAAAACTCGCTAACCGGACGCGGCATCAGAACCGCACGCTAGCTGACTAAACCTTAGCGCGACCCACTGCACGCCGCCAAACGTTAAACGTCCGGCTTAAGTTCAATTTTGTCTTTTCGAGCCTTCCACCTGTTGCTGTCTGAATGATTACCGGGGCTTGTGTAAAATGCCATCCTCTCAAATTGGCATCAGAGTAGCAGTCCCGATGAAAGCACATGGCCTTAATCCCCGTATTCGCAAGTCGCCGTTTTTCGCGTCGAGTCTTAAGTACGGGGCAACCGAGTTTCACCCGTATAACGGCATGTGGATGCCGGTTGGTTATGACACGCCGATAAACGAGTACTGGAATACAGTCGAACGCGCAGGCTTGTGGGATGTCGCAGTGCAGCGCTGCGTGCAGATTTCCGGTCCTGACGCCGAGTCTTTTACCAATCTTTTGACTCCGAGAGATGTCAGCAACGTTAACGTCGGTCAATGTCGCTACCTTGTTCTCACGAATCAGGACGGCGGCATCATCAATGATCCCGTCATGCTTCGAATTGCCGAGGACAAGTTCTGGATGTCAACGGCGGACGCCGATATGTACCTTTGGGCAAAAGGCGTTGCCACCTACTCCGGTCACGACGTACAGATCGACACGCCGCACGTTTATCCCATGCAAATACAAGGGCCAGCATCGCCTTCTATCGTCGCGGCTGTTTTCGGCGATGACATTCTTGACCTCAAGTACTATCACTGGATGTTTGGATCTGTCGACGATATCGACGTCGTGATTTCGCGCACGGGCTTTAGTTCGGAGGTAGGATTTGAAGTTTATCTGCTCGGTCGCGAGCGTGGTGACGAGCTATGGGAAAAAATCATGTCAGCCGGCAAACCCCTGGGTTTGTCTGCGGGTTCACCAAACCGAATTCGACGTGTCGAAGGGGGTGTGCTGGATTTTGGGTCTGATATGACACCCGATGAAAATCCGTTTGAAATGGGTATGGAGCGTTTGATCGATTTCAACAAAACGGATTTCATCGGCAAGGCGGCTTTGGAGAAAATTCGTGACGAGGGTGCTGCACGCAAAATTGTCGGTGTGTTTGTCAGCGGTGCGCCGTTTGAAAAGAACAATGAACACCGCTGGACGGCATTGCGAAACGGCAAACAGATTGGTGCGGTCACACAGGCGGTTTATTCGCCTCGACTGGAGCGCAACATCGGTTTCGCTTTGCTGGACGCTACGCAAATCAATAACGATGCTGGCCTAACGGTCGACACGCCTGAAGGTGTGCGAGATTTGTCTATCACTTCAATGCCGTTTGTCGATCCGGACAAGAAAATTCCGCGTGCTTCGCTACGCTAATTCATGAAGCCGTTTATCGCCGCTCTTTTCAGTGTGCTTACGATGGATTGGAAACGTAAACCAGATCAGCGAAGTTCCCCTATAAAGTGTGAACTACAACCCGTTTTTGTTCACTCACTCGGACCTGCGCAAAAACTATCGACTACATCCTAAACTACGCAATTGCATCTAAACTATGATGTCAGTGTTAACATGGCAGAAATGCTGAGAAGGAATCGCCACACCTAATGAGCAATAAAGTCCAAACCGCTGTGATTTTCGGCACCGGACCGACAGCACTCGGAGCGATCTGGGACGCGAAATACGCTGGATTGGATGTAATCCTTGTGACTGCGAAAAAAAATGATGTCGCCGCTCTGTCGCGTGCTCTATCTATCGCTACATATGTCTCCAAGGACTCGAGCGAAAAACAGCTTGAAACGCTCTTGAATCTTGAATGTCCAGCCAATCATACGATCTTATGGCCTGTCAATGATGATCAGGTGGAACTCGTGTCGAGGCACTATGATACTTTGAGCGAGAAATTCTTCATCCCGCTGACTTCATGGCAATTTCTTGAGCACACCGTAGACAAATTCAAACTCTCTGAACTCGCTAATCAAGGCGGAATATCTGCTCCCTGGGCGCTTGAAGCGGCGGATGTCATCTCTGGGAAACAGGTACCACCCAGATTTCCATGCTTAATTAAACCCAAGCAAACCCCAAAGTTCTTTGCCCACTACCACAAGAAATTGCACCAAGCGGAAAACCTGGGACAGGCGATTGAGCTCTGCGAGGATGCCATGAGAAATGATCTCGAGGTAATGGCTTGTGAGTACATCCCTGGCGAGGCAACGAACGACCTAAAGTTGATGTGTTTGTATCGAGACGGCGACGGTAACACCCACTGCCCATTGCTGGTTGAGAAGGTACGAACCTATCCATTGAAATTCGGCTTAGGCGCTGTGATCCGATCCATTCCACTGGACGAAGATCTCCTGGATGCAAGTAAGAAGCTCTTAGAGGTTAATCAGTATCGAGGCTTCGCGATGATTGAGTGGAAAAGAGACTCGGAAACGAACACCTATACATTGATTGAGATCAACCCGCGACCAGTGCTGTTTCAAAATATCTTTCGATATTCTGGAATAAACTACATCAAGACGATTATCGAAGATGCAGAAGGTCGGGAAATTAAACATCAACAGTTTATTACGAATCGTTACTGGATTCAGAATTTCAGCGACTACCGTACATTCTCACAGATGCGCAAGCTCGACGGCTTTCGACTCTGGGACTTTTTCTGGCCTTACTTTAAACGTCCTGTTTACGCGTACCCCTTCTTTCTGGATTCGAAACCATTTTTGAGTTTGTTAAAACGAAGGATCGGCGGAATGTTCAAAGTACGTTTCGATCGACATAAATCTGGAACATCTGGGGTTGCAAGCGCTGATTCGTGAAAAACGTTATTTTTGATTTATGTCAATTCAGAGCAATGGTATTTGGTCGAAAATTTGCGGGAATCCATTAGACCTGCCTAATTTTCGAATGACAAAAACTGTTTTAGGAAACAAGACTATGGGTATTAGTGTAAAGCGTAGAGTAAAGAGCGAGCTATATTGGATGTGGTTAAAGGGGAAAGCACTCTCAAATGGAATCAGCATAAGCAAGCTCTCAAGAGTCAAAGACTATCTTGATCAAAAAACTGGGATTAAAAAATTTGAGAGTGAGAACGCCTATCAGAAGCCGGCACAGTTCTTCCCCGGCCTGTCTCATAGGCCGTTCTATGATATCCAACAGTTTGAATGGGCTCGAAAATTGGAGGCGGCGGCTGACGATGTGACGAGCGAATTTAAAGCGCTATATGAAGCCGGTCTATTCAGACCGCAAGCACAAAAACTACTGGATAGAGGCGATTGGAATACCTATTACCTCAACTACTACGGCATGCGCTACGATGAGCATTGCGCGGCGTGCCCCATAACCGCATCTTTGATGGATGATCTGGCTGAGGATTGGCCCGCTGGCGGCACTTATTTTTCGATGATGTCTCCGGACACTCACGTAAAACCGCACTGCGGCCCCACCAATACAACTTTACGCTGTCATTTGGGTTTGGTTATTCCCGAGGGTGCTGCGATTCGTGTCGAGACGGAAAAAGTATATTGGCAAGAAAAACAGTGCATTGTTTTTGATGAATCATTTGAGCATGAAGTTTGGAATACCTCGGGCGAGCGTGCTGTTTTAATTATGGATTTTTGGCACCCCGAATTGTCAAGAGAAGAACGCTGGGCATTGAATTATCTTGGTCAGGTATCAGGAAGAAACAAAGCGTACCGCAAAAACTTTGAAGCAAAGCGGACAGCATAACAGTAAATACCAGGCTGAATTGAAGGCCTGGTTTTCACGTAAATCAGCAGGTTGATCATTTAACGCAGATCACTTCCGATTGACCTGCTGCCAATTCTTTGAACACAATCATCTCGAGCCTTAGACTTTTGGGTTCGTACTAATTTCTCTCGACCTGTTTTTCTGCCACACTTGCTTAATAGTGCGTTGAATTTCAATGGCGCGCGACGTTAACGTTCACAAGCAGGAACTCGCATGACTGTTTTATCTGGCGGACAAACCGCTGCTGCAGCGCTTCAAGCCGAAAATACCGAGTACGTTTTTGGCTTGATCGGGTCAGCAACCATGGAGATGTTTGACGCACTGTACGACGCCGATGACATTCGATTCATCGGTGTCCACGATGAGCGAACCGGCACACATATGGCCGACGGAAATGCTCGCGCGTCCGGAAACGCAGGCGTTATGCTGGTAGATCAAAATGGCCCTGGCGTGACTAACCTCGTCACCGGTCTCGCGCAGGCTAAAGCGGCATTCTCACTAATCGTGTCCATCGCCGGGGCGCTTTCAACGGAACACATTTATCGTGATGCCTTTTTAGACATCGCGATTGACGCCACCGCGCTTTTTAGCTTTCGCCGTGATTCGTTCAAACATCGCGGCGGTTAAGAAGCCGCACAACCGCATGAGCTGGGTACGTAATCACCGATGGTTGGCCGCAATCGTTGCGCTAATCCTAACTTGCTCCGTTTTGACTATGGCGGGGCATGCAAAAGAATCCCGAGAAGCGCAATCAGTATTAAGCCCGACCGGTTATTCAAACAAAGATGAAATCGTTCGCGTTTATGGCGCGCGCACCTGGGGTAAAAAAGGCATCTTTGCGATTCATACCTGGATTGTCGTCAAACCATCCGGTAGTGACGACTTTAAACGCTACGAAGTGATCGGATGGCGTCTGCGCTATGGCCGGAGCGCACTGAAAATTTCCGACTGGAGCGGTGAAACCGATTGGTGGGGCAACCCGGGCGAACTGATTATGGAGTGGCGTGGCGACGGAACAACAAATGTCGCAGATCGTATCGACGCTTTTGCGCAACGATACTCTGCTGCATCCAGTTACGTTGTTTGGCCAGGCCCAAACAGCAACACATTTGTCGCCGAAGTAGGTCGAGCAATCCCTGAGCTACGACTCGATTTGCCCGCTAAAGCCATTGGCAAACATTATCGAGTATCGGACAGCTTTTTTGGCCGATCGGTCAGCGGTACTGGCGTGCAGATTTCACTTGCAGGATTTTTTAGCCTGGCAGTCGGCGTTGAAGAAGGCATCGAAATTGGCGCACTCGGCATCAACATCGAATGGGACATTTTTGATTTGGCAGTAGAGTTGCCCATAATCGGAAGACTGGGCGGGTCGCAATAACCTCGCGAGCCAGTCAGGGTACCGACGCGCGAGCATTCTCAGTTTAATCCTTTGCCACCGCAAGCTCTACGGATTGATCCCAGATTCTGTCCCATATTTTTGACAGCAGTTCCCAGTCGCGCACAGGCTCCAACTGTTGTGGCTCAACCGATGACAGGCCCGTGTCGTCAAATTCTGCGACGACAAATCGAAACACATAATTCGGTTCAGCGCCCATGCGCAAATCACTGATGATCAGATCATCATCCTCTTTACGAACCGAGTAAAAGCCTTTGCTAAACCACGTCAATCGCTGGGCCGACTCGTTTTCTTCGAGGCTAGCCAGCAACAAATCCTCGCTCGCGTATTTTCGAAATAAAATCGCGTTATCGTCGTCGAAGACTGAGTAGTATCCCTCGTAGTAAACAGAGTCATTCCGCACTACCGTTCGCCACAGTAATGAGTTGAACGGTGTGGGCGTTGTGAACACTCCGTTGTAACTTATCTCCTGCGCCATCAACGCTTCCTCGACATTGCGTTCAACTACCATTTTGGCACCCACGGTCCACGCGAGATACACGGTACTGAACATCAGCGCATAGCGGTTAATTCGATGACCGCGATCAGATTCTCGCGACGACACGAGCGCGGCGATCACTCCGATCAAAAGCGGGAGTGTGTAGGTTGGATCAATAATGAAAATCGTTGACCACGAAACCGGAGTCGTAACAAACGGCCACAAAATTTGCGTTCCGTACGCGGTAAAGGAATCGAGCAACACGTGGGTTGCGAATACTAGATAAATAGCGAGCGTCCAGCGATTTCGCAAGCTCGCAGTGGCAGGATGCAATTTAATGATCAACCAAACCAACAGGGGTGACACCAGCGCCAGCACGAACAAGGAATGGCTCGCCGAACGATGGTAAATAAAATCCTTGACCACATCACCAAGCGGCACGAACACATCAAGATCGGGCAGTGTCCCCGCCACCGCACCCCACAGGATCGCCTTATTACCGACTTTGCGGCCGATTACGGCTTCGCCGACGGCTGCACCTAGTGTTAGTTGAGTTAACGAATCCATACCCGACTTTACGATTGTTTCTCGAACAAATTTACGTACTCAATATGACATTGGATTTTAGGTGCAGAACCGTTGCACCGATTCAGACTCAGAATCTGGAGAAACTTGGAAATATGTAGCTCTGGATCGAAGCGCCGCTTTGGTAAGCATACTAATTAGTTACAGCTTACTTGTGCTGTTTTTAACAGCCAGAACCAGGAGTCGCAAGTGTATAGTGCATGTTATATACGGTGACATAGAAGGAATGAACATGGGACTAAAGCATTGGTTTAGATTTGATCTTGTTAAATTCCATATTATCGCTGGAACACTCCTGCTTGTTACAGCTTGTGGTGGTGGCGGCGGCGGTAGTCAAGACCCAGATGGAAACGTCACTCTAACATCACTTCGAGTGCTCACACCCTCCCCCGAAATTTCGTATCCCATCACACTAGAGGTCGGCGTTGAAAGCGATACCGAAGGTGACAGTGTCAGCGTTACCCTTTTCGCCGCTGAAAAAGGCGACGACCCAGAGGCCGAGACGCGTCAGATTCCGCTGGGAAGCGCTACAGTTTCAGATGTTGTCAGCGGCGGCGGACCGTATGAGATCGAAATCAATGTTCCCTCCAGCGTTGAGGTCGCGGGCGAGTACTATCTGATCGCAATCGCTGATGCGGCCGACGATCGGTTAGAAACCGACGAAGAAGATAACACCTACACAACCGAAGTCACGCTGGCTGAACCTTTTGTCCCTAATATTTTAATCAGCGACTTTACGCTCGACCGCGCCTCTCTCGAAATCAGCACCCTCTCATTTGAAGATCACGTGAATGAGCTTCAGGGCAACGTCTACAATGCCGACGCGAGCGCTACGCTCACCGTTGGCTCAGACGGCTTGAAAGTTGATGAGACCGTTGACATCGAGGCATACGCAAGGCTGAAGATCTCACGCTCGGACAAGGCCACGACGCACGAAATTCCGCTTTATCTATGGAATTCTGACGAGCAACGTTATATCAATGCCTATGGCGTTGATCCTTCAGGCAACTCGATTGTTACTCAAGCCGAGTGGCTCCCGCTTGGCACGTTCGTCCCGCAGCTGGTCACTCAGGGATCCGAAGCCGACGGTGTCGTCACTCCTGATGGGGTAACGGTTGAGGATGTAGGTCGTGACTCGACGCTGATGAGCTACTACTTTCCCGGGAAGTTAGGCAGCGAGCTGGCGTTGGCAATGCGTTATCAATGCACTGTCAACGACGGAGGCATAATCGTTTTTGGCGATCCTCCTCCGATTGAGCCCACGATCCCGCCGCCGGATCTCACAGCAGAGGCGATCAACGATCTGAAAGCATTCCTGGCAGGCTATCCAAAGGATGCAAACTGCGACGTCTACACCAACGAAGAACTGGCGATGGCGGTAACCGATTTCGAACTCTGTGTTGAAATTCGAACCCCTGATGGCGCACTCGGAGACCGCGTCCCTGACGATAACGAAGAATGCTCAGCGCTGGCGATCACACTGCCCCCGGTTGAATCGACCATATTGCCAACTCCCGACCTAGACGGTTACTCACCGGTGTATTCAACGCCCGCAAATGCGCTGAAAAACGGCGTTGGTTTTGACACCAAGGGCGGTGGGTCAGTATTTTCGTTCGGCGTTAATTTTGGCAACTATGCTTCGGCTGACAATCGCGGTTACATCGAGACCATCAGTGCTGCGGTTCCCGTTACCATCTTTGGTGTTTCCTTCGATTACGTCAGTATCGATCTTCGCGCACAGTTAGTGCCGGATTACGAAGGCAAGCCAGCGCAGGACAAAAATGAAATCTCGCTGGAAGTACGCCACGTTGGCCAGATGCTCACCAGCTGGGTCACAGTACCTCCTGGCGAAGAGGATTTTCCGCTGACAGGTGTGGAGATTTCCATCGATAAAGTCGATGAGCTGTATTCCTTCTCCAAAGAGTATCCCGATCCCGATAAAGACAGATTACTGGAATCAACATTTTTTGTCGGGCCTGTACCGATGAGTGCCGGTGCGTATGTCACGGGTAGCCTTGGCGTTCAATTTGGTACAGCGGATCAGAATCTGAACCCGATTAAATTCACCAGCGCGGATAGCTACAGTCTGGGCACCTCAATTACGCCCAAAGCAAGCCTCGATGCAACGATGTACGGCGGATTCGGTAGCCGTAAGGCGATTATTGCCGGCGTCGAAGGGGTCCTCACACTTCTCAGCGAAGAACTTGAGTTCTTCTACGGTATCGACATCGACCTAATCAACGATGGCGTTGGCAGTGACCCGGCCGAGTTTGTTATCTCTCAGGGGCCGATCATCACGAACACCTTCACCGGTCCTCAAGGTCGAATCAATCTTTTTGCAGAGTTTCCGGTTTTGAAATTCAAAACGTGCAAAATTGGATTTATCAAAGTCCGCTGCCCTGCTTTTGTGCGAGTAAAAGTGAAGAAGAATATCTTTACATCACCTGCGGCATTCGAGTTTGTCGATGTGCTTTATGAAGATCCTAGCGTTGTCCTGGATGTGGTACTACTGGACGGCGAGGAACCGCAGTATTTCACCCCCGGACCGGGTGAGTAGTCAACCCGGCCATGGTTAATATGATCCGCAATTCGGCGATAGTGCTTTTAACTGTCGCCGCTATTGGGCTAGTTTGGGTAATTGCTTATTCTCCCGCAAACGATCCGGTCGCGACGGATTCGCAAGCTGACACGCTAAGCTGGGATAACGATGATCCTCAGTTCTATAAGGTGTCATTTGATTCGTCCATGCAGATGAGCAGCGGAGCAGGCAACAACGATTTTCAGGTAACGATAAGAAGCGGATTGGTAATGTCCGTCCTATCCGCTGGCTCCCAGGACACCAGGGTCGGGTTTAAACTCTCCAATTTGAGTTTTCGTATCTCCGGCCAATCAGATCCGGAAATGAATCGCTTTTTGCAAAAACCCTTTCGTGTCACTTTCTCTCGCTCTGGTGTTCCACTGCAATTTGAATTTTCCGAAGGTCTCAACGAGCAGGAACAAACCATTCTGGAAAACCTGATTCGAACGTTCACCGTATCGATTAGCGGTGACAAAAATTCGTGGACCAGCCAGGAGTCAGTAGCATCAGGAACCTATAAGGCTTCTTACGAGCGCACCGATTCCGGCACGTTCGAAAAGTCAAAGAGCCACTTTGAAGCCGCAAACGCGTCACCGATGTTCAACGGTGCCGAGATCGCTTCAACTGAGCTGATCGAATTGTATTCGGGTCAAAACTGGCTATCTCGAATGACAATTGACGAGACCTTGGAATCCAAAAGTACCAGTGGCCCAAGTATTCGCGTCCACAATCGTGCGTCAATCAAGTTAAGCAGCGGAAATACATTTTCAGTCACGAAGGATCAATGGAATTTTGCGGCCGCTGAACCTGAGCAGTCCGCGCCAGATGCTGAAAGCAAAAAAGTTAAAATGTCAGTAGAAGAAGCCCGGCGCAGCCTCAAGACCAAGATTGCGATTCTTGATAGTACTGAGCAGGGAAGATCAACCGTTATCCATGAACTGAAAGATTTGCTGCGCGTTGATGGATCGATTCCGCAATTTTTGTTGTTGCAAATGCAAACGGGCGAAATCACCGATAGAACGCGCGCTGACTTATATCTGGCACTTGAACTCGCGGCAACCACCGAAGCGCAAGCCGCATTGACCGATGTAGTGACGCAGCCAGATTGGTCAACAAGAGATTCCATGCGCGCGCTCGTCGCGCTGGCAGGCATAACAGATCCCAGCCCGCAGACACTGACCGTCCTATGGGATACCGCGCATGCGCAAAGAGGCCAAATATCGACAACCGCGACGTATTCATTGGGTAGCGTGGGTAGTCGAATGAAAGCCACCGACAATCCAGAATATTTGACGTTGCGTGATAGTTTGTTGAATCAAGCATTCTCGGCGGGCGACACCAATGAGCGTGTCACGTTTATTCATTCACTCGGCAACACGCGCGACGCAGAAATCGCACCAGAGATTGGGACATTTCTGCAAGACAGCGACCCCTCTGTGCGACGCGCTGCGGCGCTTTCTCTCGGTTTAATGCAATCGACCTATAGTACTGAGTCGTTGGTCGCCCAGTTCGATAAAGAGTCAGACAGTCAAGTCCGGGGAGCAATTGCGCAATCCCTCAAACACCTGCCAATCGCCGACTCCGCTCCTGTTATGGAGAGCATGAATCGCGCGATCGTATCTGAACGCGACGAATCAGCGCGATACGCAATGGCAAACTTTCTCGCCTCTAACCTTGATAAACACCCCGACTACAAGGCAGATTTAAAGCAATTGATGAGAGAGGAACCGTCTAAGCGTATTCGTCAGGCAATCGGTGAAGCCTTAGCCAAGCAATAGAAATTCTCCGGGATGGAAATTCCCGCAATCGCAGTTTCGATCCAAGTGAGGACTGAGCGTGCTGCTAAACCATGCAGGTTTAGAGTGGGCACTCCACTGCAGTGGATTCGTGTTTTATATCATCCTCACCTATCAGCTTGCCGAAACCGGGTGTTCGAATTAAATTCTGCACTGCCCTGATAAACCAAAAACGCCCCACAAGGGGGCGCTTTTGGTTTATTGGCGGAGAGCGAGGGATTCGAACCCTCGATACGCTGTTAACGTATACACACTTTCCAGGCGTGCTCCTTCGACCACTCGGACAGCTCTCCAGTTTACTTTACTTCGTTCTGTTTAGTTGTTGTCCCCACCTTTAGGGGTATAAACCGGTGAAGGAAATGGCGTGATGTTCCCGCTGAGTTCGGTCACTTTCGCGACGCCTTCTTTTTCCACTTCGTCGATACGGACGATAGCGTGCATTGGCACAACGGTTTGAGTCACACCGTCAAATTCGCTTTTGAGTTTTTCTTCCTCGGGATCGATTACCACCGTGGTGTGCTCGCCAAAAACGAGCCCCTCGAGAACGACAAATCCGTACAGGTCTCCCTGATACACGTCTTCCGCGTAAACTTCGTACAGCTTGTTTTGCCCCATAAACTTGACGCGATAAAGGGTTCGTTTACCACTTTTCATTTCGGGCTCTCTGTTCACTCTATCCGTTGGTGGCTCTATAGTGGGGTGAAATTCGTATTTTCCAAGCGATCGCGCCGCATTTAGCCGACATTCGGAAAAGGGGCGCGATTCTAGCACGAGATTTGAACAATTCGTGCAATCTCTTCAACGCTTCACAAGCCATATCACCGCTTAGCACTTTTCTTGCCCGGTTTGGCCGGTTTCAACAGAAGTTCCGAACCGCTTCCTCCAACACCTGATGACTCAATAAGGCTTTGCACAGCCTGTGACGACAGGTCACGCCACTTGCCCGGCTTCAACCATTTCGGCAGTGACACTGGTCCGTATCGCACGCGCATCAGCCGGCTAACCGTCAAATCCTGCGACTGCCATAGTCGTCGCACTTCACGGTTTTTACCCTCACGCAAAGTGACGTGATACCAACGGTTACGGCCCTGCCCGCCCGCGTCAACAATGCGGTCAAACGCTGCGTTGCTGCCGTCGAGATCGACTCCGTCGCGCATTGCTTTGAGTTGCTGGTCGCTGGCGTGACCGAACACTCGCACAGCATACTCGCGCTCAACTTCGCTGGAGGGATGCATGAGCGCATTGGCCAATTCACCGTCGGTTGTCAGCAACAATAACCCTGTTGTGTTGATATCAAGTCTGCCGACTGCAACCCATCGGGCATTTTTTAAATGCGGCAGCCGATCGAATACGGTTTGACGATTCTGTTCATCTTTGCGCGTGGTGATCTCGCCTTCGGGCTTGTGGTACATCAACACGCGAGGGCGTTTCTCACCGGCTTGAACACGATAGTGATAACCGCGCACAGTGATGCGATCGCCCGCGCTTGTCTGCGCACCCAGCGCCGCAACCTCGCCGTTGTGGCGCACGACACCATCACGCATCCAGCCCTCTATTTCGCGGCGCGAGCCAAGGCCGGACCGAGCAAGTAATTTTTGAATTCGTTCCACCGGTTAGTCCATTTGGAGTAACGCGATATTCTAACAGAGCTCGGTGATTTGATATGATTCTGCCATCTATTGCACCTGTGATCCTCATGTCCGCGAACGAATTTATTCCGCTTAAGATCGCCGTCCTTACGATTTCCGACTCGCGCACAATCGAGGAGGATACGTCCGGGCAGTTACTAATCGATAGGCTCGAGAGAGCTGGCCATCAATGCGCAGATCGCCGATTGGTTCGCGATGACAAATACGCGATTCGCGCAGTCGTAAGCTCGTGGATTTTCTCTGACGAGATTAACGTTGTGCTAACGACTGGGGGCACGGGCGTAACCGGTCGCGACGGTACTCCCGAGGCGATTAAGCCGCTACTCGACAAAGAGATCGAGGGTTTTGGCGAGATGTTTCGAGTGCTCTCATATGACGATATTAAATCGTCGACGCTGCAATCGCGCGCAGTTTCAGGCGTTGCGAATGCCACGTATATTTTCGTTCTACCCGGTTCCTCGGGTGCCTGCGCGACCGCGTGGGATAAAATTATTGAAGACCAGCTCGATCATCGCACCATGCCGTGCAATCTGGTGATGTTGATGCCGCGTCTGAAAGAAGTCTAGCGCGGCACCGCATTTTAAATTGAACTAACGCATTGTTGCCTACTCGGCGAGTCTGATCTCGACCCAGTCTCCGAGAGCAGTTCGCGCTTCGGCCAGTGTCGGATGATACTGCCCGTAAGCGTCAACTCGCTTTTCACAAATCAGCGAGCGAACGTCCGGTTGCTCGTCAGAAGCCAGTCGCATCTCGATTTTGTAGGTCACATTGCTCGGCGGATCATACGTCCACTCTCGCGACGCCACGAATGTGCGCGACCTTAACGTGTAATCGTTTGACTGCTTGACTCGCGTCACGCCAAATTCGCCGGGCTGCACTATCTGACGTTCTGCTCCTGGTTGCTGTAAGTCCTGCACCAGCACGCTGCAGTAAGTGGTCCAGCGGTCTGACGGGGTTCGGGTGAATTTTTCCCCGTTTTGAAAGTAAACGCGCGCGCGATTATCTGGAATCGCAAAATCAGAGTTGATTTGCACGCTGGCATTAACCAGCGATTTGGCCGATGCATAAGGACCGGAGGTCACATTCGCGCACGCACCAAGCACACCTGCTAGGGCGATAACAACAAAGCTTCGTTTAATCAACATCCACACACTCCGTACTGATTTCTCTGTAGTTGTATGACTATACGTGCCCCATTGTGGTTCCGTTCTTCCTACCGCTTGGTTAACAACTCGTAAGCTTCACGAATTTTCTGGGTTTTCTCGGTCGCGAGCTTGATCATTTCCTCAGGTAGGCCTTTGGCAACGAGTTTGTCCGGATGGTGCTGACTCATGAGGCGGCGATAAGCCTTTTTGAGATCTGCGTCGGATGTGTTCGTGTCCACACCCAATAAGGCGCGGGCATCGCTTTTGGTCATGCTCGCAGCAGGTTGTGGCCGATAGCCTCCGCCGCGATTCTGCCCGTGTTGACTATAACCGCCCTGTGCGCCACCGCGAACACTCGCCCGCACCAGATTCTCCATCTGGCGGTAAACGGCTTCTGGAATCCCCAGCATTTGGCATACGCGGCGCAGTAACTCGTCTTCAGCTGCGTGCAGCGAGCCATCGGCGTACGCCGCTTGCAGTTGGATCTCAACAAACATGCGCATCAGATTCTGGCGACGCGTGCACTCGCGGCGAAACTGCTCGATCACTTCTTCGAGCGGAAAATCCTGCTGTTTTCCCTGATCGAATAGATTGATCGCGGCTCGGCGCATGTCCGGCGACAGATCCATTTGCGTCATGACGGACTCGGCCATTGATATCTCATCATGCGAAACGGCACCGTCAACTTTGGCGACGTGCCCCATCGTGGCGAAGGTGGCGGTAAAAAACGCCATTTGCACGCGTTCTTGATCACCCGGTGCAAACACATCGTCGTCAAGCCCGCGCAATCCCTTGTCAAAATTGTGACCGAGAGCAACGCCGATCATGGCGCCGAGTGGACCACCGAGCATAAATCCGAAAGCACCGCCGAGCACCTTGCCCCACCAACTCATTGTGAAGAACCCCCCGAACTATTTACCATCGTGCAATCCGCCAGCTCGCGCAATAAGACGGTTGCGAAACATCCTGCATTTAATGTGAATGAGAGTCGCAAACTTTTGTTTTCCGGCCATTCCCAACTAAGTTCACTCGCAAAACACCGTAGAGACCGACGCGATGGCTTTAATTTACTTAAGGCTAGGCCACTGCATAAGTCTTCATTGTCAACAACGCAGCTTTGCTCCCAAGCATGGCGTTCGTGACCAAGCAGACCCGCGCCCTTACCCCACAGTGGGCCGGTTAAATGCACATCCCCCGATTGCAGGCGCGATTGTATCGCATCGTCGATTTGCTCGACGCAGAACACACTGTTACTGCCGTCAAGGTTCAACACGTCGCCTACAAACAGTTTGTCATACGTTCGCTGCGCGATACGTGCCGATAACACCTGGTTAAACACCCAGCTTCGTGCCGCAGAAAGATATATCCCTCTGTTGCGGTCGCGTTTCTGGCGCTTGGCTGTCTGGCCGAACATACGCCGAGCAGCATCAACATTGCGCATTTCCTGGCCAAATCGTTGTTCGCCAAAGTAGTTTGGGAAACCTTGCTCGGCTATCGTTTGCAGCCTTTCTTGCCAGTTTTTTCTATCTCCAACGCAATGACGCAGCGTGATCACAAAGCGATTTGATGTATGCGTACCGCGACGAAGCTTGCGACTATGTCGCTGCGCGCTGATGATCTTTAGCTCGTCTGAGTTAAGCGGCTCAAGATCAGGTGCTTCCAAGCCTGGCAAGTGCACGCTGAACCACTGCGTAGTAACGGCCACGCGATCCTTCATGCCACTGAAGCTGATATCCCGCTCTCGCACCGCGCAAGCGTGCGCCAGTCTGCGAGCGATATAGGAGGTATTGGCGTTCGTTTTTTGCACAAGGACGAATACATGCTCGCCGCTGCCATCTGGTTCGAACCCCAAGACCTCGTCGACGACAAAATCGGTCGGCGCGGTCTTAACGCTGGCGGCGCATCCGGAGCGCGGGTACAAGTAGCTCAAACCGTGCAATGTGCTTTTCTCAGGTAAAATCAGGAAGCCGCGATTGTATACAAGCGTGGAAGATTTCCCATGCCACAACTACAATTCAAGAGTAAGGTTCCAGTTAGTTTTCAGAGACACACATATGCAATTTGAAGACATCGATGAGAGTGGATTGCGCAAGCGCCTGAGCGAACTAAAGCTCGAGCACCGTGATCTCGACGATGTCATTGCTGCTTTCTCTTCGGAGCCCGGCTTCAACCAAATTCAGTTACGCCGCCTCAAAAAACGCAAACTCCAGCTGAAAGATCTGATCGCCCGCATTGAGAGCAAACTAATCCCTGACCTTAACGCCTAAGCTTTTTCGAGTCGTATTCGAAAACGGCAAACGCGGTTACAGTATCCCCTTCGTCAGATACGGAAATGTGCCAGGTAGCAATCCCTGATCGCTGACAACGCGCGGCGGCCTCACCGTCGATCCTAAGTAGCGGTTTTCCCAATTTATCGTGCTCGACTATGAAATCGTGAAAGCTTACGCCCTCACGAATTCCCGTGCCCAGCGCTTTGGCGCAGGCTTCCTTGATCGCAAACCGCTTGGCCATAAACGCCGCTGCGTCAGGAGCTACGCTGTAAGGGTTGCGTTCGTCGGGATGCAAAATGCGTTCGACAAAGCGCCGACCGAACCGCAGCAGTGATTCTTCGATGCGTTTTATCGAGCTAACGTCGACGCCAATTCCAGAAATCATTAGATCTTAATCGAGACACAAGAGGTTTGACTGTCATTATCGTTCAAACTGACTAGTCGATATGCACCAATTTTTGCTCATTATCCGGCTTTAGTACACAGTTCATCCCCGATACGCTTGGACTTAAGCGGTCAAGTTAATAATAATGTCACTGCGCCAACGATTTATCGCAAACCAGAATTCACAAAAATCGGCGCCAAAGCGATGGAGGAGTAAAACACGGTGATTACCCAACGTTGGATACGCTTGATTCTTAGCGGTTGCATCGTCGTTTTTTATTTACTGCACTCGGCCGGTTACTTTCGCATGCCGTTATTCGAGTCACTCGAGGCCCAGTCCTACGATTTTCGACTGAACACAACGTTGCCCGGTACGGTTGATTCTCGTATTGTTATCGTGGATCTTGATGAACGCAGTTTGGCCGAGTTCGGCCGTTGGCCGTGGCGGCGGTACATCATCGCCGACATGCTGGACTCGCTCTTCGATCACTACAAGATTCGCACGCTGGGCTTCGATATTGTTTTTGCCGAACCGGACCGCAGCTCAGGTTACGAGACACTCGATACACTCGCAGCGAACGAGCTGCAAAACAATACCGCCTTTAAAAAGGCATACCAAAAAATTCGTCCAAATCTGTTGAACGACCGAATTTTTGCTGCGAGTTTGCGCGATCGCGACATCACGATGGGTTACTACTTCAAACCGATTCTTAAGGAGAACGAGGCCGCCGCGGTAGGGCAACTCCCCTCCCCCTTGTTAGAAATCGGCGACAGTCAAATCGATGACATCCCATTTCGTGAGCCTGTAGGCTACGGTGCAAACCTTCCATTGCTGCAAAACAACGCGCACCACGCAGGCTATTTTGATAACCCTCTGGTTGACGCCGACGGCCTCTTCCGCCGCTATCCGATGATCCAGAAATACAACGGCAATCTGCACGATTCTTTGTCCCTTTCTATCCTGCGTACCATTACACAAAGCGAGGAGTTTCAGCTTGGTGTCGCCACGGATAGCGTAGACGGGTCGCAAGGGAGCTACATTGCACTCGAATCAATCAACATCGCCGACATCTCAATACCAGTCGATGACCAGGGTGCCGTGCTGATCCCGTATCGCGGTCGACAGGGCAGTTTTCCATACATCTCAGCAAGTGATGTGATCAATAAGGTAGCACCGGTCGAGACCCTGCGAAATACGATTGTGCTGGTCGGCACGACCGCACCTGGATTGCTTGATCTTCGTTCAACGCCGGTGCAAAACGTCTACCCTGGAGTCGAGGTGCACGCCAACATCATTTCGGGTGCACTGGACGGCACAATTCGACACCGTCCCGCTTACACCGTCGGTTATGAGTTTATGATTATTCTGATCGTCGGCGCGCTGATGACGATCATGCTGCTGTTTATCACACCGCTGAAAATTACGGTCATCACACTCACCATGGCTGCAATTATCTGCGGCTTGAATTTCTTTGCGTGGCAGGAATGGAAGCTTGTACTTCCCCTTGCAGTCACCTTGCTCATGATCCTGACTTTGTTCGTGTTTCATATTTCTTTCGGCTTTTTCGTCGAGAGTCGAGGTAAACGCCAACTCGCGCGTTTGTTTGGGCAATACGTGCCGCCCGAGCTTGTCGATGAAATGGACAAAGCTCCCGAGGATGTTTCGCTCGAAGGTGACAGCAGAGAAATGAGCGTGCTGTTTTCTGACGTGCGCGGTTTTACCACCATCAGTGAGGGACTTGATCCGAAAGAGCTAACCGAATTGATGAACGCGTTTCTCACGCCAATGACCGAGATCATTCACAAGTCGCGCGGCACCATCGATAAATACATGGGTGATGCTGTGATGGCATTTTGGGGCGCACCGCTGACAGACCCGCAGCACGCTCGCAACGCGCTCAACGCGGCCGTGTTGATGATCGAGAAACTCGACGAACTGCAGCCAGAGTTCAGCAAACGCGGCTGGCCACCAATCAACATCGGCGTCGGTATCAATACCGGGGTGATGAACGTCGGGAATATGGGATCTGAATTTCGTATGGCCTACACAGTTTTGGGTGATGCGGTGAACCTCGGTTCACGTTTGGAAGGTCAAACCAAAAACTATGGCGTACAGATTATCGTTAACGAGACAACTAAAGAAGCTGTGCCAGAATACCGTTTTCGAGAACTGGACCGAATCACGGTAAAAGGCAAAGACGAGCCGGTAACAATTTTTGAGCCGGTTGGGCTCGTCGACGACATTGACAAAAACACGAAGACCACGCTTCGCCAATTTCACAATGCGTTAGCACACTACCGAAATCAGGAGTGGGAGGCCGCAGAAAAAGAACTGTTTTTCCTGGCCAAAAATGAAGAACGGATGATCTATCAGATTTACCTCGATCGCATTCAATACTACAAAGCCAACCCACCCGGCAGCGATTGGGACGGTGTAGAGCGCTTAACCACAAAATAAGAAAATCAAAACGGTTTCTGCCGCCCCGGCGCTTCGCGCTTTCCATCGATTAGCAAGCGCACCCTTAACCGCCGAAAGTCATCAGCGTCGAGTGAGTCGCGGGTCAAAAATGTCGTCAGCACACGGCCTGATTCAGCGCGAATCTGCAAATACACAAACAATCGATTGCTGATGGAACCTGGCAAAAGCATGGCCTCGTTGAAAGTATATTTTCCAATTTGACCGCGCCACAAACCATCGGACTTCCAAACCAGATCAACGGTTCGTACACACCACCTGTAATTCCAAATTCCACTCAGAAGGATGCTCAATAAGGCAACCAAGCTCTGCAGAACGTGTAAATTCAATCCGAGTACACAAATCGCAGAACACATATTTAGAGACACGAAAGCCGCAATCAGCGTTCGCGGTTTCTGTGGCTTGAGAATTAAGGGATATGCGAGTTGAGCAAATGGCATCCATGCCTCGTGTCTAAGGGGTTAGGTGTGACGCGTCGAGACTGCTTCAAGCACTTTACTTATCTCTGGGTCATCACACGTTTCACGCCCAAGCAGCATTGCGTAAATATTAGGATCCTGCATTTCCAACAATCGTTCAAACGCCTGCTGTTGAGAACTGTCAGCGGTAGGATACTGATCCGACAGGTAACGCGACAGCACAACATCCAGCTCCTTCATTCCGCGTCGGCAAAGCCAGCGCAAGCGTGCGTGCTTGACGCTCACATTACATTCGCCGCTGCACGAGCAACTTCTTGGTTTCGGCGATCGCTTTGGCCGGATTCAATCCTTTCGGGCACACCTTTGCGCAGTTCATGATGGTGTGACAGCGGTACAGCTTGAACGGATCTTCGAGCTCGTCAAGGCGTTCACCCGTCGCCTCGTCGCGCGAATCAACAATCCAGCGATACGCATTGAGCAAGGCCGCCGGTCCAAGGTAGCGATCACTGTTCCACCAGTAACTTGGACAACTGGTCGAACAGCACGCACACAAAATGCACTCGTAAAGACCATCCAGTTTTTCGCGGTCTTCAACCGACTGTAAGCGCTCGCGGTCGGGAGGTGTCGCCGATGCCGTTTTCATCCACGGTTCAACCGAGGCGTACTGCGCGTAAAAATTGGTTAGATCGGAAACGAGATCTTTCACTATTGGTTGATGCGGCAAAGGGTAGATTTTGATATCGCCCTTAATGTCGTCGATCGCCATCGTGCACGCCAGCGTGTTGGCACCGTCAATGTTCATCGAACACGAACCGCAAATACCTTCGCGACATGAGCGCCGCAAAGACAAAGTTGAGTCTATTTCGTTTTTAATCTTCAACAACCCGTCGAGTACCATAGGACCGCACGTATCCATATCTACCTCATAGGTATCAGTGCGCGGGTTTTCACCTGTGCTCGGGTCATAGCGGTAAACAATAAAACGGCGAATGTTTGTGGATCCGTTTTCGCACAGATACTTTTTACCGGGCTTAACGATAGAGTTGGCGGGAAGAGTAAATTCAGCCATCGGGGTTCTCCTGCGAAATCAATATACGCGCTTCTTGGGCGGAATGACGTCGCAGTCATCGGTCAATGTATACATATGCACGGGGCGATAATCGAATTCGACCTTGCCGGAATCGTCAACCCACGCCAGCGTGTGTTTCATCCAATTTTTATCGTCACGATCCTCGAAGTCTTCACGTGCATGGCCACCTCGGCTCTCCTCGCGGTTTTGCGCGCCCTGAATAATTGACTGAGCCTGCAGCAGCAAGTTCTCGAGTTCAAGCGTTTCGATCAAATCGGTGTTCCAGATTAATCCCCGATCAGAGACTCCAACATCCGCAAACGAATCGACAATTGCATTCATTTTATCAATGCCTTCTTGCATCGATTCACCCGTGCGAAAAACGGCAGCGTGCGTTTGCATGGCACGTTGCATAGCATCGCGGATACTCGCAGTGCCGGTGCTGCCATCTGCATTGCGAAGTTTGTCGAAATGCTCAAGTGCGGCGATTACACCGTCGTCCGAAATCTTTTTATGCGGTTCGCCTTTTTCAACAGTTTTTGCGGCGCGCAACGCTGCGGCCCGACCAAACACGACGATATCGAGCAGTGAATTTGATCCAAGTCTATTCGCACCGTGAACGGACACGCACGCAGCTTCGCCTATCGCCATCAAGCCAGGAACGACTGAGTCCGGATCCCCGTCTTTCAGCGTTACCACTTCGCCGTGGTAGTTAGTCGGAATACCTCCCATGTTGTAGTGAACCGTGGGAATCACCGGAATCGGTTCTTTGGTTACATCGACGCCGGCAAAAATCTTGGCCGACTCGGAAATTCCCGGCAGTCGCTTTTCGATAACTTCGCTGCCCAAATGTTCGAGGTGCAGATGAATATGATCCTTGTCCGGGCCGACACCGCGTCCGGCATTGATTTCCATCGTCATGGATCGACTGACAACATCGCGCGACGCGAGATCTTTCGCGTTCGGCGCGTAGCGCTCCATAAAGCGCTCACCTTCGGAGTTGGTCAGGTAACCACCCTCGCCGCGAACACCCTCTGTGATCAGCACCCCAGCACCGTAAATACCGGTGGGATGGAACTGCACAAACTCCATATCCTGAAGCGGTAATCCCGCCTTCAGCACCATCGCGCGTCCGTCACCTGTGCACGTGTGCGCTGAGGTTGCAGAGAAATACGCTCGTCCGCAGCCGCCAGTCGCCAGCACTACCGTGTGCGCACGGAAGCGATGCAATTTACCACTCGCCATATCGATTGCGAGCACCCCGCGACATACACCGTCATCCATGATTAGATCGGTGGCGAAATACTCGATGTAAAACTCGGCGTTGTGCTTGAGCGATTGCTGGTAAAGCGTGTGCAGAATCGCATGTCCGGTGCGGTCGGCGGCGGCGCATGTACGTTGCGCGGTTCCTTCACCAAAGTTGGTGGTCATGCCGCCAAACGGGCGCTGGTAAATCTTGCCATCCTCCGTGCGCGAAAACGGTACTCCGTAATGCTCCAATTCGATCACCGCAGGTACAGCTTCGCGACACATATATTCGATCGCATCCTGATCGCCGAGCCAGTCCGAACCCTTTACCGTGTCATACATGTGCCATTGCCATGTATCGGGTCCCATATTGCCCAGCGATGCACTCATCCCACCCTGCGCAGCAACCGTGTGCGAACGCGTTGGGAAAACCTTGGTGATGCAAGCAGTCGACAGCCCCTCTATAGCCATTCCGAATGTCGCGCGCAAACCAGCGCCACCGGCACCAACAACCACAACATCGTAGGCGTGTTCAATCAATTCGTACTTTTCGAGCATGCTTTCAGTACTCATCGATCAGGCTCCCAACGCGATTTTCAAAACGGAGAAAATGCCGACCGCGGCGGCGATCAGACACACGAAGCTCACTAAAATTATCGCGGCAGTTCGGCGCGCATGACTCGAGACGTAGTCCTCAATGATGACTTGCAGACCGAGTTGCGCGTGGTAAAACATGGCGCCTATCCAAAGCACCAGGCAAATTGTTGCGAACGGTGAACTGATCCATGCGGTAAAACGGGCGTGATCGGCACTTGGCAGGCTGGCGACACATACCACCAGTAGCAATACCAACGGCACCATTAACAGAGCAGTGAGTCGCTGACGCCACCAATGCGTTACGCCTTCTTTGGCCGATCCCAATCCTTTTACACGTGCGAGCGGTGTACTAAGGTCAGACACTGTTCACACCCCCAGCGCTATCGCCCAGGCAATTGCAGTTAATGCTGCCGCTCCTGCAATCACGAGTTTAGCGGTGAGATCGGCGGTTGCCAGATCGAAGCCCCAACCGATATCCCAAAACAGATGGCGAATGCCGTTACACATATGGAAGAACAGCGCGAACGTGTACCCCATTAAAAATATGGTGCCGTACCAGGAACTCAAGTGACTGTGAATTGCGTTATAGCTGTTTGCACCTGATGCGGCGGCGGCCAGCAAAATGACGAACAATAGTGCGCCGGCGCTCAAAACCGCGCCCGTGGCGCGATGGGTAATGGAAATCAGTGCGGTTAACGGCAAGCGGTACACTTGCAAGTGCGGTGACAAAGGCGGTCTGTTTGAATCGGTCATTGGGATACCCGACGATACAAGGTTAAGATTTGTTGGCGAAAATCAAAGCTAAAAATCTATGCAGCGCCCGTTTTTCTCCCAGTCTCCGTATCGAGTGGGCTCTTTTCCTTTCGGCCCCCCAATTTCGACTGGAGGTTGTGTTTCACCAGCCTGCTGCTGCTCGTCAACTATAGCAGTTATCGGCGTAAGCGATTCTTTCTTTGAAGTTTTTGCCTTGTTCTCAGTACTATCTTTGGGTGTGTTCATCTGATGAAATCAAATCGCCTACTAGCTGAGCAAACAGAAGAATGACATTAAATTGTGCATTGCAATATACGATTATCGTCGAATTCGGATTGAAAGATAAATACTTTTTTATCGAAATTTCACAATTCATTAAAAAAAACGAATACTTGCCACATTCTGCTGACAACGAAAACTCAATACCCTAGAATTCGCGCGCGATTCGGTTTTCCGACTCGCTATCGACGATACTCTCTCTATACGCGATGTACTCATACCTCGATCAATACGGCCTGATCAAAGCAACTGGCGCAGATGCACCCACTTTTCTGCAGGCACAGTTTGGCAACGATGTACGCAACGTTACCGACGAAAATCACCAGCTGAACTGTTACTCAACCCCCAAGGGGCGATTGCTGGCGATCTTCCGGATATTTAAATTCGATGACGCGTATTTTTTGCGTATGCCGCAGGAAATAGTCGAACCTACCTTACAGCGCCTGCGCATGTTCGTGCTCATGGCAAAGGTGGAACTGGAAAACATCAGCGATCAGTGGAATGGAATCGGGGTGTCAGGACCAGAAGCCGGATCGAGCCTCGCTGCCGCGGGATTTGCGAATCTTCCGACCGAAGCGGGCCTGGCCGCGAGCAACGGCAACTCGATAGTCCTGCGAGTACCCGGCGTGAACGAGCGCTACGAAATATTCAGCGACCGTGCGTCCGTTGATGCACTCGCAGCACAACTTGATGGACATATCGAACGCCACGATAGCGACCGATGGATGTACGACGAGATTTTGGCCGGAATCCCGAGTATTTACGAGGGTACGCGCGAGGAATTTATTCCGCAGATGGCCAATTTGGAAATTCTGGACGGTTTGAGCTTCAAAAAAGGCTGCTATCCGGGGCAGGAGATTGTCGCGCGTATGCACTACCTCGGAAAGCTCAAGCGACGCATGTACCGGTTTGACCTTGGCACTGCAGAGCCCCCCCAACCCGGCTCGGATGTTATCGATTCCGACTCGGGCAAATCAGTTGGTACCATCGTCGACGCGCGCAAGATCGATGGCGTGAGCACGATAGCGTTAGCCGTTATGCAAATCGCATCGGTTGAGCAAAACGCGGACAAACTGACTTCTGCAGACGGCAGCTCGATGCAACTGGCAGACTTACCCGACACACTCGAAACCGAATAACCCATTTACCCGAGCCTTGATGATGAGTACTAAAACTGCCGATTTGTGCGACGAATTTGACAATGAACTGCAGGTGTTGGAGCCGATTTTCTCCGACTTTGGCGGTGTGCTGGAGTTTGGCGGCCCAGTGCATACTGTGAAAGCCTTTGAGGACAATACCTTTGTCCGCGCGGCAGTCGAGTCACCCGGCAACGGGCGTGTATTGATCGTCGACGGCGGCGGTTCGTTGAGGTGTGCGATGCTAGGGGGCAACCTTGCGGTACTCGCAGAACAAAATGGCTGGAATGGGGTAATCATCAACGGCTGCGTGCGTGACACCGCTGAAATCGAAGACACGGCAATAGGCGTAAAGGCGCTGGCAACTAATCCGCGTCGAAGCTTAAAAAAAGGCGTTGGGGAAACTGACGTCGCGGTCCAGTTTGCAAGCGCAACAATCAAGCCAGACTCATTTGTCTACGCAGATGAAGATGGCATCGTCGTAAGCGAACGCAAGCTGGATTAATCCACAACCGCAAATTTCGTGGACGCCGCTCGCGTGCTAAAAATCTACGAAACCGGCAACCCACTCGATGCTCAATTGCTGTGTGATCGAATGCGCGACAGCAGCATCGAAGTAGAAATTCACGGCCTCTTCCTGGCCGGCGCAGTGGGCGAGCTACCAGCGGATACCGGCATAACGCTATGGCTGCATGACGCGGGCGATGAGAGTCGCGCCAGGGATGTCATTTCGAGTTTTGAAAGCGAGCGTCGCGAACAGCGACTACACAAACAAACATGCCCCCAGTGCGATGAATTAATCGAAGGCAATTTTCAAGTCTGCTGGAATTGCGGTAACAGCTTGTCGCGATAATTAAACCGCCCTTTTCCCACCACTAAACCTTAAGCCGCAGTGGCCGATATCAGGTTTAACAAATCATGGTTTTATTATTTGAAGCTTGGATCACCTTGAGACGGTGAGAGGTAAAAACAACAGCGGCACGCTTTATGCTAACTGATAAACGTTAACAAAAGCAAAACGCCGAAGAGAGCGTACGATGTACAGTGAAGCGACATCCATGCTGGCCCACAGAATTTTTGCAATTGTCATTGCAATTGCAAGCGTCTCCTATTTTGCACTGAATCGGCAAACCGAAGTCGATACCGAAGCCATGCGCGACGTCTCAGTATCCGTTCGCGCGATTTCCCATGTCAGCGTTGATCGCTACGGCGATTCGGTCTGGGAGCCAAGTTCAGGCTCAGGATTTTTGGTGTCGAGTCAATCCTGCGAAGTCTGGACTAACCATCATGTCGTCGACGACGCTGCCGTGATCGAAGTATTTCCACGCGGTTGGCCAAAAGCCCACGGCATCCCGGCAAAACTGGTGAATTCAACACCGCAGATGGACGTTGCCATTTTAAAAATGGAAAATTGCGACGGCATGCAAGCCGCCAAACTGGGTGACTCCAATTTAGTCAAAACGGGCGACGAAACCTTTGTCGTAGGCAACCCGTTTGGGCGCAATCCCGATTCCGTCAGCCGCGGAATTATCTCGCATACTGAACGATTTTTGTCTGCCCCAGCAGCGTATTTTCAGACCGACGCCGCGGTTAACCCGGGCAACTCGGGTGGCGCGCTGTTTAATGAAGACGGGATCGTAATCGGGTTGACCACCGCAATTGCAAATAACAAGTCAAAAAGCAACGTTGGGATCGGTTACGCCATGCCGATTAATGAAGTCACTGACGTGGTGGGTAAACTGCGCGAAGGCCCGGCCAGCTGGGGTGATGCAGGACTAAAAGGTTTGCTTGCCTCCCTCACCGCTGAAGAAGCGGCAATCTTTAACATCACTAGCGGAGATCCTGCGGTTAGCGTTATGCGCTCACCAATCTCTGGCCCTGCCAAAGACCAAATTTTTGCACGCGACGTGATTTACGCCGTGAATGATCAAAGTATTACTAACCCATCGCATATTCACCGCATCATCGGCAGCCGTAACCCAGGCGAAAAAGTGTCCTTTGCGATTGTGCGCGAGGGCGAATTTATCGAGGTTGAACTCGAACTCGAAGATGGCGGCAAAAAAATCGCGTCGATAGAAAAGAAAGCCGACCATTACAGCGGTTTGCTCGGTATGCAGGTCGAAATGTGGACCGAACACAACTCTATGCGCGGGTCATATACATCGCCGGTGATTACGCGGATTCACAGTATGGGGCCTGCACACCGCGGATTTATTGTCAGTTCTCAGTCATCGATGGCCATGCGCGGGCAAATTGTGTTGCCGGTACAGCTCAGCGTGCGTACCGTGACGGGTGCCGTGCTGGAAGGCCACTACAAACCGATCAACGATATCGGCACGTTGAACGACCTTGCAAAAGAAGCGTACGAGTCGAATAACGCGCTGCTTTTAGAAATTGAAAGCTGGGGGCGACAAAACTCGGACTGGTCGGTTCCGCTGCAAAAAAGTGCCAGTGCTTTTTACCGCATTAAGCCGAAACCAAGTACCAACGTTTCACATCAGGATTCACTGGATGACGACTACGCCATTCCCAGCAGCGTGCAGTCGGAGCGCGAACGCACCAACACTATAGACGTCACACGGAAGGGTCAGCCTCTGGCCGCATATGCGGGAATAGCAGCACATCGCGAATCGACGCCGAGTCGGTGAACAGCATCACCAATCGGTCAATCCCGATACCACCGCCGGCATTGGGAGGCAAGCCATATTCAAGCGCGCGAATATAGTCGGCGTCAAAGTACATGGCTTCATCATCACCCGCGTCTTTCTGCTCGACCTGCTCACGAAATCGCATCGCCTGATCTTCGGCGTCATTCAACTCAGAAAAGCCATTAGCGATCTCGCGACCGCCGATAAACAACTCAAAACGCTCGGTAACATTCGGATCATCGTCTTTACGACGGGACAGCGGTGACACCTCAGCCGGATACTCCGTGATGAACGTCGGGGTACGAATCTTGTCCTCGACCAGCACGTCAAACAATTCCATTTGAATTTTACCGAGTCCGTATTCCGCTTTGACTTCGACCTTGTGTTGCGCTGCAAGTGTAGCCGCGACTTCACGTGTATTGAGCTGATCGCGTGAAATCTCCGGGTTGTGCTGCAAAATCGATTCGACCAAAGGCACGCGGTCAAAAGCTCTGCCAAAGTCGAAGGTTTCGCCCTGGTATTCGATTGTGGTTGATCCAAGCACGGAATCAGCCATTCCGCGGATCATGTCTTCGGTTAAATCCATGTAGCCGTGATAATCCTGATACGCCTCATTGTATTCGAGCATCGTAAATTCGGGGTTGTGCCGCGTCGATAAACCCTCGTTGCGAAAGATGCGATTCATCTCGTAGACACGATCAAAACCTCCGACGAGGCATCGCTTGATCGGTAGCTCCTGCGCAATTCGAAGATATAAATCCATATCCAAAGCATTGTGGTGTGTGACAAACGGTCGCGCCGCAGCCCCCCCGGGAATCACCTGCATCATCGGCGATTCAATCTCCAGATAGCCACGCTCGTTGAGGAAATTGCGCAAATAATTAATCATCGCCGCGCGAATGCGAAAAGTTTCTCGCGTGCTCTCGTTAATGATCAGATCGACATAACGTTGTCGATAGCGCTGCTCCTGATCGGTCAAGCCGTGCCACTTTTCAGGAAGCGGCCGCAGTGACTTGGTAAGCAGTTTTAGCTCGCGCACACGAACCGATAGCTCACCGGTTTTCGTAACAAATAGCGCACCTTTGGCACCGTAAATATCGCCTATGTCGGACTGCTTAAACGCAGCGTAATGCGCTTCACCGATATTGTCGCGCTGAACAAATAGTTGAACGCGTCCCGTGGTGTCCTGCAATTTACAAAAGCTCGCTTTGCCCATCACGCGCTTAACCATCATGCGACCGGCTACGCTTACCTCGACGGTGTTCTCATCAAAAAACTCATTCGGCTTGCCGTCGTATTTCTCGAGAAGTGCCGCCGCTTCGTCTTCGCGACGAAAATCGTTCGGGAACGGATTTCCTGCTTCACGAAGCCCCGCGAGTTTTTCGCGTCTTTGTGCGATTAGCGTGTTGTCATCTTGTTGATCAGACATCGTTGGTTACCTACAAACCTGATTTCAGACTCGCTTCGATAAACTGATCGAGCGAGCCATCGAGTACTGCTTGCGTGTTTCCGGTTTCAATACCGGTGCGCAAGTCTTTGATGCGCGCAGAGTCGAGAACGTAGGAACGAATCTGACTGCCCCAGCCGATGTCCGACTTGCTGTCCTCAACCGCTTGTTGGTCGCCCATGCGCTTCAATTTTTCCAGTTCATAAAGCTTGGCTTTAAGTTGCTTCATCGCTGTGGCTTTATTTTTGTGTTGCGAACGGTCGTTTTGACATTGAACGACGATGCCGCTTGGATCATGCGTAATACGAACGGCAGACTCGGTCCGGTTCACATGCTGTCCGCCTGCACCACTCGCGCGATACACGTCAATACGCAAGTCGGCCGGGTTGATATCGATATCGATGTCATCGTCAACTTCGGGAGACGCAAACACCGCAGCAAATGATGTGTGTCGACGATTACCGGAGTCAAACGGCGACTTTCGTACCAGTCTGTGCACACCGGTTTCTGTTCGCAACCAGCCGAATGCGTATTCACCTTCGTAACGCACGGTCGCACTTTTTATGCCCGCTACATCACCGGGCGAGGCCTCGATAATCTCAGTTTTAAACCCGTGTTGCTCACCCCATCGTAAGTACATCCGCAGCAGCATCTCGGCCCAGTCCTGCGCCTCAGTACCGCCGGAGCCGGATTGAATATCGAGGAAGGCGTTATTGGCATCCTGTTCACCCGAGAACATGCGGCGAAACTCAAGCTCAACAACGCGTTCTTCGTGCGTGGTCAGATCATCCTCAACCGAGACCAAGGTGTCTTCGTCATCTTCTTCGCGCGCAAGCTCGATCAGTTCAACCGCATCGTCGAGGCCACTGTTGATCTCATCCAAACCGTCAACGACGCTGGACAGCAGCGCCCGCTCTTTTCCGAGTGACTGCGCGCGATCCTGATTGTTCCAGACGTTTGGGTCCTCGAGTTCGCGAAGAACCTCTTCTAGACGCTCTTTGCGGGCAGCGTAGTCAAAGATACCCCCTGAGCGACTCCACACGCTCGCGCAAGTCGTCGATCTTGTAGCTTAGGGAGTTCGTTTCCAGCATGCTGTGTTCCGCGCAAAAAGGCGGTATGGTACAACATCCACGAGGCCAATTTCAGCACTCTTATGCGCATCAAGACAGTATCAGTCGGCGTAAAAGCTGCCCCGTGGTTTGAATGGTTCAAAACGATTATCTGCGCCACGATCCTCGTGCTCGCCGCCCTCTCGCTGCCAAAGCCGCTTTCGCTGGGTGGAACAGTTTTTTTATTTGTATTCGCACTGTTACTGGTCGGTTCAGTCGTGTCGCTTTATCGCGAGATGACGTGTCGTGCGCAAACCGTACAGGGAGAAATCGTCCGGATCGATAACTGCATGGCAGACCTTAAAACGAAATCAGGTGAACTGAAATCCCTGGGATTGGCCGAAGTTGAAACCACTGGCTTACGCCGTGGCATCCACATCGAGGCGCTAGTGAGTGGATCGGGCAAATTGTTATCGTTTACGACACCCGATCAACCCGAAAAAACGAATAACGATTAGCTGGCTATCACGTACCCACAGCGTCCATTAGCTGCACGCCACCCCGATACATCATGTCCAGAGCTACATAGGCAATGATGACAACACCCGCGTAACCAATCCACTGATAACGTGCCATCAGACTCGCAATCAGTGTTGCCGCGACCCCCATCAAAACGATAGACAATGCCAAGCCGAATACCAGCATCTCGGTTGAACCTTGCGCCGCTCCCGCAACTGCTAAGACGTTATCCAGGGACATTGTCACATCTGAAACGACAATCAATATGACGGCAGAGCCTAGTGAAGCCGGTGGCGGTTTGGTGGAGTGCGCCTGCGCCTCGGCACCAATCCGAACTTCGCGGTAGAGCTTGTATGCGACCCATGCCAGCAGCAAGCCACCGGCGAAGAGCAAGCCAATGATTTCGAGCAGTTGCAAAACAATAATCGAAAACAAAATACGCAGCAGAGTCGCCGCAACGATTCCGAGCACGATCGCTTGCCTGCGCTGATTCGGCGGTAATCGTGACGCCGCCATCCCAATGATGAGTGCGTTGTCTCCCGATAAAACCAGATCAATTCCAATGATCGTAAGGAACGGACCCCAGGCGAAATCAGCAATAAAGTTATCGATAAAAGTTTCAATCATGTTTTCTATCCACGCGATCTACGTTTTGGTTTTTTATTTGTGTTCCAGATAATTTGAAAGGTCGTTTGCGGCTTCGCGTAAATCCGGGAGATACCGCAACGCGTTTGCCAATGACAATCGCGCAATAGGTGCGGTGACCGCAACGCCCGCAATCATTCTTCCACGCACGTCAGTAATTGGAACAGATACCGCGACCATACCAGGAATAAATTCTTCGTTGTCGGTTGAAAAATTTTGCTTGCGGATTCGCACAAGCTCCTTCGTCAAATCATCGCGATTGGTGTGTGTATTATTGCCGGTTTTTTCCAGCTTAAGCGAATTAATTTTTAAATGCTGCTCGTCTTCATCCATCAGAGCGAGGTAAAGCTTACCAACAGCAGTGCAATGAATCGGAACCCGGGTACCGACGGGCATCGACAATCGCAGCGGCCAATGTGCCTCAACGCGCTCCAGGTACATCATCGAATCGCCGTCGGGTACAGAGAGGTTACAGGTCTCGCCTACTCGTTCGACGAGCTTACGCAGGATTTGTTGTCTCACCAAACGAACACTGTTGCCCTCCATCACATTTTTTGCCATCGAAAACAGTCGGTGCCCGATTGTGAATCCGCGCCCGCCGATCTGGCGATGCAAGTGCCCCTCATTGACCAGTTTTTCTGTAAGTCGGTACAGCGTTGCACGCGGCAGGCCACACAGCGTTTCAAGCTCAGCTATGGTTAAAACCCGATCTTCGCGCGCAACGGTTTCGAGTATCGTTAAAGCGCGCAGCGAGCGAATTTCGGCGCTTTGAGGAAGATTAGTCGCGACAGCCACGATGATTACTTACGGTCGCAACACAATTTTTGGGGATGCACAACGACCGTCGTGCAGATCGGCGAACGCCTGGCCACCGATGGAAAGCGGTCGTTGTTCAATCCACTCTAATGAACCGTACTCGCCGCTGTGCAGTTTTTGTAGGGCCACACGCAGATCCTCCATTGTGTAGGTGTAACTGCCGATAAATGTTACCTCCTGCAGCGTCATGTAGCGCGTATCAAGACCGGCGTCATTATCCTGCAGACCCACATGTACGATGGTGCCGCCAGGTCGCACCATTTGTACCCCCATCGCACGCGTCTTTGCGCCGCCAACCGCGTCAATCACAAAATCAAATTGATGCTCATCGGGCAATTCCTCCAATGGATTAAAGACATCGCTAAACCCGGCATTTTGCGCTGTTTGGATACGCAAACCATTGGTTTCGGCAAGATGCAGAGACTTTGCGCCCTGATCGCGCAGAACCAGCGCTGCCAACAAACCAATCGCCCCCGCGCCAATCACGAGCGAGCGAACCTCGCTCAGGGGACGCGGTATCGCACGCGCACCCAGCAGAACCGAGTGAAGCGCGGTGCCGCAAGGTTCCATCAAGGCCGCGTGCGCGTCATCCATGTCGACGGGAACTTCTACGAGATTACGGTCAGGAATAGATACGTAATTGGCAAAAGCGCCCGCGCGATACATGCCGATAATATCGCGCTGAGCGCATATATTGCTGCGACCTCCCAGGCATGCATTGCATTCTCCACAGGTGATAAGGGGGTTTATCGCCACACGCCGACCGCGTAATTTGCCCTCAACGACCGTACCGACTGCCTCATGCCCCAGGATCAGCGGCGGCACGCGGCGTTCGTCGTGCCCCAGATAAGCGTGCATATCTGAGCCGCAAATCCCCGACGCGCTAACCTCAACAATACTCTCACCTTGGCCAGCCCGTGGCTCCGGTTCTTCTCTAAACGCCATTTCCTGTGTGCCGGTGTATACCAGTGCTTTCATATTTCCGACTCCTATTTGGCGGTAAACCCGCCATCAACACCAAGGGTTTGCCCTGTGATGTAGCCGCTCGCGGGCGCTGCGAAAAACACGGTGACACCGCGCAGATCTTCCAGCTCGCCGTTCCGACCAATCGCCGTTTGCGCGGCAAATCGAGCCGATAGATCTGCGTCACCAAACACGGGTGCGGTCAAATCGGTAGGAAAAAACCCGGGAGCGATTGCGTTACACATAACTCCCTCGCTTGACCACGCTTCTGCCATCGCACGCGTTAGCTGACAGACACCACCCTTGGAAGCACCGTAGGGCAAACCGTTGGCAAACGCTCGAGTTGATTGCAGTGAAGCGATATTAATCACGCGACCATACTTTGCATCTCGCATGCCCGGCACTAACTCGCGCGCAAGAAAAAACGGCGTTGCCAAATTTAAATTCAGGGTGAAATCCCAACTGTCGAGCGTGATGTCTTCGACCGGCTGTCGGAGGTTTACACCCGCCGCATTGACAAGTATGTGTACGGCGCCAAACGCGCTTTGCGCCTGCTTCGCAACGTCGGCAATTATCTCGCGATCGGCGAGATCGGCGGCAAGAACCGAAGCGGACCCACCACCGCCACAAATCATCTGTTTGGTTTCGTTCAGCTGGTCTTCGCGACGCGCCAGCAGAACCACAGATGCACCGGCTTCCGCCAGCGCAATCGCCATAAAACGGCCGATGCCTGAACTTGCACCGGTTACTAGAGCGGTGCGACCCGAAAGCGAGAAAAGCGCATTTGTCGATTCAGGCGCGTTCACACACCGTCCTACTGTTGTGCCGCTTTGCGGGCGTTGAAACTTTCATGCCCGAGATCAAAATCTTCACCGGGGAAGTACTTGGCAAGGCGATCATCACCTGCATATGCATGCCCCTCCATTCCCTCCTCGCGTGCGATTCGTGCGGACACCTGACCGACGCTGCGGTTTGCTTCGCGCGTCATGCGCTGCCAGGTCACGGTTTTAATAAATTTACCGACACTCAGTCCGCCGGTGTAGCGGCCAGCGCCTTTGGTGGGCAATACGTGGTTGGTACCTGAAGATTTGTCCCCGTAGGTGACGTTGGTTTCCTCGCCGACAAACAACGAGCCGTAATTGCGCAGATTATCGAGCCACCAGTCCAGGTTTTCCGCCTGGACCTCCAGGTGTTCCGGGGCGTACTGATCGCTGACCTCGACCATTTCGTCATTGGTATCGCATAAAACAATCTCGCCGTAATCGCGCCACGCCGCATCCGCCGCCGCGCAGTTGGGCTCACCCAGTCGGTCGATGTAATACGGGATTCGCGCTGCAACCTTTTCGGCGAGCTCGCGTGATGTCGTGATCAACCACGCCGGTGAGTCGGGTCCATGCTCGGCCTGCCCGATCAGATCAGAAGCAACTATCTCGGGGTCTGCGGTATCGTCGGCGATGATCGCAATCTCGGTCGGGCCTGCGAACATATCGATCCCGACCCGACCAAAGAGCATCCGCTTGGCCTCAGCAACAAAACGGTTGCCCGGCCCTGCGAGAACATCCGCTTTGTGGCCAGTAAATAAACCAAATGTGAGCGCGGCGATGCCCTGCACGCCACCGATCGCCATAATTTCATCAGCGCCTGCAAGATCTGCCGCGTACACGATCGACGGGTGCACGCCTACGCCCTTTTGCGGTGGCGAGCACACGACCACATTTTTGACACCTGCGACTTTGGCGGTAGTAACGGTCATGATGGCTGATGCGATGTGTGCGTAACGTCCGCCCGGCACGTAACACCCGGCGGTCGCGACTGGAATTTGTTTTTGAGCGGCTATAAGCCCAGGCGACAGTTCAATCTCGAAATCGGTCAATGCAGCGCGCTGGGCATGGGCAAAATCTCGAACGCGCTCCCAGGCAAATCGAATATCGTCTTTGTTTTGCTGCGTCAACGTGGCGATGGCCGCATCTTTTTGCTCGCGTGTCATCACAACGTCGCCTTCCCAACCGTCCAGCGCCTTAGCGTAGTGTAAGGCTCGCTCTTCGCCGCCTTCTTCAATTTCACGCAACATGCGCTCAACAATTTCACGCGTGTCGGCTTCGCCGGTTGCGGGAGTCTTCGCTGCCTTCTTGATGTATTCGATTGCCATTGATATTCTTCCGAAAATGTAAGCGCTTTCATTTTAGGGTGATTTTGTTCCCGTCGTCAAACGCCGCGGTCTGCCACTACCCGATCAGGTCGGTAGAATTCGCCGGTAAACAGAGCGCGTAGACAATATTATGGTGAAAAAACCAACCGCAAAGGTCGTCGGACATGGGGCCAGCCGCAATCGCGCGGCGGCGGCAAAAAGTGTTTCTCTGGATGATGTTGCTCAACACGCGGGGGTCTCTTCCGCGACAGTTTCCAGGGTGATCAACAACCCAGAAAAAGTCGCTGAAAAAAGCCGGATCGTGGTAAACGCGTCGATCGAGGCGCTCGGATATATCCCCGATGGAGCGGCAAGGGCCCTGGCTTCGCGGCAGTCCAGAATTATTGGTGCCGTCGTCCCAACGATTGATAACGCGCTATTCGCAGTCGGGATACAAAGCCTTCAGCGCCGGCTGCGGCAACTCGACTACACCCTGCTCGTCGCCAGTCACGAATACAACCTCGCCGAAGAATTGAACGCAGTCAAAATGCTGTTGCGGCAAGGTGTTGACGGATTGTTGATGGTCGGATCGGAACACGATCCAGCGTTAATCCATCTGCTGCAGGAAAAGCGCGTTCCACGCGTGACTTGCTGGGCCTGGAGAACCGATTCAACGCAGCCTTACATCGGGTTTGATAACCGAAAGGCGGCTCGAGAGATTGCCGATTACGTGCTCGATCTGGGTCACGTCGACCTCGCCGTGATTGCGGGAATAACCAAAAACAATGATCGGGCACGCGATCGGTTACAGGGAATCAAAGATGCGATTGCGGCGCGCGGGCTGCGGCTGCCGTCTGCGAAAATCATCGAACAAAGTTACTCCGTGGAGCAAGGCCGCGTCGCCATACGACAATTTTTACAACTCGAAACGCGGCCAACCGCTGTTTTATGCGGTAACGACATTCTAGCCATGGGCGCCGTGGCCGAATGTCAATCACGTGGTTTTTCTGTGCCGGATGATGTGTCCATTACCGGTTTCGATGACCTCGAAATGAGCTCGCAAATAAAGCCTGCACTTACGACAGTTTATGTTCCGTCGGCTGAGATGGGCGAACGCGCCGCCGAATATCTGGTCGCATCGATTAAGCAGGAATCGGTAACGCTCCCGGGTCCAATGAAGACTCGATTAATGGTTCGAGAAACGACAACAAAACCCAGAGATCGCTGAACGCGCCTGATGTGTCGCTCAACATACGTACCAGGGCGCGTGCTTCTAACGTTAAAGTGGGATTAAAAATCTCATTTAAGAGAATTTGAGAACCTAATTCCGTCATTTAATTTGGAAATTACACCAACACGAGGAAGATTTGAGGTATAACAACACAAGTTTGTCGCCATTAAGGTCTGTTACGCAAACACAAATAGATGTAACATTGAGACTAATGGTCTCATTATAAGAAATATTCACCGGATTCCGATGTTTCGTAAGTGTCGGATTATCCGCCCAATAAGCTTCGAGGTTCTGCCTTCAGCCTCGTGAAGCAGATAAAGGCGAAGGCTTTCTAAAGTCGAAAGTAAGAGGAGTAGAAATGAAAAAACTGAACCAAATTGCTGCCGGTGCAGCAGCCTTGACGCTCATGGCTTCGTCTGCCATGGCGGCTGACAAGGTGTTACGCATTCAGTCCGTGCTGCCAACGTCAGCGGACGAGGTCGTAATGCTGAAGGAATTCGGTAAAGACGTGGCGGCCCTGACCGACGGGTCGCTCACCGTTGAAGTACTTCCTGCCGGTGCGGTTGTTGGACCGCGCGACATCATTGATGCTGTCGATGCGGGTCTGGTTGAAGGCGGCTTTGCCTGGACTCACTATTGGGGCGGTAAGCACGTTGCAGCCAACCTGTTCGGTGCGCCTGTCGCTGGTGCTGGTGTTGGCCTCGATAACATTGCCTTCCTGAGCTGGTTCCAGTACGGCGGCGGTAAAGAGCTTTATGACCGCCTCTGGGAAGAAATGGGCGTAAACGTGAAAGGTTTCATGTTGCAGCCGGTTGGCCCTGAAGCGCTGGGCTGGTTCCCAAAACCGATTACATCAATGGATGACTTCCGCAAATTGCGCTTCCGTGCTCCTCCGGGCATGGTAGGTGCGGCTTACGCTGAAATCGGCGTTCCTGCAGTAGCAATGGGTGGTGGTGACATTTTGCCGGCCCTTGAGAAAGGCACGATTGATGCTGCTGAGTGGTGCTGCCCGAAACCTGACTCTGTTTTCGGTTTCCAGAAAGTGCTCAAGCACTACTATCTGCAGGGCCTGCACCAGGTTACGGTAAATGCTGACATGTACGTGAATGGCGATTTCTATAAGTCACTCAGCGCACTTGAGCAGAAAGCACTGGAAGTCGCAGCAAACGCATCTCTTTCAAAATCCCTGTCATATCGAATCTTCGAGAACGGTAAGGCGCTGCGCGACCTGACCGAGAATCACGGTGTGATTCTTGAAGATACGCCTGCTGATTACTTCACCGAGTATATGGCAGCCGCTAAGAAGTCACTTCAGGCCGCTGCGGATGAGAACGAGTTTTTTGCAGAAGTATGGCAATCGCAGAAGGATTTCGCAGACACTGTAGTACCTTTCTGGTCCGGCGCACAGACTTCAAAAGCTGGTTTGGGTCGTGCTCACGCTGCAACTCTCAAGTAAGCAAGCACCAAAGCGAGGTCCATCAGGGCCTCGCTTTGATTTTTTCGGGTCCGGATTTTTTTCTGACCTCGAGTTCGAAAAAGAATACCCTTCAAGGGTACGATTCTAAAAGCCTTGTAGGCGCGAAAATCTAAACACGCCAGCAAAGCACAAACATATAAGCCCCAAAAGGGCGTCAACATAAGGGGGAATGGATCATGGCTCAAGACGAGGTGAATCCAGAAGAGCTCGAAATCGCAGACGAGTTAATTGCGGAGCGGCGCGCGGAGTCCCCTGGTGAGACGCCGGAGGATATGACCTCATGGCAACGCCCTATCACTGCAGCCATTGATGTGCTGAATTATCGGGCAGGACAACTCATAGCCCTGCTCATGGTGCCACTGATTGCGGTCGTGGTACTCGAAGTAATATCCCGAAACTCCTTTGCGATCCTGCAAAACGCAGGGTTCGAAGAGTTCGCCCGAATGCTGGGCCTTGGCCCGACTCTGTGGGTGTACGACACCAGTCGAATGCTCGCCGGAGTGCTTTTTATGGCCGCCGCCGGTTACGGCCTCATGCGTGGGGTACATATCCGCGCTGACTTTCTCTACCGCAATTGGTCGGCCAAGACGCAAGCGACAGTCGACGCTTCGCTTTACCTCTTGTTCTTCATGCCTTCCATGATTTTCTTTACGGTTATCTCCGCAGAGTTTTGGTGGCTTGCCTACTCAACGGGTGAAACCATGCAGGTCGACAGCGCATGGGGACCGTTGCTGTGGCCCGCGCGAACAGCGATGCCAATCGGTGGTCTGCTGTTGATGTTGCAAGGCCTGCCGGAGATTTTCCGCGCCTTTCACAAGATGGGCAAAGAACGCGAGCGATGGTTCGTGAGAGCCTTGCCAATTTATCTGATCGGATTGATTTGGCTCATTCTGGCGGTGTTTCAACCCAGTCTGGTCCCTGGCGGCGAGGCGTTCTCCGACCTGATGTCTGCACGCCCGACCATGGACAAGGCGACCATCGGCTTGATTATGTTGGCCGCCATGCTGTTTGTGATCTTTATCGGTTTTCCGATTTCGTTCACCTTGATTTTCCTCGCTTTCGTCTTTGGTATTTGGGGCGCCAACTTCAAGTTGACCACACTGCTGATGACGCTCAACACAAACTCCACCATGCTGAACGATCAGCTCATGGCGGTACCGCTGTTTGTTCTGATGGGTATTGTCATGGAATCGGCGGGTTTGATGGACCGCTTGTTCGCATCTGTGCAGATGATTATGTCGCGCGTGCGCGGCGCGCTGTTCATCGCTGTTCTCATCGTGTCTACGATTTTTGCGGCAGCCACCGGCATCGTCGGCGCTTCTGTGACACTGCTCGGGATCATGGCGGGAGCCACCATGAGCAGGTCAGGTTATAACGTTCAGCTTGCGGCAGGAACGATCACCGCCGGTGGCACGCTGGGTATTCTGATCCCACCCTCGATCATGCTGATCGTGATGGGCCCTGTGCTCGAGGTCTCGACGCTCGACCTCTTCCGCGCTGCGTTTATCCCGGGTGCCCTGCTCGCATCGCTTTACCTCCTCTATACCCTGGGTCGCTGCTGGCTCAATCCGGATCTGGGGCCGGTATTACCGGAAGAGGATCAACCCAAAACGTCCGCGTTTTATGGTGCCGAAGTCGCGCTGATTTGCCTCGGCATCTTGACCGTTTGCCGGGTATTCGGACTGAGCTTCAGCGGTGCTTTTGGCGGTCTGATTCCATTCGGTGGATTGGTCGTATTCGTGATTACTTGCGCTGTGGCCTACGCTGCATACCGTCGTCTAAATGTTCTGCGAATCGTTGTTCCGATTGCGGTTATCTTCCATCTTTACATGATTACCGCAAACATGGGTGAGGAAGGAGGTCTGCCGGCGTGGTCGACTACCTTTGCCGCCTTTACCGTGCTCCTCGCGTATCTTGGACGCCCAATTTACTCCGCAGCCGCGCAGGGTGAATTCCGCTTTTCTGAACTTTGGGATGAGTTCTTTGCTGGCCTGATGCCGCCCACAATACTGATTTCATTTGCGCTGGGTTCCATTTTGTTAGGCATCGCTACCCCGGCGGAAGCTGCCGCCATGGGTGCCTTTGGCGCCATTCTGTTATCACTCGCGTATCGCAAGTTCACCATACCGAGTTTCTTCGACAGTTTGATCAAAGCGCTTGAGATCACGGTACTGATCATGTTTTTGGTCGCCGCGTCGAACTTCTTCGGTGCTCAATTCAGTGCGCTGGGTACCCCGAAAATGATGACGGAGCTATTGCTTGGCCTCGAAATGTCGCCGTACCTGATTCTGATTTTGGTGATGGCGCTGATCTTCCTGCTGGGCTGGCCGCTTGAATGGGTACCGATTGTGTTGATCGTCGTGCCAATTTTGCTGCCGACCGTCGAGGTGCTGGAGGTTCACGGGCTGGGTCGTTACGACCTTATGGTCTGGTTTGGCATACTCGTGGCAGTAAATCTGCAGACCGCGTGGTTGTCGCCGCCTGTGGCCTTATCCGCTTACTTCCTGAAGGGGGTGGTCCCAAACTGGGATCTGAAAGACATTTATCTCGGCATGATGCAGTTCATGGGCATTCAGCTCATTGGTCTGATCCTTCTGTTTTTCTTTCCGCAACTGGTGCTTTGGCTACCCAGGATTATGTCAGGCGGGTAAGCCATGGTTATTCGCCCTCGATCTGAGGTGTCATTGGTATGCGCCGGGAATAAGGACGTTTTTCTCGGCTCAGGAAAATAAATATGAAGCGCGAGCGCGGTTCCACAATTGAACGGGTTCTCGACATCCTTGAAACCGTTGCAGCGTCCAAGAAGCCGCTGAGTGCAACCGACATCAACGCGGTCTTAAACCTGCCAAAGGCGACTGTTCACAGGCTGTGCACCCAACTTGAAGCGCGCGGATACTTGCTGAAACGGGTCGATGGAAAAAGTTATCAGCCCGGCAATCACTTGTTTGATGTTGCTGTTGGTGTTTTGGCCAATTCCCGTTTCGGCGCCACGCGACACGCGATACTCACCGAGCTTTCGGAAAAAGTGGGTGAAACCTGCAACATCGCCTACCCCGACGGTCTCTATATGGCCTACTCCGATCGCGTTGAGACAAAAGCACCATTGCGGCTGCAGTTTCCAATCGGAATGAGGGTTCCTCTGTACTGCACCGCGAGTGGCAAACTGTATTTAAGCACACTGCCGAAGTCGCGACGCACATCCGTTGTCAATAAGCTTAAGCTTGAGCGCCGCGCTAAAAACACAATCACTGACCCGGACATACTCCTCGCGGAAATTGACAATATCGAACGTCAACAGGTCTCCATAGACAATCAGGAACTGTACGATGACATCATCGCCATAGCGGTACCGATTAGAGACAAACAAGGCAGGTTCTACAGCTCACTTGCAATCCAGGCCCCTGCGTCCCGTCTCTCCATCAATCACAGCGAGCGCTATCTTCCATTTTTGCGTGAAGCTGCCAATGATCTGGGCGCGCTCGCCGAAGACGAGTAACAGAACCAAAAACTGATCTGGTCCTGTCGAATTGTCATGGCGTCCCTGTTAGCTACGTTGGACAACAGTACCTGACTTTCTCGTTTACTTTCCGCTGTTTTGATAACCAGGAACCAGAGCGACTGTGTAGCAAGCGCCCGCAGTCACAAAGCCTTAACCAATTGTGACAGCGAAGTCCGTCGATGCTTATTGCCTGCGCAAGCATTCAGAAAATTTGCCCAAACGCGATATTCACGTAATACTTATCGTTACATTAGCACGCTTGATTGGAATTAATTTTTGAAACGAAATTCCCGACTTAGCCTCGCACTGCACACGCTGGCGCATATGGCCGGTAACCCGAAGCAGATGAGAACGTCTTCGGATATCGCAGCACATATGGGTACCAACGCGGTCGTTGTTCGACGAGTACTCGGACGGCTTCGTGAAGCTGGCTTGCTCAAATCAGAAAAAGGTCACTCCGGAGGATGGCAACTGGCTCGCGCGCCCGAAAAGATCACACTTGCCGATGTTTATACTGGCTTGGAAGAACAGCTGATCGCGAGAAATGATTTACAAGAACAGCCTGTTTGTTCCGTCGAGCACACGCTTTATTTCCGAATCTTCGGAATTATGCAGGATATGGAACAAACGCTAATTGACAAGCTCGCATCAACAACAATCGCAGAAATCAGTGAAGCAGCAGGTCAAGTACACCCTAACGAATAGAGTAAAAATGCTGAACATGTTTTAATCCGCGAGCATACTCACTTACACGATCAAATCGCGCGCAATCCAATCGAGTTTTGAGGCTAATAAAGTGTACGTGTGAGGTAGCAGAAGCCGTTAACCCCAATCACCTCCTAGCGGTGGTCAGGCACTTCGCAGCATCTTCGTAAACGCGTAATAGCGAACAAGCGAACCAATAACACTTCCGACCAGCACACAATATGCGGCACCCACGACACCGTAATACGTCATTAGCGGAACGCAAATCACCCCAATCACCATCAACTCGATTGACCCGGCATAAAACCCCCATTGCGGTGCGCCCATCGCGCGAAGACCATAGCTCCACCCGATGCGAACGCTGCGCACAAGCAACCCGGCAGCAAGCACAACGATAGTATGCCCGTGTCCGAGATAGACTTCGTTATCGAATAACCATGCGATCAATGGCTCACCGATGATCGCGATCACTACCCAGTAAATCGCAATCACAGCGAACACAAAAATCGTCACCTTACGCACTATTCTGCCGAGATCACGTTGCCCTCCATCGACAAAAGCTCGCGCGGCTTTCGGTTCCATGATGTTGCTCAAGCCCAACAATAATGGATTTGCGGCGGTAACAACTACCGCACACGCCGCGTAAATGCCCGCAGCTGTAGTGTTCGCAAACGCGGCCAGGAACCATAGAACCACCGCCGAATGCAGAGTTCTGACCTGTTGTGCGGCAAGAATCCAACGCCCAAACTGCCAGTTAACAGCGAACTGCGCACGGACTTCACTCCACCTGAAGGAAAACATGGAGCGGTGAATAAACAGCCAGACTGTGCCACCCAATGCACTTGATAATCCAATCGCGACAAGAGCGCTGGCGGCGGTCAGCGATTCGTTCCACACCAACAACAGCAGCACTGCAATCTGAATTAGCGCGACCACCAAATCCAGAACCAGGACATTCCTCATCTTCATATGTGCGATCGCCAGGCGCCTGGAAAATCCGTGCAGCAGCACAAACGGCAGAACGCAACCGAGCACTAAAAGCAATTGCGAATACGCATCAGTGTTCCAGTAAGGTGACGTTAACCCGGCGACCACAAGCGCGCCGCCAGCGATTGCGGACAACATCAGGTTATGAATGAAAATACAGCCCGCAAAGATTGGGCGTCGCTGCTGTTCACGCTGCCCCAACACCGCATACGGTGACATCAGGAGAGACTCCTGCGCTACAACGACCAACATCAAAATCGAAAAACCGACAGCATATTGACCGAGTTCGTCCGCGCCGCTCGAACGCCCAATCAAAACGGTAACAGCGAACCGAATAGCGCTAATCACGCATTGATCAAGTATCGAGACAGCGCTTTTGCGCGCGCCTTCACCAAACCAGCGATTGAATTTTTGTCGTAGCAAAACCAAAGAGGATTAGCAGGAACGCAACTGCACCTTACGAACCCGTCGCCGGGTCTGCAGCAGAACGTTTGCTGTTTGTCGCTTGCACAATAACTGGTGCGATTTCCGGAGTAGGTTTGCGCGATAGCGAGCGCGCAAACTCAAGCAGTGACGGCATTGGGTCGCGCCAGGTCCACGTTGTGTGCACATTCGCGCGCATCGCCTCCCACAGCGTTAGCAGCAGAATTTTCACAACCTGCACTGAGTTAATCACACCGTTTCGTTGTTCAAATCGGCAGCCCGCCAGCGAGCCGAAGCTTCTGGCAAATCTCGCGCCGATCTGACAAGCAATCAGACCCTTGTTATCCCCAATATCGTGGCCTTGCGCCAATTCCACCGCCCACACTGCTAACGGATGCCCAACGAAATCGGCGATAGTGTAGTTTCCACCCAGTCGTGGATTGAGTTCGATGAAGCAACGTTTTCCGGTCGCCGGATCAATCAGGTATTGCGCTAACCCTATACCGGTGTAATCGAGTGCCTTGGCCAAAACGCGGATGTCTTGCACGATGTCATCAGTCGGCTGAACGGTGACGCCAGATACGGCGACACCGGTACCATCTAATCGGTCGGTTCGGTGAACGAGCACATCGCAAACAGCCCGTAACTCACCATTTTTTGCCGCAAAGTGCACGCTGTGGCGCGGCCCTTTGGCAAACTCCTGAACAATCAATTTTCGACCCGCCCAGTCGTCCCGCCCGGCCAGTGCCCGAAGCTCCGTTTCATTATTGACGATGGCCGCTTTGATTCCAAAATACAGCGTCTCAGCGTCGTACGGTTTCACCACGCAGGGCAGGCTTATTTTCTCGCCAACGGTTTCCAGTTCTGCGCCATCAATCACTTCGAAGGTTTCGTGTGGAATACCCGTTTCGCGGCACAGGCGCAGCATCGATGGTTTATCCAGACTGACATCTAAAGCTCGACGATTTGTGGTCACAACAACCGTGCGCGGAACCAACGATTCACGCAAGGCGTCGATTTGTCTAATTGCCGTTTCGTCGATCGGGTATATGGCACCGATTTCCGGCCGACGAATGAGAAGTTCGTTCAGCGCTTCAGAAAAGTCAAACTCGTCGCGATTCCAACCGTTGTGATGCCACACGTCGGCAACGTAGCGTGAACGATATGCGTACGCGTCGCGATCATCCTGTTCGTTGATGCCAACAATAACTTTCCAGCCCGCTTTCGTGAGTGAACGTACAACTGTAAGACTCTGGCGGCGATTGCCCAAAAGCAAAATCGTGCGGCGGCTGGGCGGGACCGCACTTTGCATGCCGTCGCTTTTTTGTATTTGGCCCGGAGGCTTCCTGTTGAGCGTCATTTTGCTGCTCCCGTGTTAACCGGCTTGCAAGCGCTGTTCGGCTAACACCACGCCAAGCTCAGAGACGATATTGCGGTGTTTCCCGGAGCGCGAAACAGACAGACCCTCTATTTGGCGGATGGTGACTTCGAAGCCCTCCAGATATTTGGAAAATTGCGTTTGGATAAATGCCATCGCCGCATCATCCAAATCACCGTCGCATTCAATGTCTGCTTCAACATTTCCTTCCGCGGTCTGCTTGAGTTGCCAACAACGAATAGCGCTAAACTTGTCGAGAATATCTTCAAAAATTTGGCCGTGCAAAAAAGACCCGGTCTTGGTGACAATAAGATCAAAATTACGCCCGTAGACCGGCGGCAAAATAGCGAATCCTTGTTCTGGCAACTCAAGCGGTTGTTCAACAACGTCGCCGAGCGCATAACGTATCAATGGAAAAGCATGGCTATTTAATACGGTCGCTACAATTTCGTATTGGTCTCCGGCAGGAATAGTTTCCAGTACTACAGTGTCCTCGCGAACGCGCAGGGTTCTGTCTTTCGCCTCCCCGGCAATAAACCCGCATTCCACCGCACCATACTCCGCTACTGCTGGGACGCCAAAGGCCTTTTCAACAATGGCCACTGTGGATTGGCGGATCGGCTCCGCCGTCAAAACAACCAGCTTAAGCGACGGGCATTTGAATCCAACCGCTTCCGCCTCGCGCGCCAATAAATCGGCCGCCATGCTGTGTGAGTAAATCGCCGCGGGTTTAAACGCTGCCAACTTGTTCAAGTGACTACGCAGCGCTTTTTTACTTAAGTCATACGGAGACAGTCGCAAGCGGCCACGCAGTCGGTCTTTTGCTGGAGTGGTAAACAACGCTTTGAATCCTTCAAAACCAGGCGCCAAAGACTCAGCATTGCCCCACAAAAACGCCCATCGGTCGAGAATATCGACTCCCCACATTTGATTGAAACGGTATCGAGAGCAAAGCAGTTCATGATGTGCACGGTGTGTTCGAAATATTGGTGTTGGAAAACCACTGGAACCACTGGTGTGATGCCAGCCACCCGATCCGGCAGATTTTGACAAAAGGGTTTTTGCGTTGTCCCTGACATACGGTTTTTTCAAAATCGGTACGCAGGTTCGAAAATGATCGAGATCGGTAAACGACTCGGGCAGCCCTTTGTCTGAGTGAAGCGCTCGATAGTACGGCACACGCACAATCGCTTCTTGCCACAATGAGTTAAGCCGAACGAGCTGATGCGCTTCTATCTCTGAACGTGACCATGATTCGCGCACTGCCAATTCGACTAGTGATTGACCAGCCGAACGAAATCTAGGCAAATACTTCAGCGCATTCATAAGATTTTTCTCTACGGCAGCCGTCGAAGACAGCCAGCTTGATCACGGCTCAATCGACAATAACGGGCGTTACAGAGCCACGCTCTGTAAGGTATTGATTTTTCTCGTCAACTAAATAAATGATCATAAGCAACAATCCTGTTTGGTTCTGAGAATAGAATCTCACACCCGCGTAAACGATGAATAAACGTTATGGGGAAAGGCCAATTTTCAAGAACCTGCAATGTTTGTTCCTGCGATTTTTCAAATTTGACCATTGGTGCGCACAACAGAATTTCGAACGATTTATAGTCCTCGCCACTACGATGATAATCAATTCGCAATAACATCATGATCAATAAACAGAATTTTGTTCGGCTGTTACCCTATATTCTGCTTGGTGCATACAGCCTGGTATTGCTGTCTGTTCAATATCGGTTGGGCGAAACCGGCGCCCGACCCTATTTTTCAGATATTCCAAACAGCCCGTTTCTTTTTGGGATAAACACCACTCTCTCATGCTTGCTTCTGATTGGCTGCGCGTTGCTTTTCAGCGTAACTTTAAAAGCAGTCACCGACCAACCACAAAGATGGTTTTGTTTAATTCAAATCGCTGTATTTCTGTACATGGGAATCGACGACCGTTTCATGTTGCACGAACGAGTCGGTTACATCACTGGACGAAATGACGCATGGATTTTAGTTTTTGTTGCTGGAATCGAAGGACTGGCTCTACTTTTTCTCGGAAAGTTTTTCCAGATGGAACGTCGCATTCAACTTTATCTGCTCGCCGGCGCGACTTGCTTTTTCTTCATGATTGTCATCGATGTTTATGGTCACCGCGCAGGAATGCCGTTGCGGTTAGCGCTGGAAGATTTAATGAAATCGTGGAGCGCACTTTTTTTCTTTTTGTACTCTTACGCCTACATGGATTGTTATGTTTTTCAGCGGCGACTTAAGGTCCAAGCAAATTAGTGATGCGCTGGCATTGTTCAGACGTATCAACTGCAATCTAGACCGATGTGGGTGTCGGTTTGAGCACGTCGATATCGTATTTATCGATGGCTTTGGCGATTAGCGCCTTGTCGATCAACTCGGACTCATACAACCCTTGCATTGCGGTCAGGGCTATCTGGTAGCGATCAACCTCGAAAAAACGCCTGAGGTTGGCCCGCGTATCGCTTCGACCGTAGCCATCAGTTCCCAGAACGTAATACGGCGACTTCACCCACCCTCTGATTTGCTCCGCGTATTGCTTAACGTAGTCAGTTGCCGCAATGACGGGTCCAACGCAGTTTTCAAGACATGCCTGAACATGACTGACCTGATGATTGTCAGGCTCGAGTCTTCTGGATCGGGTAACCGCTTGCCCATCGCGTGCAAGCTCGTTAAAACTCGTGACACTCCAAATATCAGAAGAAACGCCAAAATCTTCAAACAGTAACTCGGCCGCGCATTCAACTTCGCGCAGTATTGTTCCACTTCCGAGTAACTGAACGTGCAGATTGCTGCCGTGATCACCCGCCGATTTCAGGTGATACATTCCTTTGATAATCCCCTCTTCCATTGCCGTGTTCATTGGAGGATGCGGGTAGTTTTCGTTCATCACAGTGATGTAATAAAACTCGTCAGCATTTTCTTCCGTCATTCTTTTTGCGCCGTATTGGAAGATAACCGCGAGTTCGTGCGCATAGCACGGGTCATACGACCTGCAGTTGGGCACGGTGGATGCGATCAATTGGCTGGTGCCGTCCTGATGTTGCAATCCCTCCCCGCTTAATGTGGTTTTTCCAGCTGTGGCACCGACCAAGAACCCGCGTGCACGCTGGTCACCCGCAGCCCAAATCAAATCACCGACGCGCTGAAAACCGAACATCGAGTAGTAAATGTAGATCGGCAACATTGGCTCGCCGTGGGTGCTATAGGACGTTGCCGCGGCTGTCCACGACGAAATGGCTCCCGCTTCAGAGATACCTTCTTCCAATAGCTGGCCGTCTGATTTCTCGACATATGCCATTAAGCTGTTCGAGTCCTCGGGCTCGTAAAGCTGCCCATCCGGTGCGTAGATTCCGATCTGGCGAAACAAGTTTGCCATCCCGAATGTGCGCGCCTCATCCGCCACAATTGGAACGATACGAGGGCCAACATCCTTGTCCTTTAGCAATCCCCCAATCATTCGCACTATCGCCATTGTGGTAGAGCCGCCTTTTTCGTTTCCTTCAAGTGCGAACCGGGCGTAGTCCTGCAAATCGGGAATAGCAACGGTCTTGGACTTGTTTGCGCGCGATGGTAAATAACCGTGTAACGCTGCGCGTCTTTCCTTCAAATATAAAAGCTCCTCACTGGCGTCATCAGGACGACAGAAACTCAAGTTCTCGACCTGATCGTCGTTCAGCGGGATCTGGAATCGATCGCGAAACTCGAGCAGACCGTCAACGTCCAGCTTTTTGGTCTGATGCGCTGTCATTTTTGACTCACCGGCAGAACCCATGCCGTAACCTTTTTTGGTTTTCGCGAGGATCACGGTCGGCTTGTCGGGTGTGGCCAGCGCGGCTTGAAATGCGGCGTACAGTTTCTGGTAATCGTGACCGCCGCGCTTGAGCGAATCAATTTGGTCATCGCTCATATGCGAAACCAAATTCAGTGTTTCCTCATCCTCGGCGAAGAAGTGCTTGAGATTGTATTCACCGTCCATCGCTCCGAGCGTCTGATACTTCCCATCAACGGTTTTCGAAAACTGTCGCAGCAATGCGTGATTAGTGTCGCGAGCAAACAACTCATCCCATTCGGAACCCCAAAGCACTTTGATAACGTTCCATCCTGCGCCCTGAAACGTTGATTCCAACTCGGGGATGATTTGACCGTTACCGCGAACAGGGCCGTCCAACCTTTGCAGGTTGCAGTTGATAACAAACGTAAGATTGCCGAGTTTCTCACGAGCCGCGAGCGACAGAGCGCCCAGCGATTCGGGCTCGTCCATCTCTCCGTCGCCAAAAACGCCCCAGACATGGCGACCTTGCGTGTTGGCAATTCCGCGTGCGTGGAGATATTTCATAAAACGCGCGTTGTAGATCGCGCTAATCGGCCCTATCCCCATGGAGCCCGTGGGGAACTGCCAAAAGTCAGGCATCAACCAGGGATGCGGATACGAGCACAAGCCTGAACCCGAGACCTCTTGGCGATAATGAGCCAGATTCACTTCCTGCAGACGCCCTTCCAGAAACGCCCTCGCGTAGACGCCCGGCGCTGAATGCGGTTGAAAATAAACGAGGTCTCCGTTTTCGCCCCCTTTAAAAAAGTGGTTGAATCCAACTTCAAATATTTCAGCCGCTGAGGCGTAGCTCGCGATGTGCCCACCCAGTTCGCCATAGGCTTTGTTGGCGCGCATCACCATGGCCAGCGCGTTCCAGCGCAATATGGCCGTGATTCGCTCTTCCAGCGCCAGGTTTCCGGGATATTTGGGCTGCTGATCGACGGAAATAGTGTTTTGGTAAGGTGAATATCTGGACGCTTCTTTGATCACGCCAGACTCTTTTGCGCGCCGATCCAAAATCGACAGAATCTCTTTGGCGACATCCTCGCCGCTGTATTGGACGAGTGAGTCGAATGATTCAATCCACTCTATTACTTCTGTGGAATGGGTTTCTGATTCAACGTTTCGCATAACGCACACACCTCGTGATCAACCTTGGCATTGTAAGTGTGGATGCGAAAAATCTTACTCGGTTTTTATATCAATATTTCATACAATTTGGCATGTTATGCTTACATTTTGACTTTTCAAAGCAGATTATGCGTATCAGCAATATTGATTCAGTAGATCGAAAAATACTAAACGTACTTCAACACAATTCGCGCATTTCCAACGTAGACTTGGCTGAAACCATTGGGCTATCCCCTTCTCCCTGCCTCGCGAGGGTAAAAGCGCTCTCTGAATCTGGCCTGATTAAAAAGCACGTCACTTTGCTTGATCCGCTAAAGCTCGGTTTGTCACTGAACGTATTCATTCAAATCTCTCTGGTGCAGCAGACCAAGGAAACTCTGGAACGGTTTGAGCAATCAATAGCCGAATTGCCCGAGGTGCTGGAGTGCTACCTGATGACCGGCGACTCTGACTATTTGCTGCGTGTCGCAGTTGCAGACGTTCACGAATTAGGGGAATTCATCCTCAATCATCTCTCCCGCTCAGAAGAAATCTCGAATATTCGATCTTCACTGTCGATCAAACAAGTGAAGTACGAGACTGCATTACCGATCCCTAGATCGGTGTCGTAAAAAGCGAGCGGAATGATAGGTTCCCGAAAGATTGTTGCAAAGAACTTGATTCGGTGGTGAAAATCGGAGTAGCGCACTCTGCCCTCGATAATCATTCGAGCAAAATCCGACGAAAGCCCTGTTGTCATAGTATCCGCATTAGCGAAGTTCGTTGCTCGCTCACTACATCTTTAAGGCTGCGTCGGCAAGTCACCTGAAATGAAATTGGTCACATCGATAACTCGGTCCGACCAGTTCTCTGCTAACGCTCGATCATGCGTGACAAGAACAACTGCGGTATTCGACAGTTCGCAACTTGATCTAAGCACTTCCATCGTTTCCTGTTGAGTGATTGGATCAAGCCTTGAGGTTGGTTCATCCGCCAGCAGGATAGCCGGTTGAACACTGAGTGCGCGCGCGATGGCCACTCGCTGAAGTTCTCCACCGGATACCGAATTTGGCTTTCGCTCAAGGATTTCCAAATCAATATTCAAGTCCAAAAGAACGCGAGTGATATCCGACCAGTCAATTCCGTGCAATTTGGCAACGTCTTGAAGACTCGTTTTAAGTGTACTGTGTGGGGCAAAGGCTTCAGGTGGATCCTGAAAGATTTTTTGAATTCCAGTCCTACCTATATCAGGTCCTTTCTTAACACTGCCTTTCAGCAGGGGCAGAAGCCCTACCAATGTGTCTAATAAACTGGTTTTGCCTATTCCACTTGGACCAATAAGTGCCACCCGCTCACCGGCAAAGATCTGTAGATTGAATTCACAAAACAGCGCTTCATGTCCATGACCTACAGTCAATTCGGATACGTCCAGAACGGGTTGCCCGGTCTCTCGTGCTTTAGCCACTCGCCACAGCGATGGATCTGAATCTATTAATCGTTGTGTGTATTCGTGCTTAGGGGCACTCAACACTTCATCGGTTGCTCCATGCTCCACACAATTCCCATCTTTCAGAACTATGATGTTCCCGCCTATAGATTCGGCTGTTTCCACGCTATGCGTGATTACAACAATAGCACTCCCCGATGCCTGAAATTCTTTAAGAAGTTTGACGATCGATCGACTGCGCTCAAAATCCAGCCCCTTGGTCGGTTCATCGACCAGAAGCATTTTTGCGTTTCCTGCAACCGTTGCCGCAAATGCTACACGCTGGTTCATTCCGCCGGACAATTCACCCGGCCGACGATTTTCGGCGCCCTCGAGATCAAGTCGAATAAAATCATCTTTTGTTTTTTCAAAAGCATCCGCCTTGGGAGCCTGCATTACCAATCGGTGTGTTTCTTCAACTTGATGGAACGCGGGCATTATTGGGTCAAGAGCGAGCCACGGTTCCTGCGGAAGGAGTGCAATCTCGCGCCCCCACAACGCCTCCACATCTTTTTTTGGCAAGTCGTGCAATCGTTGTCCTAACCACACAATATCTCCCTTTGAAGAAAGAGCGCTCGGGAGATTGCCCATTAAGGATTGCGCGATGAGGCTCTTGCCGGCACCGGTTTCCCCCATTATCACCAGCGCAGCGCCCGCCTCTATCTCAAAGTCAATCGGCCCAAGCAAACGCTCATTACGTACCGAAACACAGAGCTGTGTGACAGACAACATTAGATGTTTGGTTTGGTCAAAGAACCAACCGACAAATGCAGCGCAAGAACGGTAACCACTAAACACGCGATGGGTTGAAGTATCAACCATGGCGCTTCGCGCCAATACGGTAGTAGCTGGGTCATCATGACGCCCCACTCGGCGGTAGGTGGGCGGAGTCCGACGCTGACGAACCCCAATGCTGCCATTGCGGTCACGCTGGTGGCCGCGCCAAACGCCGCAAGCGTAAACAGCCCTGGCATCAGTTCAGGAAAGATGTGCCGCTTTAATATGTGTGGATAGCCGAACCCAAGCAATCTAGACGCTTGTACAGATGGGTGATCAAGCAATATTCGCGTGCGTTGTCGTGTGAAACGGAAATACTCCACCCACAGCGTCAGAGAAATCCCAACATAAAGTACCCACCAGCTGCCTGGTGAAATTGCAGCCATCATCAACACCAGCAATAAACCAGGGAGCGCCAGAATTGAATCAGATAACGTATTAATAGCGCGATCGATCCAGCCGCCGCGCCAAGCCGATATGATGCCCATCGTCGTGCCGAAGACGCTGGCAGAAACGACCGCTAACAAGGCCAGCGACAATGACAACTGTGCGCCGCTCAAGAGCCGTGCCGCCATATCGCGACCCAGATGATCGGTGCCCAGCACATGAGTGGCACTCGGAGGTAACAGTGTATTTCGGAGCGACTGGCGAACTGGATCGAGGTTAAACGCCTCCGGGCCAGCAAGCGCCAGTACAGCGAGGATCACCAGAAGTGAATATCCAACAATGCGGGCGGGTGAAGGCAGAATGATCACCGCAGCGAGCCTGCACCACGAGGATCAAGCCAGCGACACAGCAGATCCACAAGCAAATTCAGGGCAACGAAAATCAAACCCAGTGTTAGCGCTGTGCCTTGAACCATTGGCACATCGCGCTCGAAGATCGCATGCACCAATGCGTGGCCGATCCCAGGCCACGCAAAAACCGACTCGATGATAACCACGCCTTCGATGAGATAAGCGAGTTGAACACCGACATAGGCGACAGCGGGCACTGCAACATTGCGAGCAACGTGTCGTCGGAACACTGCCGAATTGCTGAGTCCCTTGTTGCGGGCAAACGCGTACCAGGGGCTCCGCGTCGCATCGTATACTGCATCCCTGATCACGCGATTAGATACTGCGGCCAGACCAAGCGCGAGCGTCAATGACGGCAACACAAGGTGCCGTCCGTTTCCGTAGCCCGCCACCGGAAACAACTTTGCTTCTACCGCTAACCACAGCATCAGGATAATTCCCAGTGCGAAGGCGGGGACAGTTCGTGTTGCCACCGACACGACCAGTGACAAACGATCAACCCACCCACCAGCGTTCAGCCCGGCAACTACACCAATCGGCGCGGCGATCAAAACTGAAAGGACAATTGCACAGATCGCCAATAACAATGACGCACCGAGTTGATCGGCCACTTCCGACCAAACCGAATTACCGGATACCAAAGAATTACCCAGATCAAATGTCGACAGAGCCACCACCCAGTCAAGGAGTTGCAGAGTCAGTGGCCGATCCAATCCCAGCTCGGTGCGGACCAACTCGGCGGCGGCTGCGTCCATTACATCGTAACCATAGCGCCCGGCGGCGATGCGATATGCCGCGTCGCCCGGTAGCGCCTGCATCATCGCAAATGACACGATGGCGACAACCAGCGCGACGAGAATCGCTTGCACCAGTCGGCCCGCAACCAGCGGGCCGAATCTTTGAATCACTGCGCCCAGTTGACCAGGTTCAGACCATAGCTGCGCTCGAGCGGATCGATAACGATATCTTCGAGTCCTTTCTTATAGGCAACAGTATGCTGGTACCAAACAACCGGAATCATAGGCAAATCGGTGTGTATCGCCTTACCAATTTCCTTGATTAGCGAGGTTCGCACTGATTCGTCATCAGTGTTCGCGATCTTGCCAAGTGCAGCAACAACTTCTGGGTTATCCCAATTCATTGAACCCCAATCACCGCCTCCAGCACCAAAGTCTGATAACACGCTTCCGTAAGGGTCCGGGATAGAACCGTAGTTGCGCGCAAACAACGCCACCTCTAAAGAGCCATCTTGATGGCCCTTTGGTATTTCAGAGTAGTTGGCAACGCTGACATTCAACTCAATTCCAATTTCGCGCCATTGATCCTGAATTGCTGCAGCGACTAAGGGTAGCTCGGGGCGATCGGGAAACGTTCGCATAGTCAAACTGAAGCGCTTTCCATCTCTGACCAAAATTCCATCCTCACCGGCACTCCAACCTGCTTTTGCGAGCAACGATTTCGCGCGCTGAGGGTCGTATGCCAACGCAGGCAGTTCGGCGTTGTGCCAGTCACCGAGGCCCGGCGGAAACGTTTGCGTGGCGGCGGCTTCTGGATAACGCGTTATACCTGCGGCTATACCCTCTCGATCCACCGCCAAGCTGAGAGCTTCACGAACGGTCTCGTCGCCAAGCATTGAGTGCCCGGCATTAACCTTGATCAACATAACGCGAGGAATGGCGACTGAAACTGCCTTGAGAGAATCAACGCTCTTAAGGTTTTTGAACCCCGCAGGATCCAACGTAAACACGATGTCAGCATCGCCGCTCTCAGCCATCAATGCCCTCGTCTCAGCTCGCTTAACCGCGAGATAAGAGGCCGATGCCATCTCCGCTTTTTCGCCCCAATATCCGTCGAACCTTGCCGTCGTGAGCGATTGAGGTGGCTTCAGCTCATTCACTCTGAACGCCCCGGTTCCAATGGCCGAGAGAACTTTGCCATTCGGGTCAAAGGAGGAAGGTGCCGGGATTACGGTTGAGGAGTGCGACAAAACGGCGGGAAGCGGCAGAAATGGAGACGTGAGTTTAATCAATACGTCCCGCCCATCGGCTTCAATGCTGTCGATCGCTACTTTTCCTAGAGGGCCAGGATTGGAAACCGCCCGTTGGAGTGCTGTTACGGCTGCGTCGCTAGTTAACGGAGTCCCGTCATGAAACGTCGCCTCGCGAAGAGTGAAACGCCAAGTCAACCCGTCCGAAGTAGTACTCCAGTTCTCGGCAAGCCCTGGTTGCAGATTGCCAGATTCACTCGTGCTGACGAGCGTTTCCAGAACACCCATCCGTAAGAACACAAACCCGTCGGTTGATGGATCCGGACCTGAAATCTCCCAGGGTGCGGCAACTCGAATTTCTGAGGATTCAGCTGCACCAACGTTTTGAATGAAAAATGCCAAGGCAAGCGCCAGAGCGATAAATAGGCGATCAATCATTTATGGTAACTCCGCGATGTTTGAGAGTAAAAAAAGATATGATACATCATATCTTTTTTTAGGCGTTACTAAATGTTTGAATTCACGCCGAAACTCTGGTCACGGTAATCGCTTATCGTGATACGAAAAGGCATTTCAATTGGCAAAGTCGCCGCCGGTTCCAAAAATGCTTTACTTCTGATAGGGCCATAAGCCATCTAAATTTGTTTGGAAGTGACGATCGTGAGTAGAGTTTCTAGATTCCACTATTGGCGAGCAAAAACATTTGGATTTTCACGTAACGTCAGGGATCTTTAGGATCAGACTCGATTGATTTTCGGCGGTCCGGTCGAATTTCCTGTGATTCTCACCCACTACGCCCCCTTAAACGAAAAGCCCCCGCGCTTGCGGGACTTGTGTTTAGCGGAGAGCGAGGGATGATTCGTGCGTTGCGCTCACCCCTTCGGGGTACCTCCGCTGCGCATCGGAGTTCTTCGTCACCAGTGGCGGCTTGTCGAACCCACAGGTTCGAATAACGTTCTGCACTGCCCTGAAAAATTAAAACGCCCCACAAGGGGTCGCTTTTGGTTAATTGGCGGAGAGATTAGGAAAAATTTCGAACCGGCTTTTCGAGACTTTAGCAGACTGAAATAAATATCTACTCGGTTTTCAATAACCGAATGCTTTCCAAACAATGAATGTACATGATTAACCCGTGCATTGAATGTGGGGTAATTCAACCTGACCCCAATTATTTCAACCTGACCCCATTATTTAAATCATTTACACAGCACGATCGACTGTTGTTCTTTATCCATTTCAATCAACGGGATTCGCGAGGCAACGTTTCTACGGATGTTGGCGTCGCCTTGTCGCGGAAAAAAACAATGAGAACTCCGCTCGTTACGATCATCAGCGCCCCTAACAGTCCCAGTACGTCAAACAATTCGCCCCAGAAGAGGTACCCAAAAAGCGCAGCAAACAGGACTGACGAATATTTGATTGTCGACAGCACCGACGCCTCGACAAGACGAAATCCCTCGATCATGAGTATCTGAGCGGTGGACAGGAAAACACCTGAAATCGCCATCTGAACCCACTGAATACTGCTCACATTCGACCAACCCGTCGAAAACGTGGCGAGTCCGATAAGCAGCGAAAGCGCGTTAGCGTAGAAAACGATCGACAACGAACGTTCCTTCGCCGCTATTTTGCGCGTAACGATATCGCGCAACCCGACGGAGAGGCCAACCACCAACGGCAGTAACACTGCCCAGTGCATCGACCCACTTGGCTTGATGATCAGGTAAGCGCCGAGGAATCCAACCAATACCGCGATCCATTGCTGCCAGCGAACCTTCTCTTTGAGTAACAAAGGGGCTAGTGCAACCACCCAGATCGGGCTTGTATACGCGAGGATTATGGCGTCGGCCAACGGCAGATAGGGCAAACTGGCCGGAAATACGAAAAGATTGAACACCAGTAAGCCACTGACCAGCAGCACGCTACTGTGGCTGGAGGCTTTCAACCGTGAATACCCCCCCACCCATGGGGCCAGAAGTAACACTGTTGCCATGGCGAAAATCGCGCGTAGCCCGACGACTTCGCCAACAGGTAGTGTCGCCACCAGCGACTTCATTAGAGCATCTCCTGCAGTCAATATCCCGCAGCCTAGTAGCATTAGCGCGATTCCTTTGATCAACTGGTTGACTCCAACGGTCAGCGACGGGAATGCCCGAAAAATTCAGGCGGATGATTATGGCTGTCGGTGCGCGAGGATCAAGTACGGAATTTCAGGGTTAAGTTTGGGATGTGACTTTACGCGGTATCGTCGTAAACGACGACATGCTTCGCCGCCTGTGGCGGCTTGTCGAACCCACGGGTTCGAATTACGTCCTGCACTGCCCTAATCAAACAACACCCCATGCGTCATTCCCGCGAAGGCGGGAATCCACTTTTGGATGCGCATTTACACAAGTCACGGGAAATGTCGCCCTCTCGCACATTCAAAAATCGAATGCGCTGTCAGGCCTGGCAATTGCGCGCCGCGCAATTGCTTGGAGCGAGGGATGATTCGCGCTTTGCGCTCACCCCTTCGGGGCACCTGCGCTGCGCTTCGGTGTTCTTCGCCGTCTTCGACGGCTTGTCGAACCCACGGGTTCAAATAATGTCCTGCACTGCCCTGATAAACCAAAAAAGCCCCACAAGGGGGCGCTCATTAGTCCTATTCGTCATTCCCGCGAAGGCGGGAATCCACTTTTGGATTCGCATTTACACAGGTCACGGGAAATGTCGCCCTTTCGCACATTCAAAAAGCGAATGTGCTGTCGGGCTTGGCAATTGCGTGCTGCGCAATTGCTCGAAGCGAGGGATGATTCGCGCTTTGCGCTCACCCCTTCGGGGCACCTGCGCTGCGCTTCGGTGTTCTTCGCCGCCTGCGGCGGCTTGTCGAACCCACGGGTTCGTATAACGTCCCGCACTGCCCTGATAAACCAAAAAAGCCCCACAAGGGGGCGCTTTTGCTTTATTGGCGGAGAGCGAGGGATGATTCGCGCTTTGCGCTCACCCCTTCGGGGCACCTGCGCTGCGCTTCGGTGTTCTTCGCCGCCTTCGGCGGCTCGTCGAACCCACGGGTTCGAATAATGTCCTGCACTGCCCTGATAAACCAAGAACGCCCCACAAGGGGGCGCTTTTGGTTTATTGGCGGAGAGCGAGGGATTCGAACCCCCGGAACCTTTCGGTTCAACGGTTTTCAAGACCGCCGCTTTCGACCACTCAGCCAGCTCTCCAAGCGCGCGCATGATACTGAATTGCCGCGAGAATGGCTACTCTAAGGAAAGCGCTCGCTTACAATATAGATTACACTTGAATTAGACTTAATTGACACTAGATACTAGTACCGTAAGATTATGTTTTGAAACTGATCAGTACAGTTCGAGTTTACGTACAGGTTTCAGGCTACAGTTAACTATTTGAGGAGACAGACAAATGTCTACGTATAGCGTCCAGTCCGCCAATGAGGCAACGCTGGCGACTAATAAACTAATCAAGAATACTTACATTCTGCTTTCCGTCACCCTGATTTTCAGCGCGATTATGGCGGCCGTTTCGGTTGCAATTCAACTGCCACCCATGATGAGCCTGGTTTGTATGATCGGTGGCATGGTTTTGGCAATGTTTGTTCTGCCTCGAACCGCTAATTCCAGCACAGGCCTACTAGTAGTATTTGGTATTACAGGTCTTTTAGGGTTCTCTCTGGGGCCACTGCTGAGCTATTACCTCGCAATGCCGAACGGCTCTGAGTTGATCGCGACCGCTTTTGGAGGTACTGGCGCAATCTTCCTGGGGTTGTCTGGCTACGCGTTAACCACCCGCAAAAACTTCAATTTTATGGGTGGGTTCCTGTTCGCTGGCTTCCTGATGGTGCTGGTTGTGATGGTAGCGAATATCTTTTTGCAGATCCCGGCGCTTTCGCTGGCGCTGTCTGCAGTCGTAATCATGCTGATGGCAGGCTTTATTCTGTTCGACACAAGCCGAATGGTTAGAGGAGAAGAGACCAACTACATCATGATGACGGTCAGTCTCTACATCAACATGTTCAATATTTTTGTGCACCTGCTGCACCTCTTGGGCTTCGCCTCGGGCGACGACTAAGCAGAACGAAACCTCGTTCACGAAAACCCCGGCACGCCGGGGTTTTCTTTTTTCGGAGTCAAAAAATGGATTGGATGAGTATCCTAATGGCCGGGGCGCTGATCATGTTGATCATCTTCCTTTGGCCCAGAGCAAAAATGATGCTCGAGATGAGCGCTCAGGAAACCGAGCGCGACTGGAAAGGGGCGATTATCCCAATTGTGGCAGTCATTGCGTTTGTCGTATTTTTAATGATGGCAGTTTAAGGATTCATCATTCCAGCGCCCATACCTGCTGTTTGATAGCGACACCCTTCATCATATGTTTTCCCATATCCCGCACAGGCTTTTCGACTAGATCTGCAAATTCGCGTGACATCAAAATCTCGGTGCCAAGCGATTTTGTAAGTGACTCCAGGCGTGCGGTGCGGTTGACCGCGGGCCCCATCACGGTGAAATCGAGTCGATCCAACGCACCAACGTTACCGTAGATAACTTCACCAACGTTGAGGCCAACGCCAAACTGAATTTGAGGCTGATTGTTGTTGCGTCTCTGTTGATTAACTTCGTCAAGCGTGGACTGGGCATCCAGAGCCGCCGCCAGTGCCTCGTTGCACGCATTGGCAGCTGATGTGTTTTTATCTATCGGGAACACGATCAACATCGCATCGCCAATGAAACGCAAAATTTCCCCACCACGCGCGCTGATCGCTTCCGATACGAACTGAAAGTACTCGTTAAGGGTTGCGAGTATTTCTGCAGCGGGCAATTCTTCGGTTAACTGCGTAAAGTCGCGCAAATCGCTAAACCATAGTGCGGCATTGATTATGTCCGCATCACCCCGTTTGACCATTCCTGACAAAACTTTCTGCGCAGTGCGACGACCCACATAGGTGTTCATCAACGAATTGGCTGTATGACGAAGCGAAAAAACTTCGAGAATCGGCGCGATATAGTCACGCAATGCTTTTAAATTCTCGATATCACTTTTAGAAAACCCGTCAGGGTCTTTGGTGACACAAATGTACGCGCAAAACAATTCCTGGGTGAATGACACGGGAAATGCGTAGTAATCAGTGTAGGACTCCTGATAGAGGTCTTGAAACGCACCGTGCGCATCTGCAGGAAGGTCGATAAGTGATTGATGTACCGTTCTGAGAGTTTCTCTGAGTTGTTGCATTGGGCTGCCAATGTAACGACCCGTTTCCATTACTGCGTGCTCCGCGATAAACGACGTGACTTCGTCAGATTCCCGCTCCCACGTTTCTGCGGTCGCCAGAACCTGCGGGTTCAGCGTTCGAAACGTAATTTGCATACGGTCCAAAACAGAACCTTGAGCTGTCACCTGCCGCGCAAATTCGGCCACAAACTCGGACTGATTTTTAATCAGTCTGCCGTCCTTAAACAGCCACTCAACGACCGGGGTAATCGACCAATCTGATACCTTGCTCATCCTGACAACTACTAAATTAAGAAATTAAACATCGGCTGTTTGAGGTCCGGTGAATGCGAAACGGACACTCAAAGTTGCGGCGATCGATGCCATGACCGCTGAGAACGCAAAAGCGTAGCGAAGATCAAATTCACCGACCAACCCTGCGCACAGCGCACCCAGCGCGCCAACCCCATCCATCATCGAAAATACGATACCAAGTGTTGTGGATTCTGATTCGGACGAGAAGTCTACCGCTGCCGCGAGAATGACCGGTCGAACTGCTGTCAGCATCCCAATTGATACGAGGACACTTATAACAAACATGATTAAATGATTCGATCCGGCCGCTAAAAGCGACGCCACAATCGACGCTACCATCACCCAGAGAATAATCACTCCGCGACCAATGCGATCTGACGCCTTACCTGCGAGTGGTTGAAAAAAGGTGCCCAGCAATAGAATAACCGCAAAAATTACACTGGTATAAAACGCGTCTAACCCATGCTCGGACTGAAAGAACAGCGGTGTCATCGCAAGTGTCGCCATAAGAGCCATGTTGTACGAGATCATCAAAACAACAAGTTGCAGTCCACGAGGGCTAAACCAGTGTCGAAGCAATGTCACAAATTCGTACGACGACATTTTTTGTTTCTGCACAGTTCCGATTTTTCTTGCGATCGGGATAAAGACGATGCCAACGAGTACTGCAGGAATTACCAGAATCTGCAGCGTTGTCTGCCAGCTAAAATAGCCTAAAAGAAATCCGGCCGAGATCGGGCCGAACACCTCGGCACCAATACTCCCTCCAACTGCATGAATCCCCAGAACCTGCGCGCGTTTTTTCGGCATTTGTTTCACCAGGACACCGGTTGCCACCGGATGCCACGCCGCGTCTCCCATCACACCGAACGCCAAAAGCAAGGTGACCCCCCAAAATCCCGGGGCGAGCGTTGCACAAAAGTAACCGATCGCAACCCACCAGAACGTGAGAAGCATAAGCAAGCCGGGGCGCGACGACCGATCTGCCAGAACGCCAGCCGGGACATAGGCGAGACCCGCCCCGATTCCATTGATCGCGAGGATAAGCCCTACCTCGGCTGGCCCCAGCCCCATGCTCGCCGCGATCGCAGGAGCCAGAATCCACAAGGTACCGGCGACCCAATCGTTGGTAAAATGCCCGAGTGAGAGCGCCCCCAATAAGAATCGGTTGTGAGCCTGGTCTGTACTCAATTCGCTGACCCCTGACGCACGTTTGGATCAACATCGGGAATTCGATCCCGCGGTGCTCGCCCCTGACGTTTCTCGCCGACTAACAGCATGATTCCAGATATTACAATAACAGCCGCACCCACTAGCATTAGCATCGTAGGCGCCTCACCCCAAACAAAATAACCGATCAGAATTGCCAGCAAAACGCTGCTGTATTTGAACGGGCCAACATACGACAGTTCACTAATTCGCGTTCCAACGACGTAACAAATGTACCCGCAAAACAGTGCGCCGGCTTGCATCGCAAACCACGGCAACCATTCCAACGACACCGCTTTGGGGCCGTCCAAAAGCATGATCAGACCACCGGCGAGGGTCACCATCCACGCGTGAGTGAAAGCGACTTGCATCGATGAAATTTCAGCGGGCACGTAGCGCACCGCGATATCGCGCAAGGCAACAAACACCGCGCACACAACCGGAAGCACGACCGCCCAGTGAAACGCATCAACAAATGGATTGGTGATCAGCATGACGCCGAAGAAACCAAACAAAATGACAGCCCATCGCAACAATCCGACCGGCTCACGCAGAAACACGTACGCGAAGACCGCCAAAAAAATTGGAGAAGAGAACGCGAGAGTCGATGCAGTTGCGAGTGGCAGCATCGAGAGCCCGGATAAAAATGCAAACGTCGCACAGACCTCGAAGCCTGCGCGAATCAAGTTCCATTTATGAAAAACCCTGGGCCCGAACGCAGCGAGTTTTTTTATTCGCAGGAAAACGAAAAAAATGGAGCAGATGATGAGACCGCGAATAAACATAATCTGCCCGACGCCGAAATCCTGGGATATATGCTTAAAAAAGGCGTCGTTCGTCGTGATCAATGCCATGCCGATCACGATGAACAGTGCCGCACGCGGATTGTTTGCCGGCATGCGTTTAATTCGCCTGCAGTTTCTTTACGATTGCATGCGATGAAACGAAGGCGAAGTCATCAAGTGACAAATCGTCAATCGCAATCCACCGAAGGTCAGCGACATCGTCATTGGCTATTAGCGCCGAGTAGTCAGTGAGCTCGCACAAGTAGAAAATATCGCAGATCGTGTACTCAACGTTCTTGTAATCGTAAACATTAAACGATGAACAAAAATAACTGAGGCCAATCGGTTCCGCTCCGATCTCTTCGCGCAGCTCTCTGATCAAGGCGGTGTCGGCGGCTTCGCCAGGATCGACAAAGCCGCCTGGCAGATCAAGCTTGCCTGCTCCCGGATCTTGAGCGCGAACAGCGGTGAGCAGCTTATCGTCGTGAATAATGACAGCCGCAACTGCGGCTGCAGGGTTAAAGAAAAAAACAAATTCGCACGCGCCACAAATATATTTTTTGAATCCGTCAAAGCGGAAGCCGTCACTCCCGCAATTTGGACAATAGCGCAGGTTCTGCTTGTTCACATCAGCGGACTTCAAACCGGGAAATCGCGAGGGTAGCCGACAACGCCTTGAGGCGCCACGTACTTTTGCTTTGGCGAACGTTTATGCCACCGAACAACATCTGATAAAGTCGCACGAAGCCATTAAAAAGCCAAGAGAACGCAGATGACCGATCCACGCTACGCTGTCTTGTTTGAACCAGTCGAGATTGGTCCCGTCACTGCGCCCAACCGCTTCTATCAGGTGCCACACTGTAACGTGTTGGGTCACATGCGCCCAAAAGCCGAGGCGGCCAATAGGGGCGTAAAAGCCGAAGGTGGATGGGGCGTGGTGTGCACGCAAGAGGTGGAGATTCACCCCAGCTCGGAGCTCACGCCGTTTGTCGAGGGCCGACTGTGGGATGATCGTGATATTCCTCAGCACCGATTAATGACCGATGCCGTCCACGCGCACGGCGCACTCGCCGGGATTGAACTCGCGTACAACGGACACCACGCGAATAATCTGTACAGCCGAATTTCGCCTATGGCACCAAGCGCCACAATAGTGCATGGCAATATGCCGGTGCACGCGCGTGGGATGACTCGAGCCGATATCAAAAATGTTCGCCGTTGGCACGTAGCGGCAGCGAAACGCGCCCGACGTGCGGGTTACGACATTGTCTATGTCTACGCCGGTCATGACATGGTTACGCTTATGCACTTTCTTAAAAAGTCGATGAATCATCGCACTGACGAATACGGTGGCTCGCTCGAAAATCGTGCACGCCTGCTACACGAGACACTGTGTGACGTAAAAGATGCGGTCGGAGATACGTGCGGCATTGCGCTGCGCTTTGCAACCGACGAGTTACTCGGAGAAGACGGGCTTCGGCACGAAAGCGAGGGCCGCGATGTGGTCGGTTTGCTCGCTGAGATTCCCGATCTGTGGGACGTAAACGTTGCGGATTGGGGAAACGATTCGGCAACCGCGCGTTTCGAGCCGGCGGAAGGTTATCAGGAAAAGTACACCGCGTTTGTCAAAACGCTTACCTCAAAGCCGGTCGTGGGTGTTGGTCGGTTTACTTCACCCGATGCGATGGTTTCTCAGATCAAGCGCGGAGTTCTCGATCTGATAGGGGCAGCGCGGCCGTCAATCGCCGATCCTTTTCTTCCGAATAAGATAAGGGAAGGCCGCATCGAGGACATCCGCGAGTGCATCGGCTGCAATATTTGTGTGGCGCAGGATAATTTGTCGGGCCCGATCCGTTGCACTCAGAATCCAACGCAGGGCGAAGAATGGAAGCGTCGCTGGCACCCCGAACGCATTGAGCCAGCGAAGACACTTGAGCAGGTTTTGATTGTCGGTGCGGGTCCGGCAGGGCTGGAGTGCGCGCTGCAACTGGCACGCCGCGGACACGAAGTCATGCTGGCTGAAGCCCGCAACTCACTGGGTGGCCGCAGCGCCCGTGAGTCCATGCTTCCCGGCTTATCGAGTTATTCGCGCGTGGCTGACTACCGAATCAACCAGTTGCAACGCCTCCCGAATGTGCAAATGTTTCCCGGTAACGCGCTAAGCGCAGGCGACATCGTCGATCTTGGAATCGAGCATGTTTTCGTTGCCACCGGCAGCCAGTGGCGACGCGATGGCGCTGGACGCTTTCACCATCACGCCATTGACGGGATTCACTCCGCGCATGTACTCACACCCGACGATATCCTTAACGATAACTCGCCGTCCGGAGAGGTGATTATTTACGACGACGATCATTATTTGATGGGTGGCGTGATTGCAGAGCACCTTCACAACAATGGCGCGAATATCACCCTGGTGACGACCGAGCCGGTAGTATCGAGCTGGACAGTCAATACGCTGGAGCAGGACAAGATTCAGTCCAAGCTGATGCGGATGGGTATCGGGATCATCACCTCGCACTGCATTGCCACGGTTAACGGCGCCAACGTTGACGTGGCCAGCATCTATTGCGCAGATCAAATAACGTCGCTGTACGCTGATGCAATTATCATGGCCACATCACGCGTCGGTGAGACCGATCTGTTTGATGAACTCAGCAATCATGCGGATCAGTTTTCAACACTCAAACAAATCGGGGATTGCGAAGTGCCCGGCACGATTGCCGCTGCGACCTACTCCGGCCATCACGCCGCACGCGTATTTCAGAGCGGCGCAGGCGAGTACGACCACCTGTATGCGCGGGAAATTATTCAGATAGAGTTGGAGTGTCAGCATTAACTCGGGCACAAGCAAGCATCCGGCAGGTCTGACCCTTCTGGCAGGTATCACGCTCACAACCGCATTGGGGTCAATTCACGCGTTTTCAGTTTTAATTGCACCACTCGAGCAGGTGCTTTCAGCCGAGCGCGCGGATGTGAGCCTGATCTACTCCGGGGCGTTGGTATGCCTTACCGTCGCCGTACTTTTTGGTCACCGGATTTTTAGCGCCGTAACGCCAACGGTTTTGTCCCTGCTGTGCGGATTTGGCGCGGCCGCTGGGACCGTTGTCACTGCATATTCAGAACACTATGCTCTGACCCTTTTCGCCTATTGTGTTTTGTTCGGCGGTGCAAACGGGGTTGGATATGGGTTTGCCTTGCAAATATGTGCGCAGGCCATGCCAAAGCGCTCAGGATTTGCGATGGGAACTGTCACTGCGTTTTATGCACTTGGCGCGACTATCGCACCCTACTTCCTCAATCTCGGGCTGGAGCACGGTGGATTGACGACGGCATTGTCCGGCGCGGCAATTGTGTATCTTTGTGCCGGATTAATCGCGGGCGTTTTGTTTTTACGCGCAGGTGCCCGATACGCAAACGCGACGAAAGCGCAAGCTGGCGTTTCATCATTATCCTTCTCGGCCCAGGGAATACTTTGGTTTGGCTACGGATCCGGCGCACTTGCTGGTTTAATGGTGATCGGACACGCGTCCGCGATAGTGCAGTCAGTTGGCGGCGCCACTACTCTGGCGATCGCAGGGACAACGGGAATTGCGTTCGCCAATATGCTGGGCGGACTATCTGCGGGTGCTTTGTCCGATCGGATACGAATTGAGTATTTGCTGATCGGTTTACCATTGGTATCTGCGTGTGCACTGTTCGTAGGCGGCGCTGTCGATTTCGCAGCGCCAATCGTCGTTGTTTTAATTTTCGTAGGATTCACCTACGGCGCGATCATTGCCGTTTATCCTGTCGTTGTACTCAAGCTTGCCGGAACCGCTGCCTCCGCAAGAATCTATGGCAGGGTTTTTACCTCATGGGGCACAGCCGGTTTGATCGGACCGTGGCTGGCAGGATCAATGTACGACCGAACCAGCGACTACACGAACGCAATTCTGGCGGCGGCGATTGTCAGTTTGCTCTCTGTTGTTGCGGCAGTCGTTTTGGGTAGACTGTCAATCGTTTTACCAGACAAACGCGAATCAGCAAATCCATGAGTGAATCAAATAAAGTGGCGTTGATCACCGGTGCAGGCACCGGCATCGGCCGAGCCGTGAGTATTTCGTTTTTGCGCGCGGGTTACTGCGTTGTGCTTACCGGGCGACGCCTAGAACCTCTACAAGAAACAGCGCAAATGTCAGAAATGGATGCGGGACAATACCTTTGTGCTACTTGCGACATCGGCAGTCCCGATCAGGTAGCGAGCCTTTTTTCGCAATGCCTGGAGACATTCGGGCGACTTGATGTCCTGTTTAATAATGCCGGGCGCGCCACGCCCGCGATGCCGATGGACGAATTGCCGTTTGAAATGTGGCAGGCAGTTGTTGATACCAACTTGACCGGCGCATTCTTGTGCGCCCAACACGCGATGAAGATGATGAAGGCACAAACGCCGCAGGGAGGGCGCATCATTAACAACGGCTCGATTTCCGCGCATGTCCCGCGACCGTTCTCCGCTCCGTACACGTCAACAAAGCACGCTATGACCGGACTAACCAAATGCATATCGCTGGACGGGCGTTCGCATAACATCGCCTGCGGCCAGATCGATATCGGCAACGCTGAGACACCAATGACCAAACGAATGCCTAAAGGCGTTCCGCAAGCGAACGGCGAAATTGTGGGCGAACCGGTGATGGATGTAGAACACGTTGCGCAAGCAGTCCTGCAAATGGCAGCGCTTCCGCTTGAGAGCAACGTTCAATTTATGACGATTATGGCGACAAAGATGCCGTATATAGGCAGAGGATAACGCTCAATTAATCGTTGAAAATCGCTTCGGCGAAAGCGACTCAATTGCAGCGTCGCTGATCACGAACCAATCGGGCGGCGAGGCACCGGTTATCAGGCGAGCGGCGGACTCCGCTAAAGCAGGCCCTGCGTGGATGCCACTGCCCCCCTGCCCGGCAAGCCAGAAAAAACCGTCAACACTGGCATCAAAACCGACTACGGGGTGCCTGTCGGGTGCGAACGTGCGCAATCCCGCCCAGGTTTGCACAAGCCGCAGGACCTCGCCGACATCAACCGCCTGCTGAAAGTTATCGATTGCGGTTGCGATGTCGATGTCCTCCGGCCAAATGTCGCATGGCGGCACCGGTGTTTCATCCGCAAGAGAGACCATAAGCCAGTCACCCTCGGGCTTGGCGTACCATGTTTCGGCGCTATCAGCCAGCATCGGCCCCGAGGAGTCAAGTTTTGTCTTAAATTCAACTATCGCGGCGCTTCTTCGATGCGGAATCAGATCGAGCGGCTTCGCCCCAGCGAGTTTAGCTAATTCGTCTGCCCATGCCCCCGCAGCGTTAACCATTAATGGTGCTTTAAATACTCCGTCAGTTGTCTTTACTTGCCACACATCACCTGATTTGCTGATCGTCTCGACGCCGGCGTTGCAAACCAGCTCTCCCCCGTTTGACTTACATTGCCGCAAGTAGGCCTGACACAGTACATCGACGTCGAGGTCCATTGCTGTTTTTTCCAGCACAGCGCCGACAAACTTTTCACTTTGAACATACGGATACCATTCACGCAAATCTTCAGGTGTTAAAACATCAATGCTTTGATAGCTCGAGGACATGTTGTCGAAATCGGCCGCGTTATCGTGGGTGACCAAATTCAGCACTCCACGTGGTTTTAAGATCGGTGAATCGCAAAACCCCGTTGGTGGATTTTCAAGAAACGGGCGGCTACCTCGAATGAATTGCTCCATCACATCGCCGCCGTAATTCTCTATCAGAAGTGCCGCAGATCTGCTGGTCGAGTGATACATTGGTGCGCTCTCTCGCTCCAAAATCACAACGCGCTGTGTTTTAGACAACAAGGCGGCAATCGATAGCCCGGCGACACCGGCGCCGACAACTACAACATCGTAATTAGCAGTCTTTGGCATTCACTGTTTCTCGTTAAATTTTCATAAGCGTGCGCCCATCAAAGCGACGCCGAATCGGTTAACATCACAATATCACGCACTATAAACGTGCGCTATTAAAGACATTCAAGGTAAGCTGTGACCGAACCCGAATCCCAAAATCGCTTTGACATCGTCGTTATTGGAGCAGGAATTGTTGGCGCATCCTGCGCACTGTGGTTACAGCTACAGGGCAAAAAAGTGTTGCTGGTAGATCGCGATGAACCTGGATCTGGCACCTCGTACGGCAATGCCTGCACGATAGCGACTTACGGGTGTGTGCCGGTCAATAGTCCTTCACTGTTTTACAAATTACCGGGCATGCTGTGCAGCTCGCAAAGTCCATTATCGATTGATATCGGATACGCGATTGCGAACCTCCCATGGATGCTGTCGTTTCTTCGCCACTGTACTCCCGCACGCGTTGCGCACACCACCCGCGCATTAGGATCGTTGTTGCGACACACAGATGAAGGACTCGATCCACTCATTGAGAAATCGAATACCGCAGATCTGTTCGTGCAAAACGATTGTCTCTACCTTTATTCAACTACGCAATCGTTTCGCGACGCGCAATCCAGCACTCAGGCACGCAGAGACAACGGAACCGATCTTCAGGTGCTAACACGTGATGACGTGCTGAGATTGGAACCTGCAATTAAATTGGAATTTCATCGGGCGCTGCAGTTTAAGGGAGCTCGACACGTGAAAAATCCCAGAGCATTGGTTTCGAGATTTGTTAAGTCACTGTGTGCCGATGGCGGCAGGTTTTTAAAAGAAGCGGCCTCCGAAATTCAGCAACACTCCGATCACGTTGTCATTCAAACGGGTCGCGGGCAGACACTAAAGGCCGACTATTGCGTTGTCAGTGCCGGCGCGCACTCGCGGCATATTGCCGGGGCCGGGATGGAGCTTCTGCCGCTCGATACCGAACGCGGGTACCATATTCAGTTTCAACAACACCAAGAACTGTTGTCTCGTCCCGTGGGTTGGGCGGATGCGGGATTCTATGCAACCCCAACCAACGAAGGATTGCGCTGCGCAGGCACTGTAGAAATTGGCGGCCTCGCAAAACCTATCAACGAGAAACGCATAGAGTACATAAAAAGGATGACGCGGCGACTATTTGGCGACCTCGGCGATCCGTCAACTCAGTGGTTGGGATTTCGACCGACGTTCCCCGATTCCTTACCCATGATTGGGTTCGCCGAAAATTCAAATCGAATACTGATCGCTACCGGCCATCACCATCTCGGCTTGACGCTTGGAGGAATCACCGGCAAGGTCATAAGCGAATTGATATGTGAACAAAAACCTTCGCTTGATCTAACCCCGTTTGACACGCACCGTTTTTGATGAGCAAACGCGTCAAATTGCTTATTGGTCGTGAAATTGCGTCTAAATCGCATTCAATTGCATGATCTGGCGCACAAATCAGCAAACACAGTTCCCTAAAACCGGATGCATTCGACACGCCATCAGTTGTGTTTATGAACTATGCCACTTAAATTGGTGCGCAAGAGCAAGCAAAACACATTTGCTTGAGAGACTGAATCCTTTATAAACTCACGCGGAACACGCGAACACCCAGACAGATGGATACATTGCCAGGTTCATTGAGCGCGACGCACTGGATAATTGCTGTCCTCGTCGTGTTTGTGCTTGTCGCTTTTACAATTCATTTCAAACGGTTGCGTGCAAGCAAATCAACCGAGAAGCCACAGAACTCAACGCAGAAAACAAAGGATCAAAAACGCGAGGAACGCAAGGCCAATATCTCTGAGAACAGTGCGGAAATCGATGAGGACTTGCTGAGCACATACCCGCCCTTTAACCGACGCGGGGGTGGCGTGCGAGTAGTGAAACACGAGCGAAGAAAAAACCATACCCTCTTCGACGAGACTGAACCCCATACGGCCGCAATCCTTGGCGCGCTCTCTGCACTCTCCGGGCTGGTCGACAAACTGGCTAAAGAGAGACGCAAAGAATTGACCGAGCGCAACAACGAGCGATTTTCAATTGCACTCGATTATTTAATCGATTTTGAGCAGCTTCTGGAGCGCGATCCAATTCCCAACTTGCTGGAAATTTCAGCGCCACAGGAAGAAGAAGAAAAACCGGAAATTCCTGCGGCGCTTATTGAGTTGAGTAACCGTAAGGTCGATCCGGAAATGCTCCAGCATGAATTTCTCAAGCTCTCGCAAAGCATGCTGCCATTGATTAAACAGCAAACGCCCCCAATTAGCATGTTGACCGTAATCGAACGCTTGAATTCGACCTTACGCGATTCCGAATCACAGACCGACGAGCCTGAGAATAATGAAACAGAAAAACAAAAGAAGGAACGTTTGCCACGTTACGCCGAATCGGACGATAGTGTTTTTCTTTGATCAGGATTTTTGTGCCTGAAGCGCCTTCGCAATAGCGACCAGACCATCATTCATTTTGTGCGACAGGGTCGCGAAATCAGCGCCGTCTGCCTGTCGCTCGCATCCATCAACCATCGCGTTACGTAACTCTGGCGTAAGCTCAGGCGCTTCCAGTCGGGTCCACGGGAGTTTCAGCGCAGGGCCGAACTGATCGAGACAATACGCCATCCCGCCTTCGCCACCGCCGACGTGAAACACTTCGCACGGCCCCATCAACGCCCAGCGCGGTCCCGGGCCGTTCACAACCGCCTGATCAATTTGCTCGACCGTCGCCTCTCCGTTTGCCACCATGTGCAAGGCTTCACGCCATATCGCTTCCTGCAGGCGCGTCGCGATAAACCCGGGCACTTCTTTTTGCATCACCAACGGCGACTTACCTGCTTGCGAGTAAAAGTCGCTCGCCAACTGTGGAATCTGCGGATCGGTTTTTTCGCCACCGACAATCTCAACCAGCGGCATCAGGTACGGCGGATTAAACGGGTGTGCGACAACGGTTCTCTGCGGCGTTGCGCAATCGCGCTGTATATCCGTCATCGATAACCCCGAGGTGCTTGATGCGATAATCACGTCACCAGGAACAAGCGTGCCCAACTGCGCGTAAAGTGCCTGCTTCAGCGCAATGTTTTCCGGCGCACTCTCCTGAATAAAATCGGTGCTTTCGACTGATTCGGCCAGATCTATCGATACGGTCAGCCGATCGAGCGACGCGCCTTCTGCCAGACCCAATTCGGTCAAGCTTTGCCATGCGGTATCCAGTAACCGCCGTAGTGATGCTTCCTCCTGCGGGTCGTGCAGGTAGGCGACAACATCATAACCGCGTGCAAGAAAGTGCGCGGTCCAACCACCGCCAATCGGGCCGCCTCCTATACAGGTAATGCGTTGAATTTCGTCTGCTGATTTAATTTTCATGGCGTAACCTTTAACGACCTTTAAATACAGGTTTGCGTTTCTCGACAAATGCGCGAACACCTTCCTGCGCGTCTTCGGAGGTGAGCATTTTTTTGTACGTGGGCAGATCGCCCGCGCGCATTGTGTCGAAGGCGCTTTCAACGGGTTCTCCTTCAATTGCGCGCAGCACCTCTTTGACCGTTTGCAGCGCCAATGGAGCCGAGTCTGCCAGTTGCTGACTCCATTCTCGCGCGGCGTCAAGCGCACGACCGGATTCGACAACGCGATTGATCATGCCAAAACTCGCGGCCTCCTCGGCTGTTACCCAGCGACCTAAAAGCAGCATTTCCATCGCGATTGTGTAGGGAATTCGACGCGGCAGGCGCTGGATCGCACCCGCATCAGGAATGATACCAAGGGGTAGCTCCGGCAGGGCAAACTGCACGTTTTCGGCGGCAACAATCAAATCGCACGCCAGCGCTATTTCGAGGCCACCGCCGATTGCCAGCCCGTTGAGCGCCGCGATCACTGGCTTATTCAAATCCCACATCTCGGTAATCCCGGCGAAACCTCCCAAGCTCGCATCCTCCTGCTCCCACCAGTTATCAAGTTGGATCTCGCCCTGGTCGAGCGCCTTTAAATCCCAACCGGCAGAAAATATTTTGTCACCTGACGCAGTGAGAATACCGACGCGCAGTTCAGGGTCGTCACGCAGCCGCACAAACGCCTCGCCCAACGCGCGACTGGCGACCGTATCAATCGCGTTAACCTTTGGTCGGTCTAGTGTGATTTCCAGAACGTGGCCGCGTCGCTCAACGCGCACTTCGTCGTCGATGTTACGTGTTTGCTGATTAGACATACGAGACTCCGGCACCCAAATTCAATACACTCTGCATGACTCTCATGGTTTCTCCATGAATGAATTTGCCACGACTAGAGCACGGCGATGCGAAAAAAACAACAAGACAATTTGCGACGGTTGTTGAACCCCCGCCATATCGCTTTTGTCGGCGGAAACGCAGCAGAATTTTCGGCAGGTCTGTGCGCCAAAGCCGGATTCGCGGGCAAGATTTGGGGCGTTAGTCCGTCGCGAGAATCGATGGCTGGGTTCCCTTGTTTTAAAACGGTCAATGATTTACCGGATTCCCCGGACGCGGTATTTCTTGCGGTACCCCACCGCTATGCAGTTGAAACAATTGCACAACTGAATTCGATTGGAACCGGTGGTATCGCGTGCTTTACCGCAGGATTTGGTGAGCTTGGTGGTGACGGGACTGACCGCGAAAAATCCCTTATCGCTGCCGCCGGCGACATGGCTTTGATCGGCCCAAATTGTCAGGGCTTATTGAATTACATTTCGGGCGCACATCTCTGGTCGTTTGGTTTTCCGATTGAATCATTTGCACGCGGTGCGGCGATTGTCTCGCAGAGCGGCATGTTGTGCTCGAACATCACCATGAATCAGCGGTCGGTCCCATTTTCTTATGTGATCAGCGCGGGCAATCAAGCCGTGTTAGCAGTCGAGGACTATCTTGACGTGTTGCTGGAGGATGATGCCGTCACCGCAGTCGGTCTTTACGTCGAGTCGCTTAAAAATATCCACCGATTCAGCGAGATGGCGATAAAGGCGCTCGACCTGGGCAAGCCCATTGTGGCCTTAAAAGGCGGATCGTCAGATATTGGCGCGCAGCTCACCGTGACCCATACCGGGGCGATGATGGGCTCCGAGAAGCTCTACAGCGCGCTCTTTGATCGCCTCGGCGTAATCGAAGTTGATAGCCCCGCGGCAATGCTGGAAACCATTAAACTCGTCTCGGTAGCAGGTGCTCCTGCCGGGACGCGCGTGGCAGCTTTCACCCTGTCCGGCGGTGACGCGGCTTTACTCGCTGATGTGAGTGCAAAGATTGGGTTAACTCTCCCGCCACCCGGACCGAACACTGCTACATCTTTACGTGAACAACTGCCTGATATCGCGACCGTGTCCAATCCACTCGATTTGACGACTCCGCTTTGGGGCGATTCCGAACGCGTCACTCAAGTCGTGTCAACGCTTTTGGCCGATGGCTTTGATGCAACTGTTCTGGTTCAGGATTACCCGATGCCGGATATGGATGTGAGTAACCTCGAATACAGACGCGACGCACAATCGCTCACTTGCGCAGCGAGCGCGGCGGGAATCCCGGCAGCCGTCGTTAGCAGCCTAAGCGAGAACATAGATCGCGAAACGCGTGACTGGCTAATCGAAAACAATGTTGCACCACTGCAGGGCATTGAAGAGTCAGTAAAAGCGATCCGCGCAGCGTCGCGTTTTGGGCTTCGAACTAATGAACGAAACAATCACATTCACGATTGCTGGGAGACGCACCCGCGAGACTTGTCTATCGCGAGTGCAAAGACCTTAAACGAGTCTGAAGCCAAAAACCGATTGGCGCGCGCCGGGATAGCGGTCCCTGAAGGGCAAATCATTCTCGCGGATACACTTGACGAGAATGCACTTGATATCGATTACCCGATTGCAGTGAAGCTTCTGAGTGAAAAGCTCAGTCACAAAACTGAAGCGGGCGCCGTTGCACTTAATATCAACAACTTCTCACAACTACGAATTGCGATCGATTCAATTAAATCGTCGGTTAGCGAGCATTCATCCAACGTTTACACCAATCAATTTCTCGCAGAAGCCATGATCAAAAACGTAGTTGCGGAGGTGCTTATCGGTATTCGTTACGACATTCAATTCGGTTACACGATGCTTCTCGCCAGCGGCGGAATCTGGGTCGAAATAATGGACGACGCGCAGACCCTGCTGTTGCCCACCCATCACGAGGCGGTGGCGGATGCGTTGTCGAAACTCAAAGTGTCATCGTTAATCGATGGGTACCGGGGCAAACCTCGGGGTGATCGCAAAGCGCTGATTGATACGGCGGTGAACGTGGGGAAATTTGCGCTGGATGCGCCAAGCGCAGTTTTGGAACTCGATATCAACCCTGTGATGGTTTTGGAGCACGGCGTAGTCGCGGCTGACGCCCTGTTGCGAATTGACGGATCAGTTCACCACAACTGACATTCAAGCAGGACTGTAGAAACGCAAGAGAGGCAGACCAGTTTTCAGGAGGAACCTAATAATCTTTCGCGCTTTTGTCTGCCAATGAATGCACTTTCCCGTGATCGCTATCACCGACGTACACACTGTAGCGCCCACCGATAGAAACGTCGATATATCGTTTTAGCATCGCTGCTGTTTGATTGTTCGCGAGCGATTCCCACGGGATGTCGGCAAACGAAAACCAACGAACAAGTGGCGATGACGACGCGTTGCTTTCAGTTGTACCTCGATAGTAAATGAGCACATTGTCGTCGTTACCACTGTTATTCTCGATCACTGAAAAGACAAATCCAATTTCGGCCTGCACACCATATCCGGCTAGCACACCGAGCAAGCTATCGGGAATCTGTGGTGAACCTATGTGGGTCCCGCGCGGTAGTCGAAACGTTTTGTCATCCTCACTTTCGACCAGCAAAATTTTGCCGTCGTATTCCAACACAACACCAACGAGGCCACTCGCCGATCCGGCGTCAGTGGCTTTATGCTCGAGCAAAGCCGAAACGTAATTACCCTTCCAAAACCCCAGGGGATTAGCACTCGACGAGTCAAATGCGAGCACGCGCCCTATCACGATGACGTGATCGCCAGCCTCAACCGTTTCGTGCAGCACGCAATCGAACCAGGCAGCGCTGCCATCTAGAATGGGCGATCCTGTCTCTGCGCTGTTCCACCCTACGCCAGAAAACCGATCTTCCACTTTCGGTGACGCAAACGTCCAGGAGATCTGTTGTTGATCCTCTGCCAGGATATTGATGGCAAATTTGCCCGCGTTTAAATAGATTTCTCGATTCATCGACTTGCATGCCAGACAAAACAGCACGAGCGGTTCGTCCAGCGATACAGAGGTAAATGAGTTTGCGGTAAATCCTGTCGGAGCGCCTTGGCTGTCTATGGTTGTGACGACGGTCACACCTGTCATAAATGCGCCCAGCGCGCGTCGCAATTCAATTGGATCTATTTCCGACATCGAGAGTTTCGTAGGACTAACAAACAAGCGCGAGATTTTAGTTTAGTAATCCCTTCTTATCACGCTCTTTTTCACTCGATATGGCAGACGGGGCACAGACGGTACGCCGCCAAACACACAATTGATTAAAACAGGTCGATGTTGCCTTCGTTCATCGTTTGTTGATTGGCAACGCGATGAGTTTCCTCGTCGTGGGATTTTCGCATCTTGCTCAGCGAATCTGTGAGTTCCTGATACTGTAATTCTGAAGGTCCAGACATTGCCTGCGATAAAATCGCTTCAACACTCTCAAGACAGTTTTGTACACGATTTGACTCGCTTTCCACATGCTCAAGAACCTGTCGAACAATGTCCTCAAACTGAAGATTTCTCACCGCATTGTCAACAGCGACGGTCAAATGGCTCGACAAATTGCTAATGACGTCCAGACCCTCGGTTAAATCAGAATTGAATCGTTCGACATTCTTGAGCATGTCGCCGACCTGATTTTTTGACTCAAATGCGGAATTCATATCCTTCGACGCTGCAGTACTGACAACCTGCTGCATATGGTTCACACCGCTTTGCGTATTAACGATGACTTGTCTAATTTCTTGTGCGAACTGATCAGAGTTTTGCGAAAGCTCCCGAACTTCTTGCGCAACCACCGCAAACCCTCTGCCTGCCTCACCTGCTCTTGCTGCTTCAATCGCCGCGTTTAGTGCAAGAAGATTGGTTTGACGAGAAATACCTTCAATGCTTTCAAGTAACCGATCTGCGTTTTTGGTGTGCTTGAGAATTTCATCCGCCACCTGCAAAACGCGCATACTGTTGTGACTCGACTCAACGATCAGTTCAACCATAAACTGAAGTAGGTCGTCGATCTCCTGAATGAACGTCTGATAGGAGTTTTTTTCGGATATCTCCGCAGAACCAGGCAGGTTCCGATCGCTTGTTTCCGTTGTCGTGTTCTTACCATCGACCAAATCGCTGTTCGATTCAGTTCCTGGGACAATCTTGTTAAGAGAGTCAAATATGCCAAGAACGCAATTGGTTTGTGCTGACCCATTATCATGAATTTCATGAAAACTTGAGGTCATACCCTGAATGGCTTCCGCCAGAACTGCACGTGCCTGTTGAACTGACCCGCTGGAATCTTGTAACGCGTTCCTTACAGAGGCACTCGCGTTTATCACTTCCTGATAAAATTGATCTTGAGTATCCACTGTATCAGTGTGATCCCTGTTTGTTCCTGATGATCGTGTTTCTTTTCTTCCCTGCCGGTATGCCGCTAAAACCCATAATGCGCTGGATAGTAGAACCGGAACGGAAAGCCAGTATTTTTCACTGGCATACGGGATCATCAACAAAACACCGATACTGACAACCAAAGCTGTCAGCCTTAATCGGTCTGCTGCAATCAGGTCACACACATTCCTGATCTTGTTAACCAAAAGCGACATTTACTTATCTACTCAAAACCTTTTCAGCAGCTCGCCTGCGACATTATCTAACGGTACGACACTGTTGACGGCTTCCAGTTTGACCGCTTCACCGGGCATACCCCAAACGACGCTACTGGCCTGATCTTGCGCGATTGTATAAGCACCCGCAGTTTTCATCTTTTTCAGGCCTGCTGCACCGTCGTTTCCCATGCCGGTTAGAATCAATCCCACTGCATTCTGTCCGCATATATCAGCAACCGAATCGAACAAAACATCAACTGAGGGGCGATGACGATTAACAGGCGCAGCGTCGCTCAATTTGCACATGAACCGTGCTCCGCTTTTCACCAATTTAAGGTGATGACTCCCCGGAGCAACGTACGCATGACCAGGCAGTACATTGTCGCCATCTTTGGCTTCAACGACTTTCAATTCACTGGTTTTGTTCAAACGCTGCGCGAATCGATCGCTAAACGACTCGGGAATATGCTGCGTAATCAGTACTGCCGGCGAGTTGGCAGGAAGCATATCCAAAACCTCTCGTACAGCTTCAGTTCCGCCGGTCGACGCACCAATGGCAATAATCTTATCGGTCGTTTCGAACTGACTCGTAAACGCGACTTTCTTAGGTACATCCGCTTGTTTCGCCTGACTTAATCGTTTGACATCAGCTCTCGCTGCAATTTTGACTTTTTCGCAGATCTCTTCACCGTAACTTTGTAACCCTGCCGCAAGATCTATTGTTGGTTTTCCAACAAAATCTATTGCTCCCAGCTCTAATGCATTCAGCGTCACATCTGCGCCCTTCTGCGTGAGCGACGAAATCATCACGACAGGCGTTGGTCGAAGGCGCATGAGGTTTGACAAGAACGTAATCCCATCCATCTTCGGCATTTCCACATCCAGTGTTATCACATCAGGGTTTAGCTGCTTGATTTTGTCACGCGCTACATAAGGGTCCTGTGCTGTACCCACCACCTCGATATCACGATCACTTGAAAGCAACTCGGTGAGTAATTGGCGCACCAGAGCAGAATCATCAACTACGAGAACCTTAATCATCAATATGCCTCTTAAAAAAGTTCAATGTCGCCTTCTACTGGCGAAGAATCCAGAGATGTTTGGTATTGACGTTCACGCTGAACAATGGTGTCGTTGTGAAGTTTCTCTATAAGCTTGACACGAACACGACCCGACTTTGGATAGTACAAAACCTTGCGCGGATTTTGTCCGAGCATATCTTCAGACGTAATCGAAAAACCTTCAGTCTGCAAATAGTTACGCACAAACTCGCAATTTCGTTGACCTACATGGGATGCGCCTAATCCGGAAATAACTCGTGCGCCGCCAAACAGTTTGAATTCCAGATTCTTCTTTTTACCTCCATATTTCAATATATCGTTGATCAGGTGTTCCATTGCAAAACCACCGTATCGCGTGGCGAGACTGGCGGCTCCTGCAGCGCCCTTGGCAATTTCACCATTGTCCGGTAACATAAAATGATTCATTCCACCAACACCGAAAATTGGATCACGAATGCACGCAGAGATACATGACCCTAACACCGTGCTAATAATTTCATCTTCACAGCTTACATAGTATTCGCCAGGCAATATCTTCGCCGTCGCCATTCCCGTATGCTTATCGAAGAACCGATTGATGTGACCAAATTCAGGCAGACACTTCGATATAGTAGCGGTGATTTTTACGTTAGGCTGCATTACTATTTTTCCTGTAAACCGTTTGCCCCTCCGAATCAAAATAGTCAGTGACTTTAAATAACGATTCAGAGTGTCCCAAAAACAAACAGCTCTCCTGGTGCATGTACCTGCTGTAACGTTCGACCAGTCCCTTTTTCGTATTCACATCAAAGTAGATGACAACATTGCGGCAAAATATCGCATCGAACGGACCGCTAAACGGCCATTCTTCAAGCAAATTCAATTGCTTGAAACTGATCAGTTTCTTTAAGTCGGGGTGCGCCCGAACTTTGTTGGCGTTCTCTCCACTTCCTTGTTCGAACCAGCGTTTCTGTTGGGCCGCACTAAGGCCATCAATGCGGTCCGCATTGTATACACCGTTACGACCGGTATTTACGACATTACGATCAATATCGGTGGCGAGAATCTTGATATCCCACGTTTTGGGTAACCCGCTTTCCAAAATAGTTATGGCAAGCGTATACGGCTCCTCACCCGTCGAGCACCCGGCTGACCAAATTCGTATTTTTTTGGATTGCGAATTGCGCTTAAGCAGCATCGGAAAGTGTGTATCGCGCAAGTAGTCGAAATGGTGTTTTTCACGAAAAAATGAGGTTAGATTAGTCGTGACCGAATTGATCAGTTCGGTAGTCTCATCTCCGTTATCATTTTCAAGATACCGGCAATACTCTTTAAAGCTCCCAAGCCCAAGAAGCCTGATTCGACGACTCAATCGCGAATACAGCATATTGAACTTGTCGTCCTTGAGGACAATTCCCGTTTTTCTACTTGCCAGCTCGCGCAAGAATCGGAAGTCTGCCTGCGTGAACTCGTATTCGCGTTCCACCGCACTCATGTGACTACGCCGCTTTGTTGTTTACGACACAGCCAATCTCAGGTAAACCCAGATACCCGGCTGTGAGATTGACGTACGTTGTATCACCAACGACTTTTACGTTACCTTGCTGCCGCTGAATTTCGAGTTCTATTGCATATAATAATTGCAATCCACATCCATCTATCTTCGACAACGCTGAGATATCGAGTGCGATGTCACTACTCTGTTCCAGCGCGTCTTTAGCGTGTTTGTGAGCATCCGCAATATTTGTGATAGTAACGCTGTCCGCAAATTTTAGAACCAGCGTGTCACCTTCTTTTATCAGCGTTGATTCAGCAGGTAGTTCATTTGCAAAAAGGCCAAAATCCTCACCCTCAGTGGCTGATTGCTCTGCTGACGCCTCTAGTTCTTTTGTATCAGTATCGAATAAACCAAAATCCTTGCCATCTTCTGCAACAGTCTCTTGTTCGTTGGACGGAGGTGAATCTGACATGGTAACTCCTTGCTCTTGATCCAAAATTAAATTCTCTTCTTTAACCAGATGATGTGGCGATGACTGGAAGTTTCCATCAGAATCCGAACTGAAAAAACCGAAGTCAGTTCCTTCTTCTGCCACTACGCCGTTTCCCTCGGCCCCAGGATTTTTCACTGTCACCAGGTCGTCTGATCGTTCCGCGTTATCGAATCCGGCTGGTTCCTTATCTTCATGTATTCCAGAATTGTCCTCAGCGGAAATCACGGATTCCACGGATGCACCCGGTTCATCAAGCATCCATGCAAGCGGGTTAAATGGCGCAGACACTGTGGCACCAGATTTCTTTTTCAACGACTTCTCATCCGCGGTTTGTTTCACCCGGCTTGCGGTCGACTCCTTTTTGTTAACACGAGAATCACTACCTTTGTGTCTTTTTTTCGCCACACTCTTCACCATCTTTTTACGATATCCGTTGCCAGTTGCGAAAACTCACCAGCGGATGAACACTTACCCCGAAATTCAAAAACGGTCTGCCCAAATCCAGCGCATTCAGCCAGCACCGCCGCTTCACGAACCACTGTCGGGAGAACTGCATCCGGAAAACTCGCCGTAACCTTGCGAAAGATATCTTCGTTAATTCGACGTCGGACGTTGATGCGGCTCATTGCGACCCAGTGTTTTAAGTTATGTCCCAGCGCTTGTTTTAAGTGTGCAATTGCCCGCGCCACACAAGACAAGCCTTCCAATGCCAGATAATCACCTGTTACTGGTGAAACGACATTTTCAGTCGCGAGCAGCGCGTTACTCATAATCACGCCCGCCGACGGAGGGCAGTCGTACAAAACGTAATCGTAATCGCTGATCGAAGACGCTTGGGATTCGCTTAGAATTTTTGCACAAGCCGCCCCTTGCGTTCGAAGCTGCTCAACTTCAATCAATCGATGCCCGCTTGGAAAAATATCGACATTTTCACGCACCGTTTGCACTACGTTATGCATCGGGTTGTTATCAAGCATGACAGAATCCATCCCGTCTTTTTCTGGTGCAAAACCAAAACTCGTTGCGACATGACCCTGCGGATCAAGATCAATCAGTGCAACCTTGTTTCCAGCACGCGCAAGTGCGTGGCCAACATTTACCGTAAGTGCGGTTTTTCCAACCCCTCCCTTGCGATTGAGAATTGCCAGTCGACGCGTCATAACTCACTTAGCCTCAGCGTGGTTACGAACGGGTAATCGCATTGAGATCGCGACGGTCAAACAAGCGCTGCGTATCCAACAACATCACCATTCCGTCAGGCGAACTCACCATCCCAACCATAAATTCAGTCTTAATTTCATGCCCTAAGTTTGGTGGGTCGCGAAGGTCGTTTGCGTCAATAGTGAGTACATCCGAGACCGCATCGACCACAATACCAACAACGTCACTGTGGTTATCCGCGCTAACCGACACCACAATTGTTACCGTGGTTGGCGTGTAATCAACGCTTTCAAGATTGAAACGTGAACGAAGGTCGATGATAGGAACGATCTCGCCGCGCAAATCAAGAACCCCATTTATATAGTCGGGTGACTCAGGGATAGGGCGCGCAGACTCCCATGCGCGAATTTCGTGGACCTGAAGTACATCGACACCGTAGGTTTCGTTGTCCAGAACAAACGTCAGGTATTGTTGGTTCAGCTCAAACGATTCGAGTGATGTTGAAGTTGCAATTGCACTAGTCATTGTTTGTTACTGCCGTTTTGTTCATTTCCGGTTGGGTTTTCAAACGCTAAAACTCGGCCCAATCGCCTTCTGCGCTGGATCTGCCAGATGCAGATGACGATGACGATGACGATGACCATTCTGCGCTTGGCGCTGATACAGCAGAAATCGATTGTTTCTCAGCAGATGCAGGAGTACCCGATGCCGACGATGATGAACTCGACCCGGATTGTTGACCTACCTTGAAAAAGGCGACTTGCGCGCTCATGTCTCTCGCCTGCTGATTCATCGATACACTCGCCGCCGAGGTCTCTTCGGCGAGAGCAGCATTTTGTTGGGTTAACTCGTCCATACTGGTGACGGTTTGATTGACTTGATCAATACCGCTTGCCTGCTCCTGACTTGCTGCGGCAATCTCGGCGACAATGTCGCCCACCTTTTTAACCGAGTTGACAATCTCTTCCAGCGTCTTACCGGATTCGTTAACCAACGCTGCACCTGCGTCAACTTTTTCTACACTGTCCTGAATTAGTTCTTTAATCTCACGAGCACTGGTGGCACTACGTTGCGCAAGATTACGTACCTCGGTCGCAACAACAGCGAAACCACGCCCTTGCTCGCCTGCACGGGCAGCCTCGACGCTGGCGTTCAGCGCTAGTAGATTGGTTTGAAAAGCAATCTCGTCAATCACTCCAATAATCTCGGCGATCTTGTTACTCGCGGTATTGATTTCATTCATCGCGGTTACCGCGCGTCCAACCACTTCGCCACCTTTTTCCGCGGTGTCACGCGCACTCGTGGCGAGTTGATTGGCTTGCTGTGCGTTGTCGGCGTTGTGGCGAACCGTGGATGTCAGCTCTTCCATTGAACTCGCGGTTTCTTCAAGGCTGGCTGCTTGCCTCTCGGTTCGATTTGACAAGTTGTTATTACCGGTCGAAATTTCATCAGCGCCTGTGGTGATCTCATCCACCGATTCGCGGATATTCAAGACCGTTTCGCGAAGTTGGCTAATCGTGCTGTTGACATGATCTTTGGCTTCACCAAATTGCCCTTTGTAATCGGCCTTGATTTCCTGCTGCAAGTCACCTTGCGCCATAGCGCCCATGACACGCCCAATATCGCTAAACGCCGTATCGACAACACCCACCAATTGGTTCATTCCTTGAGATAGACTGCGGAAAAAACCCTCCTTGCCCGCCAAATCCATTCGCCGGCTTAAATCACCGGACTGCGCCGCCGTGATGAGGTACTCAATCTCATTTTCAGTTTCAACTTCACTCGTGCGATCCCACCATTCGATAACACTGCCGAGACGTTCCCCGTTTTCACTCTTGACCGGGCTGGCAGCAAATTTCAAAGTGTGACCAGCGATTTCAAGCGTGGCCTCATGGGTAACGGTTAATGACTTCAAAATATCAAAGTGTTGCGCTTGAACGTGAAAATCGTCAAACCGTGTTCCGACAATCGCGCTGACATCGAAATTCGGAATAACAGTACGCAGATCATCTTGCGCATTCGCAAACGTCCTGATCAACGCATCGTTCGCATAGATAATGGAATGATTCGCGTCAGTCACCATCACATTACCCATTACACTGTCCAGCGCTTGTTTCAGTCGGGCCGTTTCGCGCGCCACTTTGCGGTCGCGGTCAATTGAAACTCGCAGTTTGTCACGCATCGCCACCATTTCCGCAAATACACCTTTTGCAGGGGCATCGCGCTCGAGATTGAGATCAAGATTTCCCTCAGCAATCGCTTGCGCTATGTCTTGTAAATCGTAAGGCTCTGCACCCAGCTGACGATTGATACTCCGTGCGACGAGAAGTACGGCAAACACTGAGGCGAGCAATCCTGCGATTGAAATGAATAATGCTGTATAAAAAGACACGCTTGAGGCACTCGCACTTTTATCACCAAGCTCTAAAATCGTTTTCGAGAGATAAACTTCAAACTCTTTCATTTTCCCGATCTTCGCGGTTTGCGCCTGAAACCAGTCGACGGGATCCGTCCCAAAACCGCCGGCTATCTGATTCTCGATCGCCTTTTGCCTAAACGCATCGGTTTTACTCAGAACCGTTGAGGTCAAGATGTCGTTGAATTTGCTCAGGTCCTTCTCGTTTGCGTAGTTTTTGAAGATTCTCAGGTATGTATCCTGCTCAGTAATTAATTGAATGAGGCGTTGAAATTGTCCGGCACCAAATTTATTTTTTGCAAAAACGTTTGCCAGGACTGCTCGCTCGATGCCCGCTCGCTCCTTGCTGTACAAAAAGTTTGAATATACTTTTAGTTCGCGATTGAGTTCGATATCGTGGGAATACTCGGTAATAAAGAACGTTGAGTCCAATGCGAATGCATTAGATTTTGTGTAGTATTTCAGCGCTTCGCCTAGGGGTATGGAGAAGCTGTTTACTTTCGAACGAATACCCTCTCGGCCATTGAGCTTATCTATCAGTTGACTGATACGACTGGTGAACCCAGAAGGCAATTCGCTTACATCAGTATTGTTGTAACGCTCGACCAACGCATCGTACTTTTGATCCACCATCTTGCGCTGAGCGATAATCTCATTTGCGAACTTGCTGCCGTTTGAGCCGATGTAACCGGCAGTCATACCTCGTTCTTTTTGAACTTCGTGAACCATCTCATTAGCGGCGATTGCGACCCGCAATGCCCGACCAACGTTTGTTGAATATTTGGTTTCGCTCCAGGCGTTTAGTGCGAGTGTACCGCTAAAAAAAACAGAAACCGTAAGAGGAATGGACAAAACGGCCAATAGCTTTTGACTTACGCTTAATTTCGAGAACATGAAATTCGTTTTCCTGATTAGAGACGTCACAAACTCAGTAGCCCTTGATATGCTTGTTAACACTCCACAATTTGTTCGAACATCGACACGCGGGTGTGCTAACGATGCTTAATACATCGGCAGTTGTTGACGGATCTAGAGTCCGATTTTTGTGTATTTGGCCGACCAAATCATCGGCCGATCACACCTGACACTTGCAAAAACCATGATCGGAAAGAGATTTAGAATTCGGCCCACTCGTCTTCGCTGCTCGATTGGCCGGTTGCCGATGGAGCTGACCAATTATCGCTCGAAGGCACTGCAGAAGATGACGGGGTTTTCGCCGGCGTGCTCGCGCTGACGGCAGATGAACCAACGCGCGATCCACCCTGGCTTCCTACCCTGAAAAAGGCGACTTGTTCGCTCATTTCACGGGCTTGTTGATTCATTGATACACTCGCCGCAGAAGTCTCTTCGGCAAGTGCAGCGTTTTGCTGTGTCATTTCGTCCATGCTGGTTACGGTTTGGTTGACTTGATCAATACCGCTAGCCTGTTCCTGACTCGCCGCCGCAATCTCAGCGACTATGTCACCCACCTTTTTCACCGCGTTGACGATTTCTTCCAGTGTCATCCCAGACTCATTTACCAGGGCAGCACCAGCGTCAACTTTTTCAACGCTGTCCTGAATCAGCTCCTTAATCTCGCGCGCGCTGGTTGCGCTGCGTTGCGCAAGGTTTCGCACTTCGGTCGCTACTACCGCAAATCCGCGCCCTTGCTCACCCGCACGCGCAGCCTCAACGCTCGCGTTCAGGGCGAGCAAGTTGGTTTGAAATGCAATCTCATCAATCACGCCGATGATTTCTGCAATCTTGTTGCTGGCTTCGTTGATCTCGCTCATAGCCGTTACCGCGCGACCAACCACTTCGCCGCCTTTTTCTGCGGTCTGACGCGCGCCGGTTGCGAGCTGATTGGCTTGCTGCGCATTGTTAGCATTGTGCCGAACTGTAGAGGTCAGCTGTTCCATCGAACTGGCTGTTTTCTCAAGACTCGCAGCTTGCTGCTCTGTTCGAGACGACAGGTTATTGTTACCAGTTGAAATTTCATCTGCTGCTGTACTGATCTCGTCTACCGAATCGCGAATATTGATAACCGTCGACTGCAGTTGGGATGAAACTTGATTAACAGCATCTTTGATTTTTTCGAACGTTCCGGAGTACTCGCCCGTCATTGAACAATCAAGATCACCCGACGCCATTCGAGTGAGCACATCGACTGATTCGTTCATGCCATTTTCATTTTCAATCGCCCGAAGTTTGTTGTCTGTCACAACACCCTGGATTGAAACAAACCGTTTAAGATTATTGTTCTCGTCAAACACCGGGTTAATAGCGAGGGATATCCAATAGGGCTCACCCTCGCTGGTGTAATTAAGGATTTCATCATAAAACGGTTCTTGCTTTACAATTTTTTCTCGAATCTGCTGCACAACTGCCGGGTCCGTATCATGTCCTTGGAGTAGTTTCCCTGGTTTCTTGCCAACTGCCTCTTCAAACGAGTATCCGGTCAATCGGGTAAACCCGTTGTTAACGTATTCAATTTTTTCGTTCGCGTCCGTGATCACTACAAGGTTGTCAGTATGCGCGGCGACAAGCGAAACCATTTCAGATTCTAAACGCTTATCAACCATATCGGTTACGTCATTTCCGTACACTACGTAGCGGGTCACTTCTCCTGTCGACGACAATATTGGACATATGGTTCCATCGAACCAAGTCTGGTGACCCTTGCGGTCATTAATCGCAAATTCACCCGTGTAGGACTGGCCAGATCTTAAGGTACGCCAGACGCTGTCAGCGAAATCGCTTGGGTTTTTGTCACCGTTGATCAAATCATCTAAATTGCATCCAATGACCATGTCTGCACCGCTGCCCATAATGTCGAGAAAACGCTCGTTAGCAATAGTGACTTCTCCGTCTGTGCTGAATTGAAACGATGCGAGCATCGAGTTGATTGCGTCGAGATTACTGCTGGTCTTCGCCATCGAATCGAAGAGCATACCGATTTCCGAATGACTGCTGTAATCCGGTACATCGGGTTTAAATCCGTCGCCGAGTTCGATCATACTGGCTTTAAAAGAATCGATCGGTCGATTGACTGACCGAACGATCGCAAAAGAAGAACCCAACGAAATTAGAAGAAGGAGCACAGACACAGCGATCAACTGGTATTCGCCGGTCCGCTCGTGTTCTTCTGTCAAAAGAATTGACTTCTCCGTGAATTCTTCAATATCAATTACAAGGTCATGGATATCCTTGTGTACTGCCTCTTCCAGAGTCTCAACGTTCTCAATCAACGATTCGGCATAATCGATGTTGCCGGACAGCACAGCATCAACCGATTGGATTGCGGCTTCATCAATTTCCGGCAGCTTGGGTCCTATTGCGCCGAGCGCATCGCGCAGTTGCTCAAACTTTGCAGTGACATCAGCGCTGTGCTCGATTGACAAAATTCCATCCAGGTGACCGACGATATTCGAGTGTTCGTCACGCACCTTTTGGCTATGATCGAGAAACTTATCCAAGTACTTTTTATGGTATCCCGTCTTTTTCTGGCCCAACACTTCGAGCTCCACATACCGGACAACCTTTTCGTAGTACACGGATTGTTCGAGCTGCAATGTATCGAGGTGTACTAACTCGCGTGTCAATGGCACGTCTTCAACGGCAATCTGATGAATCTCATGACCAATCTTTTCAAAGTAGTAAATGCTCAGCAAGGTTACTGAAACCAGAGCCAGTACATTGATAGAAAAAAGCCAAAAAATGCGTTTTGCGATTGATACTTCACAAAGCTTTTTAAATAGTGATTTCATTTTCGAATTCCACTTTGTTGTTTGCGTAACCGAGATGTTTCTAAGCTATCGGCTGTCGTTAAAATTCTGCCCACTCGTCTTCTGCGTTTGACGATCCTGATCCAGACGATACTGACCAGTTATCTCCGGAAGATGATGCAACTGGAACCGGGTTGCTAATCGGTGATGACACAGTGGTACCCGACGTGCTCATATGCGATCCAGATTGCTGCCCTACCTTAAAAAAAGCGACCTGCGCGCTCATGTCTCGCGCTTGCTGGCTCATCGACACACTCGCCGCTGATGTCTCTTCGGCAAGCGCTGCGTTTTGCTGCGTCAACTCATCCATACTGGTAACAGTTTGATTGACCTGATCAATGCCGGCGGCCTGCTCCTGACTTGCGGCCGCAATATCAGCGACAATGTCGCCGACCTTTTTCACCGCGTTCACGATTTCTTCCAATGTCATCCCGGACTCGTTTACCAAAGCAGCCCCTGCATCAACCTTTTCAACACTGTCTTGAATTAATTCCTTAATCTCGCGTGCACTTGTAGCACTGCGTTGCGCAAGATTGCGTACCTCGGTGGCCACGACCGCAAACCCTCGACCCTGCTCTCCCGCCCGTGCGGCCTCGACGCTGGCATTGAGAGCCAGCAAATTGGTTTGAAACGCGATTTCATCGATCACTCCGATTATCTCGGCGATCTTGTTGCTGGCCTCGTTGATCTCACTCATCGCAGTAACCGCACGCCCTACCACTTCACCACCTTTTTCTGCCGTCTGGCGTGCGCCAGTCGCGAGCTGATTTGCCTGTTGTGCGTTATCAGCGTTATGGCGAACTGTCGAAGTCAACTCTTCCATCGAGCTTGCAGTTTTTTCCAGGCTTGCGGCTTGTTGTTCGGTACGCGACGACAAATTGTTGTTGCCGGTTGAAATTTCATCTGAACCAGTAGTGATTTCATCTACCGAATCCCGAATACTCAGCACCGTATCCCTTAGCTGATTGATGGTGCCATTGACGTTTGCCTTTACCTCGCCAAATTGGCCCTGATAGTCAGCTTTAATTTCCTGTTGCAAGTCACCTTGCGCAATTGCACCCATGACGTGACTAATCTCAGTGAAAGCGGTGTCAATAACGCTGACAAGCTGGTTCATGCCCTGTGACAAGCTGCGGAAAAATCCCTCTTTGCCGGAGAGGTCCATTCGTCTACTCAAGTCACCGGACTGCGCCGCCGAGATCAGTTGCTCAATCTCATTTTCAGTTTTGACTTCGGTTGTGCGATCCCACCATTCGATAACGCTGCCAAGACGCTCTCCGCTTTCACTCTTGACTGCACTTGCAGCAAACGTCAGGTTCCGTGCGCCGATCTCGAACGTCGCTTCGTGAGTAGTTGTTAATGAAACCAAGCAACCAGAATGTTGCGCTTGAGCGTGAAAATCATCAAACGCCATTCCCACGATCGTATTGACGTCAAAGTGTGGAATGTGGGCACGCAGATCCGATTGCGCATCCATAAAAGTCTTCATCAACGCATCGTTGGCGTATATTATGGAATGGTCCGCATCGGTCACCATCACGTTTCCGAGAACACTGTCCAATGCCTGTTTCAATCTTGCGGTCTCACGTGCAACGGTTCGATCACGCTCAATCGAATTCCGCAGGTTGTCTCGCATGGCCACCATTTCAGCAAACACACCCTTTGCCTCAGTATCATCAATCGCAATGTCAAGGTCGCCACTGGAAATGGACTGTGCAATGTGCTGAAGATCGCGAGGGTCAGCGCCTAACTGGGCCATCACGCGGCGGACAAAAAATAGTGCGATCGCAACAATTCCAATCATCGAAGCAAACCCGATTGCGATTGCGCTATATTGAAGAGATGTCACTGCAGTAAGCGCTTCATCTTCACCCATTTCTGCGATGATCGCCCATTCGAGGCCTTCGATTGAGATAGGAGAATACGCTGACAGACTTTTAACGTTGCGATAGTTTTCAACAAACTCCGCACCGCTGCTTCCTTCAAGTGCCTTCAAGATAGTTGGCGATGTCGCTCTAGTTTTGCCAATAGTGTTTTCATCAAAAAATCGACCCTGAGAACGCATCAATGTGTCGCCACCAACCAAGTAGGTTTCACCCGTTTCACCCAGCCCAGAGTTGTTGGACATAATTTCATTGATACGACCAACAGGCATCTGAAAGACCAGGACGCCTTCAATTTTTCCGTGCATAAAAATTGGAGACGCAATAAAGGATGCACCGGCCTCATACGACGGTGAGTAGGGTTCAAAGTCTTCCAGGAAAACCGCATCGGGGCTTGTCGCTTTCACGGCGTCGCGAAATGCACGCGCAAAATTGGTGTCGCTGTATGGCCCATCATTCAAATTCGTTGCGTAGTCCAATTCTTTAAACACGGAATAAATGATGTGGCCCGTATCCGCGTCGACCAGAAAAATATCGTAGTAGCCAAATTTTTCTAAATAAGTACGAAAAGTAGGGTGATACTGTGCATGGTAGTTGTCGTAACGATAGCCCGACTCAGCAGCATCAAGTTCGTGCTTGCTCCCGAGCGGATGCCTGTTTTCAGCAATGTAGTGGAACTGTCTGATGACCTCCTTGGGCTCTGTTGGAATTAAACTTTCTACTTGAATCGATTTTCCATTCTGTGCCTGATACTCGGCGCCGTATTGATTTTTGTAGTACCCATGTAACGCTTTGCGATAGGCTTCAATCGTTTCCTGATCAACATCTCCAAGGTCAGGTGAATTATGAAATGCGAACTTAAACGCCGTAACGGCCTCTGCCACCATTCGGTTTCCTGAAAATGTCAGAACCTGGTCTCGAATGGATTGAAAGTAATTCTCTACATGCTTGCGCTTAGTTTCTCGAATTGACGTCAACTGATTGTAGGCCGCAGATTCGAGAGCAAAGCTTGCTTGTAAATCCACAACTGTCGCTACAATTACAATTGGTAAAAGACCGACACTAAGAAGTGTCAACAACAGTTTTCGTTGCAGCGTCCAACCGCTCGCGATACTACTCATATTCTTGACCCCACATCATGTAGCATTTTTTTCCCAGATAACAAAAAGCGCGAATGATTCGCGACACAGTTGATTGCGTTGTATCGGCTAACTCAGTGATGGGGTTATGCGGCAGCTTTTTCGTCTGCGCCGCAAACATCTTTGTGATTCAATATTCGCTCAACGTCGAGCAGCATCACCATGCGACCATCGACGGTTGCTAACCCCGAGATAAATTCGGTGTTAACACCGCTTCCAAACTCCGGGGTAACGCCGAAAGCTGCACGTTCTGCATCGTGCACATCCGATACCGCATCTGCCACTATTCCCAATGCCCTGCTGCCGAGATTTGTTTCGCCTCTTAAGACGATAATTACCGCGTCATTGGAATACTCACACCCGCCGAGCTCAAATCGCTCGCGCAGGTCAATTACGGGGACGATCGCGCCGCGAATATTAACCACGCCGCGCACAAACGGTGGTGAATTGGGTATCCGTGTCCAATTATCCAGACCACGAATTTCCTCGACTCGCAATATATTGACGCCGTATCCCTCATTGGCGAGTGTAAATGTCAGGTATTGATTCCCGGGATTTTGCATCATGTCCTCGTCGACCTGACCGCTTTCAAGATTCAACTCAGATGCATTACTCATTTCGAATTCCTTCAAGCGACATTTTGTTGATGGACACCAGGCACTTCAACACTGCGGTTGGCGAGCCGAATGAGTCCTGGCAAATCGAGGATCAAAGCGACTGAGCCGTCTCCCAGAATAGTGGCGCCGGAGATGCCATCGACCTTTCGGTAGTTGGCTTCAAGTGATTTGATGACCACTTGCTGTTGTCCGCGCAACTCGTCGACAAACAACCCATAGCGGCCGCCTTCCCCTTCGACAACAACCAAAATGCCACTTGTTAGGTCTTTACAGTTAACCGAATCAACGCCGAATATTTGGTGCAAGCGGATGATCGAGAGATATTCATCGCGAAGTTTAAAAGTTTCGCCTTTACCGGCGACCAGATTCAGCATATCGGGGTGAACCTGAATCGATTCGACGATCGAGACGAGCGGGATAATGTAGGTTTCGTCACCAACAGCAATTGTTTGCCCATCAAGAATCGCCAGCGTCAGCGGCAAGCGAATAGTGAAAATGGAACCTTTGCCCGGTTCGCTGGTGACGTCTACGGTGCCACCAAGGTCACGAATATTGCTACGGACAACATCCATACCAACACCGCGACCGGAAACGTCACTAATTTCCTCAGCAGTCGATAATCCAGCATGAAAAACAAGATTGAGAACCTCTTCTTCGCTCAATTCGTTTTCGCTTTTAATCAGGCCGTTGCTTATCGCTTTATTCAGTAACTTTTCCTTGTTGATGCCAGCGCCGTCATCCTTGATTTCAATAATGATGTTACCGCCTCGATGTGATGCACTGAGTTCGACTGTGCCAGTTTCCGGTTTGCCCGCAGCTTTGCGTACGTCTGGAGCTTCAACCCCGTGATCGATGGAATTTCGCACGAGATGAACCAGCGGGTCACCGATCTTTTCCATCACAGTTTTATCCACTTCGGTTTCCTGACCGGACATAATCAGCTCGACCTTTTTACCCAACTTGTTGCTGGTGTCATGCACCATTCGGGGAAAGCGGTTGAAGGCAAAACTGATCGGCAGCATGCGTATACCCAGCACACCTTCTTGCAGTTCGCGTGTGTTTCGCGCGAGCTGCGCGAGCCCGTCGGTTAGCTGTTCCAATTGCTCCATCTCAAAGTCTTCACCGATCTGACTCAGCATTGACTGGGTAATCACAAGCTCACCGATGGTATTTATAAGGGTGTCGATCTTGTCGATACTGACCCGAATAGAACCAGACTCTTTGGCTTTTGCTGCGGTTGGCTTTTTTGCAGCCATCGCAGTTGCCGGTGCCGAGATAGCGGAAGGTGTTGCTGCTGGTGTAGCGTCTTTTTGATCGGTTGTTTGCGTAGCGGATTCGGAAAAATTTAACGCCAGCGGCTCAATCCTGAGGTCGCATTCATCTTCAACCCACTCGAACAGCTCAGTGACCTGCTCTTTATCGATATCACCCTCGACGGTAACGTCCCACGACAGGTAGCAGGATTCTGGCTCCAGTGTGTAAAGGTCGGGCATAGCGGAGGTATCTACGTTAACCTCACACTTGCCCAGCTTGGCAAGCTCACGCAGTATAGGAACAGGGTCTTTGCCGTTTTCCAGCATTTGCTTGTGTGGGGCAAATTTGATTACCCAGCCGCTGTTCGATGCTTTCTCGTCCTGCTTAGACTCTGGTGCGTCGTCTGATGTTGCGCTGCCACCCGGACTTCCCAGAAGACTTTCAAGAGATTGGGCAAGAGCCCCGATTCGAGCCTCGTCAACTTCGCCGCCTTGCTGTTTCGCAGTGAGCATTTCTCGAAGACAGTCAACCGATTGCAACAAGATTTCGTTGGCTTCACCGGTCATCTCTCTATCACCCGCGCGCATCTCGTCGAGTAACGTTTCCATGACGTGAGTGAAATCGGAGACATCAGTAAGTCCGAATGTTCCGCCGCCACCTTTGATTGAATGAGCTGCGCGGAAGATACTGTTGATCAGTTCTCCCTCGACAGGCCCCGCTGGCATATCCAGCAAACCTGCCTCCATGATGTCCAGCCCTTCAAAGCTCTCTTCGTAGAATACGTCGAGAAATTGAGAAATGTCGGTGCTCATGGGTGTCTACGCCAATACGCGACTGATCACATTGGTGAGCTTGTCCGGATTGAACGGTTTGACGATCCAGCCGGTTGCGCCGGCCTGTTTACCCTGCGCCTTTTTGTCATCGCCTGACTCGGTAGTCAGCATCAGTAAAGGCGTGTTGCGATAAGCGGGAAGGCTTCGCAGCTCTTTGATCAGTGAAATACCATCCATATTCGGCATGTTCACATCGGTGATGACTAAGTCAAAGGTCTGCGACTTGGCTGCCTGAAGCCCGTCAACACCATCCTCTGCCTGAACGACCGTATGTCCTTGACCCTGTAGCGTAAATGAGACCATTTGGCGTAGTGATGTTGAGTCATCAACTGCCAGTATATTTGCCATGTTTTTTCCCCGAAGTTTATTACGACAGATATCAGAGTGCCTCTTCACTGCGAACTGCTAACGGTTGCAACATCCCAGAAACCGGGCACACTGCTGGTAACGACTGGTAAGTGACATTTCTTTAGCCAAAAATGCTGGTTTCGAAAATGTTGCGAGAGTCGCGATTTCCCATAAGGTACGCTCTCAGATTCGCAACCTGATGAATTGCGCGAATTCAGGCAGATTTCGTAATGTGAATCGTTTGGCATTACGGCAGCTTTTAAGCTATATATCGTTGTTTTTTATTGCCTTATTGAAAAATCAGCGCGTTGAAAAAGCTGGTTTTCCCGCACACTTCGTTCGTCGCTACTAGGATATGATCGGTTTTTGAAGAGCGGCCACAAACATGCAATGCCGCTGTCGATAGAGTATTTCAGTCAATAAACCAGCGAGTACGATGAATCGAATGGCAATTCCAGCAAATAAGACATCACGTGGGATCGCGGCTATCCTGATTCCGGTGCTTTCGACGCTCTACAGCGCAGTGAGTTGGTCCGATGGCGAATCTGTTTTGACCCGTCAACGACCGGAACTCGAACCGTTGGGGTTTAGAAGCGGCGCATTTATCGTCTATCCATCGCTTGAGGCCGGTCTGAGAACTAACGACAACTTGTTCTCGACCGACTCCGACAAGGTGTCGGACACGGCAACGGTCATTTCCCCTTCGCTTAACGTGGTTTCAGACTGGAATAACCACTCCCTGCAACTGGGACTCGACCTGGAGATCGCACGCTACGCTGATGAGTCGGATGAAGACTATGAAGACTACACGCTGAGCGTAAGCGGGCGTACCGATATCACCCGTCGCGAACAAATCTTTACCGCGCTCGAGTTCGCGCGCAAGCATGAGGAACGCGACTCGGTGGACGACAGTAACAGTGACAGTCCCATCATTTTCTCCGAGACAGCCATCTCGGCAAATTATGTTCGCATATTCAACAGAATCAAGCTTGATGCAGGTGTCGAGCTTGTTAATCTCGACTACGATGATGGTCGAGTCTCGGGACTGACGATTAACAACGACGATCGAGATCGATCTGAATTCGAGATCAGCGCGCGTGCCGACTACGAGATAGCGTCAGAATACGCGGGCTTCGCGGAACTTACGCTCAACCAACGAAATTATGATAGTCGAACCGACGACTCAGGCTTCAGGCGTGACTCCAATGGTTACGAAATAAGAGTTGGGAGCGGATTTCAATTATCCGGCATCTCTAGTGCCAGCGTGTATGGGGGATACATTTCCCAGTCCCCGGATGAATCATCATTTTCTGATATTTCAGGAGCATCGCTTGGCGGTAATTTGATTTGGGACGTCACGTCACTGAGCAGCCTTCAGTTTACGCTTGAACGCGACGTGCTTGAAACCACCCTGGATTCAGGAGGTGCCTTGTCCACGCGTTTAGGAGCGCGCGTCGATCACGAACTCCTGCGCAATTTGCTATTGTTTGCTTCGTATGACGTATACTCAAATGAGTACGAGGATATTAGCCGCGACGACGACGACAAAATTTTCTCACTCGGTGTCAACTATCTTTTGAATCGTGCACTTTATGTAAACATAGAATTACGCCGAGATTCGCGTGATTCAAGTGGCGATGATTCAGGTGAAGATTTTTCACGACAACAGTTAGCGCTGTCGGCACGACTCAATTGGTGATCGATTTACTATTTCAAGCAACCTGATGTCAGTCGAACAGTCCAGCAAAGGCAAAATAAGCGAATGAACTATTTTCAATCTTTTGCGATCGCACTTGCCAGTCTTGCGTTTTATTCATTTAGTTTTGCTGACAGCGGAAGTGACTATCGCCTCGATTCGGGCGACCAGGTTAAGGTCACAGTATTTGGACACGAAGATTTGTCCGGCGCATTCGAAATCGATGGAAGCGGTCGTATCGCAATGCCTTTGATTCGCTACGTGCAAGCAAAGGATTTAACCGCAACCGAGCTTGAGCAATCGATAACCGACAAACTTAAACCCGACTATCTCAAAGACCCGAAGGTCAGCGTTGAGATTCAAAGCAACCGACCGTTCTACATTATTGGCGAAGTCAATGTGCCAGGCAGTTATTCGTATGTAAACGGCATGTCAGTTGTGACCGCGGTTGCAGTCGCTGGAGGTTTCACCTATCGCGCTAACAAAGACGAGATGATTATCACCAGACAAGAGAATGATGAAAAAATAAAACTAGAGGTTGGATTGGACGATACCGTAAAACCCGGTGATATTATCGAGATAAAAGAACGCTTTTTCTGATATCAAGTTTACTTTCTTCGAGGTTACCGAAGTGCTTTTGCAGCATCCTCGGGATTATTTAGAATTTCCCTAATTGCAATAATCCGCATCACTGAGCCAATAACAAATCCAGCCAGCATTGCGTAAGCCCCTCCCAGCATTCCAAAATACTGAATTGCGGGAACAAAAATTAGGATCATCAAAACCACTTCCACAAGTTGGATCTTGAATAGAAGGTCTGTTTTTTGTAGAGCACGAAATGCCAAGGTAAGCGGCGTACCAATGGCACCGAGAACAACCATAAACGCGAGAACTGAAATCAGATGTTGGTTACCAAGATATGCGTCATTATTGTACAAAACACGAATAACAAAATCGCCGAACAGCGACAGGAAAATGAAGTAGAGGAAAATAACTCCACCCATTATAAGGATGACTTTTTTCAAGACTCGAAAAATTTCACTCCTCCCTCCATTTTTGAATGCCTGTGACAAACGTGGGTCGAGGATATTTGCCATTCCAATCGTTAAGGGATTCGCGAGCATCACAACGTTCATACAGGCGCTAAAAATACCCGTTTGCGTCGTGCTGAGGAAAATGGCGAACAGCCAGTAACTCGACCACTGATAAATGGCCATCACCAATTGGCTTCCCAGTAACCAGCGACCGAATTTCCAGTGCTTACTAGCAATAAAGATGATCGACCGCCTTTTTAACACAAATACTCGCCTATTCGACAACAACCAGGTTAAACCGACGACTGCACAGGCGATTGCAACAACCCAATACGCGCTCTTCGCTGTTAGTGCATCGCTCGCTGCAAGTATTAACAACCCGCTTATAAGAATTGCTGCGAGCGCCGAATCGATTATCAACGCCCAAAACATGGTGACGTGAGCAAACTGGAGGCGTCGGACAAATTCCCACATCAAGGATAAAGGTACTGTGATAACCAGCACCCATAAAACGGGTAACAACTCCGTATTCGGATAAAAATAACTCAACCCGGTGCACACGATTAGCAGCAAGGACAAAGAAATCCCAGCGAAAAAAACATGATGAATCAAGACGGCCCCCGAGTAACTCCGTTTACCCAATCCTTTGCGAACGTTGCACAAAACTGAATACGGGGTGCTAACAAGTGATTCTTGAACGACAGCGACCATGGCAACGATAGAGAAGCCGAGTGAATACAGACCCAACTCATCTGGGCTACAAAAGCGAGCCACTAACAATGTAGCAAGAAAACGGGTCCCGCTTACAACCATCTGATCTACAACGGCGATACTTCCAAGCTTCGCAAAAACCCCGAGGCGATCGGCGATAGCATAAAAAGTGAACACAAAAAGATTTGAATCGGAGCGACTCATTTCACAGGGGAATTTATCGTTGTTATCACATTTTTGAAGAGGAGCATTAATGTAGAATACATAGAGTGGTTTTTATGTGAGACAGCCACGATACTGATTAACAATAATGATAAAATTAATACTCTACCCCATAGTTTCACTGCCTGACGTCTATCGAGCTGCCTGGCAAGACATTCAGAGAACTTCTCCGGAATTGCAGCACCCCTCGCTTACGCCGGAGTACTGCGAGTATATAGACAAGCATACGTCTAATGTTCAAGTTATTTCCGCCCAGAGTGATGGGGAGATCGTCGGAATACTCCCCATTAGTCGACTCAGCAACACTGTCGCCACTGAAGTAGGTGCCCCGCATACGGACCTTAGCGGAATTTTAAGAAAACCAGGCACCGTATTTCCAATCAAACAAGCGCTAAGTCATTTTGGAATTAAATCTTTTAGATTCGAACACGTGTTGGCAGAGCAAATAGAGTTTAAAAACTCTCACGCGTATAAGGATGAATCGAGTATTGTCGATTTAGAATTTGGTTTTGATCCATATGTCGCTGGATTAAAACAAAGCAAACCCAGATTTCACGGTCAGTGCTTTCGCAAGATGCGAAAAATGGCGCGTGAGGTTGGAGAGCTGCGATTTGAGCTTCAAACTGACGATGCAGCGCTACGAGAACGCCTTGTTCTCTGGAAAACCGATCAGCTTAAAAGAAAAAACTATACGGATATGTTTTCACACAAGTGGGTTGAAAATGCGGTTAAACATATGCCTGACCTCCAGACACCAAACTGCAAAGGGCGATTATCAGTGCTATATGCTGGTAACAATCCAGTCGCTCTTCATCTAGGCATACTTGGATTTAACTGTCTGACTTCGTGGATCCCGGCGCACAACCCGAAATTTGCCAAGTATTCACCGGGGCTAATTCTACACTTAGAGTTGTTTAGAGCCGCGGCAAGTGCGGGCATCAGAAAAGTTGATTTAGGTCGGGGAGAAAATCAGCTGAAACAAGCGTTCAGAAACTGCAGTGTTAAAGTGGGCATAGGAGGAATTGAACTCTCGTTGCATCGTCGAATTCGATCCAGAATAAAATACTCTTTACGCCATGCCCTTGTCGGTGAAAACAGTCCAATGCTGCTTCGCGAATTTACTCGTCGCGTCAAAAAAATTTCGTCGGATTGAGCTGATTTTTAGTTAAGTTGTGTAGTATTTTTTCAACTCGCCAGTGTACACACCCGAGTCGCGATAACCGTAACCCGCGTGCTTTTGCACATCAACCATCGACAACAGGGTGCCGCATGTTGAATCACTTACCGAGGCTAGTTGTTGTAACGACATCATCACCACATCCCGTTTGGTTTTAGACCAGCGCACGACCATGACAGTTTTATCTGCGATTCGTGATAGGTAGCGCGCGTCCGAGACCGCCATTAATGGCGGTGAATCAAGAATCACGATATCGTACGCCTCATTGAGGGGTTCGATGTAATCCTCGAACTCCTTGGAGGCGAGCAAACTGGTCGGATCGGGCACGGGACTACCCGCGGTTATAAAGCTCGCACCTGATGTTTGATCCTTCTGAATCGCCTGTTCTAGCGTAATCTTTCCTTGCAACAATTCAGACAACCCACGTTCACGCTCAGTACCAAAAACCGTGTGAACACGCGGCCGACGCATGTCTGTGTCTATTACAATTGCACCCCTGCCACCTTTGGGGAAGAAACGCGCTAAACACAGGGCAATAAACGTTTTACCTTCGCCAGGAACCGACGACGTGATAAGAATGGTCTTACTGTTGGGATTTGATCCGGACAAATCGATACCCGACCTTAGCGAACGTATCGATTCACGCAATGCTTCATAATCCTCTTGCGCGGCCATTCCGCCTTTAGCACTGGTGGTGCTGGATTTGAGTTTTGGCACCATACCCAGACAGGGCAAATTAGTGAGGTACTCTATTTGGACGCTGCTGCGTAAACCAACATCGAGGCTTTCCAATAAAAAGGCTATTAAAACCGCGACGAGTGACGAACAAATAATTACCAAGGCAAGAGTGACACCTTTACGTGGAAACGCCGGTTTGACCGGAACGTCTGCATGCGAAATCACCTTTGAGTCCTGCTCAAATGCGCCAAGTTCCTCCTGCAAACTTGTTTCTTTGTAACGAGCCAAAAACGATTCAAGAATTAGCTGGTTAGCCTTGGCTTCACGTTCAAGCGCGCGTAACCCGACTTCAGCTGTGTTTTCCTGTCCAACTTTCTGCTGCATTTCCTCCAACGCGTTCGTTAGAGCCGTTTCGCGGGCGCGCGCAACGTTAGCTTTGTTGCGATAGTTTTTAACAATCTTGTCTAGCTCGAGCTTGATCAGAGATTTCAAGTCAGCTTTTTCTGCGTTCAGTTGGATCATCTTCGGATGCAACGCGCCATACTCGATCGATAGCTCGGCCTCGCGACGCTCCAGTTCCGCTTCTTGCTGTCTTAGACTTTGCACATTTGGTGAATCAAGTACCTGACTTGCAGACGCAAGTCCGTCGGTTGATCCAGCCAGTTGACGAATCTGGCGATATCGTGCGTCTGCCTCGGCGGTTGCAGTTTTTGCCAGAACCAACTGCGAGTTAAGCTGTGAGGTATATTCTGCCGTGAAGGTGCCGTCGCTCCCTTGCAGCAATCCCGCGTCACGCCGAAATTCCTCAACCATGCGTTCGGACTGAACGACGTTTTCGCGCAGCTCCACCAATTGTTCATTGAGCCAGTCATTAGCTTGTTGCAGCGATTTTGCTTTAATTTCACGCTGACTTTCGAGGTAATAAAACGCGATGGTGTTAGCAACCAATGCCGATAGTCTGGGATCTTGAGAAGAAAAACTGATTTCCATCACGCGCGATGCGATTCCGGTTGATGTCACATTAAGCCGGTTGAGGTATCGCTCTACCGTGGCGATGGGAATCACCGAATAATCTGCGACCTCGGTGGGTAATCCAATGCTCTCGTCGTCTTGCGGGGTACGTAATGTTGCGGCGTCGTCGCCAGAGAGAAGTTTTGCCAAAAACCCTTTTTCTTCTAGCTCAGGGTTGAACTCTGGCAATTTGTCGAGTTCAAGGTGGCTAATGACCCTTTTGGCGAGATTGCGGGATTTTACTATCTCAATTTCGCTGTTAAATGTGGACTCGTCACCAGGCAAAGCAGATGTAACCGCCTCGATGTTAACCACATTCGTTCCGCGAGATTCCATCGTTAACAGCGTTTTTGATTTGTAACGCGGGGTTACAGACTGCAGAAATATGACGCACAGCAATGTGCAAGCAAACACAAAACCGCTGATAAGCCATTTGCGCCGCCAGAGCATGTAAAACACATCCCGGATTGATTTTTCCGGGAGTGATTTGGAGTTATTGTAAAACAGGTCTGGAGAGTTAGTCGGTTCCACAGTGCTCACCACATTTACTCAGCCGAAACATAAAAATTATGTCGGGTTATCTCCATCAGTGCCACCTATTTCGAGTAGTCCGGGTCTTATCGGAAGTTATTACCCATATCTTGAGGCTAGATTACCGCTTTCGATTTCTTCCTTAATCCAGTTATAGGTTTTCTCTAACCCATCGCGAAGGCTGATTTCGGGGGCCCATCCGAGCACGTCCATTATCAGTGTGTTGTCGCTGTTACGCCCACGAACTCCCTTCGGCGCATCCAGTTTGTAGTTTCGTTTGAAAGGCTGGGTGATAGCGGATATGTCCTCAGCAATGCTGACCAACTGGTTGATGGTAACCAACTCGTCACTGCCTAGGTTGATTGGCTCGCCAAAATCAGAATCCATGATCAGATTGACGCCCTTGATGCAATCGTCAATATACATAAAACTTCGGGTTTGCTCGCCGTCACCCCAAATTTCGATCGAGTCGTTTCCTTCGATAATCGCCTCAATAACTTTTCGGCAGGTCGCCGCCGGCGCTTTTTCTCGACCGCCTGCATAAGTACCAAGTGGACCGTAAACATTGTGAAATCGCACAATGCGGGTGTCCAAACCGTAGTCTTCGGTAAAGTGTCGACACATTCTTTCACTGAACAGCTTCTCCCAACCGTAGCCATCTTCAGGCATAGCGGGATAAGCGTCGGTCTCTACTAGCGCCGTCACATCGGCTTCAGTCTGCTTGTCGTGCGCGTACACACACGCCGACGAGGTAAACAGGAATCTCGATACGCCTGCATCCTTAGCTGCTTGCAGTAGGTGTGTGTTGATTAATACAGATAGCATGCATTCGGCCTTGTGAGTCTCGATGAATCCCATTCCACCCATGTCAGCGGCGAAGTTGAACACTCGATCAACGCCTTCCATAACCTCGTTGCAAACATCGAGAAGTTTCAGATCTCCCACGTGATTATCAACACCTTCGAATGTTTGATACCAGTGTGAGGTAGGTTTGATGTCGACCGCGCGGATATCGGTATAGCCTTGTTTAAGTAGATCTGCCAACATGTGACCACCAATAAACCCGCCGGCACCCGTGACCAAAATACGTTTAGTTTTGCTGCTCATTTTTTCTCCAATTGACCCGATTACTATAGGTAAGATTTTGAGACACAACCTCGAATTGGTCGACTTTTCTTACCTAGTATAATTTGGCCCATTTCACAAACTCCGCAGCCTGGGTCAACTAAACCTGTGTTTTCCGTAATCATAGCTTGAGGATTGTCTAGCGACGGCTCGGCACACAACAGGCAGATTAAGATCAGGTTAAAATGCGCAAAAACGCGTATGGCCCGGGCGATTCGATGATCGACACCATAAGCACTAGTTCAATAACAAGACGTGCTGATCCTGGTCCATGCAACCAATTAGACTCCCACGCGGGTCAGTCACATTCTTCGTTGTGATCGAGTGAACTGCACGTTTTGCGAATCGTGGTTCTTAGCCGGCTGCCAGTGGAAGTATCGCTATCTCTTTTCAATCGAGCAAACCATCTCAGGACGTTATTCAAAATCCGGGCTGTTTTTTAGGGTTGCTCAGACTGTTAGATATAAATGAGATGTTGCAATTGATCCTTACATTTGAGAAGCGGGTAAAATTTCTACACCGTAAAACTGGACAACGTCAGATAACGATGGCACTTTCCTTAGGTTGCAGCCGCCTGACAGGGTGGCGAGTAGTGATCCAGAGCGAGTTGTTATGCTCAAAGACTGCAGGTTTTTCGGTTAAACACCTCGTGCAGGCATTGGCATTAACATTCGCTGTGGTATTTTAGTCAGCGAACTCTAACCGGTTGACCACTAAATGCGCGTCGGAACCAAAAATTTCGCGCCGTAATCTCTTCGAAATACCAACAAAAAAACAGTAAAAAGAAAACATTTTGGATGAAGGTACTTTTATGTTACGAAAATTGGCGCGCGCCTGGTCGATAATAAAACTAAACAGACGTCACAAAAGCGTTGTCGGGCAAGTATACGGAATCTTTATACATAAGCTTCTGATGAATTTAACTGCGAAGGATTATTATATTTTTCGTTTTTATGAAAACAAAACCTGGGATGAAAAAATACGCTACATGAGCCACAGAGGATCCCGATATTGGCCTTGGCAACGTAACCAAATGCAATACAGGATTTTGTTCAAGGACAAATTGATTATGAAGTCCTTTTTCGATTTTTCCGGTATCCAAACTCCAAAACTACTGGGAATGATAGGCAGCGGGAGGGAGATTAGCGACCTCGAATCTTTTCAAAAATTTTTGTCGGAAGCACCTGATGATTTTTCAATCAAACGTGTAAGTGGTAAAGAGGGAGACGGGTTTTTGCGAATTCGAAGGAGTGACGGAGAACTAAACCATGTGGATATATGGAACAAGCTAAGAAAGTTTATGTGGCAAGGTTACCTGATCGAAGAATCGATTCAAAATACTGAGCAACTGGCAAACCTGAATCCTTCAAGCCTGAATACATTTCGAGTAATTACGTACCGAAATAACCAGGGCGAATGGTCCGTTATCTGTACTTATCTAAAGGTTGGCAGACCAGGTATTGCTGTCGACAACAGCAAGTATGGAGGCATCACCGTACCCATGAGTGAGGATGGAGTGACACTACGCGCTTTTTCGATTCAATCCGGTGATTACTTTTCCAATCATCCCGACACAAACGTCCCTCTCGAGGGGATCAATATAGAAGGATTTCCCAGTGTGATTGAGTTTACGCTCAATGCTTGCAAGGAATTTCCATTTATGGGAACGCTCGGATGGGATATCGCATTGACGGATCAAGGTCCGGTGGCCATCGAAACCGGCCTTCACTACCATCCCGATGCGATTCAAGCCGCAAATGGCGGTATCGTTACCGATGAAATGATAAAAGAGCTGCCCGCTCGCCATATGTTTTCCCGCTGGGACAGACGATTCTTTTACCCCGGGTGTTGAATCTTTCAGAATAAAAGCTGAATCAATTGTGTTCGGGCGGGGCCGCTTGGTACGGTTAGTTAATTTGTTTAGGTCAACAAGCGTAACCGAGCCTTAATGATAAAACAGGTCTCAGGGCATGATGCATTACGCGTTCCGTGCGACCAGATCAGGCAAAGAAGTCAAGTCTCTCAGCTCAGCGTCGGGATTCCCGGGCAATCGCTCTACGCTCTGGCCAAAACGGTTGACCCAGGCGACCCTCATCCCGAAACTGCTCGCTCCAGCCGCATCCCACGCATTAGACGATTGAAACGAAATGTTTGACGCATCGACTCCGAGACTATCCACTGCGAGCTGATAAATTCGCGGATCCGGCTTAAATATACCAACGGATTCGACCGACAGACACGCATCGAGCAGGTCAGCGATTCCTGAGTTTTCAACAGCAGCTGCGATCATATCTGGCGAACCGTTGGTTAGAATTGCAGTTCGCATACCGCTGGCGCGCAGCTTTTTCAGCACGTCGATAACTTCAGGGTAAGCGTCCAACTCCAAATACGCCTGCATAAGATCATCACGCAATTCGGGTTTATCTAATCCGACTGTTTCAAGCGCGAAATCCAGCGCGTCCTGCGTGACTTGCCAAAAATCTGTGTATTTTCCCATCAAGCTGCGAAGCCAGGTGTATTCAAGCTGCTTGGTGCGCCAAAGCATCGACAGTTGATCCGCCTGATCCCCCATCGCGTCGCGGTGTTTAGCGACCGCGGAGTGGACATCAAACAAGGTCCCGTAAGCATCAAACACACAGGCTTGAATATTGTTAAACGCTGAGTTCATAAATAATCCACACTATCGCGGAGGAATAGAGTAAGTGCTGGTCACGTGAGCGACCGGTTCGCCAGTGTCATCAGATGCACTGAATAAATACGCCTGTGCAACTGCCAGCCTTTTTCCCAGTTTTAACATCGATGCCTTAGCGATAACATCACCGGGCTCGGGCTTGCGCAAAAAATTGATATTCAGATTTGTGGTTACCGCCAACTCTACCGGACCGATATGACTCAGGATGAGTGCATAGACGGCAGCATCGGCCAGCCCCATCATTACGGGTCCGGAAACTGTGCCACCCGGCCGCAAAAACGTGTCGTTATAAACCGCACGCATCGTCACCGAATTTTCATCGATTGTCTCAAGCTGCAATCCCATCAACTGAGCAAAAGGGAGTGCACCTTCAGCGATCGCATTAAACTGTTCAATAGTGATCGCAGACATACTCGATCAACCCCAACAAGACAAAAAAGCCTACCACATATGTAGAAAATCAGTGCACGCAATTCTTTGCGATGCTGAATTCTGGTATTTTATGCGGTGTGAATTCACCAAGCGACTGAACAATGCGATCAATCCCTGTTTTTATACTGTGCTTCGCCATTGCGATACCCGCGTTTGCGAGCGACGCAACAATCGTGCGCAAAAGCCGTTTGTTTGAAACACCTTCGTTCACAGGCGAAATCGTGACTGAGTTGCCTATCGGAACCGAAGTAACCTCAACCGAGCGAAAGGGCGGTTGGGCACGTATTCAGGTTAAGGAGGGAACGGATCGCGGCTGGATTCGCGCATACACTATGCGCTCTGGGGTCAGCGGTGAGCAAGTCAAACAAGCGACTGTAACCACTAACAGCTCATCCGGAGGCTTGGCAGGCATTGGTCGCAGCCTTGCCAATTTGTTTGGCACGTCCAATCGAAACGAAAACGAGGGAAACCTTACGACGACGGTTGGTGTTCGAGGGCTCAGCGCCGAGCAAATTGAGAGCGCCAAGCCAGACTCAAAAGCAGCGGAAAAAATGATCAGCTATCAGGTGACACCAAAACAGTCAAAATCGTTTGCCAAAAAGGCCGGACTGAAATCGAACAAACTCAAACAGATCAAAATAAAAGAGAAAACCTCAGACGCGGGGGACAGCAATGATAAGTAAGCGATTGCAACGCGCTGTTTTGAGTGCCGCACTTACCGCCATGGTCATGCTCAGTGGTCAATCCAGCGCGTTTGAACTCAACCTGAATGCGCTGTCTGATCTGGTTAAAAACGTCGATACAGCTGTGTCAGGCATCTCCGAAGAGAAGGAAATAAAGCTCGGCAAAGAAGTCGCCGCATCACTTCTGGGTGCAATGCCACTCGTCGATAACGACGAGCTGCAAAAGTATCTCAACACCGTGGGTGTCTGGGTGGCGCAACAAAGCAAACGTAATAACCTCGACTGGCGTTTCGCCCTCGTCGACGATGCTGGTGTCAATGCTTTTGCCGCGCCGGGCGGGTATATTTTTGTCACGCGGGGGTTGTTTTCAATTCTCAACAGCGAAGCCGAACTTGCCGGTGTCCTTGGGCACGAGATCGCGCATGTGGTAAGAAAACATCACCTCGACGCAATGCAAAGTGCGGCGCAGCGTCAGGTCGCGGGTGACCTCCTGCTCACATTGGCCGACTCGGATGATCGCGAGGCGATGAATGCGCTGGTCAGTGCCGGCACCAAAATTTACGCCCGCGGACTGGACCGCGAAGACGAAATCGAAGCCGATCGCATCGGAGTTGTGTATGCGACCCGCGCAGGCTACCACCCGTTCAGCTTGCTGGATGTACTCACGACGATCGACAGCATGGCTAAAGACAGCGAGCACCTCGCGTTTTTCACCGCTACGCATCCGCCAACCGGTGAACGCATTAACATTCTCGATCAACTCATGGGGTCTCACTTTGATACCTACGCCGACCAACCCGTGGTTCGCGAACGATTTGTCACAGCACGCGAAAAACTGTTAGCCATGTACTCGGCAGAGTAAACTAGTCGCATTCGGAATTTGGAGCCGGATCATGAGTACTGCCAGCGACAAGCTAGAAGAGTCCCTGTTGATAACCGACAGGCGCTCAGGTGTAACCACTCTGACATTGAATCGGCCCGCGCAGTACAACGCACTCAGCGACGAGATGCTTGACGCGTTGCAGGCGGCATTTGACGCTTTGATTGATGACGATGAAACCCGCGTCGTTGTCCTCGCTGCAAATGGCAAGGCGTTTTGTGCGGGACACGACTTAAAGCAGATGCGCGCAAAACCCGAACACTCGTACTATCAGGCATTGTTTGCCCAGTGCGGCAAATTGATGCAAACAATCCTGAGTATTCCGCAACCCGTAATTGCACGCGTGCACGGCATGGCAACGGCGGCGGGGTGCCAACTCGTTGCGACATGTGACCTGGCTGTAGCGGCGGAATCGGCGAAGTTCGCCGTTTCAGGAATCAACGTCGGCTTGTTTTGCAGCACGCCTGCCGTGGCGCTCAGTCGTAATGTGTCGCGCAAAGAAGCATTTGAAATGCTGGTCACCGGCGATTTTATCGACGCACACTTAGCCAAGGAAAAAGGTCTGATCAATCGCGTCACCAGCGATGAAAATCTGGACGCCGAAATCGCCACGCTTTGCGATTCGATATGCGCCAAACCTCCGGTTGCGGTTCGTACCGGCAAACAAATGTTTTATCAACAACTCGAATACGGTGTCGCTGATGCCTATGCGTTCGCAGGTGAGATGATGGCGCAGAATATGATGGCCTCCGACACCACTGAGGGCATCGACGCGTTTATTGAAAAGCGCTCACCTCGGTGGAAAAAACCGTGACGCCAACAGCCCGCACGGCGACGTAGACCTTAAAGCACGTATATGTCGAAACCTACCATTTTCAATGAGGGTCTGGACGCTTCGCGCGCCAACTACACGCCGCTCTCCCCGCTCAGTTTTATTCGACGCGCAGCCGACGTGTACCCGGAATTCACCGCATTAGTTTATGCCGAGCGGCGCGACACATGGGCCGATACCTATCGTCGTAGCAAACAACTCGCCTCGGCGCTAACGCGCGTTGGAGTTGGCCACGGTGATACCGTTGCGATGATGTGTCCGAATACGCCGGCAATTTTCGAGGCACACTTTGGTGTACCGATGACCGGTGCGATACTCAATGCATTGAATGTGCGTCTGGACGCGGCGACGATCGCTTTCATCCTGAATCACGGTGAAGCGAAAGTGCTAATTACCGATAAGGAATTTTCTCCGACAATCAGCGCCGCGATCGAACAGGTCGATCGGGAAATTTTGGTGATCGACATTGATGATCCTCTGGCGGCATCCGGTGAATTAATTGGTTCAGTTGAGTACGAAACGTTCCTTGAATCAGGTGACCCGGATTTTGACTGGCAATTGCCCGAAGACGAGTGGAACGCGATCACTCTGAATTACACATCCGGCACTACGGGCAATCCGAAAGGCGTTGTGTACCACCACCGGGGCGCTTACCTCAATGCCAGCAGTAATATCATAGGATGGTCATTGCCGCACCACCCGGTGTACCTGTGGACACTGCCAATGTTTCACTGCAATGGCTGGTGTTTTCCGTGGACACTCGCCGCCGTCGCCGGCACCAGCGTGTGCACGCGCGCGGTCAATGCCAAGGTGATTTTCGACAGCATCGCCGATCACGGCGTGACGCATTTCTGCGGAGCACCGATAGTTTTGGGGTTCATTATCAACGCCAGCGATGAAGATCGACGCGCATTCTCACATTCGGTTAATGTGATGACCGCCGCCGCACCACCTCCTGCAAGCGTGTTGGCAGCGATGGAGAAAGAAGGATTTAACGTAACTCACGTCTACGGCTTAACCGAAACCTATGGCCCAGCGGTTCAATGCGCGTGGAAGCCCCAGTGGAACGATTTGGACAACGAAGCCCGTGCACAGATGAAATCGCGTCAAGGCGTGCGTTACCACATGCTGGAAGACCTTGATGTACTCGACCCAGACACGCTTAGGCCGGTGCCGCGTGACGGCAAAACCATCGGCGAAATCATGTTTCGCGGCAACATCGTGATGAAGGGATACCTAAAAAACTCCGACGCAAACGAAGAAGAACTGGCAAACGGATGGTTTCACTCCGGCGATCTCGCCGTTATCGACCCCGACGGATACCTGCGAATAAAAGATCGCTCCAAGGACGTCATCATCTCCGGTGGCGAAAACATTTCATCCATTGAAATCGAAGACACGCTCTACAGTCATCCCGACGTGCTCGAAGCAGCGGTGACGGCACGCCCTGATGAGAAATGGGGCGAAACACCGTGCGCGTTTGTGAACCTTAAGACGGGTAGCGTCGTAACAGATCAGGAACTGATCGCGTACTGCCGCGAGAAAATGGCACATTTTAAGTGTCCGAAAACCGTGGTGTTCGGCGAGCTCCCGAAAACCTCGACCGGGAAAATTCAGAAATTCAAACTGCGCGAAAAAGCCAATTCGCTTGGTAGCCTGACTTAAAGAAGTGTATTTTAAAAAAAGTGACGCAAATGTGAAGACGATTGACCTTGCCATTCACGCTGATTGGGTTATCACCGTCGATGCCGACAACCGCGTACTTGAATCGCAGTCGATACTCGTTGATAAAGGCCAGATCCTCGACATCGTCCCAACCGATAGCGTAAACAAGTCGTACAGCGCACGCGATGAATCGTCACTGCCCGGGCATGCGCTGATACCGGGTCTTATCAATTCCCATACACATGCAGCGATGACGCTTCTACGCGGCTACGCCGATGATCTCCCGTTGATGGAATGGCTGCAAAACCATATCTGGCCAGCGGAGGGTCGTTGGGTTGACCAACAGTTTGTCACGGACGGCACCCAACTCGCGATCGCCGAAATGATCAAGGGCGGCACTACCTGCTTCAACGATATGTACTTTTTTCCCGATGCAGCGGCGCGCACGGCCTCCCAGGCAGGGATGCGGGCAGTGGTCGGCTTAATCGTTCTGGACTTTCCTACCGTGTGGGCATCCGATGCCAACGAGTACATCGCAAAAGGGACCGCGTTGCACGATGAAGTGCGTAATATGCCGCTGATAACCACTGCCTTTGCGCCACACGCTCCCTACACCGTGTCTGCCGCACCCTTGCAAAAAATCGCCGCCCTGAGCCATGAACTGGAAATCCCCGTGCACATCCATTTGCACGAAACAATCGGTGAGGTTGAACAGTTCATAGCGCAGCACGGGGTAAGACCGTTCCAACGCCTCGACGAGTTAGGTTTGGTATCCCCAAGCTTACTCGCCGTACATATGACGCAACTCGAAGAAGACGAGATCGCTCGGGTAGCCGAAGCGGGTACACACATTTTGCACTGCCCCGAGGCGAACATGAAATTGGCCAACGGATTTTGCCCGATTAAGTCCTTACTCGAGGCGGGGTGTAACATCGCGCTGGGCACCGACGGCGCGGCTTCCAACAACGATCTCGACATGTTCGGCGAAATGCGCAGTGCCGCGCTTATCGCAAAAGGATCAAGCCGGGACGCTTCGGTATTTAATGCCAACGAGGTCCTGCGCGCCACCACGATCAATGCGGCGCGCGCCCTGAACCTGGAAGCTCAAATCGGTTCATTGGAAGCGGGCAAATCCGCGGACATCGTCGCAGTTAATTTTGATCGCTGTGCACTGCAGCCGGTTTACGACCCGGTTTCGCATCTGGTTTATGCCGCTGGACGCGACGATGTTTCGAACGTATGGGTTGCAGGAAAACAACTACTCGAAGACGCCCGTCTGACAACAATTGATGAATCGGCAGTTATCGCCGAGGCAAAGCAGTGGCGAGACAAAATCGCGTCCGCATAGCCTGATTAACCATGTTTATTTGAGTAATCATTTTGAGCGCACAAAGTAACGTCGACGATTCAGAAATTGCCAAATTTGAAGCACTGGCGAGTCGCTGGTGGGATCCGAACAGCGAATTCAAACCGCTGCACGACATCAATCCGCTTCGCCTGAACTTTATCGATGAGCGAGTTTCGCTTGACGGCAAAACCGTGCTAGACGTTGGCTGCGGCGGTGGCATTTTGTCCGAGTCGATGGCGCGGCGCGGCGCAACTGTCACAGGCATTGATATGGGGGAGGCTCCGCTCAATGTCGCGCGCTTGCACGCGCTCGAAAGCGGAATCGAGATGGACTATCGAAAAACCACAATCGAAGAACTCGCCGCTGAATCTCCAGGCAGCTTCGACGTGGTCGCGTGCCTGGAAATGCTTGAACATGTTCCGGACCCGGCTTCGGTTATCGCCGCGTGTGCCACCATGGCGAAACCGGGCGGCCACGTATTTTTCTCAACGATTAACCGCAATCCGAAATCGTATTTGTTTGCGATTATCGGCGCAGAGTACGTATTGAAGCTTCTGCCAAAAGGAACGCATGAGCACAAGAAATTCATTAAACCGTCAGAATTGGGAGACTACGCACGACGCGCTGATCTCGACGTTAATGAACTCACTGGGATGACGTATAACCCGTTTTTTAAAACGTACAAATTAGAAAACGACGTCAGCGTGAACTACCTAATGCACTGCAAAAAACCCGACGCTCCAGAATAAACCTGTGCTTCAAGTCAATCGTTTGCAGGCCGTTTTTTTTGACCTCGACGGCACCCTCATTGATACAGCGCCCGATATGGGTGGCGCACTCAATTTTCTTTTACGCGAACGTGGCCGCACAGAATTACCGCAATCACAGATTCGTCCGCACGTGTCGCACGGGGCCAACGCGCTGATCAAACTTGGCTTTGGCGAACTGGGAGAAAGTGAACACGAGAACCTTCGACGAGAATTCCTCGAATATTACAGCGACCATCTTGCTGTCGAATCTAACGTATTCGACGGCTTCGATGAGGTACTTTCACACATTGAATCACGCAAGCTTTTATGGGGAGTGATTACAAACAAGCCGGGGTGGTTGACGGACCCCCTGCTCCAACAACTCGGCTTGTACGATCGTTGCGCCAGCGTTGTGAGCGCGGACACCTGTGCTAAACGCAAACCCCACCCAATGCCGATGTACCACGCATGCGAGGTGGCCAACGTCGAAGCGAAAAATTGCGTATATATCGGTGACGCTGAGCGCGATATGCAGGCGGGAAAAGCGGCGGGTATGCAAACTGTTGGCGCGCTTTACGGGTATATCGCAGAGAGCGATGATCCACCATCGTGGAACGCCGATGCTTTCGTCAACACACCGTTGGAACTGTTACCTCTGCTGCGCGGCTAGCGCGTCAGTTCAATTGAACAAAGCATCACTACCACGGCACAGCAAACAATGCTTGACCGCTTCCGATGTTCGCGCCTACCCACAAGCCGAGCAGGCCGCCAACTAACAAACCGATTGCAAATATTCTGATAAACGCCACTGTTAACTCCGAATTCGACCGCGGCAAACTTCATACTCGCGACGCAGTCAGGTTACTTTGTAAATTGGTTACGGTCGACTCTAAGGCGTTGCACTTATCAACGCGCCGATGATCGAATGCAGTTTTTTTCGGGACTGCTCAACATTGTTTAAAATTTCATCCATTCCGATTTCGCTCTCGCCACGGCCTGCCGCCCAATTCACCACGAGTGCGCAACACGCGTAATCCATCTCACGTTCTCTCGCCAATGACGCTTCCGGCATGCCGGTCATTCCCACTATCGTACAGCCATCGCGTTCGAGTCGATCAATCTCTGCCGCAGTTTCAAGACGCGGCCCCTGCGTTGCCCCGTATGTTCCGCCATCGACGCAGTGCGTGCCTGTTGAACGGGCGGCCGCGAGTAACTCCTCGCGTAATCCGCTTGCATAAGGTTGGGTGAAATCGATATGCGTGACCGGGTCGCCGTCGAAAAACGTGTGCTCCCTGCCCCAGGTATAGTCAATAAGTTGATCCGGCACGACGATGCTTTGTGGAGCAGCATCCAGACTAATTCCCCCAACTGCAGAAATCGCAATAATGTTTTTGACGCCGAGTTGCGTGAGCGCGTCGATATTCGCGCGGTAATTGATTCTGTGCGGAGGCACACTATGCTGCGCACCGTGCCTCGGCAAAAACACAATTTGACGGCCGTTCAACTCTCCAATCTGCGGGGTTGCGCTCGGCTCACCGTACTGCGTTTCCAGCGGGCGCATCGAGGTGTTAACCCAATCGTCAACCGATGGCAATCCGGTGCCACCGATAATCGCCAGCGAATTATTCATTCAGGAATCGTTCGAATGGGTATTAGACGAACTCGCGATGTGTAGGGTTTGCGTCGGGTAGGCGATTTCGGCGCCGTGTGACGCAATAATGTCCGAAATTTTCAGCAATATTTCCTGCTTGATCCCGTGATATTTAGCCCATCCGGTTGTATGAGTAAACGCGTAGATAAAGAAGTCCACAGATGACGGCGCAAACGCATTGAAGTTAACCATCAGCGTTTGCTTCTCGTTTATTTCATCGTGTGATTCGAGCATGTTTTGCACATCACGCACAATCGCATCCATTTGCGCGATGTCGTCGTAGCGAACGCCGATGGTTTCGTAAAGTCGGCGGTGCTGCATGCGCGACGGGTTTTCGACGACGATGTTGGTGAAGATCGAGTTCGGAATATAAAGCGGCCGCAAGTCAAACGTTCGAATGCGCGTTAGTCGCCACCCGATGTACTCGACGGTCCCCTCGATTTGGCGATCCGGTGAGCTGATCCAGTCACCCACACTGAACGGGCGATCCAGATAAATCATCAGTCCCCCAAAAAAATTCGACAGCAAATCCTTTGCAGCGAATCCAATTGCGATCCCACCGATTCCACCGAAGGCTAGCACGCCGGAAATGCTGAAGCCCAAAGTTTGCAAGATCACGATCGCGGCGGTAATGATCACAGCAAGACGTAGCAGTTTGCCGAATGCCTCTATCGTTGCGCGATCCATCGCCTGATCGGATTCAACCGATTTTTGGTGCTCAATGTAGTGGTGTTCCAGTTCCCGGATTAAGCGATTGAGAAACCAGCCCACGGCGAAGATCACCCCGACCGCCCGCATTGGAGTGCCGAGTTCGAACAATTCACTGCCGGTTTCGGCCACCACGACCTGCGCGGCGAATGTCAAACCGACTACCCACACGCCAAACGCTATTGGTTTTTGCGCCGCATTGATAAGCGCGTCATCCCAGGGGTTTTTGGTTTTTTCAAGCTGCTTTTTCAGCCGAATCAGAAAACGACGGATAAAGAAGTTCGCCAACAGGACGATCAATACAATGACGAACACCTTTAGTATCCAATAGTGCCCGCCTAGCGCCCTTTCCAACATTTCAGGTAACTCTGACATCACATAACCTTATTACTTTACATAGCCTCGATTCTCGCACGGATATCAGCCCGCTGACGAGTATCGAGTGCTTCACACAAATCATCGCATCGCATCGCCAAAATACGTGCGCGTGATTCAGCTGAATCGGCTGCGACCGCGCTGTCGAGTAATGTCAATACCGAACTGCGGTTATTGCACACCAACAGCATGTCACACCCGGATGCCGTCGCGGCTTCTGCGCGTTCCAGCACGCTGCGACCTGCGGCGACGCCTGCCATCTCCAGGTCATCGCTAAAAATCGCGCCTGTAAACGATAGTTGATCGCGCAAAACACTCTGCAACCAGAACGCGGAAAAGCCAGCGGGATGGCTGTCGGCTTGACTGTACACCACGTGCGCTGGCATCACTCCACCAACGCCTTGGGTGATTACCGGAACAAACGCGGCGACGTCACTATTCGCCAAGGTTTCCAATGATCGCTGATCGACTGGGAGTTCGAGATGCGAATCCGCGGCGACACCGCCGTGCCCCGGAAAGTGTTTGGCGACTGCCGCGACTCCGACCGATTTTAGTCCTGCAATCAGCCGACCCGCCAGAATGGCGACGATTTCAGGGCTCGCGTGAAACGCTCGATCACCAATCACACTGCTTTGGCCGTAATCGAGATCGAGCACAGGCGTAAAGCTAAAGTCGATACCGACTTCGCGTATTTCACTGCCGAGCAACTGACCGAGTTGATACACGCGTTCTAGCGCGGCGCTTGGATCTTCATCGTAAAAGCGACCAAACGCGCGCATCGGCGGTATTCGTGTAAACGGCTCGGTCAGGCGTTGAACGCGCCCGCCTTCCTGATCGACCGCGATTATTAGCGGTCGCGGGCATGCCTCGCGAATCGCCCGGCACAGTTCGCTGACTTGCGATTTGCTCTCGTAATTGCGTGCAAACAGGATCACACCACCGACCATGGGGTGTGCCATAAGCTCGCGATCATCTGCGTTTAAGGCCGTCCCATTGACATCAACCATTAACGAATTAATCATTATTTTTCTTATACTTACTGCTCATTCCCAGATTCGTTCAAGCTGTGGAACAAGCCAATGATGCAACTGCGTAAGCGGCGATTCCCTCTTCGCGACCAACAAAACCCAGCCGCTCCGTCGTGGTTGCTTTTACATTGACACGATCCCCTCCGATACCGAGATCCTCGGCCAATACACGTTCCATGTCATCGATGTGCGTCGCCAGCTTTGGGCGCTGTGCGACGATGGTGACGTCAACATTTTCAACCAACATTTCGCGATCCTTGAGTTGCGTAATCACGCGCCGCAACAATACCCTGCTGTCGATATTCTTGAATGCTTCATCAGTATCAGGGAAATGCCTGCCAATATCACCCAGACCGGCGGCACCCAACAATGCATCGCACAGTGCGTGTATGCCAACGTCGCCATCGGAATGCGCTTTCAGGCTCTGAGTGTGCGGAATACGCACACCGCACAGAATGACATGATCGCCCGACTCAAACGCGTGTACATCGTAGCCATTTCCGATTCGAAACATGCTTAATTCCGATTCATTGTTTGATAAAACGCCTCCGCGATTTTTAAATCGCCGGGCTGCGTTATTTTGATGTTCAATGAACTCCCTTTTACCAGACGCGGATTAAAGCCGGCATACTCCATGGCCGAAGATTCATCGGTTATGGGTTTTTTGTTCGATCGCGCCTGAATCAACGCAGAGCGCAATTTTTGTGCAGGAAACATCTGCGGTGTTTGCGCAGCCCAGATAGTATCTCGGTCAAGCGTGTTCTGAACACGGGGTTCGATACCGACTTCAGAGTTTGCTTGCGCACATTTTATTGTGTCAACAGCAGGCAGTGCCAAAAGCGCGCCACTGTCCGTCTCGATCGCAGACTGAAACAAGCGCTCAAGCATTTCATTATTGATTAACGGACGCACCGCGTCTTGCACCATCACCCAATGCTCGCTGCAATCGTGCTTATCGATAGTATCCAGGCAATTTTGTACCGTTTGTGCGCGTACCTCGCCTCCCTCGGCGATAAGTACACGAGGGTTTTTTGATATTGGCAAACCGGCCCAATGCTCGTCGCCATTGGCAATGCCGACGACGACGCGGTCGATTCGCGGAAACCCGAGCAAAGCCTCAATCACACGCTCGAGAATAGATTTACCGCAGAGCGACAAATACTGCTTTGGCACGGCGGCTTGCATTCGGGAGCCAGTGCCCGCTGCAGGTACAATGGCGATAAGTTTAGTGTCGTCGGGTTGCGGTGATGTCACTGAGACTCTTCTATAGCGCTGTCGCGCTGAATGGTTTCTTCACTGTCCGCATCGTCGCCGATCAGGTGATAAAACGTTTCACCCGAACGGATCATACCGAGATCTGTACGCGCACGTTCCTCGACTGCACCCAAGCCGCTTTTTAAATCGATCACCTCTGCCGCAAGCGCGTTGTTGCGCTCACGCAGTGTGGCGATTTCCTGCTCGTGCGCTTCAACCTGCTGAGTTAGCCGCCAAACTTCCTGCAGGCCTCCGTCGTCAATCCACAGTTTGTATTGCAGAGCCAGCAACAGCGCAATGAGTAAGACGAGCAGCACTTTCATTCGCGTGCTCCGAGCGTGCCTCAGATTGTGTGGTTAAACGCCGCAGCGCCCGCGTAAACGGCGCGATCACCAAGGTGCTCTTCAATTCGCAGCAACTGATTGTATTTTGCAATGCGATCAGAGCGCGAAAGTGATCCCGTTTTTATTTGCTTCGCTGTCGTGGCGACCGCAATGTCGGCAATCGTTGTATCTTCAGTCTCACCGGAACGATGCGATGTGACCGTCGTGTAGTTTGCCTTGTGCGCCATCTCTATCGCTTCGAAGGTTTCAGTTAAGGTACCGATCTGATTAACCTTGATGAGTATCGAGTTGGCGACGCCTTTGTCGATACCCTCGGCGAGGATTTTGGAATTTGTAACAAACAGATCGTCTCCGACTAACTGCACCTTATCACCGATGCGGTCAGTCAGTAATTTCCAACCGTCCCAGTCACCTTCGTCGAGACCATCTTCGATCGACACAATCGGATACTGATTTACCCAGTTCGCGAGGTATTCGACAAAGCCGGCTGAGTCGAACGTTCGACCTTCCGAGGCCAGATCGTAAACACCGTTTTTGTAGAACTCTGAACTGGCCGCATCGAGCGCAAGGTAAACGTCCTTGCCCGCGACATAGCCCGCTTGTTCGATAGCTTCAAGAATCGTTTCAATCGCTTCTTCGTTGGACGAAAGATTGGGTGCGAAGCCGCCTTCATCACCGACAGCCGTATTCATACCGCGACCCGACAGGACTTTCTTGAGAGTGTGGAAGATTTCGGTGCCCCAGCGCAGCGCCTCCGAAAAGCTCGGCGCGCCAACCGGCATCACCATAAACTCCTGCAAGTCGACGCTGTTATCGGCGTGCGCACCACCGTTGATAATATTCATCATCGGCACAGGTAAAGTGACGGCTTTGTCGCCACCCAGAAATGCGTAGAGTGGCTGGCCGGCCTGCTTCGCTGCGGCTTGTGCATTTGCCATCGAGACCGCCAGCAGAGCGTTCGCTCCGAGGCGGTCTTTATTGTCAGTGCCGTCGAGGCTGATCATGCATTTATCCAAACCGGCCTGATCGTTCACGTCGCGGCCCAACAACGCATCGCGCAACTCGGTGCGCACGTTATTAACCGCCTTGGTGACGCCTTTGCCCATGTAACGTGAGCTGTCGCCATCGCGCAGCTCAATCGCTTCGCGTACGCCAGTCGATGCACCTGAAGGTACCGCAGCGCGGCCGACGACCCCGCTCTCCAGTTTGACGTCGGCCTCCACTGTCGGATTGCCGCGTGAATCAAGAACCTCACGCGCAGAAATATCGACGATCTTGCTCATTGTTACTCCACTAAAAACTCAAATTCGTATTTTGACTATGCGCCGGCAGGTAAAAATTCGGCTTCTGCGAACGGCACACTTTTAACGTGTCTATCGATTTCAACCAAAACGTTCAGCAAAGGCTCGAGCTTGCCGAGCGGCCACGCGTTGGGACCGTCGCTTTTCGCATTGGCGGGATCAGGGTGCGTTTCCATAAACACACCTGCGACGCCAGCGGCAACCGCTGCACGCGCCAATACCGGAACAAACTCGCGTCGCCCCCCGGAGGCGTGACCCAACCCGCCGGGTTGTTGCACTGAGTGCGTGGCGTCAAACACAACGGGGCAATCGGTTGCGCGCATCGTCGCCAAACCTCGCATATCCGATACCAGATTATTGTAACCAAACGATGCACCACGCTCGCACACCATAATCGACTCATTACCCACCGCGCGCGCCTTATCGACGACGTTTTGCATATCTTCCGGCGCCAGGAATTGGCCTTTTTTCAGATTAACCGGCTTACCGCTGGCGGCAACACGCTGAATAAAATTGGTCTGACGGCACAAAAACGCGGGCGTTTGCAGCACGTCAACTACCTCACAGACCTGATCGATTGGAGTATCCTCGTGCACATCGGTCAGGACAGGTACGTCGAGTTCGTCTTTGACCTTTTGAAGAATGCGCAAACCTTCTTCGATGCCGGGGCCGCGAAAACTCCCGGTTGAAGAGCGGTTCGCCTTGTCAAAAGAGGACTTGTAAATCACCGGAATATTACAGCGCGATGCGACGTTTTTGATTTCCTCGGCGGTTTGCATCGCCAAGGCCTCGCTTTCGATTACGCACGGCCCGGCAATAAGAAAAAGCGGTTGGTCGAGACCAACTTCGAAATGGCACAATTTCATAGCGTTAATGAAGGGCTAGGTTGCAGCGGCAGTTTGTATTGCCGATTCTGCACGCTTGTTCGAGTAATCGATAGCGGCACCAATAAAACCGGTAAACAAAGGATGACCATCGCGCGGAGTTGAGGTGTACTCCGGATGAAACTGGCAACCAATAAACCACGGATGATCCGGTAATTCGATAATCTCAACCAGCGCGTCTTCATCGATCGAATGGCCGGAAAATACCATTCCTTTATCGCGTAATCGGTTGACGTAGTGATTGTTAACCTCGTAACGGTGACGGTGGCGTTCGACAATCGAATCGGCTGCGTAGGCTTTGGCAGCGCGCGATTTCGGCAACAACGCGCATTCCTGTCCACCCAATCGCATGGTGCCGCCGAGGTCCGACGATTCATCGCGCTGTTCGATTCCACCTGCTCCCGTTTTCCACTCGGTGATCAAGGCGATCAACGGATCGGGAGTGTCCGCTTCAAACTCGGTGCTGTTGGCTTTTTCGATACCTGCGCAGTGACGCGCAAACTCAATCACCGCAACCTGCAGGCCAAGGCAAATACCAAGGTAGGGAATATTATTTTCTCGCGCATAACGCACCGCCGCGATCTTTCCTTCGATACCGCGATAGCCAAATCCTCCGGGCACCAGAACTGCGTCTACGTCGCCAATAACGTCTGCGGCATTGGACTGAATTTGTTCTGAATCGATATAGCGAATGTTCACCCGTGCACGATGCTGTACCCCGGCATGTGTCAGCGCCTCGTTCAGTGATTTGTACGATTCGGTGAGTTCGGTGTATTTGCCAACCATGCCGATAACGACTTCGCGCTCGGGATTTCGAATCGCATCGACCACACGCTCCCACTCGCTTAAATCTGCAACCGGTGCGCGAAAACCAAAATGCCGCACAACAATTTCGTCAAGCTTCTGCTCCTGATAGGTGCGCGGGATATCGTAAATACAGTCAGAGTCAAACGCTGAGATGACCGCGTTTTCAGAAACGTTCGTAAATAGCGCGATCTTGCGACGCTCGTCCGCAGGAAGCGGATCAGAGGCGCGGCACAGTAAAATGTCAGGCTGAATCCCGATCGACCGCAGCTCTTTAACCGAGTGCTGGGTTGGCTTGGTTTTAACTTCACCGGCGGTTGCGATGTACGGAACCAACGTAAGGTGCATAAACACCGTGTTTTCGCGACCGATCTCGACAGCCATCTGCCGGATCGCTTCGAGGAATGGCAGTGATTCGATGTCACCAACGGTTCCGCCGATTTCCACCATCGCAACGTCCGCTTCACCCGCACCGGCGGTTATCAGGTTTTTGATTTCGTCGGTAATGTGCGGAATCACCTGCACAGTCGCACCGAGATAGTCGCCGCGACGTTCCTTGCTGATAACGTTTTCGTAAACACGGCCTGTTGTAAAGTTACTCGCCTGGGAGGTTTTAACGCGCACAAAACGCTCGTAATGACCGAGATCAAGATCGGTTTCGGCACCGTCTTCGGTAACAAATACTTCACCGTGCTGGTACGGACTCATCGTACCTGGGTCAACGTTAATGTAGGGGTCGAGCTTTAACATGGCAACGCGCAGGCCGCGCGCTTCGAGAAGAGCAGCCAGTGACGCCGAGGCAATTCCCTTACCCAGCGAGGACACTACACCACCCGTAACAAACACAAACTGAGGCATCAAATGACCCGAAAAACCAGCCCGAAAAACCGGGCAGAGACAGTTACAAGATGGGACGCCAGTATACGGAATTGCGCAGACCAGAACAATCGCAATGCGACCAAAGGCAATCGCCAATGTGACTCATCTTATTGTTTTTATTGGCTAAATTTAATTTCGTCACAAGAAAATTCTTCAAGCCCCGCAATCGCAATAAGCCTGTCGCCACAAAAGACCAATGGAATCCGATCCCGGTACCAAGGCGGTATACCTTTTTCCTGGAAAAGGTTCTTGAGTGACTTGCTCTGCTGACCGATTGCGCGCAGGGTTTCCCCTCCGCGGCGAACGCGCACCGTTACGACACCATCAGGGCGTGAACGCGACATCGCGTTGCGCAATAAGGTTTGAGACAAGCAGAAATTCAGCTCGGGAATCGGCAGATCATTGTCAGTGTCATGCCAGACGAGTTCCCAATCCTCAGGTAACGGGTTGGCTTCGCGTTCAACCAGATACAAGTGCTGGCGATAGCGCTTGAGCAGCATTTCGCCAATAACGTATTCAGGTGTTGCGTCTTCGCTCGCGCCAATCACGCTGTGCAAAATTTCCTTTATCGATGACCGCGACGGAAAATACCGGGTGCGATGTTTAATCCAGTAGCGCAGAACATTCGCCTTGCGTGCCGAGTCGAGCATGCCGAGCGCGCGTAAATTGACGCGCCCAACCGCGTCGACAATCTCACTGCTATCTATTTCCGCCAGTGCACGATTCAGCGCCGCGCTATCAGCGCAGTTCTCGGCGGTTCGTGCAATCGACTTTTCCAAACCTGGCCAGCGAGAACGCAACAGTGGCACGACTTCGTTACGCAAATAATTGCGAGAAAAACGCTCCGACGCGTTGCTTGGATCCTCGATCCACTGCAGAGAATTTGTACGCGCATAGTCCAAAATCTGCGCGCGACCGATGCCGAGCAACGGTCGGTAGTGGAGGAAACCTTCCGACCGCGAGGCCGCCATCGACGCCAGCCCGTCAACCCCGGCGCCGCGCAAAAGTTGCAATAACAGGGTTTCAACCTGATCCCCGGCATGATGCGCGGTGACAAGCCCATCACCCGGTTCAAGCATGGATTGCAGCGCTTCGTAGCGCGCATCACGCGCTGCCTCTTCAGGACTTGCGCCTTTAGTCAAATCGACATCAACGTCGATGCAGTGGATCGCCACACCGAGTTTTTCGGCAACTTCCTTGCAGTGTTCGCTCCACTTTGCGCTCGCGTGCTGCAACTGATGATTGATATGGCACGCAACGAGCGGGTGCCGGATTAAATCGCGCTTGCCAAGTTGCACCAGCACATGCAACAAGACATGCGAATCGACGCCGCCGCTAAACGCAACGACCAGACGCCCCGCACATGAGGCCTTTTGAATTGCCGACAGGACAGTGTCGGTAAGCGTTGTGTAAGTGTCTTCGCTCAACCCTGCGATGTGGGATCGGACAATCGATTAGTTTGATTTAAAGTTGCCAATTGACGACAAGCGCTTATGCCGTTCGGCGATGAGATCTTCAACCGGCATTGCTGATAGTCGATCAACCCGGTCTGCCAATGTTTTTTGAATTGCGTTAGACACAGCGTCGATATCTCGATGCGCACCGCCGAGAGGTTCACTGATAACTTGGTCCACCAGACCCAGCTCTTTCAAGCGCGCGGCGGTGATTCCCATCGCCTCAGCCGCGTCAGCGGCCTTGTCTGCACTCTTCCACAAAATTGAGGCGCAACCCTCAGGCGAGATGACTGAGTAGGTACTGTACTGCAACATCATCACGCTATCGCCGATGCCAATTGCAAGCGCGCCCCCAGACCCGCCTTCACCGATAACCAAGCAGATAATCGGCGTACGGAGACTCGCCATTTCGAACAGATTACGTGCGATCGCTTCACTCTGGCCTCGCTCCTCTGCGCCGACACCAGGGTACGCACCTGGCGTGTCAATAAAGGTAATCAACGGGAGGCGAAATTTCTCTGCAAGCTTCATGATTCGCAGGGCTTTGCGGTATCCCTCTGGCCTTGGCATGCCGAAATTGCGTTTTAGTTTATCTTTCGTATCGCGGCCTTTTTGATGCCCTGCGATCATTACCGGGCGACCGTCAAGACGTCCAATTCCGCACACAATGGCGGCGTCATCAGCGTAGTAGCGATCACCGCTGAGCTCCTGAAAATCGGTTGTGATGCGACTGATATAATCGAGCGTGTAAGGGCGTTGAGGGTGGCGGGCAAGCTGTGCGATTTGCCACGCGCTGAGTTTGGAAAAAATATTCTCGGTAAGGGAGTGACACTTTTTTTGCAGTCGACCAATTTCCTCGTTGATATTGATGTTCGCGTCGTCGCTAGCGTGTCGCAACTGCTCGATCTTGGCTTCGAGTTCCGCGATAGGCTGTTCAAATTCGAGGAAATTGGGATTCATTATAATGATTGGTGTAGTTAGTCTGGCGAATGATACACCGCGACATGGCTGCAGTCATAGCACGCAGCGACCATTAAGGTTTAGGAATCAATAAATAAGCTGAGCACTACAGCCGTCATCCAGATCGGCAAGTTGTTCGAGGAGTTCGCCACACGGTTTGATTTTCCATTCCTCTCCCAGCGCGAGTGGTGCCTGTGCAGCGCAATTTTTATAGCGAATTACCGTCGGGCACACGCCTCCTTTATGCGGTTCCAGCGTTTGCGCGAATCGCTCGAGAAAGCCATTTTGAAACAGTTGACTGTCTACGCTAACTTCCAGGCAACGCGCGTAACGCGCACGGGCGTTGTTAATGTCCAGTATCGAATTAGCGCGCACCCGGTAGCCGCCGCTAAAGTCGTCATAACCCAATTCTCCTCCAACAACCAGGACCGCGTCTTTTTGAATGATTCCGGCACTCGCTTCAAACAGCTCGGGTCCAATCACAACGTCGAGACGAGCACTCCGATCATCCAATGTGACAAAGCCCATCTTGCCTCCGCTGCTCAGGTTCTTGCTGCGAATCGCAACAACCAATCCCGCAGTAACTGTTTCAATGTCTTTTTTTCGGCGTCGACCTCCGGACGAGCCACTTTCCACCTTCTCGCACTGATCCAGAATCCGCCCATTCGTAAACCCGGCGAGTTCATCGCGATATTCCTCGATTGGGTGGCCGGTCAGGTACAGCCCCAGCGTTTCGCGTTCGCCATCGAGACGAACATTCTCGCGCCATTCGGCAACCGCCTCGTTCACTGATGCAGACGCAATATTGGCTTGTGCATCGCCGCCACCAAACAGGTCATCCTGTCCTGCCGACGCATTGTGATGCTGTTGCTCTGCAGCCTTTAAGGCATCAGGTAAACGCTTCAACAAGGTCGCACGGTTCGGCCCAAGTTGGTCAAGTGCGCCGGATCGAACCAACGCCTCCATTACTCGCTTGTTCAGACGTCCCAAATCCATGCGCGAGGTGAAGTCGTCAAGATCCCGGTAGTAGCCGTTGGCCTCGCGTTCCTCCAGCACATAGCTGAGCGCCGCCTCACCAACACCCTTAATTGCACCCAAGCCGTAGCGGACCGTGTCGGTGCCAACCGCAGTAAACGAAAGATTGGAAGAATTCACATCCGGCGGTGTGATCTTCAAGCCCATGCGACGGCATTCGTCAATCAAGGTGACGACCTTGTCCGTGTTATCCATGTCAGCCGACAACACGGCACACATAAAGTCGGCAGGATAATGCGTTTTTAGCCACGCGGTCTGATACGAGAGTAAAGCATAAGCGGCCGAGTGCGATTTATTAAATCCGTAGCCGGCAAATTTTTCGATCAGATCAAAAATGTGCCCTGCTTCGTCGCCCTCGACATTATTGTCGACCGCGCCTTCGACGAAAGAACTGCGCATTTGCGCCATCACCTCGGGCTTCTTTTTGCCCATCGCGCGGCGCAGCATGTCGGCACCGCCCAGGGTGTAGCCTGACAAGACTTGTGCAATCTGCATCACCTGCTCCTGATACAGAATGACGCCGTACGTCGGTTTGAGCACGCCTTCGAGGCTTGGATGCAGGTAGTCAACCTTGCGACTTTTTCCCTCACGCTCGTTTTTTTTGCGCTCGATAAAGTCGTCGACCATGCCCGACTGCAGGGGGCCCGGTCGAAACAGTGCGACCAGCGCAACGATGTCTTCGAAGCAATCCGGCTGCAAACGCTTGATCAAGTCCTTCATGCCGCGCGATTCGAGCTGGAAAACCGCGGTGGTTTCGTAGCGCTGCAATAACTTGAAAGTCGCTTCGTCGTTAAGGGGCAATCGAGTGACATCAACTCTTTCAGCAGCGGGTAAGCTCGCGTTTATCGTGTGCACCGCGCGATCGATAATCGTAAGCGTACGCAGCCCGAGAAAGTCAAACTTGACCAGACCGATGGCTTCAACGTCATCCTTGTCAAACTGCGTGACCAGTCCACCGCCGTCGGCCTCGCAGTAAAGCGGGGAGAAATCGGTCAGCTGCGAGGGCGCAATCACAACGCCGCCTGCGTGCTTGCCCGCGTTGCGCGAAAGACCTTCAAGAGACAATGCCAGATCGATCAATGCTTTGACGTCTTCATCGTCGTCGTAGCTGGTTTTAAGGTCCTCTGATTCGCGCAGTGCCTTGTCCAGCGTCATACCAAGTTCAAACGGAACTTGCTTGGCGATTCGATCGACGAACCCGTAAGGATGGCCAAGTACACGGCCCACATCGCGCACGACCGCCTTGGCCGCCATGGAACCGTAGGTGATGATTTGGGAGACTTTTTCAGCGCCGTATTTTTCCGACACGTACTGAATAACGCGATCGCGCCCGTCCATGCAAAAGTCAACGTCAAAGTCGGGCAGTGATACGCGCTCGGGGTTCAAGAATCGCTCGAACAGCAAATCGTATTCAAGTGGATCGATATCCGTAATTCGCAACGCGTAGGCAACCAGCGATCCCGCGCCCGATCCGCGCCCTGGCCCTACCGGCACACCGTTATTCCGCGACCATTCGATAAAGTCCGCAACGATCAGGAAATACCCCGGGAACCCCATGTTGACGATGACATCCAGCTCAACTTCGAGTCTTTTCTCATATTTTATTTTTAATTCTTTGAATTCATTTGAATTTAAATCAAACAATTCTTCGAATCGTTCGGATAGTCCGGAACGCGCCTGCTGCCTGAAAAAGTCGGCTTCGGTCATCCCCTGCGGCACCGGGAAATCCGGTAACACCGATTCGCCGAGCGTAATGTGCAGATTGCAGCGCTTGGCGATTTCAACCGTGTTTTGCACGGCTTCGGGAATGTCCGCAAACAGCTCACACATCTCGTCAGCAGAGCGCAAGTACTGCTCTCGACTATAGTGATGCGGGCGGCGCGAGTCCGCCAGGGTGCGCCCCTCGTGGATGCAAACGCGCGCCTCGTGCGCGTCAAAGTCGTCTGCGCTGAGAAAACGAACATCGTTGGTCGCGACGACCGGACACTGCATGGTATGTGCGATTTCAAGCGCGGCGCGTATATACGGCTCCTCGCTCTCACGACCGGTACGGTGCAACTCCAGGTAAAAACGTCCCGAAAACATGCCCATCCAATGCGCTAATCGCTGCAACGCCAATTCTCGGTTATCAGCCAAAAGCGCGCGCCCGACATCGCCAAAACGTGCCCCGGAGAGCCCAATCAGGCCATCAGTTTTGCCTTCGAGCCACTGCCGCTGAACGACAGCGCGGCCATTATTTTGACCAAATTGATAACTGCGCGAGACCAGCTCACACACGTTGCGATAGCCCAACTCGTTCTGGCACAGCAAAACCAGTCGGTCGGGAACGCCACTGGGCTCATCACCCTGCAACCAGATCTCCACGCCGATAATGGGTTTTACGCCAACGGAAATTGCCGAGCGGTAAAATTTGACCATCGCGAACAGGTTACTGAGATCTGTTAGAGCGACCGCCGGCATGCCTTGTGCCACCGCTTGCATAAGTGGCTTGATTCGAATAACGCTGTCGACCAGCGAGTATTCTGTGTGTACGTGCAGGTGAACAAATTTTGCCGTCATTGCTTATATGCTCTTCGCGCTTTGTTCAGCAATCACGCGCGCAACCGGCCCGAATGTGCGCCTGTGATGCACTGTCACCCCGTGTTCGATAAGAGCATCGCGATGCGCGACTGTCGGGTATCCCTTGTGTCGGTTAAACGCGTATTGCGGAAATTGCGCATGCAGTAACGTCATTTGCCGGTCGCGTTCAACCTTGGCCAGAATCGACGCGGCGCTGATCGCACAAACCAGGCGATCTCCCCCGACAATCGCCTCGCAAGGCTCGGTTAGATCCGGGCAACGATTGCCGTCAACTTGCACATAATCGGGTTGCACAGCGAGACCGGCAACCGCACGTTGCATGGCCAGCATACTCGCCCAAAGAATGTTCAGTTCGTCGATTTCACTCACGGTCGCGGCCGCAACCGACCAAGAAAGTGAATTGGATTTTATTATTTTTTCCAATGAGTTACGGCGCTTTTCTGATATTTTTTTTGAGTCTTCCAAACCCGCAATAGGACTGTCCGGATCAAGCACTACGGCTGCGGCAACTACCGGCCCTGCTAAAGGCCCACGCCCTGCTTCATCGACCCCGGCAAGAAGCGGCGATGGTCGATTAACAGTAGCGATCATAGGGCGATTTTCGTGCAGCAAATGGAGTTGCAAGCTTACAACAATTGCGATGGCTACTCACCCAAAAGCTGCTGGTCATTGATCATTTAACGGTCCAGCAACAGCCAGAAGCGTCTCAAGAAAATGACGCAGGAGCCGATGCCAATTTCATCGATTCCGGTCCTGAATTTTGAGTCAGCACATTAAAATAATTAAGCCGACTAACGCAATCGCACTACTGGCAGCTAGCTTAAGCTTGGCCTGCAGTGTCACTTTCGCGAATCAGGCCGAGCAGTTCCAGAGCGCGCCACAAGCGAAGGCCGAGATTCGTCAGACGCGCGTCGCAACCAGCGGTGATCCCATTGGCCGCAATGTCACTTTTGAGGTTGTGAACGGGCTGGCAATTGTCGAAGGTGACATCGTCCTGGGCGAAGCGGATCGTTTACCCACTATCGAAGAAACGGAATCAATTTCAGCGCAAAGCCGCGGAATTACGGTTACGCAAACGGGCTCGCTCTGGCCTGACGGCGTCATGCCATATCAGATCAGCACGGCCTTGGCGGGCAGTTCCGTCGAAAGCAAAATCAATTCTGCAATCGATCATATCGAGAGTCGAACGCCGGTTTTGTTTGTGTTGCGCACCCCTTCTAATGAAGCACAATACCCGGACTACGTAGAATTTGTGTCTGGATCTGGCTGTGCTTCCTATGTAGGGCGGCGCGGGGGTTTGCAAAACATATGGATGTCCACAGCGTGCTCCACGGGAAACGCGATTCATGAAATTGGCCATGCGCTGGGTTTGTATCACGAACAGACACGTAGTGACCGGGATAGCTTTGTCGATATTTTCTGGCAAAACATTCGAAGTGGGAAAGAACACAACTTTGAAATGCAGTTGTCTAACGCCACTGATCTGGGTGAGTACGACTACGGTTCGATAATGCACTACGGGAGTTACTTTTTCTCCAGCAATGGCAATCCAACGATTGTCAGTAACAACCCACCGAATACACCGATTGGCCAAAGGATCGCACTCAGCAGCGGCGATATTGACGCAATCGGCCGGCTCTACTCGACCGACCTGAGACTCTCGCTCAGCGCTTCGCCGACGCTGGTTGAGCCAGGTGGATTGCTCACCTTGACGCTCAATATCGCAAACCTGCAGACCAATTTGGCGCGTGGCGTAATATCCGTTGTCCCGATACCGTCGTTTGGTGCCTATGTGGGCGCTAGCGGAGACCTATGGGAGTGCGAAAGCGACGCCGACACCGTTGAATGCGAACTCGACATAATCGAGGGTGACTCTGCATCAACACTTGATATATTTCTATCTACTCCGGCGGAGGGCTTTCCACTGGTCCTGAGTGCCGAGGTGTCAAGTTTTGGCAGTGATACCGATCCGTCAAACAACGCACAACAAACTGAAGTGATCGTCAACTCGCGCAATTTTGCACCCGTCATCGATCAGGGACAGCAGTTCCGCGTCAACAAATTAAGCTCGGTGGGCGTCACCTTCGGAACGGTGACCGCGTTCGATTACAACGGCGATACGCTGCAGGAGTTTGCCGTGGTCAGCGGCCAAATGAAAGATTCGATTGCGATTAACGGATCAACCGGTGAGTTATCGGTTTTGGATGCTTCAATGTGGAACTCGGACGAGATGGCGTCGTTCACCGTTGGCGTCATCGTGACCGATGGCCAGACCGCCTCGGCAATCACAGATATTGAAGTCGCGTTTACCGACGATGCGCAGGGGGCAGATGGCGGCGGTGGTGGATCATCGCAGATTGGCGTTTTGGAGGCGCTCCTGCTGATTTTGACAGTTTTCACAAGATTCATCTCAAGCGCAGTTTGTTGCTGTAAAATTCGCGCGACGTTAAAGCGACCTTTACTCTGCGGTGACACGAACCGATCCAAATCCTGCATGCGGCAGCGCGCAGGCGTTGCAAGCATTCGCGATTCGCTACTGCGACTCCTACGCCGAACACACCGGTCGCTCGCCGACGGTTGAGCATGATCCGGGCTGGCGATCCGATTGCGAGTTAGGCGAACCTGACGACTGCAACCGCATCGCCTGGCACCCAACTCCACAACCTGCGTCGTCAACATTAAGCGGCTGCGAACACGCGCTTGAGATCGCGTTTCATCCCGATATTCATCAATTTTTCACGTCGCTTTGGTTACCGCCATTGGGCGGACGTTTTGAGCGAGGTGATCTGGAGTTGATCGGCATCTGGAACCCCGATGATCTCAACAACCTGCAAGCCAACATCATTGGACACGCCTTACAGCAACGGCGGCGTAAATTACCGTTTACCGTTTTTATTGCCTTGACCTTACCCGAGAGTGAACACTACCTCGCAATCGACAATGTAAGCGGTGCGGTTGTACTCGAGGAAGCTGGACAAAAAGCGGAGCGCGAGATTGCCCCCACTCTCACTCACTTTCTTGACGCTCTAGAACCGAGGTTTGGTGAGTGAAAGACGAGTGCGCGCGAATCTGGCAAACAATTTCGGAAATCCCTGCTGGATCGGTTGCGACCTACGGCCAGATTGCGGAGCTATCCGGGTTGCCTCGCCGAGCAAGACTGGTTGGGTACGCCTTGCGTAACACCCCCGATCACCTGGATCTTCCGTGGCACCGAGTGATCAACGCCAAGGGCGAATCGTCATTCCCGGTGGACTCCGAATCATACCGTGAACAAATTGACCGTCTTAGACAAGAAGGTGTCACCGTGCGAGGCAATAAAATATCGCTGCGCCAGTTCCGCTGGAAAGCGGCGACGCTGGACGAGATGCTGTGGAAGCCTGACGACTGACTCAAAAATCTTGGCGTCATTTTTATGACATTTCGCCAACTTTGCGCGGTAAAACACTGATACAATCGTCGGCATCTTCAGGTATTCAGGCGCGTCGGTGCCAGTTTCAAGCTCATGTACTTTGAACAAAGAAAACACAAGCGATTGAAATGTAAAGCAAATGTACGTGTTTTCAACGACACGAACAGTTGGAGCACGAAGCTGGTCGATATCAGTCGCGCAGGCTTGCAAATTGAACGACCGACAGGCTGGTTACTGGGCGATGCGGCAACCCGCTGCGAGATTATGGTGGGTGAAAAACTCAAAGTGGATCTGGATACTGAAATTGCTCACTGCAATTTTGAGTTCATCGGACTACGTGGAGAGCACGAAAATCTCACCATCCTGTGTAACCTTCTCCACTTGATGGCAATCAAATCGGCGCGCGACTCAGCAGCGAAAGAACCCGTTCCATTGCAGGCAGACTAACCCCCCTCTAATGAGTGAGCTTGAGCAGCTCGTCGACCAGCTTGGCAACTTCGACTGCCGTGTCTTTCGTCCCTAATAAGGCTTTGGTTTCAGCGAGATCAATCCTCATCCTCTCTGCGTATTGATTATCTTCGAGCAGTTTGCGCAATTCATCCGCGACACGATCTCGACGGCAATCTGATTGAATCAATTCGGGCACAACAGGGCGTTGCGCCACGATGTTCGCAAGCCCAACACGACTGATCGTGAGTTTCCGTTTCATCCAAAGCCAGGAGAGCGCGCTAACGCGATAAACAATCACCATAGGCGCTTCCATCAACGCGGCTTCCAGTGTCGCCGTGCCAGATGCGATTGCGATGCAGTCTGCACTCGCCATGACATCGTAGGCACGTTTGTCCAGAAGGTGCACATTTTGCAGATTGCGCTTGCGCAGTTGCCGTTCGACATCCATGCGCGAAACGCCGGGCGCAAGAGGCAGGACAAATGAAAGATCTGATCGATCTTCATTGAGGTCACACGCGGCGTCGAGCAGCACGGGCAAAATATTCTGAATCTCATTCCCGCGACTCCCCGGTAACAAACCGATCAACTTGTTTTGCGCGGGAATGCGCAGTTCTGAACCCAACGATTCACGAGTTGCCGTCGACGTTACATGTCCGACCAGAGGATGCCCGACGTAAGCGACCGGCACATTGGCTTTTTCATACAGCTCGACTTCGAACGGAAAAATAACCGCCATCTTGTCCACCAACGCGCCGATTTTATGAATCCGCTCAGGTCGCCAAGCCCAGATTTGGGGACTGACATAAAACAACACCCGAACACCCAAACGTTTCGCGACTGCGGCGATGCGAAGATTAAACTCGACGTAATCGATCAGAATGAGCAGATCGGGTGGTGTGCGAGTGATCGCATCTTCGATGGTTTTCAGCGCTCGCTTGATTTCGGGCCAATGACGTAACACTTCAACCAACCCGACGACGGCAATGCGACTTGAATCGACAAGCAAATCGACACCGACTGCGCGAAGCTTGGCACTGCCCATTCCGCAAAACGAGACGTCATCGCGTCGCGTGCGAACTGCATCGACCAAACGGGCACCGTGTAGATCGCCGGACGCCTCACCGGCCAGAATCATAATGTTACGCGGTTGAGACACCACGCGGCTCAAACAGCGGACGCTATCGCCGCAACGATTCGGTCAATTTCATCGTCTTCCATCTCGGGGAAAATTGGCAAAGAAAAGCAACGTTCAGAAATGTACTCTGTGACAGGAAGGGATATATCAGCGGCTACACTACCGGCAAATGCCTGCTGGCGGTGTAAGGGCACTGGGTAATAAACCGCGCTTGCGATTTTTTCCTCAGACAGATGCGCCATGATCCCCTGGCGCTTGTCGCTCAGACACGTGTACTGATGGTAAACGTGGGTTCCGATTGCATCTTCGTACGGTGGTGTAACGGATGTTTCCATCAACTTTTGCGAATACCTCGCCGCAACCCGTCGGCGCTGATCGTTGTAGCTTTGCAAGTGCTTTAGTTTAACGCGAAGAATCGCCGCCTGAAGTTCATCGAGTCGACTGTTGTACCCGATCACTTCGTGATAGTAGCGCTCGCGGCTACCGTGATTGCGAAACACGCGACACTGTTCTGCAAGCTCGTCGTCATCAGTGGTGACTAATCCTCCGTCACCGAAGCACCCCAGATTTTTACTGGGAAAAAAACTGAAACAACCCATCGCACCAAACGTGCCTGTCATTTTGCCGTTTATATCGGCACCGATTGACTGCGCGCAGTCTTCGATTAGCAGCAAATTACTGTCGGCACACAGGGTCGAAATCTCGGCAAGGTTGGCAGGCTGACCAAAAAGATGAACTGGTATCACAGCCCGCGTCTTTTCCGTGATCGCCGCGGAAATTTTTTTCGGGTCGATGTTGAACGTATCCGGTTCGATATCCACAAACACCGGCTTTGCACCTGTGTAGCAAATCGCCTCAGCAGTTGCGATAAACGAAAACGGTGTGGTGATAACTTCATCACCAGGGCCGATGCCACAGGCACACAGTGCGAGCTGCAGGGCGTCAGTACCTGACGCGCAGCTTATCGCATGGCGACAACCGAGGAATTGGGATAGCTCGTCTTCCAGCGCGCGCACATTTGGCCCCAAAATGTACTGAGCTTTTTGCAATACATCGAGTACAGCCGCATCAACTTCGGACTTAATCAGTTGATACTGCCGTTGCAGGTCGACCATTGGAATCATCGCTTTCCCCTGAATTGCTTAGCGTTGAATCAACGTTGTAATTTCGGTTGCGGTTGCCAGCGCTCGGCGCCCATCTTCTCCTGACACCAATGGTCGGCGGGCTGAGTTAATGCACTCGACAAAATCTCTGATCTGCGCCATCAATGCGTCGTTGTTCTCGTACTGTTGGGCTGTGTGTCCAATGCTGGCAATTTCCTCAGCGGGTTTATTTGGCTCGCGATAATAAATATCCAGTGAATGATTATACAAGTCGGCAGAAAAGCATTGTGCCTGCTGAAACACCCGCATTTTGCGTTCAGTTTTTTGACTAACACGACTGGCTGTAATATTCGCCACGCAACCACCCTCAAAATCCAAACGCGCATTAGCGATATCGATTGATTCAGACAATACGGATGCGCCGCTGGCTGAAATATTGACCACTTCTTTGTTGACCAAGTTAAGGACAATGTCGATATCATGAATCATCAAATCGAGCACCACATCGACATCAGTTCCGCGCGGGTTGAACGGAGCCAACCGGTGCGACTCAATAAAATTAGGCGCGCTAATTTTTTCACCAAGATCTAACAACGCAGGATGAAAACGCTGCATATGTCCAACCTGTAAGATCGAACCGCTCTTTTCCGCGACGTCAATGAGTTCATCAGCCTCGGTTACTGTCACCGTAATCGGCTTTTCAACCAAGGCGTGAATTCCTTTAGCCAGACACGTTCTGGCAATGTCAAAATGCAGTGTTGTCGGTGCTGCGATACTGACCGCATCAACCCGATTGAGAATGTCCTCAATCGAATTATAAAGAGGTACGTTAAGATCGTCCGCGATCGCTTTAGCGTCGTCGCGTGTATCGACAATAGCAACTAACTCGCACTCCGAAATAGTGGCATATTTTTGCGCGTGAAATTTTCCAAGATAACCTGCGCCAACTACGGCGCAACGGAGTTTTCGGGAGGACTCGGTCATCGGCAATTTGAGTGAGTAAGTTCTCGCGTGTTATCGAACAACGCTGCGCTCGCTGTTGAGAATAAATGATACAAATTCTTCGACTTCGGAAAACTGTTCGCGCAAGGGCGCGACCATATCTAATGATTCCTGCCGTGGCCTTCGTGATTTAATGAGAATACGAAATGACTTGTGCAGAGCAGCGATGCTCTCGTCACTGAACCCTCGACGCTGCAGTCCCTTTTTGTTGATACCGATCGCTCGCGCGTGATTCCCCGCAATACTGGTGAACGGCGGCACATCGCGATTAATCACGGTCCCTAGTCCAGAAAAGCTATGTGCGCCAATCTGGGTAAATTGATGCACGCAGGTGAAGCCGCCCAGAATGACTTGATCACCGATAACGACATGCCCAGCAATCGACGCAGCGTTCGACATGATGATGCCGTCACCAAGAACACAATCGTGCGCAACATGCGTATACGCCATCAGCAGGTTGTTGCTGCCGATTTTGGTCAGCCCGCCGCCCTCGCCTGTTCCTCGATGCAAGGTCACGTACTCGCGGAACACATTGTTGTCTCCAATTTCGAGACGCGTGGGTTCACCGTTATATTTTAGATCCTGTGGTTGCTCGCCAATCGACGAAAATTGAAAAAATGTGTTGCCGCTGCCAATCGCGCACGGACCATCAATCACGACATGCGACCGAAGTTTTGAGCCCGCTCCAAGTGTCACATTAGCGCCGATTACGCAAAACGGGCCAATTTCGCAACCATCGCCGATTTGCGCAGACGGATCGATGATGGCAGAGTCGTGGATCACAACTCGACCTTTTTTAGTGCGCCCATCAAATCGGCCGAGCATGCGAGCTCTCCGTCAACACTTGCGCTTGCTTCATAGCGCCAAATGCCACGCTTACCTTTTATAATTTTGACGTCAATGAGCAACTGATCGCCCGGGCCGACCTGACGCTTAAAACGTGCATTGTCGATTCCAGCGAGCAGGTAGAGTTCGTCTTTATCAGGGTATCCACCAAGCGAACGAAACGATAAAACCGCAGTCGCCTGCGCCATTGCTTCGACAATTAAAACTCCAGGAAAAATCGGCTTGATAGGGAAATGCCCCTGAAAAAAAGGCTCGTTGTAACTGACATTTTTCAGCGCTTGCAGACTAACACCCTCTTCATATTTGGTGATTCGATCAAGCAGGAGGAACGGGTATCGATGCGGCAAATACTTGAGTATTTCGTCGATGTTAAGTGAATCCACTGTTTGTCCTCAGTAAGTTTGTTGTTTGCGCGCGGTGTCAATGAGCGTCGGGTTATTTGAACTTACGCTCCAGTGCAGCGAGACGTTTCGCGAGCTTATCCAACTGACGCATCCGTGCAAAGTTTTTGCGCCAGGTTTTACTTTCGTCCAGCGGCGTACTTGAGGCGTAGCTGCCAGGATTGCTGATGGATGACACTACAAGAGACATCGCTTTAATATGGACATCATCCGTTATCTCCAGATGACCTAAAATTGTCGCTGCCCCTCCAATAGTACAGCGTCGGCCAATTTTGGCGCTACCGGCAATCCCGACGCATCCTGCAATCGCGGTGCCCTCTCCTATAACAACGTTGTGCGCGACTTGAATTTGATTATCAAGAATAACGCCGTCGCCGATAACGGTGTCGTCCATCGCACCACGATCGATCGTTGTGTTGGCACCAATTTCGACGTTGTTGCCGATTCGTACTTGCCCAAGTTGTCGAATATGGACCCATTGACCTCCGTCATTAGCGTAGCCAAACCCGTCCGATCCGATCACGGCTCCAGGTTGGACAAGGCACTGTTTTCCGATTGAACAACCATGCTCGATCACAACGTTTGCGCCCAAAATCGTCCCTTCACCAATTTCAACTTCTCGACCGATTCGAGACCCCGACCCAATTTCAACGCGATCGCCAAGGCGCGAATTGTCGTCAATCGACACAAGCTGGCCAATGCTGATTCCGTCACCTAAAACGGTATCATCGCCGATCACCGCACTTGGATGAACGCCACTTTGTGTGCTCAAACGGGGGTGCAAAATGGCAGCGGCGCGCGCGTAGCACAGATACGGGTCATCACAAACTATATTGTTCAGCGGGCTTTGGGGTGCCCACTCTGGTTTGATTAATACGGCTCCCGCTTGACTTTGAGCCAACAGTCGCAAGTAACGCGGGTGATTAACAAAACTCAGTGAGTGACGATTTGCGCGGTCAAGCGGTGCAACGTGAGTGAGTTCGACTGTGTCGTCGCCAACTACGGTAGCGCCAATTCGCGAAGCCAGGTCTGCGCAACTAACTGACATGACCTAAGCCTGTCGGCGTTATACGTTTATTGGTCCGCACTCTCGATTTGTTCAATATCGAGGTCAGCCATAATGTCGATAATCTTCTGTGTTATGTCGATACGGTTGTGTGCGAAAACAACGCCTTCGCTCAAAATCAGATCGTACTCGCCAGTGTTGGCAAACTTGAGTATCGCCTGCAGCACTACCTCCCGCACCTTTTTGAATTCGTTGTTCTTTTTAATATTAAGCTCTTCGCGAAAGTCCTGTTCTTCGCGCTTGAGGCGGCGTTCAAGTTTGCGAATATCTAACTCGAGCTCAGAACGCTCGGTCTCGGACATAACCAGCGATTCGGTTTGCAACTTGTTCTTTTTCAAATCAAGCTCGGCGCGCCCTTGTTGTAGCGCCTGCTGTCGTGGAGCAAACTCTTTCTCCAGTCTATCGCCAGCTTCCAGCGCCTGCGGCGACTTGTCAATCAGTGCGGGTAGATCAACAAACCCCACGACTAAATCCTGCGCATTTGCCGTCGCCGGCGCAATCCAGGCACCCAGAATCAGACATACAAAACTAAAGACTTTCAAGCCCTGACCTCGATCATTTTCGTTACTAAGAAGCAGCCCGAATTATAAAGCAAAGCACAGGGTAAATAACCCCCGTCTCGATGATCATGACCGTTTCGTTATGGCGCTGGAATCATATGGGCCGATCTTAAAACACCGATCCGAGCGTGAACTGGAATTCCTGCAGCGAATCACCATCCTCGCTGCGGTAAGGCTGCGCCAGGCTAAAGGACATCGGGGCAAACGGCGCGAACCAAACAAACGATATCCCCCAGCTCGCGCGGATCTCGGATCCGTCGTAACTTTGGTAGTCCTCAAAAACGTTGCCGAAATCCGTAAACAGACTCATTCGCGTTTGTCCTTTCTCACTGCTCAGAGAAGGTGGGAAAATGACCTCGAACGTATTGAGCGTACGAAAATCACCACCTGCGGCATCGCCCGTTGAATCTTCCGGACCCAAACTACGGTTGCGAAAACCGCGCAACAAACGCACCCCTCCGGCAAAATAGCGCTGAAAGAACGGAAGGTTCTCCTGATCACCATAACCCGCACCGTAATCCAGACGGTTTGTCATAGAGAACACGTATACATCATCTATCGGATAGTAATATTCAAAGCGGTAACCCAGCTTGTAGTACTCAAGATCGCTGCTGGGCAGCGACGCGCTTAGTTGCAAGCTATGCAATGCGCCATCCTCGGCAAAAATCGTGCGGTCACGGTCATCGTAAGAGTAACCAACCGACAATATCGTCAAATCGAATTCGGATCCGTTATCGTCCAAAAAGTTGATAATTTCATCAGACGTACTGTCAGTGCGGGTAATCTTGGTGTTCTCAAACTCAGCGCCAGTTCGAAACCTCGAGAACTCGGAAATCGGAACCGAGTACCTAATTCCAATGCCGTAAGTATCCGCGATATAGTCAGTGGTGGATGAAATTTCGCTCGCGTCTGTTTCACTGACGTGTGCGGAGATCGTGCGGCTGACTCCATCAATCGTATAGTACGGTTGCCCGTATTCCGTTGAAAGCCGGGTGAGACTATCCGAATTATCAAAATCGAATGCAATTCTGTTGCCCGTACCGAGAAAATTCTCTTCAGTGACTCCGATATTAAAGCTCACGCCGTTTGTGCCAATACCCGCGCCGGCCTGAAAAGATCCGCTGGCGCCTTCTTCGAGCAAAACGTTAACATCGATCAGGTCATCGGTTCCGGGCACACGTGGCGTCTCAATTTGGACCGATGCAATAAACGGCAGACGTTGCAGACGCACTCGCGAGCGATTTAGTTCCGCGGGTGAAAATCGACTACCTTCGATCAGGCGCATCTCGCGGCGAAAAACGAAATCACTGGTGGCATCGTGGCCGCTAAACGTAATGCGATTGACGTAAACTCGCTTTCCCGGATCTATGACAAAATTGAGATTTACGAGGCGATTTTCATCATCGGTTTCGTTCGAAACGTTGATATTCGCAAAGGCGTACGCATCGTCTCCAAGACGCTCAGTTAATGCCGTTCGCGAAGCAATCACTTTTTGACGAGAAAACGCCTGCCCTGACTCTATCAGCAAAAGTTCCATTAATTCTTCTTTAGGGAATATAAGTTTCCCTGACAAAATAATATCACCGATGGTGTATTGCTCACCTTCGGTTATATTTATCGTGATGTAGATGTTATTTTTGTCAGGCGAGATCGACACTTGAGTTGAGTCGACATTAAAGTTTATATACCCGCGATCAAGGTAGTAAGAACGCAAGATTTCCAGGTCACCTTCGAGCTTAAACCGGGAGTACTCGTCTGCGTACGAGAATGCGCTGTTAGCTTCGGTGTCTGATTCAAACAAATCGAGCAAATCGGATTCTTCAAACACGTCGTTACCAACAATATTGATATGCTGAATCCGCGCCACACTGCCTTCAGAAATATCTATATCGATGGCGACTCGATTTCGGTCCAGTTCTTGTATTGTGGTAGTCAAGCGCATCGAATAATTACCGGTACTCGAGTACACGCGTCTCAGCTCTCGCTCGACAGTTTCAAGCACTGATCGATTAAACACGCGCCCCCTGTAAATGCCTTCCAGGCGCAGTGATTCTTCTAACTGCTCGTCTTCAACCTTGCTGTTACCCGAGAAGTCGATACTCGAAATGATTGGACGTTCGACAACGTTAACAACGAGAACGTCGCCACGGCGAGATAACGAAACATCGCTAAACAATCCAGTGTCATACAGCGCGCGGATTAATCTGCCTGTTTCACTTTGCGGTCGAAAGCTGTCACCTGCGCTTATTGGCAGGTAGTTTAGAACTGTTCCAAGATCGGTGCGATCGTTGCCGCGAACCTCGATTTCGCTCACGGTAAATTCGTGATCGTTCGCCGTCGCGAAGGCGCTGACGATTAAAAGCCCGATGGCGACAAACACGCGTCGCATTTTGTTCTTATTCATTGGGAATGTTTGTCTTACTCTTTTAAATCGAGCGACGCGAGAATTAGCAACCCGCTGACACATGAAAGCTCGAATGTTTTAGCTTGTTTTTCGATTGGTAATTTACTCTATTCCTGCTCAACCACGCAGACTTCTATTGCATCAATCGCCAGATATCATTGTAAAAAGCAAGACACATCAACGCACCTAACAGCACAATACCAAGTTGCTGCCCAGCCAATTGGACATTTTCTGACAGGGGTGAACCTTTCACCCATTCGATCAAGAAATACAGCAAATGCCCGCCATCCAGAATCGGAATCGGTAATAAATTAAGTATTCCGAGGCTAATGCTGATAATTGCTATAAAGTTTAAATAGTGATCAATACCGATAACAGCGGTTTGACCTGCAATTTGCGCAATTGTAACCGGGCCACTAATGTTGCTGAGCGCCGCCTGCCCGGTAAGCAATCGCCCCAGCATCTGGACTGTTAACACTGACATGTCCCAGCTCTTTTTTACAGCGGTCGTAAACGCGTCAAACACACCGTACTGGGTGGTTGCACGCATTTGCTCACGAATCGACTGGGACTGCCCCTCCCATGCACCGATAAATCCAACCTCCTGGCCCCGGTGGTCACGCCTGCCAGTTGTTACCGCAACACTCAACTCGCGCCCTCCGCGTTGCACCAACAACTCTATATGCTGAGCCGGTCGCGCGCGAATGTATTCAACCAATGCGATCCAGTCACCTATGTCACTGCCGTCAGCCGCAATGATGCGGTCCCCTTCACGCAGACCCGCTGCCTGCGCAGGACTTCCTTCCTGCACACCGGCGATGACCGCATCAATTTTTGGCCACCAATAGCGCAGTCCCATGTTTGCAATCAAGTCGCCGTCTTGTTTTAACAATCCGGAGAAATCATTTTCAATCACGCGCGTCTGGTTAAAGCCATGCTTATCGACAACTGAAACAGTGACGATAGAACCGTTTGCGGCAAAACTACTGTCAAAAATTGCAAAACGCACACCATCCCAACTGGTGACTTCAGTGTCGCCGACCGCGACGATACGGTCCTCCTCGATAAAACCTGCCGCCTCGGCAACGCTTGCCGGTTGCACCTCGCCCACAATCGGAGCCACTCCGCTAATGCCAATGACGTACATAACCCAGTAAGTGGCGATAGCCAGAATAAAATTGGCAATTGGCCCGGCGGCGACAATCGCGACTCGCGATGCGACGGGCTGTCGATTAAAGGCCCTGTGACGTTCGGGTTCCTCCACGTCACCCTCACGCTCATCGAGCATCTTGACGTAGCCACCGAGCGGAATCGCTGCAACCACGTACTCGGTTTGATCCTCGCCACCCACGCGTCGCCATAGTGGCTTGCCAAATCCGACGGAAAATCTAAGCACTTTCACGCCGCACTTTTTCGCCACCCAGTAATGACCGTATTCGTGAAAGGTCACCAGAATTCCGAGCGCCAAAATAAACGCGATGATACTGATTAGAACGTCAGGCATGGGGGACACGAACCGGAGTTTGAGTATTAATGAGCGAATCTGCCATTTCGCGCGCTTCCCGGTCAACGGATAGTATCAGCTCGAGCGTGACATCCTGGTAATGCACCACCTTGCCCATTGTCGTTTCGATGACATTGGGAATTTCGGTAAACGCGAGTTTCCTATCGAGAAACGCTTGAACGGCTATTTCATTGGCAGCGTTGAGCGCACTTGGCGCGGTCCCGCCGATGCGCATGGCGTCGCGGGCGAGCTCAAGACAGGGAAATTTCTTCGTGTCCGGACGCGCGAATGTCAGCTTGGAAAGGCTGAAAAAATCCAATGGCTCAGCGCCCGACTCAATTCTCTGCGGCCATCCCAGCGCGTGAGCGATAGGCGTGCGCATATCTGGATTGCCCATTTGCGCAAGAACAGATCCGTCCGCATACGTCACCATCGAGTGCACAATGCTTTGCGGGTGTAATACCACATCGATGCATTCGAGATCGATTGCAAACAGCCAGCACGCCTCGATGAGTTCGAGCCCTTTGTTCATCAAGGTGGCGGAATCAACCGAAATCTTGCGGCCCATCGACCAGATCGGATGCGCGCACGCCTGCTGAGGTGTCACACTTTTAAGCTGCTCTAACGTAAACTCTCGAAACGGACCGCCCGACGCTGTAAGTAGCAGGTTTTTGACCCCGTTTAACGATGTGCCAGACTCATGTTGCGGCAAACATTGAAATATGGCGTTGTGTTCGCTGTCAATCGGCAGCAACTGCGCAGAATTCGCGCGCACCGCATCCATTAAGAGTGCACCGGACATCACCAAGGACTCCTTGTTTGCGAGCAATACTTTTTTACCTTTTTTTGCTGCCGCCAGCGTCGGTAACAAACCTGCAGCGCCGACGATCGCAGCCATGACCGTTTGGGTGTCCTGTGCCTCAACCATTGCGCAGAGTGCGGATTCTCCGCATAAAACTTCTGTCGCGACACCGTCCAACCTAAGTTTCTCATGCAGAATTTGCGCGCTATCCGGGTTGTTCAGTACGACGCGCGACGGCAAAAACTCTTTGCACTGTTCGAACAGCGTGTCGACGCGAGAGTTTGCGCTTAAGCCTTTGACGTGAAATTTATCGGGATGACGACGAACAACGTCCAGTGTGCTTTGACCTACCGAGCCAGTCGAACCCAGTATCGCTATACCTTGCGAATCGGCATTTGAGTCATCTGAATCAAACAGTGCAGACATGACAGTTAGCCTAATCGCCCACAGCAACGCAGAAAACAAACACCGGCATCGCGGCTAACACGCTGTCGATACGATCCAGCAAACCGCCATGCCCAGGCAAAATCGAACCACTGTCTTTAATGCCAACCGATCGCTTCATGTAGCTTTCGAGCAGATCGCCATAAATCGAAAAAAAACCTGCGACCAAGGTCGCAATTAGCAACAAACCCGCTCCAAACGAGAATGGCTCCGCCCATATAAAAATCAGTGCCCAAATGGTCACAGCCAGCAGGCCACCAACTGCACCCTCGACTGACTTACCTGGGCTTATGTTGGGTGATAATTTACGTTTACCCCAGCGCCGTCCTGCAAAGTAGGCACCGATATCGGCGCACCAGACAATAGCAAATACGTATAACAGCAAAAGCGGGCTGCCGACGTTCGATTCACGCAACCACACCATTGACCAAAGCACTCCGGCAAAAACCGGTACTGCAATCAGCACGCGCGCGATACTCACATTGTCACCCAATTTTTTCGGCGTGCGTCCTCGCATCAGTATCAGTGTTGCGATAAACCAAAACAAAAATTCGGGCGCGATCAAAAACAGCACCGGCCACTCAAGCATTGGCGTTGTAATGGGTATCATCGACGTTGCGCCTCCAATCAGCGCATAGGCAGCACGTTGCACGGTCGAACGTAAACCGCACATCCGCGACCACTCCCAACCCGCGATTAGCGCCATGAGACCGAGTAGTCCAGCAAAATAGTTATGAGGCCAGAAAAAAATTGCCCATAACAACAGTGCGGCGAGACACACACCGGTAATCACGCGCTGCTTAAGCATGGTCTGTCGCCTGCAACAGTTGCTCACCGGTTTTACCGTAACGGCGTTCGCATCCGGCAAACCAATCCAGAGCAGCAAGCAGCGCATTTTTGTCAAAATCGGGCCACAGAACGTCGGTAAAATAAAGTTCTGTGTAAGCCATTTGCCACAGTAAATAGTTGCTCAGGCGCTGTTCACCGCTGGTCCGAATCATTAAATCGGGTTCGGGAAGATGGGATAGTTCAAGCGCACCGCTCACCACGTCTTCCGTTATGGATTCGGGGTCCAGCGCCCCATCGGCAACTCGTTGGGCGACTGATCTAACTCCGTTAACCAAATCCCAACGCCCGCCATAGTTAACCGCGATATTTAAATTTAATTGGGAATTACTGTCGGTTTGCTCTTCGGCAGCGCGCATTTGTTGCTGCAACTTGTCAGAGAACGCGGAGGTATCACCAACAAATGAAATGCGAACACCGTTTGCATCGAGATCATTTACCTCGTTTTTTAGCGCACGGAAAAATAAATCCATCAGCATACCGACTTCGGTTTCGGGCCTGCGCCAGTTCTCACTGCTAAACGCAAACAGCGTCAAGCTACCGATACCAAATTCGACGCAGTTCTCAACGGTTTTTCGGGTCGCCTTCAAACCTGCCTGATGACCAAACGTGCGTGGCTTGTTGCGCTGCTTTGCCCAACGGCCATTGCCATCCATAATGATGGCGATGTGCTGTGGAAGTGGCGTAGGTGTCGGCGTTGGCATCGTAACGGCTTGGCGCAATCAATCTCGGGCCGTCAGAATTCCATCAATTCTTTTTCTTTTTCCGAAAGAGCAGCGTCAACCTGTGCGATGTGTTGATCGGTTAATTTTTGCACCGAATCTTCCGCACCACGCTCTTCGTCTTCTGAAATCTCTTTTTCTTTTAACAGTGACTTGAAATCGTTATTGGCGTCACGCCGGATATTGCGGATCGCAATACGCCCGTTTTCTGCTTCTTGCTTAACTATCTTGACCAGATCGCGGCGGCGCTCTTCTGTCAAGGGCGGCAAGGGAATGCGTATAACTGTTCCCGCCGTGGCAGGGTTAAGTCCAAGATCAGACGCAATAATCGCCTTTTCAACCACTGCAACCATACTTTTTTCCCATGGCGTTACGCTAAGGGTTCGCGAATCCTCAACGCCAACATTTGCTACTTGATTTAGCGGTACTTCGCTGCCGTAGTATTCAACCGTAATGTGATCGAGCAAACTGGTGTGTGCACGACCGGTTCGAATACGATCAAAATCCTGCCCCAGCGACACCACACTTTTGCCCATGCGGACTTTTGCATCTTCTAAAATTTCGTCGATCATCGTTTGTCTCGTTGTAGCTTCCGAAGTCGCGGTTAACTGCGATCAGTTCCGCGCCACTATTGTACCAACAGGTTCGCCCATTACTGCTCGGATCAAATCCCCCTCGTTGTTGAGGTTAAATACACATAACGGAATGTCGTGGTCCCTACACATCACGATTGCAGTAGTATCCATCACTTTCAGGTCATCGGTGATGACTTGGGTGTAGGTAATGCGATCATAGCGCGTCGCTGAACTGTCTTTGGCAGGGTCTGATGAGTAGATCCCATCGACTTTGGTTGCCTTAAGCAGAACATCGGCGCTGATCTCAACCGCACGCAGGCTGGCAGCAGAATCTGTTGTAAAGAACGGGTTGCCGGTGCCAGCCGCAAAAATTACGACGCGTTTTTTTTGCAGATGCCGAACAGCACGGCGGCGAATATAGTCCTCGCACACTTCGTTGATTTTTATTGCAGACATCACGCGGCAATAGACGCCGATTTGCTCCAGCGCATCCTGTAAGGAGAGGCTATTGATCACTGTTGCAAGCATACCCATATGATCGCCGGCGACGCGATCGACACCTGCCTCTGCGAGTCCTGCACCGCGAAAAATATTCCCACCACCAATCACCACTGCAACCTCAAGATCCAGTTCAACCAGCTCTTTGATCTCTTCGGCAATGCGTTTGATATAAGCCGGATCGATACCGTAGTTTTCGCTTCCCATTAGCGCTTCGCCGCTTAGTTTCAGCAGTAATCGACGGTATTTGGGTTTAACGTCGTTTTCGCTCATCGGGTCTCCAGAGTGTTCCGCAATTCTTTCGAGCAAAAATAGGTATCATTTCCACTCGTTTTAGTGATCGTTTGACACGTTCATATTTACGTGCTCAAAAAAAAGCCGGGAAACCCCGGCTTTTTCGTTAACTTCCGTGAACCTGTGCCATGACTTCGTCGGCAAAGTTTTCCTCTTTCTTTTCGATCCCTTCACCCACTTCGTAGCGCTCAAAGAAACTGACGCTTGCGCCCGCATTCGACAGTAGCTTGCCAACGGTCATGTCCGGGTCTTTTACAAAGGCCTGGCCCACCAAGGTGATTTCGGCGAGGTATTTCTTAACACGACCCGCCACCATCTTCTCGATGATCTCGGCAGGTTTGCCGCTCTCTTGCGCTTCTGCCATCAGAATCGCTTTTTCTTTTTCAAGCAGTTCTGCGGGTACGTCAGCTTCGCTGATGCACTCGGGGCGGCTCGCCGCCACGTGCATAGCAATGTCTTTCGCCAATGTGGCGTCGCCGCCTTCCACGCACACGAGAACACCGATGCGTCCACTGTGCGAGTAGCTACCGAAAACACCATTATCCGTTGATTGTTGTACGAATCGGCGAACCTGAATATTCTCACCGATTTTCGTTACCAGTTCCTGTCGCGCGGTGTTGATGCTGCGGTCGTCGTCACCACTCAGCGGTAACTCGGTCAATGCTTCAACGTCTGCCGGTTTGTCATTGAAAACACGCGCGCTGACGGCGTTTGCGAACGCCGCGAAATCGTCGCCCTTGGAAACAAAGTCGGTTTCGCAGTTAACCTCTACCATCGCGGCGCCGTTTCCTGAATCGGAAACGGTCATCGCGATCACGCCTTCTGCTGCAACTCGACCAGATTTTTTATCCGCTTTGGCAAGACCGCTAATGCGCATTTGCTCAATCGCAGTTTCGAGGTTGCCGTCGGCCTCAACGAGTGCTTTTTTGCACTCCATCATGCCGGCGCCGGTCCGCTCGCGCAGCTCTTTCACCATCGCTGCCGTAATTTGCATGTTTAAACCTCTATCTAACTTCTATAACTGTTAAGTACACCAAAACCGTTTATTCGGCCTTGTCGTCGGCAGCATCGTCCTTTGCGGCCGCGTCATCGCCGCCATCGGTGGCTTTCTTAGCAGCGGTTTTCTTGGCAGCTGTCTTTTTTGCTGCGGTTTTCTTTGCTGCCGTTTTTTTCGCTTTGGGCTTTGCTTCTGCTTCTGCTTCTGCTTCTGCTTCTGTTTCTGTTTCTGTTTCTGTTTCTGCTTTTGCTTCAGCTTCTGCGGGAGCTTGCGCACTCGACGCTTCGGGGGCTGCTTCCTCTGCCGCCTCGGCTGGTGCTTCTGCCTCTTTCTTCGCGGCTACTTTTTTCGCAGCGGTCTTTTTGGCTGCCACTTTTTTCTTTGGTGCGGCAGTCTCCTCGTCTACCTCCACGAATTCATCTGGCGGCGGTGTCGAAGCCGATGACTTCCCAGCCTGAACCGCTTCGGCTGCTCCCTGAACGTAGAGCTGAATGGCGCGTATCGCGTCATCGTTGCCCGGAATCACATAATCAATGTCATCCGGTGAATTGTTGCTATCGACAACGGCGACGATCGGAATACCAAGCTTGCGTGCTTCAGCAACAGCAATTTTTTCGTGGCCGACGTCGACAACAAACAGCGCGTCGGGGAGGCGCTCCATATTTTTGATCCCACCTAGACTGCGCTCGAGCTTTTCCAGCTCACGCGTCAGACTCAGTGATTCTTTTTTGCTCAAGCGATCGGCGACGCCTTCTGACAACATCTCTTCAATTTCTTTCAGGCGTTTGATCGACTGACGAACCGTTTTGAAGTTGGTCATCATGCCACCAAGCCAACGGCGGTTTACGTAAGGCATGCCGCAGGACGTTGCCGCTTCCTTGATCGCTTCGCGTGCGGCACGCTTGGTACCGACAAACATAATGCGACCGTGCTTCGAAGCCAGTTTACCCAGATAGTTCAGCGATTCCTCGTATAAAGGAAGGCTCTCCTCCAGGTTAAAGATATGTATTTTATTGCGCTCACCGTAGATGTACGGTGCCATTTTGGGACACCAATAACGGGTTTGGTGACCGAAGTGCACGCCAGCCTCAAGCATCTGGCGCATGCTGACTTTCGCCATGGGTAGTTCCTCGTGTTCGGGTTTAACCTCCGCACACCGATTTCAGCCAACCGGTAGTCTCGCTACTGGCACCCGACTGAATCTGGTGGGTGTGCGTGTGAATTTCCTGCCCGCTAGCGGGTCAGGTTGAGTGCGCGTTTTGCGACGCGCGCGCTTTATACCACAAGCCCAGTTTGGCCACAAGTTTTGCACCGTTTTGGGCGTGTGTGCGTTTAGTTTAGTAGCCTGCGGCCATCCCATCCTTGCGCGGATCAGAACCGCCCTGCAGCACGCCGGCTGCGTGATCAATAAAAATGGCCTGTCCGCCGCCCAGCGCGTCGCTTGCCGGCACAACGTTGCAACCACGGTTACGAAGCTCCTCGAATCGCGCCGGCGGCACACCGTGCTCGAGCGCCAGCTCCCCGTCGTAAAGAAAGAATCGCGCCGCATCGAGCGATTGCTGTACGTCCATACCGTAATCGATCCAGTTGGACAACACGTAAGTTTGCCCCATCGCCTGGTACTGACCGCCCATCACACCGATACTCAGAACAGGCTGCTCGTCTTTGTACACCATTGCCGGAATGAGTGTGTGCAGCGGCCTTTTCCTCGGTTCCAGGCAGTTAAAGTGCCCTTCTTCCAGGACAAAGCCGCCACCACGATTTTGCAGGTTGATCCCCGTTTTGCCGGCGACCAGCCCACTTCCCCAGGAATGAAACACGCTGTTGATGAACGAGCAGGCGTTGCGATCGCGATCCACCACCGTGATGTATACCGTATCTTTGTGCTGCGGCATTGCAGATGGGATGGGTTGATCCAACGCTTTGCCCAGGGTTATTCGGGAAAATTGTTCGCGTGCGAAGGATTCCGACAACATCTGCTCGACCGGGAGCACAGCGAATGCGGGGTCGGCGACAAACCGGTCGCGCTCTGCCATTGCGAGCGAAAATGCCTCGCTTAGGAGTTGAATATGATCCGCCCCCAGGTGCTCAAACTGCGAGAGGTCTTCCTGCTGCATGACATTTAGCGCCATCAGCGCGGTAACCCCCTGCCCGTTAGGCGGAATTTCGCAAACGCGGTAACCTCGGTAGTTGGAGTGAACCGCATCCACCCACTCGCTGCTGTGACTGGCAAAGTCATCGAGCGTCAACAAGCCGTTTTGCGATTCACTGAAGCGAACGATTTCTTGCGCGATTTCACCCGTGTAGAAAGCATCGCGCCCGCCGCTTGCGATCGCTTCAAGACTCGAGGCGAGATCGGGTTGGCGATGTACACTGCCGGCTGAAGGTGCTTTCCCATCGATCAGGTAAGCCTTACTCGCTTCGGGAGTCGCTGCGAGCAAATCCACACTTCGCGCCCAGTTATGCGCGATAACAGGGCTGACAACGTATCCGTCGCGCGCGTAGCGGATCGCCTCACGAAACAAACGATCAAACGGTAACGCACCCAGTTTTTGGTTTGCCTCGTACCACGCGTCTATTGCGCCCGGAACGGTTACCGCGAGTATGCCCTTCTGCGGCATCTCCTGATGCCCGCGTTCGTGCATCGCGTCAAGGCTGGCGCCAGCGGGTGCACGCCCGCTGCCATTGAGGGTGTGCAGCTTTCCGGTTTTGGCTTCGTGGTACAAAATGAAGCAGTCCCCGCCAATTCCGGTTGAATAGGTTTCAACCACCGAAAGCACGGCACTGGCAGCGGTAGCGGCGTCAAGCGCATTGCCGCCATCACGCAGCACCTGAAGTGCCGTTTGCGTCGCCATCGGCTGACTGGTGGCCGCCATAGCCTGTGTGCTCATAACCGCTGAGCGACCGGGAAGTTGGTGGTTTCGCATGTGATACCTCATTAGCTCTGCATCGCGCATTTTAGCCGCAAACGTCGAGCGTCGCGCCCAGTGTGCGGTTTGTGTAAAATCGCGCATTCGAAATTTTACGAGATTTGCACTGCGCGAACCGCTATTTTTAGGCATGACTGTATCAATCAAAACACCGGAAGAAATCGAAAAAATGCGCGTCGCGGGTCGTCTCGCAGCGGAGGTTCTTGACCTGGTCGGCGAATACGTCAAACCCGGCGTCACGACCGAGGAACTCAACACCATTTGTCATACACACATTACGAATGTGCAGGGAGCGATTCCGGCACCGCTCAATTATCGCGGCTTTCCCAAGTCGATTTGCACCTCGGTCAATCATCAGGTGTGTCACGGCATTCCTGGACCAAAAAAACTGAAGAAAGGTGACATCGTCAATATCGATATCACTGTTATCAAGGACGATTACCACGGCGACACCAGTCGCATGTTTTACGTGGGAGAGCCCTCTGTGAAAGCGCGGCGTGTGTGCGAGGTAGCGCTCGAGTGCCTGCACATCGGCGTTGAGGCGGTAAAACCCGGTATACAGCTCGGTGATATCGGCCACATCATCCAGGCCCACGCCGAAAGGCACAGAATGTCGATAGTGCGTGAATACTGCGGGCACGGGATCGGGCGCTTGTTCCATGAAGATCCGCAAGTGTTGCATTACGGCAAACCCAGCACCGGACTCACGCTGCGCGAAGGCATGACCTTCACAATCGAGCCGATGGTCAATCAGGGAAAACGCGCGGTCAAACTGCTCGGCGATGACTGGACAGTTGTCACCAAGGACCACAGCTTGTCGGCACAATGGGAACACACAGTCGCGGTCACCGGCACCGGATTTGAAGTGCTCACAAAAAGCGCTGGCAGCACTATGTAGGCCGCGTGTTATGAGCACCCCAGCGACGGAACTCAGCGAGGACTTTTCCGACCTTTTGGATCGCTCGGACCAATCTCAAACCGACACGCAGTTTTACCGATCCGCTGTCGCTGCCGGCGAGGAACGTTTGAGACAAACCTTTCCTGGTTGCGAGAGCGCCTGGTCGGCGATTAAATTGCGCGCAAAGTTTATCGATCTGGTGCTAACAGAATGCTGGCGCGCGCACGTTCAGCGCAGCGCGATGGCGCTGGTCGCCGTAGGGGGTTACGGCCGTATGGCGTTGCACCCCTACTCGGACATCGACGTGATGATCCTTTATTCGGGTGACCTCAGCGCTGATGATGAAGAGTGTCTAAGCAAATTCATTACTCTGTTATGGGATCTAAAGCTCGATATCGGCCACAGCGTGCGAACGGTTGAGCAATGCGTCGAGGAATCGCTGCGCGATGTCACTGTTATCACCAACTTGCTCGAAGCGCGCCTGGTCACCGGAAACGCTGATCTACTCAAGCAAATGCGACGAAAAACAGCCGGCAAACAAATTTGGCCTGCCGATCAGTTTTTTATGGCGAAGCGAGACGAACAGCGCGAGCGTCATATCAAGTTTCAAGACACAAGTTACCGACTTGAACCCAACGTAAAAGAAAGCCCGGGGGGGATGCGCGATATCCAGACCTTGCGCTGGATTTCGAAACGCCTTTTTCGCACAGACGATTTACGGGTTTTGGTTGAAAAGGGATTTTTGTATCAAGAGGAAGTGAGTACGCTTGAAAACAGTGAAGATTTTCTGTGTAAGGCGCGCTACGCGCTGCATACTATCGCCGGCCGCAAAGAAGATCGTTTGCTGTTCGACCATCAACGCGAGATCGCCCACGCATTCGGTTACACGGTAGATGAGAACAATCAGTGCATCGAACAATTCATGCAACGTTATTACCGCGCAGTCATGGCACTCGAAAGGCTCAACGAGCTGCTTCTGCAACTGATCGACGATTACTTCAATTCCTCCAGCAAGACGTCGGATATAAAACCGATCAACGCGCGTTTTCGGGTCAACAAACAGCATATTGAAGTCACGGGCGAATCTGTTTTTGTCGAACATCCGCCAGCGCTTTTAGAGCTGTTTTTGCTATCGGCGAAAGATCCTGACATTCAGGGAATTCGGGCCGGCACCATCAGGCTAATTCGTCGACATCACTACCTGATCGATGAGAATTTTCGCAATAATCTTGAGTGCAAAACGCTTTTCATCGCGCTATTGGCACAACCGCAGGGAATCACCCATCAGTTACGTCTGATGAATCGTTACGGCGTGCTGGCCAAATACATTCCACAGTTTGAAAAAATTGTCGGGCGCATGCAGTACGATCTGTTTCATATTTATACAGTCGATGAGCACACGCTCATGGTGGTGCGCAATATGCGTCGTTATTTTATTGACAAGCACCGCGATGAACTTCCACATTGTTTTCAGGTGGCGCGATCAGTCGACAAACCCGAACTGTTGTATCTAATGGGCCTGTTTCACGATATCGCAAAAGGACGCGGTGGTGACCACTCCTTACTGGGTGCTCAGGACGCGCTCGAATTTTGTACCCAACATGAACTCGGCGCAGTTGACTCAGGATTGGTTGCATGGGCGGTTGAGAATCATCTGCTAATGTCGATGACTATGCAACGTCGCGACATATCTGACCCGGAAGTCGTCTACGAGTTTGCCAAGCGAGTGAGCACTAAAACGCACCTCGATTACCTGTATTTACTCACGGTCGCCGATATTCGCGGCACCAGCCCGGAATTGTGGAATTCGTGGAAAAACAGCTTGCTGATCACGCTTTACGACAGCACCGTGCGCGTTCTGAGTCGCGGACTGGACAACCCCATTAACCGCGACGCAATCGTGAAAGAAAACAGACAGGACGCGATGCAAAAACTGATCGCGCGCAACTTGAATCGCGACGACATCGAAACGCTTTGGAACAACCTGGGCGATGACTATTTTCTTCGCTATTACGCCGATGAAATTTGTTGGCACACACCGGCGATGATTGAGCACGGCAACTGCGCGACGCCGCTCGTTCTGGTCAGACAGGATGAGCGCTACAACAGCACCGAAATATTCATTTACTGTAGGGACCGCGATAATCTATTTGCACACATCACAACGGCAATCGGAAATCTATCGCTTAACGTGATCAGCGCTCGAATTGTCACCTCGACCACCGGCCATGCGCTTGATCGCTTTCGCGTGCTGGATCACGATGGGCATGCGATCAGAGATACTAACCAACTCAAACACATTCAATACGAGCTAGAGCAATCGCTGAGTTCGCCAACAGTGGAACCGTTGAGATTGTCGCGCCCCCTTAACAGGCGGTTGAAAATGTTTTCTGTACCCACTGCGGTGACGTTCGACAATCAGGTCACCGCTGGTTGGACGTCTGTGACGGTAATTGGCACTGATCGCCCCGGCGCTTTGTCGCGTATTGCGAATGCGTTTTTATCCTGTGATGTGTCGGTGCATGCGGCCAAGGTCGCGACCTTCGGTGAAAAACTCGAAGACGTTTTTTTCGTTACGCATCGCGACGGACACGCGGTTACAGAAGAAGCATCGCTCGATCAAATTGAAACCGCTCTGATCGATCACTTATCCGACGATACGACGAAAACACAGTAGCCCAACCTATGACCGATTCTCCGACCTTATCGCTCGCACGCGAGCTAATCCGCCAGCCCTCGGTGACGCCCGAAGACAAGGAATGCCAAAATATAATCTGCGCACGTCTGGAGCGTTTCGGCTTTGTTTGCGAGCGGCTGCGCTTTGGAGAAGTCGATAACCTATGGGCAAGGCGTGGTGACGAGGCGCCCGTGTTTGCCTTCGCGGGTCACACTGACGTTGTGCCGACCGGTCCGTATGAAGAGTGGACTTACCCCCCCTTCGAGGCAACCGTTACGAATGGCTACCTGCATGGACGCGGTGCGGCCGACATGAAAGGCAGCGTTGCGGCAATGATTACGGCGGCAGAGGCGTTTGTCGAAGCCAATGCTGACCATCGCGGCTCCATCGCCTTCCTGATCACGAGTGATGAAGAAGGACCTGCGCGCGACGGGACTAAAAAAGTCGTCGAGACGTTGGAGGCACGTGGCGAAAAAATCGAGTGGTGTTTGGTCGGCGAACCATCGAGTGCCAAAACCCTTGGCGACATTGTCCGCAACGGTCGACGCGGCTCGCTAAATGCCGACATCACGGTGCGCGGCAAGCAAGGCCACGTCGCCTATCCACAGCTCGCTGACAACCCCATTCATCGGGCAGCGGCCGCGATTGCCGCGCTGTGCGCCGAAGAGTGGGATGCCGGCAACGACTACTTCCCCGCAACCTCGTTTCAAGTATCAAACATCAACAGCGGCACCGGCGCAGGGAATGTAATACCCGGAGCACTGCACGCTAAATGCAATTTCCGCTTCTCGACCGAAAACACCGAAACAAGCTTGCGCGAACGCGTCGAGTCCATCTTGTCGAAACATCAGCTGGACTATGAAATCGACTGGCAGCTCTCGGGCAACCCGTTTGTTACCGAAGTGGGCGAGCTCACGCAAGCCACCGAAAGCGCAATTGAACAATTGCTGGGGGTGACGACAGAACTCTCGACAGGTGGCGGCACTTCGGACGGTCGTTTTATCGCCCCAACCGGTGCGCAAGTGGTCGAGCTGGGACCGATAAACGCCACTATCCACCAAATAGACGAAAGGGTCAGCGCAGGGGATCTTGAGTCACTGTCTCAGGTTTACCAGAAAATTTTAACAACGCTTCTGGTGGATTAACTCGGAGTCCAGCCAATCGTCGTGCAAGAATTCATCGACAGATTTTCGCGTTGATCGCGTCTGTTATTTCACTGGCGCTTGAGAAATAGAGGTTTGCGACTACAGTCTATTGGATGGACAACGTGCACAAAATCGTCATTGTTGAAGACGATCACGTCGACTACGTGCTCATGCAGTCTATTGTGAGTGAAGCGCTTAACGGGCGCGTAGACTTCATCTGGTGTCCTGATTACGACGAAGCGATCAAACTGATCGACGCCAACCAGCACGACATTTACTTCGTCGACTACAATCTCAACCCGCGTGACGGGCTGGAGTTGGCGCATTACGCGCAGTCTAACCGCAACTTCGACAAGCCGCTCATACTCGTCACGGGACAAGAAGACTACGAGATCGACAAGGCCGCAACAGAGGCAGGCGCGACGGACTATATTGTCAAAAAACACCTGAGCGCACCGGTGGTTGAGCGCTCAATTCGATACTCGTTGAAACAAAAGCAAACTGAAAAACGCCTTCGACACCTCGCACTCAACGACTCGCTTACCGGTCTGGCAAATCGAACCCTGTTCGGAATGAAGTTAAGCGACGATATTGCACACGCCAAGCGCGCAAACACGATGATCGCGGTCATGATGCTGGATCTTGACGGGTTTAAAAGCATCAATGATACGCTTGGGCACGCCGCTGGCGACTCCACGTTACAAGTCGTCGCAGAGCGGTTGGAAGCATGCGTGCGAGAGTCAGACACTGTCGCACGTTTTGGTGGCGATGAATTCGCCATAATCCTGACCTACGCGCAGGATGCAAAGCAGCTCTGCATCGTCGCCGAAAAAATTCTCTCATCCCTGAACAAATCGTTTGAGATAAGCGGTGAACGCGCATCAACAAGTGCCAGTATCGGAGTCGGTTTATACCCGAATGACGCACAGGATCCGAGCTCATTACTAAAGTGTGCCGATCTTGCATTGTATGAAGCAAAGGGTGCCGGGAAAAATAAATATCAGTTTCACAACAACGAGCTCAACTCGCACTTACGTGCCAACACTGCTATGCAAGGTGACATCCACGGCGCATTGAAAGACGGTCAATTTTCTCTGCACTATCAGCCGATATTTAATTTGTGCGACGACACAATTGATTCAATCGAGGTTTTGCTGAGATGGAATCACCCGGAAAAGGGTCCAATCACGCCGAATGAATTTCTCCCGATCGCGGATTCTATCGGATTAATGCCCAAACTCAGTGAGTGTGTCGTCGACCTCCTGGAAAAGGAGGTCAAAATTTGGTCAGAATCCGCCTTGCCCGATTACACCATCAACGTAAACGTGTCTGAAACACAGCTGAAGGATCGCACGCTGTACGATGCTCTGAGCAAAGATTTTCTGAGCTGGGAACGCGTCAACCTTGATTTGGATGAAAGCGTACTCCAGCATTCGGGCAATCGAGTTTCTAAAGTTCTCGCGAAAATCCATGAGAATGGCGCACGTCTTTCGATACACAATTTTGGCAAGAGCGAGCCATCGTTAAGTCTTTTTCAACAGTTCAAGATCGACACCATAAAAATTGATGGCTCAATCGTCCGCAATATTGGCCTTAGCAAAAATGATGAAGCGTTTAGCAGGATAGTCGTCGCGATTGGTGAAATTCTGGGGTTAAGTGTCATCGCAAACAGTGTAGAGACTGAGGAGCAGCTTGAATTTTTGACGTCTATCGGTTGTAGAAAAGCACAGGGTTTTATGCTTTGTCCGCCACTTTCGTCACAAGACTTCGTCGAATGGCACCACAATTACTCCTCTGCCACTGAACAGATCGCGGTCGGTTGATACTTAAATCATTGATTCACGTCAGAGCGGAAACGCGAGGAACTGCGGCAAGCAATTCTTGCGTGTAGTGCTGTTTTGGCGAGTGGCAGATCATCGATGTCTCATCAAATTCCACAATCTCACCGCGATGCATGACGGCTGTGTAGTCACTGACGTACTCGATCACACCAATATCATGCGAAATAAACAGTAGAGTAAGGTCGCGACTCTCGCGCAGATCGAGAAGCAGTTGCAGCAACTCGGATTGAACCGAAACATCCAGAGCACTTGTGATCTCATCACAGACTATAAATTCAGGGTTCACACACAACGCTCGCGCGATTCCGATCCGCTGGCGTTGTCCACCCGAAAATTGATAGGGGAGTCGCCACAGGCTTTTTTCATCAAGATTCAGATCACCCATCAGTTTTTCGGCAATCGCCACACGCTCATCGAAGTTTTCCCCAATCCCGTGAACACCCATTGGTTCGATCAATGTCGTGGCGATAGTCAGCCGCGGGTTCAGTGAAGAAACAGGGTCCTGAAAAATATACTGAAAGCGATTGCGAATATTTTTTGGAAAGTCTGATTTTGTGGCAAGCAAGTCATCACCTTCGAGTTTTATGCTTCCTGAATGTGGTGCAATCAAACCCAACAAGGTACGACCCAGGGTTGTTTTACCGCTACCCGATTCCCCAACCAATGCGACAACATCACTTCTTGAGATTTTGAGACTGACATTATCAAGCGCATGAACATATCCAGTAGTACGCCGAAAGAAACCAGAGCGAATTGGAAACGACACACACAAGTTTTCGATTTCGATATAAGAACGCTCGAGTTGTTCTTGTGGCATTTGCAAGGGGCTGCTTTCTTGCGATCGAGTCGCAACCAGGTTTTCGGGAAGCGCATCGAGCAAGCCTTGCGTGTAACGATGATCAGGAGTTTTTAACACTGAACGCACCGGAGCTTTTTCGACAATTTGTCCACGCGACATCACGGCAACCGTATCCGCAATCTGCGCGACCACCCCAAGATCGTGAGTGATGAACAGAATTCCCATGCCATTTTCGGATTGCAGGTCCTGGATCAGACGCAGAATGTCGGCCTGCACCGACACATCGAGCGCGGTTGTTGGCTCATCGGCAACAAGTAGTTTCGGCTCACATGCAATCGCCATGGCAATCATAACGCGCTGGCGTTGCCCACCAGACAGTAAATGCGGATAGGTGTTTAACCGCTCATCCACATTATCGAGCCTCACTTTTTCCAAGCTTTCGCGGCATTTTGTGTTGATCTCGTTTTCTGTCAATTCAGGCCAGCGGTGCTGGATCGCTTCGGCGAGTTGATCCCCAATGGTTAAAACCGGGTTTAGCGAAGTCATCGGTTCCTGAAAAATCATTGCGATATCAGAACCTCTGAACTGACGCATTGTTTCCGCGCTTGCGTCGTTTAAATCCACGCTCGGTTCGGGGCCACGATCAAAAACTATTTTTGATGTATCAGCCAAGCTCGCATTGTTCGGCAACAGTCTTGTCACCGACAGCGCGGTCATCGTTTTGCCACTTCCGGACTCACCAACCAGGCACATCGTGCGCCCACGTTCGAGCGAAAAACTGATCGAATCGACAACAGGTTTATCTCGCTCGCCATTAAAAAAGACGCTTAGATTTTGTACATCGAGCAGCATTCTCAACTCATTTTGTGCGAATTGGGGTCGATCGCATCGCGCAAGGCATCACCGATGAGATTGTATGAAAACACGGTGAGAAAGATTGCTCCGCCTGGAAAAAACGCCATCCACCAATAAAACGAAGATGACTGAACGGCCTGATTGAGCATTTGCCCCCAGGACGGATCATCCACCAGTCCCAAACCCAAAAAACTCAGCGTGCTTTCGGCCAAAATCGCGGAGGCCACGCCAAAGCTCGCTGCGACTAAAACCGGGGCTATTCCGTTTGGAAGTATGTGACGAAACAAAATCGACCATAAGGGCAAATCGCAGATGACTGCAGCCTGTACAAACTCTTGCTCACGTAAACGCAGGTACTCAGCACGCACGTAGCGCGCATACCCCGGCCAACTGGTAATTCCAATAATCACCATCAGCAGATAAATATTTCGGTCAAAGAAAGCGACAAAGGTAAGCAATAAAAAAAGCGTCGGAACCGCTTCAAAAATTTCAACCAGTCGCATACCGATTACATCGACAACGCCAGAAAAATAACCCATCAGCCCACCAATAATGACGCCGACGAACATCGCAATTCCGGTGGCGACAAATCCTATTCCCAACGCTATTCGAGACGCATGGATCATGCGTGACAACACATCGGCACCGTTTTCATCGGTACCCAGCCAGTGCGTAGATATGCTGGACTCGAGAGGTTCAAGAAAGCCGGTATCACCGGCATCGCGCAAGTAATCTTTTGGGGAAAAGGGGACCGGTGCCATCAACACCAATTGAGATTCAAGTAGTTGTACATCTTGTCGATACTGTTCGTACACCACGAGTTTGGGAGGACTAATGGAATAAAAGCTCTGGACGACGCTGATCAATAGGGTGACAAGCACTACACTCCAATAGACTCGCCCTACCGCGTAGCGAATCAGAATCAATACCGCCGCAAAAATAAACAGCAATAGTAAAATGACATCGACAGCCGACAAATAGCGCAGCATGGGGCTGCTCAATCCACCTTCATTGACAATAAGCAACGGGTGACTGCTGGCGAATAGAGGTGCGAACACTGAAAATAAAACCAGCAGCCCAGTCCAAATCAAGCCAAAGCGAGCACCGCGGTGTTTCAGTACTCTGGAGAGCACCAAGCGTGTGTAACCAGGATCGCTCGTGTGAGTAACACCTGCGCTAGTCATAGTTCACACGGGGATCTGCAATTGCGTAACAAATATCCGCAATTAAATAGCCGAAAAGGGTCAATATCCCACTGAACAACGTGATCGATAAAACCAACTCTCGATCTCGTCCTTGCACCGCTTCTACCGCCAGTTTGCCCATTCCGTCGATGCTGAATATCGATTCAACGATCACCGACCCCGCCAACATTGCCGGAAGCAAACTCGCAGACACAGTTATCAAAGGGAGCAAGCTGTTGCGCATCACATGCCGCCATAGTACTTCCGTTTCTGAAAGCCCCTTAGCACGAGCGGTCCGCGCGTAGTCTGCGTAAAGATTTTCCAATACCGACGAGCGTGAAAGGCGCGCGAGAAACGCGACACCGCCGTAGGATAGGCAAGCAACGGGCAATACCAGATGCCATAGTCGATCAAGTAAAAACCCGCGAACAAACCCACCGCTTGACCAGAAACTATAAACGAACAGACACGAAACCACTGCCACGAGGACGGCCAAAACACTGCGCCAACCGCTATCGTCCACGAATTGAAAAATCGCGAAAATCACGATGCCCAATATGACCGCACCGAACAGTGTTTCGGAACCTCCGATCATCCAGCAAACGCCTACAAAAAGCCCAGCATATGATCCCGACAAAAGTGGCCGGATTTTCGTTGCGCGCAGTTTAGCCAGAACCAAAAATAGCAAGGTAAATCCCAGTAGACTCAACGCGAAAACCGCCGCCTGCCCTAGCGAATCCCAATGTGGCATAAACGGCATATCCAGAGCTTCCCGTGTACTTAATCCGGCGGTTGGGAACCACCGCCAATGTTGCTCGTTGGCCAGAAAACCGATCATCAAAATTCCCGCCAACATAGTCGGCACTGACCAAAGACCGAGTAAGATCACGTTTGATGTAACGTCAAAACGACTACCGCTTTTCGCTGCCGCTCGAACACCTATACCAATTGCGATAGCGTAAATCAGAGGGATTGATAGGACATTTAATAAAAGTGTAATAGGTATGCGCTCGGCAAGTAGATCGCCGACGGGTCGCCCCACTCTAAAGCTGCGCCCGAGATTTGAACCTTTGGTGAATGAGAAACTATTTACATTCCCATCGTCATCAAAAATAAACCCCGCCGGTGAGACATTATTTAACCACCGCAGATATTGCACTGGTGCCGGATCATCCAAACCATAAAGACGATTGTAATAATCTTCTAACGCTTTCTTCGCCTGAGGTTCCAGGTTCTGCCCTTCGATCAAGCTTTGCGCGCTAATACCTCCCGGTGCCGCTGCCATCACGGTGAAGACAATCAGTGTAATGCCAAGCAACGTTGGCACCATCAGGAACAATCTGCGTACGATGTACGTTGTCATCGGAGAGCTTATCGAGGGTAAACTTGCTCTGAGGACGGCACGTACGTATCGATTGGTGGAAATCCACCGTACAAGGAAAGCGTCATCCCGCGGTTAAGACCGAGACGAGTGACCTCGAGATTTTTAAATCGCTTATCGATAAACAGCAAGGATTTTCGACGCATTAAAAATGTGTAGGGTTGCTCATCAAATAAAATTGCTTCTGCTTTTCGCCACAATGGCATCCGTGTTCTTTCGTCGACAGTCGCGCGAGCGTCATCAACCAATTGATCAAACTCTGAATTGCTGAATCCGACAAAGTTATCGCCGTTATCATTGATCTGGGAACTATGAAACGCTTGGTACAAATCGCTCTCGATCCCCCCGCTCCATCCGAGTGTGATCGCATCGAAGTCTCGCCGGTCGAGTAAATCAATCATCACCGACCATTCAGTCGCACGCGGCTTTAACAGGATTCCTGCGCGCGCATACAGGTCTTTTAGAAACAGAACAATGCGACGCGTGTCTTCACTGCTCTGGAAGTACACCAGCTCAAATTCGAACGGGTCTCCGTTGCTGTCTTCCAGCACACCATCACCATTTTTATCCCTGTAGCCCGCTGCAGCTAATAATTCAGCGGCCCGATCAACATTAAACGAACGTGCACTTATTCCGGCATTGTGTTGCGGGCTGCGCGGGTTAAACGGGCTGACGGCTACTTCGGCATAGCCCAGCATTATTTCCTCAACGATGCGCTCTCGATCCGTGAGATATGTCATCGCTTGTCGCACACGTTTGTCGGCGAAGCGTGTAGGCTTTCCTGCCTTAAGCTGATTCCAGCCAATATAGCTGTAACCGGCGGTTGGACTCATATACTCAAAGTTGTGCGCGGCAGCTCGGATGGACGAGTCTTCCAGAAGTTCCTGGTATTCGCGCGGGCGAGAGCTGTACCCATCTATTTCGCCATTTCTAAATGTCGTTAATCGTGCACTGTCATTTTCGATTACACGCCAGATCGCACGGTCGAAGGGCGGCTGCAAAGGCCCCCAATACCGAGCGTTGCGCCCCAGTTCAACCAAGCCCGAATCCGGTGTCCAGTTTTCAGGGTCTGCGAGCCGATAGGGACCTGACCCGAACAACAATCCTTTGGACTCGTTAAATGTTTGCGGGTCATCGAGATATCGGCCGTAAAAATGCTCGGCGAGAATCGACATTCCGCCCGCCAGCGACAACGCATTGAAGTAGGGTTCCGCGAAGGTGAATTCCACCTCGCGATCATTGATTGCCTCGACCCGACTTATCTTTTCAAAAAAAGCACGCTGCCTTGGTGCGGCAATACGCTCGTCCATAATGAAGCGATACGTGAACGCAACATCGTGCGCGGTTAACGGTTTCCCATCACTGAAATTAATATCTGAACGCAGCGTGAAATGGATTCGCACACCGTCTTCACTGACTTTCCATTCTTCAGCGATATGCCCGCGCCACTCGAGCGTGTGTGGATCGCGGCTGATGAGTGATTCCAAAACATACTGCTGTACGAGCGATGCGTATAAATCGGACGAAACAAGCGGCGTCAGTGTTTTAAGATTGACACCAAACGCAGATACCTGCCATCCACCAGTTGAATAATCCGGTTCTTGTGCAACCGCACGTGCACGCGAAAAAGTTGGGTACCCACTTTCTGTAGTTGCGGGTTGATTTTTGTTCGACGCGTCGGGTATGGAATTCCAGGTTCCCGAGTTCAATTGCTGACGCAGGTTTTTCACATCTCCCCGCAGGGATCGCAAATCCTGCGCCTGCTCGCTCATAGTCGATTGCATGCGCGACATCATTTGCCACTGGCGATCTATCATGTACATTGTCAACAACAGCAATACGGCAATGCCAGTGATGACAAGATAAAAAACTATTCCATTGCGAGAACTGTTTGCGTTCAAACGAGTAACCCCCGGATTTGCTTTGATCACACTGTCGCCAGAATGACCAGTGGAGAGCAGGTATTCACTAGTTTAGAATGTATACACGAAAGTATAAATTGATGTTGGAGTTTCGGTTATGGGTTTTTTAAACGGTAAACGCGCGCTGATTTCAGGCGTGGCGAGCAAACGTTCGATCGCCTGGGGCATCGCCCAGTCGATGCGCCGAGAAGGCGCTGAGCTCGCGTTTACATATCAGGGTGATCGCTTAAAAGATCGCGTTGTTGACCTTGCTGCCGAGTGCAACTCGAATATTGTACTTCCTTGCAATGTTGAAACTGATGAAGAGATTGCTGAGACTTTTAGCGGCTTACGCGATCACTGGGATTCGATGGACATCATGGTCCACTCGATTGCGTTTGCACCGGGAGACCAACTCGAGGGCGATTATCTCGACAATGTCTCCCGCGAGGGTTTCCGTATCGCACACGATATCAGTTCGTATAGTTTCGCCGCGATGGCCAAAGAAGCGCGCGCACTGATGGATGGTCGTGACGGCGCGATGATTACGATGAGTTACCTTGGCGCCGTTCAAGCTCTTCCTAATTACAATGTAATGGGACTGGCCAAAGCTAGCCTCGAGGCGAACACACGCTATCTCGCCAATTCACTTGGCCCGAAAGGCATACGTGTGAATGCGATTTCAGCGGGCCCATTGCGAACCCTGGCCGCCGCGGGAATCGCGGATTTTCGCAAGTTGCTGGAATACGTAGAGGAAACCGCTCCGCTGCGGCGTAATGTAACCATAGAGCAAGTCGGCGATACCGCTGCATTTCTCGCGTCTGATTTGTCAGCCGGGATTACCGGACAGGTTGTCTATGTCGATAGCGGCTACAACATCGTGGGCATGCCGACACCAAAATAATCCTCTATCTTGCGCTTCGCCAATCCTGCATAACTGCGCAAAAAAAGGGTACGAAAATTTCGTACCCTTTTTAATCGCTGTGCTGCTCACGAGTGACTGTTTTAACGCGATACTTCATCCAAAAGCTGATTATTGATAATCACCTCAGCGCGATCACGCATAGCGCTCAACCACGCTGCATATTCATTACGTCCGATGTTCGCGCGCTCTGCTTCAACATCTGCATCCACTGCGTTGTTACCTTGTGGTTGATCAACTGCTGATAATGCAATAACGACTTTGTCTCCGCTCACGGTGTTAACCGACTCATAGGTCGCACTTCCAGTGGGTTTAGGCATACTGAAGAGTGTGCGCAGAATATTCGCATCGACCGCCGTTTCCTGCCTATTCGCAGAAACATTGCTTTGAGCGTTACTCGCTGCCAGCTGATCTGATACATCAACCAGATCTGAGCCACCGTTGAGTGCTTCAATCGCTTCAGCTGCCAGTTGATCCAGTTTTTTCTCGCGCTCTTGCTGTACCAAGATGGCTTCAATATCATCTCGCACCTCGTCGACCGTTTGCGGTGACGCCTCGCGATATTCTTGAACGCGAATCACGACAACGTGATTCTCGCCAATCTCGATCACTTCCGAATTTAATCCTTCTTCACGCAATGACACGTCAAAAGCTGCATTGCGCACCGCGCTGTGGCTAAAAATATCCGACCGATCGGTCGTGGCCAGAAAATCGGTTTCCTTGACTTCGGAACCCAAAGCGGCTGCGGCGCTATCCAGACTATCGCTGTTTTCGTACACCTCGTTTGCAAGCGCATCAGACAATTCAAAAAATAGTGACTCAGATTCACGTGCTCGATACGCTTGCTCGACGTCAAATCGGGCTTCCTCAAAACTTTGACCTTGCTCTTCGATCACATCCGTTACCTTGATAAGGTGAAATCCAAATGAGGATTCGACAACATCGCTGAGTTCGTCAGTATTGAGCGAAAACGCTGCTTCTTCAAACTCTGGCACCATGACACCGCGGGGGAAGGCACCAAGGTCACCCCCTTGCGAAGCGGAACCCGGATCGTCGGAAAACTCTTCAGCAAGCTCGGCAAAATCGACCCCGTTAAGAGCTTGCGAGCGAATATCCATGAGTTGCTGACGCTTGGCCTCACGATCGTCATCATTGTCGTCGTCGGATGTGGTTAGCAGGATATGAGACGCCCTGCGTTGTTCCGGGTTTACGTAATTGGATTTTTCGTTTTCGTAGGCAGCGAGCAACAGTTCGTCATCAACCTCAACCTGCGCAGCCAGATCGTCGATGCTCAATTCAAGATACTCGAGTTTAACCGCCTCAGGATTGACGAACGCTGACGCGTTATTTGAAAAATACTCGTCAACTGCCGATTCGGTCGGCGCAGGTAGATAGTCGATGTCATCCACAGCAAATGTCAGCAATGAAAATGTTCGAATTTGATCGCGTAAAGCGATAGCAGCATCACGCTCATGAGTGGTCTGGAAAGTTGACAACAGAATACCTTCGCGCATTTGGTTGACCGCGAGGTCTTCACGCAATCGTGCTTCAAACTGTTGCGCAGTCAGACCCTGAGATTGAAGCTGGCGCTCGTAGCGTGCCTTGTCGAAAGCACCGTCAACCTGAAATGCTGGCTCGTTAATAATTGACGAAGCGACCAGTTGATCACCCACCGCGTAACCCTTTTCACTTGCGTGCTGACTAAGTAAAGCCTGTGTGACCGACGCTTCCAGAGCTTGCTCGCGCAAAAATGAACCGCTCGCAAATGACGCGGGAATTTGACCACCAAACATCGATTGCAGCTGGCTTCTCTGCGCAAAGTAATTTTGTTCGTAGGTCCGCACGCTGATTTCTTCGTCATTTACTTTAGCGGCGTAGTGATCACCACCACCGCTTAAATATGACCCAATACCGACTAACGCAAAGGGTATCGCGATGATCACAACGATAGTGATGCCCAACCATTTGGAGCCTTTAACTCGGTCTCGCAGATCTAACAACATGACGACTTACCAGTAATTTCTTAATGACCGTTATAGATAACGAATGAGGTGTTTGCCTAAAAACAAAAGGACGCCAACGGCGCCCTTTTTGTTTACTTTATGGCGGAGCGGACGGGACTCGAACCCGCGACCCCCGGCGTGACAGGCCGGTATTCTAACCAACTGAACTACCGCTCCAAAGTGTGGTGGGTGCTGAGGGACTTGAACCCCCGACCCTCGCCTTGTAAGGGCGATGCTCTCCCAACTGAGCTAAGCACCCCCGCTCAGAAAGCGCGCTAGTTTACGGCATCTTTTAGTGCTTTACCAGCTTTGAAGCTTGGGACATTTGATGCGGCAATTTCGATCGTTTCACCGGTGCGTGGGTTACGGCCTTGACGCGCTTCACGCTTGCGAACCAGGAAGGTTCCAAAGCCTACCAGCGTGATTTGGTCACCGTTATTCAAAGAATTGCCAATGGTAGACACCATCGAATCGAGAACCTTTGCGACTGTTGCTTTTGGCACATCAGCATTGTCGGCAACCGCGTCTACAAATTCTGATTTATTCATTCGTCACTCCCTCAGTGTTTTAATGATTGATATCGATTAGTAATAGGCACGCTAAATGCACGCGTTCTTAGTAATTTCATCGGTAGGTTGCGTGCAGAAGCCGTGCTGCTGCCACACCTTAACTTGATGGCAGCGCAAAGATTGTGACTTCGGTGTCCGACAGCAAGTGCAATCATTTATACCAACTGGGTTCGCGACGTGTCAATGCTACTTGGCGGTGATACGCGGTTAATTTTACCCAGTCGGTTGTAAGCATCCCTTGTTACGCTAATGCGGCCGAAGATTGTCGCCTGAATCAGCGTCGCTTTCGACCCGCGAACTGGATTCTTCGTCGATTTCTTCGATAGGCACCGGCATGGTTTGTAACGCGATTTCGAAGACTTCATCAATCCAGCGGACTGGTTTCACTTCGAGGCTTTCAAGAATGTTGTCGGGTATGTCCGCAAGATCTTTCTTGTTCTCAGCAGGAATCACAACCGTCGAGATGCCTCCGCGATGCGCCGCGAGCAGTTTCTCTTTCAACCCACCAATGGGGAGAACCTCACCCCGAAGGGTAATCTCGCCAGTCATCGCGACGTCCGAGCGGACCTTGATATCAGTTAGCGCCGAGACCAACGCAGTGCACATACCGATACCGGCACTGGGCCCATCTTTTGGAGTGGCGCCCTCGGGTACGTGGATATGAATGTCTTTTTTCTCGTGAAACGTTTTCGACACACCAAGCAAATTAGACCTGCTGCGCACAACTGTCAGAGCAGCTTGAATCGACTCCTGCATAACATCCCCAAGCTGGCCGGTGTGGGTGAGTTTACCCTTGCCCGTGACAACAGCCGATTCTATGGCGAGCAATTCGCCGCCCACTTCAGTCCACGCCAGTCCGGTCACTTGTCCAACTTGATCGCGTTCTTCTGCGCGACCAAAACGGTATTTGTGAACTCCGAGGTAATGATTCAGTTGCTCCGAGTCAACGACCATCGTGTCGCTTGAGTCATCTGCGAGCAATATCTCCTTTACTACTTTGCGGCAAATCTTCGAGATTTCTCGTTCCAGGTTGCGAACGCCAGCCTCGCGCGTGTAAGTGCGGATAATGTCCCGCACCGCGTTATCCGTAATTTCGAGTTCATCCTCTCGCAATCCGTTATCTTTCATCTTGCGTGGGATTAAGTATTTGATGGCAATATTCAGTTTTTCATCTTCCGTGTAACCGGGTATTCGAATGACTTCCATCCGATCAAGCAGCGGTGCCGGGATATTGAGCGAGTTGGCAGTTGCGACAAACATCACGTCCGACAAGTCCATATCAACTTCCAGATAGTGGTCTGCGAAGGTATGGTTTTGCTCCGGATCGAGCACTTCGAGCATCGCCGAAGATGGGTCACCGCGAAAATCCATCGACATCTTGTCGATTTCGTCCAGCAGGAACAGCGGGTTACGTTTGCCGATTTTGATCAGAGTTTGAACGATCTTGCCAGGCATTGAACCAATATAGGTTCGGCGGTGGCCGCGAATTTCCGCCTCATCGCGTACTCCGCCGAGTGACATGCGGCCGAACTTTCGACCTGTCGCTCGGGCAATTGAGCGTCCTAGCGAGGTCTTACCCACCCCAGGAGGGCCAACTAAACAAAGGATAGGACCTTTACTTTTTTTAACGCGTTGCTGAACTGCCAAATATTCAAGAATGCGTTCTTTAACCTTGTCGAGGCCATAGTGATCTTCTTCAAGGACAGCTTCAGCAGCAGCAAGGTCTGAACGAACCTTGGAGCGTTTACGCCACGGAATGCTGATTAAGGTGTCAAGATAGTTGCGCACTACGGTCGCCTCAGCAGACATAGGCGACATCATTTTGAGTTTATTCAGCTCGGCATCGGCCTTCTCGCGTGCGTCTTTTGGCATACCGGACGATTCGATTTTCCTGGTGAGATCATCGGTTTCGTTTCCGGCCTCATCCATCTCACCGAGTTCTTTCTGAATAGCCTTCATCTGCTCATTCAAGTAGTACTCGCGCTGACTCTTCTCCATCTGCTGTTTGACGCGGCCACGAATGCGTTTTTCAACTTGCAGCAAATCGAGTTCGCTCTCCATCAAATGAATCAAATGCTCGAGACGCTCGCGAGAACCTATAAGCTCCAGAACCTGCTGCTTTTCCTCGATTTTCAGCGCCATGTGCGCAGCGACGGTATCGGCCAGCCTGCTGGGATCGTCAATACCGGCGAGTGACGTGAGAATTTCGGGGGGCACTTTTTTGTTTAGCTTGATGTACTGATCAAACAAATTGGTCACCGAACGCGACAGGGCTTCAGCTTCCTTTTCTTCGATTATTTCGCCGTCGCGAACAATTTCAACTTCAGCATCGAAGTAATCGTTGTCGGTATTGTCGAGATGAGCTATGCGCGCGCGATTGGTGCCTTCAACGAGTACCTTGATCGTGCCATCAGGCAGCTTGAGCAGCTGGAGAATTGTCGAGACCGTGCCAACGTCGTACATATCCTCTCGCGTTGGTTCCTCTGTGTCCGCGGTTTTCTGCGCGACTAACAAAATTTGTTTGTTGTCTGACATAGCCGCATCAAGCGCACGGATGGATTTGCCTCGACCGACAAATAGCGGGACAACCATATGTGGGTATACCACCACGTCGCGCAGCGGGAGCACCGCGATACGCGTAGAAGAGTCGCCGCCTGTCACGGCGTCGTCAGTGAAATCGCTCATACATCAACAACAGCTAACAGATATTGTACCCATCATAGTGATGGATATTCGTAATTCAACCGAAACGGGTTCGATTGGAGGAGGGCTTACTCGTCGGATGCGGCTTTCTTGTACTCACCGCCTTCGAGCATGGCTTCTTGACCTTCGAGTAATAAATAGGGCTTGGACTCGCCGCGAACGACGCTGTCGTCAACCACGACTTTCTTGACGTTTTCCATCTGTGGAAGATCGTACATGGTCTCGAGCAAAACGTTTTCGAGAATTGTACGCAGGCCACGTGCACCGGTTTTACGTTCAGTCGCTTTGCGCGCCACGGCATAGAGTGCGTCTTCGCGAAACTCAAGTTCGCAATCCTCCATACCAAATAGTTTCTCGTATTGTTTGGTAATCGCGTTTTTCGGCTCGCGCAGAATACGTACCAGCGCATCTTCGTCGAGTTCTTCAAGCGTCGCGACAACAGGCAAGCGACCCACAAACTCAGGAATCAAACCGTACTGGATCAAATCTTCAGCTTCGACGTCGTGCAGTATTTCACCGACATTCTTAGCATCGTCTTTGGATTTCACATCAGCCGAGAACCCAATCCCGCCTTTCTCGGATCGGTTGCGGATTACCTTGTCAAGACCGGCGAACGCGCCGCCAACCAGGAACAAAATATTGGAAGTATCGACTTGTAGAAATTCCTGCTGGGGGTGCTTGCGACCACCCTGCGGCGGAACCGACGCAACAGTGCCCTCAATCAGTTTCAGCAGTGCTTGCTGGACGCCCTCTCCGGATACATCTCGTGTTATCGACGGGTTGTCTGATTTGCGTGAAATTTTGTCAATTTCGTCGATATAGACAATCCCGGTCTGCGCTTTATCGACGTCATAGTCGCATTTTTGCAGCAGTTTCTGAATGATATTTTCCACGTCTTCGCCGACGTACCCAGCCTCGGTCAGGGTCGTGGCGTCTGCAATCGTAAATGGTACGTTTAGCAGGCGCGCAAGCGTCTCTGCGAGAAGAGTTTTGCCTGACCCGGTTGGCCCAATCAGCAGAATGTTGCTCTTGGCAAGCTCGACGCTGTCTTTGTCATTGCGAAATTCGAGACGCTTGTAGTGGTTGTAGACCGCAACCGAGAGGACTTTCTTTGCGGCGTCCTGACCAATCACATATTGGTCAAGTATCGCCTTGATTTCGTGTGGCTTCGGCAGCTTTTCACCGTTCCCCACCTGTTGCTCTTGCATCTCTTCGGTGATGATGTCGTTGCACAGATCAACGCACTCATCGCAGATAAAAACCGAAGGCCCCGCGATAAGCTTGCGAACTTCGTGCTGGCTCTTACCGCAGAACGAGCAATACAGCAGCTTGCTGTCGTCTGATTTCTTGTCTTCGCCATCACTCATTTGCAGCTCCAGTAAACGTCGCCAATGCGTCTACATTGCCAATAACCCGGCGCGTTTTCAATACACGGCGCGGAATTAAACGATTTAGTCACAATACCAGCAATTCCCCAAAATCTGTAGTTGCACGGGGGTGTACAGGCCCAAGCGGGTATTGCTCAGTCGGATTCGCCCGACTCTGTTACTCGATTTGTGACAACCTTGTCGACCAGGCCGTAATCAACCGCCTCGTCTGCGGTCATAAAGTTGTCTCTCTCGGTATCCACCTTAACCTTTTCCACATCCTGCCCGGTGTGGGCCGCCAGAAGGTGATTGAGTCGATCACGAATGCTGAGAATCTCGCGTGCGTGGATGTCAAAATCACTGGCCTGGCCCTGAAAGCCTCCCAGCGGCTGATGGATCATGCAGCGCGAGTGCGGCAGCACAAATCGCTTGCCTGCCGCGCCGCCCGCGAGTAGAACCGCCCCCATACTGGCGGCCTGCCCCACGCACAGAGTGCTGACGTCGGGCTTGATGAACTGCATCGTGTCATAAATCGACATTCCGGCAGTAACCGAACCACCGGGAGAATTGATATAGAGAGAAATGTCCTTATCGGGATTTTCCGACTCTAAAAACAACAATTGCGCAACTACCAGGTTAGCGTTGTAGTCTTCGACCGGCCCGACCAAAAAGACCACGCGTTCCTTAAGTAGACGCGAATAGATGTCGTACGAGCGTTCTCCACGTGGAGTCTGCTCGACCACGATCGGGACAGTAAGTGCACTAGGGCTGGTTGCAATATCAGTCATTGGGGATGTCATAGTTTGTCTCAGTTTATCCGACAGATGCGGCGCTCATCACTTCCTGAAAACTGGCGGGTTTGTCGTTGACTTTGCATCTCTCTACGACCCAATCGGTGACCGATTGTTCCAGCACCATTCCTTCTACGTTACGCATCAACTCTTCGTTCTGATAATAATAGTTCACAACTTGCTGTGGGTCTTGATACGACGACGCCATTTTTTCAATCGCCTCGCGCACTTTGTCCGGCTCCGCCTGCAGTTCAGCGGTTCTAATGACCTCAGCGATCACCAAACCCGCTTTGACTCGCTGCTGTGCTTCATCGCGAAACAGTTCGTCATCCAGGTCTGGCGCGTCACCACCTTCGGGAATTTGCATCTGCGCAAGCAGCTGATCGCGCATTCGCTTCACCTCATCAGTGATCATCGCGTTGGGAATTTCCACATCGTTGGCTTCTGACAAGGCTGCGATCACCGCACTTTTGGTACTCGCTTGAATCTTTTGCTCAAGCTCGCGCTCCATATTGGAAGTAATGTCGGAGCGAAATTTTTCAAGGTCACCGTCTTCGATTCCGAATGCTTTCACGAACTCGGCGTCAAGCTCCGGAACATTGGCTTCTTTCACCGCATGAACTTTGATCGCAAAATCGGCGGCTTTGCCTGCGAGCTCTTCACTTTGATAATCATCAGGGAAAGTCACGTTAATGGTGCGCTCATCACCGGGTTTCACGCCGATGAGTTGATCCTCAAAACCCGGAATCATGCGCCCTGAGCCCAATTCCAGTGGTGTGTTCTGCGCTGAACCGCCGGGAAACTCCTCCCCATCAACGGTACCGGTGAAGTCAATCATGATCTGATCGCCGTCTTTGGCGTCTCGCTCAACCTCTTCCCACTCGGCACGCTGTTTGCGCAGGTTGTCGATCATGCCATCAACATCTTCGTCCGAGACTTCCGCACTTAGACGTTCAATCTCGAGTTCTTCGGTTGCGGTCAGTTCGAATTCCGGGAATACCTCGAACACTGCCGTGTAGCCAAACCCGCCTTCTTCGACGTCGTTTTCTTCATCGATCGGGTGGATCATAGGAGCCCCTGCCGGACGCAGGCTCTCGGATACCACGGCCTCCTGAAAACTTGACTGGATCACTTCACCCAGCACTTCCTGGCGAACCTGACCGCCAAAGCGTTTTTTAACCACGCTAAATGGGACTTTGCCAGGGCGGAAGCCATCCAAGCGCACATTGCCCTTGAGCGAGTTCAGGCGCTCATCGACCGCACCCTGTATTTTCTCAGCAGGGAGTTTGACAGTGAGCTTGCGTTCCAGTCCTTCGGTGGTTTCAACGGAGACTTGCATGAATAACCTCGTCGCCGGGTTTTAACCGGCCATAAATCGAATTCAGTATGTTAAGTTTCGTTACAATGGTGCGAATGGAGAGACTCGAACTCTCACGGGTTACCCCACTGGCACCTAAAGCCAGCGCGTCTACCAATTCCGCCACATTCGCAAACGGCGAATTATACCCCAGCAATTTCCATCTGGCCTATTGAAATAACAGGCTACCGTCGCGATTGCGCCACTTCCAAAGGATTAGCTGGTGAGAAATTAGAACGCTTTGTACAGCCCGCAAAAGTGGGACTGGAATAATGCCAAACAAAAGGAATGGGGTGGACGATGGGACTCGAACCCACGACGACTGGAATCACAATCCAGGGCTCTACCAACTGAGCTACGCCCACCACTGAGACAATCCCTCAATCTGCTTAAGCTTCCATACGCGCTTACATTATAACCATCGTCGTCTCGATGCTTGGTATCGTAACAATCGAGGCGATTTTGTCGGCCTTACCTTGCGGTTCGCTTCGCCTGGCATGCCGTTGGTTGAGCAATGGCGCGCCCGGCAGGATTCGAACCTGCTACCCTCGGCTTAGAAGGCCGATGCTCTATCCGCATGAGCTACGGGCGCTCGGTTACCCGAGATGCGGCGATTGGTCGGGGCAGAGAGATTCGAACTCCCGACCCTCTGCTCCCAAAGCAGATGCGCTACCAGACTGCGCTATGCCCCGACTGTCGATTTATCGACCGATCCCGCCCTTTCCGCAGGGGAAGCGAAGTTTACGCATCCGTCGACGGAGCGTCAATCACGCAAGTCGATATGAACTCACTCGCGACGCCAGGTGGTCGCGCCGGCCTTGTCTTCCAACACAACGCCGTGCGCTTTCAGCTCGTCGCGGATACGATCGCTTTCAGCCCAATCCTTGTTTGATCGCGCGACCGTGCGCTCATTGATCATTTGCTCAATCATCTCTTCGGAAATTGACAACGCGGTTGAGCCGCCGCGCAGCCATTCTTCAGGGTCATCTTGCAGCAAACCGAGCCGCTCGCCCAGATTGCGCAAAGTGCTCGCCAGTTCATCGACGCGCGTGATCTCACCCGATTCACGACTCAAATTGAGTTCACGCGCAAGCTCGAACAATACTGCAGTTGCCTCCGCGGTGTTGAAGTCGTCATTCATCACGTTATCAAAGCGCTCGCGATACCCTTCATTAATGTTACCGGTCGATGTATCGAGGTCACGCAATGCAGTGTAGAGGCGATTCAAACCGTTGCGCGCGTTGTCGAGTTGCGCAGTGGAGTAGTTCAATGGGCTGCGATAGTGGCTCGACAGCATAAACAGGCGAATTTCCTCACCCCGGTATTCTTTCATGATGTCGCGGATGGTGAAAAAGTTGCCCAGTGATTTGGACATCTTTTCTTCATCGACCCGCACAAAGCCGTTGTGCATCCAGTAGTTGACAAATTTCTCGCCTGTCGCCGCTTCGCTTTGAGCGATTTCGCATTCGTGATGTGGAAACTGTAAATCCTTGCCGCCGCCGTGAATGTCGAAATGGTTGCCCAGGTGCTGGGTCGACATCGCCGAACATTCGATATGCCAGCCGGGGCGCCCGTCACCCCAAGGAGACGGCCATTTCGGTTCACCAGGTTTCGCGGCTTTCCACAAAACGAAATCGAGAGGATCGCGTTTGAACTCGTCCACTGCAACGCGCTCACCGGCTCGCAGCTCATTCAAGTCGTTTCCCGACAACGCACCGTACGGAGAATACGCTTCGACCGAAAAATACACATCGTTATTGTCAGCTTTGTAAGCGTGCCCACTTTTCTCCAGACTCTCGATCATCTCGATAATGGGCGCGATAGTTTCGGTTGCCAGCGGTTCAACATCTGGTGGCAGCACCCCCAAGGCTTCACAATCCTCGTGCATGTGATGGGTAAACCGCTGCGTAAGTGTTCGAAATTCTTCGCCGTTTTCGTTAGCCCGTTGGATTATTTTGTCATCAATGTCAGTCACATTGCGAACATAGGTTACGGGATAGCCCAGCGCTTTAAGGTGTCGATACACCGCATCAAAAACGACCAAAACTCGCGCATGCCCAAGGTGGCAGTAATCGTAGACCGTCATGCCACACACGTACATCCGCACATTTTGCGGATCAATAGGTGTGAAAACCTCTTTTTGGCGGGTCAACGAATTGTAAATGGACAGCATAACGGGGTATTCGGTACAAGCGTTCGGAAGTCTGGATCGTGCGCTGCGGCAGCCGCGGTAAGAAGGCCGGGATTATAGCCCAAAGAAGTGGCGTAAGTGCATTCAACTTTCACCACCACGCTCAACACGTTAAACTCGCGGGTCTTCAACAAAGGCAACTCTTGATATGCGCTATCTGGTCAGCACGCTTCTTCTATTATTTGCGATTTACCTGCCGGCACACGCCGAGTCTCCCCGCGTGCAGCTCGAAACATCGATGGGAACATTAACGATCGAACTTGATCAGGAAAAAGCGCCACTTTCAGTAGCGAACTTTCTCGAGTATGTCGACAGCGGATTCTACGACGGCACTGTATTTCATCGTGTGATCGACGGATTCATGATCCAGGGCGGCGGATTCGATACTAATCTGCAGCGAAAACAAACCCGTGACCCGATTCAAAATGAAGCAGCAAACGGACTGAAAAACTATCGGTACACAATCGCGATGGCACGCACGCAGGCACCCCACTCAGCCACGTCGCAATTTTTTATCAACACCGAAGATAATGACTTTCTAAACCACCGCGCACCCAGCGGAAATGGCTGGGGGTATGCTGTTTTTGGCAAGCTTGTTGGTGGCGAAGACATCGTTGACGAGATCAGCACAGTCGAGACTGGTCAGCGCGGAATTTTGCCGGGTGACGTACCATTGCAAAATATCACCATTATCAAAGCCTCTCGCCTTAGCGAGTAAATGTGGGACACTCATTTCGTTCGGAATCATCTCAATGCTAACTATTAAAACCAATCACGGTAATATCAAAATCAGCCTCGATCGCGAGAGCGCGCCCGTCACCTGCGAAAATTTTGAAAAGTATGTCAACGACGGTTTTTACAATGGCACGATATTTCATCGGGTTATTCCGAGCTTTATGATCCAGTGCGGTGGTTTCACGGAAGAAATGGAACAAAAGGAAACCAACGCTACGATCAAGAATGAGGCAGACAACGGCCTGAAAAACATGACCGGAACACTCGCAATGGCGCGAACACCTGACCCCCATTCCGCATCGTCGCAATTTTTTATCAATGTGAACGATAACGATTTTCTCAACTACACAAGTGCGTCCGATTCAGGTTGGGGATACTGCGTATTTGGGAAAGTGACAGAAGGTATGGAAGTTGTAATGGAGATCAGCATGGTCGCCACCGGCAACAGCGGGATGCATCAGAACGTTCCGATAGATCCCATTGTGATTCAATCGATTGAGCGTGACGAATAATCGATTCAGGCCGTGAGGCCATAGTGAAAGCAACGGCGTTTATATCTGATCTCCATCTCGACGAAAGCCGCCCGCATACAATCTCGCTGGCTCTTGATTTTTTTAAGGCCTGCACCAGCTATAACGCACTCTATATACTCGGTGATTTTTTTGAGTACTGGATCGGAGATGATGCAATCGTCGAATATCACGTTCGGATTTTTGACGCTCTCAAACGACTTGGTAACAGCGGTTGTCGCATTTACGTCATGCACGGCAACCGCGACTTTTTGTTGTCTGCAGGCTTTCTGGCAAAGTTCGGCGTTGAGCTAATTAATCAAGATCACATTGTGATCGATCTCTATGGACAATCCACGCTGATACTGCATGGAGACACTCTGTGCACGGACGACGTAGACTATCAAAACTTTCGCAGAAGTGTTCGCGCACGCGAGTGGCAGACGAGTTTTTTGTCAAAACCACTTGCAGATCGCCAACAAACTGTCGCGGCATTGCGAGAAAAAAGCCGTAGCGCGACTGCGGAAAAAACGTCAGAAATAACCGATGTAAACGTCGATACCGTTATCTCGACACTGAATGAGCACAACGTAGTGCAGATGATCCACGGTCACACGCACAGGCCCGCGGTGCATCAACACGCGACAAACAACGCAAACTGCTTTCGATATGTGTTGGGCGAATGGGCGACTTCAGCAGAAGTCGCCATCGCAAGCGCAGATGGTATCGCACTAAAAAGCTGGCCTAACGATTTTGCTTAAGAGGCGGTTTTAATCTCAGCGGACAGTTCGTTTAACAACCTCAATTCAGTCTCACTAAATCCGGCTTCAGCACGCGCATCGTGATTAAAGGGCCCGCTTAAATATCCGCGCGCGTGTTCTTTGAGGATTTTTTTGAACGTTTGGATTGGTTCAAGCTCTCTCTGATCACAGGCGTACATATACCAGCGATTCCCGATTTCTACATGGCCGATTTCATCCTCGTATATTGTATTCAGGATGCGTACCGCGTCCGTATCTCCCAGAGACTTAAGTCTGGCGACAATTTTTGGCGTTACATCCAGCCCTCGTGCTTCAAGCACGCGAGGAACCAAAGCCATCCTAAGTAAAACATCGTGTTCTGTTTGCAGAGCCATTTGCCACAGATTATCGTGCGCTGTGTAGTCACCATAGTGTGTATCGCGGTGATTGAGATATTCACAAATCAACGTGAAGTGATGCGCCTCCTCTGCGGCAACCTGTAGCCAATCTCGGTAATACTCGTGAGGCATTCCCGCAAAGCGATAAACAGCATCAAGCGCAAGATTGATCGCGTTGAACTCGATGTGCGCAAAAGCGTGGAACTGCGCAAGTCGGCCTTCGAAGGTTCCTGGCCTGCGTTTCACTACCGCGCTGGGATGCACCAGAAGCGGCTTGTCGGGACGACCCGGCACTGGTACTGAAACTACCTGCTGCAACGAAAAATCGAGATTCTCTGAGCTGAGGAAGTTGCTAAACAATGCTTGCGTCGCACCTACCTTCTGCGTCGGATCGCGTTCCATTAAAATCTCAAGCGCCTTTGCTCGAAAGAAATACGGTTCCGAGCTCATGAACCACGCCCGCCATTGCCAAACATATCCTTGAACATTTTTCGACTTTTCAACGGTCGGTTGTCCAAATGATAGTCAACAATTCCGCGCAGTAGCTTCTTTGACTCGACGCGTGTTTCGGGATCAGACAAATCTTCAGTCGACAAGTCGAGCAGGGTTTTTCCTGACACGGTCAATTCTTGATCAGTTTCGAACGTTCGCGCAACTGGACCGGAATCTACCCGAAACGAATAAGATTGATCCTTTCGAATCGGAGAAGCAGACGCCACATCATGCTCTAACTCTACCTTGTAACCGAGAGAATCGAGCAAATTGAGTTCGAACAAACGCAACACTGCCTCGTAGTCACAATCGGCTTCTGCGAGTGCGGAGAGTGTTTGACTGTAGGTTGCAAATGCCTGCACTTGCGAATCATCACGCGGCAGCAAATACAAAACCAACTCATTGATGTAGTAGGCACAGTAAAGGGCCTCTCCGTGTAACGGAGGCTTCGACCCGGACGACGGGACTTCCTCAACCGTCGTCAGTGTCCGCAACTCGCTGCGACCAGACCACGACAATAGAAGTTGCCGGAATGTCTGTAGCTGAGCGGCGAGATTTTTTTTTGATCCGCGCGCACCTTTTGCAATCAATCCAACACGCCCAAAATCAGGGGTCACAACATCAATTATCAGGCTGGTTTCTCGATAACGGCGCTGATGCAAAACAAACGCGGGCTGTAATTCGACCCTGCTCATAAAGGCAAGAGATACTAGTCCGCGCCGTAACCCAGGTGCCTGAGAGCGCGTGCATCGTCTACCCAGTTTTCCTTCACCTTAACCCACAATTCTAAATGGACCTTTCGATCAAAAAGGTGTTGCATAGATTTTCGCGCAAGCGTTCCAACCTGCTTCAGCCGCGCTCCTTTTTTACCAATTACAATCGCTTTTTGGCTATCTCGCTCAACCCATATGACCGCGTTAATTCGCGTGAGACTTCCCTCATCCACGAAGCGTTCAATTTCAACTGTAAGGGCGTACGGCAGCTCCGCGTCGAGTTGGCGTGTGAGTTGTTCACGTACAATTTCAGACGCGAGAAATTTCTCGCTTACGTCGGTCAGTTGATCTGGCGAAAAAACAAACGGTGCCTCGGGTAATTGTTGAGTTAGTCGAGCGCGGAGTTCATCCAACTGCTCACCGGTTTTCGCTGATATTGGAACCACGTCGACGAGGTCGTCACCAGACGGTAGTGACGCAAGATAAGGCAACAACAATTCTTTTGATTTCAACCTGTCGATTTTGTTAACGACAATCATATAAGGTCGCGCGGCTTGCAGGACGATTTTGTGCGCAAACGCATCTTCATCTGTCCACTGACCTGCCTCGACCACCATCACGACTACGTCAACATCTTGCAAACTGGCGTTTGCCGAGCGATTAAGCACCTTGTTCAACGCCGTGTTTTTTTGCGTGTGCAATCCGGGCGTATCGACAAAAATCATCTGAACGTTTTTATCCGTATAGATGCCGTGAATCGCATGCCGAGTCGTCTGCGGCTTGTGCGCGGTGATGCTGAGTTTTTGCCCAATCATCGAGTTCATCAACGTCGATTTACCAACATTAGGGCGTCCAGCAATTGCGATATACCCCGTCTTCGCCATTAATCGATACCGATGGATTCGAGCAGCAACGCGGCGACAGCCTGTTCGGCACGACGCCGACCCAACGCTGTGGCTTGTGCTTCCCGACTGTCTGGCAAGGTGCATTTAACGGTGAACATCTGCTCGTGCGGTGGCCCGGATTTTTCTATCACCTCGTAAACCGGTAGTGCCATAGACTTCGCCTGGACGTATTCCTGCAAATTTGTTTTCGCGTCCTTAAGCTGATCGATCTCAGGTAAGTTGTCGAGTCGGGCGGCGTACCAAGTGAGAACAATACGCCGGCAGGTTTCAAATCCAGCGTCGAGAAAGATTGCCCCAATTACCGCTTCGACTGCATCGCTCAGTATCGACTGACGCGCGAAGCCCCCGCTTTTTAGCTCGCCGGGACCGAGCCTCAACTCACCCCCCAGATTCAACTCAAGCGCCACCTCAGCCAGCGTTTCTGCACGCACCAAACGCGCGCGCATGCGACTGAGCTCTCCCTCGTTAAACTGTGGTCGGCGCAGGTAGAGTGCGTCGGCGATGACGAAATTAAGCGCCGCGTCTCCAAGAAATTCGAGTCTTTCGTTGTTGTTTGCGCCAACGCTGCGGTGAGTGAGTGCTTGCGTAAGGAGTTCGGGGTTGTTGAAGGTATAGCCAAGCCTCTGGCTGACTTGGTTCAGCTTTGACACAACTGCATTGCTATTGCCCGCCGACTGTCTGATCAAATTTAGCAATCACTTCCAGATTGTAGATAAGCGGCGATCTGTCTTCGTAGTCGATATGCAGAATGACGCCTTTGCCGGGGTCTTTTTTGATTTTAATGATTTCCTCTGCCTTGAAGTCCCACAAGTTGTTGGTGCGGAATCGCTTGTTCAGCGTTTCGCGAATTTCTCGCTTGGATTTGTTACTTACGCTGCCATCAGCGTGAGTGTCTTTAGCAACCTGCAAAACGGTCAGATAATTCATGTACAGCGGCACGATACGGAACCCGGCAATCGCGAGAATCCCTAAAACCACAACCAGAAACATGATGGAAAACAGTGAAGCGCCTCGTTGGCGCTGGCGTGAAATTGTGGTGCGCATAATATGTCCCGCAGTGACTAATCGATGCTGGATCCAAGCCGGTCCCAGTGAAAATCCAGATTCATCCAGATCAAAACCGCTTTGCCAACCAGATTCCCCTCGGGCACAAATCCCCAGGCACGACTATCGTTGCTGTTGTCGCGGTTGTCGCCCATCACAAAGTATTCACCGTCCGGCACGGTGAGTTGAATTGATCGGGCAGCTCGGTCATTGATCAGAATATCGTGATCAACGTTATCGAATTTCTCATTCAACCTCAAGAGGAGATAGTTTGGTTCCGACTCTCCCGGCGGCAAATACGGTCCCTGGGATTCCAGCGCGACGGGCTCACCGTTGACCACCAGCTGCTTATTGACGTACTGGATGGTATCACCCGGCAATCCGACTATGCGTTTTATATAGTCTTGATCCGGGTTCAACGGATAGCGAAACACCGCCACATCACCGCGTTCTGGTTCGCCGGTGTCCAGAACCTTGTTGTGCAGCACCGGTAAACGCACCCCATAGGAGAATTTGTTCACCAGAATAAAATCGCCAATTAACAGGGTTGGCAGCATAGAGCCAGACGGTATACGAAACGGCTCGAACATAAATGACCTGAGCACAACGACCACAAGCAGCACCGGAAAAAACGATTTCGAGTACTCAACCAGCAACGGTTCGTTGGTCTGCTCGCGTTCACCGCCAGTGTCAGCCGTTGCTGCGCGCGGGCGGGCGAAGAGCAAGCTATCGATCAGCCATATAACCGCGGTCAGCCCGGTTAGTGCGACCAGGATCAGTTCAAAATCAAAACTCATTATCGATTCTCAAATACGAAAGTGCGCGGCGTTAGTTATCAACCTGCAGTACGGCTAGAAACGCCTCTTGCGGAATCTCGACCTTGCCAATTTGCTTCATGCGTTTTTTACCCGCTTTTTGTTTCTCCAGCAGCTTGCGTTTGCGCGTTATGTCACCGCCGTAACACTTGGCGGTGACGTTTTTGCGCAAGGCTTTGACCGATGAGCGCGCGATGATATGCGAACCGATGGCGGCTTGCACAGCGACCTCAAACATCTGCCTTGGAATAATATCTTTCATGCGCTCGGTCAGTTCGCGACCGCGAGTCTGACTTTTGTCTTTGTGGATGATAACCGAGAGCGCGTCGACGCGGTCCCCGTTAATCAGTATGTCGACCTTGACCAAATTCGATGTTTGAAATCGCAGAAACTCATAGTCGAACGACGCGTAGCCGCGGCTGCAGGACTTCAGCCGGTCAAAAAAGTCGAGCACAACCTCACTCATCGGCAGCTCGTACGCCAATGAAATCTGGTGCCCCAGATACTGCATTCGCTTTTGCACGCCGCGTTTCTCGACGCACAGCTTGATCACCTCGCCGATGTACTCCTGGGGAACGAGGATATTCGCTTCGATGATCGGCTCGCGAATCTCGCTGATTTTATTCACCGCCGGAAGTTCGGCCGGGTTGTGAATATGCTTGACGTCACCACTGGTTAGCAGCAACTCGTACACCACTGTTGGCGCGGTTGTGATCAAATCAAGATCGTACTCGCGTTCGAGGCGCTCCTGGACGATCTCCATGTGCAGCATACCGAGAAACCCGCAGCGAAAACCAAACCCCAGCGCGCTGGATGTTTCCGGCTCAAAGTTAAGCGCCGAGTCATTTAGCTTGAGCTTGTCGAGCGCTTCGCGAAAATTCTCGTAATCGTCAGAACTCACCGGGAACAAACCCGCGAACACACGCGGCTGAACTTCGACAAAACCGGGCAAGGGTTCCGTTGCAGGTTGCGAGGCCAGCGTGATGGTGTCGCCAACGCGTGCGGCGTCGATCTCCTTAATACCGGCAATAATAAAACCGACGGTACCGGTTTCGAGCGATTCCTTCGGTTGGCGTTTTGGCGTAAAAACGCCAACTGTATCGGCCTGAAAAACGCGACCGGTAGACATGATCTGAATCTTGTCACGACGGCTAAGGCGACCGTTAACGATGCGCACCAGTGTGATTACCCCGACGAAACTATCGAACCATGAGTCGATGATCAGCGCCTGCAGTGGCGCGTCAGTGTCACCCGCAGGCGGCGGTACTTTTTCGATAAGACACTCGAGCAAATCATCGATGCCCTGCCCGGTTTTTGCGCTGGTGTGGATAGCGTCGCTCGCATCGATGCCGATGATTTCTTCGATCTCTTCAGACACGCGATAAGCATCGGCCGCGGGCAGATCAATTTTATTCAGCACCGGAATGACTTCGAGATCCTGCTCAATCGCGGTATAGCAGTTCGCAACGCTTTGGGCCTCAACGCCCTGTGATGCGTCCACAACCAGTAGCGCGCCTTCACACGCAGCGAGCGAGCGCGATACCTCATACGAAAAATCCACATGTCCCGGCGTGTCGATAAAGTTGAGCTGATAGGTCTCGCCGTCTTTGGCCGTGTAGTCCAGTGAAACACTCTGCGCCTTAATTGTTATGCCGCGCTCACGCTCAAGGTCCATCGAATCGAGCACCTGCGCCGCCATTTCACGCTCGCTCAATCCACCACAGACCTGAATAAATCGGTCAGCGATCGTCGACTTGCCATGGTCGATATGCGCGATAATCGAAAAATTGCGAATTTTGTCTTGCATTAAGTTGCGTTCGTTTGCAGCGCCTGCTCAAGCGCGACCTTGTCCAGATAATAGTGGCAAATTTCAGTTTCACCGACAGCCAGCACCGGCACCAGGGTGTTGTAACGGTCCCGCAACACCGGATCTTGGTCGATATCGATTTCGCGCACAGAAAACCCCATCTCCTCGCTGAATTCCGCCAGTGTCTCCTGCATGTCCTCACACAAGTGACAGCCCCTGCGAGTGTAGAGGTTAAGTTGCATAGTAATAGATTAGATGGTCGGCGCGAGCGGATATCAACAGGGTGCGCACGTTACCGTTAACGCGCGCCAAGCACAAGACAGGAATATCTTTATTGCCCGAATTTTCCAACTCCAGCAGGTGCGCCCCTGATGCGATTATTCGGGAATCTTGATTGCCAGGAAGATCGGCCCCTGTTCGCGCTGGACCAACACCGCAACGGATTTGCCCGATTCAAGTTTGGATGCGATGTTACCGAACTGTTCGGTACTCTCGATATCGATACCGTTGAGCGAAACAATCAAGTCACCCTCAATCAGTCCCGCCTGCTGTGCCGGACCGTTCTCGATTTCGCTAACCATCGCGCCACCACTGTCGATCCCCAGTTTTTCTCGCGAGGCGTCGTCTGGCGGCACCACGGTTAATCCTAGCGTGTCACTTGTGACCTCGCCTGTCGTTTTTGGCGCCGCTTGCGTTGCACGTGCCGCAATTCCAGCAGTATCGGGCAATTCGCCTATCTTCACGCTTAATCGGACGCGTTCGCCGTCGCGCATGACGATGACTTTGGCATACTCATCTACCGCTGCACGACCTACCAGGGGAGGCAGTGATGAAGAACGTTCAACCGGATCACCGTTAAACTCGATAATGATGTCGCCTACTTTTAATTCCGAGTTTTCAGCAGGGCTGTCCGAAAGAATCTGTGAAATCAGTGCACCGTGCGCGCGTTCCATCCCAAACGACTCGGCCAGACTGCGCGTGACCTCCTGAATAATTACGCCCAGCCAGCCACGACTAACCCGACCTTTGGTCTTGATTTGATCGACGACGTTTATCGCCAGCTCAATCGGTATCGCAAATGAAAGGCCCATAAATCCGCCGGTTCGGCTGTAGATCTGTGAATTGATTCCTACGACTTCGCCGTCCAGATTAAACAGTGGGCCACCCGAGTTGCCCGGGTTAATCGCAACGTCTGTCTGGATAAACGGCGTGTAGTTTTCACTGGGCAACGCGCGGCCTTTGGCGCTGACGATTCCGGCAGTGACGGAGTGATCGAAGCCGAAGGGTGAGCCGATGGCGAGGACCCATTCACCCACTTTAAGGGCGTCGGATTCACCAATTTTGACCGTTGGCAGGTCGTCCGCATCAAGCTTTAACAGCGCTATGTCGCTGCGCTCATCGCGTCCAACCAATTCCGCCACCAACTGGCGTCTATCGTGGAGGCGCACGATAATTTCTTCTGCCCCATCGATTACGTGATTATTCGTCAGCACGTAGCCATCGTCAGAAATAATAAACCCGGACCCCAGTGACGCGGCCTCCTCTCGACCGGGCGGTGGCATCTGCCCCCGCTCTTCAAAGAACTTACGCAACAAATCGCCAAACGGTGAATTCTCAAGATCCGGAATTTCCAAACCCGGCGGCAGAGAAGGTGTGATCTGTTGTCGACTTGCGCGGACGGTGCTGATGTTCACCACTGCGGATCGGTTGTCCTCAACCAGATCGATAAAATTTGGCAGGCCACGCGAATTTGCCGCAGTTGACGAGATCGAGGCCAACGCAAAAACCAGCGCAACCGTCGCAGTTTTGAGATTTAAATCATTCATAAGCTAAACCCTAGTGAGCAAGGGTGGGTTACGTCAAGATGCAAGGCTTTACCGCATGGACAGGCGAGTGAATCTAGCGGAGCTGTTCGACTGCAAGCAAAGAGAGATCGGGTGTTTGAGAAGAATCAACTCTCGCCTGCGATGGCGACCGACTGACCGATCGCGGCCGCTGTGGACATGGGAACTTCGCCCACAACCGTGACGTGAAAGTTGGCCACTTTTCGGCCAAACGCACTCATGGCGCCCATTTGCGATTCGCCCACCAAAGCCTCTGGAGAGCCGGTCGTGATTTCCTCTATGTAAACTGACACAGAAGCCAGACCATCAGACAAGGTCACGTGATGCGTGGGAGTATTATGCTCACCCATTGGTTTAATCGCCTCGGAAACTTGAGCAAAGCCGACGGGTAATTCTGAGAAAACCCAGTCCACCGCAAAGTCAACGTTTTCCAAAGGCTCAACCGGCTGTTGCCACTGGTAGGACGGGTCAGTAATCGAGGGTACGAATTGCGCTGCGTGAAATGACTGAGTGAGCTGCATCTGGGTGAATAAGACTTGCTCAACTACGCCGCCTTTGAGGTCGAACATCTGCGACCCGAGCAACAGACTGTTTTCGCTATCAATCCAGATTTTGTGACCGTAGCGCATACCATCGCGCGGCAAAATACCGATCACGGTCGCGAGCCGACCTGCAATTCGTTCTTCTCCGAGCACCGACATCTCGTACCATTTCTTAAACTCATCGACTCTGCCCTCTACCCACTCAGCGAACGGTGTACTTGGCGTTGAGCGACTAACGATAACCGATTTGCTGCCAGGCCAGATGCAGGTGACGTGGCTGTTGTCACGAATGATTTCGCGCGCTTCACCGTTAAGCGAGACCAGTCGTTCGTAATTCCCGGTTTCACTTCGGTAGTGTTGTAATTGCAGGGTTTCAATTTTTCCACCGTGCAGATATACGTACGTACCGGTGTAAGATTCATTTTGCATCGCCTGCGACATCCGCATTAGCCAGGTCATTCCGGCGTCGGAAGAATCATCGCTTGCGAACGCCACGCTGCCAAACAGAAGCGTCGCCGAAAATATTAATATGTGGAGGAGTTTATTCACTGGCGTCGTAACCAACCAGACTCGAATATGGCAGCACACTCTGCATTTTTCCTACGTTCGCATTACCCATGTGATCAGCCAGATACATATTGAGTCGCGCTTCGAGCTCAGCGTCGCGCTCGGGGGTGACGTGTTGCATCTGCCAGTACGTGGCATTGCCCGACAAGGACGCAGGCAACACCTGACTATTCGTCGCACTGGGCAAGAGCGCAGGAGACTGCCCCTCGGGAACAGCATCCACCTGGGCAACAGGTGCAACACCCGGAGCTTGCGTTGCACTGAAGTTCTGCAAGCCAAAAATCGCCACCGCGGCGACCGTCGCTGCTATGGCCAGACCCGATACGACCCGGCGCATGGGAGTGCTGGGTAGCGACGGTTCTTGCGCCTTGATGCGCGGCGCTAAAATGGCTGGCTCGTTAGCAATCTTCGCACGCAAGGTGTCAGCAAAGTCTGCGCTAAGGGCAACATTGACCTCGCCATGCATAGCCGCACGTCCGCGATGATAGTCGGCCCATCTGGATCGCAGCTCTTCGTCCGATGCGAACTTTGCGACTAACTTGTCGTCGACGGCGTGTTCGCCATCGGCAAGCGCCGAGATTACTTCGAATTTCGTGTCAAACTTTTCGTTGTTCACGCTCTAAACCCTCATCTGTTTCATTCAGCAACGGGTGCAGATTAGTATTGATGGCCTCGCGGGCACGAAATATGCGCGACCTCACCGTGCCGATCGGGCACTCCATGATGTCGGCTATTTCATCGTACGACATGCCTTCAAATTCACGCAGAGTGATCGCTACTTTCAGGTCTTCGGGCAGGCTGTCGATCGATTCGCGTACAGCTTCCTGAATTTCACTGCTCAGCAGCTCGCGCTCGGGACTCGCGTTTTCGTGCAGAACCTCCGCGCCGCTGAACTGCTCTGCCTCTTGCGCGTCAACCGCGTACTGGGTGCTGCGTCGACCCTGCGAGACCAGATGGTTCTTAGCTGTGTTGACTGCGATTCGGTACAGCCAAGTATAGAACGCACTCTCTCCCCGAAAGTTGGCCAAGCCGCGATAAGCCTTTATAAAAGCGTCTTGACAGACGTCCTGCACCTCAGCGGGCTCACGCACGTAGCGCGATACTAAATTCGCCATTTTCTGCTGATACTTAAGCACCAGTATGTCAAAGGCCGTCTTGTCGCCTTTTTGCACACGGCGAACCAGCTCGAGATCGACACTCGCCTCACTCATAGATGCAGTGACTCCGCTCTGCTACCGTTACCCCTAAGTTTACCTTGTCGGGTCGATTGACCATAAAACATCCAGTTAGTTCACCCCGCGCGCATTGTACTGTCGTCAAGCGCGAAACTATAGGCTGAATTGACGACTCTGTGTCAGAATTGCCGCTTTACTCATTCTCGACGGCATGACTGATAACCTCAACTACGATGTACTGATATTTGGTTCTGGCGCTGCCGGCCTGACGCTCGCGCTGAATCTTGCGCAGGAACGCAAGGTTGCGGTATTGACCAAATCCGATCTGCAGGAGTGCAGCACATATTATGCGCAGGGCGGCATTTCAGCGGTGCTGGACGGCGATGACAGCTTTGAGTCGCATATTGAGGATACGCTTGATGCCGGAGCAGGTTTGTGCGACCCCGACGTGGTGCGATTTACAGTTGAACGCGGTCCGGGCAGCATCGAATGGCTACAGCGGTTGGGCGTTGACTTCAGCGAATGGTTTAATGCAGATGGCCAGCGTAAACCGCACTTGACCCGAGAGGGGGGCCATTCGCACCGCCGCGTGATTCACGCCGAAGACGCCACCGGGCGAGTGGTTGAAAACACGTTAATTACGCAGGCACGCGCGCATTCAAATATCACCTTGCTCGAACATCGGGTTGCGGTCGACCTGATCACTGAACGTCGACACGCCAAACCGCAAGACGGAGACAAAAATCGTTGTCTTGGCGCATACGTGCTCGACACCCAGTCAGAAAAGATCGAAACGTACCTTGCTCCCTGCGTCGTATTGGCAACCGGCGGTGCCAATAAGGTGTATTTGTACACCAGCAATCCGGACGGCTCGACCGGCGACGGTATCGCAATGGCGTGGCGCGCAGGTTGCCGAATCGCCAACATGGAATTTATGCAGTTTCACCCGACCTGTCTCTATCACCCACGTGCTAAATCATCCCTCATATCGGAGGCGGTGCGCGGCGAAGGTGGTCGTTTGTTACTCGAAAACGGTGAGCGCTTTATGCGCAAATTTGACCCGCGCATGGAGCTGGCCCCGCGCGATATCGTCGCCCGCGCGATTGACCACGAGATGAAACGTACAGGTGCCGATCACGTTTATCTGGACATCTCACATAAGCCAGCGGATTTTATTACCCATCATTTTCCCAACATCCACCAAACCTGCCTCACCTTTGGATTCGACGTCACGCGCGAGCCAATTCCAGTCGTACCGGCCGCACACTACACATGTGGGGGCGTTATGACTGACACCAAGGGCGCGACTGACCTGCCCGGTTTATACGCTATCGGTGAAACAGCGCATACCGGCTTGCACGGCGCCAATCGAATGGCGAGCAATTCGCTGCTGGAGTGTTTTGTTTTTGCAAAGGCAGCGAGCGAGGACATTCTCAAGTACACCGGGTCGAAGCACGAGCAATTCGATATCGCGTCGTGGGACGAAAGCCGCGTCACCGACTCGGATGAAGAGGTGGTCGTTTCGCATAACTGGGACGAGCTGCGACGATTTATGTGGGACTATGTCGGCATCGTTCGCACTGACAAACGCCTCGCTCGTGCACAACACCGCGTTGACTTGCTGATCAGCGAGATTGACGAATACTACAGCTATTTCCGCGTCACGCCAGACTTGCTCGAATTGCGCAACCTGACCACCGTAGCCAAGTTGATTATTCAGTCAGCCATGCTGCGCAAAGAAAGCCGTGGACTGCACTACACGCTCGACTATCCCGAGCCCTCCAAAAATTCAGGCTTTACAATTCTGACTCCGCTGAACGCCGAACAGTTCAGAAAAAAAAGCCAACTCAGCGTGACTAATTAAGTACTAAATTCGCATGACAGAAGCACATTTGCCCCTGGTAATCAGCGCACAAAATCTTGCCGACACACTTAATAACCCGGAGTTGTTAGTCGTTGATTTACAGGGTGGTGATCACTATCAACAAGCGCATATTCCAGGTGCGGTTAATTTTGATTACAACCATCTCGTGCAAACCGTTGGCAAAGCGGGCGGAATGCTGCCGGAAAAGGATTCATTCGCGCGCGTGCTTCAGGCGCACGGCGTGCACGCGGGTACGCATGTGGTTGCCTACGATGCAGAGGGTGGCGCAAGTGCAGCGCGACTCATTTGGAACCTGCACGCATTTGGTCACACCAGAACCTCGTGGCTCAACGGCGGATTGCACGCGTGGGCGCAGTCAGGTAATTCGCTGGAACGAGGCAACGTTGCGCCCTCACCGTCGAACAACCCGATCGAATTGAACGTAGATCTCGATCGTGTCATCGACTGCGATACGATTCAGAAAGCGTTAGGGACTGACGATTTCAGGATTCTGGATGCGCGCTCGCTGGAGGAGTACAACGGCACAAAATTATTTTCGTCGCGTGGCGGTCATATCCCCGGCGCAATTCATTTTGAGTGGACTAATGCGCTGGATGCTAATAACGCGTATCAGTTCAAGCCTGATGATGAGCTGCGAGATATGCTGTTACAGGCAGGTATTGGCGAGCGCGATAACATCGCGGTGCACTGCCAGACCCACCGACGTTCATCACTGAGTTACGTGATGCTGCGTCATTTGGGATTCGAAAATGTGCGCGGTTATGCGGGTTCCTGGTCAGAATGGGGTAACCGTTTTGACACGCCTGTGGAGAATTGATTAATCCACAGAACCAATCGACATTAGCAAGCGCCAATCGGCGCGAAACCAACAACTAAATCTTGAATGCATGCTCTCGGTAATACATCAATTCACTGATCGAATCACGGATGTCGTCGAGCGCCAGATGCTTGCTCGCTTTACCAAAGCCCTGCAGAATCTCCGGCGCCCAGCGTTGCACCATTTCTTTTACCGCACTCACATCTAGATTGCGGTAGTGAAAAAAGTCTTCCAGCTCCGGCATTTGTCGCGCCATAAATCGTCGATCCTGACATATGCTGTTGCCGCACATAGGCGATTTACCTTTCGGCACGTAGCGGCGCAAAAATTCGAGTGTTTGAACCTCGGCATCACGCATGGTCAATTCACTTTCGCGTACACGCTTGACCAAACCGCTTTGCGTGTGTTGCCGCGTATTCCACTCGTCCATCCCATCGAGAACCGCAGCGGGCTGCCCAATCGCGAGCATCGGGCCTTCTGCAACTACATTCAGAGATGAATCGGTCACGATGGTGGCGATTTCGATTATTTCATCATTTAACGTATCGAGCCCGGTCATTTCCAGATCGATCCAGATGAGATTGTTTACATCAACGGTCATGATTATTTTGTGGCTCCAAAGCTTTAGCGATGCACGAAGTCGCCAAAGGCAGTATAGGTGATAAAGCCGATGTGCAGTAAAATTACAAAATGACGTCAGCAAAATTGCAAGACCGCGACTGCGAGCCTTACAGCGCAGGGCAGGTATCACTTGATGCGAGCACCGCTTCCGGTTTGCTCGCACAAATCGACGAGGGTTGGGCAAGCGATGAATCGGTTAAATCGATTGCACGCTGCTTTACGTTTGGCAACTATTACGAAACCCTCGCGTTTGTGAACGCTGTCGCGTGGATTGCGCATCAGCAAGACCATCACCCGGATTTGCTCGTGCGTTATCGCACCTGCGAGGTCGTTTATTCGACTCATTCGGTCGGTGGGCTCTCGATCAACGATTTTATTTGTGCCGCAAAAATCGACGCGCTGATTCCGTCGCGTTAGCTGCGAATCCCCCTTGTCTGTCCCTGCGCACCCCTATCGAGTAGTAGCCAATCACAACGCCCGGGTCCTGGTTCAGAATGCGGACTTCAAACAACAATTTTGCGTGCCCCGCCGCAGGCACGGCTTACTCGTCGCTGGCGACTGGGTGGATCTCGACCACATGCCGAACGGCGATGCGGCGATACGATCAGTCGCACCACGCTCAAGTCTGCTAGAGCGGCCAAACAGAACCGGAACCCTTAAGCCCGTTGCCGCCAACTTAACTCAGCTCGTGATCGTGGCGGCAATTGAGCCTGGCATCCAAACGCATCTTATCGACAGCTATTGTGTAGCGGCGGAACGCGCGGGCATACAGCCAACTATTGCGATTAACAAGGCAGATTTGCATAAAGACGAAAGGCTGGAAGAAATCGAGCAGCTCATCGAAATCTACCGAAATATCGGCATGCATTGCGTATTGTGCAAATCCAAAGAGACCGACGGTGTGGATGCCCTCGCGCATCTGCTCGCCAACAACACCTCGGCCCTGGTGGGACAGTCAGGTGTTGGAAAGTCTTCTATAGTGAACGCCTTACTGCCCCGCGAATCGGTACGCACCGGCGCCTTGTCGCAGGCTTCCGGGCAAGGCAGTCACACAACTTCGACCACGACATTGTATAATTTGCCTTCGGGCGGCGAGCTTATCGATTCGCCGGGCGTTCGAGAGTTTACTCCGCATGTGCCGGATTCATCCGAACTTGCACACGCGTTCAGAGAATTTTATGAATACGCGCGGCAATGCCGCTTCGCTAACTGCCTCCACCTCAATGAACCGGGGTGCGCAGTGAAAATAGCGGTGGAAAGTCACTTGATTGCTCCAAGCCGCTACGCCAGCTATCTGGACATGCTCAATCCCGAGCGTTAGCGTCATTCGCGACCACAAAATTTTGGTTGTGGGTTAACACAATTAGCCGGCAATCATCGAATTCTAAATATTGCTACGGAGACACCATGGCTTATAAGCACATCACACTTCCGAAAAACGGAAAAAAAATCACCGTCAAAAACGGCAAATTGCACGTTCCAGACAACCCAATCGTCGGCTACGTAGAGGGCGACGGGATTGGACCCGACATCACCCGTGCAAGCCTGAAGGTGTGGGACGCAGCCGTGCAGCGAGCCTATGGCGACAAACGCAAAATCCAGTGGTGCGAACTTTACATGGGTGAAAAAGCCGCGAGTATTTACGACGGTGACTACTTTCCCAATGAAACACTCAAAGCGCTTAAAGACCTGATCGTCTCGATTAAAGGTCCGCTGACTACACCGGTTGGAGGTGGTTTTCGATCACTCAATGTCGCGCTGCGGCAAGAACTGGATCTTTACGCCTGCGTTCGACCCGTGCGCTATTACGACGGTGTGCCGTCACCCTTGCGTAAACCCGAGGAAATCGACATCGTCATCTTCCGCGAGAACACCGAGGACGTGTACAGCGGCATCGAGTACAAAAGTGGCAGCGACGAAAACAAAAAGCTCGCCAAGTTCCTGCGCGAAGAAATGAAAGTTTCCTTTTTCGACGATGCAGGTCTGGGAATCAAACCAGTCTCCGAATTCGGCACCAAACGACTGGTGCGTAAAGCGATTCAGTACGCGATCGACCACAAGCGCGAGAGCGTGACTCTGGTGCACAAAGGCAACATCATGAAGTTTACCGAAGGCGCATTCAGCCGCTGGGGATACGAAGTCGCGGTAGACGAATTTCGTGAGCAGTGCATCACCGAAGCCGAGCTTTACGACCAGCACGGCGGCAAGGTGCCGGAAGGCAAGGTGGTAATCAAAGATCGAATCGCCGACATCATGTTCCAGCTCTTGCAGCTGCGCCCGGCGGAGTTCGACGTTATCGCAACATTAAACCTCAACGGTGATTACCTCTCCGACTCAGCCGCAGCAGAAGTCGGTGGCGTGGGTATCGCCCCCGGGGCAAATATCGCGGATCACGTCGCGGTTTTCGAAGCGACCCACGGCACCGCTCCAAAATATGCCAACCTCGACAAGGTCAATCCAAGCTCGTTGTTACTCTCGGGTGTGATGATGCTTGAATACATGGGATGGCAGGAAGCAGCGGATCTGATCAACGTCGCCTATCCCAAAGTGATCGCGGACAAAACCGTTACCTACGACTTCGCGCGTCAGATGGAAGGCGCAAAAGAGCAGTCAACCAGCGGTTTTGGTGACTGCATTATCAACCATGTGCACGGCATCGACGACGCTGCAGCGGCGCGCCAGCGACGCGCTGATGCAGCCGAAGAAAAACGCAAAATGCTCGAAGCCGAGCGCATGGCAGACCCGGAACGCGCGATGAAGGCCTCAGGCCGCCGCCCCACAAACGCGGCCGGTATCATGACCAAGATAAAAGGCATCCTACCCGGCGATACGACGGTGCAAACGGCGATGCACGTGATGCGCGAATCCGAAATCGGATCGATTCTGGTCAAAATGGAAAATGGCGACTGGGGGATTCTCACGCGCCGCGACATCATTCAAAAAATTGTCAGCGCCAACAAATCCCCGGCGCTGGTCAAGTCGAGTGAGATCGCTGCGACGCCGCTAATCACCTGTAATGCTGACGAGTCGCTCGCGTCCATCAGCGGCATCCTCCTGGAAAAGCGCATTCACCGCGTTGTGGTGACTGACGAAACCGGCGAACCCGTTGGTCTGGTTTCCGAAAACGCGCTGTTTAAAACAGTCGAAGCGTTTGGCTGGGGTGACGACGATTAATTAATGCACTTGCGGTTGCGTCGATCTTGGCGCAACCGTATTTACGCACGCGACGCAAGTGAGATCATCGCGTGCAGTAACACGTTACAACCCGCCTCTAAATGGTCCGGTTCCGCGCTTTCCGCTTCGTTGTGGCTGATACCGCCCGCGCAGGGTACAAATATCATCCCGACTGGCACAACGCGCGATACCTGGCAGGCGTCGTGGCCCGCTCCCGACACAATATCCTGATGCGCGCAACCCAGATCACGAGCCGCGTCTCGAACTGCGGTAATACATCTCTCAGAAAAAACCGCTGGCGGATTGTCCCAGATTTCGTCCAGATCAAGCTCGACATTTTGTTCGGTGCAAATCGCATCGAGTGCCGCGCGCATTTCGGCGTCCATATTTCGTAGTATGTCGTAGTCGGGGTGGCGAATATCGATAGTGAAAAACACCTCGCCGGCAATTGTGTTTCGCGAGTTCGGTTTCACTTCGACGGACCCGATCGTTCCCACCGCGTTGGGCGCGTGCTTGTTGACAATATCGTGCACCGCGAGAGTCATTTTTGAGGCCGCGATAAATGCATCCCTGCGACCTTTCATCGGCGTTGACCCAGCGTGCGAATCAGTGCCGGTGACGCGCGCGTCGTACCACAGGCTGCCTTGACCTCCGGTCACAACGCCAACTACGTTTTCGTTGATCTCAAGAATTGGTCCCTGCTCGATGTGCGCTTCGAGATAGGCTCCCATTTTGTGTTCGCCGCATTTTTCGTTGCCCACAAAGCCGCTTTTTTCAAGCGCCTCACCCTGGGTGACGCCATCCAGGTCCTCTCGCCCCAGCGCAAATTCACGCGTGAACAAGTTGGCGTAAACACCGGATGCGATCATTGCCGGTGCGAACCGCGCGCCCTCTTCATTCATCCACACAACAACTTCGACCGGGGCCTCGGTTTCAATATTGTTTTCGTTAAGCGTACGAATCACTTCGAGACCGGCCAGCACGCCGTAGATACCATCAAACTTTCCACCGTGCGGCTGGGTGTCGAGATGGCTGCCAGCGACAATTGGGTCAAGCGAGTTATTGCGGCCGGAGCGGCGAACAAACAAATTCCCCATGTCATCGCTGCTAAACGTACACCCCTCAGCTTCGCACCATTGTTTAAACAGTGCGCGGCCGGCAATATCCTCATCAGTGAGCGCCAAACGGCAACAACCGCCAGCGGGTAATGCGCCAATTTTGGCCATTTCCATCAGGCTTTCCCACAAGCGGGCACCGTTCACTCGGGTGTCGTTCACATGATTCTCCAACAGCTTAAACGGGATCGCGGCGAAGCGATTGACACAAACAGTGTACTCCACCGCCGTTTAATGTGAATTGACTCATATCGACGACGAAGACTTCGAAGCCTCGGCCGCGCAGGTCGGCGATCAACGTGTCACTGCCTTCCATCGCCATAATTCGATTGCCGCCTAATGACACGAGGTTGACGCCCAGATTTTTCGCTTCAGCAAAACCGACGTCGACAAAATCGAACCCCTTGGCGCGCAGCCAGTCAACCACCCAGCCTTCCAATGCATCGAGGCATGTGACGACCAGCTTAGGTGCAATTGGCACAACCAGACCATCCATATGCACAAACAGCGCGGGGATTGGCGACACCTCGGCTTCCCATCCTTCTTCGCGCACCCACTCGGCGACCTGCTCGGCACCTTCGAGCTCCGAGCGCTCGCCGCCGTAGCCGATCAACACAGTGCCCGGCTCGACAATCACAAAATCGCCGCCCTCGAAATGACCCGCCGTGGAATACTTCCAGATCGGTATATTGTTGTCCTGATAAAACTTGATCGCAGTGACGTAATCAGCCCTGCGGGTTTTCAATTGCATGTGGCAAATCAGCGCTCCCCATGGGGTCATGGCGCTGGAATCGCGCGCAAAAAAGTTACGATGCAGAACCGGGTCGTCATCAATGTAGTGGCAGGTTACGCCATTTTCCTCGTACACGCGCACCATCTCGGCGTGTTGCCGCTGCGCGAGATCATAGTCAAACGCAGCGCCTGTTTTGTGTGCGTTTGCCATTGTGCGCCGCGTCAGCGGGCCTGCTTCGGTCCAGCGAAAATACGTGGGTTTGCCAAGCAGCACATCGCGCAGCACGCCGTAGTCGTTATCGATTCTCGTAATTTGGTCGGACATGGTTATCTCATCGTTTGGCTTGTCGGCACATACTATGGGCGCCCTACCAACGCTGTAAATTCTGAACTCATGAGATTTACTTCGCGCAACAATAAAGTATCGCGCAGGCTTCGACTCAGCCGAACGTCAGGCAACCGCCAGCGCATCAATGAAACTCTTCAGCAGATCAGTGCGCGACTCGCCACGACGAATCAGTACTTTGAAATGCGCTTGTTGACTGTAGTCGTCCGGCAACAGTGGCAGCATCATGCCGCGCTCAACCCACGTGGCTGCGTAGCGTTTGGGCAAAAAACCAATATAGCGTCCGGAAAGAATCAGATACCCCAACCCCTCGGCTTGTCGCGCGGTCGCAGTGGGTTGCGAGAGACGGGCTATGGCTTTGGCCTCGCGCTTGGCAAGAAATTCCTTTTCGGAAAGATAGACCCCTTCGGCGTACGCGACTGAACTCACTTGCTCGACGGTTACCTTGTCTGGCGCGCTGGCGAACAGTGGATGACTCTGCCCACAGTACAGTTCGAGTACATCGGAAAATTCGCTCACGCAGGCCAGTTGACGACTCGTTTCTTTAAAAACTCCGACACCGATATCGGCGCGCCCATCAAGGATTGCGGATTCGATCTCCTCGGGCGGCAGCACCTCTATCCCGATATGCACATCGGGATACAGGCCGATGAAGTGGTGGATCGATTTGGGAAGCTGCATTTCGGGATCGAGCACCGAGTTGTCCATAATCGCAATGCGCAGTTCGCCAATCATTTGCCCGCGCACTTCCGCAACCGCGTTTTCGAAATGATCGATGGAGGAAAACAGCTTGCGAGCCTCGGCGTAAATCACCTCACCGCGCTCGGTCAATCGGAACCCACCGCGGCCTCGATGGCATAGCTTTACACCAAATCGCATTTCCAGATCAGCCATTCGCGTGCTCATTGTTGATGCCGCCATATTGAGCTGCGCCTGCGCCTGCGAAAATCCGCCACTCTCGACAATCACCATAAACATCCGTAGCAGGCGGACATCGAGCTGACTCAGTTTTCCGAATCCGATACGGTGAATTTTCATGTGAAAATCAAATCAACCGAGAGTTGCGCCGTCGTCGTCTTTCATCGGCAGATTCGAAACGACGCCGCACCGGATTTTACCATCTGCACTGTCGACAATTACGGGTGTACCGGGCTCCCAGTAATCGCGCTTGAGCATCGCTAACGCGACATTGTTTTGAAATCTTGGCGACCAGATCGCTGAAGTTACGTAGCCTGCACTGACACTATTCGAATTTATTGACCAGGGTTTACGAGGTGCTGGGCACGCTTCGCCGTCAAAAATCAAACCACCGATTTTTCGTGTCACAGGTTTGCCTGCAATCGCTTGCAAGGCGCTTTTTCCAATGAACTCAATATCGGCGTCGACGTGGCAGTACCGCGCGAGCCCGCTCTCAAACGGATTGTCTTCGCGCGTCATTTCATTGCCATAGGAGAGGAGCCCGCCTTCGATACGCTCGATAAGATTTGGGCAGCCCGGCGCAAGGTTGTGATGGCGGCCGGCTTCCCAAAGCGCGTCCCAAATGCGTTGACCAAGCGCCGATGACTCGGGGTAAATTTCAAACCCACCTTGCTTGCTAAACCCGGTGCGCGCAACGACAACGACGTCGTTTTCGAAAGGCATTTTCGCGAACCGAAAAAATCCGATATCGGCCAATTCGTCACCAAACACCCGCCGCGCGATCGACTGCGCCTTGGGTCCCTGAATTGCCAAAGGCCAAACATCCGGTTCATTGACATGCACGTCGAGGTGCATCCCAACAGCCAATCCTTTCGCCCACAGGAGTACGTCAGAATCAGCAATCGAAAACCAGAAGCGATCTTCGGCAAGTTTCAGGATTACCGGATCGTTCAACATCCCGCCATTTTCGTCGATCATTGGCGCGTAAAGACACTGTCCAATTTCGGCAGATCGCAAATCGCGCGGTGTCATCAGCTGCGCCAGTCTCGCCGCATCGCGACCTGTCAGTTCAACCTGTCGCTGACAGCCGACGTCCCACAATTGCGCGTGAGATTTCAGATGCCAGTATTCATCGACTGCAGGGGCAAACCCCTTTGGCAGGATTGTGTGGTTGACGACTGAGAAATCGCCTACCCCCAACGCTTCAACGCGTGTGGAATACGGCGTCGCGCGAATGCGCCGCGATGACTGCAATTTGGGTGAACTCACGTCAGGACGACCACCACACCGAATATGAGTTTGGCGACAACATAACAGGCATGTGGTAGCGCTTACCGAATTCGGGCATCGAAAAACGCAGAACGACGGTTTTGCCCGACGGCTCTTTGTCGTCCTGCTTTATGTGAGAAAAATAGTCTCCGGAGTGAAAAACAAGTTCGTACTCGTCTGACGCGTCCCAATCCTGCTTGGAAATGGTTTCCGCGATTCTGCCTTCGTTATCGGTATGAACGTTAAACACGGCGACTCTCTCGTCAGCACTTTTCAAACGAAATAGTTGCGCGCGAATCCCGGCTGCCGAGCTACCGTTCGTTGAATCCAGAATATGCGTTGACACTGTAGCCATTTTTATTCGATCGACGCCTTGTCGCGCTTGCTTGTGGTCGCCAGCACGATAGGGCTGATGTGACCCACCGTTTTCACATTAACGCAGGCGGTTTTGCCACTGGCAATGGCGCGCTCCACTGCAGGTACGATATCCGCTCGATCAGTCACGAGTTCGCCGTAACCGCCCAGCCCTTCAAACATGCTGTGAAAAGGGATATCACGAAAATCTGTCGCAAAATGTTGCTGGTTATCGAATAAGCGTTCCTGCTGCTGCGAAATACAGTCGAGACCGCCGTTGTTGTCGATAACAACCACAATCGGCAGGTCTTCCTGAAACGCCGCTTCGATACTCGATCCGCCGGATAGAAACGCCCCGTCTCCGCTAATCACAACGACATTGCTTTCAGGATTATTCAGTTTTGCCACCGTCGCAAACGGAACACCGACGCCGAGCATACTAAAGGTTCCGGGATGCAGAATGTTGCCCAGCTTTTGTCCGTGCCATCCGGCAATATTCACCGCGATCTCAGACCAGAAATGCGTGTTACCCCCATCAATAACAAGCCAGTCTTCGTCGCCCATCGCTTTTTGCACATCGATCGCCAATTGCAGGGGGTGAACCTTGCCATCAGGTAGGTCTGGTATATCGGCAATCATTTGCTCGACCCAATCGCGGCGTTTTTCGCGCTGACTTTCCATCCACGCCGCGTCAAACGGGTCGAGTGTCATCAATGCATCAAAAAACGCGTTTGGATCGCTTAACAATATGTGATCGGCAGACCGGTTGAACTCGAGCTCCTCGTGCGAGCCGTTTACGCATACCACTCGGGTGGTTTCGGGAAAAAACGGTGCGTTGCCGAAGTTCATCTGGTTATCCAGCCGTGTGCCGACCATGATGACAACATCGGACTCCTGCAATGCCGCTTTAGACGGATGGTATTGATGAAAATCTGCGAGCCCCATGTATGCGGGTGACTCTTCGCCGAGCAGCTTTTGATGATACGGCACGTTAAACACGGGAACATTGAGCGAGTAACCCGTGCGTTCGAGGGCGCTTTCGGCGTGCGACCACCACACGCCATGCCCACCGATCAGCACCGGTTTTTGTGCGGTCCGAATTAAATCAAGCACCTCATTTAAATCGTCTGGGCACGGCCACGCGCGCGGTGGCCTTTTCGCGGTGCGATCAAATGGGCGCTCGTCGCGCATCGCGTTTTCATCAAACGAACTGAACATGATGTCGACCGGCATGCTCAGGTGCACAGCGCCGGGGTATCCGCTGAGCGCAATTTTCCACGCGCGATCAACGAATTCGGAAATGCGCTCGCCGTCGGTGATCGACGCGCTGTATTTGGTCAGCGGCGCGGCGATGGCAACGTCGTCGATTTCCTTGAAACCACCACTGCCCTGCCGCTTTAGCGTGCTCGAGCCGGTTACAAAAATAACCGGCGAGCGCTCACCCCAAGCTTCCATCATCGCGGGCACCGCGTTGGCAAAACCCTCTGGCCCGACCAAACACACCGCAGGTTTGCGCGTAATTCGGGTGTGGCCGTCTGCCAGATGACCCGCCACCTGTTCGTGCGGCGCGTTGATCACCGAAATGCCACATTGCATGAACCCTTCGAGCGCGGGATTGCAAAACCCACCGCTCAGGGTGAACACCTGCGTGACGCCTTTTTCCTGCAGGGCCCGAGCGAGTAAAACACCTCCGCGAACTTTCACGTTACATGCTCCTGAAGCGAGGTCTGAAACAAAACCTGCTTGTCGATGTCGTTGATGTTCGGGCAACCAAGCTGTGCCAGCGTGGTATCAACCTGTGTCCGTAAGAGATCGAACATCGAGGCAAGGCCGGGGGCGCCACCGCCACCCATTGCATACAAAAACGGGCGACCGAGAAGAACAAAGTCCGCGCCCATTGCGAGCGCCTTAACCACTGCCTCACCGTTGCGCACGCCGCTGTCGAACAGAATCACAAAGTCGTCTTCAACAGCGTTACGAATTTTCGGGAGCACATCTATCGTGGCTGGCGCCGAGTCCAGTTGGCGACCGCCGTGATTTGAGACGTAGACCCCGTCGCAGCCGGCATCGCGCACGCGCACCGCGTCCTCAGTCGAGAGAACACCTTTGACGACCAGATTCCCCTTCCAGTAGTCGCGCAGGCGAGCAAGAAAATTCCAATCCACCTTTCCGCGACTTTCGTTGCGCACAAACTTTTGGTTGCCGGTCACCGCGGCATTGTTCGCCACTTCCGGCACGCCTGTCAGTAATGTGGTGATCGACCATCGAGGGTGCGTGGCGAAATCGAAGAACTGCTTTGGGCCTATCTTAAGCGGCGCCTGAAAACCATTGCGTTGTTCGCGCGGGCGCGCTGCAACCAGTGGCACATCGACCGTGAACACGAGCGTGTTGTAGCCACACGCGGCAGCGCGATCAACCATTCCGAAGGCGATCTCTTCGGACTGTCCCACGTAGAGTTGAAACCAGGCGTTTTCACCCGCCCGAGTGTAGGTGTCCTCAATTGTGCTCGACGCCATCGTCGACAGACACAGCGGCACGTCGTAATCCACCGCTGCTTTTGCAAGCATCGCGTCTGCACCCGGCCAGGTCAGATCGCACATTCCCATCGGCGCTATGCCGAACGGCAATCCCCATTCGCGCCCGAACAGAGTTTTACTCAAGTTGCGGTTTTCTATGTTGACGAGTACCCGCGGTTGCAATCTAAGCTGGTCAAGCGACGCAATATTGCCCGCATTCGCACTTTCGTTTCCCGCAGCGCCGTCCACGTAGTCAAACATCAGCTTTGGCATTCTGCGCCGCGCAGCAACTCGCGCATCTTCAACTGTGAAAAATCGACTCGCCATACTCGTTTATTTGCTTGCTCGCGCGCACTTTAACCCCAACAGGCGCGCAGTGTAACGCGCATACCCAACATAGAACAAATAGAATTATTTCTATTCCGTATTTGCAAAAGCTATACTGCCGTTATTGCGAATTCGCGGATTTCAGGATATGAACTTACGCCAGTTGGAGGCCTTTAGGGCAACGATGCGCTCAGGATCGATAACCGGCGCCGCGCGCTTGATGAACATCTCCCAGCCGAGCGTGAGCCGATTGATTGCCGAATTGGAGAGCTCGATTGGATTTGTTTTGTTTATTCGTTCGGGCCACGGCTTGACTGCGACCATCGAAGCCCGCAAGTTCAGTCAAAGCGTCGAGAGTATGTTCGTGGGCTTGAATAAACTCGAGCAAAGCGCCGAGGCGATCCGCAACGCCGACGATGAGACGATTACGCTGGGTGCTATTCCCGCTCTCGCGCATTGCGCGATGCCTGAGGCAGTCGCAAGTTTCAGCGCGCAACGCTCATCCACGCAAATCCGCGTCGAGATCATGAACACCCCGGACATTATCGATGCAATATTGTTACAGAAGCTGGACTTGGGTGTCATTTGTCCGTCGCGTGATTACGACGGAATCCACTTCATCCATCAAACATCGGTTCAGTATGTGTGCACGCTGCCACGCGGTCACCCGGAATCTGGCAGGAAAAAATCAATCGATCTGGAAGCCTTGCGATCAAACGACGAAGTCACGTTAACCCCGGACCCTCCTCACCACTCCTCGACGAACGCCGAGTTTCTTAGCCGTATCAATTCCGGCGCACGATTCGCCTCGCACTCGTCCCCGGCGATAGCGTCGATCGCGCGATTGACCGCTTTTCCGGCAGTAGTGGATCCTTTCACCGCGCGCGTTGCGGAAGCGCTCGGAGGCGTCGTGATCAAACAACTTAAACAAGACCTGGAATACCCGATCGCAATTGTGACGCGGAACGTCGATGCGTTGACAACGGTCAGCGCTGAGCTGTCTGAGAGACTGATCGAACAAATTCGACAATTTCCCAAACGCTGAATCTTTGTATATTCAGGCTTTGCGAGCGCTGCACAAAACCCTCAATCCCGACTAAGCGAGTGTGCCGTGAGAGTCACCTTGCGAGCGTTTCAACAAAACGCCACGCGGCGATGATCGGATTTGCAAAGCGCGTTCTGATCATGCTTTACTTAGCCAAGGCAATGTCGTTGCTGCCACAAGCGGTAGCACGAAAAAATAATAAAAAAACAGTGGAGGATGTCGCGACCGTGTGCTTCGCTCGGGTCAATCTGCGTCCTTCGAGCAGAACACCACCTGATAGCGGTTCACCACATGGCGAAAATCTTTAATATGATTCTGCAACGGCTGGGACTGGGCATTCTCGTCCTGTTCGTTGTATCACTCATTATCTTCCTCGGTGTGGAGATGCTGCCGGGGGATATCGCTCAAGAGATTCTCGGACAGAGCGCGACACCGGAAAACGTCGCCGCATTGCGGCGTGAGCTCGGGCTCGATCTTCCACCGCACTCGCGATACTTCCAATGGCTCGCCGATATTCTGCAGGGCGACTTTGGAACATCGCTGGCGAATGGGCGAGAAATTTCTGAGCTGATCGGCGTACGATTTGCCAACACCCTGTTTCTTGCACTGGTTTCGGCGATCATCTCTGTACCGCTGGCTCTGATCTTCGGAGTTTTAGCGGCTCTCTATCGCAACAGTTTTTATGATCGCAGCGTTAACGTGGTCACGCTCACCGCAATTTCGGCACCTGAGTTTTTCGTTGCGTACGTTTTGATTCTGTTTTTCTCCGTCAACATAAACTGGTTCCCAAGCCTCGCGAACGTCGGCATCGATACGCCATTCTGGGATCGACTCTATCGCGTGATCCTGCCGGCAGTAACGTTAACTGGCGTCGTACTGGCGTACATGATGCGCATGGTACGGGCGTCGATCATCAACCTGTTGGCAAGCCCGTATATCGAAATGGCCAATCTCAAAGGTATGGACCGCGCGCGCGTGATTGTGCACCACGCGTTACCAAACGCATGGGCGCCGATTGCCAACATCATCGCGTTGAGTCTCGCCTATCTGATCGTTGGCGTTGTCGTGGTCGAGGTTGTGTTTGTCTACCCTGGACTCGGCCAGCTAATGGTCGACTCGGTATCGAAGCGCGACATTCCGGTTGTGCAGGCCTGCAGCATGATTTTTGCTGCAACCTACATCCTGCTAAACCTGACCGCTGACATTATTTCAATCGCCACCAACCCACGGCTGTTACATCCAAAATGAGCGAAGAAACCACTTCAACGATCGGTGCGAGCACCGACTCTGCGCCACCGCCACCACCTCGCGATCGCAAACTCGCCGACGCGTGGAAAGAGCTGAAAAAGGCGCCAATAACCGCGCAGTTTGGCTTACTCGTGATCCTCGGGTATGTGATCGCGGCGGTTTTTGCACCGCTGATTGCACCTTTTGGCGAATCTGAAATCGTCGGTGACCAATTTCTCGAAGCCACTGACGAGTTTTTCCTCGGCACCGACAATCTGGGTCGCGACATGTTTACACGCCTGATTTACGGCGCACGCAACACCGTCGGGATCGCGTTCGTCACAACGTGTCTGGCATTTCTAATCGGCGGTATCGCAGGCATTCTGGCGGCGATCTTTGGCGGTTGGACCGATCAGGTGCTGAGCCGCATCGTCGATATTTTGATGGCGATCCCGCAACTGATCTTTGCGCTGCTACTGTTAACGATCTTTGGCACCAGCATCACCAACCTCATCATCGTTATCGCTGTGCTTGACGCGACTCGTGTATTTCGACTTGCGCGTGCGGTCAGTCTTAACGTTGTCGTGCTTGATTTTGTCGAGGCAGCCCGGCTACGCGGAGAAGGTTTGATTTGGCTAGCGACAAGAGAAGTCCTGCCAAACATAATGTCGCCTTTGGTCGCCGAATTCGGTCTGCGTTTCTGTTTCGTATTCCTCACCATCGCCGCGCTAAGTTTCCTTGGCCTCGGCATTCAACCGCCGACAGCGGACTGGGGGTCGATGGTGCGCGACAATGCTGAACTGATCACCTACGGCGATCCGGTTCCGCTTTATCCAGCCGCCGCCATCGCGCTGTTGACAGTTGCGGTCAACTTTGTTGTGGACTGGTTCCTGCACAAGTCCAGTGGATTGAAAGACGAGCACTAATACAATGAGCGACGACAAAGACATAAACGGCAACGAAGTGTTGCTTGAGATTCGTAATCTTGAAATCGACGGCAGAAGCGATGACGAGTGGCACGACATCATTAAAGGTCTTGACCTTACTCTCAAGCGTGGAGAAGTTCTCGGCTTGATCGGGGAATCGGGCGCAGGAAAGTCCACAGCCGGTTTAGCCTCGATGAATTTCGCACGCCCGGGTTGCCGAATTAAAGGTGGATCAATCAAATTTGACGGCGTCGAACTGCGCGATCAGACCACGGAGTATTTACGCAAACTGCGCGGCGTGCGCATCGCTTATGTCGCACAAAGTGCGGCCGCATCTTTCAACCCCGCTCACAAATTGATTGATCAGTTTTCTGAAATCCCGGTGCGCCATGGAGTGGGCACAAAAGACGAAGCCGAGGCCGACGCCAAAGATTTATATCGTCGTATTTTATTACCTGATCCAGACGGCATTGGTTATCGATACCCGCATCAGGTGTCGGGCGGTCAGCTACAGCGCGCAATGACGGCGATGGCGATGTCGTGTCGTCCCGACCTCATTATTTTTGATGAACCAACAACCGCGCTCGACGTTACAACCCAAATCGAAGTGCTCGCAACGATTCGTGACATCGTGCGCGAATTTAACACCGCCGCGATATACATTACGCACGATCTGGCGGTCGTCGCGCAGATGGCCGATCACATCATGGTGCTGCGTTACGGTGAGCTGGTTGAGGAAGCCGACACCCGCACCATGCTGTCCAATCCGCAAAAGGATTACACCAAATCTCTTTGGGCTGTGCGATCATTCAAAAAAGAAATGCCACCGCCGGAGCTTGAAGCGGTGCCGCTGGTAAGTGTGGATCACGTCACCGCCGCGTACGGCGCCCTCACTGTGCTGCACGATATTTCGTTTGAGATTCATCGTGGCCAAACTGTGGCCGTGGTAGGCGAATCGGGTAGTGGTAAGAGCACGGCAGCGCGTGTGATAACGGGTTTGCTTCCGCCCAAGCAAGGCGAGGTTCTGTTCAAAGGTGAACCGCTCCCGGCCGACTATCGCAACCGCAATAAAGACCAATTGCGTCACGCGCAAATGATTTACCAAATGGCCGATACGGCGCTGAACCCGCGTCAGCGCATCCGCGACATCATCGGTCGTCCGCTGAGCTTTTACCTCGGGCTTGAGGGGCAGGCAAAAGAAAACAGGATTCGTGAACTCCTTTCGCTCATCGAGCTGGAACCTGCACAGTTTATTGACCGATATCCGGGTGAGCTATCCGGTGGGCAAAAACAACGCATCAGCATCGCGCGCGCATTGGCCGCAGAACCGGAATTTATCATTTGCGACGAGGTCACATCGGCGCTTGATCAGCTCGTGGCCGAGGGAATTTTGCGCCTGCTGGACCGCTTGCAAAGCGAGTTTAATTTGGCCTATATGTTTATCACACACGATCTGGCAACGGTACGAGCCATCGCCGATCACGTTATTGTGATGCTGCAAGGCAAGATTGCCGAGCAGGGGTCAAAGGTGGATATTTACTCGCCGCCTCACCACAAATACACCGAGCTGTTGCTCTCTTCGGTACCGGAAATGGATCCGGACTGGCTTAACGATTTACTCAAAGAGCGTGCCGAGAAAGGCGTTATGGAGTCAACCTCCACGTCGTAGCTTCTGCAACGTGGCATCAAGTCAGGTGATTTAAAGCCTAAATTTGTACGCGACCTGCAAACGCGTGTGACAGCGTACTGCGGTCAACAAATTCGAGCTCACCACCGAGCGGAACACCGTGGGCTATGCGCATAACAGTCAGACTGTGCTGCTTGGCCAATTCACCGATGTATTGAGCCGTTGCCTCGCCCTCAACCGTCGCGTTTGTCGCGAGGATAATTTCTTTAACAGATTCTTCAGAAAATCGTTTGCGCAGCAAATCGATTCCAATCTCTTCAGGGCCAATCCCGTCAAGCGGCGATAAGTGCCCGAGAAGTACGAAATATTTTCCGCGGTAGCCCGTTGAGCGTTCGATTGCTGCCACGTCTACCGGGTACTCGGTGATACACAATTGGGAACCATCTCGACTGTCGTCTGCACATATACCGCAGATCGTGTTTTCGGAAAAAGTACGGCAACGTGAGCAGTGGCCAATGTCGCGCATTGAGGCAGCCAGCACTTCTGCAAGATGCGTCCCGCCTTGCCGGTTGCGATCGAGCAGGTGGTAGGCCATTCGCTGTGCCGACTTTTGGCCGACCCCCGGAAGGCAGCAAAGCGCATCCACTAACTTATCGAGGAGTTTGTCTCCCACCAAAAATTCGCCGCCAGCTTTAGAACGGCATTTTCATGCCGGGAGGAAGGTTGAGTCCCGCTGTCATCGACGACATTTTTTCCTTGCTGGTGGCATCGACTCGCTGACTCGCGTCGTTCACTGCGGCCGCGATCAGGTCTTCCAGCATTTCCTTGTCATCGCCCATCAAGGAATCGTCAATATCGACGCGGCGCAACTCGTGTTGTCCGGTCATGATCACTTTCACCAGACCGCCACCGGCCTGCCCTTCCACTTCCATGGAAGCGATTTCCTGTTGCGCCTTTTGCATGTCTTCCTGCATCTTTTGCGCTTGTTTCATTAAATTTCCCAAGCCGTTCTTCATCGTTTTCTCTCGTCTGAACTTAACTGGTGTGGGGTTCTATCGCGTTCACGTCAATTGTTGCATTAAACCGTTCTTGAATTGCCTGCACAGTAGGATCATTGACAATGGATTCGCGCGCGCTCTGCCGTTTATCTTCAGCCTCACGATCGGTGCGTTGCGCCGGGGTTTCCGACTGCGGCTCACCGAGATGCACATCAACCTTGATTGGGTTTGATGCGTAATCACTTAACGCCTGCTCGAGTCTCTGAACCAGTTTATCCGAAAGCAAATGCGCATAGTTTTCGGACAGGTTAAACGCCACAATTCCATTCTCAACCGAACGCAAACTGCAGTGAAACGCCAACTGTGCATACAGTCCCTGCAAGCCCAGGTTCGAGGCAATATTGGGCCACTCATCGCTTGTCCATTTCTCAACCGGCAATCGCAGTGCTGCCGGTTGCGCAACGTCCTCTGGATATTCCGCGTTGGAACCAGCATCAGGTTTTAGCTGCGGCTGCGGCGTTTCGGTTTGTGTCGCGCTCTGCTGTGCTGGCAATTCCGGTGCCGGAGTTGTCTCCGCGATGGACGGAACAGGCTGCGGCGGTGGTGATATTTGTCGCGGTGGTTCTTCCGTCTGGGTAACGGGGGCAGGCGTTTCGATGGGTTTGCGTTTAACGGCCGTCGGAGGCTCTAGAGTTGACGCGACCGCGCTGCCGACGCTTTCTGAGATTGTCTGGTCGGCAGCGTCGACTGAAAGCGGCACAAACGCAATCATGCGCAACAGCGTCATTTCCACTGCGTCACGTTCATCCGGCGCTTGTGGAATGTCGCGTCTACCATTGAGCGCGATTTGATAGAGAAGCTGAACAAGCTCAGCATCCAAGCCACGGGCAAACTGGCCCACTCGTTCGGGATCCGCTATCGAGTCACGCTGCAGATCGGGTACCGATTGGACGACTGCAATCTGGTGAAGAAGCGACACAAGGTCGGAAATCAACGCGCTGTAGTCCGGCGCGTACTGGTCAATCTCCATCAGGCGATCAATTACGGCAGCAGCATCTCCCGCTATCACCGCATCAAGCAATTTATACAAACGCTCGTGCGAAACACCACCGAGCATTGCATTGACATCCTCCAACATCATTTTCTCGCCTGAAAATGCTATCGCCTGGTCGAGCAGGCTCAGCGAGTCGCGCACACTGCCGTCAGACGATCGAGCAATGCGAACAATGGCGGGATCTTCGGCGTCGAGTGACTCGGCCGCGAGAATCATTCGCAAATGATCCGCGATCAGGTTCAACGGCACGCGTTTCAGATTGAATTGAAGGCAACGCGACAAAACGGTCGCGAGAAGCTTTTGCGGATCGGTCGTTGCCAACAAAAATTTTACATGCGGCGGTGGTTCTTCCAGCGTCTTCAACAGCGCGTTGAAGCTGGATTTACTGAACATGTGGACTTCGTCGATCAGATACACCTTATAGCGCCCGCGCGTCGGTGCGTAGGTCACGTTGTCCATCAGTTCGCGGGTATCGTCTACACCCGTGCGCGAAGCCGCGTCAACTTCGATCAAGTCGATAAAGCGACCTTCGTCAATTTCGACACACGCCGCACACTCACCGCAGGGTGTGGCGCTGACGCCTTTCTCGCAGTTAAGGCTCTTGGCGAAAATCCGCGCCACGGTCGTCTTGCCGACACCGCGCGTGCCAGTAAACAAGTACGCGTGGTGAAGGCGATCAGAATCCAGGGCGTTGGTGAGCGCCCGGACCACGTGCTCTTGCCCGATCATTTCGGCGAAATAGCGGGGGCGCCATTTGCGGGCAAGCACTTGGTAACTCATATAATCAAATCAGCCAGTGAACAACCGTTGGCAATTGTAGCCTGTTTGCGATTGCCTTAGAACTTGTAAGCGCGTTTGTTGAAATTTCGTGAGATCTGGAAATTGGAGGCAGCTCGCATCAGCTACATCCCGGCGCCCAAGTCGACTGCTGCCGCTGCTCCCTTCCGGGCCTGACGGGGTTCACAGTGTATTGTCGCGGGAGAACCGATGCGAACTACCATTGAGGTGTTGCGGCGCGTGATTGTCCGGCATCGACTGCTCACTTGCAAGCCGGATCAGCTCAAAATCGGTAGCGTAAAACCAGACCGGTAATCAATATTCCTTGCGCGGCGCACTGTACTCGTCAGTGCTAAAGGCGAATGGCGGTGTGCGGCCCACGAGTTCTTCGATCAAAGCGAGTTCGAGGTCTGTGTGGTTGATAAACGGCCCTGGTACCACGCGTTTGCCTGTTGCGCCTTTTGCGAGCACATATTTTGGGGCGTCATGGTGTTGCGCAGCGACTGTCACTTTGCTTTCCGGGTCGGTATTGGATCCGATATCGGTTATACCGTAGCAGGTGCAAACATAGGATTTTTCAGGATCAGACTCAACATAGACTCCGGTCCCTCGAATCCCAATTGTGGCAATCGTTGTCTGCACGGTGTGTGTGGTCTTTCCGAAAACGGATAGCAGCCTGCCTGATATCAAATTCAGGGTATCGACAATCGTGTTATTACCGCTCAGTTTCAGTTTGCTGTCGCCCCGCAGGATAAACGCATCTTTGCCAACCGCGAATATCAAGCGGCCGTCTGGGCCGGTTTCCAGGGATGCGTTTGGTGGAATTTTTGTATCCAGAGTTGCTTGCACGCCGTTGACCAGCGCACGCCCTTCAACATCGTATACCGATTTGCCGGGCACCAGTTCTTTAGGTATTTTTCCCATCCCGTAGACGGGTTGCAGGATTGCTGAAGTAGCGCCGCTTGCGAAAAACCCCGCAGCAAGCGCGCGAATAAGAAAATCTCGACGCGGATCGTCTAACTCTTCGGAACGTGGCATGGTTATCTTGACTCCCTTAGCTGCGCCCATCATTGTATTGTGCGTAACAATCGCACCCATTATTACGCAAAAAACAAGCGCAGAGCAGTGAAAATTTCACTCGATGCGAGTGACCGCATGACAAAACAAACACCACAAAAAAACTCAGTGCAGCAAACTCCTGATCGTGGCGGCATGGGAATTCTGGCGTTTTCGGTCATTTTCCTCGGACTGCTGTTCACCGGTGTCTGGTTGTTGCGCGATGCAATTGACCTGGACAACACCCAACTCGCACAAATAAGGGATCGCGGCGTATTGGTGGTCGCCACCCGTAACGGGCCGACCAGTTACTACCAGGCATCTTCCGGACCTGCAGGAATGGAGTTTGACATGGCTGTGGCGTTTGCCGAAAAACTCGGCGTCGAATTAGACATCGTGCTCGCTGACAAGATTTCTGAACTGAATCAGCTACTCCTCGATGGCGAGGTCGATATTGTCGCCAGCGGGCTGCCGGTGAGTGAGTCGAGTCGCGAGTTAATTCAATACGCGCCGGTTTACCAGCGCGTGCAAGAACAGGTGATCGACAAGCAAAAAACCGTACCGCGCGTTAATTCTTTTTCCGATCTCACACAGCCACTTCATACACTTGCAAACACAAACCATCTGGAAACACTGAATCGACTGCAAAGCGAACACCCCGACTTGCGCTGGAAAGTAGAACAGGAAGCGGATTTTGAGGAACTGCTTGAACGCGTGAACACGGGCGAAATCCCCTATGCTCTGGCCAACTCCAATGAGGTGCAACGCGTGCGGCACTACTACCCCGAACTGCGGGTTGCATTCACACTGCCAGAAGAAAAACCCATCGCCTGGGCACTGCGTAAATCCAAAGACCTCAGCCTGATCACTGAGGTCCGCGCATTTTTCGCTACGATCACCGAGAGTGGTTTTCTAACCCAGTTACAGGAGCGCTACTACGGTCACGTCGAGTCGTTCGATTACAGTGGCACACAGTTGTTCAATCGCCGAATTCATTCACGCCTGCCTACGTACGAGGCCATGTTTCGCTCGGCAGCAAGCAAGTTCGATCTGGACTGGCGATTACTCGCGGCGATGAGCCATCAGGAGTCACAGTGGAATCCGCGCGCAATTTCGCCCACTGGAGTGCGTGGATTGATGATGCTGACTCTGATTACCGCATCGCAAATGGGTGTTACGAACCGACTCGATCCTAAGCAAAGTATCTTCGGTGGTGCCGAGTACTTTGCGCAGATGCTCGCACGCATGCCAGAATCCATCGTTGAACCCGATCGCACCTGGATGGCGCTGGCAGCTTACAACGTTGGCTTTGGCCACCTCACGGACGCCCGCCAGATTACAGAGATGCGCGGGATGGACAAAGACATCTGGGTTGACGTCAAGGAGAATCTGCCGCTGTTGCGACAGAAAAAGTGGTACTCGCAGGTCAAATACGGCTACGCGCGTGGCACCGAGCCGGTGCACTATGTGCAGAACATCCGTCGTTACTACGATATCCTGAAGCGTCGCAACCAAACCATACACGCCGACGCCGAAATGCGAACCCCGCAAGACGCACGTTAATGTCTTCTCTATAATCCCCAGTTTTTTGACCCGCCTCATGAACCCAGATTTACAGCGCCTGCAAGCGTATCCGTTTGAAAAACTGGCGGCCCTTAAAAATGGCATAGAGCCCAACGTGAAACGCGACGCGATTTTGCTCTCGGTTGGCGAGCCCAAACATGCACCACCGCAATTTGTGCTGGACTCAATTACGCAAAATCTGCACGGCCTCAGCCAGTACCCGAGCACGCGCGGAAGCGACACCCTGCGCGGAGCGATTGCGGATTGGTTGAATCAACGCTTCAAGCTTGACGCCGCGCCCGCGCAATTCGATCGTCACGTGTTACCGGTTAACGGGACGCGCGAGGCCCTTTTTGCCTTCGCACAATGCGTGGTTGACCGAACGCGAAGCAGCGACACGGTGTTGATACCCAATCCGTTTTATCAGATTTATGAAGGTGCGGCGCTACTTGCCGGGCTTGCTCCGCGCTTCTACAACACAGGGCCTGACAACGACTACCAGCCGGAATTTTCTGACCTCAATGAAGACGAATGGAATCGCTGCCAACTGCTCTATATCTGCTCACCCGGCAACCCGACCGGCGCGGTGTTGAGCGAAGAGACTCTGACCGCGTTGATCGAACGAGCGCACAAACACGATTTTGTTATTGCCGCCGACGAATGCTACTCAGAAATTTACAATGACGAAGGCAATCCTCCCAACGGCTTGTTGCAGGCATGTGTGAACGCAGGTGTGAAAGATTTTTCGCGATGCATTGTCTTCCATAGCTTGTCGAAGCGTTCCAATTTACCTGGACTACGCTCGGGGTTTGTCGCCGGTGACCCAGCGTTGATCGACGCGTTCTTTAAATTTCGCACCTACCACGGCTGCGCGATGTCGCCCGTCACTCAGTCTGCAAGCGCAAGCGCATGGCGCGACGAACAACACGTCGTCGAAAATCGCGCGCTTTACCGACGTAAGTTCGCAGATGCCGTCGACATACTGTCCGATGTAAACAGTGTAGAAATAAACGTGCCCGATGCGGGCTTTTATCTGTGGCCGCAGTTACCGATTAACGACGAAACCTTTACACGTGCATTGTTTGAACAACACAATGTCACGGTGTTACCCGGTCAATATCTCGGACGCGAGCACGCGGGCACAAACCCGGGCAAAAATCATGTTCGAATCGCTCTGGTCGCCGAATCTGCACAATGCAGTGCGGGCATCTCAGCGATTCGATATACATTAAAATCACTTGAATTGTAATAAGGGGAACTCCATGAGCGAGTTACAAAACACTATTGAGACCGCGTTTGAGCAGCGCGCCGATATCACACCAAACACTGTGTCGAGCGAAGTACGCGATGCTGTCGACACGGCGATCGGCATGATCGACAGTGGCGAAGCTCGCGTGGCCGAGCGCCGCGGTGTCGGCGATTGGGTAGTTAACGAGTGGCTCAAAAAAGCTGTATTGCTGTCGTTTCGAATCTACGACAACGCGCCAATGCCCGCTGGGGGTTACACGCAGTTTTACGACAAGGTGCCAAGCAAGTTTGACGGCTGGAACGCGGATCAATTTGCCGCCTCAGGTGTGCGTGTGGTGCCTCCCGCGATGGCACGCAGGGGCAGCTACCTGGCCTCCGGTGTGGTGATGATGCCGTCGTACGTTAATATCGGCGCATACGTTGATAGCGGTACGATGGTCGATACCTGGGCAACGGTTGGATCGTGTGCGCAAATTGGCAAGAACGTGCACTTGTCGGGCGGTGTTGGTATTGGTGGAGTCCTCGAACCGCTGCAGGCGTCCCCTACGATTATCGAAGACAACTGTTTTATTGGCGCGCGCTCGGAAGTTGTCGAGGGCGTGGTCATCGAAGAGGGATCTGTTATTTCGATGGGCGTTTACATCGGTCAGAGTACACGAATTTACGATCGCGAAACCGACGAAGTTATCTACGGTCGCGTCCCAGCGGGGTCTGTGGTTGTCTCGGGCAACCTGCCTTCGAAAGATGGGAAATACAGCCTGTATTGCGCGGTAATTGTTAAAAAGGTTGACGAGAAAACGCGTTCGAAAGTTGGCATCAACGAATTGTTGCGTGCGATTGATGAGTGATCTCACGCTCTATGGCATCAAAAATTGCGACACGATCAAAAAAGCTCGCAAGTGGCTTGAACATAACGATGTTGACTATCAGTTTCACGACTACCGTGTTGACGGAGTTGAAAAAAGCTTGCTGAAAAAATGGTGCGAAGACGCTGGTTGGGAAACACTGCTTAACCGGCGCGGCACCACATGGCGAAAGTTACCCGAAGCGGATCGGGAAGGTATCAACGAAGACCGCGCCATCGAATTGATGTGTGAGCAACCGGCATTGATCAAACGGCCGGTGTTATTGAAAGCGGGCACGTTGATTGTTGGGTTTAGCGTGAAAGATTACGAATCCTTGCTTTAACGTTACTGGTGCTGTTGAACGCGGAGGAAATCATTCATGTGTAGGTGGCTGGCATATATCGGTGAACCTGTAACACCAGAGAAATATCTCTACGAGGAACAATTTTCCTTAGTCGCTCAAAGTCTGCGCGCGCGAAAATCCGTGTCCATTGTTAACGGCGACGGGTTCGGGTTGGGCTGGTATGGCGATAAAACAGAGCCCGGTCTTTTCAGGGATGTTCTTCCCGCATGGAGAGATGAGAACCTCAGCAATCTGGCAAGCCAGATCAAGTCGCCCCTGTTTATGGCGCATGTGCGTGCGGCAACAGATACGCCATCCAATCGAACAAACTGTCACCCGTTCAGATGTCAAAAAACTCTGTTTATGCACAATGGCCAAATCGGCGGATATCTGACAGTTCGAAGAGAGATCGAGGCGCTGATTAGCGACGAGTTTTATCACTATCGAAATGGCACGACAGACAGCGAAGCGATCTTTTTGGCACTCATGTCGCTGCAGAAAAACGATTCATTTCCGCAATCCATAGAGAAAATCATAAGCGCCGTTAACGCAATCATGAAAAAACACGATGTGCGCGAACCGTTCAGAATGACCGCCGCATTATCTGATGGAGATTCGATCCACGCGGTCAGATATTCCAGTGACGAAGAGCCTCCCACCCTATTTTATGAGCATTCTGATGGTGCCTGCTTGGTGGTCTCCGAGCCCTTGGACAATCAACTCGATCAATGGCAGCCGGTTCCCAAAAATCACGCGCTGGAAATCAGGTCTTCCGAGTGTGAGCCGGTGCTCACGCCGCTCAGTCACATTTAAAAGAAACTAAAACTCGATTATCAAAATCGCGCCCATCGCAATTGTCAATCAGGCGCTGACTCCGGGGATTTTGGCCTTTTTGATATCAATCGGGAAAACGGCTTCGGTCATCCAGACACCTTCGTAGGGTTCCTGTGATTGTTTTCCGAGTCGAAACATAAACCCGACATTGCGTCCGTCCTCAGTCCACAGCGAAACGGGTACATAGGCTGAGAATTCACCGACAACCGATTTAGCGATTTCGTACCGCTCATGCCCGATTAGATCCCTATACGTATCGTTCTTTACCAGGATCTTGAATCGTTCGATCGGGCCAGTAACTTGTTTGTTAGACGGCGCAGCAAACCGGAACGTGGTTTCGATGCCCGCGTCCGGGAAGGGTTGATCATTATTTGCCAGCGCGTTTAGCACAGTTTCGACAACCTGTTGCGGCGATAGCGAGGGTTTGGGGTGTAATTCTTCGGCTTGCGCAATCGAAGTGCAAACAAGACCCGAGACGATGCAAAAAGCAAAGGTGACTGCGCGCATTGCCTTTTCCTTTTTCATTACTCCTTGGTTACGCGATTCCACCGCGCGTAGATCACATTGACGGTGCGGAAATCGCGCTTACGTGTTTTGCCGTTCGCTTACAGTTTGCGCAACCTTGTTACGAAGATAGACAGGTTGCGCCAGTTCCGGGGCCATCGCGCGCCCGGATTCAAAATCGTCCTTGGCCAGCGTGAGGATGTCCTGCGCCAGTGGCAATTGATGCATCGACCCGCGTACATTCAGATTTGCAGTTGCCAAGGAGAGAGCGTCTTTATACGTCACCCATCCCGTCCCTGCGCCGATCCACTCGGTATTATCTGATTTTGGGCATTTTACCGCCTCCGGTGCAGTTACCTGTTCGACAAGCCCCGCGCGCATCAACCCGTTTTCATCTGAGCAGAACGCTCCCCAATATACTTCATTCATACGGGCATCGATTGCGACCAGTACGTTCGGTTCAGTGTTCTCCCGCAAACACCGTTGCGCAATTGCAGCGAGATTTGACACGCCAACAACAGGGCAATCCAGCGCCAGGGCCAGACCGTGCGCAACACCAACACCGATGCGCACGCCGGTGAAACTTCCGGGACCATGACCAAAAGCAATGCCATCGATTTCCGATTTTGAAATGCCGGCCTCTGCAAGCAGCTTCTCCAGCATCGGCAAAATGAGTCTGGAATGATCACGCGCCGTTTCTTGCGAACGTGCAACAACAGTATCTCCGCTCGCAACGGCAACACTGCAAATTTCAGTTGCCGTATCAACGGCCAAAATATTCATGGCGAATGCCGCTCAAAAAATTCGCGTACGGTTTGCAGCGAACTAGTCACCGGAAAATTCGGCAAGCTGTTCAAAAACATTTTCCCGTAGGATTTCGTCGTCAGGCGGGGATCGCAAATCATCACCAGCCCCCAATCCTGCACATCGCGGATCAAGCGACCAACGCCTTGCTTCAGCGCAATCGCTGCCTGTGGGACCTGATAATCAAAAAAGGCATTGCCGCCCGATGATGAAATCGCGTCGATGCGCGCCTGCATGACCGGGTCACCGGGCGATGCAAATGGCAGCTTGTCGATGATCACGCAAGAGAGCGCCTGCCCGCGCACGTCGACACCTTCCCAAAAGCTGGAAGTCCCCAGCAAAACGGCGTTGCCGAGCGCCTGAAACTCGGCGATCAGCTCGCGCTTGGGCGCTTCACCCTGCACCAGCATTGGAACATCGAGCTTATCTTCCAGCCACTCGGCGGCGATATGCAGGGCGCGATAGCTGGTAAAGAGAAAAAATGTGCGGCCACCGCTGAACTGAATCACGGGAAATGCGGCCTCGAGCGCGGCCTCCGTGAAACGCCGATCACTCGGCTGCGGCAAACCTTCGGGTAAATACAGAAGTGCATTGCGCTGGTAGTCAAATGGGCTTTCCTGACGGCAATGCGCGGCGTCTTCAATACCGAGCTGTTTTTGAAAGTGATCGAACGTTCCGCCTACCGACAATGTTGCCGAGGTGTACACCCATGTGGCGCTGAGCGCATTGACCGACCGCTGAAACGGTTCCGCCACGTCGAGCGGCGTTAAACTCAAGGCGTATCCGTTACGAAAAGTTTCGAACCACTGAATCCACGAATTACCAGTTGCAGTGTCTATGTAGCGGTCGAGAACCGACAGCTGCGACACGCATCGACGCAAGCAGGCAGTCAAGCCTTTGCCGCGTTCGGCTGCTATTTCCAGTTGATCAGCAAGCGCGGAGTAGCGCGTATGAAGCTCGTCGATGGCGTGGCGCACATCATTTTTGTCTGCCATGGATCGCCATTGATCGCGCGTTGGTTGCACACCCAACGACAATCGGAAATCCCGTCCCGCTTTTGCCAGTGCGTCGACGGCATCGCGCAGCTCGCTCATATCAGGCGCATCGCGCAGTTGCTCGGCGGTGGTATCGCGCACCAAATCGTTTAACTGGCGACTGCTTACGCGACTGCCAAAAAACTGTGTTGCTATTTCAGGAATCTGATGTGCCTCGTCCAGTATGAACGCGTTAGCGCTTGGAAGCACCTCCCCGAATCCCTCTTCCTTTAAAGCCAAATCGGCAAAGAAAAGATGGTGGTTGACGACGACGATGTCAGCCGCTTGCGCGGCTTTGCGCGCGGCCTGTACGAAACAATCCTTGAGCTGCTCCGGCTCAAGCGCACTGTTGTAGTCGGCGTCCGAAACTACGTAGCGCCATATCGGTGCGTCCTCGGGCAAATCGGTCATTTCGCTGATGTCGCCGGATTCGGTCGTCTTTGCCCACGCCCGTACCTGCGAAAGTTGCGAAAGCAAATTTGCCTGCGACAGCGCCGGATGCCCGCTGGCCTCCGCCAGCCGATGTCGGCATATATAGTTCGCGCGGCCTTTTAGCAGTGCAATACTGACATCGCTGCGAAGCGCCTTTTTAACCAGTGGTAAATCCTGATGATAGAGCTGGTCCTGCAGGTGTTTCGTACCCGTCGAGATAATAATTTTGAGACCGGATAAAAGCGCTGGCACCAGATACGCGAAGGTTTTACCAACACCCGTGCCCGCTTCGCAGATTAGCGTACTGCCGTTGTCGAGCAAATGCTGAATCGCCTCACCCAACATCTGTTGTTGCGCGCGCGGCGCAAAGCCGTCGAGATGCTCGGCAAACGGACCATCGGTGCCAAGAATGTCAGTTATCGAATCGGGCAGTGACTGCAATGGGAGGTTCCGAACCTGAGGAGGCATGACAAAACTCGCGGCGGAGTCTATCAGTTATTGCCCTCACCCGCTTTGGGTTATTCCTCGCTAAGATTTCGCACTTCAACTTGTGCTTCGCGCGCGCCGAGTACATCACCGCGCTTATCACGCGCGTGCTGAATAATCAGCCAATTGCGATGTTGCAGCGGTCGGTTATCGCTTGCCAGGGCGTTTGACTTGGCCGCATAGTTCTCCGCCAGCACGGTTTCTTCCTGCAACATTTGCAGCTCCGCGAGTCGACTCCAGAGCACCGGATCGTCAGGGATTACGCGGAGCGCTTGCTCGATGTGAAAGCTGGCTTCCGCAAACTGCTTTTCTTCGCGTGCAAGTTCAGCTCGTGTCCACAGCACTGCGACATCCGGATCATCCAGCGAATGCTGAATAGCGCCGGATTGCGACCCAATTGGTGATAAATCTTGCGTTGACAGATCACTGCTCGATTTTTTCTGTGGCGCGTTGCTGCATCCAGAAATAACAAGCGCGAGTGCAATGCTCAAAATTAAAACCAAACGCATGGTGAACGCGGAGCTTAGTCGAGTGAACAATGGTTGATCATTTCGCGGTTGTACGCTTTCGCGTACTCGCTGGCACGTTTAAGGTAGGCGCGATGCGTATCGCCGCGAATGACGTCTGTACCGCCCGCAACTAAGGTGTAGCCGCATGTTTCCGCATAGTCAGCTGATTTCTCAGGGTCAACGCCGGGCAGTACGCCGCCGCGCACACCTGTGGACAGTAACTCGCGCTTTCCGCTGGCGACGGCTGCAGCAGCGTCTTTAACTGGATCCGCTTTGTCCAGCCACTGTAGCTGTTCGACAGCAAATTTTTCGTCTTCACTCATCGTCGCGGGCATTTCGTGATTCCCGACGCAGGCGGATAAAACCAATATCGCAGTCAGCGCTGTTGCAAAATTTCTGATCATTTGAAACATGATGTGATCTCATGTTGTGTCTTGGAAAACCGCCGCATATCAGATTTTGAAAACGGCGAACATAGGGTATACGCGTTAACCCGAATCTCGGCAAGGCTATCTCTCTAAATATTAATAGACCGCACACTATTTGCCGATTATTTTGCCCAGTCGACTACCCACCGCGCCACTGACGCGCTTACCGCGGGAACCCTTTAAAATACCTTCGACTTCCGGGCCAACTTTTGACCAATCCACGCACGGGCGGCGAAAGCCTTTGGGCTGAATCAGAGGGCAGCCGAGCGCGCTGTCGTCGACGTAAATGTTGGCGTACACCTTGGGGCTGTTGCTCCACTCGGCTTGATCTGGATTGTGGTTGACGCCAAAAAAATGCAGATGGTATTCGCGCAGGTAGTCGACCGCTTCGGTGAGCACTTTGCCGGCGCTGTTTCCGTCTGCTCGCATTGTGTACAAAATGAGCTTCGCATCGTGACGCATCCACTTTTTCATCCACTCAATCGCTCCAGGAACCGGCCGTCCGATATCAGGGTAGCAGTGATCAACAATAGTGCCGTCGAAGTCCACGCAAATATACATTAGCTCACCTTTTACCTGTCACTCAAGCGGGTGTTCAGCGGCGAGAAGCTGATTCACTTTTTCCAATCCGGCACGTAAACTCGAGGCGTCGCACGCGCCCGATGCAATGTATTCCTCCAGTAGTGAAATCCCCTGCTCTAAATCAATTTTTTCGTTCTCATTGAGTAGCATCAGCTCGGCTTGTTCGGTGAGGTCGTCAATAAAGGCATTGACACTTGCGGACGTTATGATGGCGGCGTTTTTGTCGCCGTCTGGCAAAAGGTTTGCGATGGGAGGGAAATAAACGGTTGCCTGATTCGTATCAGACAATGCCTGCATGATCGCGGCCGTGCCGAAACTTGTCAACGACGCATCACCCTCGAAACTAATGTACTCCATCAAGCCTTCGCGTTTTAGCTGATCGGCGATTTGCTGACTGGTATTGGCGTCGAGTTTGAGGGCCTGACCCACGCGCCAAATATTGCCAACTGCTTCACCGCCGTCCTCTCCTTCGCGATACAATTGATAGGCAAATTGAAAACAGAACTCACGCGACGCCAAACTCTTCTCCCAAATCCAATTTATTATCGATTTAGCGCGCTATGATACGTCAAAGCATGTATGCGCAAAACTAATGTGTCGATCTGAGGTTATCGCCCTGGCCGGGCGCCGCAACGATAAGGGCTTGTGATTAACAAATGAGCATATTCCACCAATGGCATCCCATGCGATTTATCGAGGCGCTCAAAGCCATCGACAAGGAGGCCTCTGAAAACAAGAAAATTGTCGACTACCGAAAGCCTGCGATTGTGCTGTTTACCATGGCGATCTGCCTGCTGCTGATTCACTACCTGAAGTTCTCGTCAACGTTTCAACAATCGGTGGTGCTGATGTTCGGTAAATCCGCGTACGTCGATCTGCGCGGCAGCCTATTTTTTCATCTTTACAGCAACGCGTGGTGGGCAGCATGGCATTTGATTGGCTATGTGTTAATACCGGTATTTGTCATCCGTGTAGTGTTGAAGGAGAGACTGTCTGATTACGGTACAGGCATAGGAGCAACACGGCAGTACTTTCAGTACTACGTTGCGCTGGCATTGCCGATTGTTTTCTTTGCCTTTTTAGTCAGCTTTCGTGAAGACTTTGCCAATCACTATCCGTTTTATCGATTCGCCTCGCGTAGCTGGGCAGACCTGTTGATGTGGGAGTGCCTGTATATCGTCCAATTTGTCGCGTTGGAATTTTTCTTTCGCGGATTCGTTCTGCACGCGTGCAAACCGCAATTTGGCGCTGCCGCGATTTTCGTCATGATGGTTCCGTATTTGATGATCCACTTCCCCAAACCGTGGCTGGAGGCAACCGGCGCGATCCCGTTTGGCATTTTACTGGGAGTGCTGGCATTGCGATCACGCTCAATGTGGGGTGGCGTGGGAGTACACGTCACCATTGCGCTGAGTATGGACCTGCTCGCACTGCTTCAATCCAATCGATTGCCCACCCGTTGGTGGCCTTAAAACAACAAGAATAATGTGAGCTGATATGATTTACTCCCGCGCAATCTGGTTCTTGCTGTTTACCTGTTTGTTCATCAGTTGCACCTACGCCGCGTGGATTGTGTTGGCGAAAAACGATTTTTTGTATCCGTCGGGATACAAGCTTTTGCACATCGACAAGACAATCAACGAATTTGCACCCAAGAACCGCTACCGTCATTCTTTCGAGATGACGGACACACACGAGCATTTCAGAATATTTTCTGAAATCGTTTTCGGCGTGACATCTGACGCAGAGAGCCTTGCTGCAATCGAATACGCAGCACCTGACGGCCAAAAACTTGGCGTGTTTTTAACTGACGCAGAAGTCACTCATTTGCGTGATGTCGCGGATTTAATTTCAAAAGTGAACGTTCTCGGGATTAGCTCTCTAGCCGCTTTAGTGCTTCTTGTTTTTGTTCAACGTCACCAAAAAGTCGCAATGCCTCCACTGGTGAAATCTCACCTGATCGCTTTTGCAATACTCATTTTACTGACATGCGTGATTGTGTTGAGCGGGGCTGAGCGCGTTTTCTACAGCGCGCACGAGTGGATTTTCCCGAAGGATCACCAGTGGTTTTTTTACTATGAGGAATCCTTGATGACCACGCTGATGAAGGCCCCTGATCTTTTTGGGTTTATCGCCGCGGCCTTGTTGATTCTTTCGATCACGTTCTACCTGGTGTCGCTGTATTCACTCAAACGATTGTTTGCGCAGAGAGTAGCTTAGATCACTCTCAGCACCGCTGACTAACCCAATCCTCCGCGTTTTCGATTCGGCCTTCGCCACGTAGGTAGGCGTCAATTCTTTCAAGCATGCGATCACGGCCGAACGATTCGAAATGCCCCCCATGAATCGTTTGCACTGGCAGTTCCTTTAATCGATTCAGGCTGTCGCGATACTGCTCGCGATCCGAATGGTAAACGGTATCAAACAAGTCGCCATCGTAAATGACGTCTCCACTGAACAGGGTAGCGCTGGCGCGATCAAATAATACGATCGATCCGGGTGAGTGCCCCGGCAAGTGAAAAATCTCAAAATGACGATTATCCAGGTCGATCACGTCACCCTCATCGATATAGCCTGTCAATGGAGCCGATTTGACGAAGTATTGTTCAAAAGAAAACGACTCATCAGGCACCATTAGAAATGTTTCTGCACGCACAAACGCATTCCACCCGGACGTATTTTTCTCTGTGGGGCTTTGATGGATGTGGGCTTCGCTTCGATGTCCCAGCCGGCATTCGAACTCGTGGGCACCGCCGATGTGATCAAAATGAGCATGCGTCGAAATCACCTTAACCGGCCGTTCCAGTAGCTGGGTAACTTCGGACTTGAGCGGTTTGACACCCATACCTGTGTCAATCAACAGATCGTGCGTTCGTCCACGAATGTGCCACATATTGCAGCGCAACCAGGGGGCGACATGAGTTTCGCGGATGAGCGAGATTCCATCATTTATAGGCAGGATTTCGTACCACTGATCCGCGAATCGTTTATTCACTCGCTCACCTTCATTGGAACTAGTTGCACAAAAATCGTATTGGCCGCCAATTTCTCGGAACCGATTCAAAAGCATGATGGCACGAAATTCGGGCTGAGGGTAACAATTAGTCGGGAGGCAGAAATACTTTCGACGAAACAAAGGCATTTACCGCGTATGCGGACGCGGAAGCCAAGTCAGTCTGTTAGTTGTCGAGCGTCTCCAAAGCTCTCTGAAATCGATCAGCATGTGATCGCTGCGCTTTCGCCAGTCCTTCCAGCCACTCAGCTATTTCATCGAAGCCTTCGGAGCGCGCGACTTCAGCCATTTGCGGATACATCTCGGAGTATTTTTGCGTTTCACTCGATATAGCCGCGACGAGGTTTTTCGCTGTGTCCCCAAATGGCAATTGCGTTTCAGGATCAGCGACTTCGCGCAAATAGTCCAGATGCCCGTGCGCATGCCCGGTGGCGCCGTCGGCCGTCGAGCGCAGGACTGCGGCCACGTCGTTAAAACCCTCGACATCGGCCTGAGCCGCGAAATAGAGAAATCGCCGATTCGCACGCGATTCACACTCAAACGCCAGCTTCAAATTTTCGGCTGTTTTGCTGCCTTTTAGCGCCATTCACATTACCTCATGTGCAGAAGCACAGATCTCTTATTAAGCGCGAAGCCCTAGAGTTGAGTGACATCCCGCACCGCTCCGCGTGATGCAGACGTCGTCAGCGCGGCATAAGCTCGAAGTGCTTGTGTTACGTTTCTTGTGCGGTGTTCAACCGGCTTCCAGCCATTTTTACCTTTGGCATCCATCGCCTGACGACGAGACACGAGTTCTTCGTCGCTGATCATCACATTAACGCTGCGATTGGGAATATCGAATTCGATGATATCGCCCTCTTCAACCAAACCAATTGCACCGCCCTCAGCTGCCTCGGGAGACACGTGCCCGACTGACAAACCTGATGTTGCACCCGAAAAGCGGCCGTCAGTAATCAACGCGCAGAGTTTGCCGAGCCCCATGGATTTCAGATAACTCGTGGGGTACAACATTTCCTGCATCCCGGGACCACCTTTCGGTCCCTCGTAGCGAATTAACACCACGTCACCTTCTACGATTTTGCCATCGAGGATCGATTGCATTGCAACGTCCTGACTTTCCATGATGCGTGCGGGGCCGGAAAATTTCAGGATGCTCTCGTCAACACCCGCGGTTTTCACTACACAGCCTTCCTCAGCAATGTTGCCAAACAGGACGGCAAGACCACCGTCCTGACTGTACGCGTGCGCTTTTTCACGAATGCAGCCATTCTCTCGATCCAGATCCAGCGTATCCCACCGTCGACTTTGCGAAAACGCGACCTTGGTGCGAACACCGCCCGGGGCGGCGCGGAAAAATGTGTGTTTTTCCTCATCGTCGGTGACGCGGACATCCCACTGTTGCAAGGCATCGGCGAGGCTTGGCGAATGCACGGTGCCAACCTCCTGATTTAACAGTCCGGCTCGACCAAGTTCACCGAGGATTCCGAACACGCCGCCAGCCCGGTGAACGTCCTCCATATGGTAAATATTAATCGAGGGCGCGACTTTGCAAAGGTGCGGGACGTTGCGCGATAGACGGTCAATATCATTGATCGTGAATTCGACTCCGCCTTCCTCGGCTGCAGCCAGCAAGTGCAAAATGGTATTGGTCGACCCGCCCATGGCAATGTCCATACACATCGCATTCTCAAACGCTTGAAAATTAGCAATGGAGCGAGGTAGTACCGAGTAGTCGTCCTGCTCATAGTGGCGTTTGGCCAAATCCACGACAAGACGGCCCGCGCGCAGAAACAGTTGCTCGCGATCCGAATGGGTTGCGAGTGTTGAACCGTTCCCCGGCAACGATAATCCCAGCGCCTCGGTCAGGCAGTTCATCGAGTTGGCAGTGAACATGCCAGAACACGAACCACAGGTCGGACAGGCACTGCGTTCGATATCATTCACATCTTCATCGCTTTGACTTGGGTCAGCCGCCTTTACCATCGCATCGACCAAATCGAGTTTGATGGTTTTTCCACCCATAACAACCTTGCCGGATTCCATTGGTCCGCCGGACACAAATACGGTGGGAATATTGAGCCGCATGGCGGCATTCAACATTCCGGGCGTAATCTTGTCGCAGTTGGAAATGCACACCAATGCGTCCGCGCAGTGAGCGTTGACCATGTATTCAACCGCATCTGAAATTACCTCGCGCGAGGGCAGGCTGTACAGCATGCCGTCGTGACCCATGGCGATACCATCGTCGACCGCAATAGTGTTGAATTCTTTAGCAACACCACCGGCTTTTTCGATCTCGCGCGCGACAAGCTGCCCCATGTCTTTCAGGTGCACGTGACCCGGAACGAATTGAGTAAAAGAATTCGAAACCGCAATAATCGGTTTACTGAAATCGTTGTCTTTCATTCCGGTGGCCCGCCACAACGCGCGAGCGCCCGCCATATTGCGACCATGGGTGGTCGTGCGGGAACGGTAATCTGGCATCGGATTCTCCAACGTGAGCCCAATTAAGCGGCACGTATTCTACAGGAAATGTGACCGCTACCGTGAGCTTGCAGCGACGCAGATTCGCTCAGAGAAAAAAGGTTCTGACCCCCAGGCCAACGAGAAATAAACCGCCAAGCCAGTTAAGCGCAACGCCAACTTTGCGGTTTTGCGACAACCTCTCAGCAAGCGTTCCGCCCGCAAACGAAACAATAACGTCCGACGGTAACGCGGTCAGCGGCACCAAAACGCCAAGCACCAGCATTTGCAGCGGCACGTTGCCATTGGGTTGGATGAATTGAGGGATAAAAGCGAGAAAAAACAGAATGGTCTTGGGGTTAAGCAACTCGACGAAAATGCCCTGAAAAACGATTTTACCAACAGACTCGTGCCTCACGTCCTCAAGTGTGTCTTCACTCTCGCCCTCAGGGATCAGCATGCGGACACCGAGATAAACGAGGTAGGCTGCACCCGCGTACTGCACGGTGAGGTAAAGTGTTTCGGAATGCTGAAAAACTGCGGTCAATCCCAGCGCGGCGGCCAGCGCAAGTAACAGGCCGCCAGTGGCCAGACCAACAGCAGAGGCAAGCCCGGCTGCACGGCTTTGTCCAATACTGCGCGAGAGGACGTACAACATGGAGGGGCCGGGTGACGCACTCAGCGCCAGACCAGCCAATGTGACTAATACGATTGTTTCCCAACTTGGCACCGTCTTGCTCCATTACGCCAACGGTGTGCAAGGACACTAGTCGAGTTCGGATTCAGCCTCGTCGGACTCGCTGGCAGTTATTTTTCTTTCGAAAGGATTAGGCCCGGGCGCTCCAGCCTGTAGCGTAATCTCTCCATCCAAGTATCGCTTTTTTAAGTAGGGAAAATCGCGCATTAGCTGCGCCATAAGATGTTCCCCTGCGATGAACGGAGTGTACTCGACTGCTTTTTCTTTTCCAAGCAGTGACTCAATCGGAGATACTTCAGTGTCGTAATCGGTCGCCATAAAAAAAGGAATTGAATAGCGTTCATTACCGTCCGTGATCACTCGATGTGGCGTCGAAACCAGTTTTCCATTCGTCCAAGCCTCGAGTAAGTCACCGATATTCACAGCAAACGCTCCTTCCACCGGTGGCGCATCGATCCACTTGCCTTTTTTATTGATAATTTGCAGTCCTTTTTGATGCGTATGCAAAACCGTGAAACACTCGTAATCGGTATGCGCTCCCATATCGACCTTGGTTTTCTGTTTGGGCTGTTCGATGTAATGGATCAGCCTGAGCTGTGAGGTTGGATAACGCATGTGTTGCGAGAAAAAACCATCGGGCAATTCAAGCGCGATCTCGAATCCCCTGCAAAGCGCATCACCTACCCTTCGCATGGAATCGTAATAGCGGGTTAGGCACTCCTTAAAACCAGATATTTCCGGCCACACGTTCGGGCCAGCCAGCGGGTTCGCCCCACACTGCTGATAGTCTTCGTACGTCATATCGAGGGACATATCGAAGGCTTCGTAGGTTCTAGGCCCGGTTTCATCAAGATAGGTGCCTTTTTCAGTTACCGGTACAAATCCGCGATGGTTTGGTGAATCACCGATGTAGTAGCGCAGCTTTTCTTCAAAACTGAGTGTAAAAAAAGTTTCAGCATAATCGTAAACCTGTCGGACGAGCGCTTCACTCACTCCATGGTTCTCGATATACAAAAACCCCGTATCCATCGCGGCTTTGCCCATGTGCTTGGCCACGGATCGTCGGGCGACGACGTCGTTATCAAGTAAGGGGGCAATGTTTACTACAGGAAGTTTGTCGGTTGCGTTAGCAGCTCGAATATAGCGTATTGACCGTGTTCCACTCGATACGCTCCGACGTTTTTCTTTTTCTCCAGGCATTAAGTTTTTCCATGTTCGACCGAAATAAAGCGCTAGACGGGTTTCTTGCGGTGGCTCCCCAAAAACGCTCGCTGCATTGAGTATAGTATTAGCCATTGAATTTACTTGGATTTTTTGCTTTGATTCGAAAAAAACAAAAACCACCGATCGGAGCTGAAATGGACGAGCCACCACTTCGCACGCTTAAGCAAAAATCGCGGCATCTCCAGATCATCAATGAGCTGGCTATAGACCTTCTTCACACCCCGAAACTTGAGCCCATTCTGTGGTTAGTTGCCAAAACGGCTATCGCGAATATCGGCTTTGTGGATTGCGTGATTTATCTACTGGGCAACGACGGCAAAACGCTGATTCAACGTGCCGCACATGGCCCCAAAAACCCGGAGAAAATGGATATTCTCAATCCGATTACGATCCAAACGGGTACAGGAATCGTCGGTCAAGTGGCAGAAAAAGGTGTCGCAGAGATCGTATCGGATACGCGCAAAGACCCACGTTACATTCTCGATGATGAGATGCGCCTTTCCGAGCTGGCAGTGCCCATCATCTACAACAATAAAATCATAGGTGTGATTGATTCTGAGCACCCGCAGGCCAATTTTTACACCGAAAACCACCTGGAAGTACTCACTATCATCGCCTCCATGGCTGCAATGAGTATCGCGAATGCACTTAATCAGGAGCGCCTTATGCACCTGAGTGAGAAGCTACATTATGACGCTTCCCACGATGCGCTTACCGGCCTACTCAATCGACGCGCGTTTGAAAGTGAACTCCAATTGGCGTTTAAAAATGCTAAATGCGGGAATACACAACACGTATTGTGTTACGCCGATGTTAACGGGTTTAAGAAGCTGAACGACACTTACGGGCACGCGGCTGGAGACGAATATCTTAAGAAAATTGCGCAAATTTTGCGCGATTGCGTCTCCGAGCCTCATGTCTGCGCGCGGCTGGGCGGTGACGAGTTCAGCATTCTATTCCGCGATACCATCGCGGCAGAGGCAACTCAGGTTTGCCAGGACATTTGCCAGCAACTCAAGGGGCAAAGATCAAGGCGCAGTTCCGACGGCCAATTTACACATATGAGTCTGGGAGTGTGTGAATTTGACCCGGCTGAAATATCAATTAACGAAGCGGTCGCGCGAGCAGACGCCGCGTGTTACGCAGCCAAAAAAAACGTCGAATCGACAGTATGTAACTACGTCGATGTCCAGGAGCACATCGCCGCAGAAAAAGCAGAAATGTCATTGGTCGACTGGCTGCGCGCCGCGATCGAGTCCAGCCACCTCAATCTGTTCGTGCAGGAAATTTACCCGGCCAATCCGCGTAACCAAAAATTGAGTTACGAAATACTTCTGCGTGCCGGCGATAACGCGCCTCAGTTTCAGTCAATCAGTAGTCTGCTGCACGCTGCAGAACGTCATGGTCTGGCGTCGCGCATGGATCACTGGGTAGTCACTAACGCAGTCCGGTGGCTCAGAAAATTACCTGAAGAAACAGCCGCCCGCATCGAGTTTGTAGCCGTTAACCTGTCCGCAGAATCAGTCAGCACTCGATCGTTTCAGGAGTTTTTGTTAAAGAAGGCAGCAGAAATCCAATCGTCACCGATTCAACTCTGTTTCGAGATTACCGAGCATGTTGCAATCGACAACATACAAGAGACGGCCAGTTTCCTTAGCGATCTACGCAGACTCGGATGCCTTATCGCGCTTGACGACTTTGGGTCAGGAATGATGTCGTATGAGTACCTGCGCAAGATCAATGTAGACTTGCTCAAGATTGACGGCAGTTTTGTCCGCCACGCGATTCGAGACTCGCGCGAAGCAGTCATGCTGAAATCGATCAATGAGCTGGCGCATGGGCTCAACATACGCACCGTCGCCGAACATATCGAAGACGAAAAGACCTTGCAGTTTGTCACTGATCTGGGTGTCGAATACCTGCAGGGCTTTCATCTCAACAAACCCTTCAACATCTCCGACATCGAGAGCCGCATCGCTGCACAATCAATGGTTTAAAGCACGTCTGCGTGGTGCTTCACGCGTCCATTGAACGGTGCTGGCGAGGAACACTCAACTGTAATAAGCTGCGTAGCTGATTACTGGAGCTTCCCATGTCGCTGCCAACCACTCTAGAAATGATCGGCGACCTGATCGCAACACCATCTGTTAGCAGCGTTGTCCGCAGCATCGATATGGGCAACGAAGCCGTTACCAACCTGATCGCAAACTGGTGCAACTCTGCCGGGTTTAGCGTCGAGATCATGCCTGTTGCCGACAATCCCGGGCACTTCAATTTGATTGCCACGCTGGGTCAGGGCAAGGGTGGACTCGTATTAAGCGGACACACCGATACAGTGCCGTTTAACGAAGCCCTGTGGGATTCGGATCCTTTTGTCGCAAGCGAGCGTGAAGGCCGTCTTTATGGTCTTGGCACCAGCGATATGAAATCGTTTATCGCACTCGCGCTTGCTGCTGCACGAACATTTGACCCGCGTGACTTTAAAAGACCGTTGATTTTGCTGGCAACAGCAGACGAAGAAAGCGGCATGACCGGAGCTCAGGCCCTGCTCGATGCGAATCGACCGCAGGCGGACTTTGCGGTCATCGGTGAGCCAACCAATATGCGCCCAGTGCGAATGCATAAGGGATCGTTTTCAGATGGCTTGCGACTAACCGGCAGAAGCGGGCACGCGAGCGATCCATCGCTTGGCAATAACGCAATGGAGGGCATGTACCTGATCATCGGTGAGCTTCTCAAGGTGCGGGACGAGTGGCAATCGACGTACCGAAACACTGAATTTAAAGTGCCAACGCCGACCATGAACCTCGGCCATATCCACGGCGGCGACAATCCAAATCGAATTTGCGGCGACTGCGAAATCACGTTTGACGTGCGCGCATTGCCTGGTATGAACCTTGAGGAATTGCAACACGCACTGCACAAGCGTCTTGAAGAGGCGGTTCGCCACACTGGACTCAAACTCGACTTCACGATGCCGTACAACGGGGTCGAGCCGATGGACACACCAGCCGACTCGCCGATCGTTTCTGCAACCGAAAAACTGACCGGGTTCGAAGCGAGCGCTGTCAACTTTGGCACCGAGGCGCCCTATTTTGCGCAAATGGGAATGGACGTCGTTGTACTTGGACCCGGCGACATCGCCACCGCGCACCAACCGAATGAACACCTCGAAATTGATACGGTAGAACCGACTATCGATTTACTGCGCAAACTGATCTTTCAGTATTGTGTCGATCAGTCCATTTAGCGCTTAGAACTAAGCGCTGATATATCGCTGTGCGCGATCAATGAAGCCACTCGACATCGTGTTCGCCATTCTGGTTCCACTCACCTGGGGGTTTGGAATCGTTTTCGCAAAAGCCGCACTCGAACACTTCCCTCCCTTATTGCTTATGGCGCTGCGTTTTGAAGTGACCGCATTGGTCATGCTTTGGTTTGTTAAGCCGCCGTGGCATTTGATGCGAAAGATCATCGCAATTTCGTTCATCTCCGCCACTCTGCAATACGGGTTCACGTACACCGGAGTGAAATATCTGGATGCTTCGACCGCGGCGCTGATAGTACAGTTAGAAGTACCGTTTCTGGTGATCCTTGGCGCGGTGTTTTTAAAAGAACGTCCAAGCATTCGAAAATACCTTGGAATCGTAGTCGCCTTCATCGGTGTTTTTCTAATTTCAGGCGAACCGCGCCTGATCGGCAACCATTGGCCAATAATGATGGTTATGCTGGGAGCGTTTTTGTGGGCAATTGGGCAAATCATGATCCGACAACTCGGCGAAGTTGGCGGCATGACATTAATCGCCTGGGTGGCGCTCTTTGCGACACCGCAGTTGTTTATTGCATCGATTGTTTTTGAAGACAATCACTTCAACTATATGAATGACGCCAGCTGGGTGGTTTGGGCTGCCGTTGTATATTTAGGTGTAGTGATGACCGCATTTGGCTACTCGATCTGGTATCACCTGCTGGGGCGTTACCCGGTCAATCTGGTCGGCCCCTATCTGTTACTGGTACCGGTTTTTTCCATCCTCGGTGGTGTAACGGTTCTGGACGAAAGATTGACATTGTTTACAATAATCGGTGGTGCAATTGTCATTCTGGGTGTTGCACTAATTGCGGTTGAACCAAAACACGTCCTGAGCAAAACACGCATCGCTAAACTTTAAAGTGATACTCTTCTTTTTGTGAGTTTCGCCGCTCAGGTTTGCACCAAACTATCCCGACTGGCTCCAATAGCATTTCCAGACCGTGTATTTGTTTTTGTCGGAACTCAAACCGATAAATTAGACTATTCGTTTGCGCACAAGCAGCGCTAATGCCATTGCTGTAAACGCGCAGGGGTCTCGATATACAGATTTGATTTATTTTCCCGAATTCTTCATTTGAGAAAGAAGTCATTCATAAACGATTAGTCATTGAAAATACAACTGTCGCATCGTTTAATGGGACCCTCGGACAAGACATTCGATCACGTTTTCATTCCTCACTTGAACTGCGGGCTGGCAGCCGGGCAGAACCGTGTCACATCAAATCAATTCTTCTTTATTTCGGGCGGTGACACTTTTTTGTGCGCTGGCGTTGCTACCCCTTCAGAGCCACGGCTCTGTTGCCACAACCCTTCGGATTGAAGGGGTCGATGATCCGGAGGTGACACGCCAGCTCGACGCTTACCTCGAAATACCGGAAACCGTTGAACGCGCTGATTACGGCCCGCTCGCCGATCAATTAGTTAAATCAGCGGAGAAGGCAGTTCAGGCGCTGGGATATTACAACGCGAAATTCGCAGTTCACGAAGACAAATCCAGCGACGACGTTCTGGCCATGGTGTTAACCGTCGAACTCAATGAGCCGGTAAAGATTAACTCTCTGGATCTCACAATTAGCGGTGATGCGGGTCGGGATTCGGCATTCGAAAACCTCGATGAAACACGGCAACTTAAAATAGGAAAAATATTCAATCACGGTCACTACGAGAACCTGAAGGCAAAACTCGCCGGATTGGCGCAATCTCGCGGTTACTTCGATGCCGAGTTTCAACACAGCGGCGTTGTGGTAGATCCGTCAAGAAACAGCGCCGAGATAAAGATCGATTTTGCTGCCGGGGTCAGATACACCCTGGGAGAAGTAAGATTTACTGATTCACCGCTTGGACCTACCACGTTGAATCATTGGGTTACGTTTGAACCAGGCACTCCTTACGCATCACGACACATTGCAGCGTTGACCAACAATCTGCTCGATAGCGGTTACTTCTCTCAGGTGCGTGTGATACCCGAACACGATAAATCAAGTGATTACGAGATACCCGTTCGTGTAGAGACCGAAACAAGCCCCGATAATCGCGTTAACTTCGGAATCGGGTTCGCCACGGATACCGGGCCGCGTGGGCGAATCGGGTGGGACAAACCGCTGATCAACGAGCGCGGACATAGTTTTTCGTCTGAGCTGACTGCGTCATCGTTTCGACAGTCGATCAGCGCGCGCTATCAGATTCCGGCAAATTCTGCTCCGCGCACCAACTTTTACGCGATCGAAGCAGGTGCATTGCGAGAAAAGGTGGATGATCGCATTGATCGATTTCTCACAACATCTCTACAACATGTCAGCTTAACCAGCAACGGCTGGCAGCGGACGGATTCAATCCGCTGGGAAGATCACAGGTTCACAATCAGTGACAGGAATCAGGAAACCCGGCTGTATCTGCCCGGTGTGGGGTGGTCGCGGACACAACGACGCGGTGGGATATTTCCAGAATGGGGCAACCGATACAGCTTCCGTTTGCAAGGTGCCAGCCGCGATCTCGGATCCGATGTAGACATCGCCAAGGTCGTCACAAGTGGCAAGTGGCTGCGCAGCCTTGCAGACACTGATCACTATTTACTTTTTCGCGCGGATCTCGGCGCATTGAGCACTAATGATCTCAACCGTATTCCACCTTCGCATCGGTTTTTTGCCGGTGGTGATCAGAGCATTCGCGGATTCAGCTATCAGTCGCTTGGCCCCGAAGATGCTGATGGTGATGTCATAGGTGGCCGATACCTCGCAGTCGCAAGTGCCGAAATTGTTTTTGGAATTACCGAAAAATGGGGTTGGGCTCTGTTCACTGATACCGGCGGTGCTTTCAACGACACAAGCGAACCCACCCATACAGGAGTCGGGACCGGTGTTCGCTGGCGATCACCCATCGGCCCGCTGCGGATTGATCTTGCCGTGGGCGTCAGCGATGACGACGACCCCATTCGGCTTCACCTGTCGATCGGCCCCGAGCTGTGACTCAAGCCACTCAAGGTGCTCCGGACACCAAGACCCAAAGCGTCAAAAGAAAATGGGTGCGGTGGGTTATCGGTTTTCTCGCGGTAATCCTGCTGATGTTTATCGCATTACTCGCATGGGTCACATCTACAAGTCACGGCACGCGCACGTCCCTTGAATTGTTGCAAGGCGAGCTACCCCAACTTCAGCTTCACAATGCTCGAGGAACTTGGCGGGAGGGGATCAGCGTCAATCGAATCGAGTGGCAACAAGCGGGACTGCAAGTAGAACTGCTATCGCTGGACACTCGACTGGATCTTGCATGCACATTGAGATTATCCGTTTGCATCGACCACATCCGCGCACATCAAATCACTGGTCGAATCAGTGAGACTCCCGATGATGACGAATCCTCATCTGACATCGCGCTTCCCAACATCAGCGTACCCGTCGCGATCAGACTCGATCAGCTGCTCGTTGATGCGATCACACTGCACACAAACACCGACGACGCGCCCCGCACAATTGAAGGATTGGAGTTCAGCGCAACGCTGATTCAAGATTCCTTTGCGATCGATCGACTCGCGCTCACAATTGACGGGATCGACGCAGAACTGACCGGCTCCTTAACGCTCACCGACACCTATCCACTTTCCGTGACGATGAATGCAAACGGTTTACCGCTCTCTGCATCCGTTAAACAAGATTTGCGCGTGAAGGTGAGTGGTTCACTTGAAAAAACGTTGTTCGACGTTGAAACCGGCGGTGGGGTAACCGCGCGCGCATCGGGCCATGTGAAACCTCTCGAGAAATCATTCCCGTCAAACGTCCGACTCAGCTGGGACGCATTTGATTGGCCATTTGACCCGGCGGAACCGGAGCCTCACTACGCCGTTCACGCGGGCACTGCCCAGCTTTCGGGCGATCTCGACGGCTACGACATCGAATTCATGGGCGGCGCTGCGGGGTCCAATATTCCTGAGATCAAGGGGCAACTCTTTGCCGCTGGCAACCTCGATTCGCTGACGATTGACGAACTCAAGCTCGATACGCTGGACGGACGCGTTACTGCAGAAGGTCAGGTCTCGTGGGCTCAACAGATACGTTGGTCGGCAAACTCGAGACTCCATGACATTGACACTGGTCAGTTTCGAAACGATATCCCGGGTCGGTTGAACGGCAGTGTGCGAGCAGAGGGAATGCTAAGCGACGCGGGGTTAGCGGTCACACTGCGATCCGCAACCCTTGATGGGCAGCTTCAGCAAATTCCGCTCTCGCTTGAACTCAGCGCACGTTACCAAAGTGACCAGACCTACTCGCTCGATCAATTTGACCTCGCTATTGATGAAAACGAGCGCGGCATTCCCCCTACGCGCGTGACCTTTTCTGGTGAAGGAACAAGCAACAATTTCTCAAGTAACGACGTTCGAATTGAATCACTCAGAGGCGTCATTGAGGGAGCGGGCGAAGTGGACTGGCAAAACGCACTCAAGTGGTCTGCCGATGCCACGCTGACAGACATTGATCCTCACGCGTTGCGGCAAGAACTCGCGGGCACGCTGTCCGGACAGATAAGCGCATCGGGCTCAGTCGCGAACGACACCTGGACAATTGTGTTGCCGAACTTGGATATCAGCGGAACGATTGCCGACAGACCATTCCAACTTAACGCTAAGCTCGCGCGACACGCCGATGGGCAATTCAGTGTCGACACCGCCACGCTGGACAGCGGCAGCAACAAGATTCGAGTCGCGGGTACGCTCGAAAAAGACTGGGCACTCGTGGGCGAAGTTTCACTGCCCGAGGCCAGCACTCTGATTCCCGATCTGCAGGGTAACGTTAATGGTGTTTTTTCAATTGATGGGGCGCGCGACTATCCGACTATTGACCTGAGCGTCGACAGCAAAAACCTGAATTGGCAAAACGTTCAGGTGGGTCAGGCCAAGGTCAATGGAACAGTAAAAGCGCTGGGCACGAATGAAAGTGTCCTCTCGCTTGAATTGACCGACTTGAGCCTCGAAGCTGTCGAGGTCGCTCGCGTCGACGCCAGTTTATCGGGAACGCGATCGGCCCATCAGCTCGCTATTCAAAGCGTCGGTGACATTAGCGTCGACACAGCTCTCACGGGAGCGTGGAACGACGTGACCGGATGGTTGGGAAACGTTGAGCGGTCCGCGATAGCTGCGTTTAATCAAAGTTGGACGTTACACGACGCAGTAGAGCTTGAATGGAACGCGTCAAATCAGCAGCTGAAAGTCGGTGCCCACTGCTGGCGACAGGAGGAGTCGCAAGCATGCCTGAGCGAACCGGTCGTTGCAGACGCCAACGGCTCTGCCGCATTTGATATTCAACGATTCCCTCTGCACACGCTGTCTCCGTATTTATCGGATCAGACAGAGATTGCCGGTGCGGCCTCAGCAAAAGGAACCGTATCCTGGCAGCCCGATGCGCTGCCAGTTTCCAATATCTCGCTTGAAATAGTCGATGGTGCAGTGGCCGTGAGCGACCCAACACAGGAAACCCAGGTCACGCTGCGCTACGACGAACTGAACGCAAAAATAGAAACAGATATCGACGCGATCCACGCCGAAGTTGTGCTTAATTCTGACGACATCGGTATCGTCGATGCCAAGGTCGAAATACAGCAACCCGGGGGCACGGGTCAGATCAGCGGCAATGTTTCACTCGATCAATTCGAGCTGGCGACACTGCAGCCGTTCTTCAGTCAACTCGAAAATCTGGGTGGCACACTGTCTGCTGAAGCTGCGCTGGGTGGGACATTAAGCACGCCTGACATCGACGGGCAGGTTCGGGTTCACAACCTTCAAATTGCCGCTCTGAATGCACCCATCACGGTTGAAAACGGATCGCTATCCGCAGACGTAAAAAAGGATCGAGCCTCATTCGAAGGAAGCTGGACCAGCAATGAAGGAAGGGTCGCGCTGAATGGCACAGCAAATTTGGAAAACCCGGCTGCACCTGTTATTGAAACGTCAATCGAGGGCGAAAACATTGAAATTCGCCAGGCACCAAATTTGGTCGCAATAATCACACCTTCCCTATCGATCGATTGGCACGACAAACAGCTTAGTGTGAACGGGTCAGTGGCGGTGCCGTTCGCCCGAATCATGATCAAGGAACTGTCCAGCGACGTGACTCCACTGTCGAAGGATGTGGTTGTTGTAGTCGTGGACGAAGAGGACGTACAGGATGAAGAAACCGGCATTGCTGTTACCAGCGACATCCAAATTGAACTGGGGCAAAACGTACGATTGGAAGGCTTCGGACTTAGGACAGGTCTCTCGGGAGTCTTTAACGTCAATCAAGAGCAGAACACACCCCTGTCTTTAGTTGGCGAAATTCAACTCTACGATGGTGTGTACAAAGCGTACGGGCAAAACCTGCAAATTCAGCGCGGACGCATATTGCTTGTTGGCCCCATCGAAGAGACATCGCTTGATATTGACGCGTCGCGAAAAGTTGATGCCATCGTTGCAGGCGTCAGGATTCGAGGGTCAATTCGTCAGCCAGAGCTGACGCTGTTTTCTGATCCGCAGCAAACCGAAGAAAACACGCTCTCTTACATAGTGCTGGGAAAACCGCTCGATAAAAGTTCGGGAGGCCAGGCAAACGTTCTCGCGCAGGCGGCGTTAAGTCTTGGAATTAAAGGCGGTCGGGGAATCGCGACAAGCATCGCAGAACAATTTGGCATTCAGGATTTTCAAGTCGAGGCTGTCAACGATGGCGATAACTCGCAGGTGCAGCTCAGCGGTCGGCTGTCTCCTAACTTATTGCTTAAATACGGCGTGGGCGTGCTCACACCGGAGAACACCCTGACATTGCGTTATTCCTTGACTGAACGCCTGTACGTCGAGGCGGCACAGAGTATCGAGAGCGCGCTCGACTTTTTTTATTCGCTGGAATTTTGAAGTTGCAAAAGGCTGCAACAACATCGTTGAAGCTCGCTTAGATCGCGAGCTCGTCGGATTCTAATGTGGATTCGAGGTCTGTGTCGAAAATCGAAAAGTAACCACGAACAGAAATTCGTGGGACTAGTCAGTGAATCATGAAATATAGTGGGCAGTGTAGGATTTGAACCTACGACTAACTCATTAAAAAGCCACAGTTCAACCCGCCCTAATCTTCTATTCCAGAGTGTGTCTTCGTTGGCGAGCTATACGTTTAATCTATGAAGAGTATTTATCGCGTCGCAACCAAGGTTTCATCTCAGTAGATCCGCAGTGACCCTGAAACCGAACACTTTTGGTGTAAGGTGTCGGTTTATTCGATGCTTTTTAACCTGCTCACGGTCTCGAGTTCGGTCGGTCGCGCGATCATCGCGTTCTAATGGCCTCTGGTGTGACGAATTGTTCAATACGACTGCGAAGATCGTTCACAGTATAAACAGCAACTTTTTAATCAATGATTCTCGCAGGCATTTTGCAAACCATTTATAGAAATTTCACAACCGATTGAAACTGATTGGTAACCCGATACTCGGCAACAGTTTGGATTGATTTTTCTGCTCCGAAGCCCGTGTAAGAGGCAAACTGTATTAAGTATTCAGATATCTTTTCCAAGATACCTGATTGGGTGGAAATTGGTGTAATAAAAGTATGTGGTTGCAGGTCGCACGCATTCTAATCTCAAGAGGAAATTCAACGATCATATCTCCCTGGTGATACACCAAACGTGCGAATGAAAACTGAACGAAATGCGCTAGCGCTTTCGTACCCCACTTTGTGAGCCGTTACATTCACAGGTGTTCCACACAAGAGAAGAGAAAGTGCTTCTTGTAAACGGATTTGTTGGCGCCAGACGCTCAAACTCATACCAGTTTCTTCCTTAAAGTGTCTCGTAAAACTGCGACGGCTCATGCCTGCAATATGGGCAAGCTCATCAATTGACCTGCCATCAGTTGGCACTTTAATAATTTGGTCACAAACGAGCAGAAGCCTCGGATCTGTGGGCATGGGTGCCATGTGTGGAATTTTTGGAGCTGAAGATAGCTCAAGCATAATCAATTCGATAACTTTCAAGTCACGTATGCTTAGACACCGAGACTGATCAATTTCCGCAATTTTAAGGATGAGTTCACGAAGAAAGCTGCACACTTCGACGACATGACATGTCGCTTCACGAGGCGATGACTCGGGATCGATATACAAGGTTCTTAACGAAACCGGACCACGGCAGTAGACTTCGTGTTGCATTCTCGCCGGTATCCAAAGCGCTCTTTGGGGCGGCAGGATGATCGCAGTATCGTCCGTTGTGATCGACATAACGCCAGCACACGCATAAAGTAATTGAATGCGGTCGTGTGCGTGCTTTGGGTCTTCAAAACCGTCTGGATATTCGTCGGACAATCCGACAACAACACTTCGGCTAAAGTCGAGATCCTTTGTTCTTTTCATGGTGCCGAACTACAACACCCGCGATTTCGCTCGGCTGCTCGAATGGCAAAAGCAATGAACAACGCCGATTGATCTAATTGTCCGTCTGGGGACGGATCGCCGAAATGCCCCGACTGCAGATCAATCCGAGACAGTATAGGTGCACTGCTTGTGTTCAGATCGCGAACTTTCGCAGTGAATTTGAGTGGTTCCCAGAATGCTACGCGATCATCTGCCACGCCACCGGTTGCCAGTAGTGCCGGATAGTCAGCGGGCTTGAGAACTTCATAAGGCGCGTAGCTTGCCATATATTGGTAATCCTTTTCATCTCGAGGATCGCCCCATATAGAAAAAGGTGTTGAACCCAGTGGATGGTTCTGCCAATCGTCGAGTGTGTTCAAAATGTCGACGAACGGAACCTGGGCGACAACACCTGCCCATAAGTACGGATGTGTTGCGAATACCGATGCCGTCAAAAGACCTCCTGCGGACATACCGTGCGCAACTATATTTCCTTGACTGGCGAATCCAGATGCAATCAGCCCTTCAGCACACGCTGTAAAGTCAGTGAACGTTGTCTTCTTTCCTTGCTTGAGAGTTGGTCGCCACCAGGACGTCCCGCGTTCACCCCCGCCTCTAACATGTGCAATCGCATAAGACCAACCGCGATCAACCAGAGCGATGGCTTCAGGCCGGAACTTGTCCTCAGTTATTTCTCCGTAGGCACCGTACGCAAAAAGATAAAGTGGCTGATCCGGCCCAGGCGGAGCGCATAATTTGGTTAACAAAGTCACAGGAATCTTTGCGCCGTCTGTGGCTTTGATTTCCAGACGCTGAAGCTGGTATTTTTCCGATGGAAAATCTGGCCGATTATCGTTATCTAGAAGTGTTGACGACTCTCCGCTGGAGAGTTCTGTTTTGACAAGCCGAGGCGGTGTGACCGGAGAACTGTACGTGTAGCTAATGCAGCCACTGTTGTAGTCTTGTTGCGACGGGATTTTTGCAGCATAGATATCATCATCGAAATGCAAATCATATTCATCACCGCAAGACGCCATGATGACGAGTTGGGGTCTCGCATCTCTCCACTCCGTGCGAACCAAGTAATCAGAAAAAGTGATAACGTCAGTTATGTATCGTCCGCGTCGATGTGGGACAAGTGTCTTCCAGTTTTCGCGACCAGGCGAATTAACTGAAGTCGTTACGATCTTATAGTCGTCTGCGCCATCGGCGTTGGTTCGTATTACAAACCGGTCGAGCCAGTGTTCGACCTGATAGTCGTGAAGCGCAGACATTGGCTCAATGACTGCTGGTGAACTCGCTGGAGCTTCAGACGGTATAAACCAAACTTCAGATTGGTCTCCATTGACTAAACGAATAAAGACGAAATCACCCGATGCCGAAGTGCTAAGGTCAATGAATAAAGCTGTGTCAACGTTTGTAAAACACCTGACATCAATTCCAGCGCAAATGTCTCGGCGCCAGACGGAGTCGGGTCTACCTGACGCGTCTTTACCAACCCAGAACAGGTATCTCGATTGCTTGTCGAACGCGAAACTACCATGGCAATTACAAAGTCCCAGATCTATCAATTGACCTTCAACAACATCACGAATACCGATTGAGAAATTGCCGGATCCTGTTTCATCAATCGCCCACCCATACAATGTTTGATCCGGGCTGAGTTTCGGACCAAACCAACTTAGCCTGACTGCGGGATTTTTCTTTCTCTCGAGAGCCATATCCAGAAAAACTTCTTCACGACCTGTGCTAAGACTTCGGCGACCAAAGCGTTCTTCTCCCGAGTTACTCTTTGACTCAAAATAAAAAAAACCAGCGCTGATAAACCCGGTTTCAGAGTCAGTTGCTTTACCAATCTCATTTAGATGTCGTTTTATGTCTTGCATCAGAGGCTCTGACGAGGACATGACGTTTCGGGTATATGCGTTCTCTCTATCAACTGCGATTTTTATCTCCCCCTCCAGACTAAGAGGTTCCCTTAATATCGCCTGCCAATCACGAGGTTTCATCCAGGCATAGGGGTCTGTGCGCCGCATGCCAAATTTCTCGATTGTCGTGTCACCTTTGCGATGTTTCGGAGGTGTTGAGCGCTCGTTTCTCAATTCTAATCTCGACGTTTCTTACTGAATTTTGTAAGCCATTAACCTGTTACCCAAAGAGTTAGCTGCACGTTTTGCATAGATTAACTTCGCATAAAACCCAAGGGGCTGGTTTGATTAGAGAAATGGCCCAATAGAGTCAATTATTGGCCCGCTCGAGAGGTGTCAATCAATAAGTCAACCGATATGATTTGATGAGCAATGTGGGTATTAATGTTAATCATGATAAGAATAATAACGGTTTTCATTAAGAACAGGTATTAAAAGCGCTACATGTAACGGTTTACCTGCAATTCCTTTACCGAGACGGCGCCTATTTTTATTTTAGTTTCAATATGTTAGAGGCATCTTCATGCCGCCCTCATCCACCCAAGCTGCGTGAATTAAAAATCCTGAGGTTAAGACAGAAGCAATGAAATACACTCCTATAGAAACAGCATTCCCTAAACTGCGCAGTATCGCTTCCATTGCGATGGCGCTGTTAGTTACATTTTCTGTTGGTGCCGATGATGGGCCAACGCGCATAGACAATATTACGGTCTCTGCTGAGGCGTTAAAGATCGAGACCCCGGCACAAGACACTCCGCGCTCTGTGTCAATTGTCACTCGAGAGGATCTAGACGCTATGGCGCCGAAAAAGCTGGATGAGGCCCTGCGATATACAGCGGGTGTCACATCACAGCCTTTTGGCGCAGATAACGATACTGACTGGATTAGGATACGCGGATTTGAGGCGGCAACGTATCTCGATGGGAGTCGATTGTTTCGCGATGGTTTCTACACTTGGTTAGTCGAACCCTACGGTCTTCAGCAAATTGAAGTAGTTAAAGGCCCTTCCGCAATACTGTTCGGTGAATCCGCGCCGGGTGGCATCGTAAACGCCGTTCAAAAGAAACCAACCGACGAACCACAAGGGGAAGTATTAGCTGAAGTTGGTGACAAAGGCTTGTTTTCACTTGGATTTGATACGTCAGATGCTCTTAATGAAAGTGATTCAACCAGTTATCGCTTGGTTGGCTTGGTAAAGGGACATGAGGGTGAATTGGATCAAACAGAAAATGATCGAGTCTATCTCGCACCAAGCCTGAAAGTCGATTTCTCCGATGAAACAACGCTTACACTGCTGGCAACCGTTCTTGAAGATGACGGTATCCCAACCAATGGATTCTTTCCAGCGGCGGGCACATTGATAGATTCTGACTTCGGTGAGATCGATCCATCAACCAACTATGGTGAACCTGACTATGACGTCTACGAGCGAACTCAAATTTCCGTAGGCTATCAGCTCGACCACACTTTAAACGATGTTTGGCGCTTTTCGCAAAACCTGAATTACGGCCAAAACGAGTTGCTATTACGTAGCGTTTACGCGTTCTTCAACGACGACCCATCAGCTTCAGATTTATTCCGCGGTGTGGTTTTCCGTGATGGCGAAAATCAAAGCATAACATTTGACAACCATGTAGTCGGCAAATGGGAAAGCAGCGGCTCAAAGCACACACTGTTATTTGGTGCTGATTTGCAACAGCATGAAACTGATGGAGAAGAGCAGGACAATTTCGCCTTCGGCACCATTAATGTTGCTGATCCTGTGTACGGCAACTTCACACCCCTCGATCCTGCCAATAACATTGATCGCGAAATCAAAAAATCTCAATCAAGTGTTTATTCCCAGTATCAAATTGAGATTGATGAAAAGTGGATCGCTCTTGCAGGTGCGCGATTTGACAAGGTTAAGACGGAAAACATTAGCGTTATAGCAGCTCAAGATCAGTCGCGTGACGATGACGAGGTATCTCTGAACGCAGGGTTTATTTACTTAGCCGACAACGGTCTTTCTCCTTACATTAGCTATTCTGAGTCGTTCGAAGTGTTCAGTACTATCGATTTTGCAACCGGAGAATTGTACAAACCCCTCGACGGAGAGCAGCTTGAAATTGGTATCAAATATGAGCCTGAAACCTTAGATGGTTACATAAACTTGGCATGGTTTGATATCACTGAAAAGAATGCACTGGTAACTGATCCAAATACTTTCATTGCAACGCAAACCGGTGAAGAAACATCAACAGGTATAGAACTGGAGTTTGTCGGACAAGTTAGCGAAAGTGTAAAGTTGTCCGCTGCATACGCCTACGTTGATGCAGAAACTGATGATACAGGCGATCAAGGTAAGAAACAGGCGGGGCTGATCCCCGAACAAACCGTTACGGCGTGGGTGGACTACGATGCTTCGTTTGCAGGCGTTGAAGGACTAATGGTCGGCGCAGGAGTTCGTTACATTGGAGAGTCAAAAGACAACCCTGCGAGCAGCGACCGAACTGTACCCAGTACCTCATTGCTTGATGCGATGATTAGTTACGATATTAACGAACAATGGGGCGCACAGCTCAACGTCAACAATTTGCTCGATGAAGAGTACATATCAGGTTGCGATTACTGGTGCTACTACGGTGAATCTCGCTCAATTATATTGAGCACAAAATACCGCTGGTAATAGTTTTTTAACTAAGCATTCCCCTCCGAGTTGGTCGGAGGGGAATCTTTACTCTCATAATCAATACAACTTCTTCAGTGCAGGTAACTTATGGGTTTTAGGCTGAAAAACTTTGAGATTAGCGCCTAAATCCTTCGGAACTTAAAACTGACGAAGCAATATTGATATCAAAAACTCATCAAAATTTTTCATTTATTTACGCAGCCTGATGCATTTCAATCAGACTTTCATCTGTACCTGTATGAGAGGCCGCTGATTGACACACGATGAAACACTTTCTCGAGGTTTGACACCAGAGAACTGGACACCAAGGGCCATATTCACGATCGTTATTATGGGCTTGTCAGCAGGCCTTCAGTTGAGTGATCAAGGTATCCAGAGCCTGTCGTTATCTGCGATACAAAGTACTTTTAAGGTAGGGGACGCAGCACTTGGAGCGATTCAGGGGCTTGCGGGGTTTTTCTTTGCTAGTTTGCTCGCAATACCATTGTCACGTCTAGTAGACAAGTTTTCGCGCAAACGCATCCTTATCTCATTAATGTTCGCATCGACCTCTATGATGGTCTTAAGTGCGCTTGCTCCCAATTTTATATTGTTTTTCCTTGGTCGGTCTTCGGCTGGCATCTTGGAGTTTGCGATGGTTCCTCTCGTTTATTCAATGATTCCGGACCTCGCGCCGAATCGTGACAGAGTGCTCGCTAATCTTGGATTTGCGGCCATCATGGCTGCCGGTGCAAGTGCGGGCTATTATTTCGGTGGTGCAATTATTGAAACAGCCGAAGTCATGTTGCCCTTCTCAATTGATCCATGGCGCAAGGGATTTTTATTGCTTTCAATATTTAGCCTGCCATTGTTAGTACTCGGTATGTTGACTCTGGATCCCCCAAGATATCCAGGACTTGTCGACCAGTTATCGAAGAATTCTATTTCTCATTTTCTGCGGCAACGTTGGAAGCTTATGTCATTGTTCATGGGCGCGGCCGGTTGTTTGCTGGTTGCAGTGCAAGCACTCAATCAACTTATCGTACCAGCATTGGAACGGCGGTTTGAAGCGGACATAACCAGCATAGGTCAGGCCATGGGGATAATATTATTACTCGTTAGCGCAGGAAGTTTACCCGCCGCCGGAGTACTGGACAGGATGTTTGAACGCTTCTTACACCAAGGATCTCGCCCGGTCATTATCGCGTTTGGAGCAATAACGGCAATTCCCGTGTCAATTGCATTAAATAGCACCGCTAATGTCGATCACGCGTTTATTATCATTGGTGCATTTTTGTTTCTGACTGCGACAGCGAACGCGTTAGTGCCGACCATGTTGCAGGACATTGTGCCCGCTGCGTTAAGGGCCCGCAGCTTCGCAATTTGGAGTTTTCTTGTTTCAATCTTTTCAGCATTAGGCCCTCTACTATCGGGAATTTTTTCGGAACTTTTATTTCAGAACAATTTACTAAGTGCTATCACAGTAATCACGATTCCAGCTCTAGGATTATCCACTTTTTTCGCTTTTAAACTTTTCTTCCTCTTGAAAAGTGGTTATGCGGTACGTGACTCAAATTGCTGAGTATTTGTGCTAAATTCGGTTTCTGTTGCAAATTGCTACACTTGAGTCATTGAGTTAACTATTTTTCTTTTCTCCCATCGAGTAACTTCACATAGCATGTCTAAGTTGCCCCGAGCACACGAAAGATTGTCAGCCGTTGTTACTCACGGTTGCTGTCTTCGCGTAGATTCGGCCAATAAAGATGTCAGAAGATTTTCTTAAACCGGTGTAACAGAAGAAACTCCTATGACACCTTTAAGCTCCCGCGTAAAACGGATCTTCGCGATATTGCAGGAAGCTGAAACAGGCACCCCGCTGCCGATTTCTGCCGTAAACACGGATGTCAAATGCCAGTTAATACACATCACCATCCAAGTACGTTGAAGTGAAGTTGTCGGATGCTAATTGACTTGATCATCCGGAAAAAGAAAACTGGAAGCTGATGAAACGACATGCAGAGACGATACTGGACAGAGAGCACTGCCCGATATTGTTTCAACAATATGGCAGGCGTCGCGTCCAAATGACGTGCCGTTAATCAAGCCGTAAGTGAGCACGGAATCCGCCAGCGTTAAACCTCAAGTTTGGTTTGCCAACATCACTCCAATGAATGTCTCGCTCATCGTCTCGCGGTAGATACTGCAAGTCTTTATTCATTGCGAAGCCTGAGCACTACGACTCCACCGCGGGAAACTGGTTGCCAACCGCTTGGAGTCAACCCAGGACACATCGCGTAGACAATCCAGTTGCAGTCAAATTGTTTGATTCACTGACGCGCGTCAGTGTCTTGGAATCAGGAATTTTATCTATCCATCTATTCGAAAATACCCGTCGCCACCCGAGATTCAAAATATTCCACTTTCAGGTCGAATGATTTCAGTAGTTCTTGTGTGCTCGGCTTTACAACAGCGTCATCAAATTCGCCTTTCTCAAAGTGAGAAGCTGATTCGAGATCTTGCCAGAAGCTGTATACGATCAATTCGTTTTCGATGCCGTTAAACTTTTCGGTCAGGATTGCTCCCAGATGGCCGGATAACTCGGCCATTTCGACAAACGTTGTGCGCTTCAAATGACTCGCATATTTTTCAAGGACCTCGTCGCTACCAGCGACTGCCCTCCACGATCGAATAATCATTCTGAGTTTAATTTTCGGTTAAAACGGGCATCTCTATAAGTCCCACCTTGTTCTTCTCGAAGTTTAATTTCGATGAATCATCCAGATTCTTCCCTTAAGGTTGAATTCTCACCTCAATATTCAGGGGGCATCTCGTATCACACCACTGATCAAGTTATTGCGCATCAATCTCTGTTCCATTGTGCCGATTGGACTCGCAATAGAGTCAAGGTACTGAGAACGATCTTCGTGATACTGGCGAACGATCTGCACCGATTTTTTTGAAGAAATGGCTTCAAACCCAACGGTTTCTCCAGAACGAAGCTGCGCAAACAAATCGACATCAGGTGATATCAGTGTTGCAATTTTTGGATATCCGCCGGTTGTTTGATGGTCTGCCAGCAACACCGTTGGCGTGCCGTCTCCCGACACTTGAACGGACCCGCGAACGATAGGTTCGGAGGGAATCGATAGGGCATTCTCCGGCAACAGCGCCGGACCTTTAAGCCTTGCTCCCATGCGATCGTATGCGGCGTCGAGCGTGTAGCGCGCACCAAGGAACTGATCAATTGATTCGCGAAGAAAGTACCTGTCCTGCGGACCAAGTACCACTCTAACGCGGTCAGAAGTGTGCGCAAATTCTGGGCGATGAATGTTTCCACCCCGGTCATGAAGTAAACTGGCATTGTCCACGAGAAGATCTTGATTTTTGGTCAGCAGACCTCCCCCAAATCCTGACGTTGAGTGCGTCGCGGAATGATTAAGCCACTGTCGGGCGCTGATATCTCCGGCAAATGACAGATACGCCCAACTACCCCACTCGCCTGGCTTGACAGCTAAAGTGTCTCCCTCTTCCAGATTGTGTATCGACCAGGATGTGTGTTTGCCTCCGGCAAGCTCGACACCAAAATCACCGCCCGTGACGGCGCAGGTTACGCGGCCCTCCGTGCACTCGAGAACCAATCCGCCCATTGAAATTTCGATTGAAGATTGGTTGCTATCTCGGCCGAGTGCCGCATTTGCAGCGGCGTGTGACAGCCGGTCCATCGGACCCGATGCAGGCACGCCAAAACGAAGATAGCCAAACCGACCTCCATCCTGAATTGAAACCAGCGGCCCTGCGAATTTAATGCGAAGTCGAGCGTGCATGTTCAGTCCTGCACTTTGCCACCACGGTCGAAGCGGTCACGGTCGATTTGTCGAAACTCAACGGAGTCACCGATATTGAAAAGAAACGGTTGCGATTCGTCGTTTCGCAAAATTTGTGTAGGCGACCTCCCAATGATCCACCAGCCCGTTGGCATATCAAGTGTCGTCACTAAACACTGAGGGCCTGCGATTAAAACACTACCTGCCGGAATGTCCCGCAGCGCAGCGGACTTGCGAGGCTGCTGAATTTCGGGCGGCACCCCAGCGAGGTAGGCATAACCTGGCGCGAAACCGTACATCCCCACCGTGTAGTTGCCGTTCAGGTGCGATTCGATTACGTCATCAACCGAAAGACCGCTGGCATTCGCAACAGAGACGAGATCGGGTCCGAGATCGATGTCGTAACAGACTTCTACCTGGTGGTTTTCCCCAGTTAAGGTTTCTTCACCCGAAAACGCCAGCAACGGCGTAATCGCTTCCGCGATCGTCTCGTGATCGGTAACATTCGGGTCAAACTCAATCAGCAGGTTGACGAAGGCTGGAACAACCTCGAGCAGACCCGCGGGAGGGTCGTTCGCAATGGACTTATCTGCAGCCATTACTCTGGCGCTGGTAGCATCGCTGATTTCGGTGCCAAGTTTTACCAGCAATGCGTGATCAGCGACTGCGGTAAAAATATCATCATTTGCGTTCATCAAGTTATGAACGGTCGAATATCAACACCCGAAGCCGTCAACTGTTCGCGAATTTCCTTCGCCATATCCAACGCCCCTTGCGTGTCGCCGTGCACGCAAATTGACTCCGCCTTGAGCGCAATGGGCTCGCCCCCTACTGTCGGCATCTTGCCGCTATCCAGAAATGCCAGCAGACGTTGTGACGCTTGCGTTGCATCGTGGAGCACGGCTCCCGCTTGTGAACGAGGCACCAGGTTCCCGTTTGGAAGATAGGCCCGATCGGCAAACATTTCCGAAAATACCGCAACATCGTGCCTCCTTGCTGCATGCTCGATCTCCGTGCCTGAAATCGCAAGAATGGAAAGCGCTGGATCAATCTGTTTCGTCGCTTTTACGATGGCATCGGCCACTGTCCGGTCGGCCGCAGCCAGGTTACCCAGTGCACCATGCGGCTTGACGTAGCGGACACTTGTACCGGCCATAGCTGCCAGCGCCGACAAAGCGCCAATTTGCGATGCGATCATTCGTCCGATTTCGTCAGTTGACATTGGAATCACCCGCCGACCAAAACCCTCGCGGTCTGCATAACCGGGGTGCGCACCTACCGTTACGTCGCGCTCTGCGGCAAGGCAGAGTGTTTTGTACATCGTTTCAGGGTCACTGGCGTGGCCCCCACAGGCAATATTGGCGCTGGTGACAACAGATAAAATACTGGCGTCATCGCCCATCGACCAGGGACCGTAGCCCTCCCCCAAATCAGAATTGAGATCAATGCGCACGAACTTTATTCTTCCTGCACTGGGACGGTGTAGTTCAAAACCCGTCGCCCGCCGTCGGGATAGATTGTTTCCCCGGTAAAGTAGGAGGCATCGTCACTGGCCAGAAACGAAACCACAGATGCAATCTCCGATGGCTCCCCGTAGCGCCCAAGCGGTGTTCGAGAAAGAATTGCACGGTTACCCGCATCGGAAATAAAAGCACCTCTGATCATTTCGGTCATGATAGTCCCAGGCCCAACGCCGACAACACGAATTCCGTGCGGAGCAAACGCTACAGCAGCAGTGCTCGTAACCTGATTCATACCACCTTTTGAAATGGCGTAGGTTGCAACGCTTGGATTGGCCAGCCCGGAATTGATCGACGAGATATTGATAATGACTCCTCCTTCACCTTTTTCGATCATCGCACGCGCTGCCGCCTGTGTGCCAAAAAAGGCGCCCTTCAGATTCACATTCAAAACCTGATCGTAAAGCTCCTCGGTGACATCCAACCAGTCCATCACGTGCGCAATACCCGCGTTGTTGATCATGATATCAACGCGTCCAAAGTGCTCCACCGCAGTGTCGATTAACCCATTCACTTCGTCGACTCGCGACACGTCGGTCCGGACGACCAAAATATCATCAGATGAACCAATGTCGTTTGCAGTCTTTTCGAGTTGCTGCAGATTGATATCCGACACAACCACTCGCGCGCCGTCTTCCAGCAGCCGCTCCGCGCACGCTCGACCGATACCCTGCGCAGCACCGGTGATGACCGCAATTTTTCCTTTCAACTTCATTCAGATCCCCTAATACAACAGGTGATTTTTTGCGGTGTCGCGACTGGCAGTCGAATGCAGGATGCTGACAACGAATTGCTCACAAGACATGCTGCTACCTGATGATGAAGGGATTGGCAGTTTCTCCCTTGGCATCGATCCAGACGGTTTTGGTTTGCAGATACGAACGGATCGCTTCCTGACCGCTTTCGCGCCCGAGACCGCTGCGCTTATAACCGCCAAATGGCGCCATAAAACTCACTGCCCGGTAGGTGTTGATCCAAACCGTACCTGCCTCAATGGCGTCGGCGGCGCGGTAAGTTCGCCCGATATTCTGTGTCCAGACGCCCGCGGCCAGCCCGTAAGGACTGTCGTTGGCGATGGCGAAGGCCTCGTCCTCCTCGGTAAACGAAATAATCGACAGAATCGGCCCGAAGACCTCTTCCCGGGCAATGCGCATCTGGTTGTTAACCCCGGTGAAAATTGTGGGTTCGACAAACCAGCCGTTGCCGAGTGATTCGTCCCGCGGAATGCCGCCCCCGAGAACAGCCTCGGCGCCGTCCGCTTTTGCAACGTCCATATAAGACAACACTTTCTCGCGATGGGGGTGTGTAGTCACGGGGCCAACCTGCGTGTCGTTTAATGCCGGATTGCCGAGGCGCGCAGTACGTGCCAACTCGACTACGCCGTCTACAACCTGGTCATGCACGCTGCGGTGGACCAACAGCCTCGAACCCGCGATGCAAGTTTGCCCGGATGCCGCAAAAATGCCCGAGACCGCCCCTTTGACGGCGTTGCTGATATCAGCGTCTTCAAAGACTATGTTGGCGGATTTGCCGCCAAGCTCCAACGTCACAGGTTTGATGTTTTGCGCGGCGGCTGCGTAGATCGCCATACCCCCCGCTTCACCGCCGGTAAAGGCAACCTTGGCAACATCGGGGTGGGAAACCAGCGGTGCACCAACGTCCTTGGGCATACCGGTTACTGTATTCACCACACCGGGTGGAAATCCAGCCTCGGCAAACAGTTTGACAAACTCCAGCGTCGATGCCGATGCGTGCTCTGAGGGTTTAATCACAACCGTGTTACCGGCAGCGAGCAGCGGCGCAAGCTTCCATGTCAACAACAACAGCGGCGAATTCCAGGGCACAATTGCCGCGACGACTCCCAAAGGTTCAGACTTCGTGTAAGCGAACATATTGGGTTTGTCGATGGGCAGGACCGCACCCTCGATTTTGTCGCACAGACCCCCGAAGTATCGATACCACTCCGGAATGTAATTCACCTGAGCGCTCATTTCCGATAGCAGCTTGCCATTGTCTCTGGTTTCAAGTTCTGCCAGTTTCGTGGCGTTGGCCGCGATCAGATCAGCGAGCTTACCCAGAAGCTTTCCCCGTGCAGTGGCTGTGAGACCGCGCCATTCACTTGACCGAAATGCCGATTTCGCCGCTGCGACAGCAGTGTCGACATCGCCGCTGTCCTGTTTCGGAATCAGCGCCCACGGTTCGCCGGTAAATGGGTCAAAACTCTCAAAACTCTCCTTCGTCTCGACCGCATTACCATCAACAAGATTCTCAAATTCCTTCATAGTCAACCTCTAGCAGGGTTCAAAACCCAGGTGCGCGCGAAACCGGTTTTTAATGTATGTAGGGTCACGTGGCGGAAGTGATCTGGGAAGATTTTCAGCGTTGATTTTGAGAACGTACAAGCGTGGTCCTGCGGCAGGCTTTGCGAGTGTACCGCACAGCTCATCCACCTCATCAAGCGAAGCGATAGTGCTGGTTTCGGCGAACCCGCAAGCAGCGGCAATTGCAGCCAGATCGATGCCACTACCTGTGTGACTGGCTTGCATACCGGTTTCGCCGAAGTGCTCGTTGTCCAGGACAATGATGTCCAGATTGCGGGGCCCGGCGACCGAGATCGTCGCCAGCGACCCCAAGGCCATCAGCTGCTCACCATCACCGGTAATCACCATCACACGCTTGTCCGGTTGTGCCTGCGCCAACCCCAGCCCGGTCAATGCGGCTCCACCCATTGCCCCCCACAAATAGTAATTGTCGTCCCTGTCACCGCAGGCGTGGACGTCATAACTGGGTGAACCCAGCCCCGTCACAACCAGCGCACCGTCGCGGGAATCAAGAAGTTTTTTGACCGCAGCACGACGGTCCATAGACGATCCCATTTTACTTACCACTCTTTTTTACCCGTTATTCGCTGACCGATCAGAACCGCGATTTGTTGATCCGCTTCATACGCCATTGTTGCCGCCTGCTCGACAGTTTCGACAAGGTCACTCGCGGTTTCTGCCCGCATCACGATCACCCCCATGGCTTCAAGGGTGGCTTGGGTTGCCTGGCCCATTGGCATTTGCCACGGATTGAATTCGTTCCACTCACCTCGCATAGTCACCAGCATCAGAAGCGGGGCTTGTGTGAGAACGGGCAATGACAGCATGTTGATGCAGTTACCAACACCTGAAGACTGCAACAACAACACCGAACGCATACCCCCAAGCCAGGCCCCGACGCCTATTGCCAAGCCCTCTTCTTCAGTAGTGAGTACGTTGGTTACGACTTCCTGATCTGCGTCGAAGTGGTTGATCAGTGCGGTGTGACCAGCATCGGGCACGTAGGACATTTGACGAACGTTTTTGTTCTTCAACAGCTGGTAAAGAGTGGTAGGCCACTGCTGTCTCGACGCGTCGCAATTTGAATCCACTCGAACATCTCCTCCGATAGAGCAAAGATTTTTGCCCATGATAATGCTGGACTATCTAGAAGGCATCATGAGTTTTCGAAAAGAAGCATTTTCCTCTCTGGATCTTGTGCCTGCGACTTACGCGCTAAATTGAGCTGCACTCCACTCAGAAGTTTCAATTACTAACCGAAGACGTTGACGATCTCAGAAGTAAGCAGATGCAAGAAACACCCAATCATTATGAAGACATCAATACAGGCTATGACGTCGCACAATAACTCGAACAAAGGTTCGGTACCGCGAGCTTTAGTCTTGTTATCCAATCTGCCAAAAAACGAGTCGAAGAAGATTCGATTTGATAAGCACAGCATCACGAAATGCTTTTCAAAGACAAATGTCTATTGGGTTACTGCGAGTTAAGTCCAAACACGTTGTTTGAACTGGCGGTTTCGTGCGGCGCCGAGTGACAGGAAGACTCGCAACTTGCTGTATATTTTTTTGGGGGAATATGGTGGGCCGTGTAGGATTCGAACCTACGACCACCTGACTAAAAGTTCGATACTCCTCCCACGCCACTCTTCTGCTCTAGGTAAAACAAACTCGCTGATCACAAAACAGTGCGCAGTTTTCCCGAACACAAAGCATGGGGTAAATTGGTCAAAAGTGATCAAAAAAACTAGTCAAATAAGATCCTACTCAGTTGCGGCAAAAAGGTTCCCTTTTATATAGACGTGATAGCACGCAAATTTTCCTTGTTGCTTTCCTTCGACCAAACAATTCAAGTATTTACGACTGATATTCCTCCTACACCTGATATCGCGTCATGGCATCGTCATCGAATATGACGCCAAGTCCCGGTAATTCAGGGATTGAAACTTCGCCCGAAACCACTTGTACGCGTCCATTGCAGACGTCATCCAGCGCGGATTCAAACAATGGAAAATACTCGATTGGTCCAAGATTTCGGATTCCGGCGCTCGCATGGATAGCTGCAGATGTTCCCAGAGCCATAGAGTTCGAGTTGTGGGGTGAGAGGCTGATATTCACAACCTCAGCCAAGGAGGCGATCGCCAAAATCTCCAGAATCCCAGAAAGGCAGATATCAGGATTGATAACATCGACCGCACGGCGTTCAAACAGCTCGACGAATTCACGGCGTGTGGGTAGTGTCTCGCCAGTCAACAATGGTTGCGTCATAGCATCTCTAAGATAACGAATGCTGGCGGCATCAGTCGGAGCAAATGGATCCTCTATCCACAATAAGTCGTATGGCTCCATCGCTCGCGCTAACTGTAACGCTCGTGCAGGATTAGCATGTCCCCAGAGATCGACTGCCAAACCAACATCGGGACCAACCACATCATGAACGGCTTCCAGTATGGCAATACCCTCTTCGATTGTCGTTTGTGCCGTAAAAGGATAGAGCTTTATCCGGGAATGCCCCATTGCGACCATATTGGCTGCAACATCCGCATATGCCTCTGGCGGATGTGTCCCGGGTGAATACATATTGGCGTAAACCGGTAATACTTTATGACACGCGCCTCCCAATAGCTGGTAAATCGGTGCATTGAACTGTTTCCCTAGAATGTCCCAAAGGGCGATTTCGATTCCAGCAAAGGCACTGTAAACCTCAACACTGGGACGTCGTTGCCCAAAATTGTTGAACATATCCTGAGCGATATCGCGAATGTTATGTACAGGACGACCAACAATCCATTCAGCTAACCGTTTTATCATCGCCACAATCGAATTCTCACGAAAAGTCAGTAAATGGCACTCTCCCCATCCGATGACTCCTTCTCTTGTCTCGACCCGCACTAGCACATAAGCCTTTCGCGCCCACCACTGTTCTTCAATCGGTTCTGCTGGGATGACGTAGGGGGTTATTTTTTCAATAATGTCAGTAGTCATATTATTGGATTCGTGATTGGGCCAGTATTTTACCGACAGGTTTAATTAAACACCGGAGTATTGCTAAGAATTGACTGACCGGCAATTGGGTTTAGCGAGGAGGAACCGGTGCATAAAAACGGAAGACGCCAACGCCACTATGCGCAAATACCCTGAAGAGGTAGTTTTAGCAGCTTAAGAATATGAAAAATCGGGCAAAGATGGTGGGCCGTGTAGGATTCGAACCTACGACCACCTGATTAAAAGTCAGATGCTCTACCGACTGAGCTAACGGCCCCCGAAAGAAGTCGCGCATGATACATGAGTCATGTGCGCTTTTAAAGCTGCCAATCCACCTGTTCGGCGATTAAAACCGGTGCAAAAAGTCCGTGGTTTTTCGCCCTGTTAGTGACCCTCGTCCTGCATTCTTGTCAGGCGTTTATTGGCCAAACGCGCTACCGATGTACCCGGAAAATCATTCGCCAGAGAAGTCAACGCGCCGCGCGCAGCATCCCAGTTTTCCAACTCATAATAGGCGTAGCCAATCTTCAAACGCGCATCAGATATCTTGGGGCTCGACGGGTATTTTTCAACGACCTGCATAAACTGGTTAATCGCTTCGTCGAAGAACCGTGAGACGTAGTTTGCCTCACCCAGCCAATACTGCGCGTTATCGGCATAGTTGCCGTTGGGGTATTCACCCAGAAACTCTGCAAACGCGTTAATTGCCCCTTCATATCGACCTTCTTTGAGGTAGTTAAACGCTTGCGTGTACGCGGCCTTTTCTTGCACTGGATCAACCGGTGGGAGGTTGCTGGCCACCGGATTGGTCGGCGCTTCGCCCGCCCCGGTGTCGACCGTGGTGGGTGCGCTACCCAGCGTCGACGCGGTGGTCGAGGCAACGTTCGATGCAACTGATGACACCGTCGATGCAGTGTCACCGCCATCCGAGAGGTTGCTCGAGGAGGATGCCGAAGCGCTGGAGCTGCCACCGCCCGTGATTTCGAGCTCGCTCAAGCGCCGATCAGTGTCGAGGTAGAGATCGCGTTGGCGCTTGCGCATGGCCTCGACTTCAAAACCCTGGGTTTCGATCTCGCCACGCAGCTCACGCAATTCCTGTTGCAAGCTTTCAACTCGCTGCAATAGCTCCAGCATGACTTGATTTTCGAGTATGCGCTCGATCTTACCGATGCGCTGATCCAGCTTGGCGACATCGTTCGCGGTTGCGGGTGCTGCATCCTCCGCTGCGGCAAGCGACGAAAACAATGCGACTGCGGTAAAAGTTGCGGCAGCGACGAGTCTCACTGGCGTTCCCCTGTTGACCATTTAACCGGTTTTTAGTTACTGCGCTTCGTAAACGAGTTCAACGCGTCGATTCAGCGACCAGGCTTCTTCGTCGTGCGCGAGTGCTGCGGGCAGCTCTTCACCGTAGCTGATTATGCTGACCTGATTGACGCTGGCACCCTGCAAGAGCAGCAGACGTCGAACCGCTTCTGCGCGGCGTTCGCCAAGTGCGACGTTGTATTCGCGTGTACCGCGTTCGTCCGCGTGGCCTTCCAGCCTGACTTTGGCATCAGCGAAGTCGGACAGATACTGTGCGTGATTGGCGATCACTTCCATGTACTCAGGCAGGATGCTGCTTTGATCAAAGTCGAAGTAAATGATTTTTTGATTCAATGGGCTGGACGGATCATTGATCGCATTGCGCGCAAAGGTTGTAAGCGATTGAGACGCGCTGGTATCAGCTTGCGTATCGTCTGCTTGAGACGAACTGTCCGAAGCCTGATTCTGAGTCTCCTCAACCGGCTCTGGCACGGTCTCGACGGGCTGTTCTTCAGTACTGCTACAGGCGGCCAATGCCACGATGCAAATTGATCCTGCGATGAGTTTGATGATTGCTTTCATACTTTTTTCTCCTCTGGCGTTACCGCCTATTTTCAATCGCTGTGACACATTCATACCACAGATTACGACAGATTAATTCAGAAATGGTGACCACGACGGTTCACGCACATCGCCTTCGCTCAGTGTAAACCGCTGTTTCATTCGTCCGTCGGTCGAGACTGCACCCAATACACCGCGTTGTCGCCCGGTAGTGGCATAAATAATCATACTGCCGTTCGGCGCGAAGCTGGGTGACTCGTCAAGATTGCCATCGGTAAGAACACGCAGCTGACTGGTTTTGCGTTCCAGCACTGCGATTCGGTAGCGACCCTGGTCGCCATGCACCATCGCAATCAATTCACCGTCCGGCGAGATCGCGGCACTGGTGTTGTATTTACCTTCAAATGTCAGACGCTGGGCACGACCACCGTTGACCGGAATTTGATACAGCTGCGGACTCCCGCTGCGATCCGATGTAAACACAATCGCAGTACCGGAAGGATCCCACTCGGGTTCAGTATCGATTGCTTTATTACGTGTCACTTGCGTGAGTTGTCCGTTGCTGACTTCAAGCACGTAGATATCCGGATTACCCTTGTGCGACAACGTCAGTGCCAGACGGCTGCCGTCCGGCGACCAAACCGGCGCACCGTTGATACCCTGCACGCGCGACACGATACGGCGCTCACCCGTTGTCACAACTTGTACGTAAATTGACGAGTGACGTTTTTTCTCGAAAGAGACGTAAGCAATCTGTTGGGCGTCTGGCGACCATGCCGGCGACATCAACGGACTGGTGGAAGTCAGAATGGTTTGCGGGTCATAGCCGTCAGAATCGGAAATCTGCAGCACGTACTTTCGTTTGCTCTGTGCATCGGTGATCGCCGACACGTAAGCGACTTGCGTGTTAAACGCACCGCGCAGCCCGATAATTTTTTCGAAAATAATGTCGCTGATTTGATGCGCCGCCTGACGCAGCAGCCCTGCTTGAACCGGGATGTTATACCCCACAATTTGTTGTTCTTTGTAGACATCAAACAGTTGAAACTGGACGACATACGCGCCGGTGCCCACTTGTTTGAGCTTGCCGATAACCAGATTTTCGATACCGCCGGTCTTCCAGTTTGCAAAGCGCACTTCGGCGCCGCTGCGCGGCCGGGAAACCAGATCGTTGGGCGCGACAGGCGCAAACTTGCCACTGCGTGCAAGATCCGAAGAAACGATATTGGCAATATCCTGGGGCGCAGCGCCATTGCCCTCCCAGGCGAATGGAACAATCGCGATCGGCAAAGCGCCCTCGACGCTCTCCGTGATCTCGATACGCAAAATCGCTTCGGCCCCGACGCTGTAAAAAAACAGCGCAGAAAAAAGGATAGCTTTAAAACGATTGGTGGTGTTTTTCATCGCAAGGTAAACAACTTGATAACGCATTATTCGGGTCGGAAGCGAAATTCGATTTGTCTTTCGAACAACGCGGGGTCTTTTGGCAGCGGTAATGGAGATGCCTTACGTACCGCTAATTCTACCGAGCGTATCAACGCATCTCCACCGCCCGTGCATGACAGAACGGATACATCAATGACATCGCCAGAAGGGATTTGCACTGCATTAACTGTGCACTCAATATTGCCTGACGAGCTCGCGGGTTTTATCCAGTTGCGCGAGACTTTCTGACGGATAGCGGTTTCGTACTCCGATTGCAAACCGGCCAGGCGCCGTTTTTCTTTTCTGTCTGCCTCACTTTGTTCCTTTGCCAATCGATCCGATTCGAGCTTGGCAATGCGTTCTTCCTCGCGCTTGCGTTCTTCTTCGAGTGCCGCAACGCGTTGACGCTCGCGCTCGGCCTCCTCTTCCTGTTTTTTCAATTCGGCCAAACGTTGCTCTTCTTTTTTCTTTTCATCGGCTTTGCGTTTTTCTTCCTCTTTGCGTTTAGCTTCTTCCTTTCGTGCTTTTTCTTCAGCCGCTTTCTTCTCTTTGGCTAAGCGCTCTTTTTCGAGTTTTTCAGCCAGCTCTTTTTGTTTTTTGATTTCTTCCTGCTTGGCTTTTTCTTCTTCTTTCTTTTTCTCTTCAGCTTGTTCGCGCTCTTGCTGCAGCGTTTTCAAGCGTTTTTCTTCGTCTTTACGCTTTTTTTCCAGCGCTTGAAGTTCTTTTTCTTTTTTCTTTTTGTCTTCGGCTTCCTGCTTACGCTTTTTCTCTTCTGCCTTCTTGAGTTTTTCAACTTCGGCTTGAACAAGATCCTGATTGACCGCCACTGCTTTAATTGTTTCGACCTGCGGTTCGCCCTGTTCGCCGCGCTTCATTGAGTCGAAATCGAAACTGTAAATCAGAACCCCCAGCAGCAATACATGCCCGAGTACCGATAGCACCATTGCAAATGGGTGCTCTTTGACCACCTGCCACATGACTATTGCCCCGGCTCGGTCAACAACCCAACCTGAGGCACACCCGCCGCCTGAAGCAATGCCATCCCTTTGACGACGCGGCCGTAATTCACACCCGCGTCGCCCGCGACCAGCACCGTTGGTTGTTTTCCGTTGCTTTGCGCTAAACGCAAAATCGCGGAAACCTTCAGCATCAGCTCTTCGTCATCTAATACGGGTTCGTCGCCAATAAGAAAAGAACCGTCCTTCTGAACGGTCAATACCAAGGGATCATCCTGCGTGTCGTTGTCCAATGGCTTGGATGTGGCCTTGGGCAATTCAACATCCACACCGGTCTTGAGCAGCGGTGCGGTGATCATAAAAATCACTAACAGAACAAGCATGACGTCGATGTAGGGCACGACGTTTATCTCACCCATTGGACGTTTCTTGTTAAGTTGTTCGCGCGCCATGCTGCGTATCCGCTACTGGTTGCGACCGTAAACCTGACGCTGCAACAAGGTCGAGAACTCTTCCAGAAAGTTGTTGTAGCGGTTGAGTAAGCGATCCGCGCTGTTGACAAAACGGTTATAGGCGATCACCGCCGGGATAGCGGCAAAAAGCCCAATTGCTGTTGCAATTAACGCTTCGGCGATGCCGGGAGCCACCATGGCCAGGGTTGCCTGCTGCGCGCCGCCGAGTGCACGGAAGGAATTCATAATGCCCCAGACCGTGCCAAACAGGCCGACATAGGGGCTGGTAGAGCCAACGGTCGCAAGGAACGAGAGACTGGATTCGACGTCGTCAGTCTCACGCGAGAGCGCAATTTTCATTGCCCGCTGCGCGCCGTCAAGAATTTGCTCGCCGCTTTTGGTTTGCTTGTGCAGCCGGCCGTACTCGGAAAACCCGGCCTCGAAGATGCGCTCCAATCCTCGCAATTGCGCGCGTCGCGGTTGCAGCGTTTTGTAAATTGCACTGACATCACCGCCTGTCCAAAACAAATCCTCAAACCGGTCTGCGGCGCGTTTGGCCTGCTTAAACTGGCGGTTTTTCACGATGATGACAAACCACGACATGGCCGAAGCCAGCACCAGGCACAACATCACGAGTTGCACCAGCACACTGGCGTTGGCAATGAGTTCGATATAGGAAAGGTCGGCTTGCACGCTATTCGCTCTTATTTAATGTTGATTGCATTGAACAATTCGCCCGGGATCGCACTCGGGCGAAATGTTTCGATATCCACACAGGCGATCTTTATTGTCGCCGCGCATAGTAGCGCGGGCAATGCCTCGTTAGTGTGACGCATTACCTGCTGTTCGAACAGCAGGCTTGCCCGGCCGTAATTTGCCACTTCACAGGTAACGTCGAGCTGGTCATCCAGACGCGCAGGTTTTTTTAAGTCCAGCGACGCCGAGCGGACAACAAACTGCACGCCTATTTTACGGCCGAGCTCACTTTGATCATACCCTGCCGCACGCAGAAACTCGGTTCGGGCGCGCTCAATATACTTGAGGTAGTTGGCGTAGTAGACAACGCCACCAGCATCTGTGTCCTCGTAGTAAACGCGAATTGGAATGCTAAACACGTGCTAGCCCTGCGGTTCAAATAGGTCGCCTGACGCCTCCTGCGTGAGTGTCCCCGTCGCCAGTCCAAAATGTTTGTAAGCATTGGCAGTCGCGACACGCCCGCGCGGTGTGCGCATTAAGAAGCCCTGCTGAATCAGGTACGGCTCAATCACGTCTTCGATTGTCCCTGCCTCCTCGCCGATCGCAGCACCGAGGTTATCGACGCCAACTGGTCCGCCTGAAAATTTGTCAATCACCGCACGCAGAAGTTTGTGATCCATTCCGTCCAGGCCGTGCGAGTCGACGCTCAGCATGTTCAGCGCCGCGTCAGCCACTGCGACGGTGATCACGCCATCCGCTTTGATCTCGGCGTAGTCACGCACGCGCCGCAGCAACCGGTTGGCAATTCGCGGCGTGCCGCGTGAGCGACGCGCGATCTCGTTGGCACCGGCGTCCTCAACAGGCACATTCAGTATTCCCGCCGAGCGTTTAACGATTTCGGCCAGATCTCCAGTCGAGTAAAACTCGAGCCGCTGGACAATCCCGAATCGATCCCGCAGCGGCGATGTCAACAAGCCAGCGCGGGTTGTTGCCCCAACCAGCGTAAAAGGCGGCAAATCGAGCTTGATCGCGCGCGCCGCCGGACCCTCACCAATTACGATATCTAGCTGGTAGTCCTCCATCGCCGGATACAGCACTTCCTCAACCACGGCGCTAAGGCGATGAATTTCGTCAATAAACAGCACATCGCGTGGCTCGAGGTTGGTGAGCAGCGCGGCAAGATCGCCCGCTTTTTCCAGCACCGGGCCGGATGTATGGCGAATATTCACGCTCATTTCCTGCGCGATAATATTTGCCAGTGTGGTTTTACCAAGGCCAGGAGGCCCGAAGATGAGGACGTGGTCGAGTGCCTCGCTGCGCGCCCGGGCAGCCGGAATAAATACGTTGAGTTGTTCGGTGACAGTTGGCTGACCGCGGTAGTCGGCAAGACTTTGCGGACGCAACGCGCGATCGTGGACTTCGTCACCTTGCTCTGTGCCGGTCATGAGTCGTTCGTTATCAATTTCCATCGACCGATCCCGCTACCGTTGCGTTGACTGGAGCGCAAGGCGAATCAACTGCTCTACTGAAGCGTCGGCCTGCGCAACCGATTTCACCATCTTTGCGGCGTCTGCAGGTTTGTAGCCAAGCGCAATTAACGCTTCGCACGCTTGAGATACAGCGTCTTTAGCAGGCTCAACGCTTGTGCCTGCACCGGGCACGGTTCCGAGCAGGGTATCGCCGAGTTTGTCACGCATCTCAACGACCAGGCGTTCGGCGGTCTTTTTGCCAACCCCGGGCAGTCGCGTGAGAGTAGCGACATCGTTGCTGCTGACCGCAAGCGCAAATTCGTCTGCGCTTATGCCCGACAGTATCGTTAGCGCCACCTTGGCACCGACACCGCTGACTTTGATCAACGAGCGGAACAGCGCCCGCTCTGACTCAGATGCAAACGCAAACAACAAATGCGCGTCATCGCGCACCACTAAGTGAGTCATGACAACACAGTGCTCGCCAAGCGCTGGCAGCACGTAAAACGTCGACATAGGCGCCTCGACTTCATAGCCAACGCCGTTGACGTCGATCAGCAGAAACGGCGGCTTTTTTTCGATCAGCGTGCCGCTGAGTCGCCCGATCATGAGCTCACCGTTGCAAAGTTCGAGCGCCGTGCGTGCGCGTGGCAAAGCGCGACCGCAAGGCCGTCGGCTGCGTCGGCTTGAAGGTCGGTGCGCAAATTGAGCAGAACTCCCACCATATGCTGAACCTGTTCCTTTTTGGCCGAACCTGTGCCAGTGACCGCTTGCTTGATCAATCTCGGCGAATACTCGCCAACCGGTATGCCGGCAGCGACAACTGCTGCAATTGCAGCCCCACGCGCCTGACCCAATTTGAGCGCTGACATTGCATTTTTGTTCATAAAAACAGATTCGACAGCGCATTCAACTGGCTGATATTCGCTCACTACACTCTGCAACTGATTAAAAATTTTGCCCAGGCGTGATGGAAAATCGTCCCCGGTTACGCGTAACGCCCCGTGTGCGATATGCACACTGTGCACGCCATCGCTTTCAATAATCCCATATCCGGTGATAACGGAGCCGGGGTCGATCCCGAGGATGCGCGTGCTGCGATTAGGCACCGTGCGCGAAGTCAGCGTTGGTGAAAACGTCCTGCACGTCGTCGAGTTCTTCCATCGCATCGACCAGCTTCATCAGCTTTTCAGTTTGATCTTCGTCGAGCTCAACTTCGGTGGAAGCTTTCATGGTGACCTCCGCGTGCTCGGCGGTCAGGCCGGCGTTTTCGAGCGACTCTTTTACATCGACGTATGATTCGGGATCGGTGACCACCTCGATTGCGCCATCTTCGTGCGTTATCACGTCTTCAGCTCCGGCATCCAGCGCAGCTTCCATCAGCGCGTCTTCGTCAGTGCCGGGTGCAAATACGAGTGTGCCGATTTTACTGAACAGATAAGCGACCGAACCGTCAGTACCCATATTGCCGCCGTATTTGGAAAACGCGTGGCGCACCTCAGCGACAGTGCGGTTGCGGTTGTCGGTCAGGCAATCGACCATTATCGCGACACCGGCAGTTCCATAGCCCTCGTAGCGTATCTCCTCGTATTCGACACCTTCCAGCTCGCCTGCACCGCGTTTAACCGCACGCTCAATCGTATCTTTGGTCATGTTACCCGCGAGCGCTTTGTCAATCGCCAGGCGCAGGCGCGGATTGGAGGTTGGGTCGGAGCCACCCATACGCGAAGCAACGGTTATTTCGCGGATTAGGCGGGTAAACAATTTGCCGCGTTTAGCGTCCTGCGCACCTTTGCGGTGTTGAATGTTTGCCCATTTACTGTGCCCAGCCATAATACGTGTGGTCTCAATGAAGGTTCAACGCGCAATTTTACCATTTGAGTTCGCCGGGGTCACAGCAATCTGTCCATACATCACTAAGCTTACGTTTTAGGCAACGGCGATAAGTTAGACTAAATCAATGAGATAGGGTATCTTTCTATCCAATTTTCGCAGATCAGACGAGTACCTTGATCTGATTCAATCGTTCAGGAAACCACTCGCGAAAAATCCATTGATGTCAGACACACATATTGCGCTCAAGTGCTCTCATGCGTGCATTGGTACGGTATTTGATCCGCCTCCGAAAAACGGACCCTTTTTACGCAGGTTATATTGGCATGAATAACATTCCGATCGTGCGCAAACTCTGTGTTGCCATCCTCTTCGGGCTCTTTGCACAAATTGCTGTAGCTGAGCCGATTCCACTTACATCGCAAGAGCGCGCCTGGCTCGATGCCCATCCGGTTATTCAGATTGCTCCAGACCCGGATTTTGCGCCAATTGAATACCTCGATGAGAACGGCGAATACAAAGGAATCGCCGCGGACTACGCTGCGCTGATTGAAGAAAAACTCGGCATTCAATTCACCATCGCGAAGCTACCAAATTGGGACACGGTGCTGGAAAAGGCCCAAGCACGTGAGGTGGATATGTTCGGTGCGGCGACAGCGAGCCCGCAGCGAGAGGAGTACATGCTCTTCACCGAGCCGCATATTCGTCTACCCGGGGTGATCATCACACGCGACGATACCAGCGGAACGCTGACGCTCGACGATATCGCCGGCCGACGTGTAGCCGCGGTTTCGGGGTATATCTGGTTCGATTTGATCGGAAACGACCGTCCGAATTTTCAGATGGATTCCACGCCCAGCCTGACCCAGGGTCTGCGCGATCTCTCGTTTGGAAATCTGGACGCGATAATTTCTGACGCGGCAACTGCAACCCGGGTTATACGCACCGAGGGCTTGACTAATCTGCGAATCGCGGGCGACACAGGATACGAAACCGCATTGGCGTTTGGAGTTCGTAAAGATTGGCCGGAATTGGGCAATCTACTCAACAAAGCGATTGCAACAATTACGGACGAAGAGCGTGCCAGTATTTTGCAGCGCTGGGTGAGTCTGGATCAGGATCTGCTAAGTCAGGAAACACTGTTCATTATCGCCGCGGGTGCCGCAGTTGTTTTACTCATAACGCTTGGCACGCTGGGCTGGAACCGTATTCTCAGCCAACGCGTCGCCGCCCGCACACGCCAACTCGACGCCGCCCAACAAGAATTGCTCGCCGCTAACGTTGATCTGGAAAAACGCGTGCGCGAACGCACCAAACGCTTGCAACGCGCGCTTAAACAATTGCAGGCGTCTCAAACTCAATTGGTGCAATCCGAAAAAATGGCTACGATGGGTCAGCTTGTTGCCGGGGTTGCGCACGAGATCAATACGCCGCTGGGTTATGTGTATAACAACGTTCAACTACTGACCGACTTTGTTGGCAAAGTCGATGAACAAACTAACGCGTGCCGATTGCTTACCGATCTCATGGCGTCCACTGATGCCGACGACGAACAAATCTCCTCTCAGTTTGAAAACGTTCAACGCCTCACAGCAGAGCTAACCGATGAAAACGGCCTGGGTGAAACAATGGAACTGGTTGAGGATTCCAACTACGGGCTGCGTCAAATCTCAGATCTGGTTCTCAGCCTGAAAGACTTCAGTCGCGTTGATCGTGCGAACGAAGACGGTGTTGATTTACATCAAAGCATCGAGCACACGCTGAAAATCTCACATCATGTAACCAAGAATACGGCTGAAATCGTAAAGAGCTTTGGCGAGATTCCTAAAGTGCGCTGCAATCCGTCGCAAATCAATCAGGTGCTGTTAAATGTGCTGACCAATGCCTGCCACGCTATTCAAAATGGCAAGGGGCACGGCACCATCTTGATCACAACGGAAGCAGATTCCGATTATGTTTACGTCGGTATTCAGGACGACGGCGTCGGAATGCAAAAAGACGTCGGTGAGCGAATTTTTGAACCGTTTTTTACTACCAAGACGTCAGGTAGCGGCACTGGTCTTGGCCTCTCAATCAGCTATAACATATTAAAGCAGCATAACGCTAAACTTCGATTGCACTCACGACCCGGGAAAGGCACTTTGTTTAAGTTTGGATTACCGATAAAGACGGTCGATAGAAATGCCGACGACTCCGATCAGGTCGACCGCGACAATATTATCGATCTGGTGGCAGAGAGTTAACGCATGATGCCCGAATCGACCATTATGTTTGTCGATGACGATATGCGCGTGTTGCGGTCACTTAAGGCGCTATTCCGCAACAACGCTTACAAGGTCATTACCGTTGACGATGGCCACGATGCGCTCGAGATAACCAAGCAACAGCGTGTTCACGTCGTGGTGAGCGATCAGCGAATGCCCAAAATGCGCGGTGTCGATCTGCTCGCCAAAATGAAAGAAGTCTCACCTAACACCATGCGCCTCCTGCTGACGGGCTATGCTGACGTGCCCGCTGTGGTCGACTCCATCAATAAAGGCGAGGTGTTTCGCTATGTGACGAAACCGTGGGAAGTCGATGACATTACTGAGGTCGTGGGTGAAGCGGCATCTATTTCACATAAGCTGTTTGAAGCCGACAGGTCGCCTACAAAAACTCTGAACATCGAAGCCGAGTCAGCTCCCAACGACAGCCAGCACATCGTTGTATTCGAACCCAATCAGGAAATCCTCGCGTTTATTGAGTCGATGTTTGGCAAACAACATACCGTGCATTACGCGAATTCTGTTGACCGCGCGCTTGAGTATTTCATCGACTTCCCGATTGCATTAGTGATTACCTACATCGATAAAACCCAGTCCGAGCAGATCGACTTTCTCAAACAAATTAAACAAAACTACCCGCTCGCGACAACGATTGCGGTGATGTCACAAACTGACGCGCAGGTTGCAATCAACCTGATTAATCAGGGACAGGTCTATCGATATCTGCCAACACCAATCTCACCGGGGCGGATGAACCTCAGCGTTAAATCGGCGCTTAACTATCACAATCAAATGGCGCGCAATCCGGTTCTGCTCTCGCGCCACAATGTTAAGCCGATCGCGGAAGAGTCGCCAACGTCATCATCGGTATCCAGCGGTTTTATCAGTCGTATCGGTATTCTTCGATCAAAACTCATGGAACGATTGCGCGCCTAGATCGCGGTCTACTTCACGGGGTTTTACCTGTATAGATAAAACCATTTCAGTTGCGGTAGAAGATAAAACACCTCAAGCAGAGGTAGACAAAAATGTTCCACTCGAATTGTGAAAGTGGACCGCCGAGAAACGTACGCCGACCTGATAGTCGACTCCTTCGAGCGCAACGTGCGCTATCTCGCCTACCGCTTTGAAATGCGACGCGTCGATTTTCAACATTTGTGTACTGTCCAGCGGCTCGGCAGTGCGAAAGCTCGCCCCAGTCGGCGAAAGATTGTCCAACATCACCTCTGTCGCAACGCTGGGCCAGTATGAAAAATAGCGCGCGGTTTCAGATCGCTGCATGCGAGCAAGAGAACGACGGGGCGTATTAAAAAAGTGTTTCTGTGGCGTTAGCAGCGGGCTACCACATTCAACGCAAAAAACGGTCCCTAACTCAGCGCATGCAGTCGCGTAGGGAGTTTTACAAAACGCGCAGAACTGTGAAATTGATGGGTGATACTCGTACAGGCTTCCATTTTCATCGCTTGCACTTCCATTCGCGACAACAGTGTTTTTCGACACGGTATGTTTTTTATCACGCCACGCTTTAATCAACTCAACACAACGCCAGTGCGGATGCTTACGGATTAATTCGTCGTAGAGCGCGCGCTGCTCAGGATCATCCAACACATCGATTGCTCGCTTGAGAAGACTCCGTTGAGTAGAGGGAGCGATATCCATGAGCTTGCGGAAACTCGATCGGATTACTTCGATTTCAGCGTCGGGTTGAACGTGCAATAAGCGATAAAAATTTCGCTGATTAATTCCTGCACCCGCTCTGCCTTGCAACGTTTCGCCAGACGCGTGTTCATCTGACATGACATCAGCGCCGGCAAGCGTTTTTATGCTGTACTGCTGAAGTAACTCGACATCATAATCGGCGCGTTTTTTCGCATTGCGCAAAACGTTGTACGCCTGATTAACGATACCCGCGTCCCAGTGCTCACCGCCCAGGTCCGGGTGCATTTTGAGCTTTTGCATGAGCGCGCGATAACTCTGCTGGATCACCTCCGGTGAGGCATCCGGCTGGACGCGCAAAATGCGGTAGAAGTTACGTCGATTTTCCATTTTCACACAACAAAACCCAATGCAGGCCTAGCGGCCCGCGGCGGAAAAAGTTGAATGATGCGACGTGCTGTCTAGGATTCAGCCTGAGGCTTCCGGGTGCGAAGTGAAAGCTCTTTTAATTGACGTTCAGACACTGTACCCGGCGCGCTGGTCAACGGACAGCTTGCCGTTTGAGTTTTGGGGAACGCCATAACTTCGCGGATGGAGTTCGCACCGGTCATCAACATCACGAGTCGATCAAGTCCGAAAGCCAATCCACCGTGCGGTGGTGCACCATACTGCAGTGCTCGGAGCAGAAAACCAAATTTTTCCTCCGCTTCTGCTTCTCCGATCCCAAGCACTTCAAGCGCGGTACTTTGCATGTCAGTGGTATGAATACGAATCGATCCACCGCCAATTTCACTTCCATTGAGCACCATATCGTAGGCGCGCGAAAGACAATCACCCGGGTTTGACAACAAGCTGGCCGGATCGTCAACCGATGGCGCGGTGAACGGATGGTGCAGTGCCTGCCAACGTTTTTCGCGCTCGTCCCACTCAAACATGGGGAAGTCGACAACCCACAAAGGCGCCCATTCGTCTTTAACCAATCCGGTATCGTGCCCCAGTTTGACACGTAAAGCGCCGAGTGACTCGTTAACCACTTTGGCACTGTCAGCACCAAAAAACACGATGTCCCCGTTTTCGGCCTGCGTTCGATTTACGATTGCCTCGATCACATCATCAGGAAGGAATTTCAAAATAGGTGATTGCAATCCTTCCCGCCCTGCACCGACATCGTTGCATTTGATGTAGGCCAGCCCTTTGGCACCGTAACGACCCACATACTGCGTGTAATCATCGATCTCCTTGCGCGAGAGTTCGCTGCCTTTGGGCAATCGCATTGCCGCCACGCGGCCGTTTGGATCGTTCGCCGGGCCGGAGAACACCTTAAATTCGACAGTGCCCATCAAATCAGAAATATCGATCAATTCAAGATCGATGCGCAGATCGGGTTTGTCAGAACCGTAACGCGCCATCGCCTCCGCGTAGCTCATGCGAGGAAATGGACTCGGCAGTTCGACATCCATCACCTCTTTGAACAACGCGCGAATCATGCCCTCGTTCAGACCCATCACGCCTTCTTCGTCGACGAACGACATCTCGATATCGAGCTGGGTAAATTCGGGCTGGCGGTCGGCGCGTAAATCTTCGTCACGAAAACAGCGTGCGACCTGATAGTAACGATCAAATCCTGACATCATCAGCAACTGTTTAAACAGCTGCGGCGACTGAGGCAGGGCGAAAAACTCGCCGGGATGCGTGCGACTCGGCACAAGATAGTCACGCGCTCCCTCGGGAGTTGCACGAGTCAGAATCGGGGTATCGATGTCGAGGAAACCTTCGCCGTCCAGATACGAGCGCAAAAAACTGACAATGCGCGCGCGCAGTTGCAGGTGTGCCTGCATTTCCGGGCGCCGCAAATCAATGTAGCGATAGCGCAGGCGATGCTCTTCGCTAACATCTTGGTCGTCTAGCTGAAATGGTGGCGTTTCCGCTCGATTGAGCACCTGCAAATCAAGCCCCAACACTTCGATTTCCCCAGTTCGCAGGTCCGGATTTACCGTGCCCGAGGGGCGCCGGCGCACACGTCCACGAACCTGCAGCACGAATTCGTTGCGCACGCTTTCGGCGGTAGAAAATATTTCCGGGATATCCGGATCAAAAACGACCTGGACCAGACCTTCGCGATCACGCAGGTCGATAAAAATTACGCCGCCGTGGTCGCGTCGTCGATGCGCCCAACCGCACAACGAGACCTCCTGATCGAGCAGTGAGGTGTCGACCTCACCACAGTAATGACTTCGCATTAATGCCTTCCGCTAATTTCGGGTTGATTTAATCGAGTTGAGGGGCAGCCGTACAAACGGCTACCAGCAAAGGGCGGCAATGTTAAGCGCTCGCCTACAATTTCGCAATTATAGACGGGCGTTTGAGACGTTAATCAGGCGAACGCGGCGTTCTTTTTCACCAATCCTGGCATATCGAGGATAAGTGCCATATTGCCGTCGCCAGTAATCGTTGCTCCCGCGAGTCCTGGCAAGCCGTGCAACACCGAACCCAGCGGCTTGATCACGACCTCCTCCTGTCCTACAACCTGGTCGACCACAAAACCAACCGGTCGGTTATTGATCTGCACCATCAGGACCTGCTCACCGTTCTCGCTCTCTGCTTTTGGTTGGTTCGCCTCTTCAGGCGAGAGTAACCAGTTGCGCAGGAAGAACAACGGCGGCGCCTTGCCACGATTCTGGATCACGCGTTGGCCGTCAACCACATGGGTAGGTTTGGTGTCGAGTTCGAAAATTTCGTTAACAATCGAAAGCGGCAACGCAAACTTGCGCTCACCCAGCACGACCATGAGTGTCGGAAGAATTGCCAGTGTCAAAGGCACCTTGATTGATAGCGTGGTGCCCTTTCCTTTAACAGAATCGATATCAACCGATCCATTGAGCTGAGAAATTCGCGTTTTCACCACGTCCATGCCCACACCCCGGCCCGAAACGTCGGAAATTTCGGTTTTGGTTGAAGTGCCGGGCATGAAGATCAAATCGAAGCACTCCTTATCCGTTAAACGTTTGGCAGCCTCGGCATCCATGATTTCCTTGCGCACCGCCATTTCGCGCAATACGTTCGGATCCATACCAGCACCATCGTCGCGGATTGTCAGCAGAATGTGATCACCAGACTGCTCCGCAGCCAACACGACAGTCCCTCCCGCTGGCTTGCCGTTCGCCTTGCGCTCCTCCGGTGTCTCGATACCGTGATCGACAGCATTGCGCACCAAATGCACCAATGGATCGGCAAGTGCCTCAACAAGGTTTTTGTCGAGGTCGGTTTCTTCACCCATGAGTTCGAGGTGAACTTCTTTGTTGAGGCTGCGTGCGAGATCGCGAACCACGCGCGGAAAACGCCCAAAGACTTTCTTGATCGGTTGCATGCGCGTTTTCATGACCGCGCCCTGCAAATCGGCCGTGACCAGGTCCAGATTATTGACGGCCTGAACCATCTGTTCGTTTTCGTACTCTTCTCGAAGGGACGTCAATCGGTTGCGTGCCAGCACCAGCTCACCAACCAGGTTCATGATGTCATCCAGGCGTTTGGTATCGACGCGCACAGTCGCCTCTGCCTTGGCCGCACCCGCGCCCGCAGCACCGGCTGCGGGTTTCGCTGCAGCTGTTTTTGAAGCCGCAGGTTTTGCTACCGGCGTCGGCTTGGGGGCAACGGTTTCGTCAGGTTTAGCGGAATCGGCCGCCTTGGCGACGGGTTTCGCATCTGCAGGTTTCACCGCTTTGGTTGGCCCTTTGCCTGCACCGTGCATTTCGTCGAGAAGTGCCTGAAATTGCTCATCAGTGATATTTTCATCACCCGCTTTTTCGAGTGCTTCTGATTCTTCCGGTGAGATTCGACCGTGTTTTCCCGCACCGTGTAGCTCATCGAGCAGCTTATCGAATTCTTCTTCGGTAATTTCGTCGCTTTTTACACCTGTCGGTTGCGCACTGTCACTTGCTGCGGTTTCCGTCTCGGTCTTGCTCTGATCAGAATCAGCGTCGACGCGACCATGTTTGCCTTTTCCGTGAATGTCGTCGAGTAGTTGGTCGAACTCTTCTTCCGTGATGTCATCTTGACTCGATGCTGCATTCGATTGCGGTGTTTTGCCTTCACCATCGAGCGAATCCAGCATCTCGCTGTAGTCGGTTTCGGTGATGTCAGAAACCGAGACGGCACCCTCGGGTTGCGCCTCAACATTTGAATCAGGCTCTGGCTCAGCCACTGAAGCAGGCTCGTCCGTGCTGACATCCGCGGTGACTGTTGGTGTATCGCCGATACTGTCTTGCGGTATCGAGGCATCCGCCAACTGTGCCAGTTCAGCCAGCAGGCCGGCATCTGCCGGTTCGGGCTCAATTCCGTTTTGAATGCCATCGAACATTTCGTTGATTACATCAAGCGAACGCAAGATAACATCCATTAAGCCGGAGTTTGCGACGCGTTCACCTTGCCGAACCAGATTAAATACGTCTTCGGTTTTGTGACTGATGTTGACCAGCTCGGTCAGAGAGAGAAATCCCGCACCGCCCTTGACGGTGTGAAATCCGCGAAAAATCGCGTTAATCAGATCCATGTTTTCCGGGTGTTGTTCCAGCTCAACTAACTGTTCACCCAACAACTCCAGTATCTCTCCCGCCTCTACGAGAAAGTCCTGAAGAATCTCGTCGTCAAGATCAATACTCATGTTTCGTCACCTAAAATCCCAAGCTCGCAAGCAAGTCGTCCACTTGATCCTGAGACGACATTACGTCATCCGCATCCTTATTGAGCTGTGGCCCCTCACCTTGCATTAGCGATTTGCGCTCATCTTGTTTCGAATTGTTTTTAGCTTGAATGGCTCCCTGTACAGATTCGCTAGAAGCTGAAGTCACCAAATCCAATAACTTCTGCTCCAGCTCGTCAACCAAATTAATAACCTGACGGATCATTTGCCCTGTCAAGTCCTGGTAGCCTTGAGCCATCAGTACATCGTTGAGTCCGGATTGCAGGGTTGCAGACAAATCTTTGGTACCTGATAAATAAGCCTGAATGTCGTCAGATAGTTCTTTAAAGTGGCTAAGCGCCATCTCTTTTTTACACAATCTTTCCCAACGCTCGAGTAATTCAGCGGCCCTGTCGCCTCTTTCTTGAATAACGGGGAGCGCCTTTTCAACACAGTCCAATGTTGTGTTTGCCGAATCTTCGGTAAGTTGAATCACATGCTGAAGTCTTTCACGCGCATCAGGAAATTTAGCCGGATCAAAAAATTCGCTTTCGGATTCGCTACCGATATCACGGAAAGTATCGTGCAGGTTACGGGTCAGTTTCCCGACGTTTTGAAACAGGTCGCTTTCGACAAGCGACGACATATCGGAAACGATTTGCAGAACGTTTTCGCGATCCCCTGATTCAATTGCAGTGACGAGTTGTTTGGCGCGGTCACAGTTCTCCTGCGACAGGAGCGAGTCGACATTCGCATTCATGGCCCTGAACTCAGGCTTCGATGCGCTCAAAAATCTTGTCGATTTTCTCTTTCAGCGTGATCGCGGTGAAGGGTTTGACAACATAACCATTCACTCCAGCCTGCGCCGCTTCAACGATCTGCTCTCGTTTGGATTCTGCGGTAACCATCAGCACGGGCAGGTCAGCAAGACTTTCGTCGGCACGAACCTGTTTTAGAAGTTCAATTCCGGTCATGCCAGGCATGTTCCAATCGGTAACAAGAAAATCAAATCCACCTGATTTGAGCAGCGGGAGTGCTGTGTTGCCGTCATCTGCCTCTTCCATATTATTGAAGCCTAAATCCTTTAACAGGTTCTTGACGATTCGTCGCATGGTCGAGAAGTCATCAACGACCAGAATTTTCATATCTTTGTTCATTTCTTTTTCGCTAACCCGCTCAGATACCGCTTGCTAAACGAATCATCGGCGCAGGTTGGGTTTTCATTAGAAAAAAATAGTCTTTTTTAATCGCTTGGCTCAGGCTCTGTTATTCGCCATTTCGACATGCGCGCCTTTAGTCGCACGAGTGCCTGTCCGTGAATCTGGCACACACGAGACTCGCTAACGCCCAGAATGTCGCCGATCTCGCGCAGGTTGAGCTCGTCGGTATAGTAAAACGACATCACAAGACTCTCGCGCTCAGGCAAATTGGCGATCGCCTCGCTCAGTTGCGATTGAAAACTCGCATCATCAAGATTGTATTGTGGGCCTTTGTCGGCACTTTCCGGCACGCGCGCGTACTCGCCACTGTTTTCATCGGGTTGATCCAGACTGAAAATCCGCGACGAAGTACTTTCGCGCAGAATTTGATGATACTCCTCAATCGTCACGCCCATATACTCAGCCACATCAACGTCTTTGGCCTCGCGGCCGGTTTCCTGCTCAATCTGACGCAGCGCCTCCGCGGCTTCGCGCGACTTGCGATGCACCGAACGCGGCGTCCAGTCGGAACGACGAATCTCATCCAACATAGCGCCGCGAATGCGAATGCCGGCATAGGTGTCGAAGCTGGCGCCTTGCGAGGGGTCGTAGTGATTGGAGGCTTCGAGCAGTCCGATCATTCCGGCCTGAATCAAATCCTCCGCCTGGACGCTCGGTGGCAGGCGATTGAGTAAATGAAAGGCGATACGTTTGACAAGGTTGGCATGGCCCGTAACAAGTTCATCGCTCGAAGCGTTTTGTATTTCTGCGTACATAGCGTGAGCATTCATTATTGTCGACCTCCTGACAGGGTGCTAAAGCGGATCAGTCGTTCGACGAAAAACTCCAAGTGGCCTTCGGCATTCGTCGGTATCGGCCAACGTTCGATTTTCTGTACCAGTTTTTTAAACGCGAGCCCTGCCGGGCTGCGAGGGTAGGCGTCCACAACCGCTTTTTGTTGACGCACGGCTTTGATTAAGACCTCGTCGTATGGAATGACACCGGAAAATTCCAACGTCACGTCAAGAAATTTGTCGGTTGCTGCGGTTAGCTTGTGAAACAGCTCGCGTCCCTGTTTGAGCGAGCGCGCCATATTCGCAACGACATGAAAACGATTGACTTTGTAGTCGCGGCTGAGCACCTTGATAGTTGCGTATGCATCCGTAATCGACGCTGGTTCATCACATACGACGACCACTACCTCACGCGCGGCGCGCGTAAACGCCGTAACCGAATCAGAAATACCAGCAGCAGTATCTACAATGAGGGTGTCAATTGGCTCGCTGAGTTCGCTAAACGAGCGCACCAGTCCGAGGTGTTCTGCCTGCGACAATTGCGCCATTTTTTGTACGCCCGATGCCGCCGGTATTATTTTCACCCCCACTGGCCCTTCGACTACCGCTTCTTCCAGCGTACATTCGCCAGAAACAACGTGCTCGAGCGTATAGCGCGGGCGCACATCTAACAGCACGTCGATGTTGGCAAGTCCCAGGTCGGCGTCCAGCAGCATCACGTCGTGCCCCCGATTGGCCATCGCAACCGCGATATTGACCGAAACGTTGGATTTGCCGACGCCGCCTTTGCCGCTGGTGACTGCGATCACGCGCACCGGCTGCGGATTGCTTATGTAACGCAGCCCTGCTGCTTGATCCATCATGGCTTCAGACGCCAGCATATTCAGCACCTCGACTGTAGCGAACGGCCAGCATGTCAGTCTCGTTATCCTCGCTGTAACGCTCCCCCATCGGTACTGCGCGGCTGATGAGCCTGTGCGCGCGGGCAGGTTGCAAATCTTCTGGCACACGCTGGCCGACGCCGACATAAGTGATCGCCAATTTGTGCCGCATGGCGATACTCAGGGCCGGACCAATGCTGGTCGTCTCGTCAAGCTTTGTGACAATGCAACCTTCGAGATCAACCTTGCTGAAACCTTTGACGGCTTCGTCCATGGCGCCAAGCTGTGTGTTTGCCGCCAGCACCAAATACGGACGGATAATTGGAAAGCTGTCGCGTAAGGTTGAGAACTGCTCGCTGAGGCGAATGTCGCGCTGACTCATTCCGGCGGTATCTATCAGGATCAGCTTCTTATCAAAGAAGCCGCTTAATGCGTTACTGAGGTCGTTAGGGTTATCGACCGTTTTAAACGGTACACCGAGAATGCGGGCGAAATTGTGCAACTGCTCATGAGCACCGATGCGGTAACAATCGGTACTCACCAGACCAACGCTGCGATGGCCATGACGCATAACAAACCGTGCGGCAAGTTTGGCGATGCTGGTGGTTTTGCCAACACCGGTTGGTCCGACCAGCGCGACAACGCCACCGTCGTCGAGCAAATCCTGATCCGAGACGGGAATACGTCGTGCAAGTTCGCCCAGCGTTGCGCGCCAGGCTTTTTCCGGGTCATCGTTGTCGCCGTTGAATTTGGCGAGTTCACGGGCTGCATCTGCGGCGATGCCCATTTCCGTGAGGCGTGATAGCAGCTCGAACTGAACAGGGCTGTGCCGCGACAGCGCGTCCCATTCAAGCACCGATAACTGGTTTTGCATCAAGCCGCGCAAGGAATGGAGCTCACGCTGTAAGTCCTGAATCGCAGCGCTCTCTTGCCATTGTGTGCTGGCTTGCACTGATTGTGGACGCGCGTCTGAAATATCCACGATTTTCGATGACGAATTAATTTCGGTCGTATTGACCGGCGGCGACTCGTGCGCAACCGAGATTGGTGCCGCCTTCGCGATTGGCGGAATTGCCGTCACCACATTCTGACTGCGGCCCGAAGAAAACGACTCCAGCGCACGCTCATTGGGAACAGGCGGCTTTGTCGATGCGACTGTGTTTGTATCGCTTGGCTGCTGCTGTGCCAGCGCAACTGCTTCGTACGAAATCTGCGCATGTACGCCTGTGTCAGATTCATCGCCGCCGTCTGGCAGGATGGGGCTCGCAGCCTCGGGTTCAGGCACTTGTTCGTCTGCGCTTTCCTGCAGCGCAGACTCGTCGTAGTCTGTTGCGGAGATTATTTCAACCCCGCCGTCGACCTTTCGGTTGGCCAGAATCACCGCGTCAGCGCCTTGCTCACGCCGAATGATGTTCATCGCTTCGCGCACACTGGGTGCCCTGGTTTTCTTAATTTTCATTCAGTTGTTTCGTCGTATGCTGCTGGTACAAACTACGTTCAAAAATCGAACCAAAATCTGGCTTCAAACAGTGCTAATTTCGTAACCCGTGCGCCTCTGCGCACGCTGCGTTTGAATCTGCAGGCAATTCGCCTCTAACCACCCACCGTCGCGACAATTTTGACTTGTCGGTCGGGGGGTACTTCGCTGTAACTCAAAACATGCAGACTAGCCAGACTGTGTTTGAGCCAACGTGACAACCCTGCCCGCAGCGTTCCGGGTACTAACAGAATGGGTTCGTCTCCATTAACTTCACGCTCGTTAACCGCGTCTGAAAGTGACTGGTGCAAGCGCTCGGCCATGCCGGGTTCAAATCCCATCGCCGCTGACTGATCGCTATCGGACTGCTGCAATAACTGTTCCAGCGATGGTGCCAGTGTCATCACCGCCAATGTTTCGGAAGACCCGGCGATCCCCTGGACGATCATGCGTCCAAGCGCAATGCGAACCTTCGCCGTCAGGTTGATTGCATCCGGCGTGGTGGACGCGTGCTCGGCTATGGTTTCCGCCACCGTGCGCATGTCGCGCAAGGCGACACCTTCGGCCAGCAGGTTCTGCAATACCTTGACAAAAACACCCAGAGAAATCGTATTTGGAACAAGGTCTTCGGCGAGTTTGGGTGCAGACTTGGCCAATGAATCGATCAGGTGTTGCGCCTCATCGTGCCCGAGTAATTGATCGCAGTTGGATTTTAAAAGTTGACTTAAATGTGTGGCGACGACTGTGCTCGGGTCGACCACTGTGTATCCCATGGTCTGCGCTTTGTTTTTCTGGCTTGAATCTATCCAGATCGCATCGAGACCAAATGCCGGATCTTTGGCGGCAACACCTTGCAGCTCGCCGTAGACACTTCCGGGATTGATTGCCAAGTCTTTACCCGGATGAAGCTCGCTTTCGCCCACGGTTACGCCAAGCAAGTTGATCCGATAATTGTTGGGCGCAAGATTCAGATTGTCCCGAATATGCACAGGCTGCAGCAAAAAGCCCAGTTCCTGCGAGAGCTTTTTTCGTACACCCTTAATGCGGTTTAATAGCTGTCCTCCTTGATTGCGATCGACGAGTGGAATCAAGCCATAGCCAACTTCAAGTCCAACCATGTCAACTGCCGGCACATCATCCCAACTCAACTCCGCCGGTTCGTCATGACTCGGAGATTCACTCGGCTCGGGCGCCAGTTCAATCGCCTCGTCGCGCAAGCGTTTACGCCGCATGATCCAGGCGACTAACCCGAGCACGGCGGCGAAGAACAAAAATATCGTGTTGGGCATGCCGGGCACCAGGCCGATCATTGCCAGAATGCACGCGGTAACAACCAGTGGTCGTGGATTATCGAGCAGTTGACCCGCTACCTGTTCACCCATGTCCTGGGCTGAAGACACGCGCGTGATAATCACGGCCGCCGCACTTGACAGCACCAGCGACGGCACCTGCGCAACCAGCCCGTCACCGATTGTTAAAAGCGCGTAGTTTTCCATCGCTACCGACAAAGACAAATCGTGTTGCAGCGTGCCGATAAACAAACCACCAATAAGATTAATAAACAAAATAATGATGCCGGCTATCGCATCACCACGAACGAATTTGCTGGCGCCGTCCATCGCGCCATAAAAGTCTGCTTCTTCCGCCACTTCGCGGCGGCGTGTGCGCGCCTCTTCCTGACTGATAAGCCCGGCATTAAGGTCAGCGTCGATCGCCATTTGCTTTCCGGGCAATGCATCGAGAGTGAAGCGTGCAGTTACCTCGGAGATTCTGCCTGCGCCTTTTGTCACGACAACAAAGTTGATGATCACAAGAATCGCAAACACAACCAAACCGACCGCGTAGTTACCGCCGATAACAAATTCACCGAATGATTCAATCACGCGTCCCGCCGCCGAAACTCCGGTATGCCCCTCCAACAACACGACGCGCGTCGATGCAATATTGAGCGCAAGGCGCAGCAGTGTTGCGATCAACAAAATGGTCGGAAACGCGCCAAAATCCAACGGGCGTAAAACGTAAACGACGACCAGTAAAATAATCAGCGAAAAAGCGATGTTAAAAGTAAAAAACAGATCCAGCGCCAATGGCGGCAGAGGGACAACCATCATCGCCAGCATGACGATAACCAGCAACGGTGCCCCAGCCCCGTTTCGGGCAACGATTGCGAGATGACTTAAGCCGCGGCGTCCGTCTGCGACCGTATATCCCATAATCGTCATTCTGCGTCTCCCTCGGTCTCAATGTTATGCGACGCGAGAAATTCATCGGGCACCGAGGCATCGGGTTTTCTTGGCGGCGGTGCACCCTGCTCGCGTGCCATACGCAGCTGAAAAACAAAACCGAGTACCTGCGCCACCGCGACATACAGCGGTGACGGGATTTCCTGATTGAGGTCAGTGCTGGCGTACAGCGCGCGCGCGAGCGGAGGCGCTTCGACGATCTCGACACCGTTGTCGGATGCGATTTCGCGAATACGCAGCGCAATTAATCCCGTTCCCTTGGCCACCAGAATCGGGGCACGCATTCGCGTTTGGTCGTACCGCAATGCGACAGAAAAATGCGTTGGGTTAGTGATCACAACGTCGGCTTTAGGTACTTCGTCCATCATCCGAGCGTTTGCCATTTGTTGCTGTAGCGTGCGAATGCGCGATTTGACCTCGGGTTTTCCCTCAGTCTCGCGCAGCTCGTCTTTCACCTCCTGACGGGTCATGCGCAGCTGTTTTTTGTGCTGCCATATCTGAAAAGGCACATCGATGGCGGCAATTAAAATCATGCCGCACGCCATCGCTATCAATGACCATACGAGCAAGCTTGAAGCCTCACTAATAGCAGGCTCGAGTGGATTTAGAGTGAATCCCATGAAGTTATCGAACAGTTGGGTAAACAGAATCAGGCCGATCACACCCACTACCGACACTTTCAGTAGAGACTTGAGCAACTCCATCAATCCTTTTACGGAAAAGATCCTCGCCATGCCCTTTATGGGATTCAGCTTCTCTAACTTCGGCACCAAGTTGTTGCCTGAAAAAATCCACCCACCCATTAACGCCGGTGCTACAACCGCAACAAAAAACATCAGAACCATAAACGGTGCGAGCGCCCACAGCGTGTCAGTGATAGTGTTTTGAAGCTGTACGATCAAAAACGCCGATTCAAAAACCTGCTCTTTGTCGAATACGAAATTTTCACGGAAGTTTGTCGACAATTTGTTTAATAAGCCCGGTCCCAGAACCAATAGCCCCAGACTGGCAAATATAGTCATTAGCGTCGCATTGAAGTCGACCGAACGCGGCACCTGACCTTTTTGCTTTGCATCGCGAAGCCGTTTAGGTGTTGGCTCTTCTGTTTGCTCCTGCCCGTTTTCGTTTTCTGCCATCTCAACCGCCCAGCAGAGTTTTGGCTGTGAACAATCCGTCGCTAAGTACGCGTTCGAAGCCCGATTTAAACGTGCGCATGAACAGCATGATGGTGATAAAACCAACCATCAGTGTCAGCGGAAACCCGACAGAAAAAATATTGAGCTGCGGCGCGACTCGGGTCATCACTCCGAGTGCGATGTATACCAACATGAGCGAGGCGACAATCGGCAAGGCGATGTGAATCGCGTTGATAAACATTTGGCTGCCCCAACTAATGACACCCCAAAACCCGTCGCTACCTAATCCTGTTGTGGCGATAGGCATGGTGTAAAACGTCTCAACCAGTATTTCGATGGCGATCTCATGGCCATTCATTGCGAGATACAAAAGCGTCGCAATAATTGTGAAAAACTGCGAGACAACAGGAACAGTGACACCGTTCTGTGGATCGACCATTGAGGCAAATCCTAGACCCATTGCAAAAGCCATCTGCTCGCCGGCCATCACAAGTGCCGCAAATACCATTTGCACGATAAATCCCATTGTCGCCCCGATCAGAACTTGATGCAGCGTGATCAGCAAACCCTCTGCGGAAAGCACATCAACGGCGGGAGGCGGCGGCAAAAGAGGTGCGACTACCAGCGTTAGTGTGACTGCCAGAATCACTCTAACCCTGACAGGAATCATTCGAGTCCCAAGAATTGGAGCAGCCAAAAACATTGCGCTAATGCGAATAAACGGCCACATAAACGTGCCGACCAAAGCACTGATTTGTAATCCGCTCAATACCACGCGCTTATCTCAGCATTTGCGGCACAGACGCGATTAAGTCATGAGTGAACGTGAGAATCACATTGAGCATCCACGGACCTGCGACGAACAGCACCGCTGCCATGGCGAACAGTTTGGGAATAAAGCTAAGCGTATTTTCATTGATCTGTGTCGCGGCCTGAAACATACCAACCAACAAACCAACGAGTAGCGCAACGATCAACACCGGGGCTGCCAGGAGTGAGGTTACGCGTAGTGCTTGCTGGCTAAGATCAATAACGAAATCCGGACTCATTGCTCGATCACTCTACGGCGAAATTCCAAAAAAGCTTGAGGCTAAAGTGCCTGCAATCAGTGCCCAGCCGTCCACTAACACGAAAAGCATGATTTTGAACGGAAGCGAAATCACCAGGGGTGAAAGCATCATCATTCCCATCGACATCAAAACACTGGCTACCACCAGGTCGATGACGACAAAAGGAATAAACACGATAAATCCAATTTGAAATGCCGTTTTCAGTTCGCTTGTTATAAACGCCGGCATCAAAACCGAAAACGGTGTGTCGGCGGGCTTATCAATTGTGTCGATACCGGAAATGCGTGCGAAAAGCGCTACATCATTTTCACGTGTTTGCTCGAGCATAAATCGGCGCACTGGTAGCGCAGCACTTTCCAATGCCTGTTGTTCAGATATTTCTTCGTTTAGAAAAGGCTCAAGTGAGTTTGTGTAAACTTCTTGAGCAACCGGTGTCATGATAAAAATGGTTAGAAACAGAGCAAGACCTAAGAGAATCTGATTAGACGGTGTTTGTTGTGTCCCCAGCGCCTGACGCAAAATCGCCAACACGATAATCACACGGGTAAATGATGTCATCGCCAACAACATAGCCGGCATCAATGTCAGGGCGGTCATCAACGCCACGATTTGAAGTGATATGGAGTAGGTTTGCCCGCCGTCCTGATTGGTTTCAACAGTCAATGCCGGTAACACGGAATTAGTTGCCGACGCCATGCACGGGACGAACGCGAGTACGATCGCGGCAAATACCATGAACCGATTCGCGCGCATCAGGCTTGACCACCCTTGCCAATCACCGAACGCAGTTTTTCTGCGAACGATGATGAATCCTGCGATATTTGTGTAGGAGCTTCGAGCGGCGTATGCAAAGTGTGGATGTGATCGATCCGCCCCGGGGTGACACCTACCACGATCTGCTCATGCCCCAAACGTACTACGACCAATCGCTCTTTTTGACCCAGCGCTAGGGCGCCTAAAATTTGGATATCACCTGCAGAACCCGAGGGAATTCCTTGCACGCGTTTCAATATCCAGATCAACGCGACAACCAAGACCAGCACGAGAACTAAACCGCCGAACAAACGCAGCAGACTTTCAGCCGAAAGAGGGTCTGCAGTATTAAACGCGACGCTATGGTCGAGCGCATCGGCGAAATTTTTGTCTTCCGCGAACACAACGACAGGCGCACAACACAACCCTAGCGTTAGCGAACACACATTCGTGAGGCGATTGAACATATCCGACCGATCAGACTGTGCTAAGGGCGCAGGTTTTTAATACGCTCGACCGGGCTAATGACATCGGTTAGGCGAATGCCGAATTTTTCGTTCGCGACAACCACTTCGCCGTGCGCCACTAAAGTGCCATTGACCATGACGTCGAGATGCTCGCCTGCCATGCGGTCCAGCTCGACAACCGAACCCTGATTGAGCTGTAGCAGATTGCGTACGGTTATTTTTGTTCGTCCAATTTCCATTGAAATCGTCAGGGGTAAATCGAGAATGACGTCCATATTGACGTCACTGCCCATCACCGCTACCGAGCTGGAAAGACTGTCGAGTTCCGCCGCTTTTGGCTGGTCTTCCTGCGCGACGGGTGCTATGTCCTCTGCAGTTTCCTCATCGCTGGCGACGCCTCCACCGACAGTTGGAACTTCACCTGCTGCCTCGGCGTCACCCTGCTCCTGCATGGCCTCGGCCCATGGATCATCTTCTGCCGCGTCGGCCGCTTCATTATTTTCAGAATCATCACTCATATCATTCGCTCACTTTGAATCTGTTCTCGCGATTGTATTTGCGCTCAACCCGACGACAACTGCTGCTGCGCAGACTCGTTGGAGTCATCGTTGCTGCTCTCGTCAGGTGGAGGCAGTAATCGTTCGCTCATTTCAATTTCATCAACCGGGTTTACCTTAAGAAAGCGATCAACCAGGAATGCGACCTTGCCATTGGATTGCCCGTAAGAACCTTTCAGCAGTGAGATACCTTCAACTTGCGCACTGATTTGATCCGGTTTATCGATCGGGATGATGTCACCCGCTTTTAATGAAGCGAGTTGACGAACGTTCATGTCAATCTCCGTCAAAATGCAATTGACATCGACCTCGGCACCGAACAATTCTTCGCGCAATAAAGCTTCCCAACGCTTGTCACGCTCGGAGCGGTCATTTTGAACATTGCGATCAAGCAGCTCGCGAATCGGTTCGATCATCGAATGTGGCAGGACGATTTCCATCGCCCCACCTCCGCCATCCAGTTCGATCTGAAAACTGTTGACGATAACTACCTCCGAACCGCGCACAATTTGCGCGATATGCGGATTGATTTCATGATTGAGGTATTCGAGTTCAAGCGCTTTAACAGGCTTCCAGGACTCGGCGTAGTCCAGGAACACTGCGTCGGCGATCATACGAATGACGCGTAACTCAGTGGTGGTAAAGTCGCGTCCCTCAATCTTGTTGTAGTAGCGTCCTGAGCCGCCAAAAAAATTGTCGACAAGCGTAAATATCAACTTAGGATCAATCACCATTAGCGCGGTGCCGCGCAGCGGGTGTACGCGGAGCAAACTCAGACTCGTCGGCACCAGTAAGCCCTGCGTGTAGTCCGCAAACTTGGTCATTTTGACTTCTTCAAGATTCATTTCCGCCGGGCGCCTGATCATGTTGAACAGGCTCACGCGAAAATAACGTACGAATCGTTCGTTAATCAGCTCAAGTGTGGGAAGTCGCCCGCGTACAAGTTGATCCTGACTGGTCAGGTCGTACGCGGGGAATTCTTCGCCATCGCCCGGTATATCGGTGGAAGATTCAACGTCACCACTGTCAACGCCGTGCAACAGCGCGTCGATCTCATCCTGGCTCAGTATGTCTTTCGTGGCCACGAGGCTTACTGCATCACAAATTTGGTAAAGAAAACCCGCTCAATCTCAGCAACGACCCCCGCGGAGTTTTCTTCCAACACGCGAATGACTTCGTCGTGAATCTCGTTTTGCAGCTGTTCCTTGCCGGCCGCGGTTGCCAACTCATCTGATGTTTTGCGCCCAACCATCAAGATAATGTTGTTGCGAATAATCGGAATGTTTTCCTTGATCGCGTCTTCAGTCGCTTCGTAGTAGGTCAACAATGAGACTGCGATCTGAACAAAGCGGCGATTGTCACTGGCGTCCATATTGACGGTAAAGTCGGGGTCAAGATCGACGTAGCGTGGCTCGCCCTTGCTGGCAATTTCGGCCGCGGCTTTGTCTTCAGGTGTCTCGCCGTCTTCCGCCGCTGCAGTTGCTGACTCATCCTTCCCGCCCAACAGGAAAAACGCAGCACCGCCACCGCCGCCTCCCAACACTAGAAGGGCGACGACAATAATAATGATCAGTTTGCCTTTGCCGCCTTTTGCTTCTTCTTCGCCTGCATCTTCGGCCTCATCCTTTTTCTTTTTCCCGCCTTTGTCTTTCTTTGCCATTTAGCACTCTCGCTTTAACACACGTGAATGCAAGGTCTTGAGCAAGTAGCATGCCCAGATTGGTAATTATTTTTTGTACTAAAAACAGCAAGATATATACTGCGTCAAAAATGGCGTCAGTAAACTGACCTGTTTGTCAAAAATTGATGCGCGGCACTTACCACTCGTTCAGACATCCAAACGGATTAAATGAAACGTTACGCTGGAAAATATAAAAAGTGAGTGAGAATCGAAACGAATTTGCGCCCAACGTGATGCGCAGAAAGCTAGCTAAACGTAAAGGTTAACAATCCCTGACTGCCCCGATCTATTGACCAGTCCGGCCGATGAAAGTGTCAGCAAAGCATCATCGCCGTCAGCTCCTTTTGAATCTTCTGCATCATCTGGAGCAAGATCCTGGTAAGCATCGGATTGTGCGAACTGTTCGCTGTTGCGATCATCGCGGTGAGAAACCTCTACGTCCACGTTGTTAAACCCCGAGTCCGCCAAATGATCACGCAGTCGCTGTGATGCACCGTCAATTGCCTCTCGCACCATCCCATGTTCGCTGGTAAACGAAATGAGCGTGCGCTCAGCCGCAATATCAATTTTGACTTCGATTCGCCCCAGGTGTGGTGGGTCTAAGCGAATCTCTGCCTGCCTGACATCCGCTTTCAGAATGCCTTTAACGCGCTCTGTAAACGCTGTCGCCCATGCAGGATTGTTTGGCGCAACATTGATCTCAGGCGCTGCTGTCAAGGGGGCGGCCGTGGTTCGAGGTATCTGCATCGTATTGAGCGGCGACTCGGGTCCCGATGTACGCAATACGCTATCGATCATCGATCGCTCGTTGCTTGAAGAATCGACTTGATCGCCGGTTTTCAATAATTGAAGCGCTGTTTGCCGCGATGGATTGATCACCGGTGCGGTTGATTGATTTTGCAGCGTGAAGTAATTGTTGTTGAACACCGCCTGTTCATTTGACGTGCGCTGCATCGAGCCGTTCAGTGCCTGACCATCGCGTGCGGCGGATTTGTTCATCAGCTCCAACAGCAGCGGTGGTGTCGCGGTTTCGCGCTGTGCGGGTCCACGCACCTCGACCGACGCGAGTTCCACTTTGCTGTTGCCGGCATCAGTAGCAGGGTCGATAGGTATTTGCATTGTCGGCTGTGTTTGCGAGCTCGCGCGAGTGCTTAGCGCATCGCGTAAGTTCGTCGACACATGCGCGGTCATTTGTTCAGCACGCTCAGGTGTTGACGAAAATGCTCGCCCGTCCAAAACCTCTTGTGGAATAGCGATTTGCGAGGATGAAGGCAGTAGCGTGTTGTTGACCTTGGATGAATCGGCTATCGAGTGATTTAGCGTGCCGGGTGGTAATGGCTCGCGCGCGCGCTTGTCACCCTCAGTCAGCGGCGAGGCCCCGGTTTTGTCGCTCGTCACCTCCGTTGCGGTCAATATCTGTCCTGCAGTCGGCAAAGCATTGCCGTCGCCGGCCGCACCCGCGTTCAAGCGAAGTCGGGCGATTGTCTGCGCGGTCAGTTCACCGTCAGGGGGTTTATCTAACGGGCTGGCGGCAATTGGCACGGCGCTAAACAACGGGTTCGCCGATGTTTGAAGTGCAACATTGCCTGTGTGTTGATGCAATAGCTGCTGATTTAAAAATTCATTTAATTCAGT
>JBCCGL010000002.1:0-382023 GCA_039029275.1 Pseudomonadota bacterium | reverse complement strand
CCATATACGAATAGGCTGCTACGGCTATCGCGCCGAGCAAATCGGGCGCTAAACGCGAGGCAAGAAAAATCGCCGTCGGACCATCCGCCCCACCGATGATGGCGATTGCCGCTGCGTCCTGCATGGAAAATTCAAAACCGGGAATCGCGTTCAACGCAATCGCTCCGAGCAAGGTAGCAAAAATCCCAAACTGTGCAGCAGCGCCAAGAAACAGCGTGCGCGGCATCGCGATCAGCGCGCTGAAGTCAGTGAGCGCGCCAACGCCCATGAAAATCAGCAGCGGGAAGATTCCCGTCTCGACGCCGACTTTGTAAATAATGCCAAGCAAGCCGTCCGGCCCGCCGATGCCGGCCAGCGGGATATTGGTTAGAATGGCACCAAAACCAATCGGCAAAAGCAGTAAAGGTTCAAAGCCTTTGTTTATCGCGAGAAATATCAAGAGGCCGCCAACTGCCATCATCACCAGTTGTTGCCAGATAAAGTTGGCAAGCCCTGTGGCCTGCCAAAGATCGATGAATCCGCTTTCCATTTTATTGACCGACTAGGCGAGAAAAAGCAGGGGCTCGCCCGGCTTGACCTGATCACCCTCGCGCACGGCAAGCCGGGTTACTTTTCCGGCACGGATCGAACGAACTTCGGTTTCCATTTTCATTGCCTCCATCACCATCAGCACATCGTCGGCCTGCACCTGCTGCCCTTCCGACACGAGCACTTTGAAAACGCTGCCAGCCAAAGGAGAAGGAAGCGCTTCTTCTGCGCCAGCGTTGGTTTGTGATTCGGCAGGCGTTGCTTCCGGTGCCGATGCTGCCGGCGCTGATGCGACGGGTTGAGCGTGGCCGATATGTCGCACTTCACCGCCCATGCTCACTTCCACGTCATAGCGGTTGCCGTTAACAACCACCTGATAAAGCGATGCTGCGATATTGGCGTCGCTGTCGACACGTTCCGCCGTTGGCTGGGTGACTTCTTCGCCCGTCGGGGCGGGTTCAAACGCCTCGGGGTTGCCGCGGTTTTGCAAAAACTTGAGACCGACTTGCGGAAACATCGCATGAATCAACACATCTTCCTCGACGTTTTTTGCCAACTCAAACTTCTGCGCGACGGCGAGTTTTTTGAGTTCCTGGGTGAGCGCGTCCAACTCGTCCGGGAGCAAGTCTGCCGGACGACAGGTGACCACCTCGTGCTCGCCCGCTTTGGCTTTTTCCTGCAGATCTGTGTCGACTGGCGCGGGGGTCGATCCGTATTCGCCCAGCAGTACGCCTTTGGTTTCTTTGGTCATGATTTTGTAGCGCTCCCCGTTCATCACGTTGAGCACCGCTTGCGTTCCGACAATCTGCGACGTGGGCGTCACCAGCGAAATGTAACCGAGGTCTTCGCGCACGCGCGGAACTTCTTGCAGCACCTCGTCGAGCTTGTCTGACATGCCCTGTTCGCGCAGTTGGTTTTCCATATTGGTCAGCATTCCGCCCGGCACCTGCGCGTTGAGAATGCGCGAGTCGATGCCTTTTAATTCACCTTCGAACTTGGCGTATTTTTTTCGGACTTCGCGAAAGTATGCGGCAATTTCCTCAAGCTCGTGAAGATCGAGGCCGGTTTCACGCTCGGTGCCAAGCAGTGACGCCACCATTGTTTCAGTCGCGGTGTGGCCATAGGTGCCGCTCATCGACGAAATCGAGGTGTCGACCATATCGATCCCCGCTTCCGATGCTTTCAACAGCGTAGCGTTGGACAATCCCGTGGTTGCGTGGCAGTGCAGAGCAATGGGCACGTCGCAGCTCGATTTGAGTTTTTTGACCAACTCCTCTGCGGTGTAAGGTGCAAGCAGTCCGGCCATATCTTTGATGCAAATAGAGTGGCAGCCCAAATCCTCAAGCTGTTTGCCGAGATCAACCCAGTTGTCGACATTGTGAACCGGACTGGTCGTGTACGAAATCGTGCCCTGCGCATGCTTGCCCGAATCAATCGCAGCCTGCACCGCTGTTTCGAAATTGCGCGGGTCGTTCATCGCATCAAAAATGCGGAATACATCCATGCCGTTTTCAGCCGCGCGCTCGACGAACTTGCGCACCACGTCGTCGGCGTAATGGCGGTAACCGAGCAGGTTTTGCCCGCGCAGCAGCATCATGTGCTTTGTGTTAGGGGTTTCCGTCTTCAGCAGTCGCAGGCGCTCCCACGGATCCTCGCCCAAAAATCGAATACAGGAATCGAACGTCGCCCCACCCCAGGTTTCCAGTGCCCAATAACCAATCTTGTCGAGACTGGCGGCGATAGGCAGCATGTCTTCGGTGCGCATGCGCGTGGCAAACAGCGACTGGTGCGCGTCGCGCAACACGACGTCATTGATAAGCAGAGGTTTTGTCACCTTTTTGTTCTCCTCGTGGGATTTCAGGGCCGGCCTTGTGCGCCGGGCGGTTTCACGGCTGTTTTTTGCCGGAATCCTCAATTTGCTTGCGGTAATTGTAAACCGCTGAGGTAATTACCGAGACCAGCTCGGGATCGTCGAGCAGATCGGGCGGTGGAGCCGTGCTGGCTGAATCGGCGGGAGCGGGCTCTGCAAGCGGCGCGTTGGCCAGCAGGTGCGAAACACACGATACGGCAAGCACCAGCAGCCCGAGAAACAAAAATACGAAGCCCATGCCCATCAACATCACTTGTAAGCCGTCAATCAACAGAGTGGCAATATTCATATTTCCTCCCGAACTTTTTATGGCGCGTGCAACATGAGGTGCGCACGCAGCGCGTTTTTAGTATATCGAGTTTTGTTGCATTGCATTCTAAAGCGTTGTTTGGAGGAAATAATTCCAAAATGCGTACTTAACTTAACTTCGGGAATTCGAGCGGACGAAGCTGTCTGCCTGGCTCAGCGCGAACGATAGTAAGATCGGTCATCCCCGCGCAGGTGGGGATCCATTTGCCTCCGATGTTTGTGGATTCCTGACTTCGCAGGAATGACAAAGAATTGGATGTCAGTAGTCGAAGGGTCGCGCCCGCCTTGTTCGTACTTCGACAGGCTCAGCACGAACGGTATTAAGATCCGTCATCCCCGCGCAGGCAGGGATCGATTTGCCACCGATTATTATGGATTCCTGCCTTCGCAGGAATGACAACAAATGGGATGTCAGTAGTCGAAGGGGCACTCCCGCCTTGTTCGTACTTTGACAGGCCCAGCACGAACGGTAGTAAGATCCGTCATCCCTGCGCAGGCGAAGATCGATTTGCCTCCGATGTTTGTGGATTCCTGCCTTCGCAGGAATGACAAAGAATGGGATGCGAACAGTCGAAGGTTCGCGCCCGCCTTGTTCGTACTTCAACAGGCTCAGCACGAACGGTATTAAGATCCGTCACCCCCGCGCAGGCGGGGATCCATTTATCCCAAGTGTTTGTGGATTCCTGTCTACGCAGGAATGACAAAGAACGGGATGCGAGTAATCGAACGGCCACGCCCGCCTTGTTCGTACTTCAACAGGCTTATCTCGAAAGATAGCAAGACCTGTCATCCCCGCGCAGGCGGGGATCCAATTACCTCCTATGTTTCTGGATTCCTGCCTTCGACGGAATGACAGCAAGCGCGATGTCGAAAAGTGCTTGAGTAGTTGCCCGCGTTCGGCACATCATCACTTCCCTTTCCAGACAGGATCGCGCTTTTCCGCAAACGCGCGCGCACCTTCCATAAAATCGTCTGACATCAACATTTGTTGATAAATCGGTAAATCATCATTCCCCGGTTTGGTTGCGGCAAACGCTTGTTGAATGGGCAGGTTCTGGATTTGCGGAAATACTTCTTTAAGCGCCTGCATTGCCAGCGGCGCGCCCTTTGCAATTGAGTGGGCCAACACGCGCGCTTTATCCAATAGCTCGTCAGACTTTTCGACATAAGCCACAAGGCCCCAGTGTTGCGCCTCGGCAGCCGACATTCTTCGACCGGTGTAAAGGAGATCCATCGCGACGTTGTACGGCAGCTTTCTCGGTAGATGCTGAATCGCCCCAACGTCCGGTAAAAACCCTCGCTGCATTTCCGGCAGGAAAAATTCGGAGTGGTCGGATGCGACTATCAGATCGCACGCGAGTGCAATCTCAAACCCGCCGCCGACGGCCATTCCATTCACGGCGGCGATCACCGGCTTTTTCAAGTCCCACAATTCTGTGATGCCTGCGAACCCTCCGGGACAATCCAGCGAGTGATCGATGGCGTCCTCATTCGAATCCATGCTGGCGATTTCCTTTAAATCCCAGCCCGCGCAGAAAATCCGCTCGCCCTGCCCGGTGACGATCCCGACACGCAGGTCATCGTTGTTCTGAAGCTCGCTAAGTGCTTCGTAAATTTTGTTTGCGACCTCCGGATTAATTGCATTTGCAGGCGGGCGATTAATGGTGATTTCAAGCACCCTGTCGTCGATTTGAACAGTTACGGATTCGGTCATGATTAATGCACTTTTTCGATTGCGATGAGGGCGGTTTATGACACAATCCGCAACCGGAATCCATATAAGAAAATAATGACCATGCACTGGCTCAGCCCCCTTTTACAGCCCAAAAGCATAGCGATTGTCGGAGCCTCAGAGCGCGAAGGCAGTATCGGCGCGATCACCCAAAAGCAGCTCTTCGATCGCGATTTCAAGGGCAAGCTGTATCCCGTAAACCCGAGGTATCCAAGCGTTCTTGGGGTAAGGAGTTACGACAGCCTTGAAAACCTGCCCGAGGTCCCCGATCTGGTTTTGTTTGCGATCAGTGGCAAGGCCTTGGAATCCAGCTTTGATACCGCAATCGCGCTTGGCGTCGGCGGTATTGCGATGTACGCGAGCAACCACATAGAAGAGGACGAAGTGACTTCACTGCCGGAACGCTTACGACAAAAAGCCTCTGCTGCCGGGATACCTGTCCTCGGTGGCAATTCAATGGGATTCTACAACTATGATGACAACGTATTCCTGAGTTTTGACCATCCGCCGCAAGATCGCACCGGCGGTGGAATCGGACTTATCGCGCACTCCGGTTCGGCGATGACATATCTGGCGAATAACGACTCACGCTTCAAATTCAATTACGTTATCCCCACCGGCCAAGAAACCAACGGATCGGTTGGTGACTACGTCGATTTTTTGCTTGATCAAGCGTCCACGCGCGTCGTGGCAATTTTCCTGGAGGCAATTCGCGATATAGATGCGTTCACGGCATCACTCGCAAAGGCGCAGCAAAAGAATATTCCCGTCGTGATTTTGAAACTCGGTCGCACCGAAAAAAGTGCGGCGATGGCGATCAGTCACTCCGGCGCACTCGCCGGCAATCACGATGCGTTTCTCGCTTTATGCAAACGACACAGCGCTATTGTCGTGAATGACATCGATGAACTCATCACCACGGCGTACCTGTTTTCTTTTGAATTCAAGATTGCCGGAAAACAAATCGCCAGCATCCTCGATTCGGGCGGTCTGCGGGAGATGCTGGTCGATCTCGCGTCGGATTACGGAGTCGAACTGGTTAGCCTGAGCGAACAAACCAAAAACCAGATTCAAAACGAGTTGGATGTCGGACTGAAGGCCGACAACCCGCTCGATGCCATGGGCGCACTAAACAAAAGCGTTTTCGATATCTACTTCAATTGTGCGAAGGCGCTTGTATCCGAACCCGATGCGTCACTGCTGACTTTCGAGTTTGAATTCCGAGATGGGTTTTCGCACTACCCTGAGATGTTTGACGTAGTAAAGCGCGTGCATGCCGAATCCGATAAACCGGTTATCGTTTTTAACAGTTCGCAGTTTTCAGAAACCAGTAAAACCGCCAGTGAACTAACCGAGCATGGAATACCGGTTATTCAAGGAATACCCCTCGCGTTGAGATCGATAAAACACCTCCTGGACTTCCACAATAAAACATCGTTCGTCGATGCAGAATCCAATTTGCAGGGACAGTCCACGGGCATTCGCAAAGTATTCGCCGAGCACACATCAACCGCAAACAATCAAACACTCAGTGAATTCGAATCCCTGAAATTGTTACGCGCGTTAGATCTTCCGGGCATGGAATGCGAAGTCTGTGAGTGCGAGGATGAACTACTCAAAGCAATCAATCATTTTGCGTTCCCTGTGGTACTTAAAACCGCGGAGGCAAATATTCATCATAAATCAGACCTCAACGGCGTTCGCCTTGGCATCAAGGATATTGATGCGCTCATCAATGAGTATCGGGATCTCAACGAGAAGATCGGTCCTCGCGTTCTGCTGGCGCAACAATCCGAAAGAGGCGTTGAAATATCGCTGGGCATGAAACTCGACCCGCAGTATGGCGCGATGATTGTTTTATCAGTAGGCGGCACGCTGATCGAAATATTGCACCAGTCGACTACCCGACTCGCACCTGTCAGTAGTAACGAAGCTGAGGAGATGATAGAAGAACTGATCGTGGGCAAATTGCTGAGAGGCGTTCGTGGGAATCCACCCTGCGACAAGTCGGCACTTGTTGATTTAATCGCGCGGTTTTCTCAGTTTGTTTATGCGACAGAGGGCAAGATCGCTGAAATCGATATGAATCCGGTGATTGTGAACGAGGAAGGTTGTACCATTGTGGATGCGTTGATTGCGAGAAACCCAGAGATTTGACTGTTCAACGTTAAACGCATTCAATAATTTTGATCTGATCTGTTTTCTGTTTGAAATGCTAATGTGTGACGAAAAGAGGACCTAGCTGTGTATAAATTGTACTGGACACCCGATGCCGGGTCGTTAGCGCCACAAATCATCCTTGAAGAAGCGGGAGCTGAGTACGAGATCTGTGAAATCGATCTCGATGCAGAAGAGGAAAACAGCGAAGAATTTTTAAAGGTTAATCCACGCGGGCAAATCCCGGCTTTAACCCTGCCTGATGGCACCACGATTACAGAGTCGGCAGCCATTGTGCTACACGTTGCTGAAAATTATCCAGAGTCCAATTTGTTGCCACCGCTGGGTAGTTCCGAGCGCGCCACGGTGTATCGTTGGCTAATGTTTGCGGCGACGAACTATTACGAAGGCATCCTGCGATATTTTTACCCCTATTACTTCACGACAGAAGAAGCGCATCAAGATTCTGTAAAGTCATCGGCTGTTGCCTACACCAACAAGGCGCGCGAGTTAATTGAGGACGCTATCGGAGATGGCCCTTACCTCTTAGGCGAAACTTACAGCGTGGTTGATCCCTACATTCTAATGCTCTCCGGTTGGATTGAAGAAGAGGGATCGCTCTTTCCAGAAAAACCGAAACTTAAACATCTATGCGAGACGGTGAAGCAACGGCCTGCTGTGCAACGTATATGGGCAGCGAATTATCCGGAAGGCTAAATTTAGATTGTATTCGAAGTCAGGTTAATTTTTTGGGGTGATCTGGACGCAGTTAATTCCCTCGATCACCTAGGTGGAAATCGCGTTCACGACAGGCGTGAACTGATCATGGTTAGGTACAATAGAAATTTCTAATGTGGCCTGTTTAATCTTGAACACGTTACGTAAGCTATGTTAAGAAGGCAGTTGTAACTGTATTGCGGCCCGCCACATTTTTATGGAGCAACAATTTAAGGAATTTTTCTTGCTTACATTTCAACGATTTACAAAGCACTCGACCAAACCACTGGAAAAAGCTGGTCGCCATATAATAATGTTAAATAGGCCAGCGGCCTGTTTAACGTACTGTTAGTTGTATTTATGGTCGAATTAAAATCTGACACAGAAGAGCTTTGGCTGCTACGTCACTCCATACCTTTGAGGTGGCTTGGTTGGATTGGCACACCTTTTTTATTTGTTTGCGGGTTCTATGTTCTTTTCTTACCAGTTTGGGAAAATAATTTTGAGCTAGTACTAATAGCGTCATCAATTCTTCTTGGTGGCTTTCCAATCTATATGTCTCTTCAATGCTTTAAAGCGTTTCCCTATATCAAAGCAGATGTAGAATTTAGCCATAATGGTTTCTCCGTTTATTGGCCTTCGGGTAAGAATAAAGAATACACATGGGGTGAAATCGGGAAGTTAAATCATTACGCGTCTGCACAGGTTCTAGAAGTCAAAAATCGCCAAGGTAAAAGAATTCTCGCTGTCAGTGAGCAAGCAACAAGTTATGCTCAGTTTGTTGAAATTTCAGTGGAAAACACGGGGCTGAAGTACTGATGAAACAAGCAACTAACAAGGCCAAGCACATAAGTGCGCAATACGCACCGGACTCGCAACAAGTTGCTCGCCCGTGTTGGCGGCGTTAGGCATATAAGGAAATGCGCATTAGATTAAAAGTTGTTTTCGCCGCAATATTGCTATTGGTTGGCGCACCAGTGTGCTTTATTGCATTTGCGGTCTTATGGGTTTTCGATTCGACTTACAACCAAGGCTGGAGCATCGGATATTTTGGAGACTTTAATAGAACTAAAGCTTATTTAGGTTCTATAGAAGGCGTTGAAATCAATGATGATTGGTATAATCATGACATAACCTTAGAAGAATTCGGGTTTGAATTAAGTTACAAAGGCGACCAAATTCGACTATTTTTTAGTGAAGAAGATAACGCGAGAAACATGTCCAAAGAAGATGCCATCGTTGAGTTAACGAGAAGACTTCAAGAAGGAGATTCACCATTTTACAAATAGGCTCGCCTAACAAGGTGTTTGTGTTTTGCCGCAAGCTGCAGGGACAGCCTACTCTTCGTTCCGGCTGCCCCACAACACGGCGTTAGGTTTCAAAGGCTATGGCTAAGTGGATCGAGACATATAACCACAATGGAAAAGTTGGCGTCTTAGTCGAATTCTCTTGCAGTACTGATTTCTCGATAAGAACCGAAGAGTTTAAAGAGTTCTCTCTAGGGGTTGCGATGCAAATTGCAGCTTGCAGGCCAATTGAAATTGAGAGGCCATCTACAGCGGACGTATTTTCTATACAATCTGGCGAATAATCCCAAACCCCTATGGAGCCTGGCAACTATCTCATGGGTCAACCGTATGTGAAAGAACCAGAGAAAACCGTTCAAGATATACTCAATGAGTTAAACGAAAAGCTATCTGAGCGTGTTCGCATTACTCGTTTCGAGCGCTATGAGTAGAATAAAACCTAACAAGTGCCATAAAATCGCCCGCAAAGAGCGCGGGCTGGGACCTACGCGGCGTAGCCGCTCCGGCCCCTTTGGCAAGCGTTAGGCGCCAAATGAAACGAAACTTCGAAATTGTAGACGGCATCTATCTTGTGCAAAAAAGTTACGAGCTTGATTTACATAATAATTTCGACTTTACAATCGATGGGGTCAGACACGATTGATGCTCGCCATTGATGCTGGACCGCATTTCTGCTGCGCACTTTTAGACTCTCGGCAGCCAATTAAAAAGATAAATGTTTAGAAAAGCCAACCGCATTCGCCCGCAAAACAGAAGGCTGGATACGCTAACGCTCGCCTGTATTGGCGACGTGGTACGTCTGTATAGGGTGTAAGGTGGTAGAACTTCGCAATCTTTCAATCGAGCATGCCACGCTGATGGTAGAAGCTGCACTGGAGTCGGTGGCAGAGATAAACCCATGGATGGATTGGTGCACAAGCGAATTTAGTGTCGAAACCGCTGAAAAATTCATAAACGAACAGATAGATGCTAGAAACAATGGTGAAGCTTATGAATTTGCGCTATTCGATGAGCAAGGGTTTTATCTTGGTGGTGGAGGTGTCAACAGCATCAACAGTCAATGCAATCTCGCAAATATTGGATATTGGATCAGAACCAGTCAAACCCGAAAGGGCTATGGAACTGCAGCACTACATTCGCTAGTAAATTGGGCGCGGGCCAATACAAATCTCAACCGTCTGGAGGTTGTCGTGGCTATCGGTAATGCCGCGAGCAATCGCGTCGCAGAGAAAAGTGGTGCGGTCTTGGAAGGTATAGCAAAATCTCGGTTATACAATAATGGTAAGTACCTTGATGCGAACATGTATGTATTCACAAAAAACATATAACAAAATTATCAATTGGACAGCCAAAACGCTGGCGCGCTTTGACTACCCGCTTATCACGGCATCACAAATCCGGCTTTTTTAACTCCACCGTACTCCCATACGCCCACTTGTTATAAATATCATCGCCCCGCAATCCATGTTCGGAAACCGGATCGTTTGGCGTGTAGTCCCACGGGTCACGGGCCCCAATCTTCAACACTTCCCGCAAAAACAATCGGCGTTTTTGACTCGCGCGTACCTTTGCCGTGAGTGATTCCAAATCCCACTGCTGATTCGACAGTTCGCGCATTGCTTTCAATTTGTTCACGTTGTTGGGATCACTTGCGAGATTTTGTAACTCATCCGGGTCGGTTCCGAGATCAAAAAGCTGTTCGGGATCGACGCCGCTTTTAATGTATTTCCACTGCCCCAGTTTGGTCATCAAAATTGGCGCGTTGGCACCCTCGGCGAGGTTTTCTCCGAACATCGGTACTTCATCCAAAGTAGCGTTGTCGGAGACTGTAGACCAAAGGCTTCGACCATCGGAATCTTCGATTAATGTTTCAGACGCACTCGCACCACTCGCCTCGATCAGTGTTGGTAGTAAGTCGACTAAGGAGACATTTTGACTTCTGCGCTGCTCATTTAGTTTCATGCCACCAACAATCATCGGTATGCGGCAGGAATCTTCAAAAAACGATTTTTTGTACCACAACCCCCGCTCGCCCATCATATCGCCGTGATCTGACGTGATTAAGATTGCGGTATTGTCGAGAAGATTGGTGTGCTCCAGGGTATCGAGCAATGCACCGACTTTATCGTCAAAAAAACTGACCGAACCGTAGTACGCATGACGCGCCGTCAGAGTTTCTTCATCTGTCGGTTCGTAGTCTTTTAAACCGTACTGGGTTAAAAGCCGAAGGCTGTACGGATCGTTGTCCGAATCCGCGATTCGCGACACGCGCGGTGCATCGATATCCTCGTGCCGATAACGATCCCAATAGGCCTGAGTACATTGATACGGGTCGTGCGGATGGGTAAACGAGGTGAACAGAAAAAACGGTCGCTCATCCTTACCTTGCGCGATTCGGTATAACTCACTGCGTGCGCGATGCATCGTTTCATCGTCGTAGGCCATCTGCGCGTTATAAGTACAAACGCCCGAACCCGAAAACGTGATTTTGTCGTTACCGAATTTTGTTCGGACTTCACTCCAGTCGCCGGTCCAGTTGAAATCCGCGGGGTAAATATCGCCGGTCAGACGGCGCTCAAACCCGTGTAGCTGATCCGCACCGACAAAATGCATTTTGCCCGACAAGCACGTTTGATACCCGAGCGAGCGCATGTAGTGCGCAATCGTCGGCACCGACGACTGAAACTCCGCCCCGTTATCGTATGCACCGACGTTCGAGGGAAGCATCCCGGACATCATCGAAAATCGCGAAGGCGCGCAGAGCGGAAAATTGCAATACGCAGATTCGAATACCGTCCCTTGCGCAGCAACGCGATCGATATGCGGCGTGTTCGCGACTGGATTTCCGTACGCGCTAAGAAAGCTTGGGTTAAGCTGATCCGCCTGAATGACGAGAATATTTGGCTGACTCATTTTATTACTCTGAATTTAGCTGCATTCGAATAGTCTTTTTGTCGACTTTACCGACACTGGTTTTCGGAATTGATTCAACGAAGTGAATCGTATCGGGCACCGCCCACCTGGGGAGATTTCCTGAACTTACGGAAGCCGTGATTGCCTCGCGAATCGAATCAGACATCGCGCCAGTGTCGATATCATTGTTGCCAATTGAAACGAGAAGCGCCGGTCTTTCGCCCCACTTTTCATCTGCCAGACCAATAGCTGCGACTTCCACAACGCCGTCACACGTAGAAGCGATACTTTCCAGTTCCAGCGATGATATCCACTCGCCGCCAGACTTAATCACATCTTTTAGTCGGTCAGTAATTTGTACAGTACCATCTTCAGACCAGTGCGCAATATCACCGGTATGCAGGTATCCGCCGCGCCACAGTTCATCCGATGCTTCCGGATTGTTGAGATAAGCCTGCGTTAACCAGGGTGTTCTAATCACCAGTTCACCGACGCTTTGTCCGTCCTTCGGTACATCATTCATTTCATCGTCGACAACACGCAGGTCCACCATCACGGTCGGCTTGCCGGTTTTGGTTCGTGCTGAAATTCCGGCATCAGACGTATCAACACCTAAGCCCGTGGTGTCGGCAATTGTCACGAACGGGCAAGTCTCCGACATTCCGTACGCCGCAAAAACATTGATGCCTTTTTCCAGCGCGGTTGTCGCCAGCCCCTCGGGCAGCGCCGATCCGCCGATAATAACTTTCCACCCGTTTAGATCGGTGCTTTCCGCCTCGGGCGCCGACAGCAACATGGTGAGGATGGTGGGCACGCAGTGCGAAAACGTCACACGCTCATTCTCAATTAAACGCAACAGCGTGGCGGGTTCGTATCGCCCGGGATAAACCTGCTTTACCCCAAGCATCGTGGCGGCGTACGGAAAGCCCCAGGCGTGCACATGGAACATGGGCGTGATCGGCATATAGACATCGCCACGATGAAAACGCGCATCGCTATCAACCGAACTAAGGCCGGCAACCATACCCAGGGTGTGCAGCACAAGCTGGCGATGGCTGTAAAAAACACCTTTTGGCTGGCCGGTTGTGCCCGTTGTGTAAAACGTGGTAGCGCGTGTGTTTTCATCAAAATCCGTAAAGTCGTAATCCTGATACGCGGAATGGATTAGCTGTTCGTATTCCCCGGCATAGGTTGCGGGTGTTGCACTGTCATCATCGCGCAGATAAATGAGTTTGATCGGGCGCTCGAAGCGATCCGAGATACTCTCGACAAGTTCAACGAAATCACTGTGGACCAGGATCACGTCGTCGCGCGCGTGATTGATGGTGTATAAAATTTGTTCCGGAGAAAGCCGAATGTTGATCGTGTGTAAAACGGCACCAAACATCGGAACACCAAAAAAGCACTCCAGATAGCGATGGCAGTCCCAATCCATGACCGCAATCGTTTGGCCGGGTGTCACGCCCAGTTTTTCCAATACGTTCGCAAGCTTTCGCACGCGCGAAAAAAAAGAACGATAAGTATAACGGTGTGAAGTGCCGCTTACGATTTCCTGCTCCGGCGAGCACGACAGCGACATGTGAAACAGCTGTTTGATCAACAGCGGATAGGCGTACGCAGAAGGCGCAGGCGCATCAATCATCTTGAATTTCCGGCACGGATTAATACGCCTTTGATTTTAAACTCAGATCAGTCCGATGAAAATGTTCGAGCATTCACCGTTGAAACCGTTATCGAGGCAGTGAACGCAAGGCAAAAATGACCGAAAACGCGGAATTTACAATCAGTAAATGAGCATTTTGCGGTCATGTTTAACGCTGCAGACACAACGCAGATAGTTTTCAATCAAAGCCAATCCATCTCCATCGGATAACTCGTCATTAACTCACACCCGTCGGCCGTGACAATCACCTGCTCTTCCAGCTTGACGCCCTCTCCGCTTTTTTCAGACCCGATATACGATTCGACACACAACGTCATGTTTTCCTCCAAAACCGTGTCGTATCCTTTTTTGTCAAAATCGTGGATGTGTTTAATCGACGGGTATTCGTCTGCCAGCCCAACACCGTGAATCAAACTCGCGTACCGTGAGTTGGCAAATTCATCCGGTATTTTCCACGCGGATTCGGATACTTCGCGCAGTGTTTTTCCCGCTTTCAGAATCCCGCAGTTATGCTGGATTTGCTCCCACGCGTACGCATAGATTCGACGCTGTTCATCGGTAGGCTTGTCACCGCACACCCAGCTGCGCGACATATCGGCACAATAACCGTAAGGCCCAATCAAATCGGTATCGAAGCTGACAATATCTCCGCGCTCGATTTCTCGCATGGACGACTCACGAAACCAGGGATAGGTGCGCGGGCCAGATGAAAGCAAGCGCGTCTCAATCCATTCACCGCCGAGTGAAATATTCGCCTCGTGCAACTTGGCCCAAAGCGCGTTTTCTGTGATACCTGGCTCGAGTGCATCTCGCATTTTTTGCACTCCAATTTCGCACACGTCGACAGCGCACTGCATAAGCGTAAGTTCTTCGGCCGACTTGATCACGCGCGCAAGTTCGAGGACTTCGAGCCCGTCGTGAATGGACAATCCGTGTTGAAGCAGGCGGCTGCAGCCCTGGTGGGACAAACGATCAATCGCCAGTCGCTTGTTGCCACCGCCGTGTGTTTTGACAAGATCGGCGATCACTTGCCCAAATTCGTCAGCGCGTTCGTCGCTTCGGGGGCCGGCGGTAAAATAGTAAAACGACGAATTAACCCGGTACTCGTCGATAGTTGAAATATCCTTCGCCAGGTGCGGGTAGTTGCCGTAGTCGAATAAGATCAGAGGACCATCCGTTGCAATAAATACGCAGCGGGTTTCGTAATGCGAGCACCACACTTGCATATTGGTGGCATCGCACGCGTATCGGCAATTCACCTGATCGAACAATAGGATACCTGCGTAATCGAGTCTCCTAAGCTGTTCGTGAATTCGCCCAAGCCGATACCGCCGAACAACATCCAGATCAACCGGGGCATCGGTATACTCCATCGCGCCATGCTGCCGCGCCACAACCTCACCAACGGAAATCGTCATACCTTGCTCCCGTGAATTTTTTGTGACTTAGCGAATCAGTTTATCGATACCGAACGCGCAAAATGCCACCGCATCGACATGAGTTAGCGTATCTTCACACCTCATATCCTCGTTCTTTTGCGCTCTCGACACACGCCCTGAAATGATGGTAAACATTCAACCACGGCAGTTACTGAATCGCGATTCGGAACTCCAGTTAAAACAAATAGCCAAAAATACCGATGAAGCTCATGCGGAATAGCGAATTTAAAGTCGAACTGAAATACCTCGCTGCAGGCGAAAACAACGCGCAGATTCGACCATCAGTCGCGGGAGGCGAACAAGCATCCGAACAGGGCGAGTTTTCCATGCATCTGGTTGAAATGCACAGCGCCAGAGGACTGGAGACGTCGCTGGATAGAGAGGGATTCGTTGTCGCAGAACATCAAACGCGGGTCACCGACTTTTATGATGACCAACAAATTGCTGATGTATATGAAGACGAAATAGCCGGTATCGTGACGCGAACGTGCAGCGCGGCCAAAGTTGTGATTTTTGATCACACTCGTCGAGCATCATCAGTAAATACGCGACAGGCGCGTAATATTCGCGAACACGCGAGCACCATTCACAACGACTACGACGCAGAATCAGGCTTGCAGCGATTGCGAGAAATCAACCCATCACTTGCCGATCAATATGCGCAGAAACGATTCGCCATCGTTAACGTTTGGCGATCGATTAATGGGGATATCGAAAACTATCCCTTGTCATTTTGCGATGCCTCAAGCGTCAGTCCCGACGATCTGGTCAGCGTCCAACGCGTCGCCAAGGATCGTGTTGGCGCACTCCAACTCGCCAGGCATAACCCAAACCACCGGTGGCTGTATTTTCCCCACATGAGCGGAAACGAGCTGCTTTTGTTCAAGGTGTTTGACTCGGCAGAAGACGGGCGCGCTCGATTTACCATTCATACGTCATTCGACGATCCAACCGCATTGTCGAATGCAAAACCCCGTGAGAGCATCGAAACACGCTGCTTCGTTTTCTTTGATGGAGAATGAAAGCGAGCTGTTAACAAACAATGACAATTGACAATATGACAACTAACCCGATTTGCACAATCGTCGGCGCAGGCGAAGGTCTTGGCCAGTCATTAGCCAAAACGTTTGCGCGCAATGGCTTTGATATCGCCCTCGTCACGCGTTCATTGGAAACAACAAAAACCTTTGCGTCTACTCTTCAGACCGAGTTTGGTGATTCGCGAGTTGCCTGCTTTAGCGCTGACGTTACGCACCCGTCTGAATGTGAAAAAACGCTGACATCGATCGCGAATGACTTTGGTGCTTGCGAGGTATTAATCTATAACGTCTGCGACGGGTTTCATCGCTGCGCACCGCTGGAGCTTGAGTACGATGATCTTGAGCGCACCCTCAAGCTCGAGGTTATTGGCGCACTTGCCGCCGCAAAGTCGGTAATTCCAGACATGCGTAAGCGCGGTTCGGGGACTGTACTTTTTTCAAGCGCAACAGCCGCGTATCGTGGCTCGGCAAGCTATCCGGCATACGCGATAGGAAAGTTCGGGCTGCGCGCCTTGTCGCAAAGCCTCGCAAAAGCGTACGCGGCCGACGGTGTCCATGTTGCCCACATTCGACTCGACTGTGATCTCGACGTGCCGATCATGCAGGCACTTTATGGCGACAAGTACGATCCGGAGGTTTTAGCCGACCCTGACAGTGTGGCGGAAAATTACTGGTGGGTGTACCGCCAACCCAAATCGGCCTGGAGCAACGAAGTCGAGCTTAGGCCCAACACAGAAATCTGGACATACTGACAGCGCACTGGAAATTTACGTTTAAACAGAAAAACCGAGAGGTGGGTGATGAGCAATAAGGCGAGTTGTTTGTGCGGCGATGTGCGCTGGGAATTTAGCGGTGATCCAGTCCACGCATTCAATTGCCATTGCAAAATGTGTCGTAAAGCTCACGGAACCGCGTTTGGTACCTATTGGTTTTTGAATGACGAACAGTTCCAATGGACAAGCTCAACAGAGACCGTTGTTCACTACCGGTCATCGCATCTTCTTGTTCGGAGTTTTTGCGGCGTGTGCGGCTCGGTTGTCCCCTACGGAACCGCGCCCGATGAGCAGCTCGTGGTGCCCGGTGGATGCCACACCGAGGGTAAGAAATCCGACTGCCATATTTTCGTGAACTTCAGCGCCCCCTGGTTTGACATCGTTGGGGAGTTGCCGCGTCACACTGATTACCCCGACTTCACCGGGTTAGACAGAGTCGAGGAAACAGTCAGCGAGCCGCCGCCTGATGGCGTTGTCCGCGGAAGCTGTTTGTGCGGAGGAGTCGAATATCACGTACACGAAGCGTTCAAAGTTGCGCACAACTGTCACTGCAGTCGTTGCCGTAAGGGCCGCGCAGCAGCGCATGCAACGAACGGATTCACGTCAGCCAATGGCGTCGAATTCGTTTCTGGCAAGGACAATTTAAAAATCTACAAGGTAGAGGATGCCGAGCATTTCACTCAGGTGTTTTGCAAAACCTGCGGCTCGAAGATGCCGAGGATCGATAACAACAGAGGAATCGCAGTTATACCGTTTGGCGGCCTCGATGATGACCCCAACACAAAAGCGGTCGATCACATTTTTGTCGACTACAAGGCAAACTGGTACGACATTGAAGACGGCTTACCGCAGTTTCCTGAGGCCCCGGATTGATAAATCCGAAACCAACAGTTCATGTATCAGTTCTTAAGTTGCATCAATCTAAAACCGGATCAAGACCTGAACGAATTTCGCCGCGAGTTACACGAGTTCGCCGAAATATTGCTTGAGAAAAACCTGCTGGTATCGATGAGTCCCGTCGGGCGTCGCGATAAACACCCCGTCATGGACACTGACGATGAACGCAAACAAGAGTACTACTTTTTAATGACGTTCAAAGATCGTGAGCAATGCGATCAAGCCGTCGAGTTTATCTACTCGAATGAGGATCCTGGCAACTCGGTGCATCGCAATATGTATAAGAAGACGCGTGATCAGGTTTTTATCTGTTGGGAAGAATTGTAAAACGGGACTACTACAGCTGTGCTTTTTTGAGCAGCGATTCCCCTTGCTCATCGATGATTTGTTGCCCCTTACTAATCGCGTGCGAAACAGCGGAACCCATGTCGCTGAGCTGATCTGCCCGGATAAATCGCACGCGTTTTGGTTCGCCATCGATTTCGCCCGTGATGTATCCCGCGACCCGGTAATAGTTGTCTTCACGGATGGGCGCGGCCTCAACTGTAAACCCTTTGTACGTCACTGTTTCTTCAACTTTGGGTTCGTTTGATGTCTCTTTGTTACCAAACAATTTGCTCAAAATGCCCATAATTAATCTTGGTATTTCCCCGTTAAAGTATTGGGACACCACGCGCGAGTTTCGGTAAGTCGCCGTCAACGCCCGAAGCGTAACGCATGCATAGTCGATTGATAGCGCTGATTTCGTTTGCCGCGTTTAACAGCGCATTGCGCGCGAACTTAATCGGCGTTTGTTGCGCGTCAAAGGCTTTATAGATGCCATCGATAAGCGATTGCATGGCGATGTTTTGGGTTTTACGCCAACGTTCGTAGCGACGCAAAGCGAGCAAAGATCCTGCATCCCCTTTGCCTTTCTGCCCAAGCAGAACCTCGGCCAGGGTTGCCGCATCCAGTAATCCCAGATTTACACCTTGCCCGGCAAGCGGATGAATTGAATGCGCGGCGTCTCCAATCAAAGCGATGCGAGGTTTAACGTAGTGAGTCGCGTGTTGATACGACAAGGGGAAACTGCCGCGTCCGACGATTAAATTAACGTCGCCTAACTCAGCCGGGAAAGCTTCTTGCATTTCCGCGATAAACTCGTCGTCCGATAGTGTCTTGATGCGGGCGACCTCTTCCGGCGTGTTGTACCAGACAATCGAGGCCCTGTGCCCGCACAATGGCAGCAATGCTTGGGGACCTGCGGGAACGAATCGCTGCCAGGTGATGTCCTGCTGACCCTCATCGGTTTCCACCGTCGCAACCAGCGCGTGCTGTTTTTCGTAGACACTGCCGACTGCCTCAATTCCGCACAGCGACCTGACGAGAGAGCGCGCGCCATCAGCACCGACGATTAACTTCGCATCGAAGGACCCGCCGCTATCAAGGGTCACGCGAGCAGACTCGTCGCTTACGTCAATATTCTCAAGGCGCGAGCCCGAGCGCCACTCGATGTTTTCGAACTCGACTGCCCTTTCGTAAAGGGCGAGTTGAAGAACGTGGTTTTCGACGATGTGTCCGAGATGTGTTTCAGCGATATTGCCGCTGTCAAAATCAGTCTGCCCCGAGCCGGTTCCATCCCAAACACGCATGCGTCGATACGGGCACGCGCGGCGATCAATCACTCCTGCCCAAGCTCCCGTGCACTCAAGCATTCGCTGCGACGCCAGACTCAAAGCCGAGACGCGCAGCGAATAGTCGTCTGTTGGCGCAAATGACGGTTGGCTGCCGGCTTCCAGCACGATCACCCGGTAGTGGCTATCGCCCAAGGCACAGGCAAGCATGCCACCCACCATGCCGCCGCCTATAATCGCTATGTCGGTGCGCTCTTGCATAAAATGCAATGCTACAGGGTTGTGCCTATGGCTGCGAGTGGTTGATTCGGTCCCACCCACTCTGCGTATTGCGCAGTTCGAACGTTTGCCAGAAATTGTACTCGGGTTTAACGCTGACTAATGATCGTTGACCGTTTAGCGCGGTCAAGGAGAGCCGCGTGTTCTCACCGGCCTTTTTGTTTGCCACCGCATTCAGAAAATCATCGAGCGACTGAATACTGATTCCGTCGACTGCGGTAATAATGCGATTGCGAAACAGCCCGTTTCTGCTCGCGGGTGACCCGTGATTGACACTGCCGACATAGACACCTGAGGCCGGTGCGCCTCGCTGCAACAGAATATCGGTGTGAGGCATTTGTAAATAAGCCCCGGCCCAGTGGATTATGCGCTGCGTGCCGGCAAGGTCGCTTTGCATTGGCGTGAGTTGAACGTCGAGAACCTGACGACGCCGAAGCAGCGTGAGCGTCACTGATTCGGTTTGTATCCGTCGTTCGACATCACGCAGATCGCGCACCGGCTCACCGTCAATCGCAAGGACTAAATCTCCGACCTGAAGATCACCGCCAGATGGCGGGGCGTAGACCTGTCCAACCATGAGCACGCGCCTGCCTGACAGCGACCTCTTTTCGTCCTGCAAAATTGTTTGCAGCCAATCATCGGGTAATCCAACCTGGCGCGCTGCCGCCAGAGGAACGTAACGAAGCTTGGCGCCGAGCAAACGAAGAGGCTTACCCGAGCTGTAAATATCCAACGCTTCCTGGATCACTTCCATCGAAAGTGCCCATTCTCCCTCGCTGATTTTTTTGTTCTTGGGATACGCGAAACTCGACCAAAGCGAATGGACGGCGCCAACGTCGTCTGCGATTACGCCGCCCAGCGTCGAGGGCATATCAAAGACTGCAAAAACGTCAATCGGACTTTGTTGAAACCGCGGTAGCCTCGGCGTATCAAATGTCAGGGTTTGCGTATCAACCCGGTCAATTGTGTGCCGCAACAGCGCGCCGTTGGGCTTAAACCCAATCATCGAGAACATATTCGATTCATCACGCAAACTGCCGAACGCCAGCGTGACCTCGGGAATCTCAATCGCTGCGCCGATTAATTCCGGATCGTACTGAAGCAGGGCCACATTGTGCAGCGGGTGCACAAATACAACGTGGGCAGGAATTTTGATCGACTCGAGAAACGTGAGTTCTGCATCGCCCAGTGTAATCGGGACTGTGTTGCGATCCACTGCTACTAATCCGTTTTTGGCACCGACCACAAGACCCGTACCACTGAAGTGCTGCGCGTAGACATTGTCGAGCGGATGCGGAATGTCGAATTGAATATTAACCAGTGCGGGCGCAACCTTGGCGGTCAATTTGTCCTGATAGGAGGGCGCCGAAATCGTGTCTCCGTGCTTTTCGGAGTCAGCACTTTCACTCGCATCTGCGAGTAATTCGCACGGCCACGAGTCTGCATCGTCAAGGCGGGTACAGGATCGCGAATCGAACCATTTGCGATCAACGAATACCTGACCAAATTCACTCGTGAATTCGCGTCCCGCAATATAAAAGCGCACCAACCACTCCGCACCGTCCGCACTGGTTTCAACCATTTGGATGAAATCGTCGAGCGAGTCGATAACAGTGCCATTGATCTCGGTGATCACGGCGCCGGTGGGTACGTTGGCGCGTGAAAACATATAGCCACGATTAGCCACCACAACGCCTTTTTGCGGTTTGTTCGTTGCTCGCGCGATTTGCAGCGTCAGGTCATGCACCACCGCACCACCTATCTCAACAAATTGCGTGGGAAAAAGTGCGTGCAGGTCTGCAACATCAACGTCAAGACTAAGCGGACTACCTTGCCGCTCTATGTTGATATTTAACCGGCTGCCGACGGCTTCGTCGAGCGTTGATTCCAGGGTGACAAAATCCGTCACCGCCCTGTCGTCGATCGAAATCAGAATATCGCCTTCGAGGAGTTTCCCCTCCGCAACGCCACCCGATATGACCTGGGATACGACAAGTAATCCTGTGATTGCTGAATTGCTTGCTCGAATATTTTCCTCGACTTCACCTTGCAACCCTATACGTCGCAGGTATTCGAACGGGCGATGATAAAACAGGGTTTGCAGTGTGCCGCGTGAGATAGGCACACCAGACTGCAGGTGATTCAACGCGCTGACGATTCGATCGAGCGGGAGAAAAAAACTACTGGCGGTGTTGCTATTGGCCGCCGCGTTGAGCGCGACAACGTCACCGTCAGCGTTTATGACAGGCGACCCGGAAGATCCGCCTGAGGTTGAGGAGGCCGCCTGAAAGTAAAACGTGTTGAAATCGTTATAGCGATAGCGTCCGTAGTTCGGAACCGCGCGATCAAGTCGTGCAATCGTACCTGCGAGGATTGAGAGCTGCTCGCCGCCGTCGCTGCCCACGACTCGAATATCGAGCCCGGTCGCTGCCTTGTCTGGACGCAACTGCAACGGGCGCGGCGCTATCTGTTCCAGCTCCCCGGGGTCGTAGCGCAAAAATCCGAAGTCGTGAACCGGATCCCGATACAGCGGGACTGCGTCCACCCGCTCTTTATTCTGAAATGTCGCAACAGCGCTGATCGGTCCCGAGCCAATGACGTGTCGATTTGTCAGGATGATGCCGCGTTCTGAATCCACAACGAATCCAGTCGCGGTCGTCGTTCCCTGCTCGCTGAAATCGAATGAGCGCTCGCGAGAGATTTCCAGAGCGACAACCGAGTCAGCAATCCTTGACAAGGTGCTCGCCCACCTGTCCTGCGAAGAATTGTATTGGTCATTCGCCTGCGACGGCGGCAAAAGAAACAAAAAGCTGGTTAGAAAAAAGACCGTTTTGATTCGAATATGAGAACAAGCCAATTGAGAGTGTCTCCGTCTAAGCCGCGCGATTAACGCTCAAAGTGTATACCCATTTCAGGAAAATGAATGCAACAGCTGTTCCGAAGCAGACGTATTTTCAGTTGAAATCAGCACCATAGAGTGCTGGAATTCCGTCTCGCAGTTCAATTCGTCGGACAACCCAGTGCCAAGAAAAAGAGACAACACCGCAGTTGATTGGTTTCGACAAGCCTCCCCGTATATCAATGCGCATCGTGGAGGCGTGTTCGTGATTTCCTTCGGTGGTGAAGCACTGTCATCTGATGGGTTTAATAATCTGATTAATGACATCGCGTTGCTTAGTCACCTAGGGATACGTTTAGTTCTGGTGCCGGGTATACGTGCGCAAATCGACACCCGACTCAAATCACTCAAGATCGAGGCACGCTACGCTGATGGCTTGCGAATCACAGATGATAAATCGCTCCCGATCGTAAAAGAAGCTGCTGGCTCAGTTCGTATCGAACTGGAATCCATGCTCTCGATGGGATTAGTCAACACGCCGATGTCGGGCGCACGTTTGCGGGTCACATCGGGCAACTTTGTCACGGCCAAACCCTATGGGGTTCATAACGGGGTAGATTTTTGCCACACCGGTGCCATCCGCAAAATTGATTCGGGCGCCATACGCACTGCACTTGAACTTGAACAGCTTGTTTTGCTGTCCCCGCTCGGATACTCGACAACGGGCGAAACGTTTAATCTGCGCACAGAAGACGTAGCGATGCAGGCGGCAATCGATTTACAGGCCGACAAGCTTATCTATCTGTTGCCCGAACACGGCGTCCGCGATGGCAGAAAACGGATTCTGAGGCAGCTCAGCCCCGCAGATTGCGACAACATCGTTGGAGGTCGAAGGAAAGTCAGCGAGCGGACGCAAACATGCCTGCAAAATGCAGCACGCGCCTGTCGACACGGTGTGCCACGCACACACTTACTTGGCTTCAACGAAGACGGCGCTTTACTCAGCGAATTATTCACCCGGGACGGTTGCGGCACAATGGTAGCGACCGACAACTACGACACCGTACGTCTGGCCAACTCGAATGACGTTGCCGGCATTTACCAATTGATCGAGCCGCTTCAGGCAAACGGCACACTGGTTGCTCGTAGCAGCGAACAGCTTGAGCGCGACCTTGATCATTTTAGCGTGATGGAGCGCGATGGAATGATCATTGCGTGTTCCGCTCTTTATTCGTATTCCAACAGGATCGGTGAACTCGCCTGTATCGCGGTGCACCCGGATTATGCAAACGAGGGTCGCGCGGAGATTATGCTGAACGCCATCGTGGCCAAGGCAAAAGGCTCAGGGTTGAAGTCGCTATTTGTGCTGACAACAAGAACAGCTCACTGGTTTCGGGAACGCGGTTTCGTTTTAGGTGATTTGAATCAATTACCGTTGAAAAAGCGCGAGCTGTTTAACTATCAACGCAACGCGAAGATTTTTATAAAGCCGCTCTAATTGCGACTCGCAGACGCATCGCGAATAAATTTCGCAAGCAGTTCCAAGCGTTCAGTCGGGTGACCGCAATCGATCATGTGCTGTTTTTGAGCGCCTGCCATCGGCAGTATTTCCAACAGTCGATTGCCTACCCACCCGGCATCGTCTAGCTGCTTTTCATCATCACCCCAGTCAAATGGCAATTGTTCAAGCAGCTTGTTGAGTAACTCTGAGAGTGCCCTGTGTTCCTTCGGCAGCGCAGCCGACGGTTCTCGTGGCAGATGGCTTACCTCGCCGACGAGAAGCTTGTCGGGCATGACCTTCCAATCGAGCAATGTGAATCGTTGTTGACCCAGGGCGACTATATTGAGCAGCCCGTCAGAGCCTTTATCCCAATCGACGATGCTGACCTCGGTGCCAGAAGGAAAAGGTGTCGCAACATTACCCGCCTCACTGCCGTCGCGAATCAAACAAACGCCAAAACCGGAATCATCTCGAAAACAATTCGTCACCATGTCGACGTAGCGCGTTTCAAAAATCCGCAGATGTAATTTACCGCCTGGCAAAACGATTGCGTGCAATGGAAACAGAGGTAACTGCATGAGAAAAGATGGCCGAAAATAGCTAAATCAAAAGTAAAGGCATGACGCAACTATTCATCCGCGCCCCACACCGGCATCAGGGACTGCTCAATTTTGAGTTGATCGAGCACTCTGGCAACAACGAAATCGATCAAATCATCAACGGTTTCGGGCTTGTTGTAGAAACCCGGGTTGGGCGGAAGAATCGTCACGCCAATTCGTGCAAGCTTCAACATATTTTCAAGATGAATTGGTGAGAACGGCATCTCACGCGGCATAACAATCAGTTTTCGAGATTCTTTTATTACGACGTCGGCCGCGCGTTCGATCAGGCAATCGCAACTCCCATTCGCTATTGCTGCCAGGGTTCCCGTTGTGCACGGGCACACGACCATCGCGTCGGGCACACCAGAGCCACTCGCGACTGGCGCTGTCCATTGAGATTCTCCAAATACTTTGAGTTGATCGCCGGTTACCGAATGCCGTTTGCACAATTCTTCTTGAATATCCGCCGTGCGCGCGGGCAAATTCCAGTCGGTTTCCATGCCCGCGACAATTTGCGCCGCTTTGGAGAACATCAGGTAAACCTTTGCGTCGTGCTGCAACAGGCATTCCAGCAAGCGCATGGCGTACTGAATTCCAGATGCACCAGTGACTGCTAATGCAACGGTTTTTGTTTCATGATTCATACCGAAAGTTTATCGTGATTTGTTCGCAGGTTCACGAGCGTTAACGCGAGTTTTTTGCCGACGGCGCAACCCACCACGGATCATTTTCAGGCAGCGGCGAGGTAAGCGTACCCAAAAAAGCGATGATATCGGCAAGTTCCTCGTCATTTAGGCCAAGCGGCAAAATATCAAAGTGCGGGCGACTTGGGTGCTGTTTTGAATCGAAAAATGGCGGCGTTGGCGTGTTGTAGTGGCGCAGTACAGTGAGCAGATCAGTGAACTGACCGCTGTGCATATAGGGTGCAGTTTTGGCTACGTTACGTAGCGACGGCGTTTTGAACGCACCGACGAGTTCGGCGCCCTGTTGTTTTAAAAATTGCATCTCTTCACATTCGCCCCGATCTGCATCGCTCCACCTCGAAAGGCAATTAAACTCGTCTGCCCGCAAAAGCTCGATTCCGTTATACCGCCCAAGATCGACGCTTCTGACATTCGCTTCCGGCACCCCGACATTATGGAATTCAAAATTACTGAACAATGGTCCGTTATGACAGCCCACGCACGCCGCTTTTCCCATAAACAATCGCAGGCCGCGTGATTCAGACACGCTGAGCTCAGTCTTGTCCTGCTGTTCTTGGTTTACGTGTGAGTCCACAAACCGATCAAATTTGGACGGCAGAATTCTAAGCTTGTTTTGATACGCCATCAGAGCTTTGCCGACATTAACAAAAATTTCGGTGTGGTGATTCGGCGCACTCGGATCAATCCTGCCAAAAACGGCCTGATAGCTTTCTGCGTATCGATCGCCAATTATTTGGGCGACACGCTCACGAGAAAACCCGTGTTCGTTCGGATTTTCGAGTGGCGCAAGCGCCTGCGCCCAGAGGCTGTCTTTACGCCCGTCCCAGTAGTTCCACGGGCTGCGACCGGACAACAAAATCGACGGCGTATTTCTGCTGCCAAGCCCTAAACCAAGAGCCACCGCGCGAGCGTCTGTAAAGTATTGCGATGGTCGATGACAGGACGCACACGAAACAGCCCGGTTAGCACTAAATCCCGGATCAAAAAAAATCTGATGGCCCAGTTTCGCGGCCCCGTCGTTATACGCCCAGTCGTTGCCGCGATTCGCTGTTGTCGTTGGGAGTGATGAAAGAGAAAATTGCTCCAGGAACCTGATGTCGCCCTGGCTCCAGGACTCGCCGCCCGTCTCAGCATCGGCCGCGCTAATGAACGACAAGGCAAGTAAGCCAAGCGACAAACGCATCTGTAATCGCAAGATCAAAGCAAAATATTAAAGCGCAGCGTGTCGGTTAAACCGGTTGATTCCTGCTCCACGTTCAATTCAATCACCCACCAACCGCGCATTTGAAATTTCACGCCGGAAATTCGATAGACGCCAGGGGCGATAACCTCGGTCACGCGCGGTTGCGTTGGCATTCCGTGAACGTGCCCCGGCATATGACCGACAAACTCGATATTCGCTGCCTCGACTGCACGACCCGAAAAATCGGCAAGTACAAGTCGCCATTGATGAATTTTGTTCAGCGGCACATGGTTTTTCTCAGCGGGCTGATCGCGTTCAATATGGCCAATGAAATTTGCATTCGCCGAGATTGCGACATTGCCGAGATCAATCTCATCTGGCATCTGTTGCATCGCAGCTTCGACGACAGCTATCGACATATCCGAAGATTTAGCTGTCGAGCGTGGCGTTGTCTGCTCGTTTAGTTGTGGATCGTCAGAGCGCGTTGCCGTGTTGTTCGCAGCTTGTAAGTGCAAGGCGCCATCGGCTTTGCCCTCAAGATGCATCGCATCGGTGAAGTACAGCCAGTCCTGCCAAATACTCACTAAACCTTGTGACAAGAGTGCCTTGGCTTCAGCGCGCAGATTTTGTGCAGATTTTCGGTCCTGCGAACCAAGCGATTGCAGGTTTCGGATTTCTGCAATCGTGTCTTTTATTTGCGAGTCCAACAACGCGCGCGTTGATTTTTTGGACGTCTTGTTACGAGCCTTTCGATACTCCGAAATGCGCTTGCGCAGTTGATTGCTGCGCAAGAGCGAGTCGCGAGCATCTTTCTCAGCGGCCTCAGACTTTTCCCAAAGCTGTGAACCGTCCTGCATTAGCTCGAGCCCGGAATCTGACGCCGTCGCCGCTGTCATCCACGCAAGGCAAATGCCCGCAGTCAGCAGCCGGCACAAATTGTTCACAGACTCAGCGCCGACGTAGAACAAACAGCGAGAATATCCCCAGACTGGCTAACAGGATCAAAACGCCGATGTGGATCGTGCTGGAGCCACCGCCCCCACCGCTGCTTCCGCCGCCGACTCCCGCCCCATCACACACGGGGCTAATTGCCGGTTCCGCGTCATTGTCATTTGCCGCTAGTGCGGCAGAATTTGCGCGTAAAACAAACAGACCCGATTCGATGTCACTGATCAGGATATTGCCGCTTGCCAAATACGGGTAGTTACTCCACGCACCCGAGAATTGTGCGGAATCCGAGCAGGGCACCGTGTCAAAGTACCCGCGTTCTTCGAGAGTGCCTGAGGCGATATTGTCGCTCGAGAGAATTCTCAATCCGGCTCGATAATTGGACTCAAAAACATAACTGTCTTTTGTGTACAGATTGTGGTCGATCGCGGCAGTCTCAGCGGTAAAGCTGCCGATATGATCAGGTGACGTGAGAACACTGATATCAAAAACATGGCTAGTTGTGTTGGCCCCCGTGTTTATTTCATCGGTTTCGTCATTCAACACGAGGTAGTTTTGATTGTCGTCAAGTAACCAACCCTGATGGGTGTAGTTCGCACCCGGGTACGGTGTACGCGATACCTGCACGGGGTTGTTTTTGTTGCTCACGTCAACGACTGTGAGCGTATCTTCGTTGTACGCGAAGCAAATCTCATTGCCGGTGTAGCGCGAATCGGGTCCCGCATAGACAACGCACTGCACATCGTGGGTGTAACCATCGGAAGAAAAGCAGCCGCTGAAACCGGGCGATTGTGGCGAGGAAATATCGACCATATACAGTCCGCCGCCACAAACGGGGAGACCCGTATTGCTGTCCGAATAAGCGCCAACAACGTAGGCAAATCCGGTGTCCTCATTGATGGCAATATTGTGCGCCGGGCCGAAGCCGCCCAGGTGTGCTGTCTCGCTCAGAGTGGAACCGGGCGTTGTTGTCGCCAGTGTGCGCAAATCAAACACCTGCAGCCCGTGCGTAGCGTTGCCGAATCCATCGGCGACGATAAATGCGTGGTCCTGATAAACCTTGACGTCACGCCAGGCATCGGCGCCGCCATCGTGCGCGGGCAAAAAGCCAATCCAGATCGGGGTGGTCGGGTCGGTTACGTCGACAAAAGACGTCCCGTTAATGCGCCCTACGATTGCGTACTCGCGGCCGTTTACAAGGTCTTCCCAACCCCATATATCGTTCAGCAGACTGTCGCCTCCGCCCATTTCCGATGGCGCCAGAAGCGATAGCAAATCAATATTGCGACAAGGATAATCGCCCGCGAGGCCGTCGACACAGTTCTGCGCGGTGGAGCTTCCTCGCGCGGCGCGTTGCTGGAATCGGTCCTTGATCGAAACCGAACGGCCTTCGTTACTGTTATCGAAACGGAAAGTGTCGGGAAACATTCCGCTGTGCGCGGACGCAGTAAGCGATAGGCACGATGCGAACGCAATGCCTGAGAGTTTTAACAGCATGGGGGATTTAATCGGCATTGTCTTCCACAATAAACGCATATCAACAGCAACAAGTGTACCCAACAAGATTTACAACGACTAATCATTCACTACGAGTTGTAATGTTGCGAGTATAATCGGGCGATTTCGTGCGACGTTAGATTATGCGCATCCACATTAAATCCATGGGCTGCCGACTAAACGAGGCCGAGGCCGAAGGCTGGGCCGACAAATTTAGTGCGGTTAATCACCAGATCACACGCATGAGCGGTGACGCGCAGGTCATCGTGTTTAATAGCTGCGCGGTCACGCAGCAGGCAGTGCGCAGTTCGCGTCAGGCGATTCGCCGCTTGCAACGCGAAACCCCGACCGCAAAAATTGTCGCCACCGGCTGTTATGCGTCGCTGCATCCCGAAGAGGCTGCCGAACTGGGCGTCGATCTCGTCGTAAACAATAAGGACAAGGATCAACTCGCCGAGATCGTTTCGCGCGAGCTTGCGCTCACCAGCATGCCTGAAGCGGCCACCCTGCCCTCGGAAACATCACTGTTCGCGCGCGGACGTCAACGCGCGTTTATAAAAGTACAGGACGGCTGTCGCTATCGATGCACCTACTGCATCGTTACCCTGGCACGCGGCGATGAACGCAGCCGGCCGATCGCTGAAATCGTCGCGCAGGTGCAAGCGCTGGCAGATTCCGGCGTGCAGGAAGTCGTGCTCACCGGCGTGCATCTCGGGGGTTACGGCAGCGATCTCGACTGCCATCTGTACGATCTGATTCGCGCAGTTCTCGACGATACCGATATTCCGCGCATTCGCTTCGGCTCACTGGAACCCTGGGATTTACCGAAAAATTTTTTCGCCCTTTTTGCTGATCAGCGCCTGATGCCGCACCTGCACCTGCCGCTGCAAAGTGGGTGCGACAGCGTGTTGCGGCGGATGTCTCGGCGCTGCAAAACGGACGATTTTCGCGGGCTTGTTGAATCCGTCCGAGCAGAAGTGCCAAACATCAATATCACCACAGACATCATTGTGGGATTTCCTGGCGAAACCGATGAGGAATGGGCGCAGTCGCTGGACTACGTGCGCTCAGTCGGGTTTGGACATTGCCACATATTCAGCTACTCACCCCGCGCCGGCACGAAAGCCGCGCGCCTGCCGAATACCGTGCACAAAGAAATCAAAAAGCAACGCAGCCAGCAGTTGCACGCTTTAGCCGAGCAAATGAAACTCGACACATTTAAGCGTCATCTCGGTCAGGACATGGACATTTTGCTGGAAGGCGACGGCGAGCACGCGGTCGACGGCACAACCCGATACTCGGGCTACACACCCAATTACCTGCGCGTGAGCGTGGAAGTCGATGACAAATCCAAACCATCCAATCAGATCGTCAGAGCGTCGCTTGAATCGATAAATCCGGACGGCACTAACGTTGTCGCCAAAGCGCTGGGTGACGTTGCTTTGGTTTGACGGTTTCTATTTTCCGGCCAGCTCTCGCGACACTACACCAGTGAGGCAACCGATATTTCCGGCGGCCTTAGACAGTTCATCGGTCGGGCTGGTGTGACACTCAAGATCCAGCGATTCGAAAAATCGCTTTGCGCTCTCTAAACCTTCAACCATTAAAATCTTTCCCGAATCCAGCGTGACAAAATTCATCGCGCGATACGGTTCACTTCCTTCCTGGCCGGGTAGAAATTCAACACGAAAGCCTCGCTTTTGGAGTTCCATAACGGTTGCGTGCGGCGTTCTGCGAGGCCAGCAGATAGCCAGGTCCTTGCTCGGGATGCGAAGCATTCCCATAAAATGCATGGTTCCAAACGGTAGATCGACGCTGATCACGTCGCAGCCGATTTCGTGCAGGGTCGCGCTGATTTGTTCAATTGCTGTCTGATTGGTCCGATGCCCACGCCCGATCATTGCGGTGCACTCGTCCAGCCACATCAGATCTGCACCTTCAAATACGGCGGTTCCCGTCAGCGTTCTGAGAATCGGAATGCCCATGTCCGCCAATCGACGTGCGACGTGAACTTCCTCGCCTGCGCGTACCGACGAGGCCGGTCGTGCCAATATTGCGCCTTGCGGTGTCATTGCAAAAAGATCGGCACAGAACATCTGATTGGGTGTGGGTGAACCTTTGGGCTCGACCTCAAAGACATCGACGCCCAGCGAGCGATATTGCTCGGTCAGCCCTGCATGTTCTTCGGCCGCTTTGGCCGGATCGACGGGTGCCAAAAGAAGACTCGAATCACTCTCCGCCACCTGCACCGCAAGCTCCTCACCGGGCTGATGCAAAAGAACGGTCTTGAGTTTTCGCCATTCAGAGTCAAGCCCGCACTCCATCCACAAGCTTCCCAGCTCACCCGCGTGGGCGAGTTGCCGGCCTTGCCAGGCGTCACCTCCGTACGCGGCTGAGCTAAATGAATAGTCCAGCGAATTTTTTTCGTCACTCATGGGAATACAATTTCATCCGGCAATCCAAAAATATACCCCGAAAAACATCGCCTGATCTTACAGCAGCCTCAATCGAGAAGGATCGCGGCATTGCGCAGCAAGTGCGTGCTACCCGCAAAGAATCCATAATTTGCTATAAATCCTTTATATTTAGAGAAGTTTTATTAGCGCCGGTTTCGAATTTAAGCGCAACTCAGTGAATTTACGGATTTATTCGCGGCATAAATTTTTGTTATAGTCGCGCGCAATTCTGGCGGAGTATTTGCCACAAGCTCGCACACCGCCGAACCGACGCCTGAAACAATCAGCAAACCGCATACGGAGCTAAGTCCATAAGATGGCCGATCCTAATGATATTGATCCCTTAGAAACTCAAGAATGGCTTGAAGCGCTCGAAGCTGTTATTGAAAACGAGGGTGTAGAACGGGCCCACTACCTCGTGGAAAAGCTCGTTACCAAGTCACGACGGTCAGGTGCAAATCTTCCCTACAGGGCGGACACGTCTTACATCAATACGATACCCCCGCACCGGGAGGCACGCAGCCCTGGCGATCACGAGATTGAGCACCGAATTCGCTCACTTATCCGCTGGAACGCGGCAGCGATGGTTTTGCGCGCAAACAAAATCAGTTCGGAACTCGGCGGACACATCGCCAGCTTTGCCTCATCGGCGACGCTCTATGACGTCGGCTTCAATCACTTTTTTCACGCACCAACGACCAACCACGGTGGCGATCTCGTGTTTTTGCAAGGTCACTCGGCACCCGGCATCTATGCGCGCGCGTTTTTGGAAGGTCGTCTTAACGAAGAACAACTGGATAACTTTCGACAAGAAGCAGACGGCAATGGTCTCTCGTCTTATCCCCACCCCTGGTTGATGCCGGACTTTTGGCAGTTTCCAACGGTATCGATGGGTCTCGGACCGATCATGGCGATCTACCAGGCGCGATTTATGAAGTACCTGCACGATCGCAAAATGGCCAACACTGAAAATCGCAAAGTCTGGGCATTTCTGGGGGATGGTGAAACGGACGAACCCGAATCGCTCGGCGCGATTTCGCTCGCCGGTCGCGAAAATCTCGACAATCTCGTTTTTGTCGTTAACTGCAACCTTCAGCGTCTGGACGGCCCCGTTCGCGGTAACGGCAAGATCATTCAGGAACTCGAAGGCGTGTTTCGAGGCGCGGGCTGGAATGTGATAAAGGTTGTGTGGGGATCTTATTGGGATCCACTGCTCGCGCGCGACAAGGACGGCATGCTTGAAAAACTGATGAACGAGACCGTCGACGGCGAATACCAGAACTGCAAGGCAAACGGCGGCGCATACACCCGCGAGCACTTCTTCGGCAAATACGCCAAAACCAAAGAAATGGTCGCAACCCTTTCCGATTTCGATATCTGGCGGCTTAACCGTGGCGGTCACGACCCGCACAAGGTGTATGCGGCTTATCACGAGGCGGTAAATCACACCGGTCAGCCCACCGTGATTCTCGCCAAGACGGTCAAGGGATACGGAATGGGAGAAGCCGGCGAAGGCCAGAACAAAACCCATTCTCAAAAGAAAATGGACGTTCACTCACTCACCGCGATGCGTGACCGTTTTCATATTCCGGTCAGCGACGAACAGATAGAAAACGCCGAGTACGTCAAGCTTCCGGACGACAGCCCCGAAATCAAATACATGAACGAGCGACGTGCGGCACTTGGGGGGCACCTGCCTGCACGCAAAAATTTTGCGGCGCCCTTAAAAGTACCATCGCTGTCTGCATTTCAAACCCTGCTGGAATCCAGCGGGGATAAAGAAAGTTCAACCACGATGAGCTTTGTTCGAATCCTGACGCTGCTGTGTCGCGACAAGGAGATCGGAAAAAACATTGTGCCGATCGTGCCCGACGAGGCGCGAACCTTTGGCATGGAAGGCATGTTCCGCCAACTCGGCATTTACTCGTCGCAGGGGCAGTTATACGAGCCGCAGGACAAAGACCAGATCATGTTTTACAAAGAGGACAAATCCGGTCAGATTCTTGAAGAAGGCATCAACGAAGCCGGCGCGATGTCATCCTGGATCGCGGCGGCGAGTGCGTACAGCACGCATGGGATCAACATGCTCCCGTTCTACATCTACTACTCTATGTTCGGATTTCAGCGCATCGGAGATTTGGCCTGGGCGGCCGGTGATATGCAGGCACGGGGTTTCCTGATTGGCGCCACAGCCGGGCGCACGACGCTCGCAGGTGAGGGATTACAACACCAGGACGGTCACAGCCTTTTGCAGGCGGCGACAATCCCCAACTGCGTTGCTTACGATCCTTGTTTTGCCTACGAACTCGTCGTCATCATTCACCACGGCATGAAACGAATGGTGCAAGATCAGGACAATGTCTTTTTCTACATCACCACCATGAACGAAAATTACAGTCATCCCGGCATCCCCGAGGGCGCCGAGGAAGGCATCGTAAAAGGCATGTACGCTTTCTCAAAGAGTGAAGCCAACAGCGAAAAACGGGTTCAGCTAATCGGATCCGGCACCATCCTGCGCGAAGTGATCAAGGCGGGAGAAATGCTTCAAGAGGATTGGGACGTTGCAGCAGATATCTGGAGCGCTCCTGGCATCAACGGCTTGCGTCGCGAGGGCCTGGAGTGTGAACGCTGGAATACACTGCATCCGGAAGCCGAACCGAAGATTCCGTATGTCAAACAGTTGCTGCAGGACGCTGTTGGCCCGTTTATCGCGACAACCGACTATATGCGAAGCTATCCGGATCAAATCCGTCAATTCGTGCCGGGTGCGTTCCACGTGCTGGGAACAGACGGATACGGACGATCCGATACGCGTAACAGCTTGCGCGATTTCTTTGAGGTAGACGCCAAGCATATCGTGATCAAATCGCTCAAGGCACTGGCAGAGGAAGGAAAAATCGACACGTCAGTGATCCAGCAAGCGATCGATAAATACGGGATCGACCCTGAAAAGTCGAACCCGACGAAAGTGTAACGGGAGGCTGACGTGAGCGATACGACAGAGCTTCTTGTTCCCGATATCGGTGATTTCGATGATGTGGAAATCATCGAGGTGTTGGTCGCGGTGGGCGACACGGTTGCAGTCGAAGATTCCCTCGTGACGCTGGAAACCGACAAGGCCACAATGGAGGTACCGGCCACAACCGGCGGTACGGTTACCGAACTACTGGTGAAAGTCGGTGATCGCGTATCGAAAGGATCGCCCTTGCTTAAACTGGCGACGCAAGAAAGCGAAACCACCACTGCGGACATCGCACCCGAACAAACAGAATCGGAGAAACCTCAGGAATCGGTACCGACGACGGCATCAGCTCCGGCGCAACCGGCAAGCAGCGCGGAAACGCAGCCAGAGACTGCACCGCCGAGCCCTGCGCCTGAAATTACGTCCCCGCCGAAAAGCGGCCCGCCACCCGTTCCTCAGGCGATTTCCCCAACACAGCATCTTTCCGATGATTCAGTACGTAAACCATACGCGAGTCCCGCTGTGCGACGCTTCGCACGCGAACTCGGCGCAGACCTCGCGCTCGTGTCCGGAACCGGACAAAAAAATCGAATTCTAAAAAGCGATGTTCAGGAATTTATCAAAGCAGCACTCAGCAGCAGTGGCACGTCTTACGGAGGCAGCACGCAAGGAGTACCCGCCGCCGGCAGCGGCATTCCACCCGTGCCTGAAATTGACTTCAGCAAGTTTGGTCCATTCGAACGTATCGATCTTGGCAGAATTAACAAACTGTCTGCGAGTAATCTGCACCGGGCATGGTTGAACGTACCCCACGTTACTCACCACGATGAAGCGGATATCACCGATCTCGAAGCGTTCCGTAAATCACTCAAATCCGAGGCCGAGAAAAAAGGCATCCGAGTTACCGGGTTGGTGTTTCACATGAAAGCTCTGGCGCACATGCTAGGCGAATTTCCCAAATTCAACAGCTCGCTTTCTGTAGAAGGTGATGCCTTGATCTACAAACAGTACTGCCATATCGGTATTGCTGTGGATACACCGAACGGGCTCGTGGTTCCGGTTTTCAGGGATGTCGACAAAAAGTCGATTTACGAACTTTCGCAAGAGTTGATGGATGTCAGCGTTCGCGCACGTGAAAAGAAACTCAAACCCGACGAAATGCAGGGCGCGTGTATGACAATCTCGTCGCTCGGTGGAATTGGTGGCACGGCTTTTACGCCGATTGTTAATACACCGGAGGCCGCTATCCTCGGTATTTCACGCGCGAAGATGCAGCCTGTCTGGAACGGCAGTGAATTTATCCCGCGCCTCATGTGCCCGCTTGATATCTCATACGATCACCGCATCATTGATGGTGCCGACGCGGCGCGTTTTATGGCGAGTTATTGCCAGACAATCGCGGACATCCGCCGCGTTCTTTTGTAAGCATTAGTCGGGGCATTCATGTCGAATCTAGTCACTGTCGAATTACCCGACATCGGTGATTTCGATGAAGTTGAAATCATCGAGGTACTGGTCAAAGAGTCTGACTCTATCGACGTAGAAGACTCGTTGGTAACCGTCGAGTCTGACAAAGCCAGCATGGAGATTCCATCGCCATTCAAGGGCACCGTCACCCGTGTCATCGTAGATGTCGGAAGCAAGGTGAGGCAAGGTTCACCGCTTGTCATTATCCATGCCGTTGAGGAATCCGAATCCGCACCAGTACCCTCAAGCGACGAGGCACCCAAATCCGAACAGCACGATGCGCAAACATCTAGCCCGGCCGACGCAACGGACGGGATATCCACCGAGGTCGTCGTACTGGGCGCCGGACCCGGGGGATATACCGCCGCGTTTCGCGCCGCAGATTTGGGCAAGAAAGTGACATTAATCGAACGCTATCCGTCGCTGGGCGGGGTTTGCCTCAACGTCGGCTGTATTCCGTCTAAAGCCTTGTTGCACACCGCGCAGATCATCAACGAAACGCGCGATATGTCTGCACACGGCGTGCGCTACGCGGAACCGGAAATTAACATCGACGAGTTACGCGGGTTTAAGGAGAAAGTCATCGGGCAGCTCACCGGTGGTCTCGCCGGACTCGCCAAACAGCGCAAAGTTGACGTGCTCCATGGTGTTGGCACCTTTACGTCTGCTAATACCATGGCCGTCGACAACGACGGCGAAGTCACAAACCTTACATTCGAACACGCGATTATTGCAGCGGGTTCGCAAAGCATCAAAATTCCAGGCTTCCCTTACGACGATGATCGCTTGATGGATTCAACCAGCGCGTTGGCGTTGACCGATATTCCAAAGCGATTATTGGTTATCGGGGGCGGCATTATTGGCCTTGAAATGGCCACCGTATACGATGCGCTCGGTTCAAAAATAACCGTTGTTGAACTCAGTGATGGCTTGATTCCTGGCTGTGACCGCGACCTTGTTCGGCCGCTGGAAAAACGGCTGAAGTCGCGCTATGAAAATATTTTTGTCAACAGCAAAGTGACAGGATTGGAGGCGACACCCGAGGGGCTCAAAGCAACCTTCGAAGGCGGCAAGGCACCCGAGTCAGACGTATTCGACAGAGTACTGCTGTCAGTTGGCAGAGCGCCCAACGGATTGAAAATTGGCGCAGACGTGGCGGGAGTGAACGTTAGCGAACGAGGGTTCATTCCTGTTGACTCGCAGCAGCGCACGAACATCAGTAACGTTTTCGCGATCGGCGACGTCGTTGGCCAACCCATGCTGGCGCACAAAGCCACGCACGAGGGCAAAACGGCCGCTGAAGCAATCTGTGGAATGAAATCGCACTTCGATGCGAAAACGATTCCTTCCGTTGCTTATACAGACCCGGAAGTGGCGTGGATGGGGCTAACCGAAACCCAGGCGAAAGCAGACAACATTCCCTACGAGAAAGGTACTTTTCCATGGGCCGCGAGCGGTCGCTCGCTCAGCATCGGCCGCAACGAAGGCATCACAAAAGTGCTGCTCGATCCTGAAACCAAACAGGTAGTAGGTGCCGGAATGGTCGGCCCAAATGCCGGCGAATTAATTGCCGAAGCAGTGCTTGCGCTGGAAATGGGTGCGGATATCGAAGACGTTGCCCTGACTGTTCATCCGCATCCGACGCTTTCGGAGACCTTCAACTTTGCCTGCGAAGTCGCTGAAGGAACCTGTACCGATATCTACGCACCGAAAAAGTAGCGCAGATCAACTTTGACTCCGCTAGGCGGCGGAGTCAGTCTCCCTCTCAATCGCATCAACCACGGCTACAGCGGTCATGTTCACGATTCCGCGAACGGTAACGGAGTCCGTCAAAACATGACCGGGATGATTTAAACCAACCAGCATTGGGCCAATAGGAACCGCGTCACCCAAAATCTTGATCAGGTTGTAGCTGATATTTGCAGCATCCAATGACGGCATAACAAGCACGTTTGCAGCGCCGTTAAATCTCGACTCCGGAAACACACGATCGCGAATCGCATCAAGCAGCGCGGCATCGCCGTGCATTTCCCCTTCGACGGCTAAATCGGGGTATAAAGCGAAGAGTCGCTTACGCGCCTCACGCATTTTTTGTGAAAACTGATTGTCACGGCTACCGAAATTTGAATGCGACAGAAGCGCTACTTTTGGCACCATCCCAAAGCGTTTAACCAACTGGCTTGCCATTACCGCCGATTGCGTGATGTCGTCGATTTCAGGGTCGACTGTAGCGTGGGTGTCAGTCAGGAAAAAGCTTCCGCTGGGAAGAATCAGCAGCGTGACAGCTTTAGGGCTGGAGACATTCTCTGCGACGCCCAGTACCTGTTTTATATGAGCAAGATGCTGGGGGTACGCGCCCTGCACGCCACAAATGACAGCGTCTGCCTGCCCCATTATCACCTGCAATGCCGCGAGCACCGTGCTGCTGCCGCGAACCACAGAATCCGCAAATGCCGGGGACACACCGCTTCGCCCCATTAAACGATGGTATTCCATCGCCGTCGCGTCGCACGCGGGATTGTTATTGGGGTCGATTACGTCGACATCACTTTCGAGGTCATAGCGCAACCCGAAGTCGGCAATTTTTTCCCGCATTACATCGGGCCGGCCAATTAATATCGGGCGACAAATATCGTCATCAATTAATACCTGAGCAGCGCTAAGAACGCGTTCCGATTCGCCTTCTGCAAACACGATTCGTTTGGGTGTTGCTATCGCGCGTTCAAAAACCGGCTTCATTACCAGGCCCGAGCGGAAAACAAATTCGCGCAGCTGACGATGATATTGACCAAAATCTTCGATCGGGCGAGTGGCTACGCCACTGTCCATAGCGGCTTTTGCAATTCGAGGCGGAATGTCGATCATGAGTCTTGGATCGAACGGTGTCGGAATCAAATATTCGGGCCCGAACTGAAACGGCTTACCGCCATACGCGGCTGACACGACTTCGGAAGCTTCTTTCTTCGCCAGATCCGCGATGGCCTCGACGCAGGCAATCTTCATCGCGTCGTTGATTTCAGTAGCGCCGACGTCCAGCGCACCGCGAAACATAAACGGAAAACACAAAACGTTGTTGACCTGATTCGGATAATCGCTGCGCCCGGTCGCGATCAGCGCTTCAGGCCGCACTTCTTTTACGAGTTCGGGAAGAATTTCAGGCTCAGGATTAGCCAGTGCAAGGACCATCGGTTTTTCACCCATTCGCGCGACCTGATCCTGCGACAGCGTTTTCGGCCCCGACAATCCCAAAAAGATGTCGGCCCCGTCTATGGCATCGTCAAGTGTGCGGTCCACCGTATCGATCGCATAAAGCGCTTTGTATTTATCCAAATTGTCGCGTCCGGAATGAACGACGCCTTTTCGATCAAGCACTCGAACGTGATCGCGATTAAGACCCATGCTCACCAACAGGTTCAAACACGCGATCGCTGCTGCACCGGCTCCTGTGCACACCAGTTTTATGTCTTCGATATTTTTTTCGGATAGTCGCAGTCCATTCAAAACGGCAGCAGCAACACAAATTGCTGTTCCGTGTTGGTCGTCGTGGAAGACCGGGATATTCATTTTCTCGCGGAGTTTTTCTTCGATCTCAAAACACTCCGGCGCTTTTATGTCTTCAAGATTGATCCCTCCAAATGTGGGCTCCATCGCTGCGACAATATTGACCACTTCGTCGACGCTGCTCGCGTTTAATTCAATGTCAAAGACATTGATGTCAGCAAATTTTTTAAACAACGCCGCTTTACCTTCCATTACGGGTTTAGCCGCGAGTGGCCCAATTGATCCAAGACCGAGAACAGCCGTGCCATTGGTCACCACACCGACCAAATTGCTGCGGATTGTGAGTTCAGCCGCCGCAGAAGGATTGGCGGCAATTTCGGTTGAGGCTGCGGCGACACCTGGAGAATACGCCAAAGACAAATCCCGCTGATTGACCATTTTTTTGGTGGGTTTGACGTCAAGCTTCCCGGCTCTAGGGTATCGGTGGTACTCGAGCGCATCGTGCTGCAACTCGTCGCTCATGATTTTTCTCCGTGAGTGTTGCGGTTATTTGTGGCGGTCAAGCTGAAAATACAGCTATTGACGAGAGAAGGCGCGAAGTATAGCGCGAGTGCAAAAACTTATCCTAACCGGATCGTTCTATGTTTATGCAATTCAATGCTCGGTAACGTCTGACAGTAAATTTAAAAACGCAATAAGATCGCTGACATCTTGATCGGTTAAATCGAGTGATTGCAGCTCACTGTTTTGTCCCGGCGGTTGTCGGTAGTGTTCGACGACCTCTCTGAGTGAAGCAAATCGACCGTCGTGAAAAAATGGCGCCGAGTGGGACACGTTGCGCAGAGTAGGCACTTTAAACGCGCCTTGCATAAATGCCGGAATTTCTTTTTTAAGGGAAAACCGAAGAGCCGTGCATTGATCGGGCGACGCATCGCTGTAGCGACCCTCACAATTAAACGTATCCAGTCGAGCAGATTGAAGACCATAAAATCGGCCGAAGTCGAGACCAGCCCCCTGAAAAACGCCAGTACCAATATTGTGAAATCCTTTATTACTGAACAATGGCCCATTGTGGCAGCGAAGGCATTGAGTTTTCTCCTGATTAAGGAAAAGCCTGATACCCCGTTTTTCGCTCTCTGAAATTTGCGCATGCTGGCCGCGCTGGCCGGATTCGGCCAGCTGATTGACGTAGCGATCAAACCGTGACTCTTGAAAATCGAGCGTCGACTCAAACGCGGCCAAAACTTTACCGATGACGATAAAAACGGCGTTAACACTGTGCCTGTCCGCACGTGACATCTTCTCCCACTTGGATTTACCGGACCGATTCGCGTAGGGGCCCGCACCTGTGGGAAATCGTTTTTCATCGCTTAAGTCGGGCGCAACACCGACGAGTTTTTGATAGCTGGAAAGGTAGGTGGGTTCAGACAGGAAATACCTGACGGCATCCATCCGGTTGTTGTCCATTTCGCCCGATGTTTCGATCGGGGTCACTGCCTGCGCCCAAAGACTGTCACGGCGCCCATCCCAGTAAAACCAGCGATGGCGCGCAACGCCAAGCAGGCTCGGCGCATGGCGTTGGGTTTCCCTGCTGCCAAATGACTTGTTCAGTCCATCACCAAAGGCTTTTTCGGGTTGGTGGCAAGAGGCGCAACTCACGCGCTTATCGCGACTCAATTTGGGATCAAAAAAAAGTGCTCGACCCAATTCGATAGCCGATGTGTTTTCTCCAAATCTGTTTGACGGATCATCAGGCACGGGACCCGCGTTTTTCCAGCTGAGGTTTTTTAACTGCGCAAGCTCAGAGTCAGACCATTCTTGCGCTGACTTTTGGCTCGTCTGCGGAGCAATATTAAGTGTCACAGTGGCCGTATCCCAACCCCAGGGGCCGTCGATACCAACGCGCAGTTGCCACTCACCTGCCATATTGAAGAGCACCCCTTCAACCAGAAATTTGTTGGATTCGAGGTACTGCGTGATTTGCGGTTCAACCGGAAATCCATGACCGTGACCCGGCATGCCACCTTCGATGACCAGTTGATTGGGAAAAAAGCGGGTACCTTGCGGGGTCGAAACTTCAAGTTCCCAGTTGTGCAACTCAGCAATTGGAACGGTATCGGTCTGACTCGTCAGCACAACCTTATAAACACCGCGCTCGCTCTCAAATGTGAATGATTCGTTCGCGATCGAGGTTGATACACCCCAATAAATCAGAAACATGATTGTTCCTGCGCGAAGCCCGACTCGGGCCATTCGAATAATGTTCACTTTAGCGAAGTCGAAAAAGTACGAATACTTGATCGATTATCGGTCAGTTGCTTTATGCCTGTAGTGACCTTGCCGACGAATTAAAAGAAAAACCAGCATCAGCATCAGGGACAAGAGCGTTGTGCTGCCGCCGCCAGAGCCACCACTGTTCTCGTCGTCTTGTGACCCCCCACCCGAGCTTGTCGAAGACGATTCATCCCCTCCTCCACTTGATCCTTGTCCAGATCCTGAACTACTGGTGCTGCTGGAAGTGCTCGAACTGCTGCTGGTGGACGAGTTACCGCCTCCTGATGAATCACCGCCCGATGAATCACCTCCTGATGAACCACTACTCGATGTAGAACCTCCTGATGACGTGCTTGACGATGAGCCCGATTCACCGTTAGGCGTTGAGTCCGAATTGTCACCAATACCGTCTCCGTCCGAATCATGAGTCTCGCTCGCGTCATTGGGGAAGGCATCCGCGTTATCACCGACGCCATCGCCGTCGGAGTCTCTATTTTCGTTTGGATCGTTTGGAAATGCGTCAGCGATGTCGCCCACACCATCAGAATCGGAGTCTGTGGTTTCGGTCGGATCACTGGGAAATGCATCAGCGTTGTCACCCACACCGTCAGAATCGGAGTCAGTGGTCTCAGTCGGATCATTGGGGAAGGCATCCGCGTTGTCGCCAACGCCGTCACTATCACTATCCCGATGTTCCGTCGGATCATTGGGAAAATCATCGATCTGGTTCGGAAAGCCGTCACTATCGGAGTCCAGAATCGCATTCTCTGCGTTTCCGAACACTTCGACTTCGGCGAGCGACAATATGTTTCGATCACGCAGTTGCACGCGCAGATAGCGGCCCGTTCGGTTGACTGCGATGCGCACGCTTTCGCCAACGGCGTCCGCAACGTGGTGACTAAACACGCCGGTTTGAGCCCGAGACTCGTCGAGATCAGTCGATACAAACGGCACATCGGACACGAGTAGCTCGAAATTGGCCAAACGCTCAGAGCAGCAATCCGTTCGATTCCAAATCAGAACATCGCTGATTGCTTGCACCGATCCCAGGTCGACTTGCCACCACGCACCGACATCAAAGTCAGTGTGCGTGATGTTGCCGTTTCCATCGGTAACCCCGTCAACCGCGACTGACGCAGGCGCGTCAAACAGAGTACTTGACTGGGTCGCCGTTGCGCCCAAGGCAACATTCGCCGTAGAAACGCCGTCGCCGAGCAAATTGAGATACGAGACAAGTTGTGACAGTTCGGGTTCTGCAATGCTGTGACCGTTGTGGGCATTGATTGCACCCGCGATCGTGGCCTGCGAGCCGTCATGCAGATAAGGCCCCGTTGACCACAATCCCAATAAGGTCGGCGTATCAACGCCTGCATACAACCCGCTGTCTCCGTTTGCAGTGCCTACGTTGTGTTTAACATCCGTATCACTATCAGTGAACTCGACACCACTGTGGCAGTTCGCGCAATTCTGCTGATTAAACACGACAAAGCCGAGGAGTGAGTCATTACTCACCGATGATTGCGCAAAGGGACTACCGCCCGTCTCGATCAACGACGTGACGTAAGCGGCGAGGTCATCGAGATCAGTGCTAATTCCAGCCTTTGGGTCACCCAGAGGATCAGACCGCGTCCCGGTGTTGAACGCGGCGTCGCTCATCAACCCGGTGCCGCCGGCGAAGCCGCGGATTTGTCCTTCAAAGTCGTGCACCTCATCGAAGTTTGCACTCCAGTGCAGCTTCCCGTGACCTTCGCCATGCCCCTGCAATGTAATGGTGTTGCGAAAGCCCTCGCCAAACTGCGTGAAATCCCAGGTGCGTCCGTCTTGCGCGCCATCGTTGTGGCATGAGGCGCAGCTCATGTAGCGTTGGCTGGCCAAGCGTGGGTCGTGCGCGTCGTAAAACATCTGCTTGCCGCTGAACACTTCAGGCGAAAGCGATTCCTGATTAACCGCGTCCATGATTGCGATCTGCGGAGCTGTCAAATCACCGTTATCGAGCAGGTCGCTGATATCGTGAACGCTGACTGTTCTATCCATAAAATTGTGCACGAACAGTCGCGCTCCATCGTTTGACAGGGTGATGCCTTGTGGCGCTCGGCCAACGGCAAACCGAAACAACTCATCGTTTTCCCACGCATCGATCACCGATACGGTTCGGTTACCTTCCAGCGTCACGAACAAAAAGTTGCCATATGGGCCGTACGTGGCGGCAGAGGCCATGCTCGCGTTGTCGATATCAACTCGACGGCTGAAGTTCTCGCTTCGAGTGTCCAGTTCGATCGCGGATGCAACCGCCCTGACGGTGAGATCGTGAGTCAGCGCCTGGCCGTCGCGTGCCGCACCTCGCAATATATTGTCTTGTTTGGAGGGGACCCATGCGGTTTGCGCGTCGGGCGAGACAACAGCACCGGCGAGGTAGTTGGGAATGCCGCGTCCAGTGTGCTCTGAATCCAGGCGATCACTATGCTGCAGCGTAATCGTACGGCGAACCGTCAGGTTGTTGTCCCGTAGCACGACAACCTTGCCGCCCGCACCACTGACATTCGGATTGCCGCCCTCCTCGCCTGGTACAAACGGTGAGATGAATCGAGAGACGTACACGTCGCTGCGGTTTTCACTCCATGACAAGTGGCGTGCGTTCGCGCCAACCAACGCAGTTTGCGTCACTAGCTCTGACGAACCGTCGATAGCATGCACTTCGCCTGTTGCTTCCGTTGTCACTAGCGCGCGATTACGCTCGGCGTCAAAAATAATACCGAACGGCTTGCTGTTACGCGGTAGCTCGACGTAGCTGACCGAATAGTCCGCGCCATCAATAACTGCAACTCGTGCAGGATTTTGTTGCGCAACCCAAATGTCGCCGTTATTCGCGCGTGTCAGTGTTCTCGGCGTCCCGCTGAGGTCGACCTCCCGCAATTTGGCGTACGTGACATTATCGAACACGCTGACAGATTGATTATCCGGGTTCACGTTCCAAACGCGCCCTTGGGATTCGATCACAGTGGATGAGACATCGCGTCCACCGTTGTCGAGAGGTGCATGAATAACCTGATAAAACGTGGTTTGAATCTGGTTGCCCGCAGCATCGGTGACAATCACAGTCACTACGTACCGCCCGGGCGCAGTGAATGTATGCGAAACGCTCGAATTGTTGATGACGGTCACTTCTGCGGAACCATCACCGAAATTCCACACGTAGGTGATGTTGCCTAAGCCGCCCGACGTGTTGGCAGTGAACGTCGTCGTGTTGCCGCTTTGAACCGGATCTGTCGATTCGCTCTCGACCGAGAAGTCGTACAGGCTGCCGTAAATTTCAAACTCATACATCGAAAAACCGGCATTTGTTCCGCGCTGTGTACCAAACATCCGCACGTAGCGCCCGACGCCCGATAGATTGTCGAGATTGTCAATTTCCCCATTTCCATTGCTGACACTGTCAACAGTCGTCCAATTGACCGCGTCTTCAGAAACCTCAATCCGATAGTCCGTTGCGTAAGCATCCCAGTTCAACCTGACCTGCTCGATACTGTAAACCGTCTCCAAGTCCACCTGGATCCACTCGTTATCCGAGTTTTGGCTGGACCATTGCGTGCCGGTATTTGCGTCAACGGCGAATGCCCCAACGGTCTGACTGGAAAGATCAGACGACGTGGCTACATTTTTGTTCGTGGCGAGGTTGATACCGATTGGATCGACGTCGGACAGTTCTGAACTGACTTGAATGACGCGTGAAACCGAGGGTGTTCCCTGTTCGTTTAATCCAAACAGCATCCAGTACCCCGGGGTCAAAACGTTAATGTTCTCGTGTGCGTCCAACCAGTAGTTGCCCGGCCCGGTTTCAGTGAAGTCGACGCTCAAGTATCGCAGGTCAGTGTTCAGCCCATGGGTTGTTGCCGACAGTTTGATTAAGCTGAAATGCTGTAAACCCGGCGTCGCTGTTACGTTAAATGACGTACCCGTGCCAATGCGTTGAGGTGCACCTGTAATTTCTGGTCGGGTTGCGAGCGAGCCATCCGCGTTGAATAAATAAGGCGGCGAATAAACCTGCCCGTCTTGATGGTCTGCCGCGCAGTTACACAAACCACCGCCAGCCGACAGCACGCGGCCGTCGGGTAGTAATAGTCCAATGGAGTGATAATTTCGCGGAACCGCACTCTCAGCGCCTACCGTCCACAGCTCAGTTTCTGGATCCCAAATCTCGGCTGCGTAGATCGTTCCGGAATCGTTGAACTTGATCCCTGATGTATTGCCTCCCAAAACCAGCACGTGTCCGTTAGGCAGCATCACGCCGTTTTGAAATTTTCGCGCATTGGCCATCGGCGTTGATTCGCGGATAACCGGGGCTGGGCCATTGAGATCGATTAACATCACCCGGTTGGTACTGGCCGTATTCCCGCCTGCCATCGCACCGCCGGCGGTGATTATCTTGCCCTCGTCATACATCACCGTAGTGCCGTGTTTCGGATACCAACCGCTGAACTCATCTCCGGTTTCCTCGATTGAGCCAGCACCGGCAGGATCAATCCAGTGCATTTTGGGTGTTGGCCCGGAGTGAAAAATTTTCCCGTTGGGTGCCAGATGAATCAGCGGCCACCAATTGCGCTCGTAGTGATTTGAATAATTGAGGATGGGGCCTGAAAAATTTATCCCCCCTTTTTCCTGCCAACCCGAGGAGTCGTCCCAGATTTCGGGATAAACTCCGCCCCCGCTTCCAATCATCGTAAACACTTCGTTACCTGGCATAGCAAGCGAACTGTTGTACCAGCGACCTCGATTCATATCCTCGATTTGATTCCATTGATTTGACTGGTAATCAAACAAGCTCGTCTCAGGACTTTGCCCACCGCCATTACCGCCGTTAGCCATCAATGTGCCGTCTTCCATCATCGTGACATGCGCGCAGAACATGTCGTGACCGCCATGGACATTGCTATCAAAGGTGTTTGTACTTGGGTCCCAGAGGGTGAAATGCGTATGTTTGTCGTTGTTGTTGTGAGGAAAACTGCGAAGCTCGCGCGAAGCCCAGGTGATGACTTGCCCATCGGGCAAGGTTGCAGCACTCGCGGCGACATGCGGCCATGCGATGACTGGCCCCCACTGACCCTGCGTTGCCGACAACTCGTTGGAAGCGCTTTGGTTAACAATGTCACCGGTGGCGGGTAAGGGATCAAACCGGGTGCCGTTGGCGCTATACTCCGCCGTCAAAACTTCTCCACCACCTCGCTCGAAAAACTCAATACGAAATTCGTGCGAGCCCGCGTCGAGAAAGGTTGAATTCGTGACTGTGGTGGGGCCGTGAAGGCCGTCATTGTCCACAACCACGGTGCCGTCAATGTAGAGCTTTGATCCGTCGTCCGACGTCGTGCGAAACGTATAGGTCCCGGCTTCAGTTACATTTATCGATCGCGTAAAAACCAGCGCAAAATTATCAGTGTTATTTGATGCGGCTGTCGAAATAACGGTCGCCGTACCGGTTCTTGCAGGTGTCAGGGAAGAAAAATCGGGCAGAACGGAAAACGTTCCGTTGTACTGCGCAAAGTTAAATTGAGCGAGCGCACTTGAGCTAATAAAGAACGAGGTGATCGCGAAAATTGGTACGACTAAGTGTCGGCAACCAAATTGGCTCTGAAAAAACATGGCAAGGTCGCATCAATATTTTGACGCCAATTTTGCCAATGCATTGGCATTTGTTTTGTTACGAGCCTCTCTTTTTGCAATATTTTGAGTTAAAAAACAAAGCACTTAACAGGTGAAATTAAGCCTGTTTTGATGCGTGTCGTGTCAAGTGAAATTAGCAATTTTGGTTGGAATTTGCGTGCTATGACAATATCGCTGACCCTGTCTGGCAGTTTAAAACACTTGGGGTGATTTTTATATTTAGGATATAACTATATGAATATTATTAGATATATTGAGAAGCTCCGCGTCACTTCCCGGGCTCCCAATAATCTGTAAGCCAACGGGCGTCCCGGATGTCGAGGTTCCGCACGGCAGTGAAATAGCGGGTAAGTTCAGCGACGGTGTTAGCTCAACAGGCTTCCAGTCTTCATCCACTTCACTTTCTGTCAAAATTGCGTCATATGGCAGTCCAGAAATTGACGGCCAAACCAAAAAATCAAATCGGTTGAAGAATTTCTCCATTGTGCGCCAGCAGTCAGCCTGAATCCGGCGTGCTCGCCCTACCTCATCTCCAGTCAATCTTTGACCGCGTTCAATAAATCTGCGCAAGCGCTGGTTCGGAACAAAACGATCGTCATCGAAATATTGACCCAGCTCAGAAACAGCGTTCAGCGCTACCAGCACCTGGTGCGCCTCGTGATTTTGGTGAATATCGGGACACGCGTCCTCAACAATGTAACCAAGTGATTCAAAGTCGCGCCGACACAAATTCACCGTATGTTCCACCTCCGGATGAACGTTAGCGCCACACGGACGTGAACTCCACGCTATTCTCGCACTGCCAACATTTCCGTTGGATAAAGCTTTCAGGTCCAGTTTTTTTGCGATTATCGACAACGGGCATGCGTCATCCGGCCCGGAGAATACTGACATGAACAGCGCGATATCTTCGACACTTCGCGCCATGGGTCCATACACATGCAATGCATCGTATGGGATCGGATTATTAGCGCGAGGAACCACGCCCGCAGTCGGTCGAAAACCGACAACGCCACACACAGACGCCGGCGTGCGCAGCGAGCCGCCCAAGTCGCTGCCGTCTGCCATTGGCACCATACGAGCCGCCAGTGCTGCTGCGGCTCCACCGGAACTGCCCGTCACTGTCAGCCGGGTGTCGAGTGGGTTTCGCGTCAGCCCGAACAGGTCATTGTTCGTTTGCGCCCCGCTGGCAAACGCGGGGGTATTTGATTTACCAATCACAATCGCACCTGCTTGGCGCGCGCGCGCAACGTGTACCGCGTCGTTGGCCGGATAATTGTCCGTAAAAAGGCGTGATCCGTATGTTGTCGGTAAACCCTCCGCGTCTATAGTGTCTTTTACCGCGTATGGCAGACCGGCCAACGGTTTTTGCTTTAGGGCATCACTAGCAAGGCTGTCGAGCGATCGTGCTTCGACCAACGCGCGATCAAAGCACGTCGATACGATTGCGTTGATTTTTGGGTTCGAACTCTCGAATTTTGCGACGTGCGCTCTCAGCACCTCTTCCGCTGAGACTTGGCGCTTGTGCACCAGATCGACAATCTCACTTGCAGACCGATCGGTGAGATCCGTCATCTTGCGCCCACGTTTCTTGAACTATACGGGGTTGTTACTGCCAGGGTAGCGAGAACGTCTTAACCGTGGTGTAGCTTTTCATCGCCTCGATCACACCTTCTTTGTAACCGAGGCCTGAATCTTTCACCCCGCCAAACGGCGACATTTCGATCCGATATCCTGGCACTTCCCACACATTGACCGTGCCTGTGCGGAGTTCATTGATAAAACGCGTTATGTAGTCAAGGCGGTTTGTGCACACGCCGGAGGACAGACCAAAGGCAGTCGAGTTGGCGACGCGAATAGCATCATCGATGTCGTCGACGCGGATAATTGGAATCGGCGGCCCGAAGGTTTCCTCAACAACCAATTCACAATCTGCCGGAACGCTATCCAACACAGTAGGAGAATAAACAGCCCCCTGTCGATCGTTTCCGTAGAGCAGGTTTGCACCCTTTTCGATGGCATCGTTCACGCGGGATTCAAATAGCATCGCGGCCTGTTCAGTGATAACTGTGCCGACGTCAGTCTGTGGGTCCATCGGGTTTCCGTACTTAAGCTTCGCCGCTTTTTCAGCCACAAGTGCTGCAAAATCGTCGCCAATCGAATCGACACACAACACGCGTTTGACCGCAGTACAACGTTGACCTGAATTCTTGGTACCACCCGCAACGGCGAGTTCCGCGGCTTTGTCGAGATCTGCATCCTCCATCACGATCAGCGGCGCGTTGCCGCCAAGTTCCAGAACTGTGCGCCGGTAGCCCGCCGTGTTTGCAATGTACTTCCCGACCGGTACACCGCCGGTGAACGTGACCAGTTCAATGTTCGTGTTGGTAATCATTTCGTCACCAATGTCTTCCGGCAACCCCGTGACGATTGACAACATTTCAGGCGGCAAGCCGCACTCGTAAAGCACATCGGCTAACAGCAGCGCGGTCAAAGGTGTGAGTTCAGTCGGTTTGCCTACCATGCAGTTATTGGTTGCGATCGACGGAGCGATTTTGTGCGAGATCATATTGAGCGGATGATTAAATGGCGTGATCGCAGAAATCGCCGTGAGCGGCTCGCGCTGGGTAAAAATCTTGCGTTGTTTCCCATGTGGTGTGAGATCACAAGAAAACACTTCGCCGTCGTCCAGAATGCAGAGCTGCCCTGCCAGACTGAAAACATCAAATGCGCGGCCGACCTCATAAAGCGAATCTTTTTTCGACAGACCGCACTCGGCCGTAATCAAGTCGGAAATTTCCTCTTTTCGATCGACAAGTGCGTGCGCGGTGCGCGTAAGAATCTGCTGGCGCTCATAGCGTGTAAGTTTTGGCTGATAGCTCGCCGCGATATCAAATGCGTTAGCGACCTGCTCGCACGAGGCGCGTGGCACAGTGCCAACGAGTGAATTGTCGTACGGGTTAAAAACTTCAATTCGTTTGCCTGTGTCGCCGTCGACAAGCTCTCCAGCAATTCGCATTTTTTCGTGGCAAACCGTGTTCAATGTTTCACCTGCTGCACTCATACGCTTTAACCTTGTTCGTTCAGAGAATCACGCGACGTGATTCAGTACTATGTCGTAAACATCAAAATTGCGCAGTCTACGCGAATCATCGAGGCCAACCAAAGGCTGACTGATCACCATTGGAACGACCTGCTCAGATACGCCACCGTGAGAACGCAGCGGCACCTCAAGACCGGAAAGGTCGTGTCTCGCCGCAGTGGTTCCGAGGACTTTTTGTTTTTCGCTGACGACTATTAAATCACCCATCCGATCGTTCGCCAGCTCGTATTCACGGCAGCCATGTTCATTACTCAGGACCGCTTCAACGCCGTCGATGTTCATCAGTGCGTTCTTCACGTCCTCGACATTTGCGCTCGGCGGGAGATAAACAGTCGCAAAGGACCCCAGTGCGCCGTGGTGGACCACATACGGATCTGTGATCGGCAGAATAACGCGTGCCTCGTCTTCGCCAACCATGTCATCAAGCACATCCTGCAAGTAGAGCACATCGGGCTCACCCGAGACCGGATCATGTTTGGCGTTCATTCCATGGTCGGCAGTGAGCGCGACCACCGCGCCGAGCTCGTCGAGCTGCGCCCAGTACTTATCCATCATCGCGTAAAACGCGTTAGCGCCATCGCTTCCAGGTGCGAACTTGTGCTGTATATAGTCAGTCGTCGACAGGTACATGATGTCGGGTCGTTCATTTTTCAAAATATCGACGCCCGCCGCAAAAATAAATTCCGACAAATCACCGCTGTAAACGCTGGGCACCGGCATGCCGATGCGATCCACGATATTCTCGATACCGTTCTCCTCGAGCGTGACCTGGTCAGATTTTTCAGACGAAAAACAGATCGCACCGTGGGCGCCGTATTCAAGGCCGTTGCCCAGCAGGCGACGCAGTTTATCTTTTGCCGTAACAATCGCGATCTTAGCGCCGTGCTCCTGAAACGCTTTGAAGATAGTCGGTGCGCGCAACAGGTGCGGCTCATTCATCATGACTTCGCTGTCGGTTTCGGGATCGTAGTAAAAGTTACCGCAAATCCCGTGAACAGCAGGTGGTGCGCCAGTCACAATCGAAAGATTATTCGGGTTGGTAAAACTTGGAATGACACACTCACAACGAAGGTCGATGCCTTGACCGTTAATGATCTTTTCGGCCCATGGCATGACGCCTGCCTTGATCGCCTCAATGATGTAATCGGGCTCCGATCCATCAACACATACGGCGACTACTGGCCGACTGGGCCAACGATAGCTGCGACCATTTACTTCAACATTGCTGCGGGTTTCGCTCACGGAAATATTCTCGCTGATAGGTTTATTTAAGCCCAGTACATCGAAGCAGAAACTGCCTGCAGCAGTTGCTCGATGTCATCTGGGTACACTTCTCCAATATTGCCGATCCTGAATGTATCGGCGCCTGTCACCTTACCCGGGTATATAACAAAGCCGTTTGCCTTTAGGCGTTCATAGAATTTGCCAAAATTATAATCCGGGTGCTGCGGGCTAAGGAAACTCGTAATAAAGGGCGACTGGAATTCATCTGTTAAAAGGGGCTCGAACCCACGCTCCCGCATTCCAGTCACTAAATTCTCTTGATTGGTGGCGTAACGCGCTGCACGCGCGGAAACACCCCCCTCCTCATCCAGTTCGTCAAGCGCCTTCTCGAACGCCCGAACCGTATGCGTTGGTGATGTAAATCGCCATTTTCCGCCTCCCTGCTCCATCGAATGCCACTGATCGTAGAGATCAAGACTCAAGGAGCGCGCTCTTCCGTTGCACTCTTGCATCGCACCGCGGGTCGCAATTATGAATCCAAAGCCGGGCACACCTTGAATGCATTTATTGGCGCTGCTGATAACAAAATCTGCCCCAAGGTTCGGGAGATCCATTTCGATTCCGCCAAAACTGCTCATTGCGTCGACGATCAAGGTCTTGTTTGAACCTTTAACAACTTCACTTATCTCGTTGATCGGGTTCAACATTCCCGTTGTCGTTTCGCAGTGAACAACGGCGACATGGCTCGTCTGGGGGTGATCCTCAAGACAACGCGCGACTTCGTTCGCATCAACCGGCGATACTTCGCCAAAATCTCGCACCACCACGGGGATTTGCAGGCATTCGGCAATCTTGCCGATGCGCGCGCCGTAAGCGCCGTTAGCCAGGACCAATAAGCGACCGCTTGCGGGTATCGACGAACCGATCACCGACTCGACGCAAAACGTGCCACTACCTTGCATCAATGCACACGTCAGCGAACCGTTATCGTGCGCGAGTTGGAGCAGTCGAGCGCGAATAGACTGGACGATGTTGTTGTAGTCGTCATCCCACGTACACCAGTCACGCAGCATCGTCGACTTAACCGTCTGGCTTGTTGACAGAGGTCCAGGCGTTAAAAGCAGATACGGATTTTCGGGTAACGCGCTCACGAGACGGCTCGGACAGGAACTGAGGCGCACTTTATCGTTTATCGATACCATTATAAAATCGATATTAACGATACTTAATATTGATCAAACCTATATGAATCATGTTCAACTGAAAGCGTTCCACACCGTCGCGCAATTAGGCAGTGTAACCAAGGCGGCGGCGCGCTTGCACATCACCCAGCCCACGGTTTCGGATCACATCAAGTCACTCGAACAACGTTACGAGGTCAAGCTATTCGAACGTCGCGGAAGAAACCTTGTGCTAACCAGCCTCGGACATGCGTTGCGGGACATCACCTCGCGCCAGTTTCGGATGGAAGCCGAGGCCGAGCAACTCCTGCTCTCAGCCACGGGCCTTGCCAGCGGAAAACTTCGCGTCGCCGCTGATAGCCCGTTTCTGGTTGTGCCGCTACTCAGCCAGTTCCAGCATCAACACCCCAACATTGACGTTTCCATCAGTTTTGGCAACGCGAAAACCGTTTACGAAAACCTGATAACGCTGGAGGCCGATGTTGCCGTCCTTCCAGACGTCGAAAAAAACCAGAAGCTTTTTCAGGCACCGCTGAAACAAGACAAACTGGTTTGCATTGTGGACAGCGGCCACCGCTTTGCCACGCGGCGTAATGTTCGTATCGATGAATTTTCTACTGAGACTCTGATACTTCGGGAGGCTGGCTCGCATACGCGTAGCATCATTGAGCACGCGTTGACTCAAAGCGGGATCACCCCTGCCAGGTCACTCATCCTCGGGAGTCGAGAAGGCGTTCGCGAGGCGGTAGCAGCGGGTCTGGGGATCGGTGTCGTCGGCGAAAGCGAAGTCGGACAGGACAAACGGATTCACGCGTTGACTATTCGCGGAGCGCAGCTCAAGGTGACGGAGTATTTTGTCTGTCTTAACGAGTCGCGCCCCACACCTGTTGTTAGCGCTTTGTATAATCTGATTGATTCCTTGTAATTCACTACCCACAGCTACGGATTTCGCGATTATGCCTCCCGATTCGAGCCAGGAAATACTTGATGTCGTTGATGCAAACGACAACGTCATCGGCACTAACACCCGCGGCGAAATTCATCGCCTTGGACTTATGCATCGTGCGGTGCATGTTCTGGTGTTTAATCGTGAGGGCGAGCTGTTTTTGCAAAAACGCTCGATGCGCAAAGACAATAACCCCGGGTTGTGGGATACAAGTGCTGCGGGTCACGTGGACAGTGGCGAAGACTACGAAAACTGCGCAATAAGGGAGATCGGAGAAGAGCTTGGTGTCGCGCTTGACAAGCAACCGAGCTATCTGTTTCGACTTCCTCCTACCGAATCAAACGGAATGGAACACTGTAAGGTATATAAATGCCTGCACGACGGGCCGTTTACTTTAGATGTATATGAGATCGATGAGGGTAAGTGGTTTACCCAAACCGAGCTTGAAGATATCTGTACCGAAAACGACACGCAATACACCAGCGTGTTAAAAGACATTTGGCAGCGATACTCGAGCTGTAGTTGACCGTTTTACGACTCCTCCAGCGACGAGTCGGGCAGTGATTTCTTCCCCTTTGCGCCCAGCTTTTCAAGCTTTTGAACACTGGTGATAAGGTTTCCTCGTCCTGAACCGAGTTTCTTTTTTGCATCTTCAAACACGTCACTGGCCTTGTTCATATGCCGACCGACTTGTTCCAGGTCATCATAAAATCCGCTGAACTTATCCAGCAACGCGCCAGCTTGTCGTGAGATCTCCAGCGCATTTTTATTTTGCATGTCGTTGCGCCAGATGTTTTGTACAGTGCGACACGCCATAAGCAGCGTGGTTGGACTCACGATAAAAATGTTTTTCTCGTAGGCCTGACTGAAAATATTGGGTGATTCCGCAAACGCCGCGTGCAACGCGGGCTCAATCGGCACAAACATTAAAACGAAATCCAGCGTGTTGACCCCTTCAAGTGTGTGATAGGACTTGTCACTCAAACCTTTAAGGTGAATTTGCAACGCTTGAACGTGTCTTTTCAACGCCGCACTTCTCTGCTCACCCGGGTCTAGCGACATGGCTTCTTCATACGCAGTCAACGAGACTTTTGAATCGACGATCAGGTCGTGCCCGTCGGGTAGATGAATGATGACATCGGGCCGGCCGCGAGAACCGTCTTCCTGTTTGTGTTGAACTTCGCGATGATACTCGTGACCTTCGCGCAATCCGGCGTCTTCCAATATGCGCTCGAGCACAACTTCGCCCCAGTTACCCCGGGTTTTGCTCTCACCTTTAAGCGCATTGGTCAAGCTGATTGCGTCCTTGCTAATCCGCTCGTTCAGATTTTGCAGTTGCTTGACCTCGCTGGCTAACTGAGCGCGATCTTTCGCCTCTTTGTCGTAAACGTCTTCGACGCGCTTTTTGAAATCGCCGAGCTGTTCGCGCAAGGGATTCAGAACGTTGCCAATGTTCTGAATATTCTGATCGGTAAATTTTTGGCTTTTCTCATCGAGTATTTTTTGCGCAAGATTTTCGAATTCAATTTTCAGCCGCTCGCGTTCCTGTTGTTGAAACTGCAATTTTTCCTGTGCGTCCTTGCGCGTCATATCCAGTTCTACGCGGGTAGACGACAAAGCCGCTGCAAGTTCGGCATTTCGTTTACTGGCATTTTCCGAATCGACAAGCTGTTGCTCCGCGCGCGCTTCGAGTTTCTGGATTTGATGATCGCGCTCTAACTGCAATTTTTCCGACGCTTGCAATTGCACATCGACGTACTGGCGTTGCGCGTTTAGCTTGGCACGCAAAACAATCCAGGCAATCAAGGCAGTCACTAAAACACCTGCGAGGAAAAACAGGAGATAAAGTTCGAAATGAGTGAGCTGTGTAAAATCCATTAGTCGTTATTATGTAATTTTGATCCGAATACCCGCTTTCATCGTCGTATACTACTGCCCATAGATGATACCGCAGCCGAGAGAGCAATGAACAAACAACTGCTGGAAATATTAGTTTGCCCGGTAACCAAGGCGAAGCTCGTGCAAAAGGGTGAAGAACTCTGGTGTCGTGCCAGCGCCCTGGCTTATCCTATTCGCAACGATATTCCTGTCATGCTCGAGTCAGAAGCACGATCGCTCTCGCAAGAGGAAGTCGAGTCAATCAAAACCTGAGCGGGACGATTAATTCGTCAACACAATACTCGTCTGGGCAATTCCCGAGAGGCTTTCCACTTCACCGCCTGCCAGCGACTTCAGCCTTCGCACTTGAAAATAAATCGCCTTGCTCCCCGCGCCGCGGCTGAGAGTGAACTTGGGCGTTCCGCTGAGTTCCAACCATTCCGCTCCGTCAAACGACCAGTGTTCGGCCACGCGGTAGTGTGTAGGCGCCCCTGTTGTACTGGCGTTGATCGTAATCTCACGCGAACCGGTCGAACGCGCGCCGCCATTCAACTTCAATGCACTCACCGTAATTGCACCGTCAGTCATCTGCGGCAGGTTTGAAAGCTCTCCCAATTCGCACAATGGGCCAAGTCCGCCACTCTGCAGACCAACCTGCAGGGTGATATCAAACTGCTTGGCGCCGTGAGTGCGTTGATAACCTGTATAGTCCGTTCTCGAAATCGTCAACACCAAAGGCGTCTCGGGGACGTCGTCAAACACAGCATGGCCATTCTCTTGCGTGAGTTGGCCACCAAACTGGACGGGATTGGCCGGTGTTCCCAGGCATACTGCCGCCCCACTTAACGATTTTCCGAGTTGGCCGTCAGTAACGTGGACACTGATTTGTGCAGAGTTTACTGTTGCCGACAGGCCTAGTGCGACAACGCCCAGTGTGATTGATCGTGTATGCTTCACGGATTTCACCTGCCCTATAATTTGGTCAAAACATACCGTCATGATTCGATGGGTGCAAGCACGTTAGCGTGAGCAAATTCGGCGAAACAGCAATTGTGTTAATAATCAATTTTTTACAGTTGCCTCTTAAATCAGCGTCTCGCTTGGCATGGGCGTACGCTGGGGTAAACGGAATCCGATAGTGGATCGGAAACCTTACAAAGGGCGCGGTGCCGTTAGCAACACAACGGGTAGATATGAGCACCAAACCATCGAACCGTTTGACGATGGTTGGTCCGACTTTGAACAAGACACAGTTGCACTTAAAACGACCGTTCAATCCGATAGTACACGCAGCGTGCTCGCGTTTAACCAATCTCCGGACGTACCCTTTGACCGTTCCATCAATCCGTATCGGGGGTGTGAGCATGGGTGTGTGTATTGCTTTGCGCGCCCTTCGCACGCCTACCTTGGATTTTCTCCCGGAATCGATTTCGAAACCCGCCTGTTTAGCAAGCCAAACGCGGCCAAGCTGTTAAGCAAAGAACTGCGCAAATCGGGGTATCAATGCCAACCGGTTGCGCTGGGCATTAATACAGATGCGTATCAGCCGATTGAAAGGCAACTCAAGATTACCCGCTCGATTCTCGAAGTGCTGCGAGATTTCAATCATCCGGTCTCGATAGTCACCAAATCGTCTATGGTCGAGCGCGACATCGATATTCTCACCGATATGGCGAGCCGCAATCAGGCCTCTGTTTGCGTCAGCGTAACGACGCTTGACGGCACGCTCGCCCGCAAGCTGGAACCTCGCGCCACCGCTCCCCAAAGGCGGTTGCACACGATAGCTGCACTTGCCGAAGCTGGTATTCCTGTTACAACATTGATCGCACCGGTGATTCCCGTGCTCACAGATCCTGAGTTAGAATCAATAGTTGAAGCAGTCGCCAGTGCCGGTGCAACAAGCGCTGGATACATTCTGTTGCGGCTACCTTTGGAAGTCGCCTGTTTGTTTGAGGAATGGCTGCAGACCCACTACCCATTGAAAGCGGAACACGTAATGAAACGTGTGCGCGATACACAAGGCGGAAAAAACTACGACAGCCGCTTTGGCCATCGCATGCGCGGAAGCGGCGCATTTGCGCTGATTATTGAAAAGCGTTTTGCTCGAGCTCGAACCCAATACAACCTGGGCATAAGAGATGTTGCTCTGAACTGCTCGGCGTTCAAACCTCCGCAACAATCAGGTGATCAAATCGGGCTATTTGAATAGCTTGGTGATACAAGTAACGAACGCTCAAGACTGCAGGCGCGCGTGAAAAAGTGGTGGCTAATTCCTCTGCTAGACCATGAAATTAAAACACTGCCTAACAAATTTTTGAGACTCTCAACCCGAGCTTTATCAACACAAAGACCACTGAATTGAATTCTCAGTCGCCCCAACATTGCCTGCTCGCGGTATTAATAGTTGCATAACTCAAACGAACGACATTCAAACCCAAACATACACGTCATTTAACGGCTAGAGATCAAGTGATCACATGTAAAGGGATGCACTTGTTAGCGACTACAGATTTCATCACCACAAAGCTAAAGTATTTCTCTATACCCGCGTCGCTATCAACCAGTTTCTCCATAATTTCCTGATACTCCCCTATGTTCTTCGCGATGAATTTGAGCAGGTAGTCGTACCCGGCAGATATCAAATGGCATTCGATCACCTGATCTATTTTTGCAATTTCGTTTTGAAATCGTTGGGTATCTTGTGGGTGATGGCTTTTCAGCGTGACTTCAGAAAATATCGTCACGTAGCTGCCAAGTTTGTTTATATCAATTTGCGCCGAGTAACCCGATATAAATCCGTTTTTGTGCAGTTTCTTGATTCGCTGAAGACACGGGCTTGGAGACAGCGCGACGCGTTCAGCCAACTCCGTATTTGTCATCCGTCCATTCATCTGCAACTCCTGCAGAATCTTGATATCCGTTCGGTCTAACTTCATTTGAATCATTAAACCTCGTCACGAATCCCGCGTTAGGCTAGACGCCTCTGCGGCGGACTTTTTGCGCACCTTAAGTCGGTGAACAATGAAACGCGAGGCAACGTAATGCGGCGATATTGTAAATGATAATGATTGACATTTACATCAGACAAATGACAAAACTTAAATTTTCGACAACGAATTACTCAGTGGCCGATGGGGGAAAAATTCGAAAGATGAATTCAATCCGCGAGGAAAAGACGCAGTATACAAATGCCATCGCTTTGACAAACGATCAAGCGGCACCCGGGCACTCAATCTGGCTAACCGAAGGCCTGGCTCGCCAGCCCAAAAGTGATCGCGTTTCCTCTGTGAGAGGGCAAGCTGCCGCGGACCATCATTGTCGCAGTTTCGTGAAGTGTTATTCCTGCTTCGACAAGATAGTCTCGAAACGGACCGCTGTCTTGATACGTGTCCACTCTGAAAAAAACACCAGGATTGGCCTTGATAAATGGATCGATCAACGCGATGGCATCATCTTCATTTGCTGCAACGATTGGTCCAATGACGCGACCGCGACCGAATTTTCGGCAAAGCGCAAAACCCGTGATATCGCCACTTTCACGAATCAACGTTCCTTCCGAAACAGCTAACAGGCTCGGAATTATTCGCCTTCGATTAAACCCCATCGCGACAGCGTCGAGTTGCTCGATTGCCTCAAAATCAGCGGTTTGCATCTGCGCTACGCGCGGTAAAACGCGGGAATTCGTTTCAGCCAAGCCGTTATGATGAAAGACCGGTCGAACAGTCTGGAAATTGAAACTCAAACAGAGTCGCAGGGAGTCGCCGGTCGCATTTAAAAATACGTTCCTGTCGCCGATTTCCTGCCCAACGTGTTGCGCTAACCAACGGCCAGCCCCCAGTGATTGCAGCCGTGGCGAAGATATCCCCATTCCAACGCTGGCGTAGTTTGATCCCATGGGGAACCACATCATCGAACAAATAAGCCGGCCTATCAGATCGCGCGCTACGAAGCCTTCGCCGACTTTTTGTAGTTCCGCCCAGTCTTCAGCTCGATGCGGCCATCTCACAGACAGTGAGAGTTCATGCAAGCTGGGAATATCCTCAGCTTGCATCCTCGCGATCCTGATTTCATAGGAGTCTACTGTCAACTCTTCAGACAACACTGCGCTAGCTTCCCCTATTTCCTGCTTTTGGTAGCTAATAATTTACCGCCGGAGTATGAATCAAGACCGCAGATTTTGATGCTGTTTAAGCCCGATAAAACAGCATCATTCGTTGTCTGATCGTATTAACTCACCATATTCTTTGGTTGTGAATGCATATCATTCTCATACTGAAATAGCTAACTTATCGTGACTGAAATCCGAACGACCTTCGAAGTCATTTGGCCAATGACATTGTTGATCAGCCGAGTTTAATTCGCGCGATTAGGTTGTTTCACACCTGAGCTACTCAGTTGCTAAATCACCATTTGGAGAAAATGTAATGACTCTCTTTAAACGACTATCTGCAGGCGCACTCGCTGCAGCGATCTCGGTTTTTGCGCTAGCGTCCAGCGCGCAGGCAAAAACTGAGGTTCTCACAGATGTTTTGGGCCGGGAAGTAAGCGTCGAATTACCCGCAAAAAAAGTACTCCTGGGATTTTACTACACCGATTACATGGCGATCGGCGGCGTTGAAGCGTTCGAAAACGTAGTTGGCTTTTCCAAGGATGTCTGGACCGTGTGGACGCCCAAAAGCTGGGAACTGTTCGTAAAGAAATTACCTCAACTCGACGAAATTGCTGACGTCGGCGAAGTCGAAGCCGGCACCTTTTCTGTAGAAAAACTGCTGTCACTCAAGCCCGAGGTTGTGATTCTTGCGGATTGGCAGTTCCAGGCACTGGGTCCGGACGCTGACCGTATCGAAAAAGCCGGTATTCCCATCGTCGTGGTCGACTATAACGCGCAGACTATCGAACGGCATGTCAATACCACTTTGCTGCTGGGTAAAATTTCCGGCGCGGAAGAGCGCGCGACACAACTCGCAAACGAATACCAAGCGAACGCCGAGATGATTGCGAAGCGAATTTCTGACGACGGCCGCCCGCGTCCACGCGCGTACATCGAGTTTGGGAAAAAAGGCCCTAAAGAACCCAGCTTCACCTACGGTAAAAACATGTGGGGTGCGCTTGTAACCCTGGCGGGAGGCGATAACATTGCGGCACCTTATGTTGACTGGTGGGGTCTCATGAACCCTGAGCAGGTCCTCGCAGCTAAACCCCAAGCGATTTTTATCTCTGGCCGTGAAACCGAACTGAATAAGAACGATGAAGCGCTTGTAATGGGCGTGGATATTCCCAAGCAAGAAGCGCTGCGCCGATTGAAGGGATTTGAAACGCGCACAGGCTGGTCTGAACTTCCCGCCATCAAGAATCAAAACCTGTTTGGTTTGTATCAGGGTGCTTCACGAACGCTGGCCGATCAGGCGATGATCCAGTACATGGCCAAAGCGATGTATCCCGATCTTTTCGAAGATCTGGACCCGAATGGAACCTACCTCGACTTCCACAAGAAATACTTGCCAGTGGTTCCGGAAGGTACGTTTGTCCTTTCAGTCAAAGACTGATCGCATAGCTTGAGGTTGCGATGCCGCTCGAACCCGCAACCATAAGCTCGGCCTTGAAAAGCCAGCGCCGACTGGAAAGTCGGCGCTGGCGTATGATTCTTGGCTTTGCCTTATTTTGTCTCGCAAGCCTGATTCTGGATGTCGCCACGGGGCCATCGATGTTGGCGCCGGGCGAAGTGTTGAGAACCCTGCTGCTGGCAGACGATGTCGACGCAATGACGAGTGTCATCGTATTCGACCTGCGCCTGCCCATGGCGCTGATGGCGCTTAGCGTTGGCGCGGCGCTGGGAGTCGGTGGTGCGGAAATCCAAACGCTGTTAAACAACCCTATGGCGAGCCCTTACACGCTTGGTTTAGCGGCGGCGGCAGGACTCGGTGCATCGATTGTCATCGCCTTCGGGGGCTTTGGACTGCCGGTGACATTAGCAGTGCCGGTGGGCGCTTTTACAATGACAATGTTTGCTGCGGGCATATTGTTTGTATTCGCCTCAATGCGTCGCCTCTCCTCCGAAATGTTGGTCCTTGCAGGCATCGCGCTTCTGTTCTTCTTTCAATCCGTCTTATCTCTGGTGCAATACCTTTCTGCCCCGGAAGTCAGCCAGCAAATTTTGTTTTGGCTGTTTGGTAGCTTGACCAAGGCGACCTGGGAAAATCTCGCCTTTACAACGGTGGTAACCGTCATTTGCACGGCTTTTCTATTCAAAGATGCCTGGCAACTAACCGCTTTGCGGCTTGGTGAAGAGCGCGCGTCGAGCGTGGGTGTCAACACAAAAGCACTAAGGCTCCGGGTATTGTTTTTCGTCGCAGTTATGACCGCCGTGGCGATTAGTTTTGTCGGCGTAATCGGTTTTATCGGTCTCGTGGCGCCTCACGTTGCGCGCATGTTAGTTGGCGAAGACCAGCGTTTTTTTCTACCGCTGTCAATGGTGGTTGGGGCCGCCTTTCTGTCAGTTGCTTCGGTGTTGTCCAAGGTGCTGGTACCCGGCGCGCTCTTTCCGGTTGGCATTGTCACCTCGTTTATTGGCGTGCCGTTTTTCTTCTGGATCATGCTGAGCCGTAAATGAACAGCCTCAGCCTGAGCAATATTTCGATCATTCGGGGAGAAACCCCGATCGCGAAAAATCTGTCGCTGGAATTGATCAAGGGACAGGTCAACGCAATTCTCGGACCAAACGGCGTCGGCAAGTCGACGCTTTTGAAAGCGATATTTGGTGAAGTCGAACTTGCGGGCGGCAGGGTCGTTTATGGAGAGACCCAACTTCAGGACGTTGCGTTGCAAACCTGGCGCGCTCCCATCGGTTACATGCCGCAGGACACATTTATATCCGCCAGCCTTTCGGCACTCGAAGTCGTTTTGCTCGGCCAACTAAGCGCACTCTCGATGCACGTTGGCGAGGAAGTATTGGAAAACGCACTGCAGGCAATGGATAAAGTGGGATGTCTGCACCTTGCGCAACGCGACATCCAAAGCCTTAGCGGCGGCCAGCGTCAATTGATTCTGTTTGCACAGGTCTTGTTAGGGCAACCGGAAATCCTGATGCTCGATGAACCGGTCAGCGCGCTGGACATGCATCACCAGGCCGTCTTGCTCGAACACGTGGCTCGAGAAACCAAACAGCGCGAATTGATTACCGTCATGGTGATTCATGATTTAAGCCTCGCCGCGCAATACGCTGATCATTTGTTTTTACTTAAAGACGGCAGTATTCAGGCAAGGGGAGCACCCATGGATGTTCTACAGCCAGAAACAATTTCAGACATATATGACGTCGATATCGAACGGCTGTTCGACAGCGACGGCATTCCCGTTATCCAACCGAAACGTAGAAAAGAATCGCTTGATTCAACCAATCCCTTATGAAAAAACTCATCGTTATTACCCTATTCCTGTTTCAATCCTGTCTGGTTCACGCCGCTAGTTACGAGGTGAAGATGCTGGACTTTGGAAACGATGGTGGCATGGTTTTCGAACCGGGCTTCCTGAAGGTCGAACCTGGAGATACCATCACTTTTCTCCCCTCGTCCACGGGACACTTCGTACGCAGCGCATTGCTGCCTGACGGTCATTCCGAATGGTTAAGCAAACTGGATGAACCCTTCACCGTCACCCTGGATGACGCCGGGGTCTACGTCTACTATTGCCCGCCCCATCTCACCGTGGCCATGGTCGGTGTTATCCAGGTGGGCGAGGCATCAGGCAAAGACTCAGTCATCGAAGAGATGAAATCCTTCAATCGTCGACAGCTTCAGAATAAAAAGCGACTATGGTCGTACATCGACCAGATCGAGTGGTCTGATGAATGATCGTCATCGCCACCTGCGACGACTGGCCCGAAATTAATCCGGGATTGCTGTTAATCGTAGAAGCGTTAGAGGCAAAGGGAAAAGAAGTCAGATGCTTACCCTGGCAGAGTTCAAATCTTGAACTCTTTTGCGCCGCAGAACTCGTTTTGCCACTGTGCGCCTGGGACTACGCAAAATCTCCAGCCGCGTTCATATCGTGGATTTCCGCCATTCGCAACGGCGGAGGTCGGCTTATCAACTCGCCCGATATCCTCTTGGGAAATCTCAACAAACGCTATCTTATCGATCTTTACGAGGCAGGCTTCAATGTGATCCCAAGTCACTACGTCGGGGTTCCGAGCCTGTCTCAAATTCTGGCTATTCAAGACACAGAGGGATGGACTGACAGCGTAGTTAAACCGGTATACGGCCAGAGTGGATATCAGGTCGAGCTACTCTCGCGCATTATGGAGCGCGACGAATCAACCTTTGACTGCGACTCAGCATTGCTGGTTCAGCCGTTTATTCAGGAGATAAAATCTCGAGGTGAACTTTCGGTTTACTTTATAGCAGGCGAATTTTCCCACGCGGTATGCCGCAAACCGGCTCGCGGCGAGTGGCGGGCGAATACTCGTTTCAATGCATCGGTTACGCAAGTTGCAGTCGATCAGAATTTGATCGAACAGGCTGCAAAATTTTTGGAGTTTGTCACCAAAGTTCCGCTCTACGTTCGGGTAGACGGAATTGTCAAACGTGGGAGTTTTGTCCTTTCGGAACTGGAGATGGTCGAGCCCGCGCTATTTTTTGATCATATCGAAGACTTAACGTCCACACAGTTTTTTCAGTTTATTGAAATACTCAGCGCTTAGTTGTATTCGCATCTTGCCCGGGTGTTGTAATGAGCAGTAGCGATTAAATCGCCGGGCTATTCCTGTGTAAGACTAAATCTTTCGTTCGCTTCTTTAAAAATCCGCCGGCTTTTTTCGATATCAAACGGTTTCTCCACAAGCGTCTCCGGGTCCCATTCGCTGCGCCCTGGTGCGAAAAAATCTCCGCCGTAAACATGAATTGCCGACGTCAGTTTTCCGATTGGGTTGGTAACGGAGTGCACAATGTCTGACCCTAGTGTGGCGACGTCTCCAACGCTCATCGACTTGGCACCTGCGGCTTCTATTCGGTCATCCCTGTTTCGCCAGAAAATGTTGTCTTCGCGACCGCTGTATAAACCGATTACCGCCCACATGTTGTGGTTGTGCGGCATAAGGGTCATGAGCGGTGCCCAGGTAAAATTCAAAATCGTCAGATCCTCAGAATGATAAAGCGTCTCAAAGCCTGCACCCGTCGGCTCACCGAGTACGCGACGTAAGGATGCAACATCCGAAACGGCGCTTTGCACAACTTCGCGCATCGCCGGCTGGGCATTACTCTCATTTCTTGCGGCAACACATTCCTCTAAAAACCTGTCGAGATTAAACATCGGGAGATCCTCAGTTTATTGATTACGTTTTGCCTTCGGCTGGCAGCTAACAGGTGTAATTCATTGCGAGGCGTCCGCCGTCGACATAGATAGTTTCACCCGAGATGTAGCTCGCTTTATCACTCGCGAGAAAGGCAACCACATCACCGACTTCGCGAGGCGTTCCAATTCGTTTCAGCGGCGTGCGCGACATCACCATTTTCATTGCATCAGAATCAGGGTTTACGTTTGCCATCATTGCCGTGTCTATCGAACCAGGACCAACGGCATTGACCCGTATGCCGTGCGGCGCCAGCGCCAGTGCAGCCGCTTTGGTGAGCTGCATGACCCCGCCTTTTGAAGCACAGTACGGCGCGATCGCCGGAATCGCAACGCGTTCGTTGATCGACGACATGTTAACGATTGATCCCTGGATTCCTTTATCCACCATTCTTCGGGCTGCTCGCTGCGTAGCGACAAATGTACCGGTGAGATTGATACCGAGCACCGCCTGCCAGGTTTCGAGTGTGGTATCGAAAAAATCACAGGGTCGCGAAATACCTGCATTGTTAACCAGAATTGACACATCGCCACGCTCCGCTTCGATCCGATCAAACATATCCAGAATCTGCTGCGGGTCGCCGGAGTTGCATGTGATCGCCAGAGTATTGTTACCCAGACGCGTTGCGGCCTCGCGAACGCCCTTTTCGTTTATGTCGCTCAACACGAGTTGCACGCCATCTTCGGCTAGCGCTTCTGCACACGCGTAACCAATCCCCTGAGCCGCACCAGTAACAAGAGCGAGTGAAGCAGTCACTGTGAGTCTCCTAAATCGTTAAGTTCCTGGTAGTTGTAATCGGCATGCGCCTGCTCAGACAATATATAACCTGCCTGCAAGTCTGCGCGCACCGATTCGGGGTCGCGCTCTTTTGGTTGACCGTAGCCACCACCGCCTGGTAAGCGCAAAACCAGACGCGCCCCCTCGGGGACGTGTTGTCGCCCCTTGCCCCGCAAGGGTGTGCCGTCGGACAAGCAAACAACACCCGCAGCCCCTTCAGCGCCACCGTTGCGGCCTCGGGCCGGATGCTCGATGCGTTCAAACATCGCGTCAAAACTGAAACGGTAACCCTTCCGTGCTTCGAACTCGATGTTTTGACCGAGACCACCACGCTGCTTACCTGCGCCGCCCGATCCTTCCCTTAGATCCTTGCGCCAGACGACAATCGGCCCCACATGTTCGGTCGCCTCAACGCTCATCGTTGACACACCAGAGGGAAAAGCCGTCGCACTCAAACCGTCGCATCGTGGCCGGGCACCCGTGCCCCCAGAGTTGAACATCAGAACCTCCGCGGTCGGCAGTCCGCTTGATGGATCTATCGGTCGCGCGCTGATTTGAACGTTCCAAAGTGAACTCGACCCCTCTGCAGGCGCGACATCTTCAACACATCGATTGAGCGCACCAAGAACGACGTCGGGCAACAGCTGGCCCGTTACGTGACGCACCGAAACCGGCGCGGGCCGTTCTGCATTCAATATACAGTTCGCAGGTGCGGTGATTGAAAACGCCTCAAGCGATCCTGCGTTGTTGGGTACGTCGGGTGCGATGGCGCATTTGAGGCCGTAACACGCGTAAGCGCGCGTATAGACCATGGGCACGTTGATACCGAACTTACTCAGACCGCTGGTGCCACTGAAATCGGCGACGAGTTTGCCTCCGCCGATAATCAAATTGACCACCAACTCTATCGGTACATCGTAACCGTCCACACTCATCGTGTATTTAAACTCGCCCTCGGGCAGTTCCGCGATTCTCTTACGCGTGGCCTCGCGGCTGGTATCAATGATGAAGTCGGATAATGGCTCGATATCACTAACGTCAAACTCGTCTAGCATGGCCTGAAGGCGGCGATCACCGGCGTCGTTACACGCCGCCAGCGAATAGAGATCACCCACCACCTGATCCGGCTCGCGTACATTGGCGCGAACAATGCGAATGAGGTCGCGAGATACGACGCCTGCGTGGGCAAATTTCATTATTGGAATCTGCAGGCCCTCTTCGAAGACTTCATTGGCGTCCGGGCCAAATCCGCGCCCGCCGATGTCGACGACGTGTGCGGTAGCGGCGAAAAATCCTATATGTCGGCCATTGCGGAAACTGGGTGACACCACCGTGATGTCGTGCAAATGTCCTGTCCCCTTCCATGGATCGTTGGTCAGGTAAACGTCTCCCGCCTCAATGTTGTCGGGCCCGATCGCTTCAACAAAATGTCCCACCGACTCGGCCATCGCGTTGACGTGTCCTGGGGTGCCGGTCACCGCCTGCACCATCATTCTTCCTCGCAGGTCAAAAAGCCCCGCCGATAGATCACCCGCTTCGCGAACCGATGTCGAAAACGCGGTCCGGATCAATGTGGTCGCCTGTTCCTCCACGACTGAGATCAGGCGACTCCACATGATTTGAAAATCAATCTCGCTCATGTCACTCATGATGTGGTGGCCTCCTTACGCTGCAGCAAGAGCGAGCCATCGCCTTGGCCTGTCACCGTGAAGGCGGAAGTGACAATTGTCGTCGTCTCTGCTTCGGTGACAACCGCTGGACCGTCCAGATGGATACCCGGCATGAGTTTTTTCCGCTCAATTTCCCGCGCGTCCACCCAGTCGCGTTTGCCCGCGTCGTAAATTGGGCGGCTCGCGGAGCCCTCGGCCGACTGGCCATCGAAATATCGCTCGGTTTTTTCGACTTCCGCCAGGACCGACGCCACGGTCACCGACCAATTCGTGACTTCAATGGCAAGCCCCTCGATCACACGTCCGAAAAGTTCCTGATAACACGATTCAAACAGCGCTTTCAGCGGCGCCTCGCCGTCATTGCTGACGCGGCTCTGCGGCAGTACGACTGCGATTTCACTGCCCTGACCGGCGTAGCGCATGTGAGCCGTGACCGCTGTTGTCGTCTCAATGTTGCCTATACCCTTCGCGACAAATCCGGCAGCCTCGCCCTCGAGTCGCTCCAGCGTCTCATTGACAAAATCGACGTTTAAACTGTTTAAACGTTGAAACAAACCCTGCGAAGCCTCGTAAGAAAAAGGTGCTTTAAGAAACCCGATTGCCGACCCGACTCCAGCGCCTGGCGGGATAATCAATGCGCGGATTCCCAGCTTTTCGCAAAGCCGGCAGGCATGCAGTGGCGCGCCCCCGCCGAACGCAATCATGGTGAAGTGCTCGATATCCTTGCCATTCTCAACCGCGTGCACGCGCGCCGCGTTGGCCATGTTTTCGTCGACCATTTCTGTGACCCCAAAAGCGGCCATCGGCGTTTCCATGTTCAGCTCATGGGCCAAATGGCTATCGATAGCCAGGGACGAATCGCTAACAGACAGCGGAATCGCGCCGCCTGCAAAGTTGTCCGGGTCAAGGCGACCCAAAAGCAAATTGGCGTCAGTCACCGCGGGTTTTGTGCCACCGCGTTGATAACACGCGGGGCCCGGTTCGGAGCCCGCACTTTGCGGACCTACCCGTATTTGACCTATGCTGTCGATGTGCGCGAGGGATCCACCACCGGCGCCGATCTCAACCATCTCAACCACGGGCGTCGAAACTGTCATCCCCGACCCCTTTTTGAAGCGGTATGTGCGCGCCACCTCGAAGGTCGTCGCTACCTTCGGCTTGCCCGATTCGACCAGGCAGATCTTGGCAGTGGTACCTCCCATATCAAACGAGAGAACCTGATTGAGATCGTGGCTCAAAGCAAAATCTGCGGCGTAGATCGCACCTCCGGCGGGGCCTGATTCAAGCAGCCGAACCGGCTCGCTCGACGCAGTTTCGAGACTGATTAACCCTCCGCCGGAGTGCACCATAAAAACGGGCGCGAGAATGTCAGCGCCGCGAAGCGTGTCGACCAATCGGCCGAGGTAGCTTGCAATTTGCGGTCGGACATAGGCATTGGCGATCACCGTGTTAAATCGCGGGAGTTCACGCATCTGCGGTGAGACCACTGACGAAATGGATATGAACAGGTCCGGCGCCGCAGCCTGAAGCGCCGCCTCGACCCGCTGCTCGTGTTCCGGATTGGCATAGGCGTGCATGAATCCGATCGCAACGGCGTCATAACCCTCGCGCAGAATGGTGTCGACCAGAGCGCTGACTTCATCGTCATCGAGCGCCAATAACACTGATCCGTCCGCTGCCACGCGCTCGTTCAGCGTGTAACGATGTTGGCGTGCAACCAGCGGTTGCGGGAGCATGAGATTCAGGTCGTATTGCTCAAAACGATTCTCGGTGCGCATCTCAACAACGTCGCGGAACCCCTCTGTCGTAACGAACGCAAGCTTCGCACCGCGCCGCTCGATTAGCGCATTGGTGACCAGCGTGGTTCCGTGAATCACCTGATTAATCGAGCCAGGATCAACATTCGCGCGCGCGCAAACTTCCTGAATGCCCTCGAGAATCGCGTTCTCCGGATGCGCGTAATTCGTCAGGACTTTGCATGTCGTCATACTACCGGCGGATTCCAGCACCACGTCGGTGAAGGTTCCGCCGATGTCGACACCGACTCGGGTCACGGCATCGTTCATCACAATCCCTTGATGATTTGATTGGCGGTAAAGGCAGTCTGATAAAGGCGCGACATCAATGGGGCGTTGGTCACTTTCTGGAGACCCGTGACCGGAAGGGGAAGCTCGTCCTCGCGACCGCCGGTTAACAGCTCAGCCATCGCCTTTCCGAATATCGTGCCTGGGGTGATACCGCGACCGTTGTAACCGATTGGGGTGTACAAATTTTCGGCCAATCGGTGAATTCGCGGGAGGTGATCCGGTGTCATTGCGATCTGGCCATGCCAGGATTTTTCGATATCGACGTTACCCAAATTGGGAAACAACCGCCGCAGCATCCGCAGGGCCCAGCGATTGGTTAACCCTTTGGATTCACCCAGCACTTTGCCCATCGATCCGATAATGATTCTGCCGAAGTCGTCGCGCCGCAGAGAAAACATGATGGTCCCGGTGTCCCAAAGTCCCTGGCGTTCCGGGAGAATAGGATTCGCACGATCACCCAGTGGAACGGTGGCGACCTGGAAATAGTGAATCATGGTGAAAGTTTTGCGCAACCCAGGCCATAGGTCGTCCGAGTAGGCGTTAGTGCCGAGCACGACAGCATTTGCCTTGACCGTACCCTTGTCAGTGTGAAGAACCCATCGGTCCCCCGCACGTTCTAGGCGCTTTACTTGCGTACCAGTGCTCACGCCCGCGCTACGTTCCATCGCGGCTCGTGCCAGACCTCGTACATACCCCATTGGGTTTATAGTGCCAGCGCGCCGATCGAGCAAGCCACCGTAGAAAGCCTTCGAGCCAATCTTTTGCGTCGCTTGATCGAGATCGAGCAACTCGACTGGCGCTCCAAGGCGCAGCCATTCATCCGTACGGCGAGCGATATCCTTGTAGCCTGCGGGCGAGTGAGCCGCATGGATAGTGCCAGCGCGATTGGGCTCGCACGCGATCGCGTGTTTCTCGATTAGTGAGAAAACATATTCGGGTGCTCGGCCCAGCAGGTCGACAAACGCGGTACCCCGCTCCTCACCCAGTTGAGCGCGCACGTCCTGGGGCGGTAACCACAGACCCGCATTAACCAGACCAACGTTGCGACCAGAACCGCCATAACCAATTTTTTGCGCTTCCAGCACGTGACACGCCACGCCACGCTCCGCCAGATGCAGCGCCGTCGAGAGGCCAGTGAAACCTCCTCCGACAATCGCAACATCGGTTTCGACATCACCCTGCCACGCAACCGAAACACCGGGCTCTCCCGCTGAAGAATCCCACAGTGAAATTGCTGAATTTGACGGAGTACCCATAATTCCTCTTCGCTTCTGTGGTGCGGCCACCAATAGCGTGTCAGTTTTTTGTGCCAATATATATAATAGTTGTTTCATATGTCAACACAATGCAAAAACACATTTGCTGTCTTTTGCCTGACAGACTGTCGAGCGCTCCGGGATTAGATCTAAACTGATTTCATAGAATTCCTTTGTCCGCACTGCGTAGCCCAGTCATCAGAGCCGGATCAAGTACCCGATCGATCGAAAATTTGCTGCTGTAGGTTGGAAGCGGGGCTCCAGCCACCCATGCCGCGCAAAGTTCGCCCGCAGCGCAGGCCATCATCGAGCCAAAGCCTGAATGTGCGCCGTTGATAAAAGCGCCCGCATACCCCATCGGACCAATCAACGGCCAATTCTCCTCCGTCATTGTGTACCAGCCACCATAGTGGTGCCGCGCGCGAGGCAGGCGCCCGTAGTAGTCGCGTAACGCGGGGTTAAGACGCGCAGCACCGCGTAACACAATTTCTGGAAAGTGGGGATCCAAAGGCAGTACTGCAGAGGGCTGACTCGTCTGCGCGTTATAAGCCCAGCCAAGCTTCACCCAGCGGCCAGTTTCGCCACCGTCGGGGCGGCAGTGAATCGCGCCTGGCATCGAGTGAGTAAGCCAGCTGAGTTCACCATCGCTCTGCAAAAGCTCTCGCTCCTCGTCGGTCCAATCGATGAATTGCCCATCGAGATCTATCGCAAACGGTTGCGATCTGGGAATCGCCGATTCTTTGTCCTCAAATGCAAGCTTCTGTTGAAAGACATTGAACACCGGCAATTCAATGTCGAGCATGGCCGCGATGTTTTGAAGATAAGGACCCGCTGCATTGATCAGACACCCCGCAACGATCTTCTGCATCCCCTCGCCTGTGTTTACGTCAACGGTAAAGTCTTGTGCGCAAGTAACTCCTGTTACGTCCCCTGTCAGCCTTACACCTCCATTCTCTCGAAACCATAGCAACATGAACTCGCCGAGTTGCTGGGCGCTGATGTCACCGCCGCGTCTGATGTGAACAATTTTTCTGATTTCTCGGTCGAAGCCTGGAAACACGCTATGAATCAAGGTTGGGTTGTCTAGCACATCGACGCCGTCAGGCGCCGAGTTCCAATCAGCAGAATCCGATCGCTGATAAGCGCGACCCGGTGAGTCGGTGTGGTGGCGAATCAGGGCGTTTTCACCTCCGGATAAGCCCTCACCCAATCGTCGGATGGTTTGTTCAGCATCGCCGTCGCGGGTGGCAAGGACGTATCCTCGCCGAGTCATATTGATCACATTGTCTGACGCACGCGCGATTTCCTCCATCAGGTCAATGCTGCGGTTACTGAGATCAACCATCGCTCCGTGTGGCCACCAGTTGCGGTAATTCTCACCGGATTGGGCTGACGTAAATGCCATCGGTGCTCCACGATCGACAATTGCAACGCGGCTGATGCCGTGATTTTTCGCGAGATAATACGCTGTTGAGATACCGATTATTCCGGCACCAATTACGACAGCGTCAAACTGATGGTTTTGCATCGCTATACATGTACTCTAATCGATCCAGCGAAATCACACTGCGGTTCCGAGTGAAAGTCGCGGCAACACAGACGTTAGCGCTTTTAGCGCGCCGGGAATACTAAACGCTTGTCAAGTTTATTATAATTGGTACAATATTCGGAACGTGTGTGCTATATATCAGCACATCGTTGGGATTCTTAAACAAATAATTGATTGACACAAATAACAGGACCCATGCATAAATTCCTGTTTGTTAAAGATTACTTTGTACAATGTAAACAACAGGATGGGTCAACCCGTCTAATAAACTGATTTCAAATCCGTGATGCAAACGAGGAGGAAGTAAGTAATGAAGCTGAATTTTAAAAACGCATTGGCGGTCGGCGCCACTGCGGGCGTAATTGCCCTCTCGACTATTTCTCTACCCGCTTTTGCGGCAAAGGGCGACACCCTTAAAGCCGTGAAAGAGCGCGGCCACCTGTTGTGCCCGGGGCACAATGGGAGTTATCCGCCCTTTGCAATTGTCAGTGATGACAACAAATGGTCGGGTTATGACATCGACTACTGTAAGGCACTGGCGGCAGCGGTACTCGGAAGCACCGACAAACTCAAAGTGGTACCGATAAGCTGGGCACAGCGTTTTCCCTCGCTCCAATCGGGCGACGTCGATGTCATCATCAAAGCAACCGGCTGGACAATGGGCCGGGACACCGAACTGGGCATCCAGTTTTCGGTCCCTTATTTTGTTGGTGCAACCCAGGTCATGATGCCAAAGAGTCTGGGCGGTACTTCCGCTGAAACACTTGACGGCGGCTCACTTTGCGCCAACGCCGGTACGTCAACCGAGCGCCTGGCGGCGAACTTCTTCAAAAGCCGTGGTATCGAAATTGAAATGATCTCTTTTGAGAAATCCGAAGAGACGCGCGCCGCGTACTTTGCCGGTCGTTGTGACAGCTTTGTCGGTTGGGGACCTAACCTCGCTGTCGTGCGGAATGGCGCACCGGATCCGGCCGACCACGTGCTGATGGATACGGCGCTGGCGTTGGAGCCCGAATCTGCGGCCATGCGTCAGGGTGACGACAATTGGGTCGACATCGTTAACTGGATGTTCGCCGCCACCTGGGTTGCCGAAACAAAGGGCGTTACCTCTGCAAACGTCGATGCAATGAAAGCTAATCCTCCAGATGACACTGTCGCCAAGCTGCTGGGCGTAACACCCGGAATTGGAGATCGTTTAGGTCTGCCTAACGACTGGGCATACAACGTCATCAAGCAGGTAGGCAATTCTGCGGAAATCTTCGACCGCAACATCGGCGACGGTTCGATCTACAAGCTTGAGCGCGGACTCAATAATCTGTGGAACAATGGCGGCGTAATTGTACCCATGGTCCTTGATTAGACAGGATTCCTCCGTCGGAGAGTCCTGGGCGCTCGTGCCTTAACTCTCTACCGAAGCCCGGCCGCTGTATTAAAGCGGTCGGGCCTCGTCTAACCCGGTAACTGACCGTGCTCGAACTTTTTAGAAATCGAAAGTTCCGCGAAACGTTCTTTCAGGCACTTGCCGTTTCGGTGGTTGCCGTCGTTCTTATCGCGATGGTTGTGAATGCTCGCAATGCGCTGGAAGTACAAGGACTGACCGCCGGCTTTGGATTTCTTGAACGCTCGACGGGCTGGGATTTTTCTTTTTCTGTCCTGCCGTACTCAATCAGCGACACCTACCAGCGCACCCTTTGGATCGGCTTGCTCAACACCTTACTGCTGGGCTTTCTCGGAATATCATTGGCCACCGTTTTCGGCGTCATCGTCGGCCTTGTGCGCACCTCGAATAACTATTTGCTGTCTTTGCTCGGCACCGTTTACGTCGAAATTTTTAGAAATATCCCAATTATTTTGCAAGGCATATTCTGGTATGCCGTACTGTCCAACCTGCCCCGACCACGACAGGCGATGGTGCTGGGCGATTCCATCTTCCTCAGCGGTCGGGGATTGTATTTTCCAGTTCTGAATGTCGAGTTAAGCGCTGTTTTTGTCATGCTCGCCATCGTCATCGCCTGGTTTATCACGCTTGCATGGCTGCGCAATCGCATGCGTCGATCGCTGACGTTTGAACGGATTAAGTTATCAGGTTGGATTGCGTTGCCCTTACTTCTCATCGCGATCGGCTACATCGCGCGAATTCCGGAGACAGCGCTGGTTGATACCCCGATTTTGAAAGGACTCAACTTTCGCGGCGGCATGCGAATTCCCCCAGAGCTATCGGCGCTGGTTCTCGCAATTGCTCTGTATGGCGGTGCCTATATTGGTGAAGTTATGCGCGCTGGCCTGCAATCTGTTCCGCGCGGACAGATCGAAGCAGGCTTTGTCAACGGTTTGAGCAAGTTCCAGATATTCTGGTACGTACGGCTTCCGCTCGCTATCCGCCTTATCCTGCCATCCCTGACCAATCAATACGTGCAGCTGATGAAAGCAACCACCATCGGTATTGCGGTTGGGTTTTCCGACTTTTTCATGATTGTGTCCACCTCGATTAACCAGGGCGGACAGACACTTGAGCTGTTGTTGATTCTGGTGCTGGGGTTTCTCGCTATCAATCTGAGCATCGCATATGTGATGAATACCATTAATCGCCGGATCGCGCTTAAAGGCTACGAGGTGAAGGATTAAGCCGATGAACAATACAGTGAATGCCAAGGCACCTCCTCTGCCAAGCTTTAGTGAGAACGTGCGGCAAAAATTGTTCAACACCCCAGTGGATTCAGCTATCACAATCGTGTGCGCGATCCTTCTGGTTTGGGGGCTGATTAATGCAGTTGACTGGATTTTCCTCTCCAGTGTCTGGTCCGCCGAAGACGAGCCCTTGTGCCGCGAAGCCGGAGGTGCCTGTTGGTCGGTAATAGACGCGCGGCACCGAATTATTTTTTTCGGTTTGTTCCCCTACGACGAGCACTGGCGATCAACCGCGGCGTGCGCGGTGATGATTGCAACCATTATCGCGTCGTGCTTTTCATGGTTCTGGACCGGGTTGCGATTGAGCGTGCTCTGGGTTTCAGGGTTCGGGGCGTTTTACATTCTGATGCACGGCGGCGTGTTGGGCCTGACCGAAGTCACGCCCGAACGTTGGGGCGGATTGGCCCTCACAATTTTCATTTTTGCTGCGGTTTCCATTATTGGAATGCCGCTGTCGGTAGTGCTGGCGCTGGGAAGGCGGTCAAAGCTTCCGATAATCGCACGCATGGTAGGCGTGTTTATCGACTTTTTCCGTTCGCTGCCACTGCTCACGATTCTATTCGCCGCCGCGGTGATCACGCCTTTCGTGCTACCCGGCTGGCTTAACGGCGACAAGCTCTACCGAGTGATCGCGGGATTCGCGATCTTCTTTGCCTGCTATCAGGCAGAAAACATACGCGCAGGTTTACAGGCGATTCCGAGCGGGCAGGAAGAAGCCGGGCTAACGCTTGGACTCAGGTACTGGCAGCGCGTTTGGCATATTCAGATACCCCAGGCGTTTCGCAATTCGCTGCCGGCGATTGTCAATCAGTTCGTTATCACGTTCAAAGAAACGTCGATCGTCACCATCGTCGGGTTCTTTGAAATTCTGGCTTCCGCTGCTGCGGCCTACGGAACCGGGCAATGGACTTTCTATTACATTGAAGTCTATGTGTTTGTTGGCGCAATCTATTTCATCTTTGTCTTTTCACTCTCCAGATACGGTGCCTATTTGGAAAAACGATTGAGAGTTGGCCATGGCTGATGCAGACACAAACAATCGACCAGCGGTCACCATGTCCGCTGTCAACAAATGGTTTGGCGAATTCCACGTCTTGCGAGATATAAATCTCGAAGTCGCCGACGGTGAAAAAATCGTTATTTGCGGCCCATCGGGGTCGGGAAAATCAACTTTAATCAGGTGCATGTGCAAGCTCGAAGATCATCAGCGCGGCACCATCAATGTACTGGGAACCGAGTTGAACGATGACGTTGCCAATATCGATGAGATTCGACGCGAAGTCGGGATGGTGTTCCAGCAGTTCAATCTTTTTCCTCACATGACGGTGATGGAAAACTGCACCCTCGCCCAGATTCTGGTGCGCAAAAAGTCACGCGCAGAAGCCGAGGATGCGGCAATCGCGTTTTTGGAAAAGGTTCGTATTCCGGAGCAGGCTGACAAATACCCCGGGGAGCTCTCCGGCGGTCAACAGCAGCGCGTCGCAATCGCCCGTTCACTGTGCATGAACCCGGCGATTTTGCTGTTCGACGAGCCGACCTCAGCGCTCGACCCGGAGATGATTTCCGAGGTGCTGGACGTGATGGTGTCGCTGGCAGAGGAAGGCATGACGATGGTATGCGTCACCCACGAGATGGGCTTTGCGCGACGCGTCGCAGACCGAGTGATCTTTATGGATCAGGGCGAAATCGTCGAGCAAAACAACCCGTCGGACTTTTTTGACAATCCGCAAAGTGAACGCACGCAACTTTTTCTCAGCCAAATTCTGCAGCACTGAGTTCGATCCAGCTGCGATTCCTGCGATTCTCAAGAACTGCTGTGCGATGTGGATATCGTCAGTAATTGTGGCAGCATTCGCATATCGGGGTTTGCCGCAACCGTCAAACCTGTCCCTCCATAACATGGGGTGATCGTATTGCTGTGAAATCAGACAGTCCCAACATCCTGATCTTCATGGTCGACCAGTTGACTGCGCTGGTGCTTAAGTCATACGGCGGAAGCGTATGTAAAACACCCTTTATCGACGAGTTTGCATCAGAATCCGTCTTGTTCGAAAACGCCTATACGCCCTACCCTCTGTGCGCACCGGCGCGGTTTTCCATGATGTCCGGGCAGTTGCCTTCGCGGATTGGTGCGTATGATAACGGTGCCGAGTTTTCCGCGTCGGTACCCACTATTGCGCACCATCTGCGCGCCGCCGGTTACTACACCTGCATATCGGGAAAGATGCACTTTGTGGGTCCCGATCAGTTTCACGGCTATGAGGAAAGGCTGACGACGGAAATCTACCCTGCTGATTTCTGCTGGACACCGACTACCGTTTACGGGGACATATCCGAGGATGATGAACGCCGTTACGCCGCCGGCGTCTCAACGATCGAGACCGTGTTCGACGCCGGACCGATGGCTCGCAGTATGCAAATTGATTATGACGAAGACGTGGTTCACTGCGCAGTGCGCGAAATTTACCGCTTGGCGCGCGCAGACGAGCACAGGCCATTCTTCCTTACCGTGTCGCTGACTCACCCCCACGACCCGTACGTGATCACGCAGGAATATTGGGACCGATATTCCGATGACGACATCGACTCGCCGCGCGTTGACTTCATCCCACTTGAAGATCGAGACGCGCACTCGCGCGGGCTTTTCTACCACTACGGCCAGGACAAAGTCGAGATGACCGCGCAACGTTACCGCAACGCGCGGCGCGCTTATTACGGAATGGTCTCCTACGTGGATGACCTGTTTGGACGGGTACGCGAGGCGCTCCGTCTCGGAGGGTTCACGCACAATACGATTGTCTGCTTCACGTCTGATCACGGCGACATGCTAGGAGAGCGCGGGATGTGGTTCAAAAAAACACTGTTTGAGCCGGCGGTGCGGGTTCCGCTGATCATCTCATCACCCCAACACAGCGCAATGCGCAGCTCAGCACCGGCGAGTCTGGTTGATTTACTGCCCACATTGCTTGAGCTTTCCGGCACCGAAAATAACGCAGCGACCACTGAGCTCGACGGAATATCACTGGCTCCCGCGATGCGGGGTGAACCCTCTCAACGCGATATCCACTGCGAACACCTCGACGGCGGCACGATTGCGCCGCGACTGATGTTACGCGAGGGAAAATACAAATATGTGTACTCGCATGAGTATCCACCGTTGCTTTACGATCTTGAGAGTGACCCCGATGAACGCAATAACCTGTCTGGGATGCCGGTGCACACCGAACTCGAATCCAATTTGATGCGAGCAATTGACGCGCGCTGGAATGTCAACCTCATGACACGAGAAGTCATTGGAAACCAGGCTGCGAGACGATTGATCGATTCAGCGTTGCAAAGCGGTCGGGTCGAGAAGTGGGATTTCGAGCCGCGCGCGCAAACACACAATACGAATTACGTCCGCCGGGGTGATGAATTCCCGCACGTTGAAAGGCGTGGATATCTTCCGTATCCGAAGGACAAATCAGAATGAGTGGCTCGACCTCACGCCCCACTGCGCATCACTGGGGTTCGGGTATTGCGGTCGTTGAAAACGGCCGGCTGAAAGGCGTTAACCCACATCCGATTGATCCTGACCCATCGAGGATCAACGAGAACATCGTTGACGGCATTTACGGTAAAAGCCGGGTTCTGAAACCGGCAGTGCGAAAAAGCTATCTCGAGGCAGGCCTCGGCGCGAAAACACATGCGCGAGGATCAGAGCCCTTTGTCGAAGTGAGCTGGGATACTGCACTCGATCTGGTGGCCGCAGAACTGCAGCGTGTGCGCACGCATTTTGGCAATCGATCAATTTTTGGTGGATCTTACGGCTGGGCCAGTGCCGGACGCTTTCATCACGCGCAAAGCCAACTCAAGCGATTCTTGAATGCCACGGGGGGATTCATCCGATCGTGGGGCAACTACAGTTATCACGCTGCGCTGGTGCTGATGCCGCATATCGTCGGCAACTTTCGCGACCACGTACGCCAAGCCACCCGTTGGCGCAGCGTCGCCAAAAACGGCGAACTTGTCATCATGTTTGGCGGCGCGCCGATGCGAAATGTACAGATATCGGGGGGCGGTATCGCGCGACATCGCCTGCACGACGAACTCAAGGCGTGCGCCGATGCAGGGGTGCGTTTCGTTAATTTCAGCCCCTACGCAAAAGACGCTCCGCAAATGTTGGGTGCCCAATGGGTGCCGCTGCGACCGGGAACGGATACAGCGGTAATGATGGGCCTCGCGCACACGTTACTGGTGAATGAAAAACACAACCAGGACTTCCTGCGCCTATACACCTCTGGTTTTGGTCGTGTCGCTGCATACCTCCTTGGTGACGCTGACGGCAAACCCAAGGACGCCGACTGGGCGTCTGCGATCAGCGGAGTCGATGCAAACGTGCTGCGGGAACTCGCTATGGAGATGAGCGAAAAACGGACGATGATCAGCACAGCGGCCAGCCTGCAAAGAGCAAAATACGGCGAGCAACCTTTGTGGATGACGGTCACCCTCGCTGCACTCCTTGGACAAATCGGCCTGCCCGGTGGCGGCTACGGAATCGCCTACGGCGCGGATGCAAGCATCGGGGCTGTGGATCGCCCAATCCATTGGCCCGCGTTTCCCATAGGGGATTATCCGCTCGACGAATACATTCCCGTGGCGTGCATTGCCGACATGTTATTGAACCCCGGAGAACCGTACGACTTCAATGGGCGACAATGCACCTATCCGGACATCCGCCTCGTGTGGTGGGCGGGCGGCAATCCGTTTCATCACCATCAGGATCTCAACAAGCTGCGACGTGCGTTCGCGCGACCGGACACGATAATTGTCAATGAAATCGCCTGGACCGGCACCGCCCGCCATGCAGACATTGTCCTGCCGGCCACCTCCCCGCTGGAGCGGAGCGATTTCGGCGCGGGTAACCAGGATAACGCTCTGATTCCGATGCCGCAGGCGATTGAGCCTGTCGGCGAAGCACGCGACGAATACGATGTCTATTGCGCGCTCGAAAACCGCCTCAATCTCGGCAAGGCATTCAGCATGGGTCGCTCGAAACAACAATGGCTTGAGTCCATGTGGCGTGAGATGACCGATCTGGCGAGCGAACAGGATTTTAATCTGCCGGAATTTTCCAGCTTTATGGCGGGCGACATCGTCGAGTTACCCGACCCGGCTCCGGAGGCTGTCTTTCTGCAAGAATTCCGTGATGACCCCGAGCGCAACCCGCTCACAACGCCAAGCGGCAAAATTGAGCTGTGGTCGGAGGTAATCGAAAGCTTCGAATATACGGATTGTCCGGGGCATGCTTGTTGGCTTTTCGACGACGAACACTTCGCTGACAATGACTACCCGTTGCATTTGCTGTCTGGCCAACCCGAGACGCGGTTGCACAGTCAACTCGACGCCGGTGCGTTTAGCACGAGCCGCAAAATAAAGGGCCGCGAACCTGTTCTAATAAACGTCGAGGACGCCGCTGCACGCGGCATCTGTGAAAACGACATTGTCGTGGTCCACAACAATAAGGGCAGTTGTCTTGCAGGTGCAAAGCTAACGTCCAGCATCGCACCGGGCTCAGTATTTTTGTGGACGGGTGCCTGGTACGATCCCGATTTTTCCACCGCAGACCATCGCGACAGGCACGGTAATCCAAATGTGTTGACCGATGACTGCCGGACGTCCCGACTCTCACAGGGACCTGCCGTCCAGGCGAAGGTGGAGATAGAAAAATTTACCGGGGATCCACCGCCTGTACGCGCGTTTGATCCTCCTTTGGAGCTTGATCCAAGTGGCTAGAGACCTGTTAGAGATTTCGACACGTCTTCCGCAGCCTGCTTAACTGCAAGACATATTTCGTGCTCGCGATCGCCTTCCAGATTCACGTCTGGAACCGAAACGCCGAGCGCCCCAACCGGCTCACCGTTCGGTAGTCGAATGACGGAACCGTAGCTGTGAATGCGATCGCGGTACTCGCCAAAATCGATGGCATAGCCTCGTTCACGGGTTGCCGACATGTCTGCATCAAGTTTCTTCAGGGACGTAATTGTAATTGGCGTGTGCTTGACGAGATTGTCGCGAATCTGGTCGCGCAGCAGATCATACTCTTCTGCCAGAAGAGCCTTGCCGGTTCCCACGCAGTGAATGGGTGCACTCCCTCCCCTGGGCGTAAATGAACGAATTGGCTTACTGCTCTCGATCTTGTCTATGTAGATCACCATCAGACCATCGCGTACCGCAAGGTAGACAGTTTCGCCGGTCAATTGCGAAAGGCTCTTTAGCTGCGGAGCCGCAAGCGACCGGAGATCCATTTGATCGACCAGTTGCTGGCCCAGTTGCCAAACCTTCATGGTTGCGCAATAGTTCTTGTTGGGCATTGCTTTTGCGTACCCCAGTGCGGTTAGCGTCCGCAACAGGCGAAACGCGTTGGATTTTGTCATTTCCAGCTCGCGCGAAATCTCAGTAACGCCTTTGCCGTTTTCGGCGGTGGTCAGCACTTCGAGAATTCGAAGACCCTTGGACAAAGTCGAATCCACTTTTGGGGCAGTCGGTTCTTTATTCGTTTGATCGCTCAATCTCGTATCATCCCCTGGGTGGAAAACCTGACAGAAAAAACTTGGCCATCTTAGTCGCATCCCGCATATGCAGCAATGAACCGTTATTTGTGCCGATATAATGAACGATTGTATTATATATTGACACTTTTGTTCTATTTTGCGATGCTCTGAGGTCTTGCAACGGTTCAGGTGAATGGTGGAAGACGATAAACCCCTAAGCGATGCGCTGACACACCTGGGCCGCGAACACACCGCCAGCGGTCGACTGGTAAATCTCCCGATTTACCAGGGCTCGACGATGCTTTTTGACTCAATATCCGAGTTCCGTGCTGCCAAAGCGGCTCGCTACGAACCGGCAAAAATCTACTACGGTCGATACGGCAATCCCGCCAGCTTCGAACTTGAAGCGATGCTGGCTGAACTCGAGGGGGGGTTCGGTTGCGTCAGCGTATCCTCTGGATTGTCAGCGGTTACGTTTGCGCTGATGAGCGTCGCAAACGCCGGCAGTCACGTTCTCGTCGCCGACAACGTGTACGACCCTTCGCGCGCTTTTTGTAGCACCGTGCTTACCCGACTTGGCATTGACGTCGAATACTTTGATCCGATGTCTGTCACCGACTTCACGGGCTTGTGTCGTGATAACACGGCTGCTGTCCTTTTCGAATCGCCCGGATCGCAAACGTTTGAGGTCGCCGACATCCCGGCGATCGCGGCCGCAGCACGCAGTGCGGGTGTTATATCGATTATCGACGGCACCTGGGCAACCCCGGTATTTTGCCGACCGCTTCAACTGGGAGTCGACATCGTGGTGCACTCCGGATCCAAATATATTGGCGGTCACGCAGATACGATGATCGGCTTTATCGTGTGCAACGAAGCGACCTGGCAAACCGTTCGCAAGACTTGCATTGCATTTGGTGAACGGCCCGGGTCACAGGACGTTTTTCTAACACTAAGAGGACTCCGCACGCTTGAAATGCGCATGGACCAGGCTTACCGCAACGGCATGGAAATAGCGAACTGGATGAGCGAACAGCCGCAGGTTTTAAAAGTATTGCACCCGGCGTTTGAGACCTGCCCAGGCCACGAGTGCTGGAAACGAGACTTCAGCGGTGCCAGTGGTCTTTTTAGCGTCATTCTAAATTCTGCGCAGCCCGATAAGGTTGATCGCTTCGTCGACGCGTTACACTGCTTCAAGTTTGGCGCCAGTTGGGGTGGATTTGAAAGTCTTGTTCTACCCTTTGATCCGCGCCCGCTACGCACGGCAACCGGATGGGAGGAGCCAGGCTCTCTGGTTCGGTTGAGCATTGGTAACGAGAATCCAGGCACGCTCAAAAAAGATCTCAGCCAGGCCATGCGACATCTCGACGATTAAGTCGAAACCGGAGACACAACTTGAACAATGTCATAGACCACTTCGCAGTTGGCGCATTTACGCTTGAGCAAGGTATCGATGCCCTTGCAACTCTACTGGGCGTTGAAGTCCCACGGGGCGGAAAACACGATGCCATGAGCACACACAACTGTGTCGCGCAGGCCGGCAATTCGTCGTTCCTTGAAATCATTGCCATCGATCCCGACGCGCCGGATCCGGGTCGCGCCCGCTGGTTCACCCTCGATGAACACTCCACGCAAGAGCGGCTGGCCGAAAGGCCGAGACCGCTGTGCTGGGTGGTTGGAACCGACGACCTCGATGCCGTCATCGACACGAGTCCAATCGCCCTTGGCGAGGTCGTCACGTTTACGCGCGGCGACCGCTCCTGGCGACTGACTGTGCCCGAAAACGGATCGTTGCCGTGTGGGGGTTTGGTGCCGGCGTTTATCGAGTGGTCACCGGGTCCTCACCCGAGCAGTGGCATGCAGGACATCGGCATCAAACTCACCGGAATCGAGGCAGCCCATCCCGATGTCCGTTGGCTCACGGGTATTTATCGTTCGCTTGGCGTTGATCACCTGGTTAACGTCGTCGAAGAACAAGCAATCAGTTTACGCTTTCACATGCAGAAACCGGGTGGCGATAGCGTCACCCTGGTTTAAGTCAAACGCATCCGGATATAGATCATGGCATCGTTAAATGGGGTAAAGGTTGTCGAATTCTGCGAAATCGCCGCGGGACCGTTTTGCGCAATGCTATTGTCCGACATGGGCGCTGACGTCATTAAAGTCGAACGTGCGGCGGGTGACGCGATGCGCACCTGGCCGCCGGTCAACGACGGTTTCAGCGAAAACTTTGCCTCGGTTAATCGCAACAAGCGATCAATCGTCCTGGACCTGAAGTCAGAGGATGGCGTAGCGACCGCGCGCGATTTGATACTGCGCAGTGACGTGGTGATAGAGAATTTTCGCCCCGGTGTCATGCAACGACTGGGGCTGGACTACGCAGCCATGTCCGTGCAAAACCCCGCGCTGATTTACTGCTCGATATCAGCATTCGGGCAAACTGGGCCGCGCGCCAAACAAGGCGGATTCGACCTGACCATGCAAGCGATGGCCGCGGTAATGAGCGTGACCGGGGAGCCCGGCGGCGCCCCAGTAAAATGCGGCGTTCCCCTGTGCGACTTTGTGTCGGCGCTGTACGGGGCATTTTCGATAAGCAGCGCGCTGCTCGAACGCGAGCGAACCGGACAAGGCCAAAACGTCGACATTTCCATGCTTGGATCGACTCTGGCAATCGGTGCTCTGCAAACCAGTGAATTTTTCGGAACTGGCAGGGATCCGCGCAAACTCGGTTCTGCGCATCCGCGCAACGCACCGTATCAGGCTTTTAAGTGTAAAGACGGATACTTTGGCATGGCTGCAGGCAACAACAACCTGTGGCATCTGGTCTGCGATATCGTCGAGCGCGCGGATTTAAAAGACGACGAACGATTTTTAAATCCCACCTTGCGCGCGGCCAACCAGACAGAGCTGCGCGAACTGCTTGAGGATATTTTTGCAGCGCAGCCTGTCGATCACTGGTTGACAGCATTTAACGATGTCGGTGTGCCGTGCAGCCCGATCAATACCTATTCGCAAGCGCTTGCTGACCCGCAAGTCGAGCACATGGGGTGGGTGCAGGACCTCACGCTGCCCAACGGTGTTCAAACCAAAACGTTTGGCTCGGCCATTAGAATCAATGACACGGCGATCAGCGTTAGTCGCCCACCGCCCGGTCTTGGCGAGCACACGGAAGAAATTTTGCAAGAATTGGGTCGCGGCGACGAAGTCCCGCAATGAGTGAACGTCAGTCAGATCTGCTAGTCGAGCGCGACCATGATTTGCTAACGCTGACGTTGAACAGACCCGATCAGGCTAACGCATTGAACGAGTCGATGGTCGAGACGATGCTCGAAACCTTGTCGAACGCGGGCGACATCCGTCTGTGCGTCATTAAGGGAGCGGGAAATAACTTTTGCGGGGGGTTTGATCTGAGTCACATCGAATCCGAAAGCGACGGCGATCTCCTGCGGCGATTCCTGCGTATCGAAACGCTACTTCAAACCATCCACCATGCCCCCTTCGCGACGCTCGCATTGGCCCATCGAAACATTGTCGGAGCCGGCGCGGATCTAATGGCCGCGTGCTGGAAACGAGTAGTCACGCAAGATGCCAAAATTCGCATGCCTGGCTGGCACTTTCAGCTTGCACTCGGCACCCGGAGACTCGCAGCAATTGTCGGAAACGACCACGCACGGGATATCCTTGTGGATACGCGCACAGTGCTTGCACACGAGGCTCAGGATATTGGCCTTGTTACCACAATCGCAGCAACTGAAGAGTGGGAGAAAATTGTCGCAGACACCCTCGCCAGAACGAAATCACTTCCCTTGCAGTCACTAAACTCGCTGCTTGCAATTACGCGCACTGACACAAACACAGCCGATATTGCGTCAATCGTCCAAACAGCGGGTCAACCCGGTTTAAAAGAGCGAATTCTTGCTTACAGGTCTAAGGCCAGAAAATCTTAGGCTTGCGAAGTTCGCAGTCCAGGACTCCTTCGATCGTTCATGAAGCCAAGCGTCTGTAATTAAGCAAGATCGTCTTTACCTTCGATTAAAAAATGATGGCTCTCTGATCCCGCGGTTCGAGCCGCAAGATGCTGGGCATAGCCCGGGTCATTCATAAAGGCTACCGCCGCCTCTTTAGAAGGCCACTCGAGCACGATACGCAGCGCGGCGCTACCACCCTCTCCCTCAAGACGTTCGTGACTTGCTGTGCGTGCAAGGTATTTGCCTCCGTGTTTAGCGACAAGCGCGTTGGCTGCTGGCAAGTAGTCTGGAATCCAATCTTCGCTGGTGGGCGTCACTGCGAGAACGGAGTAGTAAGACATGAATCTGTTCCTGAATTATTTAACGGAGCCGGCATATTAATTAGCAATTACTCCGTTAAAAACAGCATAATATCTGAATTACTTTCAATTTATTTTTGACAATGCTTTTGGACGATCTCCACATCATCATCAAGGTTGCCGAGTTTCAGAGCATCACCAAAGCAGCAACGAGCCTGGATATTCGCACGGCCACAGCGAGCGCGGCCTTGAAGCGAGTCGAAAAGAGCATCGGTGCAGAGTTGTTTATTCGAACTACACGTCGCCTAAGACTCTCGGGCGCGGGAGAGCGTTATCTACCGAAATGTCAGGAGGCGGTGCGTTTACTCGAGCAGGCTCGATTGAACATTCACGAAGATAACGACGAGCTTGATGGTGAGCTGCGAATTTCGGTTTCGTCGGACCTTGGGCGAAATCTGATAATTCCCTGGCTGGATAAGTTTATGGAGGATCATCCCGGTATTAGCCTGAGAGTGCACCTCAGCGATAGCAATATTGATTTTTATCGAGATCCTGTGGATATCGCAGTGCGCTACAGTGCGCCAGGAGAGGCAAGTCTGTACGGTTTCAAGCTCTGCGAATCACCCGCTTTACTCTGTGCATCTCGTGAATACATTTCCACAAATGGAGCACCGGAATGCCCCGCTGATTTGAGCAGCCACAATGGATTGTTTTACCAGCTTTACGATTTGACTCACGATCACTGGAATTTTCATCAAGGTGGAGATGAGCACAAAGTTAAAGTATCCGGTAATCGCGTAAGCAACGACGGCGATCAGGTCCGAAGATGGTGTCTTGCGGGCAAAGGGCTTGCGATTAAATCGTGCATCGAAGTTTTTTCAGATTTACTGTCTGGCAAGCTCGTTTCGGTAATGAGCGATTATCAACATGCACCTGTCGAACTTTGGCTGATTGTGCCCAGTCGACAATCGATTACACCCGCTATCCGAAAGCTACGCGATTTTTTGCGAGAGAAATGTAACGATGTTTTAGAACAACTACAAAACGAAAAATTAATAAAATAAAACCTGTTGCCCAAACAGCGCGTTTTTAGAAATTTACAAAGGTATTTGAATTAACGGGCGAAACACGTGCCGCAAAAACCTTCCTGTTTAGAATCGGTAAATGGTAGCGTTCGTAAATCTATTTTCGTTCGTGATATACCAAACGAAAATTAGCAAATCTGAAACGTACAAAAAAATAGCGCAGACGACGCTGTATCGATTTAGGTCGCCGTCGGGTTTTGATGTTAACGCGTATCAGATGGTAACCTCCGGCCATGAACGCATTAGCTCCGCCATCTGATTTTCCTGCCGCCAATAAATCAACCTATCTCAACTCGGCATCTGTGGCACTGATGTATCGCGGGTGTCAAACCGCGATCGACAGTTGGAATACCGATTTAGCGGAAAACGGCACCGTCAATTTCAATGAACACGCCGAGCAAACGATATTCGATGAGCTTCATGTTGACTATGCGCGACTCCTGAACGCGACTGCTGACGATATCGCGGTCGCCTCAAGCGCAACCGAGCAGCTGGCGTCACTGGCTTGGGCGATTATGCCGCCTGCAGGGAGCCATGTCTTAACGGCCGGGGTCGTTTTCCCAACAACGATTTACCCCTTTGCTCGAGTCGCTCGACACACGGGTGCAGAAATCAAGTTCATTCCCGGAGAAAACGGGTACTGCGATCCCGAACGGCTTCTAGGGTCGATAAATGGCCAAACGTCCGTTGTGTGCCTGTCGCATGTCGAATTTGGAAGCGGCCAGCAATACGATCTACGCCAGTTTTCTGAACAGTGTAAGCAACACGGTGCACTGCTCATTGTGGATGCCACTCAATCGGCAGGGGCTGTTCCTATCGATGCGCCCGCTTCAGGTGCTGATGCAATTATAGCGGCGGGCTATAAATGGTTATGCGGTCCCTTCGGCGCCTCGGTTATGTATGTCGCCCCGCATCTACAAAAAACACTGGACCCCGGCCTGATCGGTTTTCGAAGCAATAAAGACATCTGGAAGCTCGACGTGGAATACCAGGACTTTCCTGATTCCGCGCATCGTTTCGAATTCAGCACGATGGCTTACGGCAACGCTGTCGGACTGGCGAAATCAGTCAGCTACCTGGCCGAATTAGATGTCGCAAATATTCAGGCACACAATCTCAAGTTAGCGGATCGGCTTTTAAGTGGTCTGGATGAATTGGGCGCACAAGTGGTTTCGCCACGAAACACAGCCGAGCGGACTTCGATCGTCAGCGCGAAATTCCGCAATATTCTGTCGCCAAAAGTTGTGGCGCATCTCAATCAGGCGAACATTGTCATCTCACCGCGCCGTGACCTTTTCCGCTTTTCCCCACATCTTTACAACAGCCCCGACGATATCGAACACGCATTGGCCGAGCTGAAAAAGCTATTGGATTAGAGTGAAACGAGGAAAAGGCGCTTTACCACGAGTAACAGCGATTGACGTGCTTCCCGATATGAGTCCCGATATTTGAGTCAGGAATTAACCTGCGGTAGGTAACGATATGATTTTCAAAGGCAAGCTTCTAAACATTCATATTGCGCACGAAGGTGGAAGTGCAATGCAGCCTATAGAGTCAGCTAAGCTGATTGAAGGTGTTGGAATAGAGGGCGACCGATACGCCACGGGCAAGGGGTTCTATTCCTCAAAACCAGATATCCGAGAAGTGACGTTGATCGATGAAGAAACACTAATCGCACTGAAACGTGACCACGATATCGAATTATTTGCACATGAACATAGACGAAACTTGACTACACGAGGTGTGCCTCTCAATCATTTAGTCCAGCGTCAATTCCAGATTGGCGACGTTATCCTGGAGGGAGGTCGTTTAAACGTTCCGTGCAAGTATTTAGAGTCCCTACTGGATAAAAAGGTGTACGTACCGCTGTTGAATCGATCAGGCTTGAACTGTCGAATCGTTAAAGGAGGAACAATCAACGTCGGTGACACTATTACAATCCATGAAAACCCCTAGGTTTGTAGCGACGCTCCACTGGTAACGTTTAGCTGTGATTCATGCGGCTTGCTTACAAAAGTTTTACGGCCAATATCGATATATTCGAATCGGCGCTTCGTCAGATCGTACCAACCAAGTCAGTTTCAGTTACTCGAGGTTTTGCGCTTTTTTGTCGAAGCGTTATTCAGCGACATACGAAAGCGCTCGATTAACACCAATGACAGGGATTAACAGAAATCAATTGATACTGACCCTATCGATTCTCACCTGCGGCGTATCCAGATGATCGTTGTGAAAGTAGTACACTTCTTCGGCGGCGTGACTGGTAGGCACCATTACCGCAGCGACACACAACGTGAGCACCGAACGAGAGAACACCAAGGATCTTTTAAGGTCGTTGTCGGTCGTTTTTTTCATTATTTTTTGTCGTCCATGATTGCGCACCGTGCGCAAACTCTGCTACTAATATACCGAATGGTTAAGCGACCACCAGATGCAAACGTTCGACGCATTCCAATTGCAATGATTAACAAGGATCAATCGATACTGACCCTATTGATTAGGATCAATCGATACTGACCCTATTGATTCTGAACGTACTCAATGGATGAGATTTCCCACTTGGTCTTTTTATCTAGCTTGACTATCACTTCAATACTCTTAGAAAATCTGGAAAGTTCTAAAGTGTATGCAGCATTGCTATGTTTCGATCTATTAAAAATCGAAAAATCGAGTATCCTAAATTCGACATCGTGTGGTGAATCAAAATATGTAGCTATAAACGGATCGTTGACTAAATGGTTTTTTGCATGAATAAAAGACTCACTTCGATACGCAAAAAAACTTGCAACAAAATACGACAAAAAAAGCAGTAAAACAGTTACCCCTAATATGCGTACAAAACCCTTGCGGCTAACCTTGGCCATTTTATAGTTTACGAAAATTTAGTTAGAACCGCCGGTAATTGTAACGACACCAGAGACGTTGCCACCAATATTCAAATTAAATCCTTGTAGTGTAAACCCATCTGTAAAACCACCATCCGCGAACCCGCTAGCATTAAATGGATAGTAGGGTGACACATTGTATCCTGCATTCAAATTTCCACCAGCTTCAAAGGGACCAAACCCAATACCCACTTGCGCTATCGCCCCTACTCCTAGATGCCCTTGTTCCAAACACGCATCGTAATTCGTAGATGTCCCGTCTGGATCGTAGCTCAAACCTCCGCCAATCCCATATCCGCCCTGAATTTCCAGAAATCCAGCTCCGTTAGGATTTTCTCCGAATGAAATACCTCCCCCCCACCCATAATACGCAGCAATGGTTATTCGCCATAAGCCATATGGATCCAGATAAATTGAGGGATTTCCGCCGACGTATCCATAGGTGTCTAACCCTCCATTAACTCCAATCAAGTCGGACTCAGTATACCGCCCTATCGTCGGATCATAATCCCGATAGTAGTTGTAATGCAGCCCCGACTCTTGATCGTAATACTGCCCTGGAAATCGCAGGTTGTTGTCGATCGTGTTGGTGCTAATCAACACCTCGCCAAAAGGTTCGTAATGCGCCTCCCACACCTTGGTGCCTTGATCATCCGTCATCACCTGCGGCGTACCCAGATGATCGTTATGGAAGTAGTACAACGTTTCCGCGGCTTGCGTACTGGTTGCACTCAGGATCAGCGCGGTAGCAGCGGCGAGGTTTGTAATGACTTTTTTCATGCTGTTGTAATCCATTACTGCGCTCCTCCCGTGATGTGCCACACCGCGATCGGTTGCCCGTTAAGGTAGGCGTACTCCTTACTGTCTGAGCCCGTGAACTGGCTCTTCATCATTAACGGGGGACACCGGTATTCATTAAACTGATTTTGCGACGATCAATTTAATGGAGAACACCGATGTCCCACGCAGGCACCATTGTAGGCCTATCTGAGCTGATTATTGAACGGGTACACCGTGATAAACGAATCCGAGTCTGGGCAAGACCTAGCCGAAGACCGCCCTGTAAACACTGCCACAGTCGTGATTTGAGGATCAAAGCAACCTACAAACGAACGATTAAACACACCCGGCAAGGCAATCAGTTGATGACCCTGCATCTGCGAGTGCCGAAGTACCATTGCCGGCAGTGTCATCGCTACTTTCGTCATCCCTTTACGGGGCTTCGACCGCGCTATCAGGCCTCAGAAGCCTATCGATTGGAAGTCTTTGAGGCGCACCATGGCGGCGTGACGCAGCGGAAACTCTCACGCACACACCACATCAGTCCGGCGACCGTGGAACGGTGGTACCAACACCATCTGGGACAAAAGCGCTCTGAAGCCATCAATCGGCCCTGTCCCCGAGTGCTGGGGATCGATGAACACTTCCTCACCCGCAAGAAAGGCTATGCCACGACCTTTGTCGACCTGAGTCATCACAAGGTCTTTGACGTCAAGCTGGGGCGCTCAGAACCTAGCCTGCAGCGCTATCTCAGCGCCCTTCAGGGCCGAGACAACGTCCAGGTGATGGTCATGGATCTGTCGGATACCTATCGTCGTATTGCACGGCGTTACTTTCCCAATGCCATTGTTGTCGCCGATCGCTTTCACGTGGTCCGACTGATCAATCACCACTTCCTCAAAGTCTGGCAACAGCAACACCCAGAGGGCCGCAAGAATCGAGGACTACTCAGCCTTATGCGACGACATCAATGGCGGCTAAGCGATGAACAGCAGGCCAACCTGATGGATTACCTTGACGAATATCCCGTACTGCGCACGCTGTATCGCGTTAAACAAAAACTGATGCGCTTTGTACTACTGAAAATGCTCACTGCTCGACGAATGAAAGCGAAGTTGCCGCACTATCTCGAGTTACTTGAACAACTCAAAGACAGTCCACTGCGCATCTTAGCGAACACACTGCTGGCTTGGTTAGAACCAACCGTTGCCATGTGGCGGTTCAGCAAAAGTAACAGCATCACTGAAGGCTTTCACAATAAGATGGAGATGATCTCTAGACGAGCGTATGGGTTCAGAAACTTTGAGAATTACCGATTGCGAGTACTGACTCACTGTGGGTGGGACGGTATTATCAATCGCGTCTAATGAATGCCATCCCCCGTTTATGGGGTAGAGCCCGTGAACTCAGCAATCAGCTGGCCGTGCAAGTTGTACAGGAACTGTGTTGTTGAGGTGGGCGTTGTTTTTTGCGTGCGAGGGCTTTTTACAGGGCCCTAGAAAAACCCTGCAAGATATTGTTTTTGAATTGGATTAAGTGGTGGCTACACCTGGACTTGAACCAGGGACCCCAGCATTATGAATGCTGTGCTCTAACCAACTGAGCTATGTAGCCACTGCGAAGAAGGTGCGCGATTTTGACGCCTGCGTATCAAGCTGTCAAGTTGAGGGCTGGCGGCTAGACGTTGAATCGAAAGTGCACCACGTCGCCCTCTTCGAGTACGTAGTCCTTGCCTTCCAGGCGCCACTTTCCAGCTTCTTTTGCACCCTGCTCGCCGCTAAATTCAATGTAGTCGGAGAAGGAGACAACCTCAGCGCGGATAAATCCTTTTTCGAAATCTGTGTGAATTCGTCCCGCTCCCTGGGGCGCAGTTGAGGACGCACGTACCGTCCACGCTCGCGCTTCTTTTGGTCCGGCGGTAAAAAACGTTTGCAGAGATAGCAGCGAATAACCGGCACGTATCACGCGATCTAATCCTGGCTCGGATAGCCCTAAATCATCGAGAAACTCAGATTTTTCGTCGTCTTCCAGAACAGCAATTTCGGCCTCGATAGATGCACAAACAGAAACAACGTCTGCGCTCTCTTTCGCCGCGTACTCAATCAATTGATCGAGTAGCGGGTTGTCTTCGAAACCGCTTTCGTCGACATTCGCGATATACATCGCCGGCTTTGCGGTCAGCAGGTGCAGGTTCTTGACAACCGCCTTTTCAGCGTCGCTGGCTTCAACTGTTCGGGCAGGATTGCCCTGGTCTAAATGCGCAGCTAGTTTCTCCAAAAACGCCTTCTCCGCAATTGCCGCTTTGTTGCCAGACTTGGCGACTTTGCTGATCCGCTGAATTGCCTTGTCGACCGTTTCGACATCGGCAAGCAGCAGCTCCGTGTTGATCACCTCGACATCGTTAATCGGGTTGACCTTGCCTTCCACATGGATCACGTCATCGTTTTCGAAGCATCGCACAACGTGAGCGATGGCGTCCGTCTCGCGGATATGACCCAGAAACTGGTTACCCAGCCCCTCACCTTTTGAGGCGCCCGCGACCAATCCTGCGATATCGACAAACTCCATGGTGGTTGGGATGACTTTTTCCGGATTCACGATTTCCGCCAATTGATTCAGACGCAAATCGGGCACTGGCACAATCCCGACGTTGGGTTCGATGGTGCAAAAAGGGTAGTTTTCGGCCGCGATCTCCGCTTGCGTCAGCGCGTTGAATAACGTTGATTTACCGACATTAGGCAGGCCGACGATGCCGCATTTAAATCCCATGTTCGATCTCTATCAGTTCCGCGCTTTGGGGGTTTCAATCTTCGGTTTGTTGTGTATCAATCTTCGGTTTGTTGTGTATCAGGCTTTGGTGGCTTGGGCTTGCGTGAGTGCACCTTTTGTGTCGCCTTTTGGATATCGTTGTCCACAACCATTGGCATCACACTCAGGATAACGCTTATCGTTTCATCGATTTTTTCGCGATCATCGCGCGACGGCGGTTTCAGCACATAGTTGACCACATCAGACTGATGGCCGGGATGGCTGATGCCCAACCGGATTCGCCAAAAGTTGGGGGATCCAAAATGCGCGATCATATCGCGCAGTCCGTTGTGACCGCCGTGACCGCCACCGAACTTGATCCGCGCATCGCCTGCCGACAGGTCGAGCTCATCGTGGACAACAAGGACGTTTTCGACCGGTATCTTGAAGTAACGAGCCATTGTTGCGACGGACTGACCGCTGCGGTTCATAAACGTCGTCGGTTTAAGCAAACGGACTTTGCGTGCTCCAATTTGGGTAGTCGCAACGTCACCGTGAAATCGAGTCTCGCTTGCAAAAGTCTGACGGTCTGTCCGAGCAATCTCGTCCACAAGCCAGAAACCCGCATTATGGCGGGTTTCTGCATACTCGGAGCCAGGGTTACCCAGTCCGACGATTAGATCGATCGATGTTTCGGCGGTGCCCACATCGGGCCTCCTGAGGGCAACAAGTTAGCCGTCAGTGTCCTCTTCGCCTTCTGCTGCTTCTTCACCTGCATCATCATCGTCATCGTCAGACTTGGATGCACGCGTCACATGAATCGAGACGACAGCGCGGTCGTGATCTTCCCCGTACGCGAGGTCGACTGAGGTTACGCCCTCGGGCAGTTTGACGTCCGACAAGTGCAAGGATGCTCCCAGCTCAAGCGCCGCGACATCAATTTCGATGTACTCTGGCAAATCGCCCGGCAGACAGTCGATCAAAATCTCGGTTTCGAGATGGCTGATGATGCCTCCACCCTGCTTCACTCCAACACAATTCTCTTCGTTCAAGAAGTGCAAAGGAACCTGGACCTGAATGGACTGGTCGGACTGCACACGCAGGAAGTCGATGTGCATAACCAGCTTTTTGAAGGGATGGCGCTGAATGTCGCGCAGGATGACCTGCTGACTTTTTTTGCCAACGTTCAATGTAAGAATGTGTGAGTAGAAGGCTTCATGGTCGAGACTCTTAAGCACTTCGTTGTGCTTAACCATGATTGACTCAGGTTCTTTGCCTGCGCCATAAACGACAGCGGGCACCTGATTCGCACGACGCAGGCGGCGGCTCGCACCTTTCCCCTGATCCGTACGCGGTTCCGCGTCAACGGTAAATGATACGCTCATGTATTTTCTCCATTTGAGAATATTAAAACCCCGAAAAAATCGGGGTTTCCGGTACCCGAATCGCGACCAAAACGGGCAAGGCGCGGGATTTTATCAGAAAATCCGGCGCGAAGAAGGATTATAGATATGTTTTTGAGCGTATCTGCGCTGTAGCAGGCTAGTCCATATACAGGGAGCTGACAGATTCATTTTTCTGCATTCGGCGGATAGTCTCAGCGAGCATATTAGCCACGCTCAGCTGGCGAATCAGGCTGCAATTTTGCGCTTCTTCACTCAGCGGAATCGTGTCTGTCACCACCAGCTCATCGATTGTCGAATTGCGAATGCGCTCGATAGCCGGGCCAGAAAGCACCGGGTGCGTTGCGTAGGCGATAACTCGAGCGGCACCGTTTTCTTTGAGCGCGTTTGCCGCCGCGCATAGCGTGCCCGCCGTATCGACCATGTCGTCGACCAATACACAACTTTTACCCTCGACCGAACCAATGATGTGCATGACCTCCGATTGATTGGCCTGCGGGCGGCGTTTGTCAATGATCGCGAGATCAGCGTCGTCGAGGCGCTTGGCGATTGCTCGCGCGCGGACCACACCGCCAACGTCCGGGGAAACCACGATCAGGTCATCGTGCTTCTGACGCCAAATGTCTCCAAGCAGCAGGGGCGAGCCGTACACGTTGTCGACCGGGATGTCGAAGAAGCCTTGAATCTGGTCGGCGTGTAAGTCGATGGTTAAGACGCGATCAACACCCGCTGACGACAACATGTTCGCCACCAGCTTGGCGGTGACCGGAACACGCTGTGAACGCACTCGGCGGTCTTGTCTGGCGTATCCAAAATAGGGGATCACCGCGGTTACCTGATTGACAGAGGCGCGTTTCATCGCATCGACCATCACCAGTAATTGCATCAAATTATTATTGGTCGGCGCACAAGTGGATTGGATAATGTAAATGTCCCGCCCGCGCACGTTGTCGAGAATTTCAACGCTGTGTTCGCCGTCGCTAAATGAGCCGAGTAGTGCGCGGCCGAGTGGTAGATTGAGGTCATCGCACAAACGTCGGGCCAAATGCGCGCCCGCGTCTCCCGCAAACACCATCATCCTGTCGAAGCTGAGGTTATCGTCGTCGTGAATCATTGCGTTGTATTAATTTGATGATGGGCGGATGAAACTATGTCCGTTCGCCTTGAAGTGGTTTGAATTCGCCGTTTTTTGTATAACGTTTAAAAAATGGCTGGGCCGGCAGGATTCGAACCTGCGTATGCCAGGATCAAAACCTGGTGCCTTACCGCTTGGCGACGGCCCAAACGTTCATTCTGCTTTTCTTGTTATTTTGGAAGTGTAACACTCGTCTGGTATTACGGATTTGCCGCAATAGTGTAGACACTTCTTCATATTTATCACGCGATGTCAGTCACTCCGGCGACATCACTCGATGCAGAGGTGACACATCAACCCCTTTGGCAACAAATCCGCGCCACTTCTCTGGAACGCTGTGCAGCAAATTTTGCGCATCGCTTCGACTTTCAAATGCTGCAAACACACAACTTCCAGTGCCTGTCATGCCGACGACCCTCGTCCGGCCGTGACACTGTTCGGCTAGCCAATCTATCGCTTCCGTGATACCCGGGTATCGCTCTCGTACGATCGGCTGACACACGTTATCGACCGGCTCGTTGAGGTACTGGTCGAGAAAGGCGCGTATTGTGATCGGTGGACAATTTCGTGTCAATCGAGCATCGCGAAATACATCCGAAGTTTTTACATGAACGCCAGGCGAAATCACCAAAAACCATCGTTCCGGTAAGGCAGTTGGAACCAGACGTTCCCCAACTCCCTCGGCCCACGCCGATTTGCCCATTACGAACACTGGCACATCTGCGCCCAGTTGCAGACCGAGCGTCGCGAGTTCCTGCAACGATAGTCCGGTACCCCAGATTCGATTAAGCGCGATTAAAACGGTCGCCGCATTTGAACTGCCTCCGCCTAGCCCCGCACCTATTGGCAAGCGTTTTTGTAAGCTGATCACCGCTCCCTGATGAGTGCCCGTCTCCCTCTTCAGCAAGCGCGCGGCAAGCACACACAAGTCGTTTTCTTGATTCACACCGGGCACCGCGGTTTTGGTCTCAATTACGCCATCCGTGGTCGCGGCAATGTCGATGTCGTCGCCGTAATCGAGTAACTGAAACATGGTTTGCAATTCATGGTAACCGTCGGGACGCGGACCCGTTATACGCAGGATCAAATTTAGCTTGGCCGGCGACGGCCAGCGAGTCACGTTGAAATCAGACACAGCCTATTCGCCCGGAATCGGTATGCGTGTCGTACTGACTTCGGATGGCGATTGATTCCAGGAGTCAATGACCACGCGGATTTCGACATCGTTGCTCGCAACCCGAATTTTGCTCGGCAATGGTGGATAGCGATCATCGGTGTAGCGCTCGAACTGCGCCTCCCACTGTTTCCAGTTGAGGCTGCCCAACAAGCTTTGCGTGTTAAGCGAGTATTCGGCGTGTTGACCGGGCAACCCGGTGAGCCAGTGTCCGAGTTGATCGATTGGCATCTGCCAGCCAAACACTTGCCGAACCAGCTCTTCAGCGCTTTTACCCGTAATGATTGATCCGTCTGAATTGGAGAGTTCAGCCCCGTTTTCGGTTGACCGCAGGCGCACCACACCTTTTCCTAACGGCGCGCTCAAACGCACTGTGTAATCGTCCTGGTTTTGATCCCAAATGAGTCGTACAGTGCCACCGTCGTCTTTCGTTTTGACCGCGATTCGCCCCATCGCACGCCACTTCTGCATGTTGGATACGGCCTGCACGTGCGCTTGCCAATGCGCGTCGCGCGAATCGGATGGGGTGAATTTATCTGGTGCGGCGCATGCTGTAATACTGAGGAGAAGTACCAGCGGTAAAACAACCCTCATTCACGAAACCGCTGAATCACTTCTTTGAGCAGCGCATCGTCCGGGCTTTGTTTGAGCGCGTCGTCCCAGATTTCGATTGCGCTAGCTTGATCACCAGATACCCAAAGTACCTCCCCGAGGTGGGCTGCGATTTCAGGATCGTAGAGCAACTGATACGCCTGCTTTAACAAACGCAGAGCTTCTTCGTACTTGCCCTGCCGATAATTTAACCAACCGAGGCTATCGATCACCGCGGGGTCAGTTGGCATGAGCGCAATTGCCTGCATGATGTAAAGTTCAGCTTCATCGAGTTGACGCGATTGATCCGCCAGGAAATAACCCAATGCGTTGAGCGCACGAGCGTTTTGCGGCTCGATGCTGAGTACCGTGCGCATATGTTCTTCAAAAAGACCGTCGAGTCCAATTTTCTCAGCCGCCAGCGCGCGCGCGTATAAAACATCAATATTCTCTGGGTAAGCCTCCAGGGAATCGGTCAGCATATCGAACGCTTCCTGATGGTGGCCGGTTTCGCGCAGGATCTTGTTTTCCAGAAGAATAAAGTGAACCTGACGATCGACGCCGGGATTCAACTCACGCAGTCGCTTAATGCGAAAACGCGCCTGGTCGACATGGCCCAGCAGCGCCATAAGCTCGGTGATCCGTGTTTGGGCATCGAGTTGCAGATCGTTGCTGACAACTTTGGAGTAATGATCAATCGCTGTTTCGTATTCACTCTGGCTATCGGCAATCCGCGCAAGGTAGTAATGCGCTTCAGACTCGCGATGTCCCAGGTCCAGCACCCGATTCAGGTAGCCCTTGGCTTCGGGCAGTCTGTGCGCTTCCAGTGCCATTAACCCAAGGCTCAATACTACCGTGGGGTTACCAGGCGAGATGGTGTAGGTATGCGCCATTGCCTGTACCGCCTCTTCATGCGCACCTGATTGCACGAGAAGACGCGCATAACCGAGATTAAGCGTCAGATCGGTTGGCGCTTGCTCCAACTTTGCGCGAAGTTCCGTAAGCGCAATACCGGGGTTTCCGCTCTCGATCTGGAGCTGCGCGCGCAGCAGGATGGCTTGTGCCAAATCGGGTTGCAGCATCAGAGTGCGATCAATCGCCTGTAACGCCAGTTGCCGGTCACCGGTGGTGTGAGCCAATCTGGCGAGGTTGAACTGCATTCCGGGACTTTGCGAGAAAACGTTGGAGAGTTCTTGCGCGATACCCGTCGTGAGTGCCTCATTGGTCTCGTGTCGCAGTAAGGCGTAAGCCACGGCCGCGCCCTGCTCGACTCCATCGGGATGCGTGTTCACAATTTCTATCAACTGCTCTTGCGCAGCATCCTGGCGTTTCAATCGGAGATAACTGGTGACCAATACATGCCGCGCTTCACTGTTGTGCGGCTCCAGCGCAAGCCACCGTTCGCCGGCTCGGGCCGCGCGTGCCCATGCTTTTCCAAAAATCGCAATGCGAGCAGCGCTTTCAGCCAGTTCTGGATCATCGCTGATGTCGGCGGCCTGAATATAGCTTTCGTAGGCTACATCCAGTTGGCCCCGTCGGGACGCCATCTCTGCCACAAGCATGTGATAGAGCAATTCGCTTTGTTGTGATCGGGGTTGACCCGTGAATTGCGTCCGAGAGCTTTGCACCTGTGCGGAATCTTGAGTGATTTCCTGCGGCATCGAGCACGCGGTTAGCAATGCGCTACTGACGATGAGTATTGTTGCTCGTAAATACATAGGGTCGTTCCCGTTCAAGTCCTGAGGCTGCGGGCGCATTTGCACGAGGCCAGGCATTATTTCGTGACGATCGCACCGAGGTCAAACTTGCCAAGGTGTCGATTTGTACAGGTCAGCGGCCTCTAACCGAAAGCCAAACTTCTGATAAAATCAGACGTTATGACCATTGTTGCCCTAGGACTCAACCACAATACTGCGCCGATTGACGTGCGCGAGCAAGTGGCGTTCGCCACAGACTCGCTGGCGGAGCCCTTGAGCAACCTCAAAGCGATTGACGGCATCGATGAAGCAGCGATTGTGTCAACCTGTAATCGAACAGAAATCTACTGTGGGCTTGAGGGTGGTTCTGAGCACAAGATCGCACAATGGCTCCACCAGTACCACTCTGCCCCCCCTGATCACTTCGCACCGTACCTTGTCCAGAGGCAAAATCGTGACGCAGTTCAGCATTTGCTAAGAGTTTCCTGTGGTTTGGACTCAATGGTTCTTGGCGAGCCGCAAATCCTCGGCCAGGTGAAGCAGGCCTACTCTGAAGCGAGCAAATTTGGCACGCTCGGCACCCGCCTAAACGATCTCTTCCAGCACGCGTTTAAAGTGGCCAAACGGGTCCGATCCAGCACCGAGATAGGTCAAAACCCAGTATCGGTTGCGTTTGCGGCGGTGACGCTTGCGCGACAGATCTTCAACGATTTGCGCGAACGCAACGCGCTGTTAATTGGCGCGGGAGAGACCATCGAGTTGACCGCGCGACACTTGCACACCAACGGGATCGGCAACATGACGATCGCCAATCGCAGCCTCGATCGAGCAGCGCAGCTTGCCAGCCGTTTTGGTGCCAGAGCAGAACGCATTGCCGACGTTCCCAGACTGCTGGAGTCAGCGGACATTGTCGTCTCTTCTACCGCCAGTCAGTTGCCAATTCTTGGAAAAGGTGCCGTCGAGCAGGCGTTAAAAGTACGCAAGCACAGGATGATTTTCATGATCGACCTGGCTGTTCCGCGTGATATCGAACCTCAGGTGGCCGAAATCGAAGATGTGTTTCTTTACGCCGTCGATGACCTGCAAAAAGTGATTGTCGCCGGCCAACAAAAACGCCTGGACGCGGCAATGCAGGCGGAGGAAATTGTCAGCTCGCAGGTTGAGGCTTTCATGCGCGGCGAGCGCGCCAAGGACAGCATCGATTTAATCCGCAAACTTCGTGACGACGCGGAGGATATCAAAGCCACTGCACTGAAACGCGCACAAAGCGCACTGGCTCTTGGTAAAGATCCTCAAACCGTAATCGAAGATCTTGCGCATTCCCTCAACAACAAAATTTTGCACCAACCGACACAGGGTCTGCGAAAAGCCGCGGAAGAAGGCGACGAAACCGTGCTCAATGCAGCGCGAAAGCTATTCGATCTCGATAACGAACACTCCAAGTAACACCCCCTGTGAAAGATTCAATTCGTGAAAAACTGGACGGCTTGAGCGCGCGCTATGAAGAAATCGCGCTTCTGCTGGGCCAACCTGAGGTAATCAGCGATCAAAATCAGTTTCGCGACCTGTCGCGCGAGTACGCTCAGCTCGAGCCCGCGGTAAAAACCTTCGCCCAATACACCAGCGCAGAGTCGACTCTTGAAGACGCCCGCGAAATGGCAAACGACAGCGACCCCGAGATGCAGGCGATGGCAGCAGAGGAGATCGAAAGCGCAACCGACACCCTGACCTCTCTTGAGCATGAATTGCAGACGCTGCTACTGCCGAAGGACCCGCGCGACGACAACAATGTATTTTTGGAAATTCGCGCTGGAACGGGCGGCGATGAAGCAGCAATATTTGCCGGCGATCTGCTGCGCATGTATTCGCGCTACGCGGAATCGCTGGGTTGGAAAATCGAGCTGTTAAACGAACGCGAAGGCGAGCACGGTGGCTACAAAGAAGTCGTTGCGCGCCTGCTGGGTCACGGCGCGTTTTCGAAATTGAAGTTCGAATCAGGCGCACACAGGGTACAGCGCGTGCCCGAAACTGAATCTCAGGGGCGTGTGCACACCTCAGCCGCAACTGTGGCGATACTTCCCGAGGTTGAGGAAGTGGGTGAAATCGAAATCAACCCCGCCGACCTTCGTATCGATACGTTTCGTGCATCTGGCGCAGGCGGCCAACACGTTAACAAAACCGACTCAGCCATCCGCATCACACATGCGCCCAGCGGTATCGTCGTTGAGTGTCAGGACGAACGCAGTCAGCATAAAAACCGCGCGCGGGCTATGTCGTTGTTACAGGCGAGGTTGATGGACGCGGAAATATCGCGACAGCAGTCGGAGCAGTCAGAGTCGCGCAGGTTGCAGGTTGGCTCAGGCGATCGTTCCGAGCGCATTCGAACCTACAACTATCCGCAGGGGCGCGTGACCGACCATCGCATCAATCTCACGCTATACAAGCTCGACGAGGTTATGGTCGGGGGTTTGAGCCAAGTCATTGATCCTCTACTGACCGAACACCAGGCTGATTTGCTGGCTGAGTTAGCGGACTAGACAGCACAACACGCAATGCTAACGATTCGGTCGGCACTCGCACGGGCTGTGACTCAATTTGCTGCAAGCGAAAGCCCGAAGCTTGATGCCGAGACACTTCTGGCATCCGCACTCCAGAAACAGCGAAGCCACCTGTTTGCATGGCCCGACCAAGCGCTTGATAGTGAACAGGAAACGTTGTTTAACTCGATGATTAAACGACGCAGTGACGGTGAACCCGTCGCGCACATACTAGGACAGCGGGAATTCTGGTCAATGGAATTGCATGTCACCCCGGATACGCTGATTCCCAGACCGGAGACCGAGCTACTCGTCGAACACGCGCTCTCGCTAATCCCGACTCACAGCGCGTATGACGTTCTCGATCTCGGGACCGGAACCGGCGCAATTGCGCTGGCAATAGCGAGCGAACGCAGGCGTGCATCCGTCACCGCGTGTGATCAATCGCATGCCGCACTCGAAGTCGCGAAGATGAACGCCGATGCGCATGGACTAGCCCACGTCACCTTCATCGAAAGCAACTGGTTCAGCGCGTTGCGCGATTGCAAATTTGATTTGATCGTTTGCAATCCACCCTACATCAAACACGGTGATCCGCATTTGTCTCGAGGTGATGTTAAATACGAACCCGAGTCGGCTTTGATTAGCGGTGAAGACGGACTCGACGATATTCGCGAGATCGTTGCCGGAGCAAGCGCGCATTTAAAAAACGAAGGTGAGATCGCAATTGAGCATGGCTACGATCAGGGAGAGCCCGTGCGTGAAATTTTTAAACAACACGGTTACGGCGAAGTCAAAACGCTGACCGACTTAAACGGGAATGAGCGCGTATGTGCCGCTAGAACGTCTCTGCGTTAGCACTCGTAGCTTCCAGCAACTGCGGAAAAAATCGCAGGAAATCCGCTTCGATCTCCGCCTGCTGGTTGCGCGCGTCGTGGCCTGCCGCGATCAACAGTCTTTGCATATCCGGTTTATTTGACCAGCGCGTAGCGAGGCGTTCGATAACTGCCTCAACGCCCTCAAGGGTACAGCAACTTGCCAACATATCGCGCTCGATAAATCGCGGGATGTAATCGTGAAAATACTCCGGCGCAAGTGGGCGATGAATGTTGAGCGTCGTGTAAATTCGCCGGCAAAACGCATCGAATTGCTCATCCGAAAACGATTCCCAGTTCAGGTACAGACAGTGGTCGTAAAATACGTCGAGGACGATGCCGGCGACTCGTCTGTGTGCTCCGATAAAGCGTTTTTTCCCTGACCGGATAATCGCGTTACTGTCGGTAAATGTATCGACCTTTCTGTGCATGCGAATCCCGTCTGCAACCTGCGGAGCGAAACGCGAATCCACAGGGCCACGCACGAAGTCACCGGACAGGTTGCCGATAATCGAGCCGGGCGTGTCATCTGCTAACAGAGCATGTGCGAGGTGATTCATTTTCGGGACTTGCTATCACGTGCGGTTTACATACTCTGCCTTCGGGGCGATCATTGCACAAGTTCTAAGTGGAAATTTGTCGTTGAACGAAACCCAACTCGATCGTTACAGCCGCCATATCAATCTGCCGCAAATTGGCACGCAAGGTCAGGAAAAACTCTTGCAAAGTCGTTGCCTGATTGTCGGCATGGGCGGGCTGGGTTCGCCGATAGCCCTGTATCTGGCAGCGGCCGGAGTGGGCAAACTGATACTGTCAGACTTTGATCAAGTCGAGCTATCGAACTTGCAGCGCCAAATCGTTCACACGGTTGACCAAGTCGGCGAATTAAAAACGCATTCGGCAAAGCGCGCGTGCGCGGCTATCAACCCCGATATTGAAATTGAAACGATTGACTACGCGCTTGATTCGGAAGATTTGGCGGATTTCGTTAGCCAGGTCGATATAGTCATTGAAGGTAGTGATAACTTCCCCACCCGCTTTGCTGTCAACGAAGCCTGCGTCAAATTCAGCGTCCCCCTCGTTTCCGGCGCGGCGATCCGTAGCGATGGGCAGATTTCAGTATTTCGCAATGACAAACCCGAAAGCCCTTGCTACCGGTGTTTATTCAAAGGCAGCCAAGACGGCGAAACCTGCGAACGCGTTGGTGTATTTGGCCCGATTGTCGGCATCATTGGATGCATGCAGGCAATGGAAGCCATCAAGGTACTGCTCAATATCGGTGACGATCTAAGCGGGCGATTGCTGCTGCTGGATGGGCTGGCGATGGAGTGGAATGAAATTCGGCTCAAGAAAGACCCGAGCTGTCCGGTTTGTGGACGTCAAGGTAGCTGAGGACAGCTGCTAATGATGCGTCGATGAAGGCGGTAACACGCTGGAATCGCCAAACAGTTGCTCGACATCGATTGCATCGAATTCGTACTTTGTCGCACAAAAATCGCACTCAACGGAAATGACACCTTCGTCGTGAATAATTGAGCGAGCCTCATCTTCACCCAGCGAACTGATCATATTTGCCGTGCGCTCGCGCGAACAGGTGCACTCAAACACGATCGACTTTGGTTCGAACATGCGAACCTGCTCTTCATGAAAAAGCCGATGCAACAAGGTTTGCGCGTCCAGTGTAACGAGTTCCTCCTCATTCAGCGTTTCAGCAAGCAGCTTGATTCTTTGCCAGGCTTCACCGGACTCATCCAGACTCGATGTATCATCGGGTAACTTCTGAATCATCAGACCCGCCACTCTGTTCTGATTTGCAACAAGCCAAATCCGCGTCAGCAACTGTTCGGACTGGTGAAAGTAATTGGATAAAGCGCTCGATAGTGTGTCCGCATTCATTTCGACGATAGCCTGATACCGCTCGGGCCCATTGTCCGGTTCTACAATTACCGACATCTGCGCCTGCCCAAATAGTTCAGACAAGGTCTCCGACTCAGGCTTTCCATACGCCTTTGCCATCCCTCGCACGCTCCCACTCTCATTGACCTGCATAACCATGAGCGAGATCGGACCGCTGCCGCTGACCTGCAACGTCACACGCCCCGATTGTTTCAGGTTGGCTGACATCAACGTGGTTGCGACCATCGCCTGCCCGAGAATCGCGCGCATGTTGCCCTCGTAAGTGCGCGTTTCGGCAAGTTCAGCCCAGCTTCGATCGAGTGAGACAATAACGCCGCGAATATTGGCGGATTCGATGAGAAATCGGGTCAACTGATCTGAATTTTCTGACATTACCAAAGCACAACATTGAGCAGTGTTAATCGAGGAACGCTATTATCCCAATGTTGTCAGACCAAGTCTAAGCAGATGCTTATGGTGTTGCGGTACGAAGCCTTTGCCATTCAATTTATTCAGCATCGATTCAGCTAGTGCCGCGTATCCTGAACACACTGGGTAACTAAATTGAGGACTATAGACTATGTTGATTCGTCGCCAGCTGATTAGAATCTTCGCAATCGGCGCGCTCGCAACGCTGTCAGCCTGCGCTGCCGTGAACACTGGGCTAAACAAGAGCGAGTTGGATGTGCAGACGCGTGCCAGCGAAACCATTTTTCTCGAACCCGTCGCGCCTGACGAGCGTATCGTTTTTGTATCCATTCGCAACACCTCGGACAAAGATCTCGCGCTGAAACCGAGAATACTCGGACGCTTAGTCGACAGTGGTTATGCGATTACGGATGACCCCGATGAAGCGCAGTTCATGCTGCAGGCAAATGTTCTCAAAGTCGGCAAGGACGACTTGAAATCATCCGACAGTTACCTCGAAGCAGGGTTCAGCGGAGCTGTCCTCGGCACCAGCGTGTCGAGCAGTTCTGATGCGGGCAAGGGGCTGGTGATTGGCGCTTTGGTTGGCGTCGTTGCGGACTCCCTCGTCGATGACACGCTTTACACGATGGTCACTGATTTACAGGTGAGGGAGCGACCGCGTGCCGGAGAAATAGTCAGTCAACAACAAAGCGGAAGCAGCACGCAAGGCACGAGCACACAGGTATCGCAGTTCAGTGGCGAAAACATCGTCGACTGGAAGACTTACCACACCCGTGTTGTGAGCACTGCGAATCAGGCGAATCTGGAATTTGCCGAAGCGCTACCGGCGCTGGAAAATGGATTGATTCGATCGATCGCAGGGATATTCGCCGAATAAGTTCGTCCCGTTCCGAGCGGTTATGCACGAGGCGCAATAGCGCCTCGTACTCGTTTTAATCGGCGTCCTGCAGCTTCTGCTTCATTATCTGGTTAAGCTGCGCGGGGTTAGCCTTACCCTTCGACGCTTTCATAACCTGCCCGACAAAAAACCCGAGCAGTTTGTCTTTGCCGGATTTGTATTGCGCGACCTGATCGGGATTAGCAGCGATCACTTCATCGACCATTTGATCAATCGCGGAGGTGTCGGTTATCAGTTGCAGACCTTTCGCTTCAATAATGGCGTCGGCATCGCCTTCGCCTGCCCACATCGCGTCAAAAACCTGCTTCGCTATCTTGCCGGAAATCGTGTTATCCGCGATTCGATCGAGCAATTGTGCGAATTGATCGGGAGACGTGCGGCTCTCAGCGATTGCGAGATCATCCTTGTTCAATTTGCCACCCAGCTCAGACACCACCCAGTTGGCGACCAGTTTCGCAGGTGCCTTTGAAGTCATCGTGACCGCTTCGAAATAGGTCGCAACATCGCGATCCGACACCAGCTGACTCGCATCCGCTTTGGATAATTCCAGATCGCTGACATACCGACTCAGCTTGGCATCGGGCAATTCAGGCAGCAAGGTTCTGATCTCGTCCAAAAGCGCCGAATCGACCTCGACCGGAAGCAAATCCGGATCGGGGAAATAACGGTAGTCATTGGCTTCTTCCTTGCTGCGCATCGAGCGGGTTTCATCTTTATCGCTATCGTACAACCGCGTTTCCTGTATCACTTGGCCACCCGATTCGATGACATCGATCTGGCGCTCGATTTCGAAGTTAATCGCTTTCTCAAGAAAACGGAATGAATTGACGTTCTTGATTTCGGTGCGCGTACCGAGTTCGGTTTCACCTTTCAAACGTACCGACACATTGGCGTCGCAGCGCAGTGAGCCTTCCTGCATGTTGCCATCACAAATATCGATGTAGCGCACCAGCGAGTGAATCTTGCGCGCGTAGGCGACAGCCTCTTTTGCCGATGACATATCCGGTTCAGACACAATCTCCAACAGGGGTGTGCCCGCACGGTTTAAATCGATTCCGCTCATTCCTTGAAAATCTTCGTGCAGGGATTTTCCTGCATCCTCTTCCAAATGCGCGCGCGTAATGCCGATCGTCTTGCTTGCACCGTCTTCAAGTTCGATTTCCAGTTCGCCTTTGCCGACGATCGGAAGCTCAAACTGGGAAATTTGATAGCCCTTGGGCAGGTCGGGGTAGAAATAGTTTTTGCGGGCGAACACGGACCTCGGCGCCACTTGCGCGCCGGTTGCCAAACCGAACTTGATCGCCATTCGAACGGCTTCGCGGTTCACGACAGGCAGCGTACCGGGCAGGCCCAGATCAACTGCGTTCGCCTGGGTATTGGGTTGCGCGCCAAAAGCAGTTGAGGATCCGGAAAAGATCTTGCTTTTGGTCGAAAGTTGCGCATGAATTTCGAGACCGATAACGGTTTCCCATTGCACGACAGGGCCTCCTTAAACACCATCTGGCATTTGGATGTGCCAGTCAGTGTTTTGTTGATAGTGATGCGCGACATTCAGCAACAGCGATTCGTCAAACGCTTTGCCCAACAATTGCATGCCAACGGGCAACCCGTTTACAAAACCACACGGAACCGAGATGCCGGGCAGCCCAGCGAGGTTGGCCGCGATCGTGTAGAGATCATTTAAATACATCGCGACGGGATCGTCATTTTTATCGCCGATTGTGAATGCGACACTTGGCGATGACGGCCCAAGTATCATATCGACCGATTCAAACGCGTGGTTAAAATCCTCACTGATCAAATGCCGTATTTGCTGGGCTTTCAAGTAATACGCATCGTAATACCCGGCAGAAAGTGCGTAAGTCCCGATCATCACCCGCCGTTTGACCTCCTCGCCAAAACCTTCGGCGCGCGAACGCTTGTACAAATCTTCGAGGTCGGCGGGATCGTCGCAGCGGTGACCAAAGCGTACCCCATCGAAACGAGACAAATTGGATGAACACTCAGCCGGGGCGACAACGTAATAAACCGGCACGGCCAAATGCTGGTTTGGCAGCGAGACTTCGCGCAGTTCACACCCGAGCCCTTTCAACACATCGGCCGCTTTGTGCACGCAATCCGCCACACCGGAGTCGAGTTCTGAACCAAAATACTCTTTCGGAATGCCGATGACTTTTCCCTTAATGTTGTTAGAGAGTCCAGCGCAGTAGTCATCGACTGGATGCTCGATACTGGTCGAATCGCGTTCGTCGAAACCCGCCATTGATTGCAACAACATTGCACAGTCTTGCGCAGACTTGGCCATCGGGCCAGCCTGATCAAGGCTGGAAGCAAATGCGATCATTCCGTAACGCGAAACGCGACCGTAGGTCGGCTTGAATCCAGTGATCCCGGTGAGCGACGCGGGCTGGCGAATTGAGCCACCGGTGTCGGTACCTGTCGCCGCCGGGGTCAGACGCGCTGCGACGGCTGCCGCGGACCCGCCCGACGACCCACCGGGAACGCAGTCTTTGTTCCAGGGGTTGTGCACGTTTCCGTACCAGCTGGTTTCGTTACTTGAGCCCATCGCAAACTCATCCATGTTGGTCTTTCCCAGCATGACACAACCCGACGCGGTCAAGCGCTCGACGACGGTAGCGTCGTAAGGTGAAATGAATTTGTCCAACATGCGAGAGCCGCTGGAGGTGCGCACACCGTTAGTGCAAAACAAATCCTTGTGCGCGATAGGAATTCCGGTCAACGGGCCCGCGTCACCATTCGCAATAGCGGCGTCGGCGTTTTTCGCCTGCGCGCGCGCTTGCTCAGCCGTCACCGTGATGAACGCGTTCAGATTTTGATTTTGATCGATTCGATCAAGAAACATATCGGTCAGCTCGAGGCTACTGACCTCTTTTTTGCGCAGCGCGGCCGAGAGATCGGCGAGTGTTTTTTCAAACATAACAGTTCGCCCTACTCGACCACCTTGGGTACGAGATACAAGCCGTTCTCAACTGCCGGTGCGTGCGCCTGAAAATGCTCGCGCTGGTCCGATTCGGTGACTTTGTCATCGCGCAAACGAGCGACCGCATGTTGCGGGTGCGCCATCGGCGTAACGTCAGTCGTATCGATATTATTCATCTGATTAACGAGTTCGAGAATGTTGGACAGATTTTCTGCGTAGTGCTCGACCTGATCGTCATCTATTTGCAATCGGGCAAGATGTGCGATTTTGTTCACGTCTTCCGGGCTTAGCGACATGCCAACACTCCGATTTGAAAAACGCGCGATTTTACACCACCGCGCAAAATCAGGCGACTGAAATCCCAACACACTGAGTTGCGAAACCATTAGACAGAGTCGCCGATTGACGCCAGAATCCTGCTTTGAATCGGCCACGTGGATAATCCTGTGATCAAGACAACCTGCATCGGCGCCTACCCCAAACCAGAGTACACGCCCGTAATCGATTGGTTCGACTACCAGGGTGGAATGGTCAGCGAAGGCGGAGAGGTGACCCGCCGCTACACCGAGTCGATGGCAAATGCCGACGACGAAATCGAAGCGTTGCTTGTGCGCGCCACTCAGGAAGCTATAGAGGATCAGGTCAGCTGCGGAGTCGACATCCCCACTGACGGCGAACAGCGCCGCGAAAACTACATCCACTACCATTGCCGCCACCTTACCGGCGTCGATTTCGTCAATCTCACCAAGCGTGTGTTGCGCGATGGCGCTTATGAAGCTGAGCTCCCGACGATTAATGGCAGGATCGAACCGCGCGGCGATCACTTCCTTGATTCGGACTTCAGGATCGCCCAATCGTTTTGCGAGCAGCCTGTCAAGATCACAGTTCCTGGGCCGGTCACAATTATGGACACCACCGCAAACGTGCACTACGACTCGATGCGGGATTTGGCCTTTGATCTGGCGGACGCAATCAACTACGAGGTGCGCGCCTTAGCCGATGCCGGGTGTCAATACATCCAGGTAGATGAACCCTTGTTCGCCCGCAACGTCGAACGCGCGATGGATTTCGGCGTGGAATGTCTGGACCGATGCTTTGACGGCGTTCCCGATCACGTCACACGCGTGATGCATATGTGCTGCGGTTACCCGGATAAACTTGACTCGGTTGATTACCACAAGGCAGATCGAAAGTGTTATTTTGACCTTGCCGCGGCTGTCGACAAATCGAGTGTCGATCAAATTTCGATCGAAGACGCGCACCGCTACAACGATCTGTCCCTTCTGGAGTTATTCAAACAGTCGACAGTCATTTTTGGCGCGATGGCGATCGCAAAAAGTGGCGTGGAATCGGTTGACGGAATTTCAAGCCGACTAAAAGCGGCACTTGATTATATCGATCGCGACCGATTTGTGGTGGCACCCGATTGTGGGCTCGGGTTTCTTGGTCGCGATCTTGCGATGACCAAACTGCGCAATATGTGTGAGGCGGCACGCTCGGTTTAACCCCACATTGATGACGTAGCTACAATTCAGGAACAACAAACGGGAACAATTTAATGGAAAACCAAAACTACGCCGGCTTCTGGATTCGGTTTGTCGCTGTGTTGATCGACGTCATTATCATCATGTGCGTCCTCGGCATCCCGCTCACTCTAATTTACGGCCAGGAGTACTGGATGGGTGACCAGTTGGTGCACGGGTTTTGGGATGTGATTTTGAATTATGTCGCTCCCGCCATCCTCACGATTTGGTTTTGGATTCGATTCCTGGGAACACCGGGTAAAATGTTGCTTCAACTGCAAGTGGTCGACGCAAAGTCAGGCGGCAGATTATCGATAGGCCAGGCGATTATTCGATATTTTTCGTACATCTTATCTGCGCTTCCACTGCTGCTGGGTTATATCTGGGTCGGATTCGACAAACGCAAACAAAGCTTCCACGACAAACTGGCCGGCACTGTTGTTGTCCGCAAAGGGGACACCAAAGAAACGCACTTCGACATCGATGTTTGATTTGACCCGTAGACTCTTACTTCTCACTACGAGCTAATTCTTCCGCGCGCCTTAGACGCTACAACTTCTTAGCGGTCTCGCATTTACGCGGGACACGCATCTGCAAACCCTTCAATGAACCCACATTTAAAAGGCACACTGATCACTGCACTTGGCATAATTTTGTTGAGTCCAGACAGCTTGATAATTCGCCTGGTTGACGCAGACAAATTGACGATTCTGTTTTGGCGAGGTTTATTTACATTTGAGGGAATGCTGTTAGTCACCGCGATGCTCCATGGCCGCAATACCTTGCGCGTCTTCAAGGCTATCGGCTGGCCCGGCATTGGTGCCGCGCTGATGTTCACCTTGAGCTCGTTTTGCTTTGTCAACGCTCTGGTCAATACCAGTGTGGCTAACACGCTCGTTATTCTCAGCACGTCACCGGTGTTCGCAGCGATACTTGGGTGGCTGTTCCTTAAAGAAAAAATCGAGATACATACTATCGTTGCAATCGTAGTCGTGATCGCTGCAGTGACGTTGATAGTATCCGGCAGCTATGAGAACGGGAGTTTGTTGGGCGACTTGTTCGCCATGGGTGCGGCATTATTTGTCGCCAGCACTTTCGTTTTCACCCGCAAGAAAAAAGACGGCGATATGACCCCTGCCGTTGCACTTAGCGGCCTCATGGTAGCGCTGATCGCGGCACCCTCGATTGACCCGTTTGATGTTCCGCCCGAATCAGCATTGTTATTGCTTGCGCTCGGCGCTGTGATGACAATCGCGCTGACTCTGATGTTTATCGGGCCACGTTATATTCCGGCGGCAGAAGTCAGTCTTATGCTGCCGCTGGAAACGGTTTGCGGCACTCTTATCGTATGGCTGATTATCAACGAAGTTCCCAATGTCGAGTCATTAATCGGAGGAGGCATAATCATTATTGCGTTGTTTGTTCACGCAATGATTGCGCTGCGCCGAGAAAACGCTTCTGCAGTTACGCGGGTTTAGTGATGACTTCGTAGCCGGGCTGTTCAGGCTCATTATCAAGCATCTCTGGCGGAAAGCCGTCGGCCAATATCGATAACCCCGTCGCGTCTTCAAGGCGACGAATAATATTAGGCGATAGCTCACGTTCTCCGTATCGCTCGATGCCGTCGTTAAATATTTTTATCATTAGCGGACTGATTTCCAACGGTACATTGTGTTGTTCAGCTATTGCGTGGAACAGGCCAATATCTTTTTTAACTAAATCCATCGTAAACGAAATATCACGACTACCGTTAAGGATGACCTGTCCTTCGGTTTCGGCAACGAATGAAGTGCCCGAAGAAATTTCGATTGCCTTGTACGTCGTCGCGAGATCAAATCCGACCGCTTTCATTGTCGTCAGTGCTTCACAGACAGTGATGAGATTAGCGGTTGCCAGATAGTTGGTCATTACTTTGAGCGCGGATGCAGTGCCGATTAGACCGGTGTGCAACACGCGTCGGCCCAGCGTAGTCAGGACAGGCAGCATTCGTTCGAATACATCGCGCTCACAGCCGGCGAATATCGAAATATTGCCGGTCGCCGCCCTGTGACACCCGCCGGAAACAGGGCACTCAATCGCCGCAGCACCTTTGGCCTCCACCAGCTTCGCGATGCGTTTGACCTCGCTTTCATCAGTGGTGGACATTTCTGCCCAGATTTTGCCCTCTGAAAGTCCGGCGAGAACGCCGTCCTCTGCTTCCATTACCGCAGAGCAAATTGCCGGGGACGGCAAACAGGTGATGACCAGGTCGCACCTTTCGGCAAGTTCGCGAGGGCTTTCGGCCCACTTGGCGCCATCGTCGAGAAAGCGCTGGGCGATATTTTTGTCGAGATCGCGCACGGTAAGATCAAATCCGTTACGCAAAATAGAGCCGGCCAGTTTGCCGCCTACGTTTCCCAAACCTATGAATCCAACTTTCATGCCGCGCCCTCGATTGTTGTAAGAATTAAATCGCGGCGAGTCTGTGCAAACCACAGGCTCAATGCAAGTTGATTTGGCGCAACGTTACGGAAACCCTATGGAAACCGGCAGGATCAGCTGGCTCGAAGATAGCTCAGACTCTTATCAGCAAGCGCGCTGACACTCTTTGAGGCCGAGACCTGAAACGATTCGCGATAGAGTTCGTGGTTCGTCTCGATGCTCTTGAGTTCATAGAGGTAATTCACCATCAGTCCGTGTGAATCCCGAAGGCCTTTTTTGGAGAGATCGCCCAGCCAGTTGATGCGCTCAACTTTGGCACCGTTGGTCAGGTGAAAGTTGGCAACCGGATCGATCGAGCGATTGCGTCGTTTTTCGTTGACCAGGTAGTGCGCGCACAAACGCGTAAGCGGGTTCTCTAGTGCTGCGCTGGACTCCTTATCTTTATGCCAGTTTTTTGCTTCAAGTACGGCCATTACATCTCCACCAACGCTGTTCAGGGCCTTGATTTCGGCATCCAGCAGTTTGGGTTCAACATCACTCGCCATGTACTCCTTCAGCCAAGCCGAAAATCCGGGGATCGGTGAAAGCGTTGAGAACGTCTTCAATTGCGGCAGCTCTTTCAACAACTCATCGACAACGCGTTTGATTAGGAAGTTACCCAGGCTGACGCGTTGTAAACCAGTTTGGGTATTGGAGATCGAATAAAAAATTGCGGTGCTGGCTTGATTTGGATCGTTCCTGATTGCGTCTACGTTCAAAAGATCTGTCACATTGTTCGAAAGCTCTTCGACCAGGGCTACCCACACAAAAATTAGAGGCTCATCCGGCATGCGCGGATGAAAATAAGCAAAGCACCGGCGGTCATCTTCGAGGCGGTTTTTCAAATCGCGCCAGGACTTGATACGGTGCACCGCTTCATAGTTAACCAGCTTCTCGAGTAATGCAGCCGGCGCGTCCCAAGTGATTCGGCGAAGTTCCAGAAACCCAATGTCAAACCACACCGATAGGCGTTCGCGTAGCACTTCGTCCAACATTTCCAGATGTGCATCGCCGCGCTTGCACGCCAGCAGATCTGTACGCATATCGACTAAAAATTTTACCCCCTGCGGCAGCGCATTGAATTGAGTGAGTAGTGTCAAATACGGAGGCGACAGCTCGCGTCTTAGTCTCGCTTCGATCTTCATGCGCTCTTGATCTTCTTCACAGCTCTGAAGTTTGGTTGCCAGTTCGGCGACGCTGGTGTGATCGACAGCGAAATCCCGGGAAAGCAGGCGCAAAAACGTTTGCCTTCCCTGTGTGCTCAAACTGAGGTAGAGCTCGCCCAGAGCAGCTGCGCGACTTCGAGCCGAAACCTCACCACCTTTGCCATCAAGGCACGCGCGAATGTGCTCGCGCAGTTTTACTCGTTCGGCCTTATTTAAATCAGGTGAAAAATCAGTCAGCTGCGTGTCGCGCCCCAGCGAGGCAATACCTCGCCATGCAGACCGAAGGTTAAGCAGCGTGCGATCAAGTAAGTTTCGGTTAGCACTCATTCCATTCCCCGATCAATGACAGGTTTGCAGGATGCTGAATAATCAGAAGTGATCCGATTGTCAGGGCAACCCAGTAAATGACTAAAATATAGCTTGTGTTAACAAAAAAAGCCGTGCGGTGTTTCGACTTTTGCCTATAATGCCGCGCAGCCTGATTCGTGAGTTGACACAGATCAACCCAGTAACAAGAGAACCCACGATGGTACAACTTTCCTTCGGCGCGCGAGTCCGAAAATCTCCTTTCTTTGACTCCACTATCAAACATGGCGTGACGCATTTTTCTGTGTACAACCGCATGTATATGGCGACGTCTTACGGCGATCCCAAAGCGGAGTACCAGCGTCTCACCGAAGGCGTAAGTCTGTGGGATGTGAGTTGTGAACGCCAGGTTGAAATCTCTGGCCCTGATGCCGCGGCATTGACTCAGTACCTGTGTCCGCGCGATCTCAGCACCTGCAAGATTGGCCAGGGCTACTACGTGCCAATGTGTGATCACGACGGGCGTATCATCAATGACCCGGTTCTTCTCAAACTCGCCGCAGATCGTTTTTGGCTCTCGCTGGCCGATAGCGACATACTCTTGTGGGCACGCGCTGTTTGTGCAGAGCGGGGTTTTGACGCTACTGTCTGCGAACCGGATGTTTCCCCGCTTGCGGTTCAAGGGCCAAAAGCAGAAGACGTCGTCGCCGATGTATGCGGCGATTGGGTGCGCGATCTGAAGTATTTCTGGTTCCGGGAAACTGAAATCGACGGCATCCCGGTCGTGGTTGCGCGCAGCGGCTGGAGCAAGCAAGGCGGATTCGAGCTGTATCTCACAGACGGCAGCAGAGGTAACGAACTGTGGGAAATCATGTGGAAAGCCGGAGAACCCTACGGCATTGGTCCGGGAACACCAAATTCCACCGAGCGTGTGGAAAGTGCACTTCTGTCTTTTGGAACCGACAACGATGGTGATGCGAATCCGCTTGAGCTGGGTCTGGGCCGGTTTGTCGATCTCGACTCTGAAGCGGATTTTATTGGCAAGACTGCGCTGCAGAAAATCGCAGCAAACGGCGGCCCGGCGCGATTGATGACGGGCTTGCTGCTCGATGGTGATGAACCGATGAAAAGTGTGGAGCATAAATGCCCGGTAACTCAAAACGGACGCGACGTTGGTTTTATCTCAACCAGTACGTATTCTCCTCGCTTGGAGCGAAACATCGGCATCGCCTTGCTTGAAACAGACGTCGTTAAAGGTGCCGACTCGGTTGTAGTGCATACGCCAGAGCGTGACCACCGCGGTGAAATCACCTCACTTCCATTTTAGTTATTTGCACCCGATAAGTTCTGAGGAAAAACCATGCACAAATATGATGTCTACGGTGTCGGCAATGCCTTGGTTGACTTTGAATTCGAAGTAACTGAGACCAGATTGAGTGAGCTGGGTATCGAGAAAGGCGTCATGACGCTGATCGACGAGGATCAGCAGATTATATTAATGAATAATTTGAGTGACACTCAAAGCAAAAAATCCAGCGGCGGCTCCGCCGCAAATACGATTATCGCTGTCAGCCAGTTTGGCGGCAGTGCTTACTACTCTTGCAAGGTCGCTAATGATGATACCGGTGACTTTTATCTTGCCGACCTGCAAGCCTGCGGGGTGGACAGCAATCTAAACAACAATCCGCGAGAGTATGGCCATACGGGTAAATGCGTCGTTATGGTCACGCCGGACGCTGACCGGACCATGAACACATTTTTAGGCATCACCGGTGACATTGCAGCGAATGAACTCGACCCAAACGCGATCGCGGACTCAACCTACACTTATCTTGAGGGTTATCTCGCCTCCTCTGAAACCGGACACCGCGCCGCTATCGATGCGCGCGATCATGCAAAACAAGCTGGGCTGAAAACCGCGTTGACGTTATCTGATCCAAACATGGTCCGTTTTTTCAAAGGCAATCTTGAGAAGATGCTGGGTGACGGCGTCGATCTACTTTTTTGTAACGAACTCGAGGCCCTGGAATTTACAGGCATGGATTCGATTTCAGACGCCGCCAGTGCGCTCTCTCAAAAAGCCTCAACCACCTGCATCACGCTTGGGGCCAAGGGCGCGTTGATTGTCGATAGCGGTCAGAACTTCGAAATACCTGCGTATCCGACTGACGCAGTCGATTCCAATGGCGCGGGCGACATGTTTGCCGGCGCATTCCTTTATGGAATTACGCACGGCATGTCGATCGAAGAAGCAGGCAATCTCGCCTCTCGTTCAGCTGCAAAAGTAGTCGGAAATTTCGGCGCGCGTTTATCCAGCGAACAAGTTTCTGGGCTCAAAAACTAGCGTACTTCAACTACCCGCGAAACGGAATCGGTTCTGCGCTTTTTAAGGTTTGCTGAATAGCGGGGCCACCCGCCGCTGATCTCTTCACCGACACAGCCTGCAACTCGGCAAACAGATGTTGAAACTCTTGGGTAAGCTTATGCGTCGGTGCCATGTGAACCAACGGTGTGGCGGCTTGATGGGATTCACGCATTTTAACTGACGAAGATAAAAACGAGCGCAGAACAGGCATCCCCTCCGCAACCAAATCGTCAACCAGTTGCATCGGCAAATTTGCCCGACTGATATATTGATTAATGATTATCCCTTCGATTGCCAGCTGCGGATTATGATCAACCTGCGTCTCCAGTACATTCTCCATAAGTGAGTAGAGGGCGCGGCGCGCGAAATCGTCACAATCAAATGGAATCAAAACTGCGTTCGCAGCAATCAGCGCAGACAATGTATAAAAGTTAAATGCAGGTGGTGTATCAAAATATATTGCATCAAACTGTTGGTACAAGATATCAATCGCATCGCGCAGCTTATAAATCTTGTGTTTCGCCGCCAGTCGGTTTTCTAACAATCCAAGCTCGGTGGAAGCCGGCATCACATGCAAGCCACGGAAGTCACTGGCAGATATGAATTTATCGAGATTGTCATTCGCGGCTCGATAACCGGGTTCCATAGCGTCAGAAAAGAATTGCCCGACAGTACGCATCGACGCGTCAATTCGGCGGTTTAGAATGTAGTGACTTGAATTACACTGCGGATCGAGATCAACCAATAACGTTTTGTATCCATGACAAGCGCTAATCGCCGCCAGATTCACGGCAATGCTCGACTTTCCGACCCCACCTTTTTGATTGTATATAACGCGGCGCATCTTTAGAGAAATATCCTGTGAATTCCGGCTATTAGGTTAACATTCTAGAAGCAAAATAGACAAACACACGTAAGGCATTTTTAATTTTATTGCTAAAATAAAAGCGTTTTAATGCCACGCATTAAGAAACTACTACCTCGTCATCCGAATAATTGATCCAACCTGTCGAAGCCACAACAACAACGAGGTAAGCAAACTCTGCTACACGTGCGGAACGACCAATACTGAACCTGTCACGACGAACCTTCTTCCCCAACCTACTTTCATTCCGGGAGTTGCCCTGAGGAGTACGCTCAGGGGCGATTGTTTAGTTGCGCAACCGAATCAGATGCGTGCTCTTAACCTCTTCCATCACAAAGTACGTATGGGTTTGAATGACTCCGGGAATGGACGTAATTTCACGCCCCAAAAACTTCCGATATTCGTCCATATCCGCTGTCCTGATCTTAAGAAGATAATCGAACCCCCCCGCAACCATGTGGCACTCCAACACTTCCTCAAGGTATTTGATTGAATCAGCGAACTTTTCAAACACTGCGGGGATTGTCTTTTCCAATGAAACTTCTACGAATACCTGTAAACCTGCGTTGAGTTTTTGCGGGTTGAGGTGGGCGTATACGCCTATGAGAAAACCCTCGCGCTCCAGGCGTTTAACCCGCTCCTGACAGGGAGTCGCGCTCAGGTTCACCCGTTTTGCGAGTTCTACGTTCGAGATTTTCCCGTACCTTTGAAGAATATCGAGAATCTTTTTGTCTATTGCATCCAGATTGGTCATACCTAACTAGCGTTTTTTGTTTTATGAATCAGTTATTTTAACCATAATTAGCTAAAAAATTAGTGTTTTCCCCTATCCAAACTGAAAATAATGTGAACTTTTAACGAGAGACAGTTTGATGAAGTTCCAAGTCCCGTTTCCGCAGTCGTCCACCTATGTGCAATCGATTCAGGCACTGCGCTACAAGGATGAAGACAGCGTTGTCGCCGACCTGTTGGCCTCGTGGGATTTGTCCGCTGATTCCGCCAGCCGAATTCAAATTGAGGCGCGCGATTTAGTTCAGCGTATTCGCCAGGACTCGCAACAACACGGCGGACTCGATGCGTTTTTGCACGAGTTTTCCCTAAGCAGTCAGGAAGGCGTCGTGCTGATGTGTCTCGCAGAGGCGCTTCTGAGAGTTCCGGATAAAGAAACCGTCGACAAACTTATTCGCGATAAAATCGGCGACGCGGATTGGTCGTCGCATATTGGCAATAGTGATTCCGTATTTGTTAACGCGTCGACATGGGCGTTGATGCTCACCGGGAAAATTGTCAAACCTGACATCGAGGACACCCACAGCATCCGCGGATATCTGCACACACTGGTGGCTCGCAACGGCGAACCGGTGATCCGAGCTGCGATTTCCAAAGCCATGCGTATCATGGGCCAACAATTTGTATTGGCCGAGACGATTGAATCGGCTCTGCAAAAAGCAGAGGAAAAGCAGCAAGTCGGATATAGGTACTCTTACGACATGCTCGGAGAGGCAGCGCGCACGGCGCAAGATGCACAACGCTATTTCGATGAATATGCGCACGCGATTCGATCAATCGGTCAGTTCGCTACGTCAAACTCTCCTGTCGAAAACCCGGGAATATCAATCAAGCTTTCAGCACTCCACCCACGCTATGAGTTTGTAAAAATGAGTCGCGTAGAGAACGAGCTCTATCCGCGATTGCGTGAACTCGCTGAGATGGCAAGATCCAACAGCATCAACATGACAATCGACGCCGAAGAGAGTGATCGTTTGGACGCGTCACTTGCGATATTTGAACGCCTGGCGAAGGACGATGCGCTTGACGCGTGGGACGGCCTTGGCTTGGCTGTCCAGGCGTATCAAAAACGCGCGACAGCCGTGATCGACTGGCTCATTGATCTTGCTGCACAAACCAATCGCCGGTTCATGGTGCGTTTGGTTAAAGGCGCGTACTGGGATACCGAAATAAAACGCGCGCAGGAGCTAGGGCTCAAAGACTACCCTGTGTTTACGCGCAAGGCATCGACGGATGTTTCGTATCTTGTCTGTGCGAAAAAAATGTTCGTGAACGCGGACGCAATCTATTCTCAATTTGCGACACACAACGCGCACAGCGTCGCGTCGATAATCGAGCTCGCCGGTAAAACACCGTTTGAATTTCAGTGCCTGCACGGTATGGGAGAAGCACTCTATCAACATGTAACCGAGCAGGGCAAAACGCGCCACGCGTGCCGAATTTACGCGCCTGTTGGCCCGCATAAAGATCTGCTCGCCTACCTGGTCCGTCGGCTGCTTGAGAATGGCGCAAACAGCTCATTCGTAAACCGACTTACCGACAACGATCAGCCCATTGACAAGATCGTTGCCGATCCGTTTTTGAGCACAGAAAAGCTCGAAACCGTTCGCCATCCGCAAATACCTGTCCCCTCTGCGATCTACGGCGATGATCGAGTCAACTCGCGCGGGTTGGAGATTACAGACCCGACCGAACTCACGATTACTCAAGCCGCAATCGGTGCCTGCAATGCTACACACTCAGCGGAACCGCTAATTGCAAACCGCAAACCAAACGCAGACGAGCCCATCAGCGTATTCAATCCGGCGCACTCTCGGTCCGAGGTTGGCACCGTGGTCGAAGCGGGCGAGAATGACATTGAGCTCGCGCTAAGGATTGCACACAGCTACAAACAAACATGGGACTGGACACCTGCGCAAGTTCGCGCACGGTATCTCACTAGGGCAGCAGAGGAAATCGAAAAACGATTTCCCGAATTCATCGATTTATGCACTCGGGAAGCGGGTAAAACACTGCAGGACGCAGTTGCAGAAATTCGAGAGGCCGTGGATTTTTTGCGCTACTACGCGGTGATGGCGAGCAAAGAGTATCAGCAACCACTGGTACTGCCAGGGCCCACGGGCGAATCCAACACGCTAGCGTTGCACGGTCGTGGCCTTTTTGTTTGCATAAGCCCCTGGAATTTTCCACTCGCAATTTTTTGTGGTCAGGTCAGCGCGGCGCTGGCCGCAGGAAATTGCGTAATCGCAAAACCTGCAGAGCAGACGCCACTTATCGCTCATTTGGCGGTGAAGATCATGCACAACGCGGGAATACCCGAGGAAGCCCTGCAACTGGTAACGGGAAAAGGTTCCACAATTGGTGCGAAACTGGTGTCTGATGAGCGTGTCGATGGAGTTGCGTTTACCGGGTCAACAGAAACTGCCAAGCTCATTCAGCGCGCGCTTTCGAATCGCGTGGGAGCAATCGTTCCACTGATAGCAGAAACCGGCGGACAAAACGCGATGCTTGTCGATTCCACCGCACTGCCGGAGCAAGTCGTTCGTGATGTCGTGACGTCGGCGTTTCAAAGCGCAGGCCAACGATGTTCAGCCCTGCGAATTTTGTTCGTTCAGGATGACATCAGTGACGATATTGTTCGAATGCTCAAGGGCGCAATGGACGAACTCTCAACCGGTGATCCTGAAAACATTGCGATCGACGTTGGCCCGATAATCGACGCGTCCGCTTTGTCGAACTTGAACGATCATATCCAAAAAATGAAACAGCGCGGTCACTCAATTTATCGTTCGCCAAGACCTGAATCAAACACCGGTAACTTTTTCGCGCCTGCATTGATTGAGATTCAAGACATAACCGTCCTTGAGCGCGAAGTCTTCGGGCCGATTTTACATTTGGTCAGATACAAGCAAAACGATCTCGATAAAGTCATCGAGAGCATCAATGACACCGGCTACGGGCTGACGCTCGGCATTCATAGTCGAATAAATGAAACGGTCGAATACATCAGTGGGCGTATTCGAGCCGGCAATGTTTACGTCAATCGCAACATTATTGGCGCAATTGTTGGATCACAGCCCTTCGGTGGAGATGGTTTATCCGGCACCGGACCCAAAGCCGGAGGCCCACGCTATTTACATCGCTTTTCTACGGAACGTTCAATTAGCGTGGACACAACTGCGTCAGGTGGTAACGCAAGCCTGATGTCCATGTCAGAGAGCTAGTCAGGCAATAACGGGGGCGCGTCAACGGTTACGAAGGTTTCGGCAAAAAAACCGTTAAATCGCGTTGACGCAGAGTTTGAATAGGCGCCTAGCTGCCCTATCTCGATCCAGTCCCCCTCCTCGGTGTCTTCGGGTAGTCGAAACGGTGCAGGAAGAATATCAACACAGTCACACGTCGGTCCCATGATGCGAAAGTCTTTCATCTTTGTACTGGGCGTACGAAACGGATTAACCATGCGGGCGGGCATACGCAGTTTGGCGACGAGTGTTTCGGACAGACTTTGATAGACACCATCATTGATATACAAATCGTCACCCTTGCGCAGTTGCACCTGCACCAGAAGTGAACAACCACTGGCAACCATCGCCCGACCTGGCTCACACATCAACACACAGTCTCCGCGCAGATTTGCACCCACCATTGCAGACTTAATTACGTCCACGTACGTGGATAATGGCGGTGGTTTATCGCCCTCGTAATCAGCAGGAAATCCTCCCCCAACATCGAGATAGTGAATGGGAACATCAGCGCGTGCGATCAAATCAAGTGCCGCGTCTATCCCCGCCTTGAACGCCTTGGGCTCGCGGCATTGTGAACCGACGTGAAACGCGACCCCGGTTTGAAAACCCGCCTTGTGCACTGCGCGCAATAATTCGACTGCTTCTGCGCCGTCAATTCCAAACTTGTCTGATAACTTATATTGAGCATCGAAACTCGGCGTGACGATTCGAACCAGCACAACACTGCCGTCACCCCCACCGGTCACATCGATCATCTTTTCCAATTCCTTCTGGTGGTCGATCACATAATGGTCAACGCGATACACCGCATTTGCCGTTTGAATTGCTGCTCTGGGTTTGACCGGATGCATGAAGTAGCAGTCCGCCTGTGGAAAGTGCTCACGAACCTGAGCGATTTCCTGCAGCGACGCCGTGTCAAAGTGACGAATTCCAGCACTATACAATGCGTCCAGTACCGAGGGATGTGGATTACACTTGACCGCATACAAAACTCGTCCAGGAAACTGATCCAGGAAGTATTTGGCTTGTCTTTCCAACTCATCGGGACGCAGACAATAAACAGGGTATCCCGGCTTGAGTTTTTCGGCCACATGTTCAACGGTAGGAAAATTCGGCAATTTAGCCATTAAGGTGAAATCTCAAAAAGTGTAAGAAAGCGATGTGTCAGCTGAACGAATGCACTGCGATAAAAAACTGAAACGACGAAAATCGGTGGTGAGTGATAATAAAATTAGCTTGTAACGGCAATTGGCCGTTTACCTGCCGATTTGAGACTTTTCAGTTGCAGATTTCTCAAGAATCCTACCAATTTCTGTTCCTCATGAGTTGATGTGTATCTCTCACTTTCACTCTGACCAAAAATGTTCCCTGCTTCGAAGTGCGTGCCACCAAAGAATCAATCGTCTTTTCCGTCTGGTAGCACTAAACGTGCTTCATTCTTACTCGTAAGCCAATAGTCTGCTAAAAAGCTACGTTTTTCGGGTTTTGAGCGCTCGCCTCAATTTTTGCGCGAGCTGCTCGCGCTTAAAAGGTTTTTGCAGCAACAACGCGCCTGTGTCAAGACGGCCTTTATATACGATTGAGTTTTCGGTGTAACCGGACATAAAGAGAATTCCAATATCTGTTTGCTTATCAATCAGTAAGTGAGATAGCTCTTTCCCGCCTAACTGGCCCGGCAGCACAACGTCGGTTAACAATGCGTCGAATGGACCTTGTTGATTGTAAACGTTTAGCGCCTCGTCGCCATTTTCTGCGGAATGCACGATATAGCCCAAACCTTCCAACATCGAATGGGTTAGAACGCGTAAATCGGCGTCGTCTTCAACCACAAGAATTGTCTCTTTGTCCCCCCTTGGAATCTGAGCGTGCGTGGAATACGCATTCGTATTCGACACAACCGATGAGATCGACTTTGGCAGGTAGAATTTGACAGTTGTACCGTGATTCAGTTCGCTGTAAATCGACAGATGCCCGCCGGACTGCTTGAGGAAGCCATACGCCATACTGAGTCCCAGACCACTGCCGCGTCCCACATCTTTTGTCGTGAAAAACGGCTCAATCGCCACCTGGATAACATCGTCAGGCATACCAGCACCGGTATCAGTAACCGCAAGCATGACATACTGACCCGAGACCAATTCAGCCTGACTGACGACATACCCATTGTCGAGAACAACATTTGCCGCTTCGATTGTCAGCTTTCCGCCGTTGGGCATCGCGTCGCGAGCGTTGATCGCGAGGTTCAGAATAGAACTTTCGAGCTGAGAACGATCTGCCTCGCAGTTCCAGAGACCGGCACTGAGAATCACCTCAATCGAAATTGCCTCGGTGAGCGTGCGCCGCAAAATCTCATCAAGATGAGAAATCACATCGTTGAGATTTAGCACAACCGGATCCAGGGGTTGTTTGCGCGAGAAAGCGAGTAAACGGTGTGTTAGAGATGCTCCACGCTCTGCAGCCAACGTTGCCGTATTCAGCATTCGCTTGTTCTCATCGTCAAGGTAGTCCAAATCAGCTAGTTGATCTTGCACCAGATCGAGATTACCCAAAATAATGGAAAGCAAATTATTAAAGTCGTGTGCAATCCCACCAGCAAGCTGACCGATTGCCGCAATTTTCTCGGTTTGGTTTATCCGCTCTTCGGCCAGCTTTCGATCGGTAATGTTCTCAACTATGTTGAGGGTTTCGGTACGTTTACTTTTAGCATCGATGACCGTACGTGCGCGCCATAGACCATAAACGATACGGCCATTTTTGTGCAGGTATCGCTTTTCAACTGCGATCATTCGCTTTTCATCCCCGAAGGCGGCGTCCATCTCTGCGCGGACCATATCAAGATCATCAGGATGCGTAATATCCAAGACCGATCTGCCAATCATCTCGGTTATCGAATAACCTAACATGGTTGCTAAATGGGTGTTGACGGAGGTAAAGAATAGATCTTTGTTCAGCATCCCTATTCCGATCGGTCCATGTTCGAAAACGAGATCAAACAGATGCTTGTTGTGCGCTCCGGCGATTAAGCTGTCGCTAACATCTGTAACCGTAAAGAAAATTCCGCGAACTGTTTTATCGGCACGTATATCCGGAACATAGTTAACCTGCAAAGTCCTGAATCGTCCCAGATCGTCCACTTTATCAATAAAGAATTGTTGCTGCTCACCTGCCAGAGCAGCCTCGATGTAGGGTTTGATCTGGCCGAATTGTGCCTCGGACAACACATCGCAGACCTTGGCATCGGTTAAGGAATCGAGCGAAATACTGTTGGATTCCAGGTACGCGCGGTTGGCGTATTTGTAGCGCTGATTGTGATCGATATACCCCAGCATCGTGGGTATAGATTGAGAAATCTCTAGTACAATATCATCTCGCACAGATATATGACTCTCTCTTCCTGCTATCTCGACCGCAACGTTCTGATCTATATAAAATTCACCCTAACCATTGGCAAGATCGAGCGATGATTTTGAAAAACTCCCACACGATAGTAACAAACTCTGTGAATCATTTGTCCGGGAAGTAAACCGCAGTTGAAAAATGATCAAAACAAACGTACTAGTGCTATTCAAAATCTAATTCACTGGTACATTACGCGCCTCGTGAAATAGACGGATTGATCAGATGTTGTGGATCGAATAAAACATAAGCGATGAATGATGAAAGGCAGTGAAAGGTTCAAATCGTGGCTACAAGATCGCGGGACGGAATTTGCGATCCAATGGCTGGATGACAATGCAAATACAGCTCAACTGGCGTCCGATGCACTCTGTTGTGAGGTTGGACAGATTGCCAAATCCATCATCTTCACAATGGGTGATCCAGATGACTTATTGCTAATAGTTACCAGCGGCTCAAATCGGGTAAATGAACGCAGGGTGAGAGATATCGTAGGCGCCGAACTTCGACGCCCTGATGCGAGAACCGTCAAAGCTCAAACGGGATACTCGATTGGCGGAGTGCCCCCCTTCGCACATTTGCAGAATATAAAAACGCTAGTCGATAAGGATTTATTTAATTACGCAACAGTCTGGGCCGCGGCTGGCCATCCAAAAACCGTGTTTGAGATAATGCCGCAGGAAATTCTGCGCCTTTCAGAGGGAACCATAGAAACGGTTTCATAAAGAACGCATTAACGATTGAATATAAAAGCTTTTTTGCCACGTAAAACTAGTTCGCACATTCTTCGCAATGGTAGGAATCAAACCAAGATTTCATTCAAGCCGCGATTTACCTGGATATGACCTAGCTGGAAATCAAGACCCTGTCCCGGCATGAACGTGCGCGCTGGTCTATTGTCGCGCACTCGTTGATTTGACTCTTTTTTCCATTAATCGGTTTGGCTGAGATTGAATGGGAAAATTCATCGATGCGATGATTGACGTCAGCTTCCGCGTAGCGCGAAGGCGTTCAACGCTGCAGGCGTGTAAACTCGAAAACTCCAATTCCTTCGTGAACACAGCACCTGGCACAAACAGACCAGATAGCAGGACATGAGTCGAATTCTCTCCTCCAGGCCTTATGCTATCTTTATAGCGATGAATCCGTGTTCTCGTAGATTACTTTCGGTGTCAGAAATGTGTACGAACACGCAGGTTTAAAACTACACTGTATTAATGATATACGGCACCTTTTACTAAATACCTCGCTCATTCGTTTGTGCGTACAGATTCACCAGAAAGCGAATTCATGACATGACGGAATACAACGAGAAATTTGATGCAACCGGGCTCAATTGTCCCTTACCGATTCTTCGTTCAAAAAAGATGCTAAGTAAAATGAATAGCGGCGAAGTGCTTTTTGTTGTCGCGACGGATCCCGGCACTGTCAAAGACTTTGACTCCTTCTGCGAGCAAACAGGTAACACCCTTATTGATAAAAGCGAAGAAAGCGGTTGTTTTCGCTATTACATTCGAAAGATGTGAGTAGAACGTCAAAATGCACAACATGATCGGTTAGGGCCGGCAAAAACACCTCCTTGCACATTTACCGATACTGCGGCTCGCCTATCACGTCGTACGGATCATGAGACAGCGAGGTTGCAACACCATCGCCAGGGCTCATCTTAATGTGCGAGATGTATTCAACACGGCCCACCTCACGGGATTACCCGACATCACTTTCGTCCAGATGGACAGGCGTTAACCAGACTTGCCGCCACTGGCTGCCGTTAAGGATTGTGTCGACCCTGCCAGCCCAACAAGATGGCTCAATTGCGCGGATAATGATTAGGAACAGCGCCAGATAGTAACGATGATGATCTTGAACTCACAATTGCTCGTATTAGCTTCAGGAACCACGTGTCACTTGAGACGGGAGAGCAAATCGACGTTATTGGTCTCGGCGGTGCTTCAGCGGTCACGGCATGAATCAGATACGATAAAAGCGTTCAAAATTGCGCCGATTATCAATATGCGAAGATAAAACTATCGTTTAAACTACACGCTATTAGAGTTGATCAAGCTCACGTAAGTGAAATCAGGCATCGCCGACGTCGTCCTGCTAGCCACCATCTCCTGGTCGCTGAATCTTATTGGCAACTACCGATTTTTTTTCCTAATGAGGGTTATTTGATGAAACATTTCATTTCCATTATTGCGTCGGCTTTTCTATTTTTAGCCAGCCATAGCGCGTTCGCCGCCGACCACGTCGTCAAGATGATGAACGCGGGAACTGACGGCGTGATGGTTTTTGAACCAGGTGTATTGAAAGCGGCTGTCGGCGACACTGTCACGTTTCAAGCAACTGACGTAGGGCATAACACCGCGTCCAAGCTTGTTCCGGATGGCGCAGTGACTTGGCAGGGCAGTTTTAACGAAGAAGTTAAGATTACATTAGACAAAGAAGGAATTTATATCTATCAGTGCGACCCTCACATGGTGATGGCGATGGTGGGAGTCATCCAGGTTGGCGCGCCGACCAATCTTGACGCTGCGAAGGAATACGCAAGTGGTGCATCGGGCCAGTTTGTTATGAATAACGAGCGCTTGAACGACTATATCGGGTCATTGGAATAAAACCCGCTCCTGTCGCTTTTGGTATTAACACTTCTTAAGGGGTCTAACGGCGCAATCAGGCGCCGTAAGACCAAAAGCCAGCGAAAGCGGCCGCGAACGCAAAATTCGTATTCTCCCAGTAAACACGCGCGCGGCTGGACATGCCCGCTGAATTGTTCAAATGGACAGGCTGGTCGCGCTTTCAGAGATCGTCGGACTATCATTAGGTGGATTTCACACCGATAATTGACCTGTTTACGCGACACGATCTTCGTGGGCGAACTCACATTCGAATCCAACGTAGAGTAGCAAGGTGAAATTTGGCATTCTGGTCAACGAGGGACCATACACCCACCAGGCATCCGATTCGGCCTATCACTTCACCGAGGCGGCGCTTAGTGCCGGCCACGAAATAGTACGGGTATTTTTCTACCATGACGGCGTCAACAATGGGACCAGACTGGGCACTCCTCCTACGGATGACCGCAATATCACCGAACGCTGGTCGACGTTGGCTGAAAAACATAACCTGGAACTGATTCTCTGCGTCGCCGCTGCTCAGCGACGCGGGCTTCTTGACGCCGACGAGGCAAAACGCGCAGGCAAAGACACCGACAACATGGCGCCCGGCTTCAATATTTCCGGTCTCGGTCAACTGGTTGATGCGGGCATCCAGGCAGATCGCCTGATAGTGTTTGGCGACTAGCAGAAGATACCCGTGTCGATTAAAAAAAAATTCCTGTACATAAACCGCAAAGCACCTCACGGAACCATCTACGCACTGGAGTCGTTGGAGGTGGTCTTGATTGGTACTGCTTTCGAGCAAGATGTGTCTTTGGCGTTTATTGATGACGGTGTGTATCAACTGCTCGATGGGCAAGATACATCAAGCATTGGTACCAAAAATTTCTCACCCACATTCAGAGCGCTGGGCGACTACGGTGTGAAAAATATTTATATAGAAAAAGAATCGCTTGAGGCGCGCGGACTAAACCGAACTGATCTGATGCAGCTAGTTTGGGAAAATGAAGAAACGGGTTCTAACAGAGAAGATTCCATTCAAATTCTGGCCAGTGAAACACTTGCCGACATTATTGATCAGCAGGATGTGATTTTAAGCTTCTAGCACCGAAATATGACTGTCATACATTTAGCCAACAGATCCCGTTCACTACAGTTAGCGCGAGACGCGTGTGTATAGCGCCCCAGAAAATAGAGATAGCTGAGGCTGCGGCAGATCGAGGCCACGTCGCGCAAACTTTGCCCCAGTTAACAAACAGTTCATACGGACTACCAATCGAAGCGTCCGCTTTGACACGATTTTACCTCTTTGACCACCTACCAAATCAATCGCCTTCGAAGTCGCGTCGTTGATAAAATACGATAGCTTTAGCATACAGCGGAGCGCAACAAAGTGAGATTCTGGCATAACGCCGCTTTCAATTGATACTGGCAACAAAACATAGAGCGAATAGAATTTTAAAATGGCGATCGAATTAAACGGTAAGTCCTTCGAAACAGACGAAGAGGGCTATTTGGTGCACCTGAGTGATTGGAGCGATGAACTGGCCAACGCGATGGCCAAAGCCGACAGGACCGAGCTAAGCGACATGCACTGGGAAGTCATTAACTTTCTTCGCGAATACTACGATGAGTATAAAACCGCTCCGGCCGTTCGCGTGTTAACAAAAGCGATCGGTAAACGTATCGGTAAAGAAAAGGGGAACAGCAAGTATCTCTACGAGCTGTTTCCGTACGGTCCTGCAAAACAAGCTTGCAAATATGCAGGTCTTCCAAAGCCCACAGGGTGCGTGTGAGCAACTGAATGCACCGAGAGCAAATCTCCCCGAGGAGGAAAAATACCGGGTCTCATCATCGCTTGGAGCCTATTTTGCATTTTCGTTGTAAACCGCATTCGCAATACAATTCGTACGTCCGTTCTAGAAAAGGCTAAGGCTTACGACAATTCGAATTACCTCGACCGGTACACCAGAAATTCTGCGACGTGCAACCAATTAGCTCCACTTTTGTCGCAATAGTGTCGACTGCGCTTTGCCGACATTCCAATACGGTTAATGAACCCTAATGACAACTTTGAATTAAGACAAAGCAATGAGCGATCAGTCAGGGTTTAGCAAATTCAAAAAGACTGCACTTTCGCTTGGTTGCTCAGTCTTCGTTCCGATGGTTTCTGCTGCGGCAAGCACTGTACTGGATCCGGTCACGGTGACCGCAACGCGGGTCGAGAAGAACGTTGAGGATATTCCTGCGGCTATCAGCATTGTTGACCAAGAGCAAATTCAACGCGGCAACGAACAACTCGGACTTGATGAATCCCTGCTAACGGTTCCCGGACTGTTTATGTTGAATCGCTACAATTTCGCACAGGATTTACGCGTCTCGATGAGGGGATTCGGCGCGCGGTCAAGCTTTGGCATTCGCGGAATAAAAATTATCATCGACGGGATACCCGAAACGCTGCCTGACGGGCAGGGTTCGGTGGACAGTATCGACATCGGGTCGATCAGGCAGATCAACGTGATTCGAGGGCCGGTTTCCTCCTTGTATGGCAATGCATCCGGTGGTGCGATATTAATCGAGTCAGAAAAAGGTGGCGATGATCCCTCCGCAAGTGGCCGCGTTAGCTTTGGTGAATACGGGTTCCACAGCAAGCAACTAAAGATCGGGGGCGAATCCGACAAACTCAACTACCTCGTTAACTATTCCGACACATCCACAGATGGCTACCGCGAGCACAGCGAGTTTCAAAATACTCAAATTAACGCGAGGATCGAAACCTCTCTCAATTCCCACTCGACGCTGCTGGCTACACTGCATAATACGGATCAACCGATTGCAAAAGACCCTGGCAGTCTAACTGCCGAAAGTGCCAGATCAGACCCGCAGAAGGCGCGCGAACAAAACGTTGATTTCGATGCGGGCGAAGCGCTTGAGCAAACGAGAACCGGATTGCTTTACACAATCAGCCTGCGCGATGACATTGATCTTGAAGGCCGGGTCTATAGCACGCAGCGAAAATTCAGTAACAAGCTGCCGTTCGAATCAGGAGGAGCAGTAAACCTCGATCGAAAGTTCTACGGCGGCGGCATAAAGTTTACGTTGCGAGGAGAACCGACAGGTCGCCAAAATCGTCTATTAGCAGGTGTTGACTACGATTATCAGGATGACGACCGCCGCCGTTATGACAACCTCTCCGGCACGCTGGGCGCACAGACGTTCGATCAGAACGAACAGGTGACGTCGATTGGCGCTTATCTGCAGAATGAAATACAGCTTACCGATCGAGTGGGATTAACTCTGGGGGCCCGATACGACGATATCGGGTTCGACGTGGATGACAATTTTCCTGACGATGGCAACGACTCTGGCAGCGTGAGTCTCGATCAGACGAGTTCTATGGCGGGTGTGAGCTTTTCTCTGGGCGATAGTACGCGATTGTACTCGACGATCTCGACCGCGTTCGAAACGCCGACCACCACCGAATTCGCAAACCCTAGTGGGGGTGGATTCAACCAATCGCTCAAGCCTCAGGATTCAATCAACTACGAGATTGGCTTAAAGCACGCCACGGATACACACCGCTTCAACGTGGCACTGTTTCATATCGATGTTGATAACGAACTCGTTCCTTTCGAACTCCTTTCGCAGCCTGGTCGGATATTCTATGAAAACGCAGGCTCCTCCGTTCGAAACGGAATCGAAATTTCATACCTGCAAAAGTTCGCCTCAGTGTTTGAACTGACATCGGCGTACACGTATTCCGATTTCGCCTTCGACAGATTTACAAATGACGACGGCGACGTGTTTGATAAAAACAGCATTCCAGGAATCCCACGACAGCTCCTTCACCTGGATTTGTCCTGGACTAATCACGACGGGTTCTATGCAACTATCGACTGGACTTATACGGGTGAACTGTATGCGGATAATGCAAACACCGTTCGCGTGGGTCGCAGCCGCGTCTCTAATCTGCGATTTGGATATGATGAGAGATTGGACGACATGGATCTTGCGTTCTTTGTAGGCGTTAATAATGTGTTTGACGAAGAGTACAACAACAATATTCGTATCAACGCATTCGGCAATCGGTTTTTCGAGCCTGCGCCCACGCGCAACGTTTACGCCGGTATTTCGATTAACGCCTATTTCGGCGATTGATTAACAGGCAGTCGAAGGCTGACCAAGTTCGCACATACTTGATGCTCTATGACTGACACTGCGCGCAAAAATAAATCCGCCGGGAAGCTGCAACATCACGTTGAATGGTGCTCCCACAAGCGTCGCAGGGGTGACCGTCGCGTCCAAATACTGCAAACCGGTATTTGCTGTAACTTGAATTACCCGCAGCTTTACGCGCTTTGACGAGTGCAGGAGGATTGGTGATCCCACGCGTTCGATACGAGCGTCTGGCGATCGTGAGCGTTGTTTGCGCCAATCGCCGCCGCTCCTGTGCCGATAGGCCACTCGGTTTGCGCGTGATAGCAAGACTGGCAAAGAACAGAATCTCGCTTCTCAGATAGTTGCCGTTGCCCGCCAAAAATCTCTGGTCAAGATACAGGCTGGCGAGCGCACGATTGGCAAACCGAGCGTCGAGCAGGCGGGCTTCGATATCCTCCACGCGAAGCTCGGAGTCAAGAATATCCGGGCCAAGACGGCTGACAAACGGGTGCGAGTCGACTGTGTTCGCATCGAGCAGTTCAATATCCGAAGCGCTGTAAAGTAGTGCGCTTGCATGGGCGGTGTGCAAGGCGACTCTTAGCTGGCGATTCGTCGAGGGCATTTCGCCCCGAGCGCAAACATACCACCTGCCGTATAACTGATTGTGCGTGTAAAGGACTTTGTCGTTGTCAAAGTAGGTCAACATCGCCTTGCCACGGGTATCTATTCGCGTCGTGGTAGCACCAAGCAAAACAGAACCAAACTTGCGCAGCTTCGGCAGCCCCAGCTGTACGTCCTCAAGGCGCTGGCCCACGAGCACATTGGCGATGCGATCGGCGGCCAGGCGAATTTCAGGCCCTTCGGGCATCGCTAATCAACTACTTCTGTCGAAGCATTCAGGTAAGGCACATTACCGCTCCTGTTTTGAGAACAGCTAATTTGCTCTTTACAAAGCATATTTACCACGCAACCGGTCGCGCAAGATATCAATGGAGTTAGCCTGAATACGTCAGGAAGCGAACCTTCTCGTTCGGGTACGAACAGAATCCCGAGGCGGTTCACCGAGGCCAAACTGTCGAGTGATCGCCGCTTGCATCCGGGCTTAGAGGCAGAAGCGTAAGGCCGTGGTTCGATTTAGATTAGCGGGCTCAACGCAGTGGCAAATCGACGCGCATTTTCAACGTAGTGCTGCGCCGAACGACGGTTGGCTCGGATTTGTTCTTCAGTTAACTGGCGAACGACCTTACCCGGCGACCCCATCACGAGCGATCCGTCCGGAATCACTTTGCCTTCGGTGATAAGTGAGTTTGCGCCAATCAAGCAATGCTTACCGATTTTTGCACCGTTTAAAATCACCGCGTTGATACCAACCAACGTTTCGTCACCGATTGTGCAGCCGTGCAGCATTACTTTGTGACCAATCGTGACGTGCGAACCAATCGTCAGGGGGAATCCCTGATCCGTATGCAGAACACAGCCATCCTGAACATTGCTACCCGCACCGACCGTGATAGGTTCGTTGTCGCCGCGGATGACAGAATTAAACCAAACGCTGGTGTCCTGCATTAACTGTACGTTACCGAGAACGGTTGCGTTTTCTGCAACCCAGGCACTTTCATGCAATCGAACTTTAATTCTGTCGAGTTGATAAATCACAGTAATCTTCGATGGTGATCCGTGATTGGTTGTTTCGATACGTCCGATGGTTCAAACGTAAAATGGCGGAGAGCGAGGGATTCGAACCCTCGAAGGGGTTTCCCCCTTACACCCTTAGCAGGGGTGCGCCTTCAGCCGCTCGGCCAGCTCTCCGATATGAGTGAAAAACGGAGCGGAGGATACTCCGCTGGAAAAACTCCGTAAAGCTCAAATTTCGATAAGGGTGAAAAAAACGCCCGCAAAAAACTCGCAGCGAGCGTTTAGACGCTGCTTACACGTTACGCATTTCCAATAGCGTCGGGATCACTGACCGCAGCCTGCTCCCGTTTTATACGTTCATAAATCTCTTCGCGGTGCACGGCCACTTCCTTGGGCGCGTTAACGCCAATACGCACCTGATTGCCTTTTACCCCTAATACCGTAACAGTTACTTCGTCACCAATCATCAGGGTCTCTCCGACTCTTCGTGTTAAAATTAACATAATTTTCTCCCGGAACTCTCAAGTCCTAATAGAGTGTTCACTGGACTGGAATATCCAACTTCACTCTTTAAAAATAGCAATTGTTGGGGACAGGGCAAATTAATGCCCAAGCCTATTTTTGTCATTATCGTTATGCTGCTGTTGTCTTGATGCTCCCTCCTTCAAATTCGACTGGTTTCTCTAATTCAAACGCTGTGTGAAGGGCTCGCACCCCCAGTTCAAGATAACGCTCATCTACCAACACAGAGACTTTGATTTCCGAAGTGGAGATCATTCTGATGTTGATACCCTCGTCGGCCAGCGCTTTAAACATCTTTGTCGCTATACCGGCATGAGACCGCATCCCGACGCCAACGATCGAAATCTTTACGGTTTTGTCATCTCCCTCAACACTTTGTCCATTCAGTTCATCCTGAACTTTGCGAAGGATGTCCATACTACGCTGATAATCATTGCGATGCACCGTAAAGGTGAAGTCCGTGACATCATCACCTACGTTTTGTACGATCATATCGACTTCGATGTTCGCCTCGGATATCGGGCCAAGAATCTTGTACGCCACGCCAGGGGTATCAGGAACACCCGTAATCGTGACCTGTGCCTCGTCGCGGTTAAACGCGATACCCGAAACCAGAGCCTTTTCCATATTTCGTTCCTCATCATACGTAATCAGCGTGCCGCCGCCCTCTTCAAATGAAGACAGCACACGCAATGGGACATTGTATTTGCCCGCAAATTCAACCGATCGGATTTGCAGGACTTTCGAGCCAAGGCTCGACATCTCCAGAATCTCTTCAAAGGTGACGCGATCAAGTCGCCGCGCTTCCGGCACAACGCGCGGATCTGTCGTGTAGACACCATCAACATCGGTAAAAATCTGGCACTCATCAGCCTTAAGAGCGGCAGCGAGCGCGACTGCTGAAGTATCTGACCCGCCACGGCCCAGTGTTGTTATGTTGCCATCGGCGTCAACACCCTGGAATCCGGCAACAACGACCACGCGGCCTTGCTCAAGGTCTTGATTGATATTATCGGAATCGATGCTGTCGATACGTGCTTTGGTATGCACATCATCTGTTGTGATGCGCACCTGGCCGCCCGTGTAAGAACGTGCAGGGCAACCCCGCTTGATCAGTGCCATGCACAGCAATGCGATTGTCACTTGCTCACCGGTGGAGACAAGGACATCGTATTCGCGTGAATCCGGTTGAGCAGAAATTTCATTCGCCAAACCAATTAATCGATTGGTCTCGCCACTCATCGCTGACACAACAACAACCAGTTGATGCCCGAGGCTTCGGCTTTTGATAATTTTGTCCGCAACCTTCTCAATGCGTTCCACCGTTCCTACCGATGTGCCGCCAAACTTTTGTACCAACAAACTCATTTCTTATTTGATAACTCTCGATGTACTTATTTCAGCATCAATTCGCGATTTGCTCTGCCACCCAATCAGAAACAGAACCCAGCGCATCTGGCAGTTTTTCAGGTTCGCTGCCACCGGCCTGCGCCATATCAGGACGCCCACCGCCTTTTCCGCCAATTTTTGACGCCACAGCGTTCACCAAGTCCCCCGCCCGTATTTGCGAGGTGAGTGACTTGGATACGCGTGCAACCAAAGCGACTTTCTCACCGTTAACGGCAGCCAGAACAATAGCGGAGTCCGGCACTTTGTCGCTCAGCTTGTCAGCGGTGTCGCGCAACAATTTGTTGTCCGGTGTACCGTCAAGACACGCCGCCAAGACGCTCACGTCACCCACTTTTACAATTGCATCCTCAAACGAATCCGTCGATTTTGCTGCCAATTGCTGCTGATAACGTTGATTTTCTTTTTCGAGCTTGCGGTTATTCTCAAGCAGTTGCGCGACTTTTTTCGACAAGCCATCGCGTCCGATTTTCAAGGTTCGTGCAAGATTTACAACCATCTGCTCGTCTTCATTGACACGCTCGATTGCCGATTGACCGGTAAGTGCCTCAATACGACGCACACCGGCTGCAATTCCTCCCTCGCTGATAATTCGGAACAGACCGATATCACCGGAACGTTTCACGTGTGTGCCACCACAAAGCTCAGTGGAGTCTTCACCGATAGTCACTACTCTGACTTCATCGCCATACTTTTCCCCGAACAAGGCAATGGCGCCCGCGTCGATCGCCGCCTGCATGGCCATGATGCGTGTTTGCGTTTGATTGTTTTCTCGAATTGAATTATTGACCCACGCATCAATCTTCTCGATGGTCTCGTGACCTAAAGCGGAATCGTGCGAAAAGTCAAAACGCAGATATTCCGGCGCCACCAGTGAGCCTTTTTGTTCGACGTGTGAACCAACGATTTCACGCAGCGCCGCGTGCAGCAAATGCGTGGCGGAGTGATTTAATGCCGTTGTCTGACGACGAGCAGCGTCGACTTGCGCCTGAACCGTGTCGCCCAAATTGAATTGACCGTCGCCAACAGTCCCGATATGCACAACGACGTCACCCTGTTTCTGGGTGTCACTTACGTTAAATAACGCGCCCGCTGATTGCAGCTCCCCGGAATCGCCCACCTGCCCACCGGACTCACCGTAAAAAGGCGTCTCATCAAGAACAACGAAGGCTTGCTGCCCGGCTGACACACTGTTTACCGCATCGTTTTCAACGTATAACGCTTGAATTTTTCCCTCACCGCTTAACCCGTCGTAACCGGTGAATTTGGTTGATGAATCAACATCGACGATCGGGCCGGATGCCGCATTAAACTGTTGACCGGCACGAGCGCGTTCGCGTTGCGCGTCCATCGCCGCATCAAACCCCTCCTGATCGATTTCGAGTTCGCGTTCGCGTGCAATATCCGCAGTCAGGTCCATTGGAAATCCGTAGGTGTCGTATAACTTGAACACTACGTCACCGGGAATCGTTTTACCCGATAGACTGTCAATCGCCTCGTTCAGCAATTTCATCCCGCTGGTGAGCGTTTCGTTAAACCGTTCTTCTTCCCCGCGCAACACATCTGCAACGCGACTTTTCGATTCGACCAATTCCGGATACGCCGCACCCATTTGAGTCACAAGGGAATCGACCAAGCGATAGAAAAATGCCTCTTTGGCTCCGAGCAGATGCCCATGTCGTGCCGCGCGACGGATGATTCGTCGCAGGACATAGCCGCGACCTTCATTCGACGGAATCACCCCGTCGACAATGAGAAAAGCACAGGACCGAATATGATCTGCGATTACGCGGAGCGATTTATTTTCGAGATCTGTCACACCGAGAACATTTGCCGCGTCGCGAATCAGGTTCACGAACAGATCGATCTCGTAGTTACTGTGAACGTCCTGCAATACCGCAGCGATGCGCTCCAGCCCCATCCCGGTGTCGACGCTTGGCTTGGGCAAAGGGTCAAGTGTGCCGTCGGCCGAGCGGTTGAATTGCATGAAAACGAGATTCCAGATCTCGATGTAACGATCGCCGTCTTCGTCCGGTGTACCAGGAGGACCGCCCCAAACATCCGGACCATGGTCGTAAAAAATTTCTGTGCAGGGTCCGCAAGGGCCGGTGTCACCCATCTGCCAGAAATTGTCTTTTGCGCCGATACGCGCAATTCGCTCTTTGGGCACCCCGATGTGTTTTTCCCACAACTCGAAGGCTTCGTCATCCTCTTCAAACACGGTGACCCAAAGTTTGTCTGCGGGCATCCCGAGTTCGACTGTCAAGAATTCCCACGCAAATTCAATTGCCTCGCGCTTAAAGTACTCACCAAAGCTGAAGTTTCCCAGCATCTCGAAGAATGTGTGATGGCGTGCGGTGTAACCAACATTTTCAAGATCGTTGTGTTTGCCGCCAGCGCGCACGCAGCGCTGACTGGTCGTAGCGCGATGGTAGGGACGCTTCTCCTGGCCAAGAAAAACATCCTTAAATTGCACCATGCCAGCATTGGTAAATAGGAGTGTTTTGTCATTGCCAGGCACGAGTGGGCTGGACGCCACAATTTGGTGCCCTTGTCGCTCGAAGTAACCGAGAAATTTATCTCGAATATCCGAAACCGTGACCATCGAACCACTCATACTTTTTCTTACAGTCTTTGTCTCACTCTTCGACTAGCTGCCTCAGCAGGCGGTTGACAAGACCCGCTGGAAACCCCCGGCTTGCCATAAATCGCATTGCTTTGTGTAGCTGGCGTTTTTCACCTAAATCTTCAGAAGAAAATTTTCTTTCGATTACATTTTGCGCAACGGTTACCCAATCGACATCAGCTTCTGCGAAACAGCGTTCAATGCACTCGCTTGAGACGCCTTTGTTTCGAAGGCCCGCTTGTATGCTGTGTACACCGTACCCTTTGTTTGCGCGCTGCCGAATGTACAGCTCCGCGGCTCGGGCATCATCGACCCACCCTTCACCCTGCAATTCATCAAGAACAGTTTCGATTGAAGTCATCGAAAATTCGCGCCGCTGAAGCTTTTGCTCGAGTTCTCCCCGAGTGTGCTCACGTGCAGTAAGAAGCGTTAGTGCTCTGGCTTTGGTCTCGTTAAAATCGGAATCCGACATCAACCTTCGCTTAGAATTTCCTCCTGAAGCTTATCGGGGGCATCGGTCGCTTCGTCTTGCGCGGGTTTTGCGGTCTCGAGCAACATCGCGCGCAGTTTCGTATCCAGTTCCTGCGCTATTTCAGGATTATCTTTCAAGTACCCGCGAACATTGTCCTTTCCTTGCCCGATACGATCTCCGTTATAGCTGTACCACGCACCGGCCTTGTCAACGAGGTTGTGTTTCACGCCCAGATCAATAAGTTCTCCCTCCACCGAGCTGCCCTCACCATAGAGTATTTCAAACTCGGCCTGCTTAAAGGGTGGCGCCATTTTGTTCTTAACGACCTTAACGCGGGTTTCGTTGCCAATCACCTCGTCGCCCTTTTTGATCGCGCCAATACGGCGAATATCGAGGCGCACTGATGAATAGAACTTCAGCGCATTGCCGCCAGTTGTTGTTTCTGGACTGCCAAACATGACCCCGATCTTCATACGAATCTGGTTGATAAAAATCACCAGCGTATTCGACCGTTTGATATTGGCAGTCAGTTTGCGTAACGCCTGTGACATCAGACGCGCGTGCAGGCCGACGTGCGAATCACCCATATCGCCTTCGATTTCGGCCTTTGGTGTGAGCGCCGCAACCGAGTCGACTACGACCACGTCTACCGCGCCCGAACGCACCAGCATGTCGGTGATTTCGAGCGCCTGATCGCCTGTATCGGGCTGCGAAACAAGAAGGTCGTCGACGTTAACGCCAAGCTTACCGGCGTAGACCGGATCGAGCGCGTGCTCGGCGTCGACAAACGCGGCAGTTCCACCGCCTTTCTGACATTCAGCAATCGCCTGCAGCGTCAGCGTGGTTTTGCCCGAGGACTCAGGCCCGTAGATTTCGACGACACGCCCTTTGGGTAAACCGCCGATTCCGAGCGCAACATCCAGTCCGAGCGAACCGGTTGATACCACATCGATATCGCGAACCGCGCTCGCATCGCCCATGCGCATAACCGCGCCTTTGCCAAATTGCTTTTCAATTTGACCGAGTGCCGCTGCCAGTGCTTTTTTTCTATTTTCGTCCAATTTTCATTCTCCTACGCGAGCCTCCATGCACGCTTTAAAAAACCCGCGGAGTATCCCACAAAACCGCATCAGCTAACAGTGCCGTGACCGATGTTTGTGACTAATTTTGAAAGGATTCTTGAGCCTCAGATTGCAAATCTTCTACAGCTTGTTGTTTTTGCTCGAGAGCCGCGTCACTCGCTGCTAAATCGGCACGAATCGCTTCCAACTCTCGCTCAACCTGCTCGCGCAGTAACTGCGCCTCTTTCAACGATTCGCGTTGAGCGTTCAGAGCGTCGACTGCGGCTGGATCAGGCACAGGTGGCTCTGCCAGCGTCCGGATTTCAACTGCACTCGGTGCTGTCGGCGGATGCGTTGACGGCGGTTCGTTCTCGTCTGAAAAACATGACGACACAAGCAGCGAAAGCGCTAGAACAACGAGAGGCGGGCAGCAATGTCGGCTCATAGCTGAAGTCTCTGGATTATGCACTGCAAGGCATGACAAACTGTTTGCTCGCGCACCGCGGCTCGATCCCCGTCAAAACAGCGTTTCTCGGTCACAATCGAGCCGCTGCCATAGCCCCAGGCAAACCAAACAGTACCGACAGGTTTGTCCTCGCTACCGCCATCAGGCCCGGCAACGCCGCTCACGGCAACCGAAACCTGCGCAGTACTCCTTGCCAGGGCGCCTTCTGCCATTTGATGCACCACCTCCTCGCTCACTGCCCCGTGCGCGTCGATAACATCGCGGTGCACGCCTAGCATTTGGCACTTCGCATCGTTGCTGTACGTGATGAAAGCGCACTCGAACCATCCGGAGCTTCCGGCAACGTCGGTGACGCGTGCGGCAATCATGCCACCGGTGCACGATTCGGCCGTCGCCAACATCAGACCAGTGTTGGAAAGCACTTCGCCAAGTTTGACTGCTAATTCGTCGCTGTTATTCATTTACACCCTGTTGTCCGGATTGCTTCCGTTACAATAATCGGATGAACAAAGCCAAGCAATCTCCGGACAGCAACCAGCACACACCGATGATGCGTCAGTATCTGGCGATCAAGAGTGATTATCCCGAGACCCTGGTGTTTTACCGCATGGGTGATTTTTATGAACTTTTTTTTGACGATGCCCGTCGCGCCGCGAGTTTACTCGACATCACGCTGACCGCACGCGGTAAAACTGCTGGCCAGCCGATCCCGATGGCAGGCATTCCGTATCACGCCGCGGACGGCTACCTCGCGCGCTTGATCAAGCTTGGCGAGTCGGTTGCGATTTGTGAGCAGATCGGCGATCCGGCAGCCAGCAAAGGCCCTGTTGAGCGCAAGGTCGTGCGCGTGGTCACCCCGGGTACCGTTACGGACGAAGCGTTACTGGCATCACGACAGGAGCGACTGCTGGTCGCCGTTGCGCGCGACCGCGACGTTTTTGGACTCGCCGCTCTGGACCTGGGATCCGGCCGCTTTAGTGTCCAGCAGGTGCAAAGCGAATCCATGCTAAGGGCCGAACTCAGCCGCCTGCAGCCAGCAGAACTACTGGTGAGCGAGATGGACGCGAACCTGCCGATTTTTGCCGATTGGTCGCCGCGCGGGCGCCCCCCCTGGCACTTCGATACCGACAGTGGCCGCAGTGCACTGACTGCACTGTTCGGAACGCGCGATTTACGCGCCTTCGGCTGCGAAGACGCCCCACTGGCCATTGGTGCCGCTGGTGGCGCACTGCAATACATCAAGGACACGCAGCAGTCCGCGCTTCCGCATATCCACTCACTCAGCGTTGAGCACTGCGGCGACAGCCTTATTATGGACGCCGCCACCCGCCGCAATCTTGAGCTTGAACACAGCCTGGCGGGCGATTCCGAGCACACGTTAATTGGTGTAGTGGATACGACCCGAACCGGCATGGGCGCGCGCTTGCTGCGACGGAGACTCAATCGTCCGCTGCGCGATCACAATGCCTTGAATGCGCGATTCGACTGCGTAGAGGCAATGATCAACGCAGACATTTACGAGTCAGTACGCGAAATGCTGCGCCACATTGTCGATATCGAACGCATTCTCGCCCGCATTGCTCTGCGATCGGCCCGACCGCGCGACTTAAGCGGGCTTCGCGATACACTGGTGCAGCTTCCCGATATCTGCCAACAACTGGCAGACGCGCAACAGGACGCGCTGCAAAACCTCGCCACAGACCTCACGTTTACCGGGATCGCCACGGGTTTACTGCAAAGTGCGGTGATCGAAACGCCTCCAATGTTGGTGCGCGACGGCGGCGTCATTGCGCGAGGATTCGACCAGGAACTCGATCAGCTGCGCGAGTTGAGCGAGAACGCCGACGCCTTTCTGGTGGAGCTGGAACGACGCGAACGCGACACAAGCGGCATCGCCAACCTCAAGGTCAGCTACAACCGCGTGCACGGGTATTACATCGAAGTCAGTCGCACTCTGGCCGAACAGGTGCCGCCACATTTTGTCCGCAAACAAACACTCAAGTCCGCCGAGCGCTACATCACACCCGAGTTAAAAGAGTTTGAAGACAAGGTTCTCAGCGCACGCGAACGCGCCCTCGCCCGCGAGAAGCACATTTACGAGCAGTTGCTGGATCGCCTGTGCGAGGAAATCGTTCCCCTTCAACGCGTTAGCACAGCTCTCGCCGAGCTGGACGTGAACGCATGTCTAGCCGAACGCGCCAGCGTGCTGAACTGGCAGCGCCCAACGCTGCGCAGCGAACCCGGTTTGCAGATTGATGCTGGCCGCCATCCGGTTGTCGAGCAGGTGTCTGAACAGGCGTTTGTTGCCAACGATGTTTACTTTGATGTCCAACAGCGCATGCTCGTGATCACTGGGCCCAACATGGGCGGCAAGTCGACTTATATGCGCCAGATCGCCTTGATCGTGCTGCTCGCACATATTGGCAGCTACGTGCCCGCGAACGGTGCGTCGCTTGGCCCGATTGACCAGATATTCACCCGCATAGGTGCTGCGGACGATCTTGCCAGTGGTCGCTCCACGTTTATGGTCGAAATGACCGAAGCTGCGCACATTCTGCATAACGCAAGCGAGAACAGCCTGGTGCTGATGGATGAAATCGGTCGCGGCACCAGCACCTACGATGGCTTGTCGTTGGCATGGGCCTGCGCCGACCATCTGGTCTCGAAAAATCGCGCATTCACACTGTTTGCAACGCACTATTTTGAACTCACCCAGCTTGACCAAACGCACGCCTCGGTAACGAATATCCACCTGGACGCAGTTGAGCATCGGGGAGAGATTGTGTTTATGCACTCGGTTAAAACCGGTGCAGCCAATCGCAGTTACGGTTTGCAAGTGGCCCAGCTCGCCGGCTTGCCAAGAGCGGCCATCGAGCGAGCACGCAAACAGTTGAGCTTTCTCGAGAGCAAAGGAGACGACGGTGCAAATCAACTCGCCGACGAACACCAGCTTGGGCTTTTCGCGGTGGACTCGCGGGCTGACTTGCTTAACAAGCTGGCCTTCATCGACGACATCGATCCCAATGTCACCAGCCCTCGTGAGGCACTGGACATTCTTTACCGCGTGGTCGAGGCCAAACGACACCATGAGAGTGAAAACTGAGCGACGCAAGCGCAGATGACACTCCCACAGAACGCGTGCTAACGTAGCGCGATGCTTAAGTTTAAAACCATTGGCCTGGTTACTCGCCTGAATGACCTCAAGGTGTCGGACACGTTGAACGATGTGCACGCACGCCTTGAAGCGCTGGATTGCGACGTACAGCTCGACCACAGCACGCGTGGTTTAATCGGTGGCCTGAAAACAGTGGGCCTGGAAGACATCGCGCAAAAATGCGACTTGTGCATCGTGATAGGCGGGGATGGCACGCTGTTACACACGGCGCGCGCCCTGGCTGACAGCAACGTGCCTATCGTCGGCATCAATCGTGGACGCCTGGGGTTTTTGGTCGATGTCGCTCCTGATTCTGACCTTGCGATACTGGACGACATCCTCGCCGGTAACTTCTACGACGAGGAGCGCAGCCTTCTGGACATCGATGTGCGGCGCAATGGAGAGGTCATTCACAGTGCAGTTGCCTTTAACGACATTGTTTTAAGAGTCAAAGACTTATTGAAGATTGTTGAATTCAAAATTTACATCGACGGCAGCTTCGTGAACGTACAGCGTGCCGACGGTGTGATCGTATCTACTCCTTCCGGATCAACCGCTTATTCCTTGTCGAACGGCGGTCCCATCGTGACACCAACCGTCGACGTCATCTTGATGCAGCCGATTTGCCCGCACACGCTCAGCAGTCGACCGCTCATTATCGACGGAAACAGCGACGTTGAGATACGAATTAGCGATGAAGGAATTGATAACGGCCAGTTGGTGAGCGACGGTCAGGTTTATTTCGACATCGTTTCCGACGATGTGATTCACGTGAAAAAACACAGCAAACGTGTTCGCTTGTTACATCCACAAAACTATAATTATTACAATATTTTACGAGCTAAACTTAATTGGACTTAGAACTCTGATTTCAACGAACGTACTGTGCTAACTCACCTCCATATTCAGGATTTTGCGATCGTCGATACGGTCGAAATCGAGCTGCAAAACGGCTTGAGCGTGCTCACCGGCGAAACCGGCGCGGGAAAGTCAATTCTTATCGATGCGCTGTCACTCGTCCTCGGGAACCGCGCCGACAGCGGGCAGGTTCGTGAGGGTGCAGGCAAAGCCGATATTGCTGCGACGTTTGACATCACCGAGGTAACCGCCGCGCGCGAATGGTTGAACGAAAACGAACTTGACTCCGACGAGTGCATTTTGCGCCGGACGATTGGTGCTGACGGCCGTTCACGCGGGTATATCAACGGTCGCGTGATGCCGCTGCAATCGATGCGTGAGATTGGTGAAATGCTGGTTGATATCCACGGTCAACACGAGCATCAGCGCCTTACGCGTAAAAACGTTCAACGCGACTTGCTCGATCAATACGCGCAAAATGACGCGCTGCTCGGGAAATTAAGCCTGGTTTACGGCAAGTGGCGCGACGCCTGTCGCGCGCTCGAGGCGATGGACGCAGGCGGTGATCTGAGCGGCCAAATCGACATGCTGCGCTACCAACTGGACGAACTCGACGCGCTTGATCTTGCGTCGGAAACCTTAAGCAAACAGGAAAGCGACTTTGCGCGCCTGAGCAACGCCGAAACTCTGCTTACCGATTGCAAACGAGCGCTCGACGGGCTCTACGAAAGCGAGCAATCCGTGCATGCGCAGCTGAATCACGTCTCAGCAACAATGGCGTCGCTTAGCCAGCTCGATCCGGCCTTGCAGCAAGCAGAACAAACTGTTCGCGAGGCCACGGTTCTATGCGAGGACGCTGCTGGCGAACTGCGACGCTATTCGGATTCCCTGGAGATCGACGAGCAACAGCTGGCACAGCTGGATGAGACAATCTCAACCTTGCACACGCTGTCGCGCAAACACCAGACCAGTCCGCAGGAGTTACTGGAGAAGCGCGAATCGATTCGCACCCAACTCGACGAGCTGAGCAACGCTGGCCGCAACCGCGGTGAGATCGAGCAAGCGCGCGACACCTTTCTCCGTGAGTATCGAAAATTGGATCAAGAGTTGAGTGCAGCACGGGCCAAATCAGGTGCAAAACTCGCAAAGGCGATCAGTCAATATATGAATGCACTGGGAATGAACGGAGGCCAATTCGCAATTGAGGTCTCGTCGCCAAGCGATACCGCTCCGACCCTGCACGGCACAGACACCATAGAATTTTTGGTCACCGCCAATGCGGGGCAATCACTGCGCCCGCTTGCGAAAGTGGCGTCAGGTGGCGAGTTGTCCCGCATCAGCCTCGCACTGCAAGTTGTGGCATCTCAGTATAAATCTGCACCAACGCTCATTTTTGATGAAGTCGACAGTGGCATTGGAGGCGCAACCGCCGAGAAAGTTGGGAGACACTTACGCCAGCTGGGCAGCGATGCACAGGTACTGTGCGTTACGCATCTCGCGCAGGTCGCATCACAAGGTCAGCAGCATTTTGTCGTCAGTAAACACCAAGATGGTGCGAAAACGCGCACCGCGATAAGGGAGCTCAACCCTGCAGAGAAGGTCGAGGAGGTTGCCAGAATGGCAGGTGGAATTGAGATTACGGACGCCAGCCGTCGTCACGCAAAAAAGATGCTGGCAGATTCGGCTTAGTCTGCGGTGCCTTGTTTCTTGTGTACACCGTAGATTGTGAGGGTGTAATCAGTAAGGTCATAGCCCAGTTCTTCGGCGATTGATTCCAACCGCTGTTCGATGACTTGATCGGTAAACTCTTCAACATGCCCCGACTTCACACAGACGATGTGATTGTGGTTGTCTCCAACATCCAGCTCAAAGACTGCCTGACCGCTGTCAAAATGGTGGCGAATAACAAGTCCCGCAGTTTCAAATTGCGTTAGCACGCGGTAGACAGTCGCCAGACCCACGTCCGAGCCCGACTGCATCAACGCACGGTATACGTCCTCCGCACTCATGTGACGTTGTTCCGCGTTATCGAGTATCTCGAGGATTTTCACGCGCGGCAGAGTGACTTTCAGCCCCGCTTTTTTTAATTCAATCGTCGACAATGCCTTTCTCCGTTGCAACTGCTCTTACGACGTAAGTGCGTTAGAATTGCATTAGTATATCAGCCTTTGGTTTGCTCTGAATAGCCAACCAAAGGACGCAAGCAAAATTGGCCCCCAAACAAAAAATTTATGCGATTCTTGATTAAAAAATCCACCTATCTAGCTGTTATTTTTGTAGTTACGATACTAAGTAGCGCCTGCGTTTCGCTTCTTCCAGATGGTCACAAAATCGACATCCACCAGGGCAATATCATAGACCGGGAACGACTGGAACAGGTGCAAACCGGCATGAATCGTGATCAGGTTCGGTTCCTCCTGGGCAGCCCGGTCACCCAAAACCCGTTTCACGCCGACCGCTGGGACTACCTGCACTACATCAGTAAAGCCGGCTCGCACAAAGAACCAAAGCGCGTGAGTATTTTCTTTGCGGACAATCAAGTCGTGGCTATCGACGACCAATATATTTCTCAGGACTGACGCATTAACTTTTGCCGTAGAAGTCATCGGCTCGCTGGCAGAACGCCTCGACCAGCGACGTACAGATTTTGCTGAACACCGGATTCGTTGTCGCCGCGACCAGCGAATTGCTGAATTCAAACCGAACATCCAGCGCAACCTTGCAACCCGAATCCCCAAGCGGCGTGAATTTCCATTCACCTTTCAGTTGACTAAAAGGCCCTTCGACCAGTTCCATGCGAACGGTGCGACCTTGCTCGAGTTCGTTGCGCGTGGTGAATCTTTGTTTCACGCCCGCCATCGACAGCGATACCGACGCTATTTGACTTTCCGGTGATTCGTCCAGCACCTCTGCGCCTGAGCACCACGGCAGAAAATCCGGATAACGCGCGACATCGATAACCAGTGAATACATTTCGTGCGCTGTATGCATTACCAATGCAGATCGGGTGATATGAGTCATGAATTGATACGAATGCGCGGGCTGTGACTCGCGCGCTTCCACAAGAGGGTAAACCAATGAAGTGCTTCGTTTATAATCGCACGATGGGCAAACAGAAGAAACAAAAATCGGGTGGCAACACAATCGCGCTCAATAAAAAAGCGCGACACGATTTCAAGGTCGAAGAAAAGTTTGAAGCCGGACTCGTGTTGCAAGGCTGGGAGGTCAAAAGCTTGCGCGCGGGACGAATTCAGATCACCGATAGCTACGTCATTTTGCGCAAGGGTGAATTGTGGTTAATCGGTTGTCAGCTGCCGCCACTGTTGTCCGCCTCGACACATATCAACCCTGACCCGATGCGCAGCCGCAAGCTGCTGCTGCACAAGCGCGAATTGTCGAAGTTGATTGGATCCGTCGAACGCCGAGGCTACACGATCGTGCCTTTGGCAATGTATTGGTTGCGCGGTCGCGCCAAGCTTGAAATCGGTTTAGCCAAAGGCAAAAAAGAGCACGACAAACGTGCCGACCTTAAAACTCGTGACTGGCAGCGCGACAAGGCGCGAATTTTGCGAAACGCAAATCGTTAATAGATATTCACTCCCACAGCGAAACGCCGCTTTCCTGTTTCAGTTTATCCACCCAGGCACTGTGTTCGGCAACCTCTGACTCGCTCGCAAATACAACTGGAGTTGACTTGATCACGCCGAGGTCGCGCAGACTGCCGTCCTGATCGTCAGTCTCCTCCGGCTCGCTGTTCAGGCTTAGACTGACCTGCCCCCCGGTCATGCGCAGATAAACATCGGCCAGAATTTCCGCATCCAGAAGCGCGCCGTGCAGGGTACGCTGCGAACTGTCGACATCGAGTCGTTTGCACAGCGCATCGAGACTATTACGCTGCCCCGGATACATCTCACGCGCCATCAACAGAGTGTCAAGCACTGAGCAGCGCGACTCGACCGCTGGATGACTGGTTAGCGTTAGTTCGGAGTTCAGGAAGCCGACATCAAACGGTGCGTTGTGAATGACCAACTCGGCGCCATCGATGAATTGTAAAAAGTCCTGCGCGATGTTTTCGAAGCGCGGCTTGTCAGCCAAGAATTCATTTGTAATCCCGTGCACCTCGATCGCACCCTGATCAATTTCGCGATCCGGTTGCAAATATTGTTGAAAATGATTTCCGGTCAGCCTGCGATCAATTAATTCGACCGCACCGATCTCAATCACGCGGTGGCCTTGCGCGGGGTCGAGTCCCGTGGTTTCAGTGTCGAGTACAATTTGGCGCATAAGGTCTCATCAGATTAACGTAAATGTGCGCGATCAGAGCGCGTCAATTCCCCGATTCGCTAACGCATCAGCGCGCTCGTTGCCCGGATCACCGCTATGACCCTTGACCCAGCGCCAGTTGACCTTGTGACGCGTGTTTGCCGCGTCCAAGCGCTTCCACAAATCAACATTTTTCACAGGCTTTTTGGCTGCGGTTTTCCAGTTATTGCGCTTCCAGCCTGGTAACCATTCGTTGATACCCTGCATCACGTACGTCGAATCGGTCACGAGTTCTACAGTGCAGGGGCGTGTCAGCGCTTCCAGGCCGCTGATCGCCGCCATCAATTCCATGCGATTGTTAGTGGTTTCGTGCTCCCCGCCAAACAGCGTCTTTTCTCGCCCCGACCAGTTCAGCAGCACCCCCCATCCGCCGGGCCCGGGATTACCCTTGCAGGCACCATCCGTGTAAAGGGTAACGACTTCAGATTGGTTTTCAGCGCTCACGGTGCTTTTGCATCTCAACTTTGTTGACCGGTTCTATCATGCGGCTGGCGACCACGCTTTTACGCGGCCGCCAGCGAAGCATTTTCGGAATAAGTGGGCGAACCTGCTTGCGTGCGAGAATCAAATAGGCACCACCCAGCACCGATAACCAGGGCTGGCACTTTTCCACAAACTCGAGCTTGCGCAGGACTTTCTCGTGGTGGATCGGGGGTCGAAGAAAGAATTTTTTGCTGCTGACAACTTTGAAATTCAGCAGCGATAACCAATCCTGCACGCGCGTGTTGGTGTAAAACTGCCCGCTCCAGGGCACCGACGGGTTCCAGCGCCGCACAGCATGTGCTGCGCCCCAGGTGCTCAGCGGATTGAATCCGAGTAATAGCAGGTAACCATCGCGAGCAAGAACGCGATCCGCTTCGCGCAGTACCTGATGCGGGTCAGTGCAGAACTCCAGTGTATGCGGCAACGCCAACAAACTTAGGGTATCGCTGGCAATCGGTAATTCCAGCGCGCTGGTGCTCGCATCGATCTGCGCTCCCGACATATCTGCGCCAAGCGTAAATCGTCGCAGTAGCCCGGCATTTTCCAGCATTGAGTCGCCGTCATGTAACAGGCCAACTTGCAATCCCTGATAGCCAAACACAGGTTGTAACATACCCGCGAGATGCACATTGGTCTGCTCTAGCATAGACCTGCCAAGGAAAGATGCGTACCATTCGGCGAGCTGCGGCAAAGTGCAGTTCCAGTCTATTGCTGGGCTGGGTTCGCGCATCGGGTGATCAATAACAAAAGTGGTTCAAACAATGCATAGGCTATTCGCTTTAACGGTAGTTGTCACCCGTATCGCGCAGAAATAATGTTGCAATTAGACTCACCAAAACCCAATCGGATAATGTTCGCAGTCACAGTCGGGTTGTGCCTGGCGCTGGTTGCCTGCGCGTTGCCGGTAACACCCGAAGGCCCTGTTGATTCTGTGCCGAGTGAAACTCCGCCGGCGACACCCCAGACCACCGTGGTATACGGTTCGGCCATTGCCGAAAACCAAACACCCGCGGTACCTGAAGTTCCAATGCCGGAACCCGAGCCTCCATCGCTGAGCCGAATCCAAGGGCCTCCTCTGGCGCGGATATCACCGGAATACTCGACTCACCAGCGCGCGGCCGAAAGCAATATTTGGCAGCGGGTGCGCGCGAATATGCAGTGGACAGAGGAGCTGAACCCCCGGATACAAAAGCAGCTCGACTGGTACTTGCGCAACCCTGGCTACATCCCACGTGTGGTGGAGCGTGCTCGCCCTTACCTGCATCACATCGTTAGCGAGATCGAGCGTCACAACCTGCCGGGCGAACTCGTTTTTTTGCCGATTGTAGAGAGCGCTTATCGTCCATTTGCGTACTCATTCGGGCGCGCGACAGGTCTGTGGCAGTTTATCCCCTCGACCGGAAAGGCGTTCGGGTTGCGTCAGGATTGGTGGTACGACGGTCGCCGTGACGTGGTTGCATCAACCGATGCGGCAATTCGATTTTTCATTGAGCTTGAGCAGGAATTTGACGGCAATTGGTTGCACGCGCTCGCAGCCTACAACGCAGGTCCTGCAAAAATTCGCCGTGCGATCAAGCGAAACCGAAAAGCGGGAAAACCAACGTCGTATTGGGATCTCGAACTCCCACGCGAAACCTTTTTCTACGTGCCCAAACTTCTCGCAGTGTCCGAGCTGTTCAAGCAGCCAGCCAAGTACAACGTTGACGTCCCCATTGTTGATGACAAGGCGTTCTTTTCTCGCATCGATACTCAGAAACAACTTGACCTCTCTCGGGCGGCAGAATTGGCCGGCATTGATATTGAAACCCTCTACTTGCTCAATCCGGGCTTTAATCGATGGGCGACATCGCCTGATGGGCCACACGAACTACTATTGCCTGTCGACAACGCAGAGAAATTTGCCAAGGGACTAGCGCAGATACCCGATTCTGAACGCATCTCGTGGCAACGTCACAAGGTTAAGAGTGGCGATACTCTCAGTGAGATTGCTGCCCGATATAACAGCTCAGTTTCGGAACTCAAACGCGTCAACCGCCTCCGCAGTCACACAATTCGAATTGGTCAGGCGTTAATGATCCCCGGCCCGCGAGAGTCGAGCGATCACTATGCGCTCAGTGCCGATCAACGTGTAAAGTCTTTGCAGGCAAAAGGCAGCGGTACTCGCCACGTGCATTTCGTAAAATCCGGTGACACGCTGTGGGACTTGGCTCGTGCCTACAACTCCAGCATAGTCCGTATTGCCCGATGGAACGGTTTGACGCCCAAATCACCTTTGCGACTAGGACAAGAGCTGGTAATCTGGCAACAACACTCTGGAGCTTCACGCAAAGGATCTGACGCACCCGAAGAGCTGCGTCAGGTTGCCCTTAAACACGCGCAACAAACGATTCGTTACACGGTTCGGCGAGGTGATTCACTTGATCAAATTGCCAACCGCTTCAAAATTCGCGTTACCGATTTGATTCGCTGGAACTCGGAATTGAAAAATGCCAAGTACATTCACCCCGGGCAGACATTGCGCGTTAAACTGGATGTCAGGCAACAATCTGGCTAACTCGCAATTCTGAGAATACGCACGCGGTAGTGTTCAATGCAACGCACCGCGCGTAGAATGCCGAACCGAGCGATTTGACGAACCCAATTTACTGACTGACCGATTCTATGTCTGAAAAAATCAGCAAAACAGTGCTTGCGAACTTTACGCCCCTGGATGCGCTGAATCCCGAGAACCTGACCGAGATCGCTGCAAAGCTCGAAACTCACTCCATCCCAGCGAGCAAAATCGTCTTTCGGCACGGCGACAGCTTAAAACAGCATTTTTATTTATTGGAGGGAGAGGTAGAAATGATCGATGCCGACAACAATGTTGTCGGAACAGTCGAGGGCGGCAGCAGTGAAGCCCGATCCGCGTTATCGCTCAACAATCCACAGCACGTCTCGGTAAGGACAAAATCTAAATCTAAAATCATCTCGGTCAATCGTGACTTGCTCGACATCATGCTGACGTGGGATCAAACTGGCAGCTACCAGGTACTCGATCTCGATAACTACCAGCCGGAATCCAGCAGCAGTTCCAGCAATGAAGAATCCCACGACTGGATGACGCACATATTGCAGACAAAAGCCTTCCACCGTATTCCGCCTGCCAACATACAAGCAATGTTTATGCGCATGGAGGCGGTGAGTTACAGCAAGGGCGACGTCGTTGTGACACAGAATGAGCCCGGTGATTATTTTTACACAATCACTCAGGGCAAGTGTGACGTCAGCCGTTCATCCGGCGCGGGCTCGGACGCAGTCAAATTGGCCACACTGGGTCCCGGGGACAGTTTTGGCGAAGAGGCTCTGATTTCCGACGCTACGCGCAACGCGACTGTGACCATGGCAACCGATGGCTCGATGATGCGCCTATCGAAAGAAGACTTTATTTCTCTTCTAAATGAGCCATTGCTCAGCTGGGTCGATTACACCGAGGGCGTACAGAAAATTGCCAAGGGTGCCGAGTGGATCGATGTGCGCCTTCCCGCTGAGTTTAAATCGGGACATATTCCCGGCAGCAACAACATTCCGTTGATTTTTCTGCGCATGAAAATGAATACTCTGGATCAAGACAAGGAATACATCGTGTACTGCGATACAAGTCGGCGCAGTTCAGCCGCGTCTTTTCTGCTCAGTGAAAAAGGGTTTGCAAACGTCCACACGCTGGCAGACGGCCTGTCCGGCGTTCCGGAAAATATTCTCGCTCGCTAGTGTATTTGGGTGTCGCGTCGATGGCGAGGCACATAACCCACTAGCGCGTCCAGGTTCACATCGTCGATCTGATCTGCGTTTAGATATTCCTCTGCATATTTTTTATACACACCGCTGTCGACAAATACATCAAATAGATCGCCATCGATATGCTGGTCTTTGCGCATAAAACCCATAATCTTTAGGCATTCGGACAAGCGCTTCGGTTTCTTGTACGGGCGATCTGCCGCTGTCAACGCCTCGAAAACATCAGCTATCGCCATAACGCGTGCAGGTATCGACATTTCGTCTCGCTTTAGACCCTTTGGGTATCCGGTGCCGTCCATTTTTTCGTGATGGCCGCCTGCATATTCGGGTACATTTTTTAGGTGCTTGGGGAATGGCAGTGATTCCAGCATTTCAATCGTCACGACAATATGGTTATTGATAATTTTGCGCTCATCGTCGTTGAGCGTACCGCGGTCAATTTGCAGATTCGTAACTTCATCGTTTTCAAGCAAATGTCGGGTTTCACCGTCGCAGTCAATCCAGGTTCGCTTGGCAATATCGGCCACTCGTTGCTGTGCCTCATCAGGCAGATACTCTCCGCCGATATTGGTTGTTTTCAAAAATTCCAGTTGCTCATCAAGCGTTTTTAATACGGTTTCTTTCAATTCTTGATACAACTCGATATCAGATTCGCGGCCTTCCTTCACCGCCTCCAGCGTTTGTTTGTAGTAATCGAGTTCGACATCGCGGCGTGCAATCTCGAAGCGAGCTTCGACAAGACCGATGCGATCGTAAATCGTCTCGAGCTTTGTGGCTTTATCCATTACGTATTCCGGGGTCGCGACCTTGCCGCAATCGTGTAGCCACGACGCCACATGCAGTTCATAGCGATCGGCTTCATCGAGTGTGAAATCCTTCAATGGCCCGTGATTAGTCTGACTCACTGCTTCAGCCAACATCATGGTCAGTTCCGGTACTCTACGACAGTGACCACCGGTGTAAGGTGATTTTTCATCGATCGCGTTCGCAATTAACTTGGTGAATGAATCAAACAGCGTGCGCATGTCATCGATCAGGCGTTTATTGGTGAGCGCCACCGCCGCCTGTGAAGCCAGTGCCTCAGAAACACTTTGCGAAATTCGCGAAAACTCGACGACCTGATCACCGTCCATTGCGTTGATCAGTTGCAATACGCCAATAATATCGCCTTCGTGATTCTTTAGCGGAATAGTGAGCAGTGAGCGCGTGTGATAATTATTATTTTGATCAATCGCCTTGGTACCGCTTAAGTCGTAGTCCATGGTGGCGTACACGTCCGGGATATTAATCGTACTGCCCTTAAGCACCGCGTGAGAAACAATTGTGCCGAGATTTGCTTTACCGTTGATATAAAGGGGGATAGGTGGAAATGGAATTGGATTCCCCGTAGTGCCACCCATAGCGATATTCAGCGAATCCGTCGCCAGCATTTCGAATTTTAGCGTTCGATCCTCGGTAACCGTGTAGATAGTCCCACCGTCTGCGTGCGTGAGCTGCTTTGCGCTGAGCAGGATAGATTCGAGCAGCCGATTGGTGTCTTTTTCAGCAGACAGCGAAATCCCAATTTCAATTAGTCGATCGAGACGTTTGAGTACCTCGTCCACCGTATTGCGCTCCACCGCTTTTGGTTATCGTTAATCATCGTGTATTCGCTGCTATGGCGCAATCGTTGGGTAAATATTTACCCGCAGCTTGTTACTCAATTCACTTATAGTATTATCTGGATATATCAGCTAACTGCCGGTGGATAAATGAAAAAAAGGTTCTGGAGCCGCGATTGGTTCACGGGAGTTCTCGCGATACTCGCCGTTCTGATCCTGGCAGGAACAACCAGACTCGTCGATAGCCTCGACCGCGCGGTTTACGACTGGGGCGTGAGGAGCGCTGCCGCAACTCCGGCAGACAATATCGCCATAATTGCCATTGACGAGCAGAGTATTGCAAACATTGGTCGCTGGCCGTGGTCACGCGACAAACACGCTCGCCTGATCGATCTTCTGCGCGACAGTAATGCGAAAGTGATCGGTTACACGGTGTTTTTTCTCGAAGAGCAGCTCGATCCTGGATTTGAGTACATACGCGAGATTCTGGATTTTTATGTGGAATCCGGCGTCAGCGCTGAGGCAAATGCAATCGATGATCCTGGACGGCGTGGGCGCGTGGAAAGCTCTCTCGCCGAACTTGAAGCGATGCTGTTTGACGCTGAAAGCTCGCTGAATACCGACGAGGCTCTCAGAGCAAGTATTGAACGTGCGGGCAACGTGGTTTTGCCAATGCTTTTCAGCATCGGTGAGCCACTCGGAAATCCGGATTCGCCACTGCCGCCTTTCGTGTCGCGCTACGTCACTGAAAACCTGGTCGACAACGTTAGCGCCTACGAGTTGGGATTGTTTCCGATTCCGGCAGACGTTGCCTACCCACCGATCGCAGCGGCCGGCCTGCACGCTGCGGGTGTCGGCCACTTGACGGCCAATCCTGACGTAGACGGCAGCATCCGATTCGACCCGTTGTTTATCAATTATTACCAGTCGATGTTTCCTTCGCTCGCGGTCAGCATTGCCGCGCAGAGTCTCAATCTGAAGGCAGACGACATCCAGATCCAACTCGGTGAAGGCGTTCGCCTGGGCAACCTTTCTATCGCCACCGACACCGAATTGCAGATGAACACGTTCTTTTATAACGATGTCAACGGAGCGCCTGCGTTTACGGTTGATTCTTTTTATGACGTCATCACTGGCAAAATTCCATTGCAGAAATATGCCGATAAAATTGTGCTCATCGGCGCCATTGCCAACGGAGTCGGCGACACTCAGGTGACACCTATCGACGCACGAATGGCTCCGGTTGTGACGCTGGCGCATTCGGTTTCCAGCATCCTCAACGAGGATTTCTACGTGAAACCGATCTGGGCGCATTGGGTCACGATGGCGGCATTCGTGTTAATCGCAGCGTACGTCCTTGTTGGCGTTCCTCGCCTGAAAGCCGGAACCGCCGCGCTGATCACGCTCACGTTATTGGTCGCCCTACTCGGCACTCACATGGGGTTGATGATCAGCCAGTCAATGTGGATTCCGCTGGTACTACCCGCGACGCTTCTTGTGCTTGGCCATCTCACTATCACAACCAAACGCTTTCTCGCGACCGAGCGCGGCAAATTGCACTCAGATGCCGAATCCGCCGAAAGCAACCGCATGCTCGGACTCGCTTTTCAGGGCCAGGGACAACTCGATATGGCATTTGAGAAGTTTCGCAAGTGTCCTCTCGACGATTCCATTATGGAAATTCTCTACAACCTGGGGCTCGACTTCGAGCGCAAACGGCAGTTCAACAAGGCTGGTGCAGTATTCATTTATATGAGTGAGCACGATGCAAGCTTTCGCGACATCGATAAACGCCAGAAACGCGCCGAAAACATGGAAAACACCGTCATGCTGGGTGGCGGCTCCGGCACAACTGGAGCTAGCCTGCTGCTTGGCGGAGACGGCATCGAGAAACCGAAACTGGGCCGCTATGAGGTTGAGAAGGAACTCGGAAAGGGTGCTATGGGGATCGTGTATTTGGGTAAAGATCCCAAAATCAGCCGCGTCGTCGCAATCAAGACATTAGCCCTCGCGCAAGAGTTCGAGGAAGACGAACTCGAAGACGTCAAGGAACGCTTTTTTCGCGAGGCCGAGACCGCGGGCCGCCTTAATCACCCGAATATTGTCACAATTTACGACGCGGGTGAGGAGCATGACCTGGCCTATATCGCGATGGAGTTTTTATCCGGTCATGAAATGACGCGATACACCAAGCACGACAAGCTCCTACCTGTGCCACTGTTGATGGGTTTGATGTGCAAGTCAGCCGAAGCGCTGGACTATGCGCACGGGAACAACGTGGTCCATCGCGACATTAAACCCGCCAATATGATGTTCGAGCCAAAATCTCGCACGATCAGCATCACCGATTTCGGCATCGCGCGCATCACGGATTCCAGCAAAACCAAAACCGGCATGGTGTTGGGAACACCCTCTTATATGTCACCCGAGCAGCTCTCGGGTCAAAAGGTCGACGGGCGCTCTGATCTGTTTTCGCTGGGCGTGATGTTTTACCAAATGCTAACCGGTAAACTGCCGTTTCACGGGGATTCGATGGCCGCACTGATGTATCAGATCGCCAATGAGAAGCATCAAGACGCGCGTAAAATACGCCCAAATCTGCCCCCGTGTCTGAGCACGATTGTTAACCGGCTGCTCGCCAAAAAAGTCGACGAGCGTTACCAACGCGGCAACGAGTTGGCTAACGATCTGCGCGCTTGCGCCAAAACATTCGTGCGCAAAAAACCAGCGCCACCTAAAGCAGGCTGAGCTAAAAGAATGGACCTAAGCACAAAAATACATATGGTGGCGCGCTCCGACACAGGACTCAAACGCTCGCACAATGAAGACAGCGTCGGCCAGCTACCGAGCAACGGTGTGGTCGTTCTCGCCGATGGGATGGGCGGCTATAAGGCAGGCGAGGTAGCCAGCGCGATTGCTGTCAATACACTCCTCGATTCGTTTGCCGATATCAGTAACTCAATCGACTCCAGCAAAAAGCTCAACATCGACCAGGTCGGCACGGTGATGCAGAACTGCACCAACGCGGTTGTCAAAACCAACGAGATTATCTTTCAGACAGCTGAGAGCCAACCTCAGTATCGAGGCATGGGAACGACGGTTGTCACCTCACTGTTCGTGGATAATAAGTTGATCTACACCCACGTGGGGGACTCGCGAATCTATCGATACCGGGGCAACGAGCTGCAGCAGCTAACGGTGGATCACACGCTATTGCAAGAGCTGGTGGATCGTGGATTGTATACTAAAGAAGAAGCACGACACTCGCTCAACAAGAACCTGGTGACCAAGGCCCTGGGGGTGGAAAACGACGTAGAACCCAGTACCGCAGAGTCTGATGTTGAGACCGGCGATCTCTATCTGTTTTGCTCAGACGGTTTACACGATATGATGTCGGATAGTGAAATAGGTCGAATACTGTACGATAATGCTGGCAACCTCGAGGCGGCAGCGGATGCGCTGATCGACAATGCCAACAATAACGGTGGAGCTGACAATGTATCTGTCATACTTGCCAAAGTTCTCAGACCATACCCGTTGCAGTCGGTCTGGTATCACAAAATTACTAGCTGGTTTTAATCTGGCTGCCGCGATGGATTCATTCTGATGGCTAAACTGATTCTCACCCTTGGTGGCAATAAAATTAAGGAATTCGAGCTCAACAAAGAGCAAATGATTATCGGTCGACGTGCGAGCAGCGATATCCAGGTCGAAAATCTGGCTGTGAGCGGCGAACACGCGAAGATTCTGACGATTTTGAACGACTCGTTCCTCGAAGACCTGAAGAGTACAAATGGTACGTTTGTCAACGGAGCGCTGGTCAAAAAGCAGGCTTTGCAAAATGGCGATGTCATCACCATTGGCAAGCATAAGCTTCACTATGTGAATGAGGCGGCCGGTAGCGAAGGATTCGATCAAACCGTATTCATTCGTCCAAGTGGAGGAAGCCCGGGGCCAGCACCGGCGCCCAGTGCAGACAACACTAATTCGGGTTCTACAGATTTAGATAACGATGCAACAATGGACAATGCATCGCTCAACGGCCAGGCAAACCTCACCATTACAAATGGTGCAAAGGCCGGACAAATTTTGGGAATATCAAAATCCGTGACAACCCTCGGTCGCCCAGGCGTACAGGTCGCGGCGATAACGCAAAAAGATGATCGCTACTATCTTCTTCACATAGAAACAGCGAATAATGATCCTGCACCAACACTCAACGGTGTTGAAGTCGGCGATGCGCATGCATTGCTAAACAACAATGACGAGATCGTTGTTGCCGGAATCAAAATGGTATTCCACGTCGGTTAGTCAAAAAAGCGCTTCTCGGTTTGGACTTCGCTACACGCTGGGAATACCAGCGGAGTTCCAATCCGTCACTTCTAAACGATTCCTGTTATCAGTTAGCTTGGCTTGGCTAAGTTACGGCGATATGTTACTTTCGCTTGGCGGTATGGGCTGTACAGCCTTATGCGGATGTTTGGCGCAGGCGTCCGTAACTTAGCCGTGTGGAAATTGGCGCCCAACGACTCAATTGTAAAATAATGATTTGGAGAGAATCCCCAATGAAACTTTTTAAAACGCTTGCCGTGTCTGCTGCGGTAGCTGCTGTGGCATCAGCTGGAGCAGTGCAAGCAGCAACTCTGGACGATGTAAAAAAGCGTGGTGAACTGAATTGCGTTGTAACCACAGGTGTTGCCGGTTTTGGTGCACCCAACGACGCAGGCCGATGGGAAGGTTTTGATGTTGATTTCTGCCGTGCAACTGCCGCTGCTGTCCTTGGCGATCCCAACAAAGTCAAATTCGTTCCTACCACTGGTAAAACCCGCTTTACCGTACTGAACTCTGGCGAAGGTGACTTGCTGTACCGCAACACCACCGAAACCATGAGCCGGGACGCAGACCTGAAACTGACTTTCCTGGGTATTAACTACTACGACGGTCAAGGTTTCATGGTACCGAAGTCGCTGGGAGTTTCGTCGGCGACCGAACTGGATGGTGCATCTGTGTGCATCCAAACCGGTACCACCACCGAGCTGAATCTGGCTGACTTTTTCCGTTCGAACAGCATGAGCTATGAGCCTGTGCCAATCGAAACCAACGATGAAGCGCAAACCAACTATCTTGCTGGCCGCTGTGACGTTTACACCACTGACGCGTCAGGTCTGGCATCCACTCGCAGTACATTTGATAACCCGGATGACCACGTCGTTCTGCCGGAAATCATTTCCAAAGAACCCCTTGGCCCCGCCGTTCGTCACGGCGACGACCAATGGGCTGACATCACTCGTTCAGTGTTGAATGTCATTATTGCTGCGGAAGAGTTGGGTCTTACTCAGGCAAACATCGGCGATCACGCAAAAGCGGCCGGTAACAATCCCTCGATCAACCGAATCGCTGGTACTGAGGGTGACTTCGGTTCGATGATCGGATTGGACAAGCAATGGGCTGTTCGTGCCATTTCAGCAGTAGGTAACTACGGTGAAATCTTCGAACGCAATATTGGTGTCAATACACCGCTTGGCCTTGCTCGCGGATTGAACAAGCAGTGGACCGACGGCGGCTTAATGTACGCCTACCCCATTCGCTAAAATAAAAGCGATAAGAAACGGCGGCCAAATGGCCGCCGTTTCTACATATAGTTTGTATAAATATAAACATAACACGCCTGGCAATCAGGTCGACAAGATGTGCTAACTATGGAAACCACTAAGCAACCACCGCTTTTTTATCGTCTGTGGAACGACAAAGAAACGCGTTCGACGATCATACAAATCGTTACTATCGCGTTGCTGTTTTCGTTCATTTTTTATCTCGCGCGCAATGCTGTTGTTAACCTTGAGGCAATTGGCAAAGGCTATAGCTTCCGGTTTTTGTCCGATCCGGCAAGTTACGACATCAACCAAACCCTGATCGAATACAATTCGCGCGACTCACACTTGCGCGCCACAATAGTTGGTCTTTTAAACACTGCGTTGGTGGCGATAACCGGCATTATTCTCGCGACGATTCTTGGTTTTGTTTTTGGTGTCTTAAGACTATCGAAAAACTGGCTGATTAACCGCGTTGTATACGTATACATCGAATACATGCGAAACGTTCCTCTCTTGTTACACATCCTTCTCGTTCACGGTGTGGTCGTTAATACGCTACCCAAGGTCAGGCAGGCGATATCGATTCAAGACTCCATCTTTTTAACAAACCGCGGTTTTTACACGCCAAAGCCATTATTTGAACCTGCGTTCTGGGCCGTGGTAATTGCATTTGTAATCGGCATCGTATTCATCATCTGGTTCAAACGCTACGCCAAGCGCGTACAAGATCAGACCGGAAAAATTTATCCGGTTTTCTGGATAGGAGTCGGTGCCGTAATCGGTGTTCCAATTATCGTTTTCTTTCTTGCCGGCTCACCTTTGGAGTGGGATATACCCGCGCTTAAGGGCTTTAATTTCAAAGGCGGCATGGTATTGCGGCCAGAATATTTGGCGCTTTGGCTCGCGCTGTCTTTATACACTGCCGCTTTCATCGCTGAAATCGTTCGCGCGGGAATTCAAGCGATTAGTCATGGACAAACAGAAGCGGCATACGCACTGGGAATACGCCCAAACCGCACGATGCAACTGGTGGTTATTCCGCAAGCCTTGCGCGTGATCATTCCCCCACTATCGAGTCAGTATCTGAATTTAACAAAGAATTCATCCCTTGCGATTGCAATTGGTTATATGGATATTGTCGCGACAATCGGAGGAATTTCTCTCAACCAAACCGGTCGCGAAATGGAGTGCATGACGATTGTATTAGCAATCTACTTAACGTTTTCGCTGTCAATCTCTGCTTTTATGAACTGGTATAACAAACGAATCAAACTGGTGGAGCGTTAATCATGAGCGAAAAGCAACAATACGCCCCTGGTACACATCCATCACTCCCACCACCTGCTAATACAGTCGGCGTAATCGGATGGGTGAGAAGTAATTTATTGTCGTCTCCGTCAAATGTGATCTTGACGATTCTGACCGTTTATTTTTTGTACGTGATCATTCCGCCCACGATCCACTGGTTATTTTTGGATGCTGTATTTACATCAAGTTCACGCGCTGAGTGTCGAGAAATTGAAGCCGCGGCCGGAATGGATCGAGGAGCATGCTGGGGCTTTGTGACCAAGCGATTTGGACAATTCGTTTATGGCTACTACCCAGACCCCGAACGTTGGCGCGCGGATCTCGCATTTTTTGTTTTGCTGGCGTCGCTGATTCCCCTTTTATGGGATAAAACACCGAAGCGCAGACAGTGTTTATACGCAACACTTGCCGCGCCTTTCGTTATTTATTGGCTGCTGACAGGCGGCTTTGGTTTAGAGCCTATTGCCACCGATAAGTTTGGCGGGTTTCTGCTCACAATGGTCATTGGGGTGACCGGCATTTTCTTTTCATTGCCACTTGGAATCTTGCTTGCACTCGGTCGGCAATCAAACATGCCCGTTCTGAGAATTATCTGTGTAACGTTCATTGAGTTTATTCGGGGCGTGCCACTGATCACACTATTATTTGTCGCCTCCACCATGCTCAGCTACTTCCTGCCGCCGGGCACAAATTTCGATTTACTCCTGCGCGTTTTGATAATGGTGACACTCTTCTCTGCCGCCTACATTGCCGAGGTTGTGCGCGGAGGTTTGCAGGCGATTCCTAAAGGTCAACAGGAAGCAGCGGATGCCATGGGTTTAAAATATTGGCAGTCGATGCGACTAATCATATTGCCTCAGGCACTAAAAATTTCGATACCCGGTATCGTCAACACCTTCATCGGCCTTTACAAAGATACGACCCTTGTCATCGTTATCGGATTGTTTGATCTACTCGGCGTCGCTCGAGGCACCCTATCGGACACCAACTGGCAAGCACTTTCAACAGAGGTCTACATTTTCGTCGCGATTTTCTTCTTTATCTCATGTATGAGTATGGCGAGATACTCACTGTACCTCGAGAAGAAACTCCATACCGGCCATTAAAATAGGGTTTTGGTAAATAATTATGAGTGCTGCAGAAGCTAAAAAAATGGAAGTCTCCGACGAGATAGTTATCAAAATTCATGAAATGCACAAGTGGTACGGTTCATTTCACGTCCTAAAAAACATTAATCTCGAAGTCAATCGTGGCGAAAGAATCGTTATCTGCGGCCCGTCAGGTTCGGGCAAGTCAACGATGATCCGCTGCATCAACCGTCTGGAAGAACACCAGCAGGGCACGATAAAAGTAGACGATGTGGAGCTCACCAACGACCTGAAAAATATTGACGCGATTCGTCGCGAGGTTGGTATGGTTTTCCAACACTTCAATTTGTTCCCTCATCTTACTGTTTTGGAAAACTGTGCACTGGCTCCGATTTGGGTTAAGCAAACGCCGCGACAGGAAGCAGAAGAAATCGCAATGAAGTTTCTGGAACGCGTAAAAATTCCTGATCAGGCAGGTAAATTTCCTGGTCAACTTTCTGGGGGTCAGCAGCAACGCGTGGCGATTGCTCGTTCATTATGCATGAACCCGAAAATCATGCTGTTCGATGAGCCAACCTCTGCGCTCGACCCGGAAATGATCAAAGAAGTTCTCGACGTCATGATTGAATTAGCTGAAGAAGGAATGACGATGCTTTGTGTTACCCATGAAATGGGCTTTGCGAAGACAGTTGCCAATCGCGTCATTTTTATGGACTACGGCGAAATAATTGAAGAGAACGAACCGAACGAATTCTTTGACAACCCGCAACACGAGCGGACCCAGCTTTTCCTGAGTCAAATTCTGGCGCATTAATAAAAAATTATTGAACGTACAACGGAAACGAACCTAATCGTTTCCGGTTGTCTTTAACTGCTCGGAGACAATTTCCAGAATGGAATCTCGCGAACGGGCATTGTTTTCGAACCATTGCAGCGAATCCATACCCCGCATCCAGGTTAATTGCCGCTTTGCGAGTTGGCGCGTCGCGGCGACCCCATTGAGGCGCATCTGATCAAAAGAAATATTGTTTTCGATGTATTGCCAGATCTGACGGTAGCCCACACAACGCATCGAGGCAGACTGAATAGTTAAAGAAGGGAAGCTTTTTCGTATTCTTTCAACCTCACGAACAAATCCACCGTCTAGCATTTGATCAAAACGCTTCTCAATTCTCTGGTGTAACGTTGCACGATCTTGAAAGTGAACCGCAAGTTTTTTTAAACGAACCCTCAGCGTATTTTTAGTATTTTGACGTTGCCGCAAATGACTCAGGGTATTTCCCGTCATATGCCAGACTTCCAATGCTCGCAGTGTTCGTTGGACATCATTGGCTGATATTTTTCTGGCACTTACTGGATCGATTTTTTCGAGATCTGCCTGCATTCCCGCAATGCCCTTTTTTTGCAACTCACTTTGTAATGCGCTTCGGATAGCATTGTCAGAACATGGCAGCTCGCTCAACCCCTCTTCGAGAGCCTTGATGTACATCATCGTCCCTCCCACAATAATCGGCACCTTTCCCCTTTGCCGGCAATGGTCGATACAGCGAACAGCGTCTTTTTGGAATTGCGCGACCGAATAAGTTTGGTCAGGGTTGATGAGATCGATCAAATGATGCGGGTATCGCAACAGGGTCTGTTTATCTGGCTTAGCGGTTCCAATATTCATCTCGCGGTAGACCAGAGCTGAATCAACGCTGATGATTTCAGCGTCAAAACGATCGGCAATTTCGAATGCCAGATCAGTTTTACCCGCAGCTGTCGGCCCAAGCAGGCATAGAACCGGGTCTGAGTTGCGAGACGCACCCTGCACGTAAACTACTGACCTCGAAGAAACAATTTATCGAGTTGCTCGATGCTGAACATCACATAAGTGGGCCGCCCGTGGTTACATTGCCCACTGCGCTCCGTCTTCTCCATCTCACGCAGCAGTGCGTTCATTTCCACAACTGTCATGCGGCGATTAGCACGAACCGAACCGTGGCAAGCCATAGTTGAGAGGATTTCATTTACTTCTCCTCGCAGCCGTTCAGTGTGCCCCTCTTCTTCGATATCGGAAATTACATCCTGTATCATTTGCTCGACATCTGCGTTAGCGAGAATAGCTGGCACCTGCCGTACCAGAATGCTTTCCGGTCCTGAACGATCTAGCTCAAAGCCCAGCTCTCGAAAAATCTCACCGTGAGAGCCCGCTAACTCAGCCTGAGCCTGTGTAACAGAAACGCCAATGGGCACCAGTAAAGGCTGAGATCGAAGCGACGCTTCGTCGTCCCAGTTTTTTTTCAAACGTTCGTACGTCGTGCGCTCATGCGCGGCGTGCATATCAACCAAAACCAAACCATTGGCATTTTGTGCAAGGATGTAAATTCCATGTAACTGCGCTAACGCAAAGCCCAAAGGCGGGATATCACCGTCAAACTCATCCACATGCGCTGATGCGTCACCAGTTGATCGGTCAATCAGTGATGCATAGGCCTCGCGCGAATCAGCAATTGATAAACCCAATCCGGTTTGTCTGGGGTTCGCAAACGGTTTGTACGCCTGCCCAGCCCCTGCTCGCGCTTGAAAGCCAGAGCTCTCAGAGTACGGCGACGCCGAGATTTCAAACGGCGCATCGACAACTTTTTCATGACCAGGCCCCGTGGAGGCGATCACCTCACTTATGCAGCGATGGACGAAAGAGTGAATCTGTCTGCTATCGCGAAACCGCACCTCTTGCTTTCCGGGGTGGACATTAACATCTACGAGATGAGGATCAATATCGAGAAATAATACGTAAGCGGGATAGCGACCATGAAACATCACGTCAGCAAATGCCTGCTTTGTAGCGTGTGCGACTGTCTTATCTTTTACGCTACGTCGATTGACAAAAAAGTGCTGCAAATCAGGCTGGCTTCGCGAAAAAGTCGGTGACGCAAGCCAGCCTGAAAGACTCAAACCTTCGACGCGTTGTTCAAAATAGAACGCATTCTCAAGGAACGCTTTGCCACAGATTTGTTCGACCCGGCGCGCGTGATTTTCGGTGCTCTTCGCGGACGCCAGTTGGGCTTTCGACTTACCGTTTACGCGAATATCGAATGCGACATTGGGATGACCTAGCGCAAGCAGTCTAATCAATTTTTCGATATGTCCGAGTTCGGTTTTTTCCGTTCGCAAAAATTTACGTCTCGCTGGGACGTTGTAAAACAAATCACGCAGCTCAACCTGCGTCCCGGATTGGATCGGCGCAGGTTTAATTTTGCCAATCGAACCTTGTTCGACTCCGACGCAAGAACCTAGCGAATGCTCGAAACTGGAGGAAAGCGTCAGCTTTGATACCGACGCGATGCTTGGCAACGCTTCTCCACGAAACCCCAGACTGGATACTGAATTGAGGTCGGTCATCGACGAAATTTTGCTGGTCGCATGCCGCTGCAACGCGAGCGCTAATTTGTCCTTTGGAATACCGACTCCGTTGTCGGTCACGCGAATCAACTTGACGCCGCCGGCTTCAACGTCAATTTTGATGTGGGTTGCTCCGGCGTCAAGGCTGTTCTCGACGAGTTCCTTGACTGCTGAACTCGGTCGTTCGATGACCTCGCCGGCCGCAATTTGATTAATCAAATGGTCTGGTAGCAACTCAATAGTCATTGCGTTAGTTTAAACGCAAGACGTTATGAGTACACGCGAGGAAAAACGGAAATCAGTGGGCGAAATTATCCGACGTTGATTTCGCTTCGGCCAGAAAGAATCGTACCGGGTGGTGCGTGCCTTGAGAAATACTGCTTTACGCCCTTGGTGATCGCGGCAGCAAGCTTGATTTGATACGACTTACTACGCAACTTTTTCTCTTCGCTCGGGTTGGAGATAAATGCTGTTTCAACCAATATTGATGGAATGTCGGGTGACTTTAGTACGGCAAAACCCGCTTGCTCAACACGACGTTTGTGCACCCTTCCCACCTTGCCAAGGTTTTTAAGCACAACACTGCCAACGTCGAGACTTGACTGAATAGTGGCGCTTTGTGCCAAATCGAGCAGCACCTCCGCAACAATATCGGTGCGGTTGCGAATTGATACCCCCCCAAACAGGTCGGCTGCATTTTCCTTGTCTGCAAGCCATTGCGCCGCTTCAGATGTTGCTCCTCGGTTAGACAAGGTGTATACCGACGCACCTCGTGCACGCACGTCGCGAAAAGCATCGGCGTGGATCGAGATAAACAAATCAGCTTTATTTTTGCGCGCTATGCGGATGCGCTCTCGCAAGCTAATGAACACGTCCTTGTTCCGAATCATCACCGGCTTGATACCGTGCTCCTTTTCGAGCATGTCACGCAGTCGCTTGGCAACAGCGAGTGTTATGTCTTTTTCGCGGGTTCGACCCTTGCCGCTGGCACCCGGGTCTTTTCCGCCGTGGCCTGCATCAATTGCGACCACGACATCTCGCAGCGGCTTATTTTTCCCAGCCGTTGTGGTTTTCGGCTTGGTTACCGGTTCATCCCCGGCGTATACGCGGTTGTCAAACAGGTCGACGACCAACCTGTGCCCAGTTGAGCCGTCCGGCGGTAACAGGAAACTCTTACTTCGCACCCGGTGGTTGAGTTCGAGCACAACGCGAACGTCGTTTGCGTTGCGCCGAGCACTGCGAATTTTTTTGATTGGACCGTCGAGACTTAAAATGGGCAACGTGCCGGTAAACGACGTGTTTCGCACATCTATCACGATGCGCTCAGGATTACTCAGAGTGAAAAGCGTGTGCTCTACCGAATGATTTAGATCGATGACCAGACGGGTTTTGTCGCGTCTGTCCGCGAGCCGCATTCCATTGATTCGCGAGACCGTAGCCGCTAAAACACTAGCGGGCATCACGCAACCGATTGAGAACGCTACGATTTTCGCGAGTTCGCGAAAAAACATACGGCGGTCAATTGGACGTTGAGGCGGTTTCATTTATGCGCAGTCAAACATACAACTCACGGGTAGGGTCAAACTGTAGACTGATCAGCTTAAAATTTCAACTAAATGTCATAAAAAATAAAGACATACATGCGAAAGTTAATGAATTAGTTAGAAAACTCAGATAAAAGCGCCGACCTGACATCGGGGTTTTGGGCGCAGGTTCCAGACAATCGTATTTCGCGACCGTTTCCAGCGTATTGAATATCCACAAATAAATCTGCTTCCGCAATCATTCCTGCTCCACGGTCTGGCCACTCGATCATGCAGATTGTCGCGCCAGCAAAGTAGTCTCGAATCCCCAGAAATTCGAGCTCTTCGGGGTCGGCCAATCGATAAAGGTCAAAATGGTGCAATTCGCATTCCACTTCTAAATGCTGATACGCGTAGCTCTCGACAAGTGTATACGTGGGACTTTTAATCGGGCCATCGTGCCCTTTGCCCCGCATAAATCCACGAACGAACGTAGTCTTACCGGCTCCCAACTCACCGCTCAGATACACCACCAGCGGTGCTTCAACCTGGTTTGCAAGTGTTTGGCCGATAGCCTCTAAGTGATCGCTTGAAGGGGAGTGAAATTTCATGTGTTTCTGACCGAGACGTGTCGCAAACGCTCTGCCACGTCGCTCGCTTTCAATCCATTCCCGAGTCGCTCCGAGGCATAATCGCCCGCCTGAGCATGCAACAGGCTGCCGTAAATCGCAGCGCGATCAGGTGCAAGACCTTGAGCCATTAATCCTGCAATCGTGCCAGCCAGAACATCACCCATCCCCGCAGCCGCCATCGCCGGGTTACCCGCTCCGATTACCGATGTTCCGGTTGGGCTTTGGACGACGGTACCGTTGCCTTTAAGCACAACCACACCGCTGTACCGCTGTTGCAACGCGCGCGCACTCGCGAACCGGTCCTGCTGGATACTCGCTGAATCCGTACCTAACATTCTCGCAGCCTCGCCGGGGTGTGGGGTCATCACAGCGGGAGAAGAGATTTTTAGCTCGTTTTCACCGAGCAGTGTGAGTGCATCGGCGTCGATGACCAAAGGCATTTCCGAATCAAGCACGGCCTCAAACGCGGCTGTCGCCCAGCTGTCGCAACCGAGACCAGGGCCCACGAGAATGACGTCATACACGGACAAACTACTCGCTGTGGCACCTCTGATGTCGTCGATAACTCGTATCGCCTCGGTTGGCAGCGACAAAGTCTCAGGCGGCGAATCAGGATGCGCCGCTACTGAGACCATCCCTGCCCCAACGTTCAACACTGCACTGGCCGCAAGATTGATGGCTCCGGTGTATTGCGGACATGCACCAACACACAAGACGTGACCGAAGCAACCTTTGTGACTGTCTGATTTGCGTCGCGGCATTGAAGGTAGCTGCGATACGAGGTGTACGTTGCCCGTATCTGCTTGATGATGTGCAGGAATATCTAAATCAATGAACGTTATGTCACCAGCAAGACCCGGGCCTCTGCCGGTATACAAGCCGCGTTTGCGTCCGACGAAACTCACCGTGGCGTGCGCCTGCACAGCGCATCCGAAAACACTACCTGTCTGTGAACAAACGCCCGAGGGGACATCAACCGCCAGGACCGGGGCGGATTGAGAGTTGATCGAATTGATTGCCTGGGCGTAGTCGCCCTCAACCTCGCGCGACAATCCACTGCCAAATAGTGCGTCGACTATCACATCGAACTGATGTTCGGCGAGATCGCCCAATGAACAAGTTTTGCCTCTGTTGGCGCATTGCAGCCAGTCCTGATACGCCCGACGAGCATCACCCGTGTACTTGTCGGGATTGCAAACCAACGCGACTGCGGCATCAATATTCGCCTCAGACAAAAGCCGCGCAAGTACGAGACCGTCGCCGCCGTTATTACCCGGACCGCAGACAACACAAACCTTACGCGCAGAAGTCCAGCGGTAACGCAGTAATCGAAATATCGACGCACCCGCTCGCTGCATCAATCCGAATCCAGTCTCTTCACCGCAGCCAATAACGTTCAGTTCGTGGGCGCGAACCTGAGCGCCGGTGAACAGCGGGACGCAGGGGAAGTCCATTAACTGGCCGATGCGACTAACGCAGCCCCGCAGTTGAATTGAAATAGCCAGGAAACAGCGCTCGTAGAGTGCGGGCCAAACTAATACCGAGTTGTTCAGAGAGCTGATCGACGAACTTTTCTTCCGGATTGAATGACACCCGAGACTCCGCGCCAATCACTTCGCGCGCGACATAGGCCGCGTTCGCCAACTCATCGACCAAGCCCTTTTCGAGCGCCTGTTGACCGGTCCAGATCAACCCGCTGAACAGGTCGGGATCGTCGACCAATCGATCGCCGCGCCCTTCCTTCACGGCTGCAATAAACTGTGCATGTATGTCGTCGAGAAGGGTTTGCACGTGCGCCTTTTCGGACGGGTTTTCCGGCAAAAACGGGTCCAGCAATGCCTTGCTTTCACCAGAGGTCAGCAGCCTGCGCTCGACTCCGATTTTTTCCATCAGTCCTGTGAATCCGAAATTGTCCATCCGCACACCTATAGATCCGACTATCGAGGCTTTATCCGCGTAGATTTTGTCCGCCGCCGCGGCGATGTAATAGCCACCCGACGCGCAGATATCACCCAGCACCGCGTAGACCGGCGTATCAGCGTGGATCGCACGCAGGCGCTGTATTTCATCGTAGATGATGCCCGCCTGCACCGGGCTACCACCGGGGCTGTCAATCGCCAAAATCACCCCCGCGGTGCGTTCGTCTTCAAACGCCGCTTGAATACCGCTGACAATATAGTCAGCGTTTGCATCCTCGGATGACGCAATCAAGCCATAAATATCAATGACTGCAGTGTGAGTATCGCCGCTGCCGGTATCGGACGCTTCGAAGTTGGCGCTAAACGCGGCCACTATAATGAACGTCAAGTACGCGAACGTCAGCAACTTGAAAAAGATACCCCAGCGACGACTGCGCCGCTGTTCTTTAAGTGCTGCAGTCGCCAGCTCGCGAATCAGTTTGGATTCCCAGCCAGGTGGTTGATTGCTGCTTTGGTTGCTGGGCGCCGGGGAAGTCCAAGGGTCAGGTTCGGCCATTTTTGCTCCGCTTGTACGCCGCCAGCTGTGGCGGCGAAAATTCAATAATCAAATTAGGTGTTCCGCACTTGCTTGAAGCAATCGTTACGCCAGCCATTTAATCGGCAAGCATCGTCAATACATTTTGCAAATCGTCGGGCAAGGCGCTCGTGATTTCGAGCAGCCGCCCTCTGTGCCGCAATCGTATCTTGCTCGCGTGCAAAAACAATCGCTTTAACCCACAAGCGCGAACCCGTTTGTTGAAGGCGCGATTGCCATAACGTGCATCCGCCGCAATCGGGTGCCCACTGTGCTGGGCGTGAACACGGATTTGGTGGGTACGACCGGTTTCGATTTCAACCTCTACAAGGCTAGCACCTTCGAAACTCTCCACCTCGCTAAAGCGGCTAATCGCAGGTTTTCCTTCAGGATTGACTTTAACGATTCGTTCACCACCTTCCGACTGGTTTTTCAGAAGCGGTGCAGAAACACGCGTGGGTGAATGCCGCCAATGCCCCATCGTCAGCGCTGAGTACATTTTATAGACATCTCCGCTGCGGAACTGGTTCTGGACTGCATTTAAGCATTGCCGGTTCTTCGCCGCGATGAGGCATCCGCTTGTGTCCCGGTCGAGCCTATGGGCAAGTTCCCAGTGACGCGAATCCACCCGAAGCCGGTGCAGCACATCACTCAAACCAAAATCGATGCCACTACCGCCGTGCGCCGCCAAACCGCTGGGTTTGTCGATCGCAATCAATTCATCATCCTCGAACAGAATCGACTTTTCGATCCTCTTCAACCAGTAAGCGGGAATCTCACCCGTGGCGCGCAAAGCCGTTCTAATAGGCGGAATCCTGATTTGATCACCCGCATTCAATCGCTGCTCAGGTTTGCTTCGTTTTCGATTAACACGCACTTCGCCCTTGCGCACAATGCGATATACATGACTCTTAGGCACGCCCTTAAGGTGCTTGAGGAGGAAGTTATCGAGCCGCTGACCGTCTGCATCGACGGTCACATCAAGCTGGCTGACTTTCTGTTTCGATTGTATTTTTTCAGTCATGGGTTTGGGTGTCGGGGTGTATCCGCGAACTCCGGCCAGATTGTGTGCCTTTGGTATCGGTGCTATAGTCTCTCGTACTGGCGAATCAGTCAGCACACGAGCGAATACCTCATTGTACGCTGCCACGTCCACCGTGTAACACCACTCACGACTGACACGATCTCGACAGTAAACGGGAGAAAATCCCTCGACACGATCAACGGGCGACCGCGTGGTATCGCGTGCGACCATGACGATGTGCATAACTATTTAATGCAGCTGGGGCAGCTGCAATTTACTTAAACAGACCATGCGACGCGACATCGCGGCGCTGGATTTACGCAACACCTCGTTTTCTCAGGAACACCGGCTCACATGACTCAAATTGACTTGTTCATAGCCCTCGCGGTGACAATCTCCTGCGGCGTCTTCGCCGCACATGCGATTACTCACTGGCGTATGTGTTTCCGCGAGACGAGCGTGATCACGGAATACACACTACATGAAAAGAATGTTAATCAACGCAACCCAGCCAGAAGAGCTGCGTGTTGCAATAGTCGATGGCCAAAAACTTGAGAACCTCGATCTAGAACACAATACCCGCGAACAAAAAAAATCAAATATATACAAGGGCAAAGTCACTCGTATCGAACCGAGCCTTGAAGCTGCTTTTGTCGATTACGGTGCCGAACGGCACGGTTTTCTTCCGTTCAAAGAAATCGCACGCGAGTACCTTTCTGAATCAGCGTTTAAAGATGGTGGCAACCGCCCTTCTGTTAAAGACGGCTTGAACGAAGGCGACGAGCTGATTGTTCAAGTTGAAAAAGAAGAGCGCGGAAACAAAGGTGCCGCTCTAACTACTTTCGCGAGCCTTGCCGGACGTTTTCTCGTGCTAATGCCCAACAACGCTCGAGCGGGTGGTGTTTCGCGCCGCATCGAAGGTGAAGACCGCAGCGAGCTGCGTGAGGCAATGCGCGACCTCGAAATTCCTGACGGCATGGGCACGATTGTGCGCACTGCGGGTGTCGGTAAATCTACCGAAGAACTGCAATGGGATCTGGATTATCAAGCCGATATCTGGCGCGCAATCAAATCTGCCGGTGACAACGCACCCGCTCCCTTCCTCGTCTATCAGGAGAGCAACGTCATCATTCGCGCACTACGCGACAATTTCAACAACGACATCGGCGAAATTCTGATCGACGAAGAAAGCGTCTATGAGGACGCAAAAAAGTTCATCGAACAATGCATGCCGAACAGTGCGAAAAAACTCAAACACTACAACGAATCTACGCCACTGTTTAATCGCTTTCAGATAGAAGCGCAAATTGAATCGGCGTTCCAGCGCGAAGTACGCCTGCCTTCCGGCGGCTCGATTGTGATCGACCACACTGAAGCGCTGGTCTCGATTGACATCAACTCTGCGCGCGCGACCAAAGGTAGCGATATTGAAGAAACCGCGACCAATACCAATCTGGAGGCAGCCGACGAGGTTGCTCGTCAACTCCGGTTGCGCGACCTCGGTGGTCTGGTGGTGATTGATTTTATCGATATGATCGCCAGCAAAAACCAGCGCGCGGTTGAAAATCGACTTCGCGATGCGCTGAAGATGGACCGCGCCCGTGTTCAAACCAATCGCATTTCGAAATTCGGATTGATGGAAATGTCACGTCAGCGTCTGCGTCCGTCGCTCGGCGAATCTACGCAAATTGTTTGTCCGCGTTGTTCCGGCGCTGCAACTATCCGCAACATCGAATCGCTTGCGCTGTCGGTTTTGCGTTTGATGGAAGAAGAGGCGATGAAAGAAAACACTGGTCGCGTGCTTGCACAAGTGCCAGTTGACGTTTCCACATATCTGCTTAACGAGAAACGTGAAAAGATTGCCGAAATCGAGGAGCGCAATAATTCGCACCTGCTGGTCATTCCGAGCCCGTCGCTGGAAACGCCGCACTTTCACATCGAACGTATTCGCAATAGCGAAACCGATCATGACGCCTACGGAAAAAGCAGTTACGAACTGGAATTCGATCCGGCAGTTCCATACGTGCCGCAAGAACCTGTGGCGGTAGCGGCGGAAACCGCAGCCGTCAATACGGTTTTACCAAGCACGCCGGCACCCAGCGAAACTACAAAGAAACCCGCGAGCAAAAGCGTGGCGGAACCCGGCTTTTTTGCTCGTTTGTATGCAGCGCTGTTGGGTGGCGCTGACGATAAAAAAGAAACAGATAGTAAAAGTTCTAACAGCACCAATCGTGGACGACGTGCCCGTGGTGGCGGCAATAGTTCGCGATCATCACAACGCAACAACAACCGGCGACGCGATCGTGATAGCAACCGCGGGCGCTCCGAAAATAGCAACAATCGTAACAACCGCGGTTCCACAAAATCGCAGGCTGGTGAATCAAGCGCGTCTCGAAAAAGTAACAACAACGCGCAATCAGATGCCAACCGTCAGGAGGCAAATAACGACACCAGCAAACACGCCGCGAGTGATCCTAACGAATCGCAAAGTCAAAAGCGCTCTAAACGTGGCGGCTCGCGTCGCCGACGCGGCGGCCGTAATAAGAACCGAGAAGATAACAGTACCGAGACAAACCACGCGGATAACGCGCTTTCCAAGTCTGCGGATGACAAGGCAAACGGAAGCAGTGGCGATGGAGATAGCAAAATAAACAAAGACGCGGTTCAGACCGGTGCTCAAAAGACCAGCGAATCAACATCTGCGCCGTCAGTGGTAAATGGCAACGTTTCCCCTAAACAGCCAAGTGATTTTTCAAGCTCCGTGCGTTCACTGGCAGGTGCTGCCGCGGCCGCCGAAGCGGTTTCAAGCACTGCAAGTGAAACTCCGAAATCAGACGCCGCCGCGCCTGAACCAAAAGAGCCAATGCCGCAGACGGCAACAGTTAACACTGTGGACAAAAAATCAGAGCCACCCGCACAAACCAATTCTGTGGCAACACCAGAAAACGCTCCTGTGGCGAAAGCGCAAAATGATTCAGAGAAACCATCCCCCGACGCGTCGCTGCCGAAACCGGAGGCATCCGCTTCTAAGGCAAAGCGGGACGACGGTAATCACGCTCGATCTAACGGTGACCAAAGCTCTGACACAGATAAACGTGAAAACGGGATCCGCGCTGAGGTCAACGGCGCGTCAAACGGTAATGTTGAAAAGCCTGATGCTAAGTCTGAGCCTTCAAGGAGTGGAGGAGTCCACGAATAGCGGGCTCCAGTAATCGCGCCACCTCTTCAAATCCTGAGTAATCCCCGTAATACGGATCGGGGACCTCAACAGTCGGCGGATTGTCAGTAAAATCCATCATCATGGAGAGCTTCGCAGTGCTGCTGTTCTCGCGTCGCAGCATTTGTTCAACCGCATCGAAGTGCCCCCGATCCATTGCAATCAAGTGATCGAAGTCGTTAAGGTCGCCAACATTAATTGGGCGGCTGCGCTGCGAACCTATATCAATTCCTCGCTCACGCATTTTTTTTCGCGCGCGCGAATCGGGCGGATTGCCTTTGTGAAAATCAATCAGGCCCGCGGAGTCACAGGTGATTCGTTGCTGGAGGTTTTCCTGCTCGATCAAATTCTGGAAAAACCCGTGCGCCATTGACGATCTGCAAATGTTTCCAGTACAGACGAACAGAACTTTAATCATTAACTTATTTGAAACGTGGCAATTTGCGGGTGACTGGCCCGCGAAGAATTACATCGTGTGAGTAGGCCGATCGGCCTGTAGTGCGCCGGCGAGATAACCTTCCACCTTAGCGCGCGTCGCGCCATTGTCCTGCTCGCTAAACTGAACGCCAATACCCGCGGTTTTATTTCCTTGAGCGCCTGTCGGAGTGATCCAGATGATTTTGCCTGCAACCGGCAAGCGTTCCTTGTCGTCCATCAGCGTCAGCAACATAAAGACTTCGTCACCCAGGCGATAACTTTTAGTGGTAGGGATAAACAATCCGCCATTTTTAACAAACGGCATATACGCCGCATACAGCGCGCCTTTGTCTTTAATGGATAAGGATAAGATGCCTTGTCGACCTTGACTCATGTTTACCTTTGACCTCGCTAAATCAGGTGACGAGCCCGCGCTTCCAACAGAAGCTGTTCGTACAATGCACGACGACTGATGCCGGGCTTTGCTGCCTGACGATACGCCGCAGTCAGTTTGTCATAAAAACCAAACAGTTGCTGCGTATTGATTGTAGCTGGTTCTCCCTCTAAATTGCCACTATCTATAAATTGGCTCTGATTGGTTTGCTGTCGCGTCGCGCCGCATCGCTCGCGAACCCGCTGCCGAAACCACATAAACAGCGCACCAAAAACCTCTTCATGATCGCGCTTGGCCCAATCCGCTGTTACCGCAATGGCATCCTCACGAAGTTGTATCGCTCCACACCACTCGTCAAGCGTTGCGATTGCCTCATTGGAAATCGTATCATCCCTTGCCGAGTCGACGCGAATACGCTGGCAACGACTACGAATCGTCGCGGGAATTGATCCTGTTTTAGATGAAACCAAGATCATCACCGTATTGCTTGGTGGCTCTTCTAAGGACTTGAGCAGGCTATTGCTCGCGTTGACGTTCATCGCGTCAGCAGGATTAATGATCGCGACGCGATAGCCACCGTGTTGCGCCGTTAGCGCCAACTCTTCGCAAAGCTTTCTGATTTGGTCAATCCTGATCGTACGACTGTCTTCCAACAATCCTGTGCTGAGAAAATCGGCGTGACTCCCTGCATCGAGCAACCCGCACGAAGCGCATTTTCCGCAAGCGCGAGCGTCACCTTCGCGCGGCGATTGGCACAGCAGGGAAGTTGCAATTGCCCGCGCGAACGCACTTTTTTCACTACTCCGGTGCCCGCTGACGAGTAAGGCATGCGGTACACGCGATTCCCGCATTCGCGTAACGATTCGACTCCACGCTTCTGACTGATAAAAGTCAGTCATCGGATTCGCTACGATGGATCAGTTCGATAATGTGTTTGCGCACAGCTAATTTCATTTCTTCGAGTGCGTGTTCGGAAGAAACCACACGAAATCGCTCGGGAAACTGTTCGGCTCGACTTAAGTAGGTTGCCCGGACCCGCTCGAAAAATTCGACTCGCTCACGCTCAAAGCGATCTTTTTCACCTCGATGAACAATTCGCTGCAATCCAACTTCGACCGGCGCATCAAGGAGTACAGTCAAGTCGGGATTGATATCTTTATGCAACCATTGTTCGAGCACTTTAATGCTTTCAGCCGGCATACCTCGCCCACCGCCTTGATAAGCAAAACTCGCGTCGGTAAAGCGGTCGCTAATGACCCAGTCACCGCGATCAATTGCCGGGCGAATAACGTGATCAAGGTGCTGTGCGCGAGCCGCAAACATCATGAGCAGTTCAGCGTCTGGTGCAATATCGGTATTATTTTTATCAAGAAGAACACCGCGCAGCTGTTCACCGAGCGCAGTTCCACCAGGCTCGCGTGTCGATACCGACGTAATACCGTGCTTATCTAAGGTACTCACGATCACGTCAAGGCAGCTGGATTTACCCATGCCTTCACCGCCTTCCAGTGTAATGAATTTTCCTCGCGTCATACGGCTATGCTATCACTTGCACCGGGGTTATCACTTGCTCTTTCGTTTGCGTTGATACTTGTCTACGGCGGCTTCGTGCTCTTCGAGTGTCGCTGAAAACTTGTGCGTGCCATCACCGCGCGAAACAAAGTAAAGCGCCTTTGTTTCCGCGGGGTGTAAAACAGCACGAATGGCCGCTTTTCCGGCCATTGCAATTGGCGTAGGCGTTAAACCGTGGCGAGTGTACGTGTTGTAAGGTGTATCCTGCTTTAAGTGTTTTCGCCGAATATCGCCATCAAAACTCTCGCCAAGCCCATAGATAATTGTGGGGTCGGTTTGTAGCTTCATATTGATTTTGAGGCGCGACATAAACACGCCGGCGATTTCGGGTCGCTCAAACGCAGCACCGGTTTCTTTTTCGACAATCGACGCCAGCGTAAGTGCCTCGTAAGGCGTTTTGATTGGAATCGATTCGTCTCGTTTATCCCATTCCTGTGCGATAAAATCATTTAGCGCGCGATGCGCTCGCACGAGCAGATCAACATCGCTGCTACCACGAACATACTGATAAGTATCGGGGAGAAACTGGCCCTCAGGGTGCAGTTCGGGACTCCCAACTGCCTTCATAATATCCTCCGCAGACATGATATGTGCCTGCACCGATAATGTGTCTTTAAGCTGGGATAACGCATCGAGCGTCTGCCGGAACGTCCATCCCTCAACAATCGTAAATTTGTACTGCAGTACATCTCCGGCAAGAAGCTTTTGCAGCACTGCCAAAGGTGAAATTGTCGATTCGAAACGGTACTCGCCCGCCTTGATCTGCGAACTGTAACCGTTTAGGAAAACGTAGGCCTTAAATGGTAGCGGATGAACAACCAAACCAGAATCGGTAAGCTGCTTTAGAACAGTGTTGAACGCAGAACCCGGCCGCACATCAAGCTGCACTGGCTCGTCGACCGTGATCTCTGAATTGAGTGTCTGCCAGCCCTGCCACATCAGCAAGGCAACGATCACCGATACTGTGATCGAGCAAACCAGTAGCCGACGTTTCGAGATTGTTAACATCGCTGCGCGTGCAAGACCTCGCACGTTGATTTGAGGAGTTTGTTCTTAAAGAACCTCACGGTTTTGAAAATAGAGGCAACATTGAAAAATGTAACCGAATAAGTAGTCGCAAGGTCAAAACAGTTCAAATAAGGGGGTTCACGCAGGATTAACGTCCTGGTTGCACCTACTTGTAACGCTGCAATTCCCACGCGGTGAGGTTTTCTGAAGTGCCTCAGCTCACCGCACGAAATACCACGGTCCCGTTAGTTCCGCCAAACCCAAACGAGTTAGATATCGCCACATCGATCGTCATCTGCTTCGCAGCATTGGCCGCAACATCGATATCGCACTCGGGATCAATTTCGTCAATATTGGTTGTAGGCGGTGCAACCTGATCACGAATCGCGAGAACAGTGAAAACCGCTTCGATACCGCCAGCGGCACCAAGCAAATGCCCGGTCATAGATTTTGTCGAACTCATGGTGAGATGCCTGGCTTGCTCGCCAAATGCGCTTTTGACTGCACGAACTTCTATCAGGTCGCCTGCGGGTGTCGACGTACCGTGCGCATTCACATAGTTAACCTGTGATGGGTCAATCCGGGCATTTTTTAACGCCAATTCCATACAACGACGCGCGCCGTCTCCGTCTTGTGCCGGTAAGGTCATGTGGTAGGCATCACCGCTCATTCCGTAACCTGCGAGCTCACAATAAATTTGGGCTCCGCGTTTTTTCGCGTGCTCGTACTCCTCCAACACCAGTACGCCGGCACCATCGCCCAGAACAAAACCATCACGGCCGGTATCCCAGGGACGACTCGCCGTTTCGGGAGAATCGTTGCGCGTTGAAAGCGCGCGCGCCGCGCCAAACCCGGACAATCCCAGTGGGCACGTGGCCATTTCCGCGCCGCCGGCAATCATCACGTCGGCATCGCCGTATTCGATTAGTCGAGCAGCATCTCCGATGTTGTGCGTACCCGTTGTGCACGCAGTAACAATGGAGAAATTTGGACCGCGCATACCGTAGCGAATAGACAAATTGCCGGAAATCATATTGATGATCGACATCGGCACAAAAAATGGCGAAACCCGTCGCGGCCCGCCCTTTTGCAAAACATCGTATTGTTTTTCGATCGCAGGTAATCCGCCAATTCCCGAGCCGATTGCGACGCCGATGCGATCGGCGTTTTCTTGGGTAACTTCAATGCCAGAGTCGGTAATCGCCTGAATGCCAGCCGCCATACCGAAGTGGATAAACTCATCCATCTTCTTGGCGTCTTTCGGCGGTAAATATTCGCTGATATCGAAGTCTTTGACAGAAGCAGTGAACTTGGTGGCGTAGGTACTCACATCAAATGATGTCACTGGCGCCATTCCGGACTTTCCGGCAAGAATATTTTCCCAGGCAGTTGAAACGGTGTTACCGACCGGACAAACGATGCCCAATCCGCTTACCACAACGCGTCGTTTTGCCACTGCTACTACCTCGTTAGCTTTATATAGGTTCGGTAGTCAATTTTACTACAAGTACATCGCAACAAAAAAAGCCGCAGCAATAGGGCTGCGGCTTGACTTCAATTTGAGTGCGATCTTAATCTAAGTGTGCGTTCACATAATCCAGCGCTTGCTGGACCGTGGTGATTTTTTCGGCTTCTTCGTCAGGAATTTCACATTCGAATTCTTCTTCCAAAGCCATAACTAACTCAACGGTATCGAGCGAGTCAGCGCCAAGGTCATCCACAAAAGAAGCGGCATTGGTAACATCTTCTTCTTTAACGCCCAGTTGTTCAATTACGATTTTCTTGACGCGATCTTCAACACTACTCATGACGTGTTCTACCTCCAGGTATCTTTGATGGGGGCCAAGGTGTCAGCCTCGACGCCGGGCGCTATTGTAGGACTTACGCCGCTATGATGCCAGCAAGTTTTGCCCTATAACAGCAATTAAGGAAAAATACAAAAATTAATAAAAACAATAAATTAGAGAACTTTTTAAAAGAGATTTATAACTAAAAGTCAGCTTTTCAATCAGCTCATAAACATGCCGCCGTTAATGTGCAGTGTGTGGCCAGTGATATAAGACGCATCCGGGCTGGCCAGAAACACAGTGGCACTCGCGATTTCGGCTGGATCGCCCAATCGCCCCGCAGGAACGTTGGCAAGAATTCCCTCGCGCTGACCGTCGCTTAAGGCATCGGTCATATCAGATGCAATAAATCCGGGGGCTATCGTGTTCACGGTAATATTGCGCGCGGCTACCTCCTTAGCCAGCGACTTACCGAATCCAATAACACCTGCTTTTGCGGCGGCATAGTTTGCCTGCCCGGCATTTCCGGTAGCACCAACAACCGAGGCGATGTTAATAATTCTCCCGTATCGCGCTTTAATCATGCCGCGCAAACAGGCCTTACTGACACGGAATACCGAAGTAAGATTGGTCGCCATAATGTCGTCCCACTCTTCATCCTTCATCCGCATCATGAGATTGTCTCGCGTGATACCCGCGTTATTAACCAGCACACTCACCGCACCGAACTGATCGTTGATCGCGTCGATCACCTGGCTCACGCTCTCTTTGTCAGACACATCCAAACGCATGCCCGATCCGGAGATGTCGGCATCGGCAAACGTCTGGGTGATCTTGTCTGCACCCGCGTCGGTCGTGGCAGTGCCGATTACGGTTGCACCAGCGGCACCCATCGCCTCGGCGATCGCTTTGCCTATACCACGGCTTGCGCCGGTTACCAGGGCGATTTGCTCGGTCAGTGTTTTGTTGGAATCTATAGTCACGGTGTCATCTCCGATTTAATCGCCGGATAGCAATTCCAGCGCCTTGTGCAGCGACGCCGGGTCTTCCACGGCAACGCTGGGAAAACGTCGGTCGATCCGCTTGTTGAGGCCGGTCAATACCTTGCCTGGACCAAGTTCAAGCAGCGCCTCGACTCCCTGTGCCTGCAGGTAGCTGATGGTTTGTCCCCAGTAAACCGGATTGACCACGTGATCGCACAAGGATGTGATGATTGCCTCTGCCGAATCGCATAACACAACATCATTGTTTTGCACGACCGGAACCGCTGGATCGCGGACCTCAATCGAACGGATTTTATCAACCAATGGCTGCGCCGCTGGCGACATCAGTACGCTGTGATTAGGAATGCTGACGGCCAGCTCGATGCACTTTTTCGCCCCGGCTTCCTCGGCGGCCGCCAACACGCGTTTCATCGCATCGTGATGTCCTGATATGACGACCTGCGCGGGAGCGTTGAAGTTAACAGCCTGTACCACGCGCTCGCCATTTTCGGCTGCGCACAGGGCAATCACGGTATCATCATCGAGCCCCAGAATTGCGGCCATGCCTCCCTCGCCCTCGGGTACCGCTGTGCTCATCAACTCGGCGCGGCGTTTGATCAACGAGACCGCATCGGCAAATTCAAACACACCTGCTGCAGTGAGCGCGGCGTACTCGCCGAGGCTGTGCCCGGCAACGGCAAACGGCGCTTGATCGCATTGCGAGGAAAAAGCACGCTGCACGGCTGTATCGCTCACAAACATAGCTGGCTGGGTGTATTCGGTTAGTGCTAATTTCTCTGCCGGCCCGTTCTGGATCAGATGCCAGAGATCGTATTCGAGAACGTCACTGGCTTCTGCAAATGTCTCTCCAACAACGGGAAACTCGCTCGCGAGGTCGGCCAGCATGCCAACCGATTGAGCCCCTTGCCCAGGAAAAAGCGCTGCGTATTTTTTCATGATGATGGCGTTCGTGTTGTTCGGGAATGTCCGGCTTGATCGATTCAGATAGCGAGCGAAAGCACATCCCGCATATCGAACAATCCGTCCTTGGCGTCGTTATTATTTAGCCAATGCGCCGCACGCACCGCGCCATTGGCAAACGTTTTACGGCTCGATGCCTTGTGAGTAATTTCAAGCCTCTCGCCTTCACCTGCAAACAACACGGTGTGCTCGCCTACTATATCGCCGCCACGAATGGTTTCAAAACCAATCGTTTTTCGATCGCGTGCACCGGTGTGGCCTTCTCGACCGTAAACCGCGCATTCCGATAGATTGCGACCGGTCGCAGCGGCGATTGCCTCGCCCATGGCAACAGCCGTGCCCGAGGGCGCGTCCACCTTGTGACGGTGGTGCGCTTCGATGATTTCGATGTCGAAGTCGTCTTGCAGTACCCGAGCTGTGGTTTCTAACAATGCGAGTGACAGCGTCACGCCGACGCTGTAGTTAGCCGCAAACACGATTGGGATTGTTTTGGCAGCTTGAGCAATTTTTTCGCGACCCGAATGGTCGATACCGGTGGTGCCAATCACCATAGCCTTACCGGCTCGCTGGCAAACCTCGAGCAACGCCAGCGTGCCTTCGGGACGTGTGAAATCGACAATCACATCAAACGAATCGGCACTAACTTCGATGTCGCTTGTAACGCCAAGGCCGCAGGCGCCCGCGCCTACCAGAACACCCGCGTCGGTTCCGATTGCGCCACAGTTAGCGTGATCAAACGCTGCGGTCAGTTCAAGCCCGGGGTGGTCGAGGACAACTTCAATCAGTTGCCGGCCCATTTTCCCTGTGGCACCAAAAATGGCGATTCGTGTCATATTGTGTTTGCGTAGTCGAAGCGCGGGTCAGCACCCAAGCTTGACAAGCGTGCCCCTGCGAAAAAAGGCGCGCATTCTAGCACACCTCCTGTTTTTTTGGTCAATGGAAACAAGGGGTTCTAGGTGAGCAAATCCTCCAGATCGGCTTCGCCTAAAACTGTTACTCCGAGTGATTCCGCTTTGCTCAGCTTTGACCCCGCTGCCTCACCGGCGATCAGCGCCGTGGTTTTTTTGGAGACAGAGCCAGACACCTTGGCACCGCGCAATTGCAGCTCGTGTTTGACCTGGTCCCGCGTCATTCCTGATAAAGTCCCTGTGATCACGTATGTGTTTCCCTCAAGTGATTGCGCGTACTGCGGCGCCTGCGCTTCCTGCGGCCAGCCGATACCCGCTGCCAGCAGACTATCTACAAGCGTTCGGTTAGCGTCATTGGAAAAAAAACGTTGAATGTGCTGAGCAACGATCGGCCCGACATCGCTGACGTTCTCCAGGGCTTCAAGATCGGCTTCGCGTAACGCATCGATTCCACCGAACGCTGAAGCAAGATTTGCCGCAGTAGCCTCTCCGACTTCACGAATGCCGAGCGCGTAAATGAATCGCGCAAAGGTGGTGGATTTACTTTTCTGCAGGGCATCGACAAGATTCTGCGCAGACTTTGAACCCATGCGTTCGAGACCGGCAAGCAGCTCAACGTCGAGCTCAAACAATTGCGCTGCGGTTTCGATGTACCCACCGTCGACCAGTTGCTCGATTAATTTGTCGCCGAGGCCCTCGATATCCAGGGCGTAGCGAGAGGCAAAATGAATAATCGACTGCTTGCGTTGGGCTGGGCATACCTGCCCAGCGGGACAACGCGCAACGGCTTCGCCGTCCAGTTGCTCAATCGCGGTTCCGCATTCAGGGCAGTACACGGGCAGTTGAATCGTTTCTGCATCGTCCGGGCGCTTGTCCAGCAGCACGCGGGCAACTTCAGGAATCACATCGCCTGCGCGGCGCACGACGACTGTGTCGCCGACATGAATATCCTTGCGCCTCACTTCATCCATATTGTGCAGGGTTGCATTGCTCACGGTAACGCCGCCAACCACGACCGGATCAAGCCTCGCGACGGGCGTCACAGCGCCAGTGCGCCCGATCTGGAATTCGACCGACAAAAGTTTTGTCTTGCGTTCCTGAGCCGGAAACTTGTGCGCGACTGCCCAGCGCGGTGAGCGCGACACCTGCCCGAGTTCACGCTGCCAGTCCAAACGGTTGACCTTGTAGACGATGCCGTCAATTTCGTAGGGAAGATCCGCACGTTGTGCCTGCATGTCGCGGTAATACGCAAGGCATCCTTTCGGCCCCTTCACTACTTTACCCAGGGGATTCACGGGAAACCCCAGCTCCCGCAGCATCGCCAGCGTATCCGTGTGCGTATCGGGCATCGTGCCACCCTCGGAGTAACCAAGCGCGTAGCAAAAGATAGCCAAAGGCCGTTTTGCCGTTACACGGGAATCGAGCTGGCGCAGACTGCCGGCCGCAGCGTTTCTGGGATTCGCGTAGGTTTTTTCCTCACGCGCGACAGCCGCTTCGTTCATTTTGTGAAATCCCGACAGCGGCAGATATACCTCGCCACGCACCTCGAGCACTTTCGGCGCACGATTCTGATCGATTACCAGCGGAATCTGACCGATGGTGCGCAGGTTCTGCGTGATGTCTTCCCCCGTGGTGCCATCTCCGCGCGTGGCACCGCGGACAAAAACACCATTTTCGTAACGCAGACTTACAGCGAGGCCGTCCAGTTTCACTTCGCCAACATAATCAACGTGCTCATCTTCGCGTTCCAGCCTTTCGCGCACGCGACGATCAAAATCGTGCACATCGTCATCGCTGAAGGCATTGCCAAGCGAGAGCATCGGCACGCTGTGAGTCACCGTCTCGAAGCCCTCCAGTGGCGCTGCGCCAACGCGCTGAGTCGGACTGTCAGGCGTCATGAGATCGGGGAAACGTTCTTCGAGTGCGCGCAGTTCGTGGAAAAGCGCGTCGTAATCCGCGTCGTCGACTTGCGGATCGTCGTAAACGTAGTATTGGGTGTTGTGGTAGTTGAGTATCTCGCGCAACTGTGCCGAACGCTCGCGCGACTGTTTGTCAGCAGATGCCATAGGGTCGCTTATAAAACTGGCGTGGCCTTTTTAGCCCGCTTTTGCTCAAAGCTCTCGCGCTTGAGCTCTTCGCGCATATGCTGTTCAAGCTGCAGGGTAAGCGTGCTGCGCGACGCATCGAGTACCTGCGCGTTAAGTGCGCGCGCGAGTTCGCGAGCCTCGCTAACCAAGACATCGTAGGCGACGTCACCCGCCAGCGGGCCAGGCAGACGTAAAAACATTGAGATGCCGGGTGTCGTAAAACCGAGCATCGCATCAGGATCAAACCAACCCGGTTCCACCATATTGACGACACTGAAGACAGTGGTGCCATCGACGCGCGAGTGATAGATGTTCATCTCACCAAAGTCGTACCCGCGCTGCTCGAAAACGGCGAGTAGTTGGTCACCTTGAATCTGCTCGTCGCCGCGCGCGCATACGTGCAGGGTGATGATTTTATCCGGCTGGGGTTGCGCGGTAAGTTCGGGACCCTGTTCTTGCTCCTCTTCAGCAAAAAGATCGCCAAGCATTTCGCCTTCGGGTAAGCTCGGGTCGGGGGCAATTTCGGGCTCGCTGACATAGGCAGGCCCAGCAGGCGGCGGTGGCGCCTCACTATCGGGTGTTGGTTTAACACCCAGCAGGTGATTGAGGGTCTCCAGCTCGTGCGACAGGTTCGACAGTACATGGCTGCGCGCATCAGATTCACTGACGTCGACAGGGGGTTGTCGCCTGGTGGCCGGTGATGGCTCGTCGTCGATGTCGAGTATATCTTCCTCGGTCTCATCAACAGCGTAATCGGCGACCTCAGAATCGCGCCGGCGCTGACTGATCAGGTACACAGCAAGTAAAATCGCCACTCCGATCAATACCAGCACCCAGCGCAAGTATTCCATTACACGGCCTCTACCATCTGCGCAGCTTCGGCGATATCAACCGATACGAGTCGCGACACGCCGGGCTCGTGCATCGTGACACCCATGAGATGATCGGATAACTCCATAGTCACCTTGTTGTGCGTAATGAAGATAAATTGTACGCGTTCGGACATCTCCCTGACCAGCTCGCAGTAACGCCCGACGTTGGCGTCGTCGAGTGGCGCGTCGACCTCGTCAAGCATACAAAACGGCGCCGGGTTTAACTCAAAGAAGGCAAAGACCAAGGCAACAGCCGTGAGCGCCTTTTCTCCCCCCGAAAGTAGATGGATATTGCTGACGCGCTTGCCCGGCGGTCGCGCTAATACCGAGACGCCGGTGCTGAGCAGATCGTTGCCGGTCATGATGAGATTTGCATGGCCGCCACCGAACAAGCGCGGAAAGTAAGACTGCAACTTGACGTTGACCTTCTCAAAGGTCTCCTTAAATCGCGCGCGCGTTTCACGATCTATTTTCTCAATCGCTGCCTCCAGCGTCGTCAGCGCTTCGGTGACGTCTTCAAACTGCTTGTCGAGATAGGCTTTGCGCTGTTCCTGCTCGGCGTGTTCGTCAATCGCAGCGAGGTTAATCGGCCCCAGACGGTTAATCCGCGCCTCCATTGCCTCGACGTTCTCGGCCCATAGCTGAGCGTTGGCCTGTTCCGGCATCTCCGCCATCAACTGATCGAACGCAAAGCCGGATTCTGCGATCTGCTCTTCCAGGGTTTTGATGCGCACCCGCTCTTCCTGACTGGCGAGGCGTTCCTGCTCCAGGATACTTCGAACCTTGGTGGCCGCCTGCTCGCCACGCACCCGATTTTGCTCTTGCTCGCGCAGGGATGACTCAATTGTTTCTACCTGCTTGCGCGCCTCACCCAGCGAACGTTCGACCGTGATTCGGTTGGCAAGCAGGCTTTCGAGGTTTTCCTGCTCGCGTTTGATCGGTGCCTCGCTCTCGGCCATCGCCTGTGTGAGACTGTCGCGACGTTGTTTAAGCGCACCAAGCTGCGATTCCATACGCGCCAGATTTTGTTTGGCGGCCTCGCAGGCGGAGCGCATTGATTCGACGCGCACCGCAATCTCCTGCCCCTGCGTATTGCTTTGCTGCGACTGCCCGCGCGCCACATCGAGTTGCTCGCGAAGACTGCTGCGCGATGCCGTCAATGCATCGCCCTCTTTGGCGAGTTGGTCAACCAGTTCCAATGCGCGTGAACGTCGTTCGGTCGATTCCCTCGCTTGATTTTGATATTCCTCAAACTGGCGATCGAGTTCGACTATCTCTTCGTGCGTGCGGTTACGGTTCTGTTCGTTTTGTTCCTGACGTACGCGCAAGCCGCTGAGTCTCGATTGGGTCTCAACCACCTTGCGATGCGCCGCGCTGAGCGCCCCTTGTGCCACATCGCGCTGCTGCTCGGACGCGTGCAAATCGCCTTTAAGGGCCTGCGATTTTTTGTCCAGTTCTTCGATCTGAGACGTCTGCGCTTGCAGCGATTCACGTAACTTTTTGATTTCCTGCTCACGCGCCAGCACACTCGATTCCTGACTGTGTCCGCGGTTAACCCGAATCCAGTTCGGACCAACCCAAACCCCGTCTGCAGTCACGATCGATTCGCCCGCACCGAGCTGTGCGCGCATGGCCAACGCGTCTGTATAGCTACTGGTGACGCGCACTCCGTCGACAATACTCGGGAGCGGGTGCGACGATTTCAAGCGTCCGCGCAACCAATCATTACCGCCAGCCGCTTGGTTGGACGACTCGTTCGCGCTCAACAACGTCAGGCGTCCCTCATTCAGGGCGTCGAGCGAGTCCGGCATGTTGTCAACACACACGCCTTCGAGGTATCCGTCAAGGACCGTTTCAGCGGCCAACTCCCAACCCGGTTCGACCGTAATTTGCGTGGCGAGACGCGCGTTACCGTCCAGACCGTGATCACTCAACCAACGGCTGGCGTCGCCGTCCTGCTCGCCCATCGCGGCTTGCTGCAAGGCTTCGAGCGAGGCGAGGCGCCCCTGCTCGGTATGAAATCCTTCACGCAATTGAGTTAACGACTGTTGAGTTTCGTCCAGCTTCTGGCGGGTTTTGGCAACTGAGTCTGCCTGTTGCGCAAGCTGCGTTTTGCACTGGGCTTCGGCACCTTGCGCGTCCGCTTCTTCGCGGATAAGTGCTTCGATCTGGGTGCCGAGATCGCCGTCACCCATGGTTTGAAGCGCGAGTTTTTTCGCTTCGTTGCGTTTTTTCACCTGCTGCATATGCTGGTCGAACTGTTCGATCCGCGAACGCTCAATCTGAGCAGACTGCAGCGGCTCTGCGTTGCGCCGGTTGTAGTCGTCCCACTGCGATTGCCAGTCGCTCATTGCCTGCTCGGCTTTGGCCAACACGGCCGCGGCGTCTTTTTGCTCGCCAATCAGTCGCTCGTAATCCGGCGTATCACCGCTGATCGCCTCGGTCAGTTCGCGAATTTTTTCCTGGTCCTGCGAGATGTGCTGATTGATTTCCGCCCAGCTATGCTCGAGGTCATTGAGTTCCGATTGCTGACGCTGGCGCGTGTCACGATTGTGCTGAATGGTCTGCTCAGCTCGCGACACATCAGCGCCAAGTTTGTAGTAATCGCCTTGCACACTGTTGAATTGATCGTTGGCTTCGACGTGCTTCTCGCGCAGCTTTTCAATCGCCGATTCGGCAGCGCGTTGATCGGCAACGCATTTTTCCAGTTCGGTTTCGCGCTCCTGCAGACGCTTTTCTTTCAACTCCAGCGCGGATGCGAGTTCGCGCTTGCGCAATGCAAGAAGTTCGGCCTTGAGTTGGCGCTCCTGCGCTTTCAAGGTTTTAAAGCGTTCGGCCGTGCGCGCCTGGCGCTTGAGATGACTGATCTGCTTTTCGACCTCTTCGCGCAGGTCGTTGAGACGGTCGAGGTTGTCGCGTGTGTGTCGGATGCGGTTTTCTGTTTCGCGGCGTCGATCCTTGTATTTGGAAATTCCGGCGGCCTCCTCGATGTACACACGCAACTCTTCCGGTTTCGCCTCGATCAAGCGCGAAATCATGCCTTGTTCGATGATCGCGTAACTGCGTGGACCAAGACCGGTGCCAAGAAAAATATCAGTGATATCGCGGCGACGGCAGCGGCTGCCGTTCAGGTAGTAGTTAGACTGACCGTCTCGCGTGACCTGGCGCTTGACCGAGATTTCGGCGTAACTGGCGTATTCTCCACCGACCGCGCCGTCGCTGTTGTCGAATATCAACTCCACGGACGCCTGCCCAACGGGCTGCCGCGCGCGCGAACCGGAGAAGATGACATCGTCCATTGAATCACCGCGCAGGTGTTTGGCGGATGATTCGCCCATCACCCAGCGAACCGCATCAATTGTATTGGACTTACCGCAGCCGTTAGGTCCGACCACGCCGACGAGATTGCTCGGCAGCACAATCGAGGTCGGATCGACGAATGATTTGAATCCCGCCAGTTTTATTTTGTTCAAGCGCATCGAGCACTGCTTCCTGATGATGGCAACACTGGAGACCGCAGTCCGTGTGATTTGTCAGCCTAACGAAAGACGGGATTTTATCGTGACGCACTCAAATTGGTATAATTTCTTTTATCGCGATTGGAATTGGCTACTCGCGACATCGCAATTTCAAAACCCCTCGTGTTGGAATCGACATATGATTGCTGACTTTTTCAACGGTGCACGCCACCTTGGTTACGGCTTCAAGCTGATCCGCGCACCCGCATTGCGCAAATTTGTGGCGATTCCACTGGCGATCAATGTGGTCATATTCATAGGGCTGATCGCCGTAGGACTGCATTATTACGGGCTTCTGATCGATTGGCTGACCCCGGACTTTATCGCCGATTGGAAAGACATCTGGCTGATCGGCTGGCTCATCGGCTTGCTGGAAGTACTTCTGTGGATGATCTTTGGCGCCGCGGTGCTGATCATTCTCACGTATACCTTCACCTTGGTCGCAAACTTCATCGCCGCGCCTTTCAACAGTCTGCTTGCCGAGAAGGCCGAGCATCACCTGCGCGGCGACGTGAGTCAGTCGAACGAGTCTCTCGCGCACGTGCTGCACAGCATCCCGAAAACACTGGCATCGGAACTACACAAGCTGGTTTATCTGCTGCTGTGGATGATTCCCTTGCTGATTTTGACCTGGATTCCGGTGCTGAATCTTGCGGCACCTTTTCTGTGGTTCGCTTTTGGCGCCTGGATGCTGGCCCTGGAGTATCTTGACTACCCCATGGGTAACAACGATTACCGCTTTGGTCAGATCAAAACCTTTATGAAATCTCGACGCGGAATCGCGCTCGGTTTTGGCGGTGGCATCACCCTGATGACGGCGATCCCGATCGTGAACCTGATTGCGATGCCGGTATCGGTTTGCGCCGCGACCAGCATCTGGGTCAACGACCTGTCACAGGATGCAGACAGCACCAGCGCTTAAAGTGTGTTGGCCAGCACACTGGCCTCGCTAATTGCGATCTCCACATTGCGCGGTGACTGGCAATCGCCGATTGAGTGGATTTGTTTATTGCCAGACAGTTTCACGTTCGCCAATGCATTGTTCGAACGGCACCCGTACCAGCTTACGATCAAATCAACGTCGCGGCGGATTCTTGCTCGCCGGTCAAACACATTGCGCAAGCGAACCTCTCTCCGCGCAACAGATTCCACGACGTAGCCTGATGTGAATTCAACGCCAGCCTCTCCCAAACGCTCGTACCAGGCGTTGCGATTTGTTGGGTCCACGTCGGCGGCAACGGCGATGTCCGAGGTGATGATCTCCACCGCGCAGGATTGTCGCAGGAGAACTTCCGCGGCGACCAAGCCCGCTTGCCCGCGGCCCTCGTTGAAAACCAGTACGTGTTTGTCAGCGACTCCGTTTCCACGCAACACGGCGTGCGGTGAGACAATCTGCACCGAGCCATCGCTTGTAATTGAGCCGGTGTGATCGTCTGAACCGGTCGCGACAACGACGATATCTGCATCGAGCGTGTCAACTTCGTCCTCCAGAATTTCGCGACCGCACTGCATCTCTACGCCAAGGCGATTCAACTCGTCGATTCGCCATCGAATGATGCCGCCGAGTTCGCGCATTGATGGCGCCATTGCCCACAGCGCAAGCTGCCCGCCCACTTTTTCATCGCGCTCGAAAAGCGCCACACGGTGGCCGCGTTCTGCTGAGATACGTGCACACTCGAGACCGGCGGGGCCACCACCGATTACCGCGATTTTTTTCGGGCGCGTGGTTTTAACAATAATCGACCCGGGTTCCGCCACACCGGCATTGTGCATACAGCGTATCGTTTTCCCCACGTAGCGATTTGCGATGCAGGTATTCGCGCCAACGCAGGGGCGAATCTGAGCAAGTGTGTTGCGCCTGATTTTGCTGACAATTTCAGGGTCGCATATATGCGCGCGCGTCATGCCGACCATGTCGGCCTGCCCGGCGGCCAGAATTTTTTCGGCGTGACGCGGGTCGGTGATTCGCCCGACTGTGAAAACAGGCACGTCGACCTCGCTGCGAATGGCGGCAGCCAAGTGGACAAAAGTCCCGGGCGCACTCGGCGTTGGTGCCCAATGCTTTCCACGCCCCGTATGGGTGATGTTTGTGTGGGCGATGATATTCAGGTAGTCGACATTGCGCGTTTGTGTAAGCGCACGGCAGACGGATTTCATATCGTCAAGCGTCAACCCACCGGGTTCGAACTCGTCTCCAGGGATCCGAATACCCAAAATTTTGTTCGGCCCGATGCGGGAGCGAACCTCTTCGATCAATTCAAACAGAAATCGCTGCCGGTTCTGCAGCGATCCGCCGTAGCTGTCGGCGCGGAAGTTTGTCAGCGGTGACAAGAAAGCCTGCGGTAAAAATCCGAACGCACTGAGAATTTCGACACCGTCCATATTGCCGCGCGCGGCGCGCTCCGCAGCGTCGCCAAACGCCGAAATTACCTCACGAATTTCGGCGAGCGTCATTGCGTGTGAAATTACACCCGTCGTCTCTGAACGCGTTACCGACGCAGACCAACTGACCCAACCCGGCTCGTTGATCAGCACGGTTCCGGCGCTATGGGCCAGCTGCGCAAGAATTCGGCCACCCTCTGCGTGCACAGCCGCGCTCAGAGCGCGATAACCCGGAACAATTGATTCATCCAGGTTCCACAGTGTGTTTTTTGCGGTGCTTAAAAGCCCAGATTCATGCACCGGTGTTCCGCCGGTAATTTGCAGGCCAACACCGTTTTCGGCGTAGGTGCGGTGATACCGGATGTAGGCATCCCCTGGTTTGTTATCTTCTGCAAAACCGGGAACATGCGCTGAAACCAGCACACGATTACGAACCGTTAACGCGCCGATATCGAGCGGTGATAGCAACCGCGAAAATGCCTGTGGCAAGTAGAATCTCCCACTGGGTATTTTCGCATTGTAGCGGCAATGAGCGCGCGATAAAGGGAGCGAGCAGAAAAATTAGCTACTCGGTGCTGGCTCGGTAGCCCACGCGAAATCCACCCCAATGGCGACCGTTCACATAAATTGGCACGCTCAGGTCGTGCATTATTTCACCGGTATCGCGTTTGTACGTTTGCAGCAGCAGTTCTTTCGTGTGGGCGCCACAGCGAGAACCAGTGCGATCATTGAAGATTCGCTTGGTTCGGTTTCCGGCCAGGTCTTTTTCGTAGTCGCCCGTCAACGGCTGGGTAAAGCAGCGATTATGCGTGGGAAAATACCCGTTATTGTCGACCGCGCCTGCGTAAGCGATAAATGGGTGACGTTCCAGAATGGGTTCCTGGATGTCAGGAAGGTATTTATCAGTGAATTTATCGAAACGGGTTTCGAACTTTTCCGGTGACGTCCCGCTAACGACTTTATAGTCCCGGTCCATCAGGTCTGATTCACTGATTTCACCGGACTGTATGCCCGCGTCAAAACACGCTTCAATTGCGGCCGCAGCCGCCACTGCTTCGCTAACAACTTCGGAGTGTTCACCATCGAGATTTTTCGCTCCCATGGTTTCGAACACACCCTCGGTCATTTCTGAAAGAGACTGCGATTGTCCGGCAATAGTACTTATCTGGCTTGAGGCATCGTCCAGATGCGCCGAAAACCGTTGAAGCGCTTTGGTAATCTCGTCCTGGCGCGTTCCAATCGTTTCAGATCGCTCGCCATTTTCTTTCACACGCGATTCAACGTCGCGCGCATAGCCCAGAATTTCTGACAATTGACTGTGCACTTTGCTTGTGCAGTCCTGACTTTTTCCGACTTCGTTAACCAGAGTACGCATGGTCTCTGCGGCGCTTCCTGTCTCCTGATTGATCAGCGCGACCATGTCACCAATCTCCGTTGTGGCTTCAGCCGTACGCGTTGCCAGACTGCGTACTTCGTCGGCAACTACCGCGAACCCGCGACCTTGCTCGCCGGCTCGAGCGGCTTCGATGGCCGCATTCAGCGCGAGTAAATTGGTTTGTTCGGCGATGCCGCTAATCACGGATGTGATCTGAATAATCTGGGCAGCCCGATCTTCAAGTTTCACCATGATGTCTGCCGCGTTTTGCACTCGCGAGCCGGTTTGCTGCATTTGTGTTTGCGCTTCGTTGATGCTTTCCTGCCCTATGTAACTCGCGGCGCGGGTTTGTCGTGACAGTTCGCACAATGATTCATTCTCTGACACCGCGGCCTCCATGTTCTCGCAGATATCGTTGCTGGATTGAGTAATTTTGCCGATTTGGGTCAGTTGGTTATCAATCTCTTGATTGATTTGCTCAGAGAGAAATGACACCTCAGCAGCCGAAATCGCGATTCGTGAGCTGACGTTCGCGATAGCGTGATTGTTTTTTTGCGCACACTCGACTGATTCACAGGCAGCATCAACCGAAGCGGCGAGTGAGAGGTTAGAACTAAGCCTCGCATTGCCGCTGTTTTGCCTCACCGTGGAAGAAATTTTAGCCAGTGACTGCGCAATCTCTCCATGCCGTTTATAGAGGATAAGAAATGCAACAAATCCCGCAACGAATATTGCACATACTCCGACCCATACTGTTGATTCGACGGGGATCACACCGCTCATTACGATGCTGACAAATCCGGCGATGATCACCAGGCACGCAGCAGCCGTGTAGAAAAAATCCCGATAAAACATACGTTTTGAATCTGTTCCCTGTTGTTGCCATGCATGTAACGGCTGATGCAGAACAAGCTTTAGTAGCGCGTAAATTTCGACGCACACGCTTAAACTGCGCAATCGAGGATTGAGCACGATCCGTGGTCTTGCCGGGATTCGCCGGTTATTTGATGATGAGTTTATTGATAACTGCTCGATAACTGTATGAATGCACACTGCGACTGGCTAACACAAAGGCTTCTCGGCAACGGACCACCTGTTTTGATCGACGGTGGAATGGCGACAGAGCTAAACAAAGCGGGTGTACCGATGGATGAAAAAGTCTGGAGCGCGTCGGCTGTGCTAACGCATCCGGCTGTCATTCAGCAATGCCACGAGCGCTACATACAGGCTGGCGCCGAGGTGATTATCGCAAACACCATCTGCGCCGGGCGGCACGTACTTGAACCGGCTCGTCTGGGTGATTGCGTAAGAAAGATCAATCAGGACGCGGTCAAGCTCGCGATTCAGGCACGCGACAAAGCTGCTGATCGCCGCGTTGCAATTGCCGGTTCGGTGTGCGAGTGGGCGGGACCTGAAGACCCTTACTGGCACAGCACTTCCGGTCTTCGCAGCGCGGCTCACGAGCAGATTGCAATTTTGGTCGACGCCGGTGTCGACATCATCGCATTGGAAATGTGCCAGATCGTCGACAAAAGCATCGTGCTGATCGACGAGGCACTCGCCAGTGGTTTACCGGTATGGATCGGGGTGAGCGCACGCTCGTTTGATAATGTTACTCACCTGAGTGTGTTTGATCATGCGCAAACCGATTTTGAAATTCTGATATCTGAAATCCGTGGCTACGAAGCGGCACCGTTCAACGTCATGCACACACCCGTGACCGACGTCGACGCCGCATTGGAAATCGTGCAGCGTCACTGGCCTGGACCAATTGGCGTTTATCCCGAATCCGGGCGCTTCGGGATTCCGCACTGGAATTTCGACGATGTTATCGATCCACAAAAACTAAGTGAATACGCTCGGGGATGGCTTGAGAAAGGTGTTCGACTGTTGGGCGGATGTTGCGGGTTTGGACCTCAGCATATCCAGGCGCTGGACGTTGCTCGGCAGTCGTTATGAAACTTAGCTGTGCGAGCGATGGGCGAATACAATACGCCACAACAACCAGTTGAGCATATACTGTCGCGGGTGCCAGTAGTTACCGGCGAAAATCGTCACCACCAGATCGCGTTCGGGCACAACAATCAGCTGCTGCCCACCGTTGCCAAAGGCGCCGAAAAACCGATATTTCGGAATACCGTTCGACTCACCCAACCACCAGTGTAAGCCGTAACCGTACGTCCCGCGCATCCCCTGATCAACATCACCAATTTGTTGCATCGCAGATGCGCGCACCCAATCACGCGGCACAATTTGATCTCCATTCCATACGCCGTGATTGCGCACGACTGAACCGATCTTGGCGAGATCACGCGCACGCAGGCGCAAACCGGAAGACGCGCTTGGGGTACCCGACGGCCGCCAGTTATCTGAACCCAACCACTCAAACTGCGAGATACCGAGCGGCTTGAACAGTACGCGCTGCGCAAACTTGTCAATTCGCTCTCCGGAAATCTGTTCAATCACAGCGGCTATGACTTCACTCATGCCGCCGTTGTACCGCCATGCTGTACCAGGCTTATGCTCAAGCGGCCGTCGCAAAACCATTCCGATTGGATCGTTAGTCAAGTGCATGCGGTATTCGTCGTTTTGCCAGTTGCCGAAGGGCTTTGACCATTCGTCCCACTTCAGGCCTGCTGTCATGCTCAGGGCGTGCTTAAGCTGTATCGATTCGGCACCGTTGCGAAATTCAATCGGAAGATTGACGAGGTAGTCGACCAGCGGTGTTTCCAGTGCCTCGACAAAATTGTCTTTGAGCGCAATCCCGAGCAGGAGCGATGTGACGCCGGTCGTCGTACCGCGCAGATCGTGGAGATCGTCCGCTGTATGCTGACGCTTTCCCAGTGGTTCACCGTAGCGGTTGTCTTCGCCCTTAAGGTAGGTTTCGTAAACGAGTGTACCCGCGTGCTCAATCAGCACGGCGTGGTGGTTGTGGTAATACTGATTATCGGCAATCCAGCCCGTGAGGCTGTCGATGCTGTGTGGATCAAACTGCGCATTCTCCGGCGTGCTAACCACCCAGCCATCTGCGCGTTCGCGCGGTGTTGTGTCCAGCATATTTGAAACCTCCCGGGTGAGGCCTGAGTGCGAACTTGTCGCATCTACTGTAGTCTGAGCTTACCAGAATTTTGGCGACGATTTTTAAGAGGCACACAATCACCATGAGCACAGAACACGAATACACACCCCCGCGCGTTTGGCAATGGGACAAATCGAGCGGCGGAAAATTCGCCAACATCAATCGACCGATTGCCGGCGCCACTCACGAGAAAGAACTCCCGCGCGGCGCCCATCCGCTACAGTTGTACTCGCTGGCGACCCCCAACGGCGTAAAAATCACGGTGATGCTGGAAGAGTTATTGGCGCTTGGCCATAGCGGCGCCGAATACGATGCCTGGTTGGTTGACATCGGTGAGGGCGAACAATTTGGCTCGGACTTCGTCAAGCTTAATCCGAACTCAAAAATTCCGGTGCTTCTCGATTGCTCCGTCAATCCAGCACGACCGGTCTTCGAATCCTGCGCCATTCTGCACTATCTTGCGCGTAAATTCGGCGCCCTGATCCCGCAAGACGAATCCGGCTACGCGGAGTGTCTTTCATGGTTGTTTTGGCAAGAGAGCAGTTCGTCGTTTCTTGGAGGTGGGTTTGGGCACTTTTACAAATACGCCCCTTATCCGATGGAATACCCGATCAATCGCTACGCAATGGAAACCAAACGCCAGCTCGATGTGCTCGATCGGCATTTGGCTGATCGAAACTATATGTGCGGTGACGAGTACTGCATCGCCGATATCGCAATTTGGTCCTGGTACGGACAGCTTGTGTTAAACGTCGTTTACGAAGCAGTCGAATTCCTCGACGCGGGATCGTACAAAAACGTGAATCGATGGGCGCAGGAAATAAAACAACGCGACGCGGTAACGCGCGGTCGTTGCGTGAATCGAAGTTTTGGCACGGACGAAAAGCAATTGAAAGAGCGGCACTCAGCGGAAGACATCGACAAGGTTCTCGCTCAGTAAAAACACGCCAGCCAGACGTTCAAGTCACAAGACTTCGCTGATTAAATTCGGGTTTACGCCAGAGTTCATCTTTCAGGACTCTGGCGAGAGTTGACGCGGCGTCGCGAACGTCACCCTCATCGATATAGAGCGGTGCAAAACCGAATCGCATAATGTTGGGTGCGCGAAAGTCACCAATTACACCTTCGGCAATCAGCGCCTGTACCACAGGGTAAGCGTTCTCATACGAGAACGATACCTGCGATCCGCGTGCGACTGGGTTTCTGGGCGTTGCGAGAGCAAGCTCAGGACACAAGGATTCGACCTGGTTTATAAAAAGCTCGGTCAATTCGATGGACTGTTCGCGCACCTCACCCATCGAAACTGATTCCCAAACGTCGAGCGCGGCGTCGAGCGCCGCCATTTGCAGGATCGCCGGGGTGCCCACGCGCATGCGTTCAATACCATCGCCCGCTCGGTATGCGGGTTCGAACGCAAACGGGTCGGCGTGTCCGAGCCATCCGCTCAGAATCGGTCTCGCGTCCGGTGCAATATCCGGGCGAACATAAATGAACGCGGGTGCTCCCGGCCCACCGTTAAGGTATTTATACGTACAACCGACCGCAAACTCAGCCCGACAAGCCCCAAGGTCAAGCGGCACCGCACCTGCCGAATGCGCCAGGTCCCAGAGCACGACCACGCCGTGTGCGTGCGCCTGCCGTGTGAGCTCGACCATGTCGTGCATGCGACCGGTTCGATAGTCGACGTGCGTCAGCATTAAAACCGCGACCGAGTCATCGATATGCTCAGGAATCACTTCGGGTGCGACTGTCTTAAGCTCGACGTCGCCGCCAATCGCGTCAATCAACCCCTCTGCCATATAGAGATCGGTCGGGAAGTTGCCACTATCGGATAACACCACCTTTCGGTGCGGGTTTAACTGCAATGCGGCTGACAGGGCCTGAAACACCTTAATCGACAAGGTGTCGCCAACCACGACACTTCTGCCCGGAGCACCAATCAGCGGCGCGATACGATCGCCAAGTCGCGTTACCTGCTGCATCCAATCCGCATCATTCCATGCGCGGATCAACATTTCGCCCCATTCGTCTTCCACCGTTCGCTGCACACGCACCATCACGGTTTTTGGCAAGGGACCGAGCGAGTTGCCGTCGAGGTAAATGATCCCCTCGGGCAGATGGAATTCGTCTTTTCGCAAAACCGCCATGTTCACCTCGCTGAATCTCTGCGCTGATCTTATCGCCCGCCCTGAAATCAACAAAATTCTGTTTTGCCTCTTTGCGCCAGTTCCGTAAGATGTGCGGCATGTCAAATGGCGGGGTCGGGAGCCACCGATGAACTGTGTATTTATTCAACTGCGTTGCCAGCCGGGCACGGCGTATCGCGTTGCCGACGCGATCTACGAACGGGAAATAGCATCGGAACTCTATTCAACCAGCGGTGAGTTTGACCTGATGATGAAAGTTTACGTACCCGCTGATGAAGATATCGGCAAATTCATCAACGACAATGTGCTGGATATAGACGGCATCGTTCAGTCTAAAACGACTCCCACTTTTCGGGCATTTTAATATCGCGGCGTGCGCCACACACGCCCGCGAAAACGGACCACCAATCGGAGTACATCATGAAAAAAACCCTTCTTTATTCAGTCGCGTCAGCTGCGCTCATCGCCGCTGCGAGCGCGAACGCTGCGCCGGTCAAAATAGGTATGATCACCACGCTTTCCGGTGGCGGTTCGCACCTTGGCGTGGACGTGCGCGACGGATTCATGCTGGCAATGGAGCAAGCGGGCTCGGATGCCGAAGTCATCGTGCGCGACGACGCGCGCAAGCCAGACGTTGCCAAATCGCTGGCCGACGAGCTGGTGCAGCGCGAGAAAGTCGACATCCTGACCGGGATTATCTGGTCGAACCTCGCGATGGCGGTTGTACCGCCAACCGTTCGCGGTGGTACGTTCTACCTATCGCCGAACGCAGGCCCGTCTGCACTGGCCGGTAAAGCCTGTCACGAAAACTACTTTAACGTCGCCTGGCAGAACAACAACCTGCACGAGGCAATGGGCAGCTACATGAAAGGCGCGGGCCTCGAGAAGCCGTTTATTCTGGCGCCAAATTACCCGGCGGGTACTGACGCCCTCACCGGTTTTAAATCGCGCTTTGGCGATCCCGAGGGCGAGCTGTTCACCAAGCTCGGCCAAAAAGACTACGCTGCCGAGATCGCGCAAATTCGCGCATCAGGCTCCGACAGCGTGTTCTTCTTCCTGCCGGGTGGAATGGGTATCGCGTTCATGAAGCAGTACGCCGCGTCCGGCATTGAGCTCCCCGTATACGGACCTGCGTTTTCGTTTGACGAGGTTATTCTCGGCGCTGTAGGAGACTCTGCCATCGGCGTTAAAAACACCTCGCAGTGGGCTCACGACCTCGACAACGAAGCTAATGGCGAATTCGTCACTGCGTTCCGCGAGAAATACGGCCGCACGCCAACCTTGTACGCGTCGCAAGGGTTCGATACCGCCAACCTTATTTTGTCTGCGCTGAAAAAAGCCTCGCCGAGCGATAAAGATGCATTCCGCGACGCGCTGCGCGCCGCTGATTTCGATTCGGTTCGCGGCGACTTTAAATTCGGTCCGAACCATCATCCGATTCAGGACGTTTACGTGCGCGAAGTCGTAGCCGGTGACGGTAAACCGACCAACAAGCTTGTCGGTGTGGCAATCGAAGACATTCAGGATGCATTTGCTGCCAGCTGCAGTATGTAATTATTCGTCTCATACGAAACCCGTTCTGCGCTTGTTACAGAACGGGTTTTCGTTTCTTTTCGCTCTGATCTCATGACTCTAGCGCTCGTTTTTGAGCAGTTGCTAAACGGCGTCCAGTTCGGCGTGATGCTGTTTTTGATGGCGTCGGGCCTGACCCTGGTGTTTGGCGTTATGGGCCTGATCAACCTTGCGCACGGTTCACTGTATATGGTGGGTGCGTTCGTTTGCGCGTTTGTAACGGGGCAAACCGGATCCTTCTGGGTTGGGTTGGTCGCCGGTGCAGCCGGCGCTGCCGCACTGGGCTGTTTGATTGAAATCAGCGTCATTCGCAGACTGTATGATCGCGATCATCTTGATCAGGTCCTGGCGACGTTTGCGATTATTCTGATCGCATCCGAAGGCACGAGTTGGCTATTTGGTCCGCAGCCGCTGTGGCTCGATGTGCCGGATGCGCTGAATCACTCCGTCGCCCTTTTCGGTGATGTGATTTATCCGGTTTACCGTCTCACGATTATCGCAATTGGGGTAGTGATTGCAGTCGCCTTGTTTCTGCTGATATCGCGCACGCGAATCGGCATGCGCATTCGCGCTGGCGAAAGCGATCGGGAGATGATCGGCGCGCTTGGCGTCAACATCGCAATTTTATACACCGTCGTGTTTGCGGTTGGCGCCGCGCTGGCTGGAATCGCGGGAGCCCTTGTCGGCGCCCTGCAATCGGTGCAAGTCGGCATGGGCGAACCGGTACTCATACTCGCGTTTGTGGTCATTGTGATCGGCGGTATCGGATCGATTAAGGGCGCAATGATCGGGGCACTGCTGGTTGGTGTTGTCGATACGCTCGGGCGTGTTTTTCTACCACTGCTATTCAAGCTGTTTATGGATACCTCGGACGCGACAAGCGTCGGCTCGGCAATCGCATCGATGCTGATATATCTGCTGATGGCAACGGTGCTTGCGATCAAACCGCAAGGCCTGTTCCCTGCCAATGCCTAGACTTTCGCGTGAAATTTGGGTGAACCTGATACTGGTTTTATCCATTTTGCTGGCGGCGTTGGCCGCGTGGCTTGCCGGAGAAATTTTTTATATCAACCTCACTACGCGCATCGCCATCGTGGCGATGGCGGCGGTTGGGTTAAATCTCGCACTTGGGTTTGGCGGAATGGTCAGTTTTGGCCACGCGGCATTTTTTGGCATCGGCGGCTACGTTGCCGGCATTGCCGCGTTTCACTCGTTTGAAGACAGCATGTTTGCTGGGTTGATTCCATCGACAGATGAGATGCTGTTTATCTGGTTGATTGCCGCAGCGGTGAGCGCACTGGCCGCCTTCGCCATTGGTGCGATCAGCCTGCGCACACGCGGCGTGTATTTCATTATGATCACGCTCGCCTTTGCGCAAATGATTTACTATTTTGCGATTTCTTTTCCTGCATATGGTGGGGAAGACGGCTTACCGATTTATTTACGCAACCAGTTGTTCGGATTGAACACCGATAACCCGCTGTTGTTTTTCTTTTTATGTTTCACTTTGTTGCTGGCGACACTATTCGTTTGCTCACGTTTACTTGGTGCGCGTTTTGGGGCCGCATTGACAATGGCAAAATTAAACGAAGAACGCCTCGCCACTGCGGGAATCGAGCCGTATTCAATTCGTCTTGCGGGGTTTGTGTTGTCAGCTGTTATCGTCGGTGTTGCAGGCGCACTGTTCGCCGACCTGAATGGCTTTGTCGGTCCCAGCATGCTCAGCTGGCATCGGTCTGGCGAAATCATGGTAATTGTGATCCTCGGCGGCGTTGGAAGATTGTTTGGCCCGCTTGCCGGTGCGATTGCATTCGTCCTGCTGGAAACCTTTCTCGGGGGTCTGACGCAGCACTGGCAGTTTTTCCTTGGGCTGATTTTGCTCGGCGTCGTGATGTATGCGCGCGGTGGTTTAATGGGTTTGTTTGCGGGACGCGCACGCCATGGCTGAGATCGTTCTGGAAGTTGAATGCCTCAGCAAACGTTTTGGCGCTTTGGTCGCGACGGACAATCTCAGCCTGAATCTGCGGCAAGGTGAAATCCACGCCTTGATAGGCCCTAACGGTGCAGGTAAATCAACACTGATCGAACAGATAGCCGGGAATCTAAAGCCCGACTCCGGTTGCATTCGCATCCACGATCAAGACATATCCGATCTCAGTACCGCGAAACGAGCGCAGGCTGGATTGGGACGCTGTTTTCAGGTGTCATCTTTAGCGATGCCATTGAGCGTAAAGCGTAATGTCATGATTGCGAGTCAGGGGGTCGCGGGGTCGAGTTTTCGTTTTTGGAGACGGGTCGAGAACGAAAACGCTATCGTTGAAAACGCGCTCTATGCGATTCGGCAAGTAGGCCTGGACGATAAAACTGATACGCCTGTTGCACAGCTCTCGCACGGTGAGCGACGCCAGGTTGAAGTCGCCTGTGCGCTGGCCTTGAAACCGAAAACATTGTTGCTCGATGAACCGATGGCGGGAATGGGCACAAGTGGTTCTCAAAAACTCACACAATTTCTCGCGTCGCTAAAAAATCACGTACCAATTTTATTGATCGAACACGACATGGACGCGGTGTTCCAACTCGCGGATAGAATCTCGGTGCTGGTATACGGAAAAATAATAGCGAGCGGCGACGGCGAAACCATTCGCAATGACGCTGCCGTGCGCGAAGCCTATTTGGGTGACGCAGACTGATGCTGAACGTTGCAGGCATTGAAACCTGGTACGGCGAATCGCAGGCGCTGTTTGGCGTTGATTTGAGTGTTGGTGCCGGCGAGTTGGTCGCGCTTATGGGCAAAAATGGAATGGGCAAGTCAACAACGATTCGTTCGATCTGCCAGCTCACCCCACCCCGTGCAGGCAACATCATTTTTTCCGGCGAGTCACTGCTTGGAAAACCTGCCTACAAAATTGCTCAAGCAGGAATCGGGCTTGTGCCTGAGGGCAGACGCTGCTTCAGCAACCTCACCGTTGAGGAGAATCTTCGTGCGACGGCCAGGGATGGTCGCTGGGACGTCAAAAAAACTGTCGAGCTGTTCCCAAGACTTGGTGAGCGCACGCGACAATATGCCAATACGCTTTCGGGCGGCGAACAACAAATGCTCGCAATCGGGCGCGCGCTGATGACGAATCCACGTTTGTTGATTCTTGATGAAGCAACCGAAGGGCTTGCTCCCGTGATTCGACAGGAAATATGGTCTGCAATCGCGGCATTGATGACCGAGGGTTTGTCAATTTTGCTGGTCGATAAATCTCTGAAAGAGATCTCTCAAATCGCTAATCGCTGTGTCATCCTAGAAAAAGGTGTCACGGTGTGGCAGGGATCACCGGATGCCTTGACACCGGAAATCACCGACCGTTTTCTAGGTGTATAAACCCGATTTAGCCGTGCCTCAAAAAGAGGCACGGGTCGCTACACGTTACTATCGATTATATCGCTGCGTCTTACGCTTATAGTGTCCCTGGATGATGCGATCAATCACCATCGCGCAAAACAATATTGCGAGTCCGGCAAGCATGCCCTGCCCTTTGGCAGCGTACTGCAGCGCTACCAACACATCCTGTCCGAGACCTTTCGCGCCGATCAAGGACGCGATAACAACCATCGATAAACACATCAAAATGGTTTGGTTGATACCGGTCATAATCGAAGGCATTGCCAAAGGAATCTCGACATCTTTGAGCAAGGTCCATTTAGTGCACCCGAACGCGCGCGCAGCCTCTTTGGTGGACTCCGGAACACCACGCATACCGAGAGCCGTCAAGCGGATCACCGGTGGCATACCAAAAATGATTGTTGCCAGCACGCCCGGCGGTTTACCCGTACCGAAAAATGCAATGATCGGAATCAGGTAAACAAATGCGGGCATGGTCTGCATAAAGTCCAGCACCGGCAGTGCGGCGTTATACGCACGCTGGCTTTTACCGAACCAAATGCCCAGAGGAATGCCCATCAACAGGCACAGGAACGCAGCTGCGCCGAGCAAGGCGACGGTAATCATGCTGGTTTCCCACATGCCCAAAAAGCCAAGGTACGCGAGCGATGCAGCGGTAAATACTGCGACTCGTGGCCCGGCAAGACGCCACGCAGTAACCACAATGACCGTCATAACGACCGGCCAGGGAGTAACGACGAACACGGTCTCCAATCCGTCGAGGACTGCGCGAATCGACGCGACAACACCGTCAAATACACCTGAACCGTGTATCGACAACCAGTCAAAGCCTTCTTCCATCCAGTTGGCGATGGGTGAGAAGTACTCTTTCTTCTCAACCGGAAAACCCAGCGTGAAGGGTTCGAGTGATTCGGCAATTTTTCCCACCGTAAAGCGATACAAAGTCAGCGGCACGATTGCCAGCCAAAGTACGATACTGAAAATGGCGCGATTCCAGTTCAGACCGACAATTGAACTGTCATGCTCGGCACGCCATGTCAGATACTGCTTCTCGTAGCGGACATTAGCGTAATAGCCCTGCGCTATCCGCAGTGCAACAAAAAAGACGATGCCGAAAATCAAGAACCCTGTGGCGCCCTGCGCGGCAGCGATCATCTCTTCGTTGAGCGTATCGGCAACCTTTTGCAGATTCTCAGCGCGTTTGAGAAAGTTTGCGGCGGCTTCGGGATCGGAGACCAACGCGGCTTGATACTTTTCCATAAACGAATCAATTTTCGGATTGATCTTTTCAAGTCGCACTTGCTGGGCAGCGCCGAGATTGCCCCACAAACCCTTGCCGATCTGCACCAGCGCAAGTATCTCGAGCACCATAAATGTCCAGAACACGCCCCACAGACCGCGCGCCGCGCCCCAGAACGGGCCCGCGATCGCTGCGGCGGTGTTCCACGATCTGGCAAATGTTGTCGCGGATTGAATGCGATCAAACTCGCGCGAATAATATTCGGGATTCTGGATTACAAAATCGCCAACGGAACTGCTGAGCTTATTCGGTTCAGCGGAGAAGCCTGTCTCTTGCATTATGCGTCTCCTCCTTTAATGCCTTTTAACAAAGTGGATTTGTTGACGACGCCGATATCGCGGCCATCGTCAGTGATAACGATCGGCTGATCGGTGGTGGTGGAAATATCGATCAATCCGCTTAAATCGGTATCGTGAGTCACCCGCGGTGCAAGCGACAAGTCTTCACCCGCGTGCAATTGATATTCGTCGATTTTTTCCATCACCGTGTGCGCAAAGATTAATTTCAAGGTCGAAATACCTTCGACAAAATCGGTGACGTACTCATCGATTGGATTGGTTACGATTTCTTCCGGCGTGCCAATTTGCACGATCACACCATCCTTCATTATCGCGATGCGATTGCCGATTCGGATTGCTTCATCCAGATCGTGTGTAATAAAAACGGTGGTTTTATCGAGATCGGCCGAGAGCGCCATAAATTGCTCTTGCAGTTGTCGGCGAATAAGCGGGTCAAGCGCCGAAAACGGCTCGTCCATCAACAGAACTTCGGGGTCGGAGGCCAACGCCCGAGCCAGACCCACACGCTGCTGCATCCCACCTGATAGCTCGCTCGGGAAGCGATCCTCGTATCCGTCCAGATTCACCAGATTCAAACACCGCTGCGATTCTTCCCAGCGCTTCGATTTAGGCTCACCCTGAACCTGTAAAGGAAATGCGACATTGTCGCGGACCGTTCTATGTGGAAACAGCGCCATGTGCTGAAAAACCATCCCGATGTGCGCGGCGCGCAATTGTCTTAGTTCTTCTTCCGGCAGATTAATCACGTCGCGTCCGAGTACGCTGATCGAGCCGGCGGTTGGCTCAATCAGTCGATTAAGGTGCCGCACCATGGTTGACTTGCCTGACCCTGAAAGTCCCATGACGCAAAATATTTCACCGCGCTCAACTTCAAACGAGCAGTCGGCAATCCCGACCACGCAACCGTATTTCTCAAGTACTTGCGGCTTGGTTAAGCCTTCATTTTGAACCGCCTGCATCGCCTCTTCAGCACGCTCGCCGAATATCTTCCAGACGCCTTCAAGTTTGATCACTGGATCAGACAATTGTTGTTCCTCCCGCCCTTAAAACCAAAAAGGGGCGATATTCAAAAAATATCGCCCCTGACTTCGTCTTCGCTAAATTCGAATTTTCCGAATTTTGACGATATTAAAATACTATCTCTGATTGCTTACTTGAGCCAACCGTCGACGGTGTTCCCGTTGGCGGAGATCCACTCCTGGGCGTATTCATCGGCATCTTTTTTGTCAACAACCAATGCGTAGGTCATGGCCGATACCTGATCGGTCGTGAGCTTGACATTGCTGAGCATGTCAGCGACACCCGGATGATCTGATTTCAAAGACGCCGCATAGTGCACATGCAGGTACGCCAAGTCCCACGCGACCGGTGCGCTGGACACTTCCAGCCAGTCCGGATCATCGGTAGGTTGAACAACGTTCCACTTGGCAGAATCGTAAGCAGGCTCCTCCAAGACGACGATTTCGTGCAGCGCGAACAGGTGGTGCGGGGTGTAGCAGAAGAACACACTGTTGCCGTCTTTCGCTACCGCATTGTCAACTCCAGCCATTGCCAGCGTTTCGTCCATCTCCAGCAGGTTCATGGTTTCGTCGTAGCCGTAGCTCTTGGCGCGGATTTTCTCGACATTGGTTGATGCCCAGCCCGATGCACCGATCCAGACTTCACCTTTGCCGTCACCGTCGGTGTCGAAGTTTTTCGCCATATCAGGGTCGGAAAGATCAGACAGCGATTTGATGCCAGTGCGGTCAGCGGTACCTTTAGTAACGCACATACCCTGGAACGCCGGAACACCATTAGGCGACTGCACAACGGTCTTCTTTTCCTTAACAAAGGTGTTGTTCAGGTTGGTTTGGTTGGGCAACCAAACTTCTGGATGCACGTGCATGCTGCCCGAATCCATCGCCTCGAACACTACCGGGTTGGTCGCGTTCTGCAGTTCAACCTCAAGACCAAAGTTATCTTCGATCACAGCTTTCAGGATGCTTGCCGTGGCCGCGACGGATGGCCAGTTCGGTACACCGATTACCACGTCTGCTGCTGTTGCGACGCCGGTGGTGCCGATTGCCATCGCAGCTACGGCACCTGTGATTGTTGTCTTTAATTTCATTCTCTCGATTCCTCCTCAGTGAAGATTAAATGCCCGTCAGCATTCGCGTGTTTTCTCTGGCGGCTTACTGCGAACAGAAGTCAACCCTGATCAAACACGTCACATACTGATCGTTAGCTCCCGTTATTGTCAAGTTATCCAACACTAGAGGCTCCGATTGTATAAACGTTCTTAATATCACACGTATACATTTGTTTATATAAGCAATTTTCAACACCGCGCGGAGAAACACTCCTCCGATAATTCTGGCTCATTTGATCTCTTCACCATTACTTAACAAACAGTTTTAAGAATACTGAACTAACACTGCGCGTTTTCTGGCGGATGAATTCTGAATCGAAATCATCCGGAAATTAATCAGTGACACCCTGCATCGCGTACTGATCACCAAAATTTCATGGCGCGCTGTTAGCTGGCATTGCGGCAGGCTTTAGCCTGATCCCTGCTTAATGGTCGTTTCGCTTTGCTGAAAATTGCGCTACGCGAGAAACAAATTCCTGATATTTGACCTCAGGTTTTTCTTTGGTTTTCCGATACCTGCAGAGGCTCCGGAGAATCGCATAACTGGAATGACCGCACTACCCACAGCATCCCAAAAGCATGCAGCCATGCTTCGTTTACTCACTGGGTGTATTGCTGCCCTGATTGCGCTGGCGATTTACTCCACAGCTGCCGGTGCAGCACCCTCCACTAACGCGAAACTTCACCTTGAGGAGAAAAACGGGAACGGGTCACCGGGGGAGTCTGAAGACAGGAGCGGACGCATCAACTGTCACAGGACCTGGAACACTACTGCGCCCGATTCCAAACCAGCGCCAACAAAACCTTTAGGATCCACTTGCACCATCCACGGCAGGCTTCGATTTGCTTCAGGACTGATCACAACGGTGCAGCGTTCGTGAATAGAGTCTTCAAATTACTTGTAGGGTCAGTGTTCGTGACGAATCTGATCTCACTCCAATCGACCGCATTAGCTGACCGTATGTGTACCGACACATCTACAACCAGCGATACTGGTTCGCTGACCGATTCAGGTGGAAGCAGCGGCAGTTACAGTAACGACGAAAGCTGTCAGTTTTTGATTCAACCCAGTGGCGGTGGGAATATCTCGCTGTCATTTTCCGCGTTCAGATATGAAACCAGTTACGACTTTCTGCGTATTTACGACGGCACGACAACTTCCAGTACTTTGTTAGGTTCGTTTACCGGTAACAGCTTACCCGCCGATTTGACAGCAAGCTCTGGCTCAATGCTAATCGTTAATGAAACGGACTACTCCGTCGTCAGATCAGGCTTTCAGGCGACTTGGTCTTCGACGGCGCCCAGCGGTTGCCCCGCCAATACAATAGGCGACAACTTTCCTTCCGTTTCATTTTCACAAAACTCAGGGAGTGCAAACTGGACGGGCGACTGGACCGAGATTGGAGAAAGCGACGGGCCGTCATCCGGCATTGCACGGGTAGATGGCAGCAATTGCACAAGCGGAAACTGCTTGCGCATTGGAGAACCGGGGTCGAGCAGTTGGACTGACCGCGGCGTAGAACGCGAAGCTGACCTTACGGGTGCTTCCAGCGCAACGCTCAGTTTTAATTATTACACGGGCCGCGCGTTTGGATGGGAGACCGTCGAGCTGCAGGTTTCTGCTAACGGGGGCAGCAGCTGGACAACGCTGCAAACGTATAGCGTGACGGGAACCAACTTCTCTCCAACGTCCCAGTCGTTCGATATCAGTTCGTACGCGGCTTCAAACACGCAAGTTCGATTTATCAGCGACGGCAGTGGGCAAATCGGAATGTACGTTGACGACATCGAAATCAGTTATCAGACCAGTTGCCCGCTTCCCGCACCAATCGCCGACTGGCACATGGATGAATCCGACTGGACTGGAGCTGCAGACGAAGTCGTCGACAGTTCAGGGAACGACCATCACGGAGTCGCCACGGGTATGTCGACAACCGATAGCTCGAGCGGAAAAATTTGTTCTGCGGGCGATTTCACAACCACCGGAACAGGCGATTATCTCAGTCTGGCCAACTCCGCCGCCAATGGGCTCAATGATTTCAGTATTTCCGTCTGGGCAAAGGTTGGTTCGCTTGGTAGCGCCGGGATAATCTCGGGGTCAAGCGGCAGCCAACATAATGAATTGCTGATGTGGTTTCCGAACGATTCGACGTTCAGGCCATTCATAAACGGCAGCTCGACCAGCATCGGCATATCATCGTTCGACGACGATACCTGGCATCATTTGGTATGGACACGATCAGGAACCAGTCACTGTCTGTACATCGATGGTGCACTCGACCAATGCCGCAGCGGCGGTTCGTCGAGCAGCATCAGTATCGCTTCTGGTGGTTTAATCGTCGGACAAGAGCAAGACTCATACGGTGGTGGATTCAGCAGCAGCCAAGCATGGGATGGATTGCTTGACGAACTGATAATTTTCGACAGCGCTCTTTCATCGACACAGGTCAGTACGATTTACACCAATCAAGATGCCGGCAATAACTACGATGGCTCAGCGCGATCGTGCGGCGTGCCAAATCCCGTCGCCGAATGGCAGTTTGATGAATACAGGTGGACTGGGACTAGCGACGAAGTTGTCGATTTCAAAGGGAACGGTCTTGACGGTACAGCCGCAGGGGGCGCAACTACCGTCGACGCGGGCCAGGTATGTGCCGCTGGAACCTTTGATGGGACAGACGATTACATTAACGTTAGCGGGATAAATACATACCTGAACACAACTGCCAGCGTATCCTTCTGGGTAAAAACCTCGCAAACCGGCAATAACACGGTTTGGCTTGCCCCCGGAGCAATCGGTGTTGAACAGGCAGGTGGCACAGACGATGTTTTCTGGGGTTGGCTGGATGCATCGGGAAGAGTCGGCATTGGCAAGGGTGATAGCGGCCACGCCAAATCGACGACATCAATAGATGATGATGCCTGGCACCACGTCGTGCTGACTCGCGATTCTCCCAGCGGCGTCGTTCAGGTTTATGTCGATGGTTCGCTAGAGGGTACATCGACATCAGGCTCTGGAGATATTGGAACCACGTTCGCGAGCATTGGGCGAATTGAAGACACCGGAAGCAGTCCTGAATATTTCAACGGCGAAATCGATGAACTTCTTGTCTTCGATTCAGTGATCGGTCAAAACGAAGTCGATCTGATTTTTAATAACCAGTCCGCAGGCAAAAATTACGACGGCAGCGACCGTGTTTGCGGCGTCCCCACGCCGCTTGCGGAGTGGCGCTTGGATGAAGCCAGCTGGGACGGTACGTCCGGTGAAGTGACCGATCTGATCGGCGTTTTTGACGGTACGGCCGATGGCGGACTCTCGAGTGAAAGTGCACAGATCTGCCACGGTGGAACTTTTGATGGTGTCGATGACCATGTGTCGTTGCCGTCAATTTCGACCGACTTTAGCAACGGTTTTTCGGCGAGCGCTTGGGTAGATTTTGGTACGACGCAAAACTGGGAGCGGGTGTTCGATTTTGCGCAAGGCACGCAAAACGACAATATTGTTTTGGCGCGAAACTCCTCGAGTGACGACCTGACGTTTGAAATTTATAGCGGTTCCAGCTCCTGCGGAAAAATTACAGCCAGTAACGGAATCGTGAGCGGCGTTCATCACTATGCGATAACGATTGATGGATCGCAGAACGTTGCGCTCTACCGCGACGGTGTGACAATTGCTACGGGCACATCATCATGCATGCCTGCAAACGTAACCCGTACCAACAACTATATCGGACGATCGAACTGGAGTTCCGACGGCTATTTCGACAGCCAGATCGACGAGCTGAAAATCTTTGAAAGCGCGCTGACTGCGAGTCATATCGATCAGATTTACACGAACGAAAATGCGGGCGATAACTACGATGGCACAACCCGTTCATGCCCTGTTTATGGTCCTGATCATTTTGTGATCGGTCACGACACAAGCGGCATCCACTGCCTCAGTGAAGCTGTCACAGTAACCGCGACCAATGCCGATAATTCAACTACCACGGGTTACACCGGCACGATAACTCTGGACACCCAAACCGGAACCGGAACATGGAGCCTTGTGACTGGCTCGGGCACGCTTACTGACGCGACCGCCAATGATGGCTTGGCAACATACGCGTTCGACGCTGCGGACAACGGCGTCGCTGCGTTTTCACTGTACTATCCGGAAGGCGCGGCAAGCTTTGATATTGATGTGTACGACGGGTCAGTGCGAGACGACGACACAGAAGGCGCCATCACCTTCGCCGCCAGCGGCTTTACCGTTACCGCGTCGGCGCTCAGTAACCCACCACCCGGCACAATCAACGATCCGATTTCCAACCAAACTGCCGGCACCGCCTTCGATCTACACATAGCCGCATTCGGTACAACACCGACAAATGCGCAGTGCGGTGTTATCGAAACCTACACTGGCAATAAGTCGCTAACGATTTCTACATCACACGTGAACCCGTCAAGCGGAAGCATCAATGCAAGCGGCAGCGGATCCGTGACCTTTGCAAACGGGCAGGCTGTGGTCAGCAGTCAATACAAGGACGCCGGACAAATCCAACTGAACATCAGTGACGGCACAATCAGCGGTGGCACAAATCAGTTCGTGGTTAAGCCGGATTCACTGGAGGTAACAGTATCCGGCAGCGATACAACTGCCGCGGACGAAAATGGCAGTGTGTACGCGACCGCGGGCGGCGATTTTACGCTGACAGTCACAGCGAAAGATTCTGCAGGCGACACCACGCCAAATTTTGGTAACGAGTCGTCGCCAGAAACCATTGCGACAAGTCACGCGCTTGTGGCACCCAGTGGAGGCAGCGCGGGCGCATTGAGCGGCAGCATGAGTAAAACGGGCGCAGGGATTTTTTCCGGCACACGACAATTCAGCGAAGTCGGCATTGTCAACCTCACCGCCGAAATTGCCGATAATGATTATCTCGGAGCGGGCGATGTAACGGGCACACTGAATAACGTCGGGCGTTTCACACCGCATCAGTTTGCGCTGACCAGCACCGACAGCGGCGAGCTGAATCACGCATGCAGCGGCGGTTCGTTTTCATACATTGGGCAGGCCTTCGGGTATGCGGGCGCGCCGACATTTGAAGTGACTGCGCAAAACGCGTCAGGCATCACGACAACAAACTATACAGGTGCTTACGCAAAGCTGAGTGCAGGCAGCGCAATCGTCAGCACAGTGACGCAAGACGGCACTCAAATCGGCGCGGATGGCATCACGCCCATGGCATTAAGTCATTCGCAGGCAACAAAATCCCATAGCGGCAGCAACGGTGTTTATACCTACACGCTGGGCGCGGATACGTTCACCTACACACGCGATGCGAATGCGATGATTGGTCAATTTGGTAGCGATATCGAAATGACCATCAACTCGGTGACCGATGGCGATGGCGTCAGCAGTAGCTTTGCGACCGGCAACGTGTTGTCGCCAGTTACAACCACTAACGTTGGCAGCCACATCCGATTCGGTCGTCTGTCAATAACCAACGGTTTCGGATCGGAACTGGTCGATCTGGTGTTACCCATAACAGCTGAGATTTTTGATGCGGCTAGTAACAGTTTTGTCACACACACCGCAGACTCATGCACCACCGCACCGAGCTACACAATCACGGATATCGACGCGGGCGACGCGCTTGATGCCACATCATTGACCAGCTCTGTCTCGAGCAATACAAACGGACAAATTAACCTCACCTTAAGCGCACCCGGTGAAGGTTCAACCGGTGGCGCGCGCGTAACACTTGATGCACCGGATTATCTTGAATTTTCACGTGGCGCAGTCAGCGACCCGGACCCCTCTGGTACTGCGAGCTTTGGACTGTACTCAGGCAGTCCGACAATTATTTATCGTCGCGAGATTCGCTAACGAATTCGAACAGAAAAACTGGATATTAAAAATATCCATAAATCCCGACCGCAACCACTAATCATATTCACATCGCCTATCGGCCTATCGAATTGCTGGCATAGCAGCAGGATCCTTCGCTCTGCTCCATTAGCGGCGATCGACTAGTGACCAACCGGGTTTACTAAGTTCCTTCAACTCAGCGATTTATTCGCGACTAATTCGCATTCGCTTTACTATTTGCAGTAGTATCTGCCGCTCGAACATGCGCTGGATTTACGAACAGTTAAATCGATGAAAATTTTGAGGCCCCCTACTCCGGACCACCAACATGATTAGCCTCAAAACAAATCACCTACATCAGTTAATTATTAACGCGACCAAGCAACTTACAGCCTGTCTGGTGAGCGGGTTATTTGCATTGCACGTATCAGTCGCATCGTCGGAGCCGATTCTCGCCATCGTCGGGGTCGATGTGGTAAACCCGATCGGAATAGCCGATGTGTCTGATTCGACCGTTTTAATCAGTGGTCAGAAGATCGTCGCGATAGGCCCCTCGAAATCCACGGAAGTTCCGCCCACCGCGACAGTGATCGATGGCGACGGGCGTTATCTGATTCCTGGCTTGATCGATCTTCACGTGCATTTTCAATCCAACGGCAGTTCTCTTTACGCGTACAAAGGCGGACAACCGACGATAGACGATGTCGATCAACCATTGCGCTCAGCGCTCGTTTCTCCTCAGCAAGGTGTTGAAGTTGCGCTGCAAAAACTGGTGCGTTCGGGCATTACAACAGCACGCAGCCTGGGTGAGAGCTTTTGGGCATACGAGGCTCGCGCGACACTCAAACAACGCGCAGCGCAGTCCGTCGCACCACATATAGTTCTGTCGTCGCCCGGCTTTTACCCGCGTTTTTCGTGGGCCGATGACTGGCGCGTGACAACCGAAGAACAGGCGCGCTCGCTGGTCGAGCGTTACAGCAAATCCGACAAGGTAGACTTACTCAAAGTCTGGTTTGTGCACGGAAAATTTACCGGTGAAGACGACGATGATGATGATTGGAAAGAGCTGCTTCCAATCGTCGAAGCGTTTCTCGATGAGGCACATAAACGCGAAATGCCAAACAGCGTTGATGCGATCGAGGCGGACAAAGCCAAAGCCGTCATCAAACTCGGCGGCAACCTCGCGCACGGTGTTTTTTTTGGTGAAGTCGACGACGAGTATCTCGCGCTGATGAAACAGCACCGCACTCAACAGGTCATGACATTAGTCGCATCCGTGCGCTACTTTGGCGCGGTCGCCGGGCACCTCGAATTTTCGGGGCCGGAGCTGCTGCTGAGCGATCCAAATATCACCGCACAGTTGTTTGACATCAAAGAAATGGATACTGATGATCTCGTGATACCCGACGGTGGTTCACGGTTCGACGGACTTTCGCTCGCGCAGGCGATGCAGGAACCGCCCTACCTCGAGGAGATTGAAGTCAGCGTCGAGAATCTTCGCAGAATTCATGAACATGGCATTGAGGTAGGCATCGGCACGGACACCGGAATTACGGGCATTCCATTCGGTGCCGCTATTTTTGCTGAGTTCGAATACTACCGCGATGCCGGCATGAATCCGCGCGAAATTTTGACTGCCGCAACCTCGACGAACGCGCGATTCATCGGCATGCAATCACAGATCGGAAGTGTCGAGGTTGGTAAACAGGCCGACCTCGTTCTCCTGAACTCGAATCCGCTCGATGACATCATGAATGCAGCCGACATCGCCGCCGTGGTGTTGGATGGCGAGCACATCACTGCCTCGCAACTCAATACTGATTCTCCCCGCGATGTTGTGACGCGATTGCGCAACGCTTACAACAGCGGTCGTCCCGCGGTTATGGCCAAACTGCTCGCAGCAAACGTGAAGCTTTGGGATGAGCGCGAAAACAACAAACTGGACGGACGCCAGGCGGTTCTCGATCATCTCGCTAAGGGGTCAGATGGCGTTGCCTATCGTGGATTGGTTGATGCTAACGCGACCGGGAGAGTGGTATTGCAAACCGAAAAATGGGCTGACGGCTCTGAGAAAAAACTGAGATATCAAGTGTCTAACAACCTGATCCAAAGAATTCATGTCCTTAGTGATGAAAACGATCCGGGCGACAATTCATTGCTACAAAGAGTGATCGATTCGGTTTTTAACTAACGGGTAGTCCCGTTTTTCACTGGCTGCTGTTCATGCGTATATCCGATACGCCTTGCACCGCCCCTGCCCTTACGCATTTTTTTGTTTTTGCTCTCCCATTTAATTCTAAATGTGAATCATTATTGTTCGTATTTTTGTTTCATGCTAGCGTAAACCCGCAAAAACAATGAGCAGTGTCGCGATTCAGAACTGGCAAATGCTCAAACAGAAATTTAATTACACCACCGGAGTCACAGATGAAAGCCAGAGCTTTTAAAAAACCGATAAATAGCAATACCTTACAAACGTCCATGTTTCGCGGACTGCTGATTGGCGTCTGCTCAACCACTTTGATCGCCTGCGGAGGCAGTTCCAGTAGCAGTTCATCGGACGACGCACTTAACTGCGAGGAGCAAACCATTGTCTGGTCTGAAGGAGCCAACAACTGCGAAGCTCAAATCGCATCAGCGGCTGACGGGACAAGCACAACTCTTCAGGATTTGATAACGCCATCCGTTGGCACGACAGCCGTGAGCTGTGCGGCAGGAAACTGGGTTGCTGAAGCCCCTATGACGTGCGCTGCCGCACCCGCTGGCGATATGACCAAGTCCATTGACCTGGCGGCAGATGGAAGCTCGCGTGTCTATGAATATTTTTCAGATACGTTTGCGCAGATAGATCAAGGATTTGATGGCAGTGAGACTATCGACGGATATTTCCAGATTTCGATGTTGCCAGATTTTATCCAAATCGGATCTGGCGTTGACATATTCCAGTTCGAGGGCGATTGGGACGATGCTGCGGTCATCACCTTCAACGTTGACGGGCTAACCGGAATTGGAGATGAACAAGCGGCGATCACCGGTCTCGCTGGCAATTTCAATACGTTTGTATCCGGTGAATCAACCTTACTCGGCATTCCCTATACAACCACATTTTCGGACGTCACTGGCACGGTTAATCTTACTGATGGTGCAGTAACGAGCGTTGATTCTGTATCCTCAACCCTGACACTCAGCTGGGATACCACCGTACTCCCGCCACCCTTCGATGTGTTGCCCGACACGCTCCCATTTGCAGGAACATTTGATATTGACGACACAGGTGCTTTCACCATGAACGTCGGTGATGTGGGTCCGGACCCGTCGGTTGCTCTCGGTCAACCCGCTTGGGAATGGAATGCAACCGGCACAGTTGACGCGAGCAGTTTCGAATAACGGGTAATTCGTAATGCCCATCGTTAAAAGGCGAAAGGCGGCCACCCTCCGTGGCTGCCTTGTTGTTTTGTGTGGTCTGCTTAATACGGTTGAAGTTCAGGCACAAACCGATGATGCCGAAGATGCAGTGGAGCTGGACAACGTTTCGGTGATTGGCGGAAAGCTTAATCGAGATCTTCAAAACACCTATACCAGCACAGATGTTGTCGAGGGCCAAACGCTCGACGACCTGCACCTGCTCGATTTGCGAGAAGCGGCGAATATGCAGGGGAATGTTTACGTAGCACCCGTAAACAACGGCAACAATGGCATCGCGATCCGCGGAATTAATTCAGAGGGTATTGGTGAACCCGGCGCAAACCTTAGACCATTGATGACCTTGACTGTTGACGGTGCCCCGCAATCGTTTGAGGGCATTCGCCGCGGGCATCGTGGCACGTGGGATTTAAAACAAATTGAAATAACAAAAGGACCGCAATCGACGTTGCACGGTCGCAACGCACTGGCAGGTGCAATCGCAATCGAAACCAATGATCCAACGCCCTATTGGGAGGGAGCGGCCCGAATTGGACTATCTGATCTGGATATGATCGCACCCGCCGCTATGGTATCGGGCCCCATCGGCGAATCGGTTACCTTTCGATTGTCTGCGGAATCGCTCGACGGAGAAAAGGACATCGAATACACCGAACCCTCCAATGAATTTCTGGACGACGATGAGTACAGCAACGTTCGCGGCAAAATTCTGATTGAGCCCGAATCTGTTCCCGGACTCGCAATCAAACTCACGCTGAGTGAAACCGTCGATCACCCTGCGGTGACAGCAGTGAGCGCAACTGATCCTTTTGATCGCGTTTTTGATGGCGCCGAAACTGCAGGTGAACGACGTGAAAATGACTTGTTAACGCGAATCGCCGACGTCTCTTACACTATCGATGAAAATTGGTCGCTTCGCAGCATCACAGCTCGGACTGACACCGATGCGAACATTACTGGCGCCGGGACAATTTTCGATCTGCCCTACGGTCGTGATGAGATACGCGCAGACGCAGACACCACACAGGAACTCCGTTTTCTTTACGAGAACAAAAATAGTGCCTGGTCGGGAATGATCGGTCTTTTTTATGGGGAATTCGAAAACGATAGAGATTCGCTGATTACACTTGGCGGGGCAGCGTTTCAGGATATCGAGTCAAATCGGCAGGACAAAAGTTACGCGGTCTTTGGCGAAACTTACTGGCGTTTTTCGGATCGATGGCAGCTTGTCGTCGGCGGTCGTTACACTGTCGATAGCTCTGACTTTTTTTTCGATAATCAAGTCGATGACGAACAAAGACAAACCACATATGAAGACGACGCGCTTCTACCTAAAGTTGGACTGATCAGGGATATTGACGAACAATCAAGCATCGCCTTAACAGTCACAAGGGGTTATCGAAGTGGCTTTGTTCAGCGCGACAGACGCATTGATCCCGAGTTTCTCGATAGCTACGAATTAGCCTACCGCAGTGTGCTGCTGGACAATCAGTTGCGGTTCAATGCCAATCTTTTTTACTACGATTGGGTGGATCAGCAAGTTACCGTTCCGGTCGGACCACTTGCCATTAGTTTTACCGAAAACGCCGGAAGTTCAACCGTTTACGGTGCCGAATTAATGACAAGATGGACACCGCGGAACAGCGCGCACTCGTTGGGTGCATCCATTGGTTTGCTTAAGACAAAACTTGACGATTTTCGCAGCGAACTCGTCGGTCTCGATTTCAGCGGCAATGAGTTTCCGGAGTCTCCGGAATATTCCGGATCTGTTTGGCTGACTTCACGCTATCGAAATAACTGGTTCAGCAGTGCTCAGATTATGACCAGGGGCAGTGCGTTTGCGAGCACAGATCTCGCTAACAACGAAAACACAAAAGTGGACGGCCATACGATCGTCAATGTCAGGGTGGGATACGAGACAGATGACTATTCGTTTATCGCTGGTGTTGATAACCTAACCGACGAAGAATACCTCACAGGACGCAGCTCGATCGGAAGCGTCACAGTGGGCGACCCGCGAACGTTTCATTTAACCTTGGCAGCCTATTTTTAATTTCGATGGACAGCTAACAGGGTCTATACCCTACCCGTGTAACTCAACAAGAATTGGCCTTGCAAGAGGCTCACCACGTCCAAGAGCGCCCGAATCAGCCGATGAACTGATGTGACGAAGCATCGATAATAGCCTTAGCCTCTGGACTTTCAGGCACGCCGCTCGATCGTCATAGCCCCTCTGTTCGCAACGAACACAGGGCATTTGACGAAAAATGCGCTAACAATCCGCCGGCACCGGCTCATCAAACACTGCACATCCTCGATTTACGGGCAATTCGGACTGCTCCGCAATGTTTTAAATTAATTCCCTTTAAAAACAGCGTGTTAAACAAACTACTGCCAACGCCAATGCCTCGCGCAAAAAGTTCATTGAAAATTGTTACATTTTGATAAACAATGGCATTGCAAGTCATTATCATTCGTACCACGATTTTTATTACAGTTTATTCTACCCAACAAGCTTCAAAAACATGTCACCTATCGCACGTTTCCAAGACGCGAAGTGTCCCGCTTACACACTTGCGTTTTGCGCGGCCCTAACCACCATAACTTTCACTCTGTCAGGGGCCAGCCACGCTCAAGACGACGATGAATCAGCTCCACTTGAATACACGCTGGAGGTTGTGGATGAGGGAACTTCTGAATTCGAAATAGAAGCAGAAGGTTTTAACGTTGATGCGATTGAGACCTATGACTTCAAGATTAAGAGCACGACGCTCAATCAATTATTGCAACGGTCACCTGGCGTTAACGTCCGCCAACAAGGTGGCATGGGTTCCGAAACAACATACTCGCTCGCCGGAATGTCAGGAGATTCCGTTCGCTTTTTTATCGACGGCGTACCGATGGAATATTTTGGCGAGAGTTACTCGGCCAACAATATCCCACCATCCCTGCTCTCGCGTGTCGATATTTACAAAGGCGTTGTCCCAGTTGAACTCGGCACAGACAGTTTGGCCGGAGCGATCAACCTTGTCACGAACCCGACCGGTGAAGAAACGTATCTCGACTTGTCACAATCAATCGGTTCTTTTGATACCTATCAAACAACTGTCCAGGGTGGAATACATGATTCTGAGAGCGGGTACTTCGCCCGCTTGGATTTGTTTCACAACCAGTCAGAAAACGATTACGAGGTATGGGGTGACGGGGTTCGTTATCGGGATGGTTTCACGTGGGTCGAGTTTACAGAAAGTAACCCGGCGAAACGTTTTAATGATGACTTCGAAACAACAAACGTCAAGCTGGATTTAGGCATTCAAAACCAGCCTTGGGCAGATGAATTCAGTGTCGGCTACGTCACATCAGATTTGGAAAAAGGGCTCCAACACGGTGCTAGCGTGCTTGCAGTCTACGGAGAAGTGAGAATTGAGGAGGATTTCAATTTTCCCTATCTGATTCATCGCATGTCTGACTGGGGTTGGCGTGGTTTAAGTACTAATTTATTTGTCGGTAGATCTGATAAGGAAACATTGACGGAAGACCTCTCTGATCAAGACTATGACTGGAGCGGAAACAGCATTGATTCAGGCCCCGGAGAGCTTGCTGATTTCAGACCTATATATCGCACGCTCGTCGACGAAACCGATATTCTACGCCTCAACTCAGCATTCAATTTGACAGATTTTCATAGCCTTGGCATCAACCTGACCTATACCGATGCAACGCGTTACGGTCGTAACCCACTTCCACAAGATCAAGCTGAGCTTGAGAGGCAAGGCTTAACCAAAACATTCCTTGGTTTTGCGCTGGAAAGTTCTTGGTTGCAGGACACCTTAACCACCAATGTTTTTGTCAAACACTATGACTATGACGCATCAGTTAATACCGATGAATACGATACCTCTGACGAAGATGGATTGATCGGCAGTCAGGTCCTCGCGAATAGAACCGAACAAAGTCACCTAGGCGGCGGTTTTGCAGCCGCTTATGATTGGAGCGATACACTGCGCCTTAAGCTGTCGATTGAAAATGCGGTAAGGATGCCCACCGCAGAGGAAGCCTTGGGAGATGGCATTAACTACCTACCGTCCCCAAGCTTGGAGCCGGAAAAAAGCACTAACTTAAATCTTGGTTTCCAAAAAATATACGAGCTGGATGACTCACACAGTTTCCAGTTTGACGGAACATTTGTGTACCGTGAGACGACTGAACAAATCGTGGCTACTCTGGTAAGCCTGCAGGCACCGGGTTTTCGTTACGACAATATTGATGACGTCAAAACTGACGGCGTTGAGCTTGCGATGACATATTCGTACGAAGACTTTCTCACAATTTCGGCTAACGCAACAATCCTTGATATTCGCAACGATACGCCGTTTAACGACATCACCAATCGCGAAAATATCCTTTTTGGCGATCGGTTGCCCAACATTCCGTACGAATTCTTTAACGTTAGCGTGAGTGCTGACTTTTACGACTGGTTCCAATCAGGATCAAAAATCAATACCTATTGGAACATTACGCATATTAATGAGTACTTCCTGCATTGGCCCAGCTTAGGTGACCAGGGCACTAAGCGGACGATTCCAACGCAGACGTCGCACGATGTGGGTGTGAGTTACACGTTCCCGGATGAATCCTTATCCATTGCATTTGATATTAACAATTTGTTCGACGAGCAAGTGTTTGACAACTGGAGACTGCAGAAGCCAGGCAGGGCGTTATTTCTAAAAGTGAGCTACAGCTACTGATTTAAATTATTAAACGAAGGTGAAATAAGATGGTTAAAATGTACACACATAGAGGAATCGCAAGACGTTGGTTTGGTGTTATCAAATTGGCAGCTGCCACAGTTGTGGCCGCTTCCGTCGCTGCGTGCGGCGGCAGCAGCAGTAGCAGCGGCGATAACGATGATGATCCCGGCACAGGATCTGGAGTTCGCGCTGGAATGGCAGTGTGGGATGCTGATTTCGTCAATTATTACGTGTCCTCCGACAGCATCATGGAGGGGACAATTTCGGCGGTTGGCAACGGGGTTGAAGGTTTCCCGGGACCAGGTGCTTTGAGAGTTGGCAATTATCTCTACACAAAATGCGATGACTGGTGTGGAACCGATACCATTGACCAATGGGAGCTTACAGGTACAGATTCTGATACGGCCGCAAGAACTCCTTCAGGGACGCCAACCAAATCACTCGCATGGTCATCAGTTTGCGAAGGGTGCGGTGGTTACGGCTGGACCGTAGTCGATAACAACGGCCAAATGCAAATCGTGATTACACGGCAATTTGGTTGGGATTCAGATACTCCTGATGCAGACAACAATCTTCCCGGGAAGTGGACCATAATCAACATCCCACAATTGGAAGTTGCAGGTCAAGGCGCAATGGATGTCCCGATGTACCAAAACGGCGACGACTTGCAGCGTCCGGGTTGGCCTGGCCTTAGCTTTGCCAACGTGTCGGGCAATTACGCCTACTTCGGTACCACTTACGGCAACCCATGGGATCCTGATGCAGAAGTACAAAACTACAACACGCCGAACTCTATGGTTACGCTGCGCTACGACTGGCCGCTGACAGATGGGGCTGAAGCAACAATCATCGAGAATCCTATTACCAGCGGTGACGGTACCGGCTGGGTTGGTGGAATGTCCTGGACTGATGAAGCGGGCGATGTTTATCAAATCAATCTTCTGAGCAAAGGTTGGTGGGACTACGGATCGAAACAAGACGAGCAAGATACCTTCGTTTTGAAAATTGACGGTTCAACCGGACAGTACGATACAACTTACGCGTTCAACATTGACGCGCAAGTCGACCACACCGTTAGCATCACGCAAGCGACATACATGGGCGAAGGAATCGTCATGGCGCTACTCCAGAACGAAGACAATTACGATGACTGGGAAGGCATGTACACGGGCAACCACGCTCGTTGGGTGATTCTGGATGTTGTGAACCAGACTCTCCAAGAAGTTCCGGGTATTCCGACTTTCCCTGGCGGTTACTTCTACGGTGGATTCCAACGCGGTGACTTCTACTATGTTCCAGTCGCTCAGGCAGGTGAAAACCCATTGGCGTACGTCTATGCCATCAACTGGAGAACTGGTGAGCTGACGCAAGGAGCTGTTATCGATGGCGGTAACCTTTCCGCTGTCCAACTGGTTGATCACAACTAAACGATCTGTCTGTGTTAATCAGACCTGCTCACTCGGGCTCTGATTAAACAAACGGGCAGAGGATATACTCCTCTGCCCTTTTATCGTACATAATCAATGCGCGGACAATTGACTGATAACGTTCCACGCTAGAGGTCTGGATATGGCGACATCATCAGAAGTAAATGCAGTTCATGGCGGGACAGCATCAGATGGGTTAGCTATTGACACCGCGGTCGCAAATGACAAGCGTAAATCTAAGACAGCGAAAAAATCCGTCAGAGTTCGCAAGGTCTCTTACCTTATCCACAGCTTTGTCGGATTAAAACTATCGATCCTATTATCTATTGTATTTCTCACCGGAACGCTCGCAGTTTTTTATCAGGAAATCGACTGGCTGATTTATTCCGAAATGCGTGTTTCACCGCAGGGCGAAAAACTCAACGCCGGAGAAGTATATGATCGCGCCAAAGCGCAGGTAACCGATGGTAATTTCGGCTATACCTATCATCCACTTGGCGCCAAGTACACTGCCGTCAGCACAAATCTCACACTCAATGATGGCAGCTCGCGCCAACTGTTTATTGACCCTTACACAGGTAATGTCAACGGCACAACGAGCAGTTTAACGGTTGGCGGTTTTCTAGCGGTTTTACACACCAGTTTATATCTGCCGAATATCGGTCGAATGTTTGTCAACTTTTTTGGCATTCTTTGTTTAATCAGCTTGATTACCGGCATCATTAACTACCCCAAGTTTTGGCGGTATTTTTTTCGCAAACCGCGTTTCGAGAAAAAGACCCGAATCTGGATGGGTGATATCCACCGCCTGTTCGCTATTTGGTCACTGTGGTTTGTTTTGATTATGGGCATCACGGGTACGTGGTGGTTTTATCAATACCCGCTGGTTCACTATGATGTCGCTCCGCAGTTTTTACCAGCTAATTCGATTGAGCCAGGACTTACTCACGAAGATTTAGATGCGCTAACGGGCAAAGGCACACCGCAGCGCTTAAGCTCGAAAGAAATCGTCGAAAAGGTGCTTGTCCACGATCCTGAATTTGAAGTGACTTATCTCTCACCTCCCGGGCATAACGGGATGGCTTACACATTGTGGGGCACACACCGCGATATTCTGACTGGCTCATGGGGCAGTGTTTACTATGTGCATCCATTTAATGGTGAAATTCTGGGCGCCAAATACGCGAGTGACATGTCTGCGCTAGAGCGCGTTGATATTGCTATGTACCCCTTACATTTTGGTACGTGGGGCAACTCGGGCTGGCAGGATTTAGCGGTAAAAACCGTTTGGTTTGTTTTCGGATTATTAATGACCGCGATGGCCATATCCGGCGTGATAATTTTCTATAAACGGAGCCGCACTGCGACAAAAGAAATTTTGCCATCAACCGCGCCTGCGCTGGCATTAAAATCCGGCTGGCGATTTTTCCGCCCCTGGGGTGGTTCGATGGGTGCGTTTAAATATCTCAACTGGGTGGCAATCTGGTTTATGGTCGTTGGCTTAACTGCAAGCATGACTCTGCAAAACGAAGGCACGTCAGCTGTCGGTTACAAATACTCTGCGCAACAGGTGGGTGATTGGTCAATATCGATGAATGCAATCAGAGGCTTTTTCGAAGCGAATCAGGACCCGATCGTTGCCGGCTGGCAAACCAATATTCACACCAATATTGAAGGGGGCGATCCAAACGGTATCAAATTTATGCACGTTAAGATCAACAAACCCCGCACTACCAGAGCACCGGGAGATGTGATTCACGGCAGCGTTGGCGCCCAACATGCACACGTTAACGTTCCTGAAAACATCGATGAAGATACGAAAATATGGTTAACGCTGGAAGATTGGAACGGCGACTTTTATCAAGCTTCGTGGCCATTGATGCCCGACGGAAAGTCAACTGTAGATCTTCGCGAGCAGGCAGCAGAACAAATCGAAACTGCATCGGCTGAATCGAGCAAGCCGGCACCTAACTAATCTGCATAAACTGTCTTTTAACTGTGAAACTTAAGCGCGTTTTTTAGACTGCGAATTCATTATGTCAATCAAATTCCCAGTTGTCCCATTCGTTCTTGCGGCTGCATTTGTTGCACTGGGTGGCTGTGGGGGTGGCAGCGGCTCGGATGATTCTGGAGATTCAAACGACAACATCAGCGGAGAAAGCGTTCAGTCCAGTTTCCGATCTCCGCTTGTAAGCGGCCTGTCATACTCGACTGGCGATGCAGCCACCAAAACTGCAGATGATGGATCTTTTGGGTATACGCAAGGCAGCAGCGTTAATTTTTCTGTTGGCGATATCGTCTTTTCTACAAGCCCGGACGGTGACATCGAGTATTTAAGCGATCTTGCAGGTACGCATATTTTCAGTGAGACCGCCTTCGTAAATACTGCGCGACTTTTCTACAGCCTCGATTTTGACGGCAACGCCGAAAACGGAATACAGATTGATGAACGCGTGGATGAACTTGCAACAGGAATAAGTGCTGATACCAACGCGGATCAGATCCAATTTGAATCGTCGGTTGCGAACCTAATTTCGTCTAACGGCACAAACGGTGCAGCAACCACAGTGCTAATCGATCCTGAGCAAACCCGTCGATTGATTAATGCAGAGCTGAATACCGACGGCGTTTGCGCACAAACGCATCCAAAAGTCGGCGAAGTTGCAGACTTGAGCACCATCGCTCATGGAGTGCGTGGGCGCATCCGTGTGGTAGATGACTGTACACTTGAGGTCACAGGTTTTTATTATGACGGACAGGGGTTGAACGATGTTCGCTTCTACAATCTGGATAATGGGGAAACCTACGGAGACAATCTATTCGGTCGCGCGCACAGCGATCGTACCTTTCAGATCACCATTGACAGTGCTTCTCTAGACGATCTAGATCGCATTAGCGTGTGGTGCATACCCGCGCGATCCAGCTTTGGTGAAGGCAGTTTTAGGTAACGCAAAAACAGGCCTTCTTTTCAAACCATTGCGAGTTGCAAAGTTACCACTTAAATGATCAATCTAATCGCCTGTTTTAAAGCAATTGAAGCAGATATCTGTAGCGCACTTTTATCAAGTTCTCACATATGGACAGTGGTTATGAGGCATGGCCAACTCGGAGATTATCAACCCCATATTCGGATGATTTTTAGCGCGCGACTTTCGAGGCTCTCAACACGTACGAAGTAATTGTTAACGCAAATGAGAATGGTTACAATTAAGGGACGTTAAGGTGTCACGCGACGTGACATCGTTCGCCCCTTGACTCGACAACAAAACCGTTTCGAACGGGTGTCTCGTTTCGGAGAATATAATTGGCCACATCACTCGATGACGAAGCGCTCAAAACCGGTCTCGGTGACCCGGGCGCGAGAGGCCGCACAGTTAAGCCGCGAAGCGCGGCGTCCACCAAACAGAAAAGTACCTCCGCGCATCGCATCGCGTTTCTGGTGCACAGTTTTATCGGGCTGAAGCTCACGCTGCTGTTTAGCATAGTGCTGTTGACAGGGGCACTGGCAGTGTTCGCGCAAGAGATCGACTGGCTCGTGTACTCTGAAACGCGCGTTACGCCTCAGGAGGAAAAGCTGAACCCCGGCGAGGTATTTGACCGCATGCAGGCGGCGTTACCTGAATACGGCTTTACCGGCTATCAAGCAATGCTGGATCGCGACCGCACCGCAGGCAATGCGTTCGTCACGTTGCCAGACGGCGGCTTACGAATGGTATACGCCGATCCCTACACGGGCGAAGTCACCGGTGAAACCGGGCTACTCACAGTCGGGCGGTTTTTATCCTTTCTTCACACCACCCTCTTCCTGCCAGTATTTGGCCGCGCGTTTGTCAACTTTTTTGGCATTCTTTGCCTGGTCGGTCTGATAACCGGGCTGATCTCGTATCGAAAGTTTTGGAAGCACTTTTTCCGCATGCCACGCTTTCATAAAAAGCCCCGCATATGGCTGGGAGACCTGCATCGGCTGATCGGCCTGTGGTCACTTTGGTTTGTACTGATCATGGGAATAACCGGCACCTGGTGGTTTTACCAGAATCCGCTGGTGCACTACAAAGTCGCGCCGCAGTTTTTACCCACACGCGCCGCTGCACCGGGATTGACGAACGAGGATCTGGATGCGCTTGGCAACACCATACCCACGCGTCTGAGCGCGCGAGAGATTGTCGACGCGGTGCAAGCCCACGATCCGGAATTTCTGGTTACTGGTCTTTCACCACCCGAGCATGCCGGCATGGCGTACTCCGTGCGTGGCACGCACCACGATCTGCTCACCAGCAGTCACAGCAGCGCGTACTACGTAAACCCATTCACCGGGGCGATTATCGGCGACAGGCTGGCGCGTGACATGCCCGCACTCTCGCGCGTCGACGCTGCGATGCACCCGCTGCACTACGGAACCTGGGCGTTTGACGGCTGGGGTGACGTTGCGGTCAAAGCGGTGTGGTTTCTCTTTGGCATAGCGATGACCGGTCTCGCGATTTCCGGGCTGGTGATTTACTACCAGCGCACCGGCAATGCGGTTCGCAAACTGTTGCCGGAAAAGGGACTCAAGCGTAAGGCGATAATGACGTGGCAGGTTGTGCGCCCCTGGGGCGGTCCCATGTCTGCGTTTAAGTACGTCAACTGGGCCTTTACCGGCATGATCTTCGTTGGGCTTGGTGTTGTGCTGACGCTGCAAAGCGAGGGTGCCTCGGGATCGGGTTATCTCTACGGCAAGCAGCGGGTCGGAGACTGGACTGTCTCGATGAACGTGATCATGGGCTTTCTCGAAAAAGATCTCGATCCGATTCAGCCGGGTCGTTCGACCACGCTGGTGGCACACATTGAGGGGGGTGATTTTGACGGTATCAAGTTTATGTACGCCAAGATCAACAAACCCCGCACAACGCGCGCGCCGGGTGACGTTATTCACGGTGTGAGAGGCTTCATGCATGCGCACATGAAGGTGCCAGAAACGCTCAAAGACGGCACTGAGCTGTGGATTACGATTGAAGACTGGAGCGGTGAGTTTTACCAGGCGTCGTGGCCGTTGATGCCAGACGGCGAGCGCACAATTGATTTACGTAAAGCGGATGCGGACACACTCGCTCAAAACACTGCAGTTGATCAACAGGCTGCCGCTGAGGCACCCTCGACAAACTAGTTCGACATAACTAAACGACGCTTACAAGCAAATGAAACCTTTACTGAGAAAATGTCTGGTCGCGGCAGGTTTGACATTATCGTTACCGGTAGCCGCACACACTCCCGTGCTGAATTGTCAGCTTGATGAATCCGCAAGCAACGTGGTTTGTCAGGCGGGATTTTCTGATTCTTCCACTGCGCCAAATATTGTCATGGAAGTTTATTCAGAAGACGATGATATGTTGCACGCGGGGCGCACAGACGAGTCATCGATTTACACGTTCGCGCGACCGGATGGAATATTTTTCATCATAATGGACGCAGGCCCTGGTCACGTAATCGAAATTTCCAGCGACGAAGTTCAAGGCATTTAAAACCGTTGTGGTTGTTTTGTTATCCCTGCCACAATGATCGAAATCGTCCAGCCATTTAATCATCAGCGCGAAGATCGGGTAGTCTTCACGGTCATTTTGATCGTTTTGTTTTTCGCTGCCGTTTTAATGAGCTGGCTCTACCCCTGGCAGGATTCTGTCGACAACGGACCTCCGAAAGTACTGCTGCATACCTTGACCACGCTGGGTAATGCGGCAGATGAGATGTTGATGCTCTCGGAACTTGAACGCGACATCCCGTCACTTGACGAGTTGCGCCAGCAAGGTGTTTCTCCATTTGACGGTGGTGAATTGGTCACGAGCAACAAATCAAACTGGGCTCAGCACGCCGAGTGCTTTTTGGGTTTTGTCGACGCTGATGGCGGCGATCAATTTCAATTGCGGCTGATGTTTTCTGGTCAATCGGCCGCCCCTGCATATGAAATGAGTTGGAGGCGTATTGGTGTTCGCACTGATTCGGGCGTCGCGAACACAGTCAGCGCTTGCGAAGGCGGCACAAACGAAGGGTGGAAAGTGGTTCAGAATTTGAACACGTCGAATCACAACAATCATGCGCACTAGTCATTGTATTTTCCGCCAGTTTATCTTTTTTATTTGCGTTAGCACTGTATTAGCGATATTCAACACTTCACGCGCCGAGTTGAATATCGGCATCACACTGCACCCCTATTTCAGCTATGTAAAAAATATCGTAAAAGATCGCGCCACAATTACGCCGCTGATCGAAGCAGGATTTAATCCCCATTCTTACAAATTATCTCCGGCTGATATCGCTCGTCTGAAAGAGATGGATGCGATAGTGGTCAACGGTATTGGTCACGATGAGTTTGCCATGGAAGCATTGCGCTCACTGGATATGCAAAACCTTAACGTTATCCTCGCTAACGAGAATGTTCCTTTACTGACAAAACCTGGCGGCAAAGTCCACAACCCTCATACGTTTGTCGCAATCGACGCCGCGATTCGGCAGGTGTACACGATTGCGCGCAAACTCGCCGAGATGGACCCTGAAAATGGAGCCTTTTTTAAACGCAATGCGATTGACTACGCCAAACAACTCCGCGAAATAAAAAAGGCTGCGATGGGCAAGATTGCTAACTTGAACCTGAGTCAAATTCGAATTGCCAGTACGCACAACGCTTATGGGTACTTGTTGCAGGAATTTGGGATGACGGTCGCCGCCGTGGTAGAACCCGCGCACGGTGTTTCGCCCAGCGCCGCCCAGCTTCAGGACACCATCGACAAGATTCGCGACGCCAATGTTCAGATTCTTTTCACGGAACTCAACATGCAAAATCAATACGTGAAGGTGGTTGAACGCGAAACTAATTCGCGCCTCTACCATTTTTCGCATATGACGTACGGCGAGTACCGCGAAAACCTCGTTATTGAGGAGATGAAACACAATCTCAAAACGCTGGTCAGTGCGCTCAGCTACGCTGCGGAAAAAATCTGACCGTGATCGAGCAGAACATCAATGGGCCAACGATCACGTTCAACGACGTTTGCGTTAATGAGGGATTGCTACAGTTAATCGGTCCCGTCAACTGCACTTTTGAAGCCGGTATGTGGCACGGTGTGCTGGGACCGAATGGCAGTGGAAAAAGCACTCTGCTCAAATCTATTCTCGGTTTAAAGAATCACGGCGGCACAATTCGAATAGAAAATCACAACACCGCGGAAAATACGCAAATCGGCTACTTGCCACAGATAGCCCCGTTCGACGTTAGCCTGCCCGTATCGCTGCTTGACTACCTTTTGATGTCAATTAAGCGCACACCTGTTTTTTTCAAACGCGACTTGGACAACACAATTCACACAGCGTTAATGAAAGTGGACTTGTTGCAAAAGATCAATCGGCGCGTAGGCGATCTTTCAGGGGGCGAGCGACAGAGACTGATGCTCGTGAGCGCAATGCTCAATAAACCCGGTCTATTGCTCCTCGATGAACCCATGAGTGGTTTGGACAAAGATGGCCGCAACTCGATTCTGGAACTGCTGGCGGAATTTCGCGATGCCGGCGGCACCATAATTATGGTTGAGCATGACTGGTCAATCGTTCGATCGAACTGCGAGAGAATCCATTGGCTTGATCGCGAAATAAAAGCGAGCGAGTCCGGCGAACATTTGGACGCGTTATTGACATCGGTGATTGGTGATAGAGCGCTGATCGTGCCACGGGCAAACAACCGCAGTCATTTGAGAACTGTTCAGTGAATCTTGTTTACAAATGGTTTTCAACAATGGTTGACTCCGGATTTTTGCCGGAGATGTTCAACTATGAATTTCTTGTCAACGCTTTGTTTGCAGGGATAATGATTGGCCCGCTTCTCGGGTTGCTCGGCACGCTTGTGGTGGTTAAGCGACTGGCGTTTTTATCCGAAGCGGTCGGCCACAGTGTTTTAACCGGCGTCAGCATCGGAATACTGTTAGGTGAACCGATTGAATCACCTTTAATTAGCCTGTTTTGTTTTTCGATTTTATTCTCACTGCTATTGCAATGGGTCAAAGGTCGAACAACGATTCCGTACGACGCGCTGATCGGTGTTTTTCTTGCGTTCGCTCTCGCCCTCGGCGCCGCCCTGCTTCTTTACGTGGCGAAACACGTTAACGCTCATTTGGTTGAACAGGTCATGTTTGGATCAATCCTGGTTTCCACGTCCGGTGACCTCCTTATGTTGGCCATCATTTGCATCACAGTTTTTGCGCTGTCTATCCGATTTGGTAATCAGGCCTATATGGTTGCAATATCATCCGACGTCGCCCACAGCCTGAAGATCAACACGCGCGCACACGACTACGCTTTCGTGTTGCTGATCGCGCTGGTAACGGTCGCGTCGGTCAAGATCATCGGAGCCATTTTGGTGGGAGCGCTTTTGCTGATACCAGCTGCCAGCGCACGCCTTATTGCCAATAACCTTAGACAACTGCTGGTTCTGTCCGTGCTTTTTGCAACCAGTGCCTCCGTACTGGGGATTCTGATACCGATGTACTGGCGCTGGCCGGTTTCAGCAGGACCTGCAATTACGCTGTTTGCCTGCGGATGGTTTTTGATTTGCATAATCTGGCGGCAATTTTCAAAAGCACCGCTGGGGGCGCATGCGTAATGAGCAGACGTATTCGCTTAGTTTTGGCTGCCGTGGTGTTGACAATTTTCACCTCACTGAGCGCGACTGCGAACGCCCAGTCGCTAACGTGTGTTGAGCAAGCAAATGAAACTTCTCAGCCATTGCGATTTGCGACCGCGATACCCGTCGTTTCCAGCCTGTTAGAGTGGTTAGTGCAAGGCACTTCAATCACCATCCTGTATCTGCCGCCGGATCGATACAGTATTAAGCGAATCAGTGCATGGCTGGAACGCCAGGCAAAGGACACTTACCCGTTCGCTGACGCTGTGGTGGGTATACCGTCGGCCTGGTCGAGTATTGACCTCTACCCATACTTACGCATTAAGAATATTGGCGTGATACCGATCGATGCGGCGCGGGCGATCCTGCCAGAGGGTGAACAAGTTGCGATTACACCGAACGCCGAAGGCGACCCCAGCTATTTCTGGTTAAACCCGGCGAATACACTGTTGATGCTGGGCATTATCCATCGCGACCTTGTCGCGATTATTGAATCATCGTGCGATGCGAAGAATCAGAGTGCGCTGGTTGATAAAACAAAACAAAATTACGACATGGCAGCACAAGAAATTCGCAAGCTTTTGATCGATTTGGACAGTAGAATAAGCAGACTTGATTTATGGCAAGTCGCCGTTGAAAAACCTGAGTTGGTTGATATCGCGCAAGCAGCGCTGCTACCCGTTGTCACAATAGATATCGCTAAACAATCCGGTGACCCTACTTTGCTGATTACCTCGCGAAAAGTCGGGCATAAAAAACTGGCAGACCTCCCCGATCACATTTTGATTTGGTACGTAGACGATTTTGCAAAACCATCCAAAGATGACCTTGTGACTCGTTGGCGTTACTCGCTAAGCAATTTAACCGAATTGACTACAAATTAATTGGTCCGTCCTTTCGACTTATTCAAAAACTGAAAATGAGCATTAACCTGATATGAACATTTCCAATTCTATTTGCAATAAGCTTTTTGCAATATTGCTTCTGACGACAGCGCTTGTGCTGCAACCCTCACAGGCTGCAGATGATGCGCTTGACCAAAGTCGCGAAACTGTCACCAGCACCAATGAACAGCTTAAAAAGAAGCAAGGAACAATCGACAAACTGGATGAAGAAACAGCAGAGATTGTCGATGAATACAAATCTGTGTTGCGTGAAACAGAAACGTATCAAACCTACAATCAACAGCTTACCGATATTGTTGAATCACAGAACAGTGATCTTGATTCCTTGCAAAATCAGATCGTCGAAATCGAAGTCACAGCGCAGCGCATTCTTCCGATGATGCAACGGATGATCGACACTCTGGAGGCTTTCGTTGCCCAGGATACTCCTTTTCTGCCAGACGAACGCAACCAAAGACTCGCGCGCTTAAATGACACCATGAAACGCGCCGATATCACAGTTGCCGAAAAGTACCGAAAAATTCTTGAGGCCTACCAGATTGAGATTGAGTACGGTAAAACCCTTGAGGCCTACGACGGTGAGTTGAACCAGCGCCGTGTCAGCTTTTTGCGCGTTGGTCGAATCGGTTTTTATTTTCGCACGCCCGATAAACAGCAGTACGCTGTGTGGGATCGCAATGAAAGTAACTGGCAAGTTATTACGGATCTGGAGGTCACTCGCTCAATTGATTCGGGACTAAAAATCGCAAGAAAACAGCAATCCCCCGAACTCCTTACCCTTATTGTCAATTCAGCGGGAGTCGAATAATGAGACACCTGGTTTTACTTGTCTTAGTTCTTTGGTCATCCGCACTCATGGCTGATAGTTTTGATGATCTTCTGAAGTCGATACAGCAACAGTCAAGGGAGCAACTCGCGCAAGAGGACGCGCGTGTGAAAAAATTCGCCGAGGAAAAAAAGAACCGCGAATCGATGCTCAAGTCAGCTCAACAAGATCTCGCTGACGAAAAAAAGCTTAGTCAGAGCCTGAATCAACAAATTGATGAGAATGAGGTCAAGCTGGTTGAGACGGAAGAACAGCTTCAGCGAAAACTGGGTGATCTTGGGGAGCTCTTCGGCGCTGTTCGTCAGGCATCCGGGGAACTCATCGCTGATCTCGACCGCTCTATTGTCAACATCCAGTTTCCTGAACGGGGAAACACGCTCGACGACCTGGCTCAAAGTCGCGAACTGCCCAGCGTGGCTAAACTCGAAGAACTCTGGTACATCATGATGCAGGAGATGGGAGAAACAGGCAAAACACGGACTTTTACAACAAGCGTAGTCGCGACAGACGGTACGATTTCAGAACGTGATATTACGCGTGTCGGTGCGTACGCGCTTTTGTCGAACGGGCTATTCCTCCAACACAATCAGGAAACCAATTCATCGTACGAACTTCAGCGTCAACCTGCTCTGAGATTTAGCTCAACTGCCGAGAGCTTTGAAAACGGCACTGCCACAATGAGTAAACTGGCTATCGATCCCACCCGTGGGCAACTGCTTGATCTACTCGTACTAAAGCCGACTTTGATCGAGCGAATCCACCAAGGCGGCGTAATCGGTTACGTTATCCTTGCACTTGGCGCTTTAGGGCTTTTGATAGCGCTGCTGCGCTACATCTATCTCAGCGTTGTGTCACTTAATATCTGGAGGCAGTCAAAAAACCTGTCTAATCCATCCAGCAAAAACCCGCTTGGTCGCATCGCGCTGGTGTACAAAGACAATGAAAGCAAACCGCTTAACGAGCGCGAACTTGCACTGGAAGAAGCCATTGTGCGTGAATCACCCGGAATCGAACGCTACAACGGTTTGATTAAATTGCTCGCCGCAGTTTCACCCTTACTGGGTCTCCTCGGCACCGTTATTGGTATGATCATCACTTTCCAATCGATCACATTGTTCGGCACGAGTGATCCTAAGCTGATGGCAGGCGGTATTTCGACCGCACTGGTGACCACAGTGCTTGGCTTAACAGCGGCAATACCGCTTTTATTCGCGCACACTTTTATTCAATCGAAATCGCGCAAAATTCTTGATGTCATTGAACATCAAAGCATTGGCCTGATAGCACGGTCGTAGTTGTGGAAGACCTGCAGCTAACATCCGTTTTTATTGAGTCACTCAGTCTGGTGCTCGACGAGCTTGTGAATGATCCTCGCTCGTTTTTGTTGACAATGGCGGAGTTTCTCGACCGCGGTGGCAAGGTGCTTTACGTCATTTTTGCTCTAGCGCTTTTGATGTGGTTTCTCGTACTAGAGCGTTTTCTCTATTACGTTTTTTCCGCCCGACACGCGCGGCAAAAACTTATGCAAATCTGGGACGAAAACAAAGCCCGTGTTGGCGCCGCGCATATCCGGGAATCCTTGCAATCTGCTCTGCGACATCACTTACTGAGCACATTCCCACTGATTAAAACCCTGGTCAAAGTTACTCCGATGCTGGGTTTGCTCGGCACGATCTACGGGATGATCGAAATTTTTGATGTCATTGGTGTGCAGGGCACAAGCGACGCGCGGTCACTTGCAAACGGGATATCGCTCGCGACGCTACCCACAATGACCGGCCTGGCAGTCGGTATCACCGGTCTGTTTCTGTTGCGCTACCTGGATCTGGTTGCGCAACGTTCAATCAACCGTTTTAACGCGGAATTAAATAAAGATGAAACGCTTACCCAGAACTGAAGAATCCAGCGACATCGAACTCACGCCGATGCTGGACGTTGTCTTCATCTTGCTGATCTTTTTTGTCGTGACGACTTCGTTCGTCAAGGAGACCGGGATCGACGTCAATCGTCCCTCTGCCGCGACGGCAGAAAAAAAGCCGAAAGGTAATATCCTGATCGCAATCAGCGCTAACGGTGAAATTTGGATCGACAACCGGCAAATCGACGTTCGCGCCGTGCGCGCCAATATCCAGCAGCTAAAAGCCCAGTACCCACAGAGTTCGGTCATTATTCAGTCAGACGAAGATTCAAAAACGGGAATGCTGGTTCGCGTCATGGATCAGGTTCGACTGGCCGGCGTCGATAACATATCGCTAGCGGCATCAGCGGATCCAAGTTAATGATTCGAGTCGGTACAAGCTTTGCGCTTTCTGTGCTGATAACGGTATTGTTTTTGTTCGCGCTCAAAAGTGTTGTAGATGTAAATACGTCAGGTCTTACCGATAGCACCAATCTCAAAATAATCGACTTTGTTCGCTTAAAGCGCGAAGAGCGACTGGCCAAAAAAGAACGCGTTAAACCAAAGCGAGAAAAGCCCAAAAAACCCCTGCCGCAACCGAAAGTAAAGTTCGATAAACCGGACAAACCTCAGCCGCAAAAGCAGCCGCCCATGCAACAACTGAATCTGGATCTGCCGGTTAATCTAAGCGCGTCGAGCGCGCTAGGAGATGCATTGGTTCAAGACGTGCGTCAGGAACGCGCCGTGAACGCCAATGTTATTCCACTTGCGCGCGTCAATCCGATTTATCCAAAACGCGCGAAACGCCTGAAAAAAGAGGGCTTTGTCAAAATGGAATTCACCATTACCGAAACGGGCAGCGTTACCGACATTTTGGTGGTTCAGGCCGATCCGCCAAAGCTGTTTGACCGCGCGGCCACTCGGGCGCTCGCCAAGTGGAAGTTCAAGCCCAAAGTGATCGACAATCAGTTAGTCACGCAGCGGGCAGTTGTACAAATTGATTTCAAATTGAACTGATTATTATGTTTCGATATCTGCTAGCAGGTCTTGTCATCGCCTTGGCTTCGCAACAAGGAATCGCTAACGAAACGCCCGCGCTCAGTATGGGCGTTTTCAAACGCCTGACAGCGGCAGAACAAGCGATGGCAACAGAATCGTTCGGTAAAGCACAAGAAGCAATCGCCGAGGTTCTTGAAGACGAGGATGACTTGTCCGACGTCGATAAAGCCTATACCTACCACATGCAAGCGCTTTTGCATCTGTATCGAGAAAAATACAAATTGGCCAGAGCTTCGTTCAAGCAAGCGTATTCGTTACAGGATGTGTTGACGGAAAAAACTCGCGTTCAGATCGTCGAAATTCTCTCGAATCTTGCGATGCAGGAAGAGGATTATAAAGACGCGATTAAATTCGGTTTACTTTTTCTGGAGAGTTTGGAAGAGCCAACGCGCGCCGCTTACCTCACACTGGCAGTCGCTTACTACCAGACTGAAGATTTCAAGCAAACGATAAAATATCTTGAGGAGGTCGTCGCGCGATTCCCACCAGATCGCGCGGTCTACTCGACCCTGTTTGCCTCACACTTCGAACTCAACGATTTACCTAAGGCGACTGATACGGTCGAACAAATGGTTCGACTATGGCCGGAAACGGCGGAGTACTGGATTCAGCTCGCCTCACTGTACCTTGAACGCGACAAGGTTACTGACTCACTCGAAATAATGGAACTGGCCTACAGTCAGGGGATTCTGCTGAAAGAAAGCGAGTTGCAGCAATACGTTTATCTTTTGTACGAGAAAGGTCTGCCCAAAAAAGCGGCCACAATTCTTGATACGGCTATCGAAAAAGAAGTTGTCAAGCCGACATATAAGTCCTGGGAGTTGCTTGCCCATCTCAATATGGAAGCGCGCGAAGCTGACAAAGCGCTTGATGCGTACCTTCAAGTATCGAAGGTCGCTCCTGATGGAAAAGAGGACTTGTACATAGCGCAACTTTTTTTCGACAGTGAGAAATATTCCGATGCGATTCGGCATGCCCAGCTCGCAATTGAAAAAGGCCTCAATTTACCGGGTAACGCCTACATGCTGATGGCGGCCGCCTATCAGGAACTCTCCGATAAAGAAAATACGCTGATCAGCCTGGAAGAAGCTGTTAAACACGACGAAACCGAAGCGAGTGCGCGACAATGGTTAAGCGCGTTGGAAGACAGCTAAACAAAACGAGAAGCTGAACCGAGAGCGACGATACAAACGTCTACCGCCAGCCGGCCTCGTCCATAAGTCGCACAGCGACGGGGTTATTTTCTCCCAGTTCGGTCAAATTAATCGGGTCCGCTTTGAAGTCGCCCCACTTGCGCAGCACCTTTCCCGTTGGCACGTCAACTCGCACCGGGTACTCGAAGTTTGTCGATGTGTACCATTCCTGAGAATCTTCCTGTAGCAGAAATTCAACCAGTCGAATGGCGTTCTCTTTGTTTTGCGCGGATTTCGTGATTCCGATTCCGCTGACGTTGATATGCACGCCACGATCATCTTGATTGGGCCAGAATACACCAACGCGTTTGGCAGCTTTGCGCTGCGACTTTTGTTTGCCGCGAAGCATCGCCGCCAGATAGTAGGTATTTGCAATTGCAATGTCGCATTCACCCGACGCCAGAGACGCGATCTGGTCGCGATCGCCGCCCCTTGGGGTGCGCGCAAAGTTTTTCACCAGTCGCTTGGCCCATGCCAATGTTTCATCCTGACCGTGTTCAGCGATCATTGATGCGACAAGAGACTGGTTGTAGATGCTGCTAGAGCTTTGCACACAGATGCGCCCGTCCCAGCGTTCGTTGGCAAGATCCTCGTAGCTTGAAAGATCACTCTCGCGAACGCGGCCTCGGGCGTACATGACAACGCGTGCGCGGGTAGACAAGCCGAACCAATAGCTATCCTTGTCGCGCAACGTTGCCGGGACCAGCGCACTGAGATTTTCAGATTCGACCGGTTGTAAAAGTCCCATCATTTTGGCGCGATGTAACCGTCCCGCGTCCACTGTGATCAGCACGTCAGCGGGACTGACCTCACCCTCAATCTCCAGTCGTCTGAGCAAGGCATCGGCTTTCCCGGACAGGAGTTTGATCTCAATGCCGGTTTCCTCGGTGAATCGGTCGAGCAGCGGTTTGATCAGCTGCTCGCTGCGAGCTGAATAAACGTTAACTGCGTCTGCTGAGGAAGTGCTACACCACAACGCCGATAGAAAAGCGAAGGTAACAAGAGAGGTGATTTTCATGTGCGGGCTGGCTTTACGTGAGTCCGGATAAACGAACGTAAAGCTGCCATAGAAAAGCCCGGCGCTCAACTGCGCCGGGCCATAGCGAAGGTCAACTATTCAATTGTGTTGCGTTTTGCTTGCAGGGTGTACAACGCGTCCAGCAACTCCTGCACCATTTTCAAGTTGGCTTGGTAGTCTTCCAGAGTATTGCCGCCTGTCAAGACGTAAGAATCTACGTCACCGCCCGGGGTCGATACCGTCATAGTTCCGGTTACCTGATTACCGTCTTGCATCACAGGTCCGTAGCCAATCAAGGCATCGATTTCTTCGAAGTCGTCTTTGGTGATCAAAGAACCTGGGCCACCAAACTGCAGGGCCATCATGAAACCTTTGAGTTCACCCCAATGTTTGTAGTAGTCATAGGGGCTGGTTTCGGTACCTGCAATCAACGCAGCAATATCGTTGTACGAGGATCCCGCATAGTTATAAACCGCTTCTGCCAGCACCATTTCCCAGTTACGTTGAATGGTGGATGCCAGCGTCTGCAGTTCGGTTCGCTCCGCATCTGTCAGAACACGAGCGTTACCGTCGTCGTCGACTGCGTTGGTGATGATGGTACGACCTTCAAGGAACGCGTCCATAATAGTCGGGCCATAGTTGCTGTCACCGTGGCGGTCCCAGTTAGCCGCATAGTACGCCGGGCCAGAGTTGTACTCTGTGTATAGCGATACGAGGCCGTCGCCGTCTTTGTCAGCAGCAGTGAGCGCATCAGGGTTACGTTTGTTGATATCGTAGTTTTCCTGCGCGGTCAGCTCGCCATAGTGCGCGGCGGCACCCCAGTAGCCAAATCCTTCATCCCACGAGTGCTCCTTACCAGTGTATCGATTAGAGGCATCACCGTTGTATGGCGTGTCGTTGTTCTGAGTACCGGGCTCAAGGTTTTCGTCGAGGTAATGGTTGATCGACTGATAGTAGAAAACTGCGCCCATAAGGAACTTCGGCACCAGTTGGTTGTAGTCGTAACCGTATTTAGCGTCGACCTTGTCCGGGGTGCTGTCTTCAGGCAGTACCGCCGGGTTTCCGGCAAAGTTGTGTTGGTGACCAAAAAAGTCCAGCCACATTTGAACGACATCGCCGGCAGACTTTTCACCCGGCCAACCGAGGGTTTTACCCGCATCAGCGGCGTCAACACCCGAGATCGGATCACCTGATTTTGCAGGATCGAACATTTTCCCGGACAGGTTGCGACCAGTGCCAAGTTCGTTATTGATCATTTCCTTGAACATGAAACCGGTAACCGAAGCAGGCGCAATAATCGCGGTGTCATCAATCACACCCATTTCGTTTTGAATGTAATTATTAACTTCTGCGATAACATCGTAGCCCGTGGTGGTTGGCGATGCGATCGTCGCTTTGGCTTGTTCGCGCAAGAGGTGTCGCGCCATTTGGCCGGTGTAAGACACTGATGAGCAGTCCGTGGAACCGTCAGAACACGTCGCACCAGCGAGCGTCAGAGGGAAGTCTGCATACACCGTTGGTTTTTGAAAGGTGGTGTCATCATCATCATCACTGCTGCTATTGCTGCTGCTTCCGCCGCAGCCAGCAAGTGCAATTCCCACTGCTGCAGCAATCGTCGCAGACGAAAGCCTGTTATTGAATTTCATATGTTTCTCCCGTTGGGTGGTTATGTGTAATTAAACGGATTGGCTATTTGGCGTTTTTGCTTTTTATTTGTACTTTTTTCCATTTAAGCGCATTTGGAATGTTGTCACGCGGATTAAGTTTATTGATAATCATTTTTACTTGCAACATCATTTGCTATGACTTTGCATAAATGTTTAGATTTGCATGTTGAGTGTATTTTCGGCGACGTTCGTGACGTAATCCGTGACGTTGCAGGCTTACTAATTCAAACCGAGAATTAAAAATGACTAAAATCAAGATGTTGTCGTCGCAAAACTGGCGCGCCAGTGCTTGCGTGATCACCCTTGCTTCGTTACTCGCGCTCTCCGGATGCGGAGGCGGCAGCTCGGGAAACGACTCAAGTGGTGACAATGGATCGAACACAACGTTTGATCTGACCGCGGTACTGACGGGAATATCCGGGTTGATGCAGCGGGACTTCGCGACTCTTCACACGCGCATGGAGACCCTAAACACCAGTGTCACGGCGTATTGTGGCGATTTATCGTCGGCGTCGCGTGAAGCCAATCGCGCACAGGCCCAACAGGACTTCGCCAGCGCGATGGACACGCTCCAGAACACACTGATGTATGGCGGCTGGTCGGATGGCGGGGGTGCATACGGAATCGGCCCCGTGCAGGACGATTTCCGCATGACTCAGCTGTATTCCTGGCCGCTGACCAGCACCTGTAACGTCGACCTCGCCCTTGCCAACGATGAGAGCGATCTGGTCAACGCCGTTAACCAACGCGGGATGGACATCGTGCAGTACCTGCTGTTCGTAGACGAGTCAGCCAATCACAGTTGTCCTGATAATTTTCTGATCGACCCGGATCGCGCAGCAGTGTTAAACGCATTTGATAACCTTGACGCGGCCGATAAAGAGCTGCGCCGCTGCAATTTCATGCGCAATTTGGTCTCTGATGCCCGTGACAGCGCGGCAACGCTGGACGCAGGCTGGGCCGCCGATCAGGGTAACTTCGCAGCAGAGATGGCGGGCAGCACCACGCCATTTGAAACCCTCAACCACATCACCGATGGGATGTTTTACTTCGAAAAGTTGATTAAAGAAGACAAAATCGACAAACCACTCGGAGGCAGCGTCACCAACAATCCACCCACCTGTGGAGCGGGCCAGCTCTGCCCCGCCGACCTTGAATCACCGCAGGCGCGCCTGTCGAAGGAAAACCTGATCGCTAATATGCAGGCGTTCCAAAGGCTTTACTACGGAGGCAGCGACGACCCGTCCGCACAGCTTGGTTTCGACGACTGGCTGACTGATGAAGGCCACTCAGAACTGGCGACGCGATTTGGCGACAACATACAGGCAGTAATTGACGGCCTGCAGGCGATCAGCGGATCATTTGTTGAAGTGTTCGAAAACGATATTGGGCCGTTGACCACGCTGCAGCTAGGGCCGGTAAAAGCGGTGAGCGACGAATTGCGCTTTGAAGTCATGCCCGAGCTTGGTCTCGCACTGCCCGCGGGTTCGGTCTCTGACACCGACTAATGCGAACCGCACTATCACGACGCGGTTTTTTGAGTGCTGCGTTAGGCACTTTACTGCCGGTAGATTTCGCCGCGAGCGCACCGACAACCGTTTTCATTAACGGCCACATCGACCCCGATGGCAATCACCATGTCAGCGGCTTTGATCGGTCTGGCGACGAACGATTTCGCCTTCCTCTGCCGGACAAAGCACACGGGTTTGCGGTAGATCCTGTCCGCCCGCATCGGTTTGTTTGTCTGCCGACCTTACCCGGGACGCGTGCTCTGGTTGTCGATGCGAAGCTTAAAAAAGCAACCACGCAGATTCGCGCCCGCAGCGGTTACCACTTTTTCGGCCACGGTTGTTTTAGCCGCGATGGCAAGCGCCTGTACGTCAGCGAAAATCACGTCGAATCAGCGCAGGGCGTTATCGGGGTCTACGATGCGAATAGCCTCACAATGGTTGATGAACTTCCGGGCTATGGCATTGGCCCGCACGATATCCACCTTTTGCCCGACGACCGCACGCTGGTCATTGCCAGCGGAGGCATCAAAACGCATCCCAGCAGCGGAAAACGTGAGCTGAATATCAACACCATGCAGTCATCGCTGGTGTATATCGACGGTTTCAGCGGCGAGCTACTTTCCAATCACTCGCTGCCAACGCCGCGCCTGTCCATCAGACACCTCGATGTCTCGAAAAACGGTTCGGTAATCGTCGCCTGTCAGTACAAGGGCCGCAGCGAATTACCGCCGCTTGTCGGCTTACACACCGGTGGCAGCGAGATCAAAATACTCGAAACTCCAGACGACGAACTCTGGCCTTTACAAAACTATACGGCCAGCGCACGTTTTGTGAATGAATCAACCGCTGTGGTCAGTTGCCCGCGCGGCAATCGACTGACGCTTTGGGATTTAGAACAACAACGATTCGTCAAGTCCCTGAGTATCAACGATGTTGGCGGAATCGAAGTCAGCGAAGACGGCCACAGTGTTATAGCAAGCGCCAATACAGGTGAACTTTATCAAATTGATATCGCCAAAGGCTCGTACCAGTTAATGGGCGAAAAATGGGTCAACGCTAAATGGACCAATCATATGAACAAAGTCCAATTGTGATCGGCCCTGACTCCACTTACGAATAAATTACGCAATGCGCTTTAACAAAAACCGTCTCTCTTTAACTGCTTCTGTTTCTATGCTGGCCACCGCAGCGCTGTTTGCGCCGATAACTCAAGCGGAAGAGAAAACTCGAATCGACACCATCACGATTCTGGGTGACAGCGAAGAACAAGAACGCAAAACCGGCTCAATAAAAAAAATCGATGAAGACGAACTCAAACGCTGGCGCTACACCGACATTCATCGGGTATTGGAAGATGCCCCCGGAGTTTACGTTCGACAGGAAGACGGCTGGGGACTCCGACCCAACATTGGCATGCGTGGCTCGGGATCAGACCGTAGCCGCAAAATCGCACTCATGGAAGATGGCATCCTGTTCGCCCCTGCTCCCTACGCTGCACCGCCAGCGTACTATTTTCCGCTTATGTCACGCATGCAGGGGGTCGAGGTATTCAAGGGACCGTCCGCGATTGAATACGGGCCCAACACGGTTGGCGGTGCGATCAATTTTATCAGTCGCGAAATTCCGTATGCGTTTGACGACAGCGTCAGAAACGGCTCCGCCGAAGTTGCATTTGGCAGTCACGACTTCAAGAAGGTGCACGCGTTTTATGGCGACAGCGACGACAATTTTGGCTGGATGGTCGAAGGTGTGCACCTTGATACCGATGGCTTTAAGGAGCTCGATGGCGGCGGCGGAACCGGCTTTGACAAAAACGATGGCTTAATCAAGCTCAGCTACAACACAGACATTGACGCCGACATTTACCATCAGTTTGACATCAAAATCGGCTATGCGGATGAAATCTCTGACGAAACCTATCTCGGTCTCACAGACGAAGACTTCGACGACAACCCCGTGCGGCGGTACGCGGCGAGCCAGCGAGACAGGATGGATTGGGATCAAAACCAGTTCAGTGTCAGCCACTTTTATGATCCTTTCGAGGATTACATCGTCAACACGACGATCTACCGACGCGAGTTTTCCCGTGTTTGGGACAAGCTGGACAGGTTTGGCGATGGCGCACCGTCACTCAACAGTATTCTGGCCGATCCTGACTCGCCGGTTAACGCGGGGTTCTACGATGTGCTGACCGGGCAAAGCGATTCGACCACCAGTGCCGAAACACTCGTGCTCGGTGCCAACGGCCGCGACTATGTTTCGCAAGGCGTGCAAACAGTTGTCGACTGGACCCCTTTTATTGGGGAACGCGAGCACGCGATTGCCATTGGTGTCCGATTGCATAATGACTACATTGAGCGCCACCACACCGCGCAGGGGTATTTGATGCAAAACGGTGAGCTTGTCGATGACGGTAACGGAAGAACAACTACTACCCGGAATAAAGCGAGCGCAGACGCGCTGGCAATTTACCTGCACGACGAAGTCGTGATCGACGATCTCACTTTGAGCGGTGGTTTGCGCGTAGAGAGTATCGAGACTGATTTTCACAATAAGCTTAACGGCGAGCGTATCAATCGGAAGGACACGGTCCTGATCCCCGGCGTCGGTTTCAACTACAGGTTATCATCCAACCTGCGCTTGCTCGGGGGAATACACAAAGGCTTTGTGCCGGTGCCGCCTGGCAGCGCAGATGAAGTCGATGCTGAAGAAAGCATCAATTACGAGTTTGGCGTTCGTCACACCGATGAAGATCTGAATTACGAGGTAATCGGATTTTTTAACGATTACGGAAATCTCGCAGGCACGTGTACGTTTTCATCGGGGTGCGCCCAGGACCAGCTTGATCTGGGTTTCAACGCGGGTGAGGTCGATATCTGGGGTGTGGAAGCGCAGATCGCCAAAGTCTTTTCCACCGGCATTCAAAGTCGACTGCAAATTCCGGTCAGCGTGACCTACACGTTCACTGATAGCGAAATCAAGAATAACTTCACCTCTCCCCAGCCGGATTTACAGGACGTTCGCGCTGGCGAACAGCTGCCCTATATTCCCGAGCATCAAATGGCAATCAAAGTCGGAATCTCGCGTTTCGCGTGGCAATTTAACCTCGCGATAAAATACGTTTCGAGTATGCGTACGGTTGCCGGTTCCGGCAAGCCCGCATCTGGCGAGCGGACCGACGACCAAACCGTTGTCGACTTCAGCGCAAACTATCAGTGGTCCGAAGATCAACAATTTTTTGCGACAATCGACAACGTGTTTGACGATGAAGCCATCGTCGCCCGGCGGCCGTTCGGCGCGCGACCTGGAAAACCGCAATCTTTAGTCGTCGGGTACAAGCTCGACTTTTAAAACCAACATGTCGTTATCGCGCCGCAGTACATTAAAAGCTCTCGCCGCAATCGGGCTGAGCGGTGCCGGGACGGTCGCTTGGATGTCCAGCACATCAGCCGACGAGCGAACTCGAATTCTGGTTTCTGCTGCTCAACACAAACGCGACGGTGACGGTCTCGGGTGGTGGGATAGCTCGACAGCAACATCGCGGCACGTTCTCTCCGGTTTTCGCGGACATTCAATAATCGCGCATCCCTTGCGCGCGGGCCATGCAGTGATGATGGGACGGCGGCCCTCAATGGAATCCGTTGAGGTCGATCTTCGCAACAGCAAAATCGTGGCGCGCGTTCAGTCTCAGGCCGAGCGGCATTTTTTCGGTCATGCAGTTTTCAGCCCGGATGGCGCCAAACTCTTCACCACTGAGAACAATCTTGCAAGCGGACGCGGGATGGTCGTCGTTCGGGACGCAGATAACTACCAGGTGCTCGACGAATTCGAAAGCCATGGCATCGGGCCGCACGAAATCCGAATGATGCCGGATGGACGCACGCTGATTGTGGCCAATGGCGGTATTCTTACGCGACCGGAAAGTGGTCGTGAAAAACTCAATCTTGATTCCATGGATTCGAGTCTTGTGTTAATCGACACCCAAGACGGCTCACTCACGGAACAACACCGTATCCCTTACCCAAAAGCGAGTATGCGGCACCTGGCTGTCGCTCGCGACGGACGCGTCGCTATCGGTTTTCAACTGCAACGTGCCGCGATGGATAACGACTCGGTCGCACCGTTGGCAGGCGTGCTCACACCCGGCCGTTCCATTCGAGTTTTTCATGAACCCGTAAACGTTTTGCGCGAAATGCGCGACTACGTCGGCAGCGTTGCCGTTAATAACGACGCGGGTGTGGCTGCGTTTACCAGCCCGCGTGGAAATCTGGCCGCATTCTGGAATATCGACACCGGATCGTTCAGCGGTTACCACACGCTTTTTGACGTATCCGGCGTTACCGTAACCGACGACCAGCAATTTTTTGTTCTAAGCAATTCGAACGGTCACATCCGCTACATCGACGCAAACACCTTGAAAGAAGACAAATCTCGACGCTTGCATGCAGCCGATGTGCGTTGGGATAATCATTTATCTTATATTTGACTCGAGTGAGCCAAATCCGGAGACGCTGTCATGAATCAACGAATCAAGCTCACAATTATCACCGCCCTGGTCGCGTTTTTCATCAGCAGCTGCGGCGGCGGAAGCAGTAGCAGCAGCTCGGGCGGAACGCGCGAAGACGCCGTTTACACTGCCTCTCGCGAGCACGTTGATAATCAGCTTATTCCACTAACTGACACCTTTGTTACGCAGGCCACGGCGCTAGCGACTGCAGCAGACAATTTCTGCACGACGATCGATGAGACAAACCTAGGTGAGGTGCAGCAGGCATGGCGAAACCTGTCAGAAACATGGTTTCGACTGGCGGCGTATAACTTCGGCCCGATGGACGTTGATTTGATTTTTCCAACTTTCAGTTTTATCGACTCATTCCGAGTTAACGGTGTCAACTACACCGGAACAGTACGCAATTTAATCAGCAATCAAATCGCAGGGGCGGACACACTCGACTCTGCATTTTTTGACGCCTTGCCTTTTACCAATGTTGGACTGCTTGCATTGGAAATTCTGAGCTTTGAAACATCCGACGTTGGTCATTCAACAGTCGCGGGCAATATTGTCAGCGACTATCAGCTCAACGCGCGTAAATGCGAAATCCTTGCAGGAATGGCAGCGCAGTTGATCAAACATGCGACGGTGATACAAAACGGTTGGCAGGTTGATTTCAATAGCACCGGCACTCCTTATCGAACACTGTTTGTCGATCGTAATCTCGACGATGGCGCGGACCCGGTGGCCACGCTTATAGTTGCCGTTCAGTTCTATATCGACTACCTGCACAAACGCAGTGTGGTGACACTCACCGCCCTATTGTCTGAACACAACTGGGATAACATGTCGCGCGCCATCGACGAAGTTGAAGTGTTGCTGAACGGAACTACCGATACCACTGTCAGCTTTTTTAGCTTGATGGAATCGGCAGGATTTCAAGCGGAAATCGCGACGGTCGAGGGCAACATCGCGGCAGTGCGCGCCGCCATTACCGCGCAGGACAATGCGCTTCTCGAGCCGGCATTGATCGCACTGGACGGCAACTTCAAGCGCGAAATTCTGCAGGGGATTAATGTCGACCCCGGAATTAACTTTACCGACGGAGATTAGTAAATCCACGCGACATTAAAGCGAGCGTACAAACGCGATTAACGCTTTGCGGTTCGCCTGGCTGAGCGCGGCAAATTTATCGCGACTGGCTTGCGCCTCCCCGCCGTGCCAGATTATTGCTTCTTCAACGTTGCGCGCGCGGCCATCGTGCAAGAGCTGGTTATTGCCATTTACCGCCTTACTCAAACCCACACCCCACAATGGTGGGGTGCGCCACTCGCTGCCACTGGCGTCAAAGTCGGGCCGATTGTCCGCCAGCGCCTGCCCCATATCGTGCAATAACAAGTCTGTGTAAGGCCATATTTTTTGCTCTGACAAATGCGGGAAATCCGCGTTTGCCATTGTTGTGAACGATGGCTGATGACACTCCGCGCAGCCAACGCTGTAGAAGTTCTCACGTCCGGCCATGACGAGTTCGTGCTCGGGCTTGCGTCGTTTTGGTACGGCAAGCGACCGCGTAAAGTCGACGGCAAGTTTCAACAAAGGATCGGCCAACTCCAGTCCGTTTTCATCGGTACCGTGCGGAGAATGTACGCAGGCCGGTTGCGCGCTTGTGCACGGCTGTTCCGGAAACACAGAATTAACGATGCCAACATCCCCGCGAAAGGCGCCTGCCACCTGATCGCGGATATTGGCCGAGTTAGCCTTCCAGCCGAAGCGGCCCGGCACTGCACGCTTCGAGCTGAAATCCCACACTATATTTACACGGCCGGAGATGCCGTTAGCGTCGGCATCATCGGGATCAGCCAGTGCGTCGATGTCACTTTGCGCGATTCCCTGCAATAGCCCCATGCCGTGAATCGGTGGCGCGTTGCGCAAACTGGTCATGACATTTTCGTGCAACTCGCCGTAACCCAGATTGCGAATCTGAATTTCGGGGTACTGCAAGCGCAAAGTTTTTCCGTCGGGATACGTGTAGTTCTGTTCGTGCCAACGAATGTAAACATAGCCTTCGGGTCTAACGATCTTAGGATCGTGAGTGGTTTCTATTCCGGCAGAACCGCGTAGCTGGTGCAACAACGCAACGGATTGCGATTGAAATTGCCCGCCGTACACCGGCTCCGGGAGCGCTTCACCGTGTTCGTTTTTACCCGGTATGCTTAATCGAACAATACCGCTTACCAACATTCGATCCGGCTGTTCGGGAACGACGCCGCGTCCCCCATTAAGGTGACACGCCAGACACGTTCGCGCGTTGTAAATCGGGCCCAGACCGTCACGGGCATCGGTGATCGTAGGGGCCTTTATCCAAGGCTGCCGGGCGAGTGCTTTACCCGCGTGAAAATTGGGCCTGTCTGCCTCCGCCATATTCGTTGGCGGCAGCATGAATGATGCAAAAGGTTTGATTGAGACCGAACCCTCTCCACCAGGTAGACGCTCGGAAGAATCAAGCTCGGGCGCAGTGGTGCCTGACACGAACCAGACGTATGCGACCGATAGCATGGCGCCAAGCAGCACCAGTGATAGCCACATTGATTTGTTCATCAGGGCGAAATATTAAATTCCGAAAAAAGGCAGCGAGAATTTTACTCGCGCAAAAAAAACGGGCAACCGCTATCGGTTGCCCGCTTCGTTACAGATTTAACGTTGAAGGACTAACATTCTGCAGTAGGATCGGTTGTATCGCACTCCGACGCGTCCGGATCAACGACTTCATCAGCAGACCCAAGTTCCAAATCAACAGCAATCTGCGCGATAAGCGTTGATTGCGCGTTGAGCGAGACGATGGTGTCACGCATTGGTGCTGCATCTGCTCCCGCTGCATCTTGAACCAGAACGTCCACAGGCATTCCGGCGCGTGCAGCAGCGTCAAGCGCGGTATAGTTGGTTTCAGTTTCCGTCAGCGCATTGGTAACATTGGAACTCAACTCATCCGCACCCACCTCTGCGAGGTAGTCGTCGATACCGAAGCCGCTTACCGCTCTCGCGGTGTTGTCATCGGTGCCGTCAAGCGTGCTGTCGTAACCCGCGTATTCACCGTTGAACATGTTGGCTACGCCTTCGGCGTTCAACCATATATCGCGGTGAGTGTTGTCAGAGAAGCACGAATGCTCGTCTTCCTGTGAGTTTGCTGACAAGGAGATTTGCATGCGCTCACCTGCAAGTTCACCCTCAGACATGGTGCCCATGCCGGTAAGGATTTCGAGGAAGCTGGCTTCAGCCGCCGCCAGATCAGCCGGGTTTTCAAACGTATCGCGGTAGTTGCCTGCGGTACCTGCTGCCCAGTGATCGCGCACAAATTCCAGCTCGGCGATAAGCTTGTCAACTGCAACCGTGAGGTATTCATGACGGCGCATACACGGAGTAGCATCAGCCGCGACTGCACCTGCGGTGGTGCACACGCCATTGGTGGTGTTGAAGTCCGAAAGCGGGCGCTCGCCTCCCATTGCACGGTTTGCAGCATCATGTGTTTTCACTGCGAGGTTTCGGTCTGAACCGCTGGTTTCTGCGCCGGTACTGTTCAGATCCTGTCCCCACAGCAGGAACTCGATCGCGTGGTAACCGGAAATGACATCGTGCTCGTCATCCGCGGATGCTGACGTATCCAGCAGCGCGTCGTCGATGGTGACGGTCGAGCCAATGATGTTGTCAGCCATATTCGCGTTTGCAAAAGCCGCAGTGATCGGATTGGTAACGCCTGTTACCTGGTGGTCGCTGACCCCAACCTGATCATCAGTGAAGTCTGAGGTTGTGGCTTGCACGTAGTCGATCAGCGCTTCACCCAGAGGCCATGCGTTCAAGCTGCCTTCAGGGCCGTCTTCCGCATCGGCGGTATCCGGATCGTCATCGATTGGACTATTGCGAAAGCGATACACTTCGGACTGGCCATAGGGCTCGCGCGCAACCAGCCAAGCTTGTTTGGCGGCCTCCAACGCTGCTGCGTCCTGGTCATTGGCGAGAGTGGTCAGGGCAGTTTTAAGGGCCTGTGCTGTATCAACCGCGTCAGAGTAGACCGCGAACGCGATATCAGCATTGGTGGATAGAACCATGCGCAGTGCGTCGAGATCATTCTCGAACTCGCTGCTACTGCTACTGCTGCTGCCGCCACAACCGGCGACCAGCGTGCATGACAATAGACCTGCGCCTAGAGTATGTAGTTTAACCATTACAGGTGATTCCTCTGTGTTTTCAAAGATAAGCGTGATTATTAGATTTATTTAATGACATTAATGTTAATAAGAATCATTGTCAATTCGTTTACTGACATCAAAGTCGGTATTTAGTTCATACGCCCGTTTGTTTAAACTCGATTACTCGCGACTTGATTTGTTTCCTGATGCAATCGTTAACACCACCGATCAGTGCTGAATGCAGAGCACTCGTGACGGCACTGTTGATTCCGTTTTTATTAACAGCGTGCGGAGGCGGTTCATCATCTTCATCGGGAAACGCGCTCAGCGAATCGCGAGCCGCGTTAGGCGAAGCGCTTTATCACGATGTCAATTTGAGCTTGAACCGGACGCAATCCTGCGCCACGTGCCACTCGCCTGACCACGGGTTTATCGACAACCGGCTGGATGCGAATGGCCGGATTGGTGCGGCCTCATTGGGGGACAACGGCATATCGCTCGGAGATCGAAACGCGCCGAGCGCGGCGTACTCAAAATTTTCACCTACATTTCAGGCCACGGCAACCCGCTCGCGCCATAACCCTCACAACAATAACAATACATACATCGGCGCATTGGGCGGGTTTTTCTGGGACGGTCGCGCTGCGACCCTGGCTGAGCAAGCCGCAGAACCACCCATTGGCCCCGCCGAGATGGGACTGCCTGATGAAGCTGCAGCCGTCGCGCGATTGATGGAAAATGAAGATTATGTCGAAGCCTTCAAAGTGTTGTTTGGTGATGATATTTTCGATCAAACAAACGCGGCTTACACGGCGATGGCCGAGAGTATTGCGGCGTTTGAAGAAACCGAGCAATTCGCCCCATTTGACTCCAAGTACGATCGCTCATTAACCGGCGATTATGCGCTGTCGTTTAAAGAGCTCACCGGAAAGGCAATATTCTTTTCGCAATTCGCGAACTGCAGTATTTGCCATCAACTTCATGCATTGGGTGATCCGATAAACAAATTTCGGGAGACATTCAGTGGCTACGAGTATCACAATATCGGTATTCCGGAAAATCTTGATTTGCGTCAACTGAACGGCGTTACCGAAGTCGACCTTGGGCTTTTCGCAAATACTGCGATTAATGATCCGGCAGATCGAGGAAAATTTAAAACGGTCGGATTACGCAACGTCGCAGTCACAGGTCCGTACATGCACAATGGGGTGTTTCGTGAGCTAAAAACCGTTGTCGAATTTTATGATCACTTTGTCAATCCTGTTGTCCGTGCAAACAATCCTGAAACGGGAGTGCCGTGGCGAGCACCGGAGGTACCGGAAACGGTCGCAAATGATTTACTCGCTGTCAGTGACCCGATGACCGATGATCAGGTCGAATCCATGGTGTGTTTTCTGCGAACACTGACCGACCAACGGTATGAGCACCTCATCAAGGATAACGGCATTAGTTGCGATGACTAAAATCCCGCGACTAACTTTTTTCTATTTTACTGACAGGTCCACTCCATCGTTTTACCTCGCATTTCGCCGAACCTCAAAACATGGCTCTCGATAATGCCGCGGATTTTTTTTAACGCGGCCTCGGTTTCCGCCTTGCAGGAAAATTCCATTGAACCGTTGTTTTCGCGCATTCGACAGGTTCCCATTGGAAAATAAATCAACGACCAGTCACCGTCAGTTTTAACTTCCACTTTGCGCGCAAAGTGTTTTGCCAAACTGTTTACGTAGCGGTCGGACTTTTGAGCTTTTATCTCCGCGCGGGTGATCAAGGCATTGTTTTTCATTTGGGTTTTCTCTAAGCGACATTCGCGACGAACACTGAGCCGTGAGGCAACGTATTCCCACACGATCAACAACTGTGTAGGCGTGTCGTAGATTTTCCTGTTTGAAAGTTAAATCGTGTCTGCTCTCAGACCTTACCCACATCCGTGCAGGCAAGGCAGAGAACTCATTTTCTGTCTGCTAGTTAAACTCTACTTTTACGTTTAGGTAAGCGGATATGGGATCCCCGTAGAAAACACCGCGCGAAGTGCTGTTGATGCGCGATACGTATTCTTCATCCAGAACGTTGTTAACCGTTAGTGTTACGTCGATGTCTTTACTGGCCCGGTAGCCCACCATTGCATCGACGACCTCATAACCGGACGCACTGATTTCAGTTCCACCCGATACGGTTTCAAAGCTGCTTGTTGCACGCAGCCCGAGGCCTACGCGCCACTTTTGCCAATCGCTGCCTTGCAGGTGATAACGCCCCCAAACGCTTAAATTATTTTCTGGCGTGGGATCGGTCTCCAGATCGGTATCGATATGCGAAAGCCCACCAATGATTTCCAGACCGGTCATTGGTTGTCCAACGAACGAGACTTCCAAGCCGTTGGTCGTAGCAGTGTCGGCCCCAATCACTGCACCGACGGTGTCAGGATCGTCGATTGCGCGGTTTTCGTCATCAAGCTGGAACAATGCGGCTTGCAAGTGAATGTTGTTCAACACGCGAGCTTTTAATCCAATTTCAAGCTGTTCGCCTTCCAGCGGATCAATACGCGCTCCGGTTGCAAGATTGCCGTTTTGCGGTTGGAAGATTGTCGAGTAACTGCCGTAGATCGCGAGGTCATCATTGATCGCATGCACAATCCCGATGAATGGCGTGAACTCATCTTCGTTAAGATCTGCTGTCGTCGTGACACGACCAAGATCGCGGGACACGCTTTCGTACTCGGTGAAGCGCCCTCCCAAGGAAATATCCGTACGTTCAGTTACACCTAGTAACACTTGCGCGTAGACGCCGCTCTCTTCAGAAATTGTATCGGTGTTTAATCTGAAGCCAGGGCCCACACCCGGGAACTCAACATCGGGTTCGACCAGACTCTCAGGATCAAATGTATCGATATTTTGAGTGCCCAATGCAAAGTCAAAATTCTGCTCGAAGAATTGATCAGTTTTGCGACGGTCGACGCCAACGGTATAGGCACTGCTGTTATCTCAGAACAAAAACGGTGCGGTGAAATTCACATCCAGATAGTCAGTGGTTTCTTCAAAATTTCTGGCGAAGGTAATCATTGAGAATTCACCTGTAACGGGATCAACACCGGTCGTCGCGAGCGCCGACTTAATATCGGTGTCACGATCATAAACGCGGCCCGCGATTTTCAGTACACCACCGTTGTCAAATTCGTGCTCGTACTCGACGTAGCTTTCTTGTGTGTCCCCTTCGTTGCTATTCCAGGGTGCACCGATATAGGTTTCAGGGTCGACGTCCAGCAGCTCACCGTCGATAAACGTCGGCAAGCCACTGTGAGCGGTGGTATCACGGTTCTCAACAATCGTACCGACCGAGATTGTGCCTGCATCGCCCACGTCGAATTCAACGGTACCCGACACACCATCGCGATCCTGCTCGCCGTAGTCATACGATGCATCCTGCGATTCGTCGTACGCGATCAAGCGCCCCCTGATACTGCCACTCTCGTTGCCACCTGTGATGTCACCCTCCACACGCTGTGTCGAAAATGATCCGGCGGTAATCGAAGCTTCTGCATCGAATTCGGCTTTGGCGCGTTTTCGAACGAAGTTAATTGTGCCAACCGGCTCGCCTGTGCCTTGAAAAACACCAGACGGTCCAGACAGGATTTCGACGCGATCAAAAAAAGATAAGTCAGGCGCCGTGCCGTACAAGCTCAGAAAAGGTCGTGGCGCACCATCCACGTTGTAGGTAAACACCTCGTGACCACGCGAATAGAGTGAGCCTGAAAAACCGTTCCCGGTCGCTTCAGACAAGTTTGGAACCAGGTAAGCGGCCTCCTCGATGCTGTTCGCATTTGCATCGTCCAGCCGCTGCCGCGTAATGACATTGATTGTCTGTGGAATCCGGCTTGTATCAATTGGCTGCTTAAATCCGACCGTCGCACGCTCGGCGGTGTAGCTATCGCTGTCTTCCGTCACCACTTCCGGATCGGCTTCGACCACAATCGGATCAAGCTCGAGCGAATCCGAAGCCAGAGAAGCGTTACTCAAAGTGGCACTGGCGATTATCAGGATTGACGCAAACGGCTGCGTCACCGCCCGAAAATTGCAATTTGTTTTCATAGGAGCCTCGACAAGCTTTTGGATTGGTCGGTAAAATGATAATTAATATCATTCGCATTGACGTATGCGCGATCGCCAAGTTGCTCTGCGCAAGCGTTAAATGCGCTCGTAAATCCCCGGGGTATTGAAGCCGACCCAAAATGCAGTACCGATGACAAAAAAAGTAACCTCAAGCGCCTCGAGTTTTGAAGTGAAGCATGTGAGTGGATTAGACACTGACGATCTGCTCGAAGGCAGCTATTTGCTTGAATATCTGGGCTTAAATCTGCGCGTGCATGCAACCGATGCAACCGAGATCACAGACAGTGAGTTAAGGGTTGTCGTCCCTCCGACACTAACCATATTTATTTTGCTTGAAGGCTCAATTGATGCTCATCTAGGCGATCAGCACCTGTGTTATTCAGCCAAACACGGGCCTGTTGCCCAGGTTTGGGCACATCAAACTCCGCGAGAGCTTGTCCGAAAGTCGTATCGCGGGGTTCGCGTTCGCAAAGTCCATATCTCGCTGCCTTTAGAGTGGATAAATCGAATTCACGATGAGGCAGGTTGGGAATTTGATGCCAACGGATTGGACGCGATGATTTCTGCGGGACTGACGGCACGTGAATGGTTGCCCTCGCGAAGTTCACTTCAGTACGCGGAAAGTATTTGTCACGCGTCGCGCAGCCCTGAAAGCCTTTCAAAGCTCTCTTTAAGCGTCTGGGCCATGCAAATTTTAAACGACGCCGTATCGCAATTCAGAGATTTCAATCCTGCATTTGAGCACGACGCATGCAGCGTAGTCGATGCCGCTCGCGCGCGCGAAGTGGCCTCGTTTGTTAATCGAAACATTCAAAGCGATCTTGATCTGGATAAAGTAGCGCATACAACACACATGAGCGTAAGCACCTTACAGCGAGTTTTAAAAAACATTACGGAATTACAGTGATCGATTGGCTTCGACGCCAACGACTCGCTTTGGCCTTCAACGCGCTCACGCTGGAGGGCACATCGGTAACGAGGGCAGCGGAAATCGCCGGCTACCAAAGCTCGACCAACTTCTCTACCGCGTTTCGCAAAGAATACGGTTATCCGCCGTCACACTGTCGAAGGTAACTGCTGGCAATCGCCAGTAAAAATCAATCCTTACTTAGCTACACACTAAATCGTAAAACGCGCTCACCGAGGCCTTGATAATGCTGCGTCATGGATTTCAACGACGCATCGACTTCATCCGCATTATCTGCTGAAGAATTAGTAGAAGATCGTCGTAGACAATCGTAAGTTGACCAACAGGTTTGCTATCCCCGTCTTCAAAGAAGTTAAGCGGTTGGCTAAAAATATGCCCTGTAATATCAGTTTTTTCCGTCAGCATGAATTCGTCGGAGTAAGATCTTTGCGTTGCCACGATGGTACTTTCTCCATCGGGTACGGCAATACCTAGTATGTAACTTGACGTCGATTCGGATTCAACAATAATCGGGGTCCGGTTTAACTGCTCCGATTATTGCCGTTATTGATGTTTGCGAGCCCGAGAATTCAAATACATCTCGTCAAAACCCATCGTTTTATAATACCTCCACGGACGTTTAGGGTGATTTCGACATCATGACAACTTGCGACTACGCGAACGAGGAATTTGCGGCTCGATACGCCGCCGATGGTCCCGCACAATTTGTGCCGGGCTATTACGTTATGCATCAAATGGCAGCGCAGTTGATAAGTGAGTCGACCCCTGACGAGGCGGAGATTTTAATTTTGGGGGCGGGCGGTGGATTGGAAATCGCAAGCTTCGGTCGAATCATGCCGCATTGGAAATTTACTGGAGTCGATCCGTCCAGAGAAATGTTGGACCAAGCGAAAACGACAACGGATCGAGCGAACATTGGAAACCGCGTTACCTGGTTTCACGGCTACATTTCCGACGCACCCCAGGGTCCGTTTGACGCAGCGACATGTCTGTTAACCCTGCACTTCATGAAGGACAACGGAGAAAAACTGAACGCGCTGATCGATATCAAAAAACGGTTAAAAGAGGGATCGCCTTTCATACTTGTGGATCTTTGTATGGACCGAGCCTGCGGTGATTTTGAACATTACCGAAATCGCTATTCAACGTTTGCTCTTAATTCCGGCGCAGCGAGGGAAGATGTCGAGCGAACGCACGTTCGACTCAAAGAGGTTTTACACACAGTTTCTCCTGCACGTAACGAAGAGCTTCTGCGCGAGGCGGGTTTTTCCGGCATCGAACTGTTCTACGCGGGCCTCTCCTGGCGCGGCTGGGTTACTGCGGGTTAGGGGTTTGCGATTGGGTCGACCTAAGATCAATCGTGTCTGACCCCATCGATACTTCTGCGGACTACCAGCGTAAAAAGATGCCCGCAAAGCTGGTTGCTGTGGTTTCGCTGCCGATATCCTTGATCAGCGGGCTGTCTGCAGCCTCACCCAGATATTGTTCGATTTGGGTCAAACTGAAGAGGCTCCAGCGCTTGTTGAAGGCGTATTCGAGCTGGATTGCGAATTCGATATTCTTCACACCTCCGTCAGGATCATATTCACGAAGCCCCGTACGTACGGATTCTCCCGCAGTGATGTCGAATTCGGTGTCCATATGGGTGTTGTCACCACCGGTGAGGCCAAGACGTGACCGGAATCCGAATTTTTCGTTGATCTGCCAATCATAGCCACCGCCTGCGAACCACACGAGACCTTTTCCCCGTGCCAGAACATCTGGCTGGAGAGAGCCGTAGATATACGCGTTGTCCCAGCGATAAGAGAGAGCGAAATTGCCGTCGATGGTGTCGTCGATTTCGTCCAGGCCGTCAAAGTCGGCGCTTTCACCATCGCCGCCCGCTTCGTATTCGAGTTGCACCAAAAAGTTGAGATCTTCGGTGAGATCAAAAGAACCTGAAACGCCGAGTGGGTAAACCGCATAGCGATTGTTCCATTTGTCTTTCGTCATGTACCGAAGAAACACCGCAGGTTCACTGTCGGTTTCGTCAGACCCCGGATAGGTCGGTTCGACACCCCAGCCAATGAATCCGTCTACCAACCATGACTTGTCGTCGTCGTCCTGCAGGTACCAGGGGCCGAGAGGATTCCGGGTCGTATCCGCGAACAGTGGGAGATGGACAAGTGAAAGAAGGACAACGGCCAAACTACGTTTCATGCAGTCTCCTGCGAGTTTTTGTTACGGCGGGATTCTTTGTGGGTCAGACTATAACGCCGAGAGTGTCACGGGTTTGTCACAGGTTAGGATCAAGGGATCAATGGGGTCAGACACGATTGATTTCGCGGCCTAGTCGATATCCCTTAGATTTCCGGTCTCCACCTCTTTGCCTAGGCGAAACCCTTCGCTCAATTTGATCCTCAATTTTGGTTTTGAATCGATCATTTCCCAATACCCAGGATTTGTTCGTGCATTCCCGAATATCGCTAAGCGTTTTCTCTGGTACTCGGGATTTGAACAAGCGACGGTAAGCAGCTTGCCGTTCCTCCGCGGTGCTGCCCAATCGCTTATACTCACGATGCGGTATCACCAATGAATCAGCCAAACCCAGTGCATTGCCCCCGTAGCTTGACCAACGGTATTCAGATGGGTGATTCACCATATTTGCACGCACAGGATTGAGTTCAATATAGCGATAGCAACTTAACAGGTATTGTTCGCTGTCGATTAACGTCGCTTTGTAGCGTCCCTCCCACAATGTGCCGGTGCGGTGATAGTGGTAGTTGAAATACTGAACATAACATCGACCCACCGACTGCATCGTTTTGCCGATACCGTGCTCTGTGTGAGGTGTCATAAGTAAGTGCACATGATTCGTCATCAACACATAGGCGTGCACGTCGCATTCGTGATGTGTACACGCATCGATGAGTTTTTCAAGGTAGATCAGATAGTCATGTTGATCGCACAAAATCGGTTCGCGATTGTTGCCGCGAACGATCACGTGCTGCGGTTGACCGGGCAAAATAAAACGAGGAAGACGCGCCATTTTTAGTCCTTTAAGTTGGCTGGGCCTGATGTTAACGAGCTTGGAAAATCAGATCAATCGTGTCTGACCCCATTGGTTCTCGTAAGTTGGCTTCAGGTGATGCTAGCGGGAGCGGAAAATCAGATCAATCGTGTCTGACCCCATTGATTCCTTTTAATCAATTTCACGCAAGATCGTAGTGATAACCTCAGTGTATTTTTCAGGAATGTATATAAACACATCTGGAGATTTTTTCGCCCGAAAAATTACTGAATCTGAGTATAAAGAGTGTTTAACAGCATAGTTATCAAAATAACTAAGATCACTCAACGGTATTTCAATGGACTTAAAGTATAATCTGAGCAACCCGAATGACTTAATCACTATATGATGACGAGAGACAACCAAAGTCACTCCATTCCAGGTTACCAACTGGTGTCCGAAAGTATCGGTTTTATAACTCAAATAGATGAAACCGAATTTTTCATTCCCATCCAACTTTCGGTTAGATTGACGAGGGTAATCTTTAGATAGAAGATTCCAGAGTGTAAAGCGTGTGAAAAAATTTTCGCCGTCTTTCTCAACCCTACTATTCATTTTTCTTAATACTCTTAAGCTTCCTGCGCATTATAAATCAATAGCTAAACAAAACACTTAACATACACATTCACTTCCGTCATTATCAATACCTCCGAACGGTTGATCACCGCTGGATTTCTCTCCGATGGAAATCGTTTGATTCAAACTATCTAAGACTTTTCCGTACTGACCAGTAAGTCCTATTCCATAACCAATTGTAGAACCAATACTCGCTGGCACAAACCCCTCAGTCCCCAATCGAAATCCAACTTCAGTGAACCTTGAATCTTTTTTGTCAAAGGGATGTGCGATGTTCCCATACACACCAATTGGAGAGCCAGGGACTGACGCATTAGTAGTCACATTTGTAGCGGGGCCTAGCAAATCGTTTACTTTAGACGCTTCTGATCCTTCTAAGTAACCACCAAACAATCCGGCCTCTACGTCAGGTGTTTCTACACCAACCTCACCTTGTACAACTCCAGTAATCTCTCCAGTGTCTGTGTCTATAGCTACTGTTGCCTGCACCTGTGCTTGGTAACCAAGTACATTAACATCAATACCGAATGTTACGCCTTGCGGAATCTCCCCATCCGGATCCGTAAACTTATACGGATTATTATTCCCATACGCATACCGATTAAACATCGCGGGCTGATTCAAATCCACCCCAACCGGATCCATCGCATAGAACCGACCCAGCCTCTGGTCGTAATACCGCGCCTGCGCGTAGGTCAGTCCGATATCGCGGTCCAGCACATGGTTGGTATAGCCGCGCTCGCCACAAAACTACCCAGAAATCCGACCACTACCGGCGACCCTGGTAGCGCAAAAACCGCAGCGGTAAACACAGTCGCACCATACCGTTTAACAAAGCGCGAGAATTCTTTGGTTATTTTATTGAGCAGACTACCAAATATGTAACCACTAGGGTCAGTGTATTTCAGCGGATTATTAATCACATACGAGTAGCGGTTATAGTTTTGGGTGGATTTAGGCGCCTGAACATTTGGGTCAGCGCTCAGGAATCGGCCGAGTTCCGCATCGTAAACACGGCCATTCATGTGGATGAGATCGCTCTCGAGCAACTCCTCGTGACCTGTATAGCCACGTGTATGGTAAAAATCCTCCAGAGTGCTGCTCTCACCGATCGGAGCCAACGCATCGCGCGAACGTTTTCCGAATACGGTGTAAGTGTATCGATCAACAACAACGCCACTCTCGTTAGTTATTGCGCTGACTGAGCCCAGTGCATCTGTGTGATAATAGCGCTGACGATAGGTGGTCGTGCTATTAGCAGAAATGCTTTGACTGTGCGTAGCAACGACGGAACCACCAAAAGCAATGAAGTGAAGGTGCTCGGTGGCATCCAAATCTCCATCTAGAGTTGTTTTGATATTCCGCTCATACGCTTTGCCGACGTAATGAAAGGTGTAATTTCTATCTCAAGTTCGGTTCCATAAAGAGTGTTGATTAACGTTTATAAGCAAAGCCAGAAAATAAAAAAGTACCCGGAAGGATTATTCGCAACTACGTTGCTCACCCCTCAAGGGGGCCGCTCACTCGCGTGCGCTCGCTGCGCGTTATCTCGGGCAGTAAACTGCACTCGGCTCGAACGAGGTAACAACTGAAACGCTTCAGGAACGCTAAACGAAAAAAACCACCCGGTGGGTGGCTTTTGTCGTTTAATGGCGCGCCCGGAAGGATTCGAACCTCCGACCGCCTGGTTCGTAGCCAGGTACTCTATCCAACTGAGCTACGGGCGCGTTTTGAGAAAGCGCGGCATTCTCTCAATGCCGCCTGCCGGTGTCAAGGCGACTGATTTGGCGCGACGCTAATGGATGGTCGTTGGTGGTGTTTCGCTCTCCGCGACTTCGCTTGATTCAGCGCCTTCGATCGCGACTTCGTCGGTCGCATCATCAGGGGCGCTATCGTCTACGTGATGCTCAGCTTCCGCACCACTCTCGGGTTCTGTTTGCGAAACCGCTTCAGTTTCTGCCCTGTTCTCACCGTCATCCGTATTCTCAGCGTTCGTGCTGGCCTCGTTGTCCAGCGCGAGTTCCGGATGAATGCGATCAATATCGCGGATCTCCATCAAGGGCGGCAGGTCGTCGAGCCGCTTGAGATTGAAGTAGTCCAGAAACTGGCGCGTTGTCCCGTACATCGCGGGCTTACCCGGCACCTCGCGATGCCCCACTACACGCACCCACTCGCGCTCCAGCAGCATTCTGATAATTTGCGTGCTCACGCTTACGCCGCGTATGTCTTCGATTTCGGCGCGGGTAATCGGTTGGCGATAGGCAATCAACGCCAGCGTTTCAAGCAGGGCGCGTGAATAACGCGGCGGCTTTTCATCCCACAGTCGAGCGATGACGGGTTCCTCCGACTGGCGCACCTGCAAACGAAACCCGCTTGACACTTCGACCAGCTCGATTGCCTTGCCTTCGTAATCATCGCCCAATTGTTGTAGCGCTTGCTTAACATCGTCGCGCGCAGGCCGATCGCTTTCGTTGGCGAACAATTCCAGCAATTTGTTGACGCTAACCGGTGTGCCTGCCGCAAGAAGGGCTGCTTCCAGCGTATTTTTTAAATTATCGATATTCATTGCGACTATGTGTTTGTTGTTCCTTCAGGTTCGACGGCTGCCTCGTCAACCGCCTTTAGGTGTGACTTGAGGTGTATGGGTGCATACGGCTCGGCCTGAACGAAGTCGATCAAGGATTCTTTTATCAATTCAAGAACCGCCACGAACGTCACCACAACGCCCATGCGGCCCTCCTGTGGCGTAAACAACTCGGTAAAATCGACAAACTCGCGCGACTTAAGCGCATTCAGCACTGAGCTCATGCGCTCACGCACAGACAGCTCCTCACGCTGGATATTGTGATGCGCAAACATCTCGGCGCGATTGACCACATCGCGAAATGCCAGCAACAGCTCGCGCAATGTCACCTCCGGCAGGGGTTGGCGTCGCTCAATTTTGGGCGGCTTCGCGGTCGCGACAAACAGGTCGCGTTCGAGGCGCGGAAGCTTGTCTATGTTTTCTGCGGCCTGCTTGAAGCGTTCGTACTCCTGCAGCCGGCGCACCAAATCAGCGCGCGGGTCATCTTCGTCGTCCGACTCGACCGGGCGCGGCAGCAACATGCGCGATTTTATCTCGGCAAGCATCGCTGCCATCACCAGATACTCGGCGGCGAGCTCGAGCCGGAAGACCCCCATCATCGCGATGTATTCGGTGTACTGCTTGGTGATCTCCGCAATCGGAATATCGAGAATATCGAGGTTCTGGCGCTTGATCAGATAGAGCAGTAAATCGAGCGGTCCTTCGAAGGCTTCGAGGATGATTTCGAGCGCGTCAGGCGGAATATATAAATCCTGCGGCAGAATCGTGAGCGGCTCGCCCTGCACTATCGCGAAGGGCATTTCCTCCTGCACCGCGTGCGCAGGCGTGTTTTTATCGCTTGTTTCCATCGAACGCCATTATAGGGCAAGCCCGCCCGGGAGTGCTCATTCGAAAACCGATACGTCGCCCTTACCATGGCGCGCGATTGAACTGCCGGTTTTGTCGATGACAACGACGGTTGTCGGTTCAAACCCGCAGTTGCCGCCGTCGATGACCAGATCAACCTGATGCTCGAGCGTCTCGCGCATCTCGTAGGGTTCGACCATCGGGTCATCTTCGTTCGGCAGAATCAGCGTGCTGCTCATCAAGGGTTGGCCAAGCTCATCGAGCAAGGCTTGCGCAACATTGTTGTCCGGAATGCGTATTCCAATTGTTTTGCGCTTGGGATTTTGTAAACGGCGCGGCACTTCATTGGTCGCCTGCAAAATAAACGTGTAAGGGCCTGGCGTGTGCGCCTTGAGCAAGCGATAGGTCGCGTTATCCACTTTGGCGTAGGTGGCAATGTCCGAGAGGTCGCGACACATCAGGGTAAAGTTGTGCTGCGCGTCGACCCGACGGATCATGCGAATCCGCTCCATCGCGGATTTGTCGCCGATGTGGCAGCCGAGCGCGTAGCACGAGTCAGTCGGATAAACCACGACGCCGCCGTCGTTGATAATCGACACAGCCTGACGGATGAGCCGCAATTGCGGGTTGTCAGGGTGAATTTCGAAGTATTGGCTCACACAAAAACCGCTTGAATTTCAAGGCGCGTATTCTGCACAGGTTGGCGTGCGAATGCACTCCCCGCGTGATTCGTTACGGTAGGGTGAAAAACGTCGCATCAGCACCTATATTGCTGCAATAATGCCGCGCAACTTAATTGAGCCACCGCAATGAAGCTGCTGTACGATTTTTTCCCGATCATCCTGTTTTTTGTCGCCTTCAAACTGGATGGCATCTATACCGCCACGCTGGTCGCCATTGTCGCGTCAGTCGCGCAGCTCGGATTTTACTGGCTCAAACACAAACGCTTTGAAAATATGCATCTGATTTCCGGTGCATTGATCGTTGCCCTGGGCGGGTTGACTATCGCGCTGCAGGACAAAGCCTTTATCATGTGGAAACCGACGCTTGTTAACTGGCTCTTTGCGCTGGTTTTTGCTGGCAGCTTTTTCGTTGGCAAAAAACCGCTTATCGAGCGCATGCTGGGCGGGCAACTGCAGTTGCCGAAACCCATCTGGCGCAATCTCAACTGGTCATGGGTTGGTTTTTTTGTTTTGTCCGGCGTTGCCAATCTCTACTTTGCGCTGGACTACCTCGACGCGGAAACCGCTCTGCGTGCGGCCGTCCCCGCGATCACCGACGACGACCTTGAAACATTTACCTGCGATGCTGCGCTTTATCTGCCGGACAACGCGACGCTTTGCCAAATCGCTGCAGACAAGGAATCACTCTGGGTTAATTTCAAACTCTTTGGCCTGATGGGTTTGATGGTGATCTTTGTGATCGCGCAGGCCGTGTATATGTCGCGTTATATGTCAGAAAACGAGAATACTTCTACTGAGAATCAGGAATAAACTATGTTGTACACCTTTGTTGGTCAGGACGTCGAAAACAGTCTGGAAAAACGCATGGCGGCTCGCCCCGCTCACGTCGAACGTTTGCAGGCGTTGCAAAAACAGGGTCGGTTAATCGTCGCGGGGCCCAATCCTGCAATCGACAACGATGACCCCGGCCCCGCCGGATTTACCGGTAGTGTCATCATTGCCGAATTCGACTCACTCGAAGATGCCCAGGCCTGGGCCGATGCCGACCCGTACATTGAAGCGGGTGTCTATCAGAGCGTTACCGTTAAGCCATTCAAAATGGTACTGCCAAATTGAAAGCGCTGACGCTTATCGTTGCAACCGGATTAACGCTGCTCAGCGCCTGCAGCGACGATCCGGCATTTTCTGAAAAATCCGATCAGGATGCGGAGCAAACTGAAACATCAAGCGACGTCCTCGCAACCGTGGATGGAAAATCAATCACCGTGATGGACCGCCGACTGCATCAAATCGAGCGCAAAACAAAAGGTCAGAATATTGAGCCGGACGACCTGCTCGAAGAGCTGATCAACCTCAAGGTGATTGTGGTAAACGCAGAGAAAAGCGGTTTTAGCGAGCGCCCCGAAGTGGTGGCAGAACTCAACAATCAGTACGAAAAAATCCTCGCGAACCTTTACATCAACGAGCACGTAAACAGCCTCGACATTACCGACGACGAACTCGAAGACGAGTACGAACGCCAGCTCGCCGATATGGCAGCGACCGAATACAACGCCAGTCATATTTTGCTCAACACCAAAGAAGATGCAATCACCGCGCTCGAACGCCTTGATGACGGCGACGAGTTTGGTCGCGTTGCAAGCGAAGTTTCAACCGGCCCGAGTGCGGAAAACGGCGGTGAACTCGGTTGGTTCCGGCAGGAATCGATGGTGCCTGAATTTTCTGCGGCGGTCGCCGAACTCGATGAAGGTGAGTATACCGATGAGCCGGTTAAAACCAGTTACGGCTGGCACATCATTCGCCTCAACGAAGCGCGCGACGTGCAGCACCCGTCGCTGGAAAAAGTGAAGGATCAGGTGCGGCAGCTGGTACTGAACAACCGCCTCAACGAATTTGTGCAGGCCTTACGTGAAGACTCAACCGTCGAGCTGCATTCACAATAGTCGACGCGCGGGTTTACAATTTCAGGCCAATCACAAGATCCATCACATTCGTCCCGGTTGGCCCGGTTGTAACCAGGGCGTCGGCCGCCGCAAGGAAGTTTCCGGAATCTGCCGCGTGCATTGCGGCCAAAGCACTGACTCCCGCTACAGATCCACGCTCGACGGTATTGCCGTCTACCAGACCACCCGCATCGCGGGTGGGGCCGTCGCTGCCATCAGTGCCCGCACACAATAAGTAATAACCATCTTGCCCTGCAATTGCCTGCGCGGCCGCGAGCGCCAAATGCTGATTGCGACCACCGCGTCCGGGATTATCGGGCAAAACCATCGTCGTCTCGCCGCCCCAAATCATCACCCCGGGCGCTGCCGTTTGTAGTTCCTCGGCGACACGCAGGCCGGCTTTGCTGGCATCCCCGTCCAGAAATGAATCATCGACATCGACTGTAAAACCCGCCGCACGCGCGGCGTCTTTGGCAGCGGCTTTTGCATGCGCGAGCGACGCGACAATGTGGCAATCGATGCGACTCCACACGTCTGAAGATACGGCGTCATTCAATGCGGGCTGAACGAACGGTTTCAGTGATTCGGGCAAAGAATCCGGCACATTGGCAGACTCACGAATAAGCGGCCCGCTGCCAATGTCCGCGAGCTTATCGCCTGGCACATCCGAAACCAGCAAACACGTTGCAGTCCTCGCGCCAAGGTAACCGGCGAGCCGACCGCCCTTGATGCGCGACACCGATTTGCGAACGCGGTTCATATCACCGATATCCATTCCGGTGGCCAAAAGCTGATCGTTCAGTGATTGCAAATCGCTCAGTGTCATCCCTTCGGGTAACACTTCGACCAGACTCGAGGTGCCGCCGGAAATTAAAAACAACAAATGAGCATCGGCGGGCGTTGAGTCGATAAATGCCAACAGACGCTGACCCGCATTCACACTGTCATCGCCAGGAACAGGGTGCGAGGACTCGATTGCTTGCAGCGGCACGCCAGAGTCGTTCAATGCGGTGTCAAAGTGGTCGTGCTTGGTGATCAGCAGAGCGGATTCAATTGCGTCGGGTAATGATTGAAATGCACCGTGCATCATTGCGGAAGCAGCCTTGCCAATTGCAATTGCGTGACAACGCTCTGGTTTGGGTGCCGTTGCAAAATAACGCACGACGGCGGCATCGCCTTTCACCGCGTTGACGCCCGCCGCGAAAAAATCGAGCAGATGTTGGCGCGCCCGCGCGTGTTGTGGCTGCGCGCTATTTGCCAAGACCTTGTAATCCTGTGAGAACGTCGCGTTTGATGTCTTCGACCGATTCAAGGCCAACGGAAATACGAATCAAGCCTTCGCCGATTCCGGCGGCTTTTCGCGCTTCTTCGCTAACGCGGCCGTGGGTAGTGCTGGCCGGGTGCGTGATTGTGCTCTTTGCATCGCCGAGGTTGGCAGTGATCGACATCATATTTGTACTATCGATTACTTGCCAGGCCGCGGCTCGCCCGCCAGCGACTTCGAATGACAGAACACCGCCAAATCCGCTTTGTTGTCGGCACGCCAATTCATACTGTGGGTGGTTCGGCAATCCCGGATAGTTCACCTGCGTTACGCGCGGATGTTCTTGCAGCCAGTGAGCAAGCGCGAGGGCGGATTCACTGTGCGCACGCATGCGAAGGCTCAGAGTTTCAAGCCCTTTGAGAAACACCCACGCATTGAACGGGCTCATGGTCGCACCGCCACTGCGCAAAAACCCGAACACTTTTTCACCGACGCGTTCGTTGTCGCCGACCACCGCTCCGCCAACACAGCGTCCCTGACCGTCCAGAAATTTTGTCGCGGAGTGAATAACGATATCAGCGCCTAGATCGAGCGGTCGCTGCAGCGCCGGTGTACAAAAGCAGTTATCGACAACCAAATGCGCGTGCGCACTGCGAGCGATTTCTGCAAGCAGAGAGATATCAACCAACTCGGTCAGCGGATTGGTGGGCGTTTCCAGTAGCAGCATGCGCGTATTGGATTTACACGCCGCGCGCCACTGATCGAGATCCGCAACGGGCACATAGTCAACCTCAACGCCGAATGGCACCATATAGTTGTTGAGCAGGCTGGTCGTCGTCCCGAACATGCCCTGAGCCGCAACGATATGATCGCCGCTTTTTAGCAAGGACATACAGGTCGCAGTGATCGCCCCCATACCCGAGGCGGTCGCCACACATGCATCACCACCTTCAAGCGCAGCCAGTCGTGTCTCGAACGCGCGCACCGTTGGGTTGGTAAAGCGCGAGTAAATGTTACCCGGTTCGTCACCACCAAACCGGGCTGCAGCTTCTGCAGCACTTTTGAACACAAAGCTGGAGGTGGTAAAAATCGGTTCACCGTGTTCGCCTTCCGGCGTGCGGTTGTGACCGCTGCGAATTGCCAGCGTTTCAAAAGAAAAGTCAGAGGTGTTGGACATGTGAATTCCCGCCGTTCGAACATCAATCGTGCGGGCATAAAAAAACCCGCAGTTTTTCCAGCGCGGGCTTTTCGCTCGCTTTAGCAGTACTTGTAACGCGCCCGCAAGCTGGTTGTTCAAATCGGCGCAAATCGAATCGTATTGTGCATCGGTTTTCATGTCAATATGTAAGGGATCGCGGCGCATTCCTTGCTAAACTATCGCAAGAGACTGATGCGACGCCTATGCCTTCAACTTTTTGCACCAATCTAAACGCCTCGCGGTTAGCGATCATCCTGTTCGCAAGCGGCGCAGCATATGTGTTTTCCCATAGTTCGATGGCCGAAACGGGTTCGTTGACAATGCGTCTGGCTAAGGCGACCGCATTAGTCAGCGCGAACAATACGGAAGGAGCCCGTGATCTACTCGAGGCGATAACCGAGGAGTACCCGGATTCACCCGAGGCGTTTAATAATCTCGCTGTTCTGGCGGCGTACAGCGAGGATTGGAGTGAGGCCATCGCGTTGCTGCAAAAAGCACTGGCAACAGATAAACGCATGAACACCAGCTATCAAAATCTCAATCAGATTTATCGCTATCAAGCGGCGTTAGCCTACCGCGCCGCGCTGGTTGATTCAGACGATACTCCCTTGCCCCTACCTGATCTGACCATGCTGCAGGCGCCGACTGAAGATAAGAAAATCGACATTGCGGCAAACTCAGCGCCGCCAGCCGCGGTTGAACAGCCGGCCGATCTACCCGACGAAGGCGAACTGGTCGCAACCGTTCAAAACTGGGCCAGGGCGTGGTCGTCGCAGGATGTGCAACGCTATCTCGACAGCTATACGAGCGACTATCAACCCGACATAAATATCGACCATGACACCTGGCGTTCAACGCGTCGCAACCGTGTGTCAGCGCCTGCGTTTATCGAGGTCACCTTGCGCGATGAAGTGGTTGAGGTGCTATCAAGTGATCGCGCGATCGTGACATTCACACAGAGTTATCGCTCGCCGACGTTCAATGATTCGGTGCGTAAACTCATCGTCTTAAACCAAACGGAACAAGGCTGGCGCATTGCGCGCGAGCACGTGATTCGATGAGGTTACTTGTGGCAACGTTGGCGTGGCTGATCATCGCCCTACCCGTGCAAAGCGTCGCTGCACCGCAGTCACTTGCACCGGAAGCAGCGGAAAACACGCTGTTTAATCTACTCAAGGAAGTCGCCAACGGCAGCGATGACAGCGCTATGGACATGGCCGCGCGGTTGACTCAGGACTATCCCAACTTTCAACTCGCGCAGTTGATTTACGGCGACATGCTCGCCGCACGCGGTATGGATAGCACGCGGTTCAACGATCAAGGCGAAGCCGCATTCGACAAACTTCGCAACGAAGCCCATGCCCGCTGGACATACAAGCCGTGGCAGGGTGAGGATTTAATTGCAGCCAATCTAATCAAACTCGCCGATGACTACCGCTACGCGCTGGTCTTTGATCTGGAGAACGCGCGTTTGTTTGTGTTCGAAAACATCGACGGCACACCCAGGCTCCACGGGCACTATTACACGTCGATAGGGAAAGCTGGCATTGGCAAACTGCTGGAGGGTGATAACAAAACACCGCTGGGCGTTTACCGCATAACCTCACACATTAAAGACGAGCAGTTACCCGAGCTTTATGGAGCCGGCGCCTATCCGATCAACTACCCGAACAGTTGGGACAAGCTCCACGGTCGCACCGGTTACGGAATTTGGTTACACGGTGTACCACGCGCCACCTACAGCCGCGCCCCGCTGGACAGCGAGGGCTGCATGGTGGTCAGCAACATTAATCTCACTGAGATCGGTGACAAAATTGACCTGAGCCGTACGCCGGTCATTTTGGCACGCTCGATCGAATGGACCACAGCCAAGGACCTTTCGGAGCAAAGTGCCAGTTTTTCAGCCCAGTTCGAGCAGTGGCGACGTGACTGGTCATCGCTGAACGTCGACGCGTACCTCGCACATTACTCCGGCGAGTTTTACACGACCAAACACAACTTTGACAGCTGGTCGCAACACAAGCGTCTCGTTGCGCAAGGCAAATCATTTATCGATGTAGAAGCCGATGACGTCGATATTTTTCGATACCCCGATCCGCAGCGCGACGACGAACTTGTCGTCGTTCAGTTTGTTCAGCGCTATAGCAGTAATAACTTCAACTCAACCTCGAGAAAACAGCAGTTCTGGCGCAAGGAATCTGACGGTCAGTGGCGCATCGTTTATGAGGGCGCGTAATCCGCGCACCCTTCAACTTCTAAAGTAATACCGCCGCCCGTCGCTAGCTGTTCGTCGGAGACTGTCGGATAACCCCCCCCAGGTGACGACTTGATCTGCCAGCAAGCGGGTATGCAAGTGTTTTCATTCTTCAATAAAAAGCCGTCGAACACCAAATCCCAAAAGAAAGAATCCTCGCACGCGAGGGTGAGCATGAAACAATCCAGAGTGCATGTTTCTGAGCTCAAGCTGGGGATGTACGTACGCGAGCTTGATTGCCCCTGGGAAAAGTCGTCGTTTCTGTTCCAAGGGTTTACTTTGGAAACTCCAAACGATATCGCAGCAGTACAAGATGAGTGCGAATACGTCGTCGTCGACTTTCTCACTCACGAACCACAAAACCAGAAGAAGAGTGGCGATACGGCCATGCTGAACTCGTCTCCCATCCTTGATGTCGATCCGTCATTGGGTTTTGCGAAAGATTTTGAGCAGGCCGGTGACGTTCACCAGAAGGCAGAGTCGGCGGTCGGCGAGTTGTTTGGCGACATGAAACTCGCCAACACAGTCGACGGCGACGCGGTCAAGGGTGTGGTTGAGGACTGCGTTAGCTCAATTTTGAAAAACCCGGATGCGATCCTGTGGTACACCCAAATCCAAAATAAAGACGATGCGCTTTCGCGTCATTCGCTCAACGTCACGATTCTTTCGATCGCATTGGGCCGACACCTTAAACTCCGCGAGTATGAGTTGAACGATCTTGGCACCTGCGCCTTGTTGCACGATGTCGGTAAAACTCATGTGCCGCTAGAAGTTCTGCGCAAGGATTCTCAGCTAACGGATCGCGAAAGCCAAATCATGAAAAGTCACACGCTCGAAGGACGCAATATATTGCTGTCCTCGAAGAGCGTATTCTCCGGCGCGGCGGACGTGGCTTTTTCACATCATGAGCACGTCGACGGTAGCGGTTATCCGCGTCGGGTCAACGCAAAGAGTATTCCGTATTACAGCAAGATCGTGGCACTCGCCAACCGCTACGACAATTTGGTCAAAACCGAGAGTTTTGGTCAGACCTGCAGCACAACCGAAGCGCTGCAAACAATCTTTAACGAGAAAGGCACAAAGTTTGACGAGGCGCTGACAACGGGATTCATCGAATGCCTCGGTGTTTATCCACCCGGCACCTTGATCGAGATGAACAACGGTGAAGTTGGTATCGTGTTGTCTAATGCGAGCGAAAACAAACTTCAACCGCGTGTGATTTTGGTACTGGATGAGAACAAAGATCCGCAACCGCAACGCGTCGTTGATTTATCGCGTTGGATAACCAACTCGGCCGGTGAGCCTTACAGCATTAAGGCGACGCTACGTAACAAAACTTACGATGTTGATATAGAAGACTACATTCGCGCAGGCCTGCGAATTGAAGGCATGTCGGCCGCTAACAGCGCGGACTGACAGGCTCTTTCAACCTGAGGCGACAGACTCAAACAGCACTACCCTATCGCCCTGTTCGATCCGGTCGAAGAGTTCGATCACATCGGCATTTAGCATACGCACACACCCGATTGATGCCGCCTCCCCGATTTTTTTTTCGTTTGCGGTGCCGTGTATGTAAATGTAGCGGTCATACGAATCGCAACCAACGCCGCTGTTAATGCCGGACTGCAAGCCACGCAACCAGATGATTCGCGAGGTGATCACGTCTTTTGAATCACCCGAATCGCGATCATTAAACTTCCGTCCCTGCGCTATGCGACCTATGAATATCTCCCCCGATTGTTCGCCAGCGCCGATTTTCTCTGCAATCTCATGGACGCCATGCGGAGTGCCATTGCTGTCTTGCGTGCAGTTCACCCCGTAGCGCGATGTTGAAACCGGATAGGACACAACTGCCGTCGAATCGAGATAAAGCGTGAGGGTCTGCGTGCTGATATCAACCGCCAGTAATCGACTCGACCGGTGCGCTATGGCATCGGGATCAACAATCTGATCGAGCCAGTGCTGAACCGCGTCAGGGTACATCGACCGTCGCCGGTGCGGGAAACTCAGCTAATACTGACGTCGACCGTGTGGTCGGTATCGTCAAGATTCTTGGCGCCGTCGTTGCGAACAAGCTCAAGCCTGTGCAAATATTCCTCGTCAATGTCGCCGGTCACGTAGTCCCCGGTGAAACAGCAGGTTTCGTAATCCTGAATGTCAGTATTGCCAAAACGCACGGACTCAATCAAATCATCGAGATCCTGGTATATCAACCAGTCCGCCTGGATGATGTCGCAAATTTCTTCAACCGAACGGTTATTTGCGATGAGTTCGTCGACCGCGGGCATATCAATACCGTATACGTTTGGATATTTGACCGGCGGCGCGGCCGACGCGAGGTAGACTTTCTTGGCGCCTGCCTCGCGCGCCATTTGCACGATCTGTTGCGACGTGGTGCCGCGCACGATTGAGTCGTCGATCAACAGCACAACCTTGTCTTGAAACTCAAGGTCAATCGCGTTCAATTTTTGTCGTACAGATTTTTTGCGGATTTGCTGTCCAGGCATAATAAAGGTACGCCCGATGTAGCGATTTTTGATAAACCCTTCGCGATACTTGACGCCGAGATGAAACGCCGTCTCGAGCGCCGAGGTACGACTCGTATCGGGTATGGGAATCACGACATCAATGTCGTGCTCGGGCATTTCACGCAGAATTTTGCGCGCCAGTTTCTCGCCCATGCGTAGACGAGATTTGTAAACCGAAATGTCGTCGATAATGGAGTCAGGACGCGAAAAGTAGACAAACTCAAAAATGCACGGTGTGCACTTCGGGTTGTCTGCGCACTGTTGCGCGTGCATTTGCCCTTTTTCGTCAATAAACACAGCCTCGCCTGGGGCAAGATCGCGCACTCGGGTAAATCCCTGTGCTTCGAACGCGACGCTTTCGGAGGCAATCATAAACTCCTCACCGAGATCGGTAAGCCGACTGCCGATGATCGCAGGACGAATCCCCCACGGATCCCGGAAGGCGAAAATACCTCGCCCGACCAGCATACCGACAGCCACGTATCCTCCGCGACAGCGTTTGTGAACCGCGCTGATCGCTGCGAATACATCGGCAGGTTTCAGGTTCGTCGAGCTGATTTGTGCCTGCAGCTCATGCGCGAACACATTGAGCAGCACTTCGGAGTCGGAGGTGGTGTTGATATGACGAAAGTCAGATTGAAACAACGCATTCTGCAACTCAGCCGCGTTGGTCAGGTTGCCGTTGTGCGCCATGCAGATGCCGTAAGGAGAATTGACATAAAAGGGCTGCGCTTCGGCTGATGAAGAGCACCCAGCCGTCGGATAACGAACGTGCCCGATTCCCATATTGCCTTGCAGGCGCAACATGTGTTGAGTGCGAAACACGTCGCGCACCAGCCCGAGCGATTTGCGCATGTGCACCTTGCCATTGGCACTGGTCGCTATACCGGCCGCGTCCTGCCCGCGGTGCTGCAGGAGAGTGAGTCCATCGTAGAGCAAACTATTCGCGGCGTTATACGCGAATACACCGACTACACCACACATCAGATTTGCCCTCGTAGATGTTTTGTCATGTTGGATTTAACCAATATAGCTTGCGTATGACCTGAGTCCAGCTCGCTGCCCACAATTAGACTAGTACGCTAAATAGTTCGTGACTGATTCCGGCAGGTAGGATTGTAGCCACAGCGTCGCCGATACGAAATAGTCAATTAACACTGCGTTTTGCCACCAGCTCTCCTGCGGTAGTGGTGTGAGCCCTGCCAGCAACACTATCACAAGCACGATGATCACACCGCGCGCGATGCCAAACAACAGGCCCAGCAATCGATCCGTACCTGTCAGACCCACCTTTGCCATTGCTTTATGGATCAGGTAGTTGACCACACCACCTAGAAAAAGCGTTGCCACAAAAAGCACAAACGCCGCTATTGCCAGTCGCAGGGTGGGGCTCTGGACAAAGTCCGGGACCAACACCGCGACCGTCCCGGCAAAGGTAAACGTCACAATGCCGGCAGCGATCCACGCGCCCAGCGAAAAGATCTCCTTGAGAAAACCTCGCCAAACACTGATCAGACTCGACACTGTAATAATGCCGAGGATCACATAATCAAGACCGTTCACGATTGTTGGTGCTTGCTCACTGGCTAGCCTGGGTGCCGTAGTAGCGCATCACAACGCTGTCGCGTTGGTAGTCGGCGGTCAACCGCTCACGAATCGCATTTGCGCGATCCAGCGTCATTTCCGGTCCAATACGCACGCGGTGCGAGGTCACGCCGTCACGCTCGACCGGCTCCATGAACGCGCTGAAACCGTCGTTTTGCAGGGTTTGAGTTAGCTCAACGGCGTTGTTTTTTTCAGCAAAACTACCGAGCTGCACAACCCAGGCGCTAAGGTCACCGGTATCGACGCCTGCGTCAACTTTCTCCGATTTCGTGGCATTTACTTCGTCAGAGGGTGTTGTCGGGGTTGGAGTGAGGACAATCTCGCTTGTGTCGACTTCTAATGATTCGGGGACAATCGGTTCAGGCGGCGGATCCGGAATCGGTGAATAACTGGTTTGCTGACCCGCTCCGTCGAACAGAGCAGGCAAAAAAATCACGCCGAGTGCGACCAGCACCGCAGCACCCACCATGCGCTGTTTTAGAGCTTTATCCATTCGAACCTGACGCTCGACAGCCAGATCTGGCGGATCGTGAAACGAATAAAAGGGCGTTCACCCAAGAGATTTTGCTCAACACTGGATCAGATTTTTCGCTGTGCAATTTTGAGCGCGATTATAGGTGCTCGGCGAGGGTCTCCGCTACCGTCACAAACGACCCGAGTATTAAGATCCGGTCACCGCTCACCGAGTCGCTTAATGCCGCGCGCAGCGCCAGTGGTGCATCCTCATGAACCGCGGCTTTTTCAGACGTAACCTGGTTTAGGACATCCGCTAAATCAGTCGCAGGTAGCCCACGCGGCAAAGGCAAGTTACCTACATACCAACGCGTGATATGTGGAGACAGCATTTGCAGCATTTCCGGTATTGCCTTGTCTGCCATAAACGCGCAGACGATGTGCGTCGCACCCCTGACAGGATTAGCCTCGACATAGTCGAGCAGACACTGAATTGCCTGCGGATTGTGCGCGACGTCAAATAGGCAATCAACACCGTGCACATCAATATGGTGCGCGCGACCAATTAATTTTGCGCTAAGCAACCCCTGACTAATCGATTCATCAGACAAATAAAAGGGTTCTGGCAGCAGCGCAAGCGCCTGTACCGCAGTGGCAGCATTGCCGATCGCGAAAGACCCGACAATAGACGGCATGGGCAGTGCATCGTGATTCGAATTGTGCCCCGCCATTTGCCACTCTCCGTTCTCTTTTTTCGTTGCATTGAAATCGCGCTCTCGCTGATAAACGCGAGCGCCGATTTCGTTCGCGATCGAAAAAACGCAATCCGGCACCTGCGATTGCCCCACAACCAGCGGAGTTTGAGGCCTCGCGATACCGCATTTTTCTGCGGCTATGGCCTCGATGGTATCGCCCAGCCAATCAGTGTGATCGAGCCCGAGCGATGTGATTATCGCGACACTTGCGTCCCACAAATTGACGGCGTCGAGTCGCCCGCCGAGGCCGACTTCCATTACCGCAATGTCGACGTTACGCTCAATGAACACGCGCATCGCGGCGAGCGTCCCGAATTCAAAATATGTCAGGCTGGTGTCACCTCGAGCGGCTTCAATGTGCTCGAACGCGGCACACAGTTCGGCGTCACTGGATTGTTGACCACAAACGCGAACGCGTTCGTTGTAAGTGAAAAGATGCGGAGATGTGTAAACACCAACACGATACCCGGCTGCGCTCAACATGCTATCCAAGAACGCGCACACAGAACCTTTTCCATTGGTGCCGGCAACGGTGATTATGGGAAATATTGGCTTATCAACTCCAGACTCACGCGCAACGTGACCGACGCGTTCAAGGCCGAGATCAATCGTATTGGGGTGAAGTTGCTCAAGCCAGGCGAGCCATTCGCCCAGCGATTGCGATTGAGTTGTCAATGTTGTTTAACTGGTTTCAACAGCTTCCGCTTCAAGCACAGGTTGTGCGTCGTGCTCCGGTGCAGGCCGCCTGCGCAGCATTGACAGGAGGCTCGCGACTCGGTCGCGCATTTCTCGGCGATCGACAACCATATCAAGCGCACCGTGTTCAAGCAGAAACTCGGAGCGTTGAAACCCCTCCGGCAAATTTTCACGCACTGTCTGTTCGATAACGCGGCGCCCGGCAAATCCAATTTCTGCACCCGGTTCGGCAATCTGAATATCGCCTAACATGGCAAAGCTGGCCGAAACCCCGCCCATCGTTGGATCGGTAAGTATCGAAATATACGGAATACCCTTATCGGCCATTCGCGATAGCGCGGCGCTGGTCTTACCCATTTGCATTAGCGAGAACAGGGCTTCCTGCATGCGCGCGCCGCCGCTGGCAGAAAAACAAACAAGCGGAATTGACTCTTCGATGCAAACATTCGCAGCGCGCTCGAAACGCTCCCCCACTACCGACCCCATCGAGCCGCCCATAAAACGGAACTCAAACGCTGCCGCCACCAAAGGAACGGACTGCACGGCGCCTTTAATCACCACCAGGGCATCGGTTTCACCCGTCGTTTTTGTGCTTTGACTCAAGCGGTCGCGATAACGTTTGCTGTCTTTGAATTTGAGCACGTCAACGGGTTCAATGTTGTTACCGATTTCGGTGCGTGGCTCCGCGTCAAGAAAGCGATCAAGGCGCGTTCGAGCGCCGATGCGCATGTGGTGATTGCATTTGGGACATACATCCAGATTGCGTTCAAGTTCAGCACGGTAGAGAACGGCACCGCACTTGTCACACTTAACCCATAAACCTTCCGGTACGTTTCCTTTGTCACCACCCCTGTTCGGGCGCGACGGAATCAGTTTTTCAAACCAGCTCAAGGTCACACCCTCAGTTTCGTGCCGTATTAACCGCGTTACTTAAACCGGCGACAAACTCGCCTACATGGTTCAACATGTCGTTTTGATCCATCTCAGACTCACCCACTCGCCTTACGACTGCACTACCCACAACTACCGCATCGGCGACCTTCGCGACGCGCATGGCAGACTCCGCGTCACTGATACCAAATCCCACGCCCAAGGGCAAATTGGTGAACTGTCCAATATTATCCAGCCGACTTTGGACGTCGCCAACATCCAGCGAATTTGCACCTGTGACACCTTTAAGCGACACATAATATAAAAATCCACTGGCAACATCAGCGATCTGTCGGATGCGATCCTCAGTCGTAGTTGGAGAAAGCAAAAAAACGGGGTCGATGTCGGCAGCCTGCATCGCGGGAATAAGCGTCTCGTTAGCATCTGGCGGCAAATCTACTGTGATTACACCATCGATCCCGGCCTCCTTCGCGCGGTGTGCAAAATCTGACGCGCCCATCGCCTCAATCGGATTCATGTACCCCATAAGAACCAAAGGCGTTTGCGCATTTTGTTGGCGAAATTCTGCGGCCATCGCCAGGACATCGTTGAGACTAACGTTGTGTTTGAGCGCGCGTTCACAGGCACGTTGAATGACCGGGCCATCAGCCATCGGATCGGAAAACGGAATTCCGAGCTCAATGATGTCTGCGCCGGCGTCCACCAGCGTGTGCATCAAATCTACCGTCACGCCAGGATGAGGATCACCCGCAGCAATATAGATCGTCAGGGCGGCACGGTTGCTTTGTTTGAGCGACGCAAAACAATCTTCGAGCCGACTCACAGTTCGATACCTTGCAGTTTAGCGATGGTATTGATGTCCTTGTCACCACGGCCAGACAGGTTAACCACGATGCTCTGATCGCGGTCCATTGTTGGTGCGACTTTCACCGCTTGTGCAACCGCGTGACTGCTCTCCAGAGCAGGAATAATGCCCTCCATCCGGGTAAGCAAATGAAACCCTTCCATCGCTTCATCGTCGTTGATAGCGGTGTATTCCGCGCGACCGCAGTCTTTCAAATACGCATGCTCGGGGCCGACGCCGGGGTAATCCAAACCCGCTGAAATCGAGTGAGTCTCGATGATCTGACCTGCATCGTTCTGCATTAGATAGGTTCGATTGCCGTGTAAAACCCCGGGTGTTCCGGCAGTCAATGGCGCGGCGTGCCGACCGGTTTCGACACCGTCTCCACCCGCTTCGACACCTATCATGCGCACACCATCGTCGCCGACGAAGGGATGAAAAAGCCCCATCGCATTTGAGCCGCCCCCCACGCAGGCAATCAGAACGTCAGGCAATCGGCCAATAATCTCTTGTGATTGCGTGCGCACCTCATGCCCGATCACCGAGTTGAAATCTCGCACCATGGTGGGATAAGGGTCTGGACCTGCGACCGTGCCAATAATGTAAAAGGTGTTATCGACGTTGGTCACCCAGTCACGCATTGCCTCGTTAAGCGCGTCCTTCAGCGTTTTCGAACCCGACGTCACCGGTACCACAGAGGCACCGAGCAAACGCATACGGTAGACATTGGGGGATTGGCGATGGATGTCCTCTTCGCCCATGTAAACAACACACTCCATATCAAAGCGCGCGGCTACCGTAGCGCTGGCGACACCGTGCTGGCCGGCGCCTGTTTCAGCAATTACACGTTTCTTACCCATGCGTTTTGCCAACAAGGCTTGACCGATTGTGTTGTTTACCTTGTGTGCGCCGGTGTGGTTGAGGTCTTCGCGCTTTAGATATATCTGCGCACCGCCGAGATGGTCACTGAGTCGCTGTGCGTGGTACAGCGGATTCGGACGACCCACAAAATGTTTCAATTCCCACTCGAATTCACGCTTAAATTCTGGATCGTTTTTGTAGTGACGATAAGCGTCGCGCAGCTCTGCGACAGGTTCCATAAGGGTTTCGGCAATAAACACACCGCCGTAAGGGCCAAAATGGCCTTTTTCGTCAGCCTGACTGACCATCGCGGTCGCCGTGCTACTCGTATTCTCGGTCGACAAGTCGAACCTCCTGCACAAACTTTTCAATTAACTCGCGGTCTTTTCGACCACGTTCTTTTTCAACTCCGCTGCTCACATCCACGGCGTAGGGCGTCATCGCGCGAATAGCGGTAGCGACATTGCTCGGGTTCAAGCCGCCGGCCAGAATCAATGGCTTTCCCACATCCGCGGGCTTGGTCCATTCAAACGCCTCGCCTGTGCCCCCTGCTTCACCGAGCGCATTGCTGTCTAACAACAGACCTAAGGATCCCGAATACCGCTCTGCGTAATCTTTCAGAAAATTTGCCAGACTGTCTTCGTTGTCGAAACCCGCGCCCATGGGCACCGTCTTTATGTAGGGCCGATCAAACGCCTCGCAAAACTCAGGGGTTTCGTCACCGTGAAACTGGAGCAGATCCAGACGAGCAGCATGTATAGCTGCTGTTACCTCGTCCTTGACCGCATTCATGAATAACCCTGTTACTGTAACAAATGGGGGTATCGAAGCATACAGATTACGGGCTCTATCGACGCTGATCGCACGCGCGCTCGGAGGATAAAATACCAGGCCAATCGCGTCCGCCCCTGCGCCCTTAGCCCAGGAAACTTCCTCCGGACTCGTTAAACCACAGATTTTGATACGGGTGCGCACAAGGTTTGGACTTCTTAAAACGTTATCAGCAAGTGTTTTAGGACGTTAGTATTCCGGTTTGTTTTTAACCGGTTCAATATTGTACTCGGGAGCGTAGCGAGGCCCAACAAAAACCAATCCGTGTGCAGGTGCGGTCATACCGGATTGGGTCCGGTCTCGGCCATCCAACAGTGCCTTTATCCAGTCAGGCGATTCCTCACCTTTTCCAACCTTAATCAGCGAACCGACCATGATGCGAATCATGTTGTGTAGAAAGGCGTTGGCGTCAATATCGAGATAAACACACTCACGTTTTCGGCAGATTGTGAGACGGGTAATGTCTCGGATTGGACTTTTGGCCTGGCAGCCTGCGGCGCGAAAAGCTGAAAAATCATGTTCGCCGATCAGGTATTCAGCGCCTCGATGCATTGCCTTTAGATTGAGCGGCTGATGAATCCAGGCCGCTCGTTTGGCAAGCATTGCACTGCGATTGGGACCATTTTGAATCACGTATCGATAGCTGCGCGAAATGGCGGAGTATCGTGCACTAAACGTGTCGGGAACCAGAGTAACCCCTTTTACTGACACGTCCGGGGGCAAAAAGCTGTTCGTACCCATCGTCCACGCTTTTTCGGGTCGATTTACATTTGTATCGAAATGCACGACCTGACCGACCGCATGAACCCCGGTGTCGGTTCTTCCGGCGCAAACTACCGAAATACTTTCGTCAGCAACTCTGGAAAGAGCACCCTGCAGCACGGCTTGAACAGACGGGTCCCGACGCTGAATTTGCCAGCCGCAATAGTGTGTACCATCGTACTCGACTGTGAGTGCAATTCGCATATAAAAATGGTGTCACGTAATGAAAAAGGGCGCCACTTTCGGCGCCCTTAAATATCGTTATTTGTGATTATCGCGTCAGGAAAGCTGTTTAAGCAAGTTTTCCGCTTCGGCTTTTTGAGCGTCGTTACCGGTTGCGATGATTTCTTTCAATGCACTGCTGGCGCTGTCCGCGTCACCCATATCAATGTAGGCTTTGGCGAGATCGAGCATTGTGTCGATTTCTCCGCCGCCGTCGAGTTCAAAGTCATCATCCATCACATCGGTTGTGCGATCCGCCGTTGTGTCGAACTCCTGATCCAGTGCCATCGTCGCGTCCAGACCGTCTGTTGACGCGCCAGTGACCAAATCGTCGTTTTCAACACTGAGCATTGCATCGTCGAGGTCTGAAAACACATCATCGTCGACGTCAGCATCAATGCCATCACCCTCAGTCGCCGGCGCAACAGCGGTTTCGATCTCGCTCTGGGGTGGCATATCCAGATCATCACTACCGCCCAGATCGAGTGTTTCGATTTCGCTTTCGCCGAGTCTGTCAGTCATATCCGCAAGCGGATCAGTTTCGTCACCGTCGGTCAGGTCAGCAGTGTCATCACCGTCAAGATCGAGATCCTCGAGACTCAAATCCATGTCGATGTCGCTTTCGAAGTCGAGATCGGTTGACTCGGGGTCCAGTTCGGTACCGGGTCCGGTCAGATCGCCTGTGCTATCCAGATCATCGATGTCAAATTCCATCGCGTCGTTGATCGCCGGTGTGACATCGCCTCGCTCAAGAATGTCGTCGATTACGGTGTCATCTTTTTCTGTCGCAGGGTCATCATCGAGGCCGAAGTCTGCCATGTCCGCCTCGCCGCTAGCGGCGGCCGGGGCAGGAGCGGGCTCATCAGGTGATGGCGTGGGCGTCATGATCATGGTTTTCATGTCGTCCAGATCACCGCCTCCGCCAGTGCGACTTGCGATCAGATCTGCGTCTTTCTCATCATCAAGCGGTCGAGTTTCTTCGTACTCGGCGGCTTCAAGCAGCTGCGTTGCGTCGAGATCGAGCTCGGATTCGAACTTTTCGCCGCCAGTGGGCTCGTCCATATTGATGCCAAGTTCCGGCGCTACCTGAGCGATTGGCCCCGCCCCACCAAACAACTCGTTGTCCGGTGCCAGCTCGTGGCCCATTGATGCAATGCGTTCCCAGGCTGCAGGATCCGTCGCGCCGATTTTCGTTTGCGCATTCTCCGCGACACCAACAAAAGCGTCCTTGTTCTTTTCGGCGTAATACGTCTCAGCAAGTTTTACGTGATATTCGGCCTTGTTCGGGTTTTCTTCGATCGCAAGCTTCAGTAAGTCCTCTGCCTGACCAAACAATCCGTATGCGAGGTACACATCGGCTTCGGCGATGGTGTCATCTTTAACTGGTGCGGAATCGGCGACCGCTTCGCGTTCGGACTCGTCGGCGGCGGTGACAAACTCCTGAGCGGCCTCCGGTTGGATGATGACTGTGCTTGCCGTGTCGAGCGCGTTCAGTGCCTCATCGTCATCAATATTATTTAGCGTGGCGTCGTTGTCGGTGTCGTCGAGAAAGTCGCTACCGAAATCGTCGGCATCATCGATGTCGTCCTCAAAGCTCTGCACAGTCGCATCGGTATCGGAAGAGACGTCGTCAGTGATGTCAAGGTCGTCGGCAAAATCGGTGTCGCCCCCAATGTCACCCCCAATTTGACCCAGGTTGTCGTCTTCGACGTCCAGTTCAATATCATCGTCAAGACCAGCGAGTTCCTCATCTTCAGCTGCTGCGCGACGCCGACGAAGCATAAACATCAGTGCCAGTAGCAATACGAGCAGCCCGCCGCCCGCCAGCAGTGCCGTGCTGGAACCCATCATTTGCTCTAGGAACGACGGTTGACGCGGTGGTGTAACAACCGGAACCGGTACAGGCTCGGGTTCCGGTTCCGCAACAACCTCCGGTTCAGGCTCTGGCACGGCGATAACTTCAGGTTCCGGGACAACCTCTGGCTCTACCACTTCAACGGTTTCGGCAACCGGCTCGACTTCGACAACCTCGGGTTCAACCACCTCTGGTTCAACAACCTCCGGCTCGGGTTCGGGCTCGGTGACCTCGATTTCTGTGGCCTGCGGCTCGACTTCGACTGTTTCGACGGTGACGGTTTCAACAGCAGCTTGCTCTGCGTCAGAAAGTTGCTGCTGCAGTTCAGCCAGCTCGGTTTCACGCAGCGTAATCAAACGTTCCATTTTTGATACGGTGTCTTCGAGGCTTGCCACGCGTGACTGCAATTCGTCGTTGCGCAGTTTTTCAGCTTCGACCTCTTCCTGCGCCAGCGAAAGTTGCGCCTGCACGTTCGAGAGTGCGTTCTCTGCAGCTTCCGCGCGCTCTGCAGTCACCGCATCTGCGGCCTGTTCAGTGGCATCTTCTTCGCCAACGAGCTTAAGCTCACTTTCGGCTTGCTCCGTCGATTCGACAGTTTCTTCAACGTTCGGCGTTTGCTCGGCGACCTCTTCAACAACAGGTTCTTGAGTGCGCGGTTGAACACTGTCTACGTACTCATTCCACAGTGCCGTTTGCTCACGCACTGACTCGACAGCTTCAGATTGACTAATTTGGGTATCGCCCTGCGGGATACGCAGGATAGCGCCTTTGCGCAGCAAATTGATGTTGTCGCGCAGGAACGCATCTGGGTTCGCGCGCGAGATCGCAATCATCATTTGTTCGATGGTCATGGACGCCGGTTTATTGCGGCTCGCGATCGACCAAAGAGTTTCACCTTCAGCAACCGGCCCATATTCAGTGACGCTGCTTGCTACAGTCGAGCTTTCGCTAGCAGTCGAAACTGTTGAAGTCGATTCACTCGACGGTGCGGGTTCAGGCTCCGGCGCTGTGACGGGCTCAGGTGTCGGGGAGATTGGCTCAGGCGCTGGAACCGTGGTTTCTGCGGCGACAGTGGTTTCGACGGTTGCCGACTGAGATGGCTGGCTCGACTCTGCCTGCTGTGTCATAAACACGGGCGGGTCCAGCAACACGGTGTATTCGCGTACCAATCGACCGCGAGGCCAGTCGACCTCGATCAAAAAGTTCAGGAAGGGTTCAACAATAGGTTTTTTGCTGATAACACGAATATAGGGAGTGCCATCATTCCGCTCTTCTACGTTGAAACGCAGTTGAGTGAGGATGAATGGCCGATCAAGCCCGGCCCGGAGAAACGCTTCCTGCGAGCCGAGTGTCGCGATCATGCCGTCAGTTTCGCCTTCGCGAACCGACAACAGTTCGATCTCGGCTTCGAGGGGCTGGTTTAGCGCCGATAGCATCTCAATGTTACCCAGCCCCAATGCGTGGACATTGGTGGATAACGACGCCAATATAATTGTGGTAATCGATAGTAATTTGCGCACGTCGACTAACGCTCTCTATGATTTGTTCCGAAAATGCCGCCCTAACGCGTTTAGGGCTAACAATTTTTCCTTACCACCCAGTCACCTGAGCCATTTATCGTAGAATATACTTTAAAGAAGTAGCTTTAACAATGTAGAGTTAACTATAGGTTATATATACTCTTTTATCAAAACCTCTGCAATCTGAATACTGTTAAGTGCAGCGCCTTTTCGCACGTTATCTGATACAACCCACATATTCAGGCCTCTTGGGTGGGATATATCGTCGCGAATTCGCCCAACGTATACCGGATCTGCATCTGCCGCTTCGGTTACCGCAGTTGGATACCCTCCATCCTGCTGTTCGTCAATAACTGTCACGCCATCCGAATCTTTTAGCAAATTCCGAGCCGACTCTGCAGTGATTTTTTCAACAGTTTCAATATGTACCGCCTCCGAATGCCCATAAAATACCGGAATTCGCACGCAGGTGGGATTAACCGTTATCGCATCGTCTTCGAAGATTTTGCGAGTTTCCCACACCATTTTCATCTCTTCCTTGGTGTAGCCGTTGTCTTGAAACACATCAATATGCGGAAGTGCGTTAAACGCGATTTGCTTGGGATACACCTCAGTTTCGATTGGTTTGCCATTGAGTAGTTTAGCGGTTTGACCGGCTAGTTCCTCAATTGCTTCTTTTCCGGTACCCGAAACCGCCTGATAGGTGCTCACGTTGATGCGTTCAATTCCAACCGCATCCTGAATGGGCTTCAAGGCCACCAGCATCTGAATAGTCGAGCAGTTAGGATTGGCAATAATGCCGGTGTCCTTGTATCTCGCAATGGCGTGCGGATTGACCTCGGGCACCACCAGCGGTTTGTCGTCGTCGTAGCGGAAATGTGAGGTGTTGTCGATCACGACGCAGCCCGCCGCAGCCGCTTTGGGCGCGTATTCGGCCGAAATCGACCCCCCTGCGGAAAACAAGCCGATCTGCACCTTGCTGAAGTCAAAAGTTGCGAGGTCTTCAACGACAAGCTGGGTGTCGCCGAACTCTACGCGCTTACCCGCCGAGCGCGAACTCGCCAGGGCATAGACGTTATTTACCGGAAAATCGCGCTGCGCGAGGATTGACAGCATGGCTTCACCGACAGCGCCGGTGGCGCCGACAACAGCCACATCGTATTTTTTGCTCATAATTTCTTACTCAAATAATTTCAAAATCAATAACACCGACGTTTTTTACACCTCGGCCTGTGCAATCACTTCGCTTTCAGCTTGACCCGCCGTAATCCACTCCTGCAGCTCAGGCATAGCCAGTATGGTTTTCATGTAGGCGTTTCCTCGTTCGCCCGCATCGACCCGATAGCTGTTAAAACGCAGCACAACCGGAGCGAACATCGCGTCGGCGACGCTAAACGCACCAAACAAATACTCGCCGCTCGATGCAAATTTCGAACGGCAGTCCCGCCATATCTCGCAAACACGATCGATGTCGGACTGCAGCGCGTGATCGATATGATCAAGTGCCTCGTCACGGCGGCAATTCATCGGCATTTGACCGCGAAGATGTTCAAATCCGGAATGCATCTCAGCGCAAACCGATCGCGCGACTGCCCGCGCATCACGAGCAGATGGCCATAGCGCGGTGTTGCTTTCGGCAATGTATTCACAGATTGCCAGCGAATCCCAAACAACCGTGTCGCCGTCCAGCAACACAGGCACTTTGCCCGCCGCCGAAAACTGCCGGATTTGCTCGTCCATCCCATCGACAAACAAGGCGATGCGCTCCTCTTCAAAGTCGAGACCGGCGACGCGCATCAGCAGCCATGGCCGCAGCGACCAGGACGAATAATTTTTGTTACCGATGACCAGTTTCACTGCATTAGCCCGCTTGCAGCGCCGCGACTACTGCATCGCCCATCGCCGTCGTACCCACTGCCGTGTCACCACCGCCCAGATCTGCACTGCGCAAACCGCTATCGAGCACGACGCCAACAGCGGTTTCGATTTTGTCTGCCAGAGCAGATTCATCCAGTGAATAACGCAACATCATGGAGACAGACAAGATCGTCGCCAGAGGATTGGCGATACTTTTGCCCGCGATGTCCGGCGCGGAACCATGAATCGGCTCGTACAGGCCCTGTCCTTCGCTGTTAAGGGAGGCCGACGGCAGCATGCCGATCGAACCGGTAAGCATTGCCGCGGCATCAGACAATATGTCACCAAACATATTGGTTGTGACCACAACGTCGAATTGCTTCGGCGCGCGCACCAACTGCATCGCGGCATTGTCGACATACATGTGTGACAGTTCGACCTCGGGGTACCCGTTGCCCACGGCTTCCATCACTTCGCGCCAGAGCTCGGAGACTTCGAGCACGTTCATTTTATCGACCGAGCACACGCGTTTGCCGCGCTTCATCGCAATATCAAACGCGCTGCGAGCGATGCGCTCAATCTCGTAATCGGTGTACTCCATGGTATTGAAACCACGACGCTGTCCGTTTTCGAGTGTCTCTATGCCGCGCGGTTGACCGAAATAAATTCCGCCGGTCAATTCGCGTACAAACATGATGTCGAGACCGGCAACCAGATCCGGCTTCAGTGACGAGGCATCTGCCAGTTGTGGATACAACATTGCCGGTCGCAGGTTGGAAAACAAACCCAGCGCCGATCGCAGGCCAAGTAAGCCGCGCTCGGGGCGCACGTCGCGTGGCAACTCGTCGTACTCGGGCCCGCCCACCGCGCCCAACAAAATGGCATCGGACTGCTCGCACAGTGACAGAGTGTCATCGGGCAATGGCTTTCCTGCAGCGTCGTAACCCGCGCCCCCAAAAGGCGCGGCAGTTAACTCGACAGCAAAACCGTGGTTAGCTTGCAGGCAATCAATGACCTTGACCGCTTCGGCAACAATTTCAGGGCCGATGCCGTCACCAGCCAAAACCGCGATTTTTTTCGTCATCATAAATTCCGTCGCCGCACATCACATGCGGCTGTTCATTAGGAAAAAGTTAAATACGTTCTAGGTGAACAGCCAGGGCGCTTGTTTGGCCCGCTGCGATTCGTAGTCGCGAATTTTATCGGCGTGCTGCAAGGTCAGGCCGATATCGTCCAGACCTTCGAGCAAACAGTGTTTGCGAAATGGGTCGACTTCGAACGCGATGCTTTGACCGTCCGGTGTACTAATTTTCTGCGTAGCGAGATCGATCTGCAGCTCATACCCTTCGCTTGCGAATACGTCTTTCATCAACCCGTCAACCGTGTCGGCGTCCAGCACAATCGGCAACAAACCGCTTTTGAAACTGTTGTTAAAAAAGATGTCTGCAAAGCTCGGCGCGATCACCACGCGGAAACCGAAATCATCCAGCGCCCAGACCGCGTGCTCGCGCGACGAACCGCAGCCAAAGTTTTCGCGCGCCAGTAAAACAGTCGCCCCGGCATATCGCGCTTGATTGAGAACGAAATCGGGGTTTGGCCGACGCGTGCTGTGATCCATCCCGGGCTCGCCCGGGTCGAGATAGCGCCAGTCGTCAAACAGGGTTACGCCGAAACCGCTGCGTTTGATCGATTTCAGATACTGCTTGGCGATAATCGCGTCGGTATCGACATTGGCCCGATCCATTGGCGCGACCAATCCACTCATCGTTTCAAATTTCTTCATCGCCCGGGTCCTTTAAAACGTCCGTGCGTCGACAAAGTGACCCGCGAGCGCCGCCGCTGCTGCCATCGCCGGGCTCACCAGATGCGTGCGCCCGCCCGCACCTTGCCGCCCTTCAAAATTCCGGTTAGACGTTGACGCGCAGCGCTCACCAGGCTCGAGACGATCCGCGTTCATCGCCAGGCACATCGAACATCCCGGCTCACGCCACTCAAAACCCGCCTCGGTGAACAACTTGTCCAAACCTTCGCTTTCCGCTTGCTCTTTAACCAGCCCGGACCCCGGCACCACCATCGCCAGCTTAACGTTGTTCGCCACTTTGCGGCCTTTAATCACCGCTGCGGCCGCGCGCATGTCTTCAATACGCGAGTTGGTGCACGAGCCAATAAACACCTTGTCAACGGGAATGTCCTGCATCGCGGTGCCGGCCTGCAGCGCCATGTAATTGAGCGCCTTGCGCATGCCGTCGGCCCGGGTTTGGTCAGATTCGCTGTCGGGGTCAGGCACCGACGCGTTTACATCGACGACCATTTCCGGCGACGTTCCCCATGTCACCTGCGGCGCGATGCATGCGGCATCCAGATTAACCACCTTGTCGAACTCGGCGTCCGCGTCCGAGTGCAACTCGCGCCAGGCCGCAATGGCGGCATCGCGATGCTCGTCGCGCGGCGCGTAAGGTCGTCCGAGCACGTAGTCGATGGTGGTGTCATCCACCGCCACCATGCCCGCGCGCGCGCCGGCTTCAATCGCCATATTGCAAATCGTCATGCGGCCTTCCATCGACAGGCTGCGGATCGCATCGCCGCCGAATTCCATGGTATAGCCCGTGCCGCCAGCGGTGCCGATTTCCCCGATAATGGCGAGCACCACGTCTTTTGCGGTCACACCGTTGCCGAGCTCGCCGTTCACGCTGATCAGCATGTTCTTTGACTTCTTCTGAATCAGACACTGCGTCGCCATCACGTGCTCGACCTCCGACGTGCCGATGCCGAACGCCAATGCGCCAAACGCGCCGTGGGTCGCAGTATGCGAATCACCACAGACCACCGTCATGCCCGGCAAGGTTGCACCCTGTTCGGGTCCAATTACGTGAACGATGCCACGACGGATATCGCCCATGTCGAACAGGGTCACGCCCTGCTCGTTACAGTTTTTTTGCAGTGTCTCGACCTGCACGCGCGAGACAGGATCGGTGATACCATCCTCCAATCGCGTGGTCGGGGTGTTGTGATCCGGCACCGCAAGCATTGAACCAATCCGCCACGGCTTGCGGCCCGCCAGTTGCAGGCCTTCGAACGCCTGCGGCGAGGTCACTTCGTGGACCAGGTGGCGGTCGATGTAGAGCAGCGCGGTTCCGTCGTCCTCGCTGCGCACTAGATGCGCATCCCACAGTTTGTCGTATAAGGTTTTTCCAGCCATTCGCGTCGGCTCAGTACTGAAACTGCGCAAATTTTAGCCAATCACAATCAATAACTCTAATTCATTTTATTTATACAATTGATTCCATATTGGAATGAATATACCTTGCACACATGGATGTTAATAATCTGAGCGCGTTTTTAGCGATTGTGGAGACGCAATCGTTCTCGGCGGCGGCGGAGCGCCTGTATCTCACCCAGCCCGCGATCAGCAAACGCATTGCGGCGTTGGAGACCTCGCTCGATGTGAAACTGTTTCACCGGATTGGCCGCAGCGTGCAGCTGACCGAAGCAGGCGAAGCGCTGACCGATTCTGCACGGCGCATCGTCGACGAGTTTTCCCGCGCGCGCGAACGGGTGACAACTCTGCACGGCGAAGTCGCGGGACGCCTGCGGATCGGCACCAGCCACCACATCGGCTTGCACCGACTGCCACCCGTGCTGCGCGAGTTTACCCAACACTTTCCCGGCGTTGAATTAGACATCCACTTTATGGATTCAGAAGACGCGTGCGCAGCAGTCGAACGTGGCAAGTTGGAACTCGCCGTCGCCACGCTGCCCGAGTCACCGTTCGAGCGGCTCGAAACGATGGAAATCTGGCCGGACCCGCTGGACTTTGTCGTCGATGCTAACCACGCGCTTACCGAATCGAATCAATACGCGGCCGCTGACCTTGCACAGCATCGCGCGATCCTCCCTGCGCGCGGAACGGTCACGCGCGAGATTCTGGACAAGGCATTGCTGCCGCATAACCTGCGACTCAGCGTGACGATGGAAACGAATTATCTCGAGACAATCAAAATGATGGTGTCGGTTGGTCTCGGCTGGAGCTTGTTACCGCGCAGCATGGCGGATGACCTCGTAAAGCTGAATGTTGATATACCCATACTCGCGCGCAGGCTTGGTGTTGCGTGGGTAAAAAACCGAGACCTCTCGAATGCGGCGACCACATTTGTTGAGTGTTGCACGAAATTTAAATCTTAAGAGAAATCGGATACTGCAGTTCTAGCGTAAGGAAACTTTTGGATTGCGGAAGCGATGGACCAGTAACTAAATTGGATTAAAAACGCAACGCGGGTTTTTGATCGGTATAACGACTTTAAAAACAACCTTGAAAAAATAACTGACGTTTTTTGCAACAACGCGTGAACTGAGTCAGTTACTCGCGCTTGCGTAGCGCGACCATTTTCGATCATGCGTGAACTTTCTTAACAAATTTTGGGAACATCGTTTTATGTCACAAATATTTAACCCAAGGCGTCGATATTTTCTGAAGGTAACAACCGGCACGGTAGCACTTGCAGGACTCGGCACACTTGGATATTGGCAGTACAAAGACCGGACGTGGGTTGAAAGTGAACCGTATACACGAACGGGGAGCGATGACGCCGGCACCTGCGTTGTGGTTTATTCGCGATCCGGCAATACCCTACTCGCCGCAAAAGAGTTGGCACGACTTAACGATGCCGATTTATTTGTTATCGAAGCGAGCGCGTACCCGCAAACTTTTTCAGGACAAAGGAAAGCGTCCTCCGATGCATCGGATGAATTACGCGAAGCAGAAGTGAATTATCCGCCAATCGACTTCAGCCAATATCAAAGCGTCGTTCTTTGCAGCCCAACATGGTGGTTCCGACCTGCTGTGCCAATGTGGGCGTTTGCATCTGCTCAAGATTTTGGGGAAAGAAACGTGTCGCTGGTCATGACTGGAAACACCCGCTTTCACACAGACAAGGTTGACGAATTTATCGGACTGATTGAAAGTAAAAATGGAAATTTTACCCAGCATCATTTTATAAAACGCGGTCGGCTTTTTTGGCAGATATCAGATGAGGAATTGCGCCAGCAGATTAAAAGTATTTAGAGAAATTTTTTTAGTGGCGATTTTTTGTTCGCTCTCTGACCAGTAATCGGCCGCGCGCAATTTAATCTTGGCGCCGCCTTTTTTTGGAATCAATCGTGTCTGACCCCTTTGATTTTCATGACCCCTTCGATTTTCATTTCCACTAAACCGACTTCACCGAACTCCGATTAATAATCTTTGCCGCTAATAAGGTCGATGTAATCGGCTTTGACTCCTCTAGGTAACTCATTATTTGCGTCGCAACTTCCACGCCCATCTGTTCCGCGGGCAGGTCAATCGTCGTCAGTGGCGGCGTTAAATCTTTCGACCATTCCAAATTGTCGAAACCCATTAGGGAAACATCTTCTGGGACGGTGAGATTTGCTTCGACCAGTGAGAAATAAGCACCTAACGCCAAAACGTCAGAGAAGCACAAAATGGAGCTGAATTTGGTGTCTGTATCGAACAGTGTTTTCACCGCTCGCTTTCCGCCTTCTACATTGAGGTCTGTCTCCACAAACGTTAACGAGATTTTGCTCCCGGCCGCTGCCGCAGCGCCTTCGCGTCTTGCGCGCGTTCGATCACTTTCGTGTAGCAATCCGTGAACCACAGCGATGCGTTCATGCCCCTTCGATGCCAGAAACTTTACTGCTCGTTTTGCGAGGCTGAAGTTGTCATAACCAATGGTGAGATACTGATCGCTGTCTTCCCAATACGATGTAAAAACATGAGGGACATCGCGACGCTGAAACATATCGATCAATGCCTGGCTGTGTTCGATTCCGCTTAAGATGAACGCCTCGGCTCCCATGCCAATCAGTTTATTTGCCGCGGTTAATTCTTCTTCAGGATCAGAATTCGATATCGCCAGAACGAGCGAGTAATCCCGCTCTGCCAGAGTTTGTTCGATAGCGGTAATGTACTTTGCGAATACCGAGTGCTCTATCGTCGGAATAATTGCTGCGATGGTTTTGGAGCGGTTGGTGGTTAACGAACGCGCTGCCGGGTTAGGCACATAATCCAACTCAGCGCACGCTTTGAGCACCTTGTCCCTCGTCTCGGGTTTAACGTTGGACGCGTTGTTGAAAACGCGCGAAATCGTCGCTGTCGATAAGCCCGTTAGTTTGGCTACATCGCGAATACTTCCACCTTTCTTGGGCATAGGCGTTTCCTACGAAGGGTTACCTTCTAACCGTCACGCTTGACTCGGATCATTTTTCAATGCTTAAATGTAACCGGTTACATTTCAAGCTTCAAACGATAATAATGGAACTTGGGGGAGTACTACACGATTTCAGCTTCATTAGCCCGTCTGTGCGCGGCAGGGCTTTCCCCGGTTTTGCCGATAAGACGGACCTGCGCAGCTGGCAACTCGCCCCGCGTGCGTCGATTCAACTAGGACTTCACGATGGCGACCTCGTTTCCATCCACGGTTTGCAGATCGATGACCAGGTCGTTCTCCTGGTTATTGGCGATCAGGGCAACCTCGCACTCGATTTGCTTAATCTAGGCAATACAGCCACGCCACTTGATCCAAACACCTGCAACCTTGACCCCATTCAGGGCTGGGCTAATTCGCTTGGCTTAGGCGCAGGCATCACGCAAAGCGCAGCGTCAGTGTCCGGAACTGGCGACATCGTTGTTCTGAAAGCCAAGGGACGTGGCAGCGTTTGGATTGCCTACCCCGTCGCAGCGCTTGATACGGTGAACGGGCACGCGCCCAGCGCGTTAGAGGTGGCTCATCAGCCGTTTGAAAGTGGGGTTCGTGAGCTTCCCGAGCCTCTGGGATCAGTTCGCGACGAATTCACCGTCAAGCGCGGGTCTGCGCAGGCGTATGAAGTGCACGAAGGCGAGATTGTTCAGATCATCGATATCGAAGGTCAGCAGTGTTCGGATTTCACCGCGTTTCGCTCCGCCGATCTGGCTTCCGGCATCGAAACGATTATCGACAGCACCGCGACCCGTTCGATGGTGCGCGGCGCGTATCCCGGTCCCGGCTTGTTCGACAAGTTTTACGACGGCGAACTGCGACCCATGCTCAACGTTGTTCAGGACACCTGCGGTCGTCACGATGCATTTGGTGTTGCGTGCACCGCGCGCAGCTATCAGGAACGCGGCTTTCCCGGCCACGTTAATTGCTCGGACAACATTTCGCATGCCGCCGCGCCGTTCGGCGTGCGCCGGCGCAATGCATGGCCTGCAATTAACTTTTTCTGGAGTACATGGATCGATCCGCACAACCACAGCTTGTTGACGGAAGAATCCTGGTCGCGACCGGGCGACTATGTCGCGATGCGTGCGATGGACAATCTGGTCTGCGTGACGACCGCTTGCCCCGACGATATTGACCCGATTAACGGTTGGAACCCAACCGATATCCATGTCCGAATTTATCGACCGAACGCGCCTGTCAAACGCGCCGTGGCTTACCGAGAGAAAGAGGATGCACCTATGGCCATAAGTCGCGAAAGCGCCTTTCACCCCAGGACGAGCCTGCTGACTTCGCACTTCTCCCCCGCGCGAGATTTGTGGGCTCCTGTGAGTTTTCCGTCGACTGGAACAATTGGCGAATACTGGGCCTGCCGTGAGCGCGTTACGCTGCAGGACATGAGTGGATTGCGTAAGTACGACATCATCGGACCCGATGCGGAAAAACTGCTGCAGCGAACGATGACGCGCAACATCGCCAAGTTGGCCGTTTGGCGCGGCACCTACTCGCTGATCTGCGATGAAACCGGTGCGGTTGTCGACGACGGCACCCTGTTCCGACTTGCGCCCGACCTTTTTCGCTGGTGTTGCGGTACTGAAGAAAGCGCGCGCATTCTCAAAATGATCGCGCGTGACGAAGGTTGGCACGTTCGAATCAACACGCTCGGTGGGTCAATGCCAAACCTTGCACTGCAAGGTCCTTGCTCGCGTGAGCTGCTGCAAAAAGTCGTTTTTACCCAGCCGCATGTTCCCTCACTCGAGCAGATCAAATGGTTTGGAGTTTCAATTGCGCGCTTGCATGATCGCGAGGGTATCCCGTTTATGCTCGCGCGTTCTGGATACACCGGCGAGTTGGGCTACGAGTTATTTTGTACCGAAGACGATGCGACGGAGCTATGGGATGCACTCATGCACGCGGGTGAGGAGTTTGGAATCGAACCCATGGGCGGCGCCGCACTTGAAATTATTCGCATCGAAGCTGGATTGGCAGCACCCAACGCTGAGTTCGCACCCGGCGTTGACGCATTCGAAGCGGGCCTTGGGTTCGCAGTCGATTTAAACAAGTCTGATTTTGTCGGCAAGGATGCGCTTACACGTAACGCAGACAAGCCAAGAAAAATTCTGAAAGGCCTTCTGATCGATTGCGACGATGTACCGCCTCACGGCGCACAGATTTTCAGCGGCGAGCGCCCTGTCGGCGTCGTGACTTCGGCCACGCGCTCACCAACGCTAGAACGCGCAATTGCGATTGCACGCATCGCTGTCGAATTTAGTCAGGACGACACCACTCTCGAAATCGGCCAACTCGACGGGCGCATGAAGCGGCTGAACGCGGTTGTTACGTCGATTCCTTTTATTGATCCGCAACGCACACGGGCACGCGCATGAGTATGTCATCGAACGTCAACACGCAACCCTCCGTCTCTGACGATGCCGTTGTCCAGCTGGACGGCGTATGGAAAATCTTTGGTGAACGAGCGACCGAGGCAATGGACGCGATTCGCGAGAAAGGCATTGGCAAGCCAGAGGTATTGGAACAATTCGGCGCCGTCGTCGGCGTTAAAGACGCCTCTTTCAGTGTCAAACAGGGTGAAATTTTCTGCCTGATGGGATTGTCAGGCTCCGGCAAAAGCACGCTTGTTCGGCACGTTAATCGATTAATCGAACCAACCGCCGGACGGATATTGATCAACGGCACCAACGTCGGCGAGTTAAACCCCGAAGACCTGCGTGCGATGCGCGCCGAAAAAATCGGAATGGTGTTTCAGAACATGGCGTTGTTACCGCATCGCAGCGTTATCGATAACGTGGCCTTTGCACTTGAGTTACGCAAAGTCGACGCGTTCACGCGCGCGCAAGTCGCAAACAAAGTCATCGAGCTGGTCGGGCTGGAAGGGTACGGCGACCGCATGCCGTCGGAACTTTCGGGTGGTATGCAGCAACGCGTCGGACTCGCGCGTGCGATGGCGGCGGACCCGGACATCCTCTTGATGGATGAGCCCTTCTCCGCACTCGACCCTTTGATTCGCCGAAACCTGCAGGATGAATTTCTCGCGCTCTCGCAGCATATGCACAAAACCACCTTGTTTATCACCCACGACCTGGACGAGGCGATCCGAATGGGGTCGCGAATCGCCATCATGAAAGACGGCGAGATTGTGCAAACGGGAACACCCGAAGAAATCGTGACGCAACCTGCCGACGATTACGTCGCCGACTTTGTTGCAGGCATTTCGAAACTAAAGCTGATTTTTGCACATACCGTAATGACGGACGTTGAGCAATACGAACACGCCAACGGATCCTTGCCGCCGACAGAACAGTGCCCGCAAGCGGGGCCCGACGACGACCTCGACAAGCTCGTCGGCGTTTCACTCGATCAAGACAACCCAATCGTGATCATTGACGACAACAAGCCGGTTGGCGTCGTCACCAAAGATGCCTTGCTTCGCGGTATCCAGGGGGAAGTATGACAGCACAAGAAACGATGACCGCCGATAAGGCAGAAGCCGACGTTACCACGCCGTTTCGTGAGTTCGCCGGACAAGGCGGCGATTACTACGCTGATGTCTTTCTGAAAATCCAGAAAGACATTTTACCGAACACGCACATCAACATATCCGCTCTGATCGGGTCATTCATTTGGGCAGCTTTGCGCGGCAACTGGTTGTTGTTTGTTATCGGATTTGTTGTCGATCTGGTGACTGCTGTCAATGCAGCATTGGTTTTTAAATACAGTCAGGCGGCCATCGATAACGCCGATAAAGAGTATCTGGTCACGCGTTACGAGGGCTGGGCAGATAGCTATCTAATCGCTGCCATCATTGTGTTTATCTTCGGTCGGCTTTTATTCGCCTGGTTAGCGGATCGAATGTACTCGCGTCAGTACGATCGCTGGCGCGTTAACCACGAAATCAACAGCGGAATCGAACCGGGCAGACTGCTAATCGCGGCAATCGTTGCCACACTCATTGTTCCGCTGATGATTTATCGCTCCACACAGTTCGCTCCCGATGAGCGCGCCTGCATCAAACAGGATCGCGCGATTTCAAAAGGCGAGGTTGTGCCATTTAAAGATCGCATGGATTGTTACGTCATCAGCGAATTTCCGACGCTTTTTTGGATTCCGAGACCTGATGAAATCAGCTATCCGCGCGGCGAAGACGGTGAACGCATCGTTAAACGCACGCCACCGAGTGAAAACGCGCCGCCAGTAAATTTGAATACTTACGTCTCGCAGGCGATTGACGACTCGATCAGTTACGTCACCGTTTTTTACGGCTTTCTCTTCGATGGAATAACTCAAGTATTGCGCGGCATGTTAACTGCCATTACGTCCGTGTTTGTCGGCACGCCCTGGCCTATCACGATGGGTGTTTTGCTGTTTACGGCATTCGTGATGGCAGGCGCGAGAACCACAATATTTGTCGCTGCGACCTTGATCTACCTCGCGATATTTGGATTTTGGCAAACGGCGATGGATACGCTTTCGCTCGTCGTGGCAGCTTCAATCATCTGCATCGTTTTTGGCCTTCCTATGGGAATTTGGGTTGGTAAGTCCAAACGCGGACAAGCTTTGATTACGCCCATTCTGGATGTCATGCAGACTATACCGTCGTTTGTTTATCTGCTTCCTGCGATCGCTTTTTTCTCTATCGGCAAACCCCCCGGCATTCTGGCCACGGTTATTTTTGCGATGCCACCGATGGTTCGCCTGACGGCGCTGGGAATCAAGCAGGTTCCAGAAAACACAAAAGAAGCAGCATTGGCATTCGGCGCTCATCCGCGACAGTTACTCACCAAAGTCGAGCTACCACTGGCCTTGCCGTCGATCATGGCGGGCGTGAATCAGGTCGTGATGATGAGTCTTTCGATGGTGGTGGTCGCAGCGCTAATTGGCGCTGGAGGTATGGGCTACATAGTCACCGAAGCATTGGAAAATACCGAAACCGGCCGCGGTGTTTTGGCCGGAATTGGAATCGCGCTACTCGCGATGATGATCGATCGCGTAGTGCAAAAGACTAACAAGATAAAACCGTAATTTAAAATTTGTGTGCAACAAGAAGTCGAATGTTTCGACTTCAACTATTACCAGCATGAGGAGCGAGTGATGAAGTTTTACAAAACCCTTACCCTTAGCGCCGCGATTGCCGTGGGCGCTACATCTTCGGCTTTAGCCGCAGATGCCAAGGTAACAATCGGCGACCTAACCTGGACCGGCGCAAAAGCAATCGGTCATGTCATCCAGGCTGTCATCCAGGGGCCACTCGGCGGTGAAGCCGAAATTGTAAAAGGACTGTCGGACGGTTCAGTTATTGCCGCCGGGATGGACAAAGGCGATGGCTCGGCCGATGTCTATACAGACCTGTGGATGCCTAATCGACAAGGCCTGTGGGACAAATACATCGACGGCGCAAAGACTGTCGGTCACAACGTGCCTTACAAAGGTACACAGATGATGTACGTCCCGACGTATATGTCGGACAAAATCAAGTCATTTGATGATCTGGCAAAACCTGAAATCGCTGCAATGTTCGACAAAGACGGCAACGGTAAAGGTGAATACTGGGCAGGCGACGCCGGCTGGAAATCAACCCGCATGTGGCAGGTTAAATTCAAAAGCTACGGCCTGGATGCGCTTTGGGAGCCGGAAATTTTGCCCGACGCCACATTTAAAGGTCAGCTCAAGGCAGCAATCACCAAGGAACAGCCGATTCTTTTCTACTATTGGACACCAGAGTGGGTACACGCGGCCTATGACATCACACCCGTCGATGAGCAGGCATGGTATGAAGGTTGCGAAAAGCTGAATCTGGATGCGGAAGACTGGCTCGAGCAATCAAGCTTTCCGTGCGCCAGTAAAGACGCGTCGATCTTTGTTGCGTATTCAAAGTCGCTCGAAGAGCGTAACCCACCCGTTGCTAAGTTCCTGAGTCAAATGGAACTCGATCCTGACGTTGTTAACCAGTGGATTTTGCAAATTGGTCGCGACAAGCTTGATCCGCGTGACGTTGCCGAGGAATGGGTAAACAACAATATGGACACCGTTAATAAGTGGATTAACTAATCCAGTTTTGACATAGATTAAAGGGGGCAATAGCCCCCTTTTTTATGCAAGCACGACATCAGGGAAAACCAATCACATCAATACTTTTGCCATCAAACCAAGCGCTGACGAAACCAACAGAACCTTGAAGACTCCGAATTTAAGAAAAAACAGCAGGAGTGCGCTGATTGAAAACAAAATCACCACAAGCCACCCAACTGATTCGACAGCGGGTACCCATAACGACAACACGCCGTATTGAATCAAACTGACCTCACTAAAGAACACGTGCAAAGCAAACCATATCGACAGATACAAAATTACCCCAACAACCGCCGCCGTAATTGCCGCCAGCGCGCCTTTTAAGCGTGGCTGTGAGTCGAGCCATTCAAGATACGGTGCACCGGCAAAAATCCAGAGAAAGCACGGCACAAATGTTGTCCAAAGCGTAACCAGCGCGGCGGCGGATGCGAGCGCAAATCCACCTTCACGATATCCTGCAATAAATCCAACAAATTCATTTACCAGAATCAGCGGCCCTGGTGTCGTCTCCGCAAGGCCTAGACCGTCCATCATCTCGGTGGCAGTCAACCAACCGAATTGACTGACGACATCCTGCGCTAGGTAGGCGAGCACGGCGTAGGCGCCGCCAAATGTCACGACGGCAAGCTTGGAAAAAAACACACCGATATCGAAAAGAAAATTTGCCTCAAAAATCCAACCCAGTGCCGCAATCGGAAACCACCAGATCAGCAGCCATGCGAAGATTATCGCGAGCGTTTTCGCCGGTTTGATTTTGACGTTTGATGCATACGTATTTTCTGCAGTATCTTGGGTTCGGAGATAACCAAAAATCGCTGCGGCAAAAATAATCAATGGAAAAGGTACAGCAAAAAAGAATATGCCGACAAACGCGAGTGCTGCGATAACCCAATGCTCCGGCAATATCAAAGCGCGCTTTGAGACTTTAAAAAGCGCCTCGAGGACGATGGCAATCACCGCTGCCTTAATGCCGATAAAGACAGCGTCGATCAGTGGCACGCCGCCGAACAGCGCGTAAACACTGGCGAGCGCGAAAACAACAATCGCTCCCGGTATGACGAACAAAAGTCCAGCGATGAGGCCGCCGAGCAAACCGTGCAATCGCCAACCCGCGTAGGTCGCCAGTTGCATTGCCTCCGGCCCCGGTAACAACATGCAGAAACTAAGCGCGGTTAAATACTGCTGCTCGCTCAGCCAGCGTCGCTGCTCAACCACCTCACGATGCATCAATGCGATCTGCGCCGCCGGCCCGCCGAACGAAAGTAGACCGATTCGTAACCAAACGCGGACGGTTTGAGTTAAATCAGGCCGGGCATTTGAGTGTTTTTCGTACGTGTCTAAACGAGACATGACTAAATGCCGTATCGGGGCATTGGCCAATCATGCGATTCGGTAGAGGCATCCCTCGCCCATCGATACAACGCATCGTACAACAGCATTCCCGCTTCGAGCTGTTCGAGGTCGTCTCGATACATACGTGACAAGCCCAGAGACGCTGCTAACAAACCGGCAGCTTCAGGCGCGAGTTCGTGGCGGTTTGTATCTGCGCCTCGCACTATCGTGGCAAGCCTATCCAGCGCCTCTGTATGCAGGCAAAATTCATCGAGCATTGTGTCGAAGGTGCATTTATCACCACGATGGCTCCAGAACACATCTTCCATGTCGAAAGGGGTTGCAGAAAATTTATCCGCAACGTCGAAAACGTCGACGGGCGGTACGAACAGGAACTGCGCGCGCGGGTCGACAAAACGTCGAATCAACCATGGACACGCCAAACGATCCACTTTGGGTCTATGTCGGGTGACCCATACCGTTTGACCATCGCTGTTGGTTGCAGGTAGTTTATCCGCGGGTACATTGAGTCCGCCTTTATCACGCCAGGCAAAATGTCCTCCTTGCAGGGTTTCAGCATTCACCCCGTTGCTACGTAAAATTGCCGCCGCTCCCTGACTGATCTTTTTGCCTTTTTGGCAATAAATGACCACGCGCTGACTCACCAGTGTATTTGCAAGTTCTGATATTTGATTGTGCGGGTATCTAAACGCGGTTGGTACTAATCGAGGATCGTCGTCGAAATCGTCATCTATCCGCACATCGACAATAACCGGTGCGTCGGGCGTTCCGATTATTCGGGAGAGCTGAGCAACTGTAATTTCGGTAGGTGAAGGCATGGCGCATCCGCTCCTAAAGTGTTACGCGGCTTCGAAGTGTGTCGAAGGCAACGTTAGGTTTTTTGGGATGCGAATCTCCGGCTGACGCCTCACGGGGTGCTCGCGAACCCCATGCGTGAACTATGAATCAAGCGACACTAAAATGCAATTCGCATTCATACCCAAACTGCATTCAATATACGCGATTGCTGTACGCCACGAATCAAGCAGCTTAAGACCTTCATTGACTAAAGCACTTTTCGCTATAATGCCTCGAACGCAAATTTTGCGAGTGTTAATCGACAATGTGGGTGTAACATGCCTACATTTTGAACGACGAAAACCAGGGAAAAAAAGAATGACAATAAGCATCGACAGCTGGCAATTCTGGGCTTTGCTTTCGGCAGTATTCGCCGCCTTAACAGCGATATTTGCAAAGATTGGAATCGAGGATATCAATCCTGACTTTGCAACATTTGTACGCACCATCGTTATCCTGCTCGCGCTTGCGCTGATCCTGAAAATCAGCGGGAATTTTCCATCGCTGTCCTCAGTGTCATTCAAAACTTATTGGTGGATTGTGCTGTCTGGGTTGGCGACAGGCGCATCATGGGTGTGCTACTTTCGCGCGCTTAAAATAGGTAACGCTTCGCAAGTCGCACCAATAGATAAGCTCAGCGTTGTTTTCGTGGCTATTTTTGGTGTGTTGTTTTTAGGTGAAAATTTGTCAGCTCTGAATTGGCTTGGAATCATCTTAATTGCAACAGGAGCGTTGCTGGTTATGGTTCGTTAACACAAGCGCTCATACCGCAACTAGCGGTCTCCCACCGACACTGTGAACGTCGGCATCAGTATTGAACACGTTTTCAATCAACTCCCGTGTTACCAGCTTATTTGGCTCACCAATGGGACCCGTTTCACCGTCGACCATTGTCACGATCCAATCCGCATAGGCACAGGCATAATTGATATCGTGCAAGACGATCACAATGGTTTTGCCGTGCTCAGCTGCGAGCGTTCGCACCAGCGTCATCAGTTTACGTGAGCCTGCAATATCAAGATTATTAAGCGGTTCATCGAGCAGAAGATAGTCTGTATCTTGCGCAAAAATCATCGCCAGCAAGGCGCGCTGGCGCTGCCCTCCGGAGAGGGTGTCCAGCGATCTTCTGCGCACATCCTGCAACTCAAACAGTTCGACAGCGTTAGCGATTATCGTCTCATCCTCGGGTGACTTGCGACCGCGATTGTACGGATAGCGACCGAACGCAACTAATTCGGCAACGGAAAGGCGTGTGGTAACTTCCGGGACTTGCGGAAGAATCGAAAGTCGGGTCGCCAACTCGCTGGTAGGGCAAGACCCAACTTCCAGATCATCAACAGTGATTCGGCCTTGCTGACACGATATCAATCGCGCGATTAGTGAGAGCAGTGTGCTTTTTCCAGCTCCATTTGCACCAATCAATGCCGTCACCACCCCTTTTGGAATTTGAAGGTTAATGTTTTTCAGGATCAGTTTGCGATCGTAGTAATAAGAAAGGTTGCTGATTGAAATCATCGATGCGACCTCATGAGTATCAGATACAAAAATAAAATGCCGCCCAGAAAATCGACAATCACAATTAGCGGCACCGCCGAATGAAGAACGCGTTCAAGTATTGCCTGCCCACCCACCAGGGTAATAATCGAAACGGCTGCGGCGACAGGTAACAGCACGCCGTGCGATGCTGTTGGCCATACACGATGCGCAATACTGACAACCAGTAAGCCCAAAAAAGCAATCGGCCCGACGAATGCTGTCGAGACAGAAACCAGAACAGCAACGAGTATCAGCACTTCTATAACACCACGCCGGGGGTTCTCACCTAAGTTAATTGCAGCTTCACGCCCAAGTGCCAGAACGTCAAGCCTGTGCCGAATTCTCCACGCGATAAGTAAACACACACCGCACAACACGGCAGAGATACTCAGCAAATCAGCATCAATTTGATTGAATCGTGCGAATGATGCGACCTGAATATATCCGAATTCATTTGGATCGATAATTCGAGTTATCAGGCTGGTGAGCGACCTGAAAAAGGCGGCCAGTATGACCCCTGTTAACATCATTCGCATGATGTCTTCGCGAGCCTGCAACAACAAAGTTCCAAAGAGCGCCAGCGCGACGCCGACCATCAACAATAGTGACACGAAATACTGTGTCACCGGCGCGATAGTCAGAAACGAATGTGCTCCCATAAAGAACACACCCAAGGTGAACATAAGAACATAGAGCGCATCGAATCCCATAATTGACGGAGTTAAAATTCGATTGCGCGCGACCGTTTGAAACAATACCGTAGACGTTGACACCGAAATCGCGATCAGCACAATGGCTGCCAGTTTGGTGCCACGAAAAGAAAGCAGGAATTCCCAGTTTCCACGCGCACCAACCGTCATATATGTCGTTACGCTCACCAGCAACAAAACTGCGAGGGTTACGAGCGTTCTAACGCGCATGTATCGCCGGTTTATAAAGCAGCCAGATAAACAAAGCGGCCCCCAAAACACCCAACACGGTGCTCGCTGGCACTTCGAACGGATATCGAACAATACGTCCCAATAGATCGGCGGCCAGCACCGTTACCGCGCCGACACATCCGATAATCGGCAATGTCTTGCGTAAGTTATCCCCGCAAAAACGCGACACGATGTTAGGCACAATAAGCCCAACAAACGGAATCATTCCTACAGTGATAACCGTGAGCGCGCTCACCAGTGAAATCATGGCCAGCCCGAAGATCATAACTTGCCGATAGCTTAGGCCGAGGTTGATCGTAGCCGTGCGGCCCATTCCGACGATTGAAAATTGATCTGCGACCAGATAACTCAATGCGCAAACGATTGCTGCGACCCAGAGCAATTCGTATCGCCCTTGCAGCACACCCGAGAATTCGCCATTGATCCAAACGTCGATGTATTGAAGCAAGTCGACCTGATACGCAAAAAAAGTAACACCCGCTGCGAGAATTCCTCCATAAACGAGACCAACCAACGCAACCGTGTAGGGCTGTGTCGGTGGCAGTCGATTAACGATCGCCAGAAATACCAAACTCGCTACCAACGCCGTTACGCTAGCTACCAACATTTTCAGCATTAACGGGGCGGCCGCAAAAAAAACTGTAACCAGAAGAATGCCAACTGCGGCACCTTGCCCTGTACCAACAGTCATAGGCTCAACGAAGCGATTGCGCACCAGCATTTGCATTATCGAGCCGCAAATCGCCAGCGAGAATCCGCAAATTAAGATGGCAAAAAGTCGCGGCAGGCGACTAATAAGGAGCAGGTTTAGCGCATCGTCCCCGCCCAGCTCTGCGACACCAACGAGCAATGACGTGACGGACAGTAAACAAAGGACGACTAACGCGCCTAAAAAAAATCGCATGCGAGTTACTGACTCGCAAATCCTGCGAGTAGTTCATCCAGCGTCTGGTTCATAGACTGGATGCCGCCGTTAGCAATGTAGATAGGGCCCGCACTCAAGTAGATCACTCGCCCATTTTTCCATGCATTTATCTCTCGCACCATTGCATTGTCGAGGGTCGATTTCGCACTCACCGCACCGCGCCCTATCGCACTTGCGCGATCAATCACCAACAGCGTATCCGGGTTTGCATCACGGATAAATTCGAAGCTTATGGCCTCACCGTGAGTCGTTCGCTCGACGTCATTCACAGCTTCAACCAAACCGACGTTTTTATGCAACCAACCAAAACGACCGCTCGCTCCATAAGCTGAGATTTTAGGTCCATTGGTCATCACGATAAGCGTGCGACCCTGATTCGCGGCGAGCAAACGCGCCTTTTCCATTTTGGAGTCAAAGTCGGCACGCAACTGCTCGGCGCGCGATTTTTTGTCATAAATTTCTGCCAGTGCATCCAATCGCTGCAGACCCTGTGCGACCGTATCTCCCCATATTGTCATGTCGATCGTGGGGGCTATTTTTTCGAGATCGGGCACCGATTCGTATGAGCGACCACCCGCAATAACAAGATCCGGCGCCAGTGCATGAATGGCTTCAAAGTCAGGTTGGAACAATGAACCAACGCGTTCTACTCCTTGCGCTGCACCAGTCAGATAATCGAGGTAGACATTATCCAATGTCGCATCAACTTTCACTCCCAGCGCCTGCAATGTATCAAGCGCATGAAGGTCCAGCACCACTGTTGTTTGGGGGTTTGCAGTGACGGTTTTTTCACCTCTGAAGGTTGAAATTGTGACCTCCTCGGCGGAGGCGGTATGAGCACTTAACAAAGAGGTGATAATTACAACAATAATAGCGAGCTGCTTAAGCATATGAGAACCTACTGATTCACTGTGGCTGATGCGCGTCAAAAAATATTTGAGTGGCGTGCGCATGCTTTTCAACGTACCGTCGCGAGTATTTCCACGCGATGACTAGCTGCGGTGATATTACCCTAAACGCTTATCGAAAAACGACTTTGAAGCAGCTGACGCAACGTACGAGCAGCATCAGTGCTTCAGATGGATCAACCCTTTTAGTCATAACCCAGGGAGATTTTCGACGGGCTGAAAAAAACGACCTCCGACGATAGGTTTCGCACGGAGGTCATTTTTGCAAATGTCGGGTTAATTAAAACCGATACGCGAGACTGACACGTGCATTGCGCCCGGTTTCTGGAGTGCTGATTACGCCTTCCCAACCTGGATTATCTTCCCAATCAGACGTAGCCGCCTGACTCAGGTAAAACTCGTCAAATACATTGTGAATGCTGAAAATGACCGTTAATCCATCAAGCGACGAAGGCTGCCAGTTCGCGTATACGTCGTGCACCCTGTAACTCGGCTTTTCGTATTCAAGATCATACACGTCGGTTCCATCGACGATTTGCGCAGTTTCCTTAATTTCCGCCACATACTCAACAGACCAGCCAAATGACAAATCGTCGTTATAAGCATAATCAACACCGAGAACGAGCGTATCTCCGATCGAGTTTGCAGTTGATGTATGGATATAGCGCGATGCCGCTTCACCGTCGATTTCGGTTTCTGCCACATTTAAGGACGCAAAAAAGTTTGCCTTGTCCATCAGATAATCAAACTGTGCGTGGAAACCGACTGTTTCGATATCGTCTTCCAGATTGACGAACGTTGATGCCCAAGGCACACCATTTTCAGGACCAATCGCGTCTTCAATTACCGCCTGATAAACACCGACACCCAAACTTACAGGGCCGCTGGAGTAATCCATACCCAGCTCAAGGTTAGTCGCGGTTTCCCCGCTTAACCCCTCTTCTCGAACATCCGCGGTAATGTTGTAGGCGTCCTGTATTTCCGGCCCGCGAAACGCTTGCGCGTAGCCAGCGCTCACGCTCACACTGTCAGTTACTTTGTAGTTTGCACTGACGTTGGGTGAGACGCCATCATCGCTGTAGCTCAGGTCGTTTGCATTGTCGTCCAGCTCGTAGTCGTCGTGGCGAACACCAGCGGTTACGGTTAAGCGCTCATTGACTTCGATAATGTCCTGAATATACAGGCCTTGAACTGTACCTTCTTCGGTTCCCGCGTCTTCAAGAAAAGCCTTGTCATCGCGATGGTTGATACCGTAGATCAGCTTGTGACTACCTACTACGCTGGTATTTTCAACTGTAACGCCTTGATGCTCGACATAAGCATCGAAAGGGACATCCGCGAATTCACGTATTTGTTCGTGCTGAGTGTCGTAAACGTTTACCGACAGATCGACCAGTTCACTGCCCGAGGGCGTGTAGCCGTAGTTAAAAATACTTGTGGTGCGATCTACTTCCGTCGGATTAACGTCGTTCCAGCTGATCACGGCCCACTCAGGGCGATAGGGCATGTCGCCCTCTTCTTCCAGGGCTTCGTGGCTGAACGATATTTCATGTTCGTTGGATACTTTGGCAACCAGTTTCAAAAATCCCAGTGACTTTTCGGATTCGGTGCCGTCGACTTCATCGCCATCCCCATCGTCAATGTTGTCAAAGTCTGACGCGAGAACACTCACGATACCGCCTATGCTGCCGTCGCTACTCTGACCAAAAACGGTTGCCGAATTTTTGTTGCCACTACCGTTGGACTGCACCATCGTTTTCAAGAGTACGCCAACGTCTTCATCGGCATCTAATAGATCCTCTGGATTTTTTGTGGTGAACCGAACAGTACCACCCAAGGCGCCCGGACCCGCAGTTGCACTTCCCGCGCCGGCTTCGATTTCTACCTGCTTGATCAATTCAGGCTCAACCGCGATTCGACCGGCGTGGTGGAAAACAGATCCAGCTTGCTCAGCGCCGTCAACGCTGATATTGAGTGTGTCTTCGCCAAAATTGCGCAGGTAAATTTTTTGCGAGATGCCCACTGATCCGCCGGCAGAAATTGATGCGTCGCGACGAAACATGTCGTCAAGATCATTGACCTGATAGTTCTGCAGTTCCTGCTCGTCGATCAGGCTGTCCAACCCCGCGGTGGCCTGCCCCTCGACCACGAGAATGCCGGTATCCACTGCATCATCCTCGGTCTCTTCAGACAGTGCTGGTTGGACTGTCATTAAGACATTGCCAGCCACAGCAACGGCTATGACACACGCACGTGTGCTCGTTCTAATGCCGTCGCGTTTGTTAAAAATATGGTTCATCGAACTCATCGCCCCTTTGTAACGGTAGTAAATTAGTTAGGACGAGAGCGGATAAAAATCGGCTCGCTAGCAAATTAATGTCGCTTGCGCGTCGTGGTCGAATGCACACGAACTTCCACACTGTGCCTAACGCAAACGATAATTAATCACACTTACATTACGAAAAACAACGATTGTTGCAATTGTTACAAAACCCTGATCACGCGGCTGGCAACTCCACATTGACACACAGTCCGCCGGTCGACATGTTGGCCGCAGAGACAGTGCCGCCAACGGCACGAACCTGGCGTTTGGCGAGTGCAAGGCCAAGACCAAAGCCGCCGGCGTTTTCGACATGATCGATTTTGAAGAACGGTTCGAAAATACGCTCGAGATACTCATCCGGCACCCCTGGTCCTTTGTCACGAACCTCAACCTGATAGCCGTTGGGTGTGGATCGCAAATCGATTTCGACTGATTCACCTCGTGGAGTGAAACGCATTGCGTTGCGTACAAAGTTTTCCAACGCCTCGCCAACTGAGCGATGATTGGATCGCTTAAGCACTGCCGAATCCGGCAAATTTGCCTCGATTGCGCGGTCGGGGAACTCAAATTGCGCGTCTTCAACAATCACATCGATCAAATCAACCAGATCGATGTCCTCCTGCTGCAATCGGGGCTGTTCGTTTTCAATCCACGCCAGGGTCAAGCTGTCTTCAACCAGCTTGCGAATGCGCTGTGATTCACGCGAGATGCGGGCCATGCTGTCTTGCCTTTGTTCGTCGTTTTCGAGACCGGTGACTGCTATATCAAGACGGGTGAGCGAGGTTCTGAGCTCGTGCGATAAGTTTGCGATGACCTGTCTTTGTCCGATAATCTGGGCGCCGATCCGGTCAGCCATTTCGTCAAAGGTTTTGGTTAAATGCGAAAGCTCATCATTTCGTGTGCCAATAGCATGATGAACTCGGGCGTCCAGATTGCCACTGCTAAACTCGCGCGCGACCATTTCCAATTGTCGCAGCGGCTGCATAATGTGGCGGTAAATCAGCAGGGAAACCAGCGCCAAAATGACAAGCGGAATCAATACCTGTAGCACGATTCGGGTTGATGGCAGGTACGCGCCCGGTCGCATTCGCGCGGGTAATCGAATCAAAAAGCTCGCGTTGGAAGAAGCAAACGGCACCTCCATCACCGGGTTGTAGTTGAAGTAAAGGTGTATTTTCCATTCGACGCTTCGGCCAAGGTTAAACCCGGTATAAGAATCTTCCTCAAGATTCGGTCCGGCGATTCGCGTTGCATTAAATTCGACAATGGATGCGTGGGTTGATTCGTCTGTTTCCAACTTACTCAGCCACTGCTTGAGCGCACCGATATTGCCGTCGCGATAAAGTGATTCGGCCTGCGCTCCCCAGGCGAGAATTTGCTCACGGTCTGCCTGTTTGATGTAACTCATCTCACTCTCAGTATGAGTTGAGAGGTAGTCAATTAGATAGAAAAGCGCAACGACGCCGGTGGCGATTATGAGGCACAACTTCCAGAGTAGACGTCTCTTCACTTTAAACAGTACCCCTTACCACGGACGGTGTGTAGGCGATCACCCTGCCATCCGGCTTGATTTAGTTTGCGTCGAACGCGCGACAGATGCATGTCGATACTTCGATCGTGTGCCCCAAGCGCAACGTTCAGAACCTGTTGAGAGAGGTACGCTTTATTTAATACCTCACCACGATTGAGCCCAAGTTCCCACAAGAATTTGAACTGCAACGGAGTAAGGTCCAGTCGTTTCTCATTCACACTTGCAGCTTTGTCCACCGTGTTTAAACGTAATTCGTCAATTTGAATGCTTTCTTGCGTTGCCGTTGATACTGCCTGACTGCGCCGTAACAAGGCCTGAATTCGCAACAACAGCTCGGTCGAATTAAACGGTTTCGCGATGTAGTCATCAGCGCCGGAGCGATACCCGACAATACGTTCTTCTTCAGCGCCTCTGGCGGTCAAAATGATGACCGGCACCTGACTGGTTTTGCGCAATATGCCAAGAACCGATAAGCCGTCGCGCTTTGGCAACGTGATATCCATAATAATCAGGTCGTAGGGTTTCTTTGCAGCGGCGACAAGCCCTGCGCTACCGTCGCTTGCGCTGTCGATTTCGTATCCTGCATCCTGAATCAGGCGACACAGCTGTTGATTGAGGTCTATATCGTCCTCAACAACGAGAATGTGCGCGGTCGATTGCGGCGTGAGCGCCATAGCGGTAGCTGCCATATTTGCGATTTTCAGAATTGGCGTAGCGGTTGGGGGCATGCTGCCAACATCGCAATAGCTGGGAATCGCTAGTCTACAATACCGTGCGTGCGTGGGTAAGCGCTCGGTTCAAATCGCTGCCAACCGATCAGAGACTCTGGGTGCGGTTTGAAGATTTGCACAATTAGCGGGTAACACGGGGTTGCATCGTCTGAATGGCTCGCGCTGCAGTCACCTCCCGGACACGCCGAAAGCGCACCGAGCAAATCGATCTCTGCGAAGAATTCGATAAAGTCGCCAGGGCGCACAGGGCTGGCTTTCATAAAGTACTGATGCGTGTCGTTCGTGAAGCCCGTACACATAAAAACATTCAGAACATCATGGACATGGCCCTCAATACTGTGCGGCGGCTGGTCCGTCGCTTCGCTCAGGGCGCGCGTTAAGTTTGAGTGACAGCAATAGTGGTAGTCCACACCCTTGAGCATGCTGTTGGTGTAAGGATCACACCGGGTGCCAATCACATCGTGCACACTGGCGCCATCGTCGTCCCAGCCGTACCACTCAAGCGTGTCGTGTGTAATCGTCGCCATCGGTCGCAGGTATGGCATGTTGCTCCACATGCGATCCCCCCGGGTGAGGTGTGACGCATGCAGTTGTCGCGTTTTGCCGCTAAAAAATCGTTCTTGCAAATCACTCGCGTTCCAAAGATTTAAATCACCAACCTGAGAACCCTCGGTGCTCACGATGCGAAACAGATGCCCGGCCGGAACGTTAAATGCGCGTGCGTCACGCGGTGGCACAACAACCTCATCTATCTGCTCTAGGTCCGTACGAGCACGTTCGTAAAAGTCCTCGCTATACGGCGGCAACTGGCCAACGGTGTAGCAGATAACTGGTTTGGCGGAGCGGCGTTGCTGCGCGTCCGTGGGCGCGCTTACTGTGGACATAGTGTTACCTGTTATTCGATTCTGGGATTAAATCCGTGCGGACGCGAGTAGCGAGAGCGCGCGTCAAAGTCACTGACTTCCATATGCCTGCGCGTGGATACTAGCAACGCGCGATGTGAATTTAAATTGATTAAAACTACCAGGATTTTAGCTATCTACAAGGTGGCGGCGAGACGACTGCCTTGATTAATCGCGCGCTTGGCGTCGAGTTCGGTCGCAACATCGGCACCGCCGATTAAATGGATGCTCACACCGCTCTGGGAAAGTTCGTCAGCCAATTTTCGATTAGGTTCCTGCCCCGCGCAGATGACGACATTATCAACATTGAGCACCTGCAGCGCGCCGCCTTGACGAATGTGAAGTCCGTCGTCGTCAATGCGCTCGTAGCTGACACCTTGCAGCATGTGAACAGCGCGATTTTTGAGGCTGACCCGATGAATCCATCCGGTTGTTTTACCGAGATTTTTTCCAAGGCGTTCGTCGCGACGTTGCAGCAGAAAGAGCTCGCGTTCGGGCTTGGGTGGCCGGGCGCGCGCTAACCCGGCACGTTCATTCAACTGTGGGTCTATGCCCCACTCGCTCAGGAAAGCGGGGATTGAATACGCATCGGAATCATGATCATGTGCGAGAAACTCCGCTACATCGAATCCAATGCCACCGGCCCCGATAATGGCGACCGACTGACCAACCTCGACGTCGTTCATTAGCACATCGTAGTAACTGATTGCCTTGGCATGATCGATTCCGTCGATGTCAGGTGTGCGCGGCGAGACACCGGTTGCCAGAACAATCTCATCGTAGCCCTCGTGGTTCAGGGATTCTACAGTCGCGACGGTTTCAAGCTTGAGATTCACAGCAGTGTCAGCGATGCGTTCTTTAAAATATCGCAGGGTGTGTTCGAAATCCGCCTTTCCCGGAATGCGCCTGGCCATATTAAACTGACCGCCGATGCGATTCGCCGCATCGTACAGCGTCACGTCGTGGCCACGCTCGGCCAGCACGGTTGAGCAGGCGAGACCGGCGGGGCCCGCGCCCACAACCGCGATCTTTTTAGCGACGTCAGTCGGCGTGTAATTCAACTCGGTTTCGTGGCAGGCGCGCGGATTCACCAGGCACGTCGCGCGCTTTTTTCTAAAGACGTGATCGAGACAAGCCTGATTGCAGCCGATACAGGTATTGATCTTCGCGTCATCGCCGGCCTGTGCTTTGGCGACAAAGGCCGCATCCGCCAGCAGCGGTCTCGCCATCGAAACCATATCGGCGTGGCCTTGCTCGAGAATCGATTCCGCCACCTGTGGCGTATTGATTCTGTTTGTCGTGACCAACGGCACCGAAACATGCGGTTTCAACTTCGCTGTCACCCAGCTAAATGCACCCGGCGGAACCGATGTGGCGATTGTCGGAATCCGCGCCTCGTGCCATCCGATCCCGGTGTTAATCAAATCAATGCCGGATTTTTCCAATGCTTGCCCAAGCTCGACTATCTCGCTCCATTCGCCGCCCTCGTGCACAAGATCGAGCATGGACAATCGGAAGATCAGCATAAAATCGTCTCCGACCGCCGCGCGGGTGCGCTCGACAATTTCCAGCGCGAAGCGCATTCGCCCGTAAAAACTGCCGCCCCACTCGTCTGTTCTGTGGTTTGTGTGTTCAACCAGAAACTGGTTAATTAGATAACCCTCGGAGCCCATGATTTCAACGCCGTCGTAACCCGCCTCGCGCGCCAGCTGCGCACAACGGACGAATGCGCGGATTTGTTTTTCGACGCCAGAGGCACTGAGCTCACGCGGAGAAAATGGCGAGATCGGGGCCTGAATCGCCGAGGGGGCGACCGCCAGAGGAGAGTAACTGTAGCGACCCGCGTGCAGAATCTGCATACAGATTCGCGAGTCGTGTTGGTGCACAGCATCGGTCACGAGCTTGTGCCGTCCGACTTCCCATCGACTGTTGAGCTTGCCCGCGAACGGCGCAACCCAGCCCGCGATATTCGGCGCGATGCCTCCGGTCACTATCAATCCAACGCCGTTTTGCGCGCGCTCGGCAAAGTAGACGGCGAGTTTTTGGTAGTCCCTGCGCCTGTCCTCCAAACCGGTGTGCATTGACCCCATCAGGATACGATTGGGCAATGCCACATGTCCGACTCGCAGCGGCGAAAAAAGATGAGGAAATGGCGGATTGGCTTGAGTCATCTCTGGCTCTGGCTTGTGAGTATCAGATGCAGGACTTTAACAAACCTCGCAGCGTCTCCACACCAAGTTGTCGAGTGTATTTGATATTACGATCCGGTATCGATTCCACATCAGGATGCTGTTCTATAGCTTTAGCTAGGCTCTCCTCGCGCAACAAATGCAGTGCCGGGTAAGGCGAACGGTTGGTGTAGTTCGCAGCGTCATCCGCCGCACAATTGTCAAAACAGTAGTCGGGGTGAAAGGAAGCGAGCTGATAAACACCCTCGTAGTCGTGATCGGCGAGTATGTACTCGGCGGCTTGCAACAAATCGAGGTAGGAATCGAAACTCGAAAACCCTGCAGGTAACACCAGCAAGGCCGTATCGGTTTGCGGTTGGTGGTCCAGATTACGGCAGAGGATGAGCATATCAGTCAGTGCGCCTTTGAGATCGGTCGCGTCACTGGCTCTAAATTCGATCATGTTGTCAACCAGCACGCGGCGTGCAAACGGACAGAACTGGTGCGCAACTACCACGTCTGTGACCCATTTTTGCATCGCGACGACGGCGTGCTGATTGCTTGACATGACCTCAGCCATCACACACGATCAAGCGTTGTGTTTCGACTCATAGCTGACCTTTCTTTGAAGTGAATAATCAAAATTTCTGGCGTTCGCCAACCGTTATTATCGCCGCAGCGTGCCTGATTGCCATGATTGGATTCGGCATCCGTTCTGTTTTTGGCTTATTTGTAGAGCCGATGAGTGCTGATCGCGGATGGAACCGCGAAACAATCGCACTGGCGTTCGCGATCCAAAACTTGCTGTGGGGCATTGGCGTGCCAATCGCCGGGGCAATCAATGATAAGTACGGCCCGACCAAAGTCATCGGTGCGGGCGCGATTATCTACGCAATCGGGACGTGGGGGATCAATAATGCGGAAAGCGCGCTTGCACTGCATTTGTTTGCAGGCATTGTCGTGGGTATTGGCGTCGCTTTCACGGCATTCTCGCTGGCGATGGCAGCGATGGCGAAAGTTGTCGGACCTGAGAAGCGCTCACTGGCGCTGGGATTGGGTACGGCTGCGGGTTCACTCGGGCAAGTCGTCTTTTCTCCCACCACGCAGGCGTTGATCAACAATTATGGCTGGAACGATTCGCTCACAATCCTCGCGCTGGTGACCTTGTTTATGATCCCGCTGGCGATGATCCTGCCGAATGTGACCTCATCACCCGCAGAACAGCTTCACGAAGATCAAACCCTGCGCGAAGCCCTATCCGAAGCGCTTGGCCATCGCGGTTATCTCCTGCTCACCATCGGCTTCTTTGTATGTGGGTTCCATGTGTCGTTTATCACAGTCCATTTTCCTGCGTTTGTTGTCAGTGTTGGTCTGGAGGCTGAAGTCGGCGCCTATGCAATCGCGATTGTTGGACTGTTTAATATTGCCGGCTCGTTTGCAGCAGGCGCAGTTGGACAGCGCTTCAGCAAAAGCTATTCGCTGTCGTGTATTTATGCAGCGCGTTCGGTGGTAATTTTGTGGCTGATTTTCGCCCCAATGACAAATACTACGATTTATCTTTTTTCTGCGCTGATGGGAATTTTGTGGCTTTCTACAGTTCCGTTGACCACAGGAATAGTCGCGCAAGTGTTCGGCGTGCGTTATATGGCAACCTTGTTCGGCATCGTGTTTTTAAGTCACCAAATCGGCAGCTTTTTGGGCGTTTGGTTGGGCGGTCGAATCTTCGACGCGACCGGGTCTTACGATGGTATGTGGTGGGCGGGTATTGCGTTTGGCATTTTTGCCGCAATCGTGCATTTGCCGATTAATGAAAAACCGCTAGCAAGATTAGCGCAGTAAGCAAAACACGCGTCATAACTCGTCGCGGCAGGGTGAACCGCTGATAACATCTCACTTGAACCATTTTGTATACAACGAATCGGGATGCATGCACCGTTTATCCCACGTGGAAAATATGTTTCGCCGGTTCATCTGCGGCGCAATCTCATCGGTAATTAAACCGCGATCCCAGCGTTGAAATCGACAACTCCAGGAGGCATTGCCCTCGAGGATTACGGGGCCATCTGCGGTATACGCAATATCAAATCCGATACTGCCAGCGAAACCCAATTTTGATGATGCGCGAAGCGCGAGGTCGACAACCTCTTGATAACCTTCGACCAGCTCACCAACCAATTTCACGCCGGTGCTCGGATGGCTTGTGATCGAAGAATCGGTTTGATAGTCCCACACGTGATCGATCCTGCCGTCGCTGTCCAGCCAGATTTTCAGACCGCTATCGCTCAGTGCGTTATCAACAATGTTGTCATCACGCCCACTTTTGAGCACGCAATCCAGCAAACACCACTCACCGTTCTGGAGTTGAACGGTCATCACCCGAAATGAATTCAAACTCGCGGGGTGCATCCGCTTTGCAAGCCCGACACACTCAACATACTTTTCAGCGATCCATCCGTCGCCAGATCGTCTGGTCAGTCGTTTCCATATTTGTTCTTTAGTCAGTGTGTCGGTGCCCAAATGGAACACGTCGCCTTGGGGGCGCAGCACCATAACGTCACTGCCTTTTGACGCCCCGATCGGCTTTATCACGATCGGTTCAGAACGCGCAGTGAGAAAATCGTATAACTGGTTTTCGTCCTTGATATCGTAGTCCTTTCCAATCGCGGCAAGCAGTGCGGGGGTTGGTAGCCCAGCCCCGATGAGAAAGTTTTTTTCTATGTATTTGTGGTTAAAAATCAGGTTGTAGCGTTTAGCATTTTTTGCCCAGGGGAAATAAGGGGAGCCGTACAAACACACGAACCGGCTTTTTTCTTCCCAGGATTTGCCTGGCATATAGAACCGATGTTCATAATAGGCCTTTACTCCAAAATTCAAGAGTACTCGGTGGGTCAGCAAGTCCCAAAGCTGCAGTACGGGGTGGCGATGCAAGCTCGCTTTGCGAACGGAGGCGGAAAAAGTTGTGATACGCCTCGCCGCCCTCGATAGTAATTTCACAGCATTCTCCACACACGAACAGACATCCTTTGTTGTAGAAGTTACACGATTGTTGTCCGAATAAACACTGTGAGCGCGTTAATCACTATCGACACTCCATTTGACGATGCTGTCTTGTGGGTGCAACTATGCGCCGGCGATCAACCAAACCTTGTTGAGAATTAGCGTCGCTTCGACACTCATTTGACACACGTGAACGCTAGCGGTTTGAAGACGGTACTCTTGGGACTGTGACGTCAGCGTCCCCGCACTGCCCGCGATGCCGCAGCGCATGATCCATCAACACCAGCGCCAACATGGCCTCGGCTATCGGCGTCGCACGAATGCCAACGCACGGGTCGTGTCTTCCGGTGGTGATGACATCAACCGGATTTCCTTTTACATCGATACTCTTACCCGGCAAACGAATGCTAGACGTGGGCTTGAGCGCGAGATGCGCGACGATGTCCTGACCCGATGAAATTCCGCCCAGCACCCCGCCGGCGTTGTTGGAAAGAAAACCCTCTGGCGTAATCTCATCGCGATGTTCGGTTCCTTTTTGCGCGACGCTGTTAAAACCTGCACCAATCTCAACACCTTTGACCGCATTTATGCTCATCAGCGCATGCGCGATATCGGCATCCAGGCGATCAAATATCGGCTCGCCCCAACCCGGCGGCACACCTTGCGCAAGCACTCGAACCTTCGCGCCAACAGAGTTGCCCTCTTTGCCGAGCGCTTTCATGTAATCCTCGAGCTGCGTAACTTGATCGGGATTTGGCCAAAAAAACGGGTTTTGCTCGGCCTGTTCCCAATCGAAGTTTTGTTCATCTAATTCTATCGGCCCCAGTTGCGACAAATGGCCGCGCACGCTCACACCAAATTTTTCCAAAAGGTATTTTTTAGCGATGGCGCCGGCGGCAACCCGCATAGCGGTCTCGCGCGCCGACGAGCGCCCGCCACCGCGGTAATCACGCACGCCGTATTTTTGCATGTAGGTGTAATCCGCGTGGGCGGGCCGAAACTGTTCCGCGATTTTGGAGTAGTCCTTTGAACGCTGATCAGTATTTTCGATCAGCAAGCCAATCGGCGTACCGGTGGTTTTGCCTTCAAACACGCCGGAGAGAATTTTGACCTCATCGCCCTCTCGCCGTTGTGTGGTGTAGCGCGATTTGCCGGGTTTACGGCGGTCGAGATCAACTTGCAAATCAGCTTCGCTGATCTCCAGCCCCGGTGGGCACCCATCAATGATGCACCCTAATGCAGGGCCGTGACTTTCACCAAAGCTGGTGACTGTAAACAGTTTTCCGAATGTGTTTCCTGACATGGGCGCGTATTGTAGCGATTCACCTCGCTCAACGATATGACCGTGGAACGTTTCGAGCCCAAATCGATCATAACGCTAGTTAGAGCAACTGGAACTCACAATGAAAATCGCGCATTCATTACTGTTAGCCGCGTCAATGATGCTGCCAGTCGCGTCGCACAGCGTTGAATTCAACAGCGGCGAGCAGCAGGTCGGTCTATTAGAGCTCTACACCTCGGAGGGCTGTAGCAGTTGTCCACCTGCAGACCGCTGGCTTAGCACCTTGCTCGAGGAGGATGGCCTGTGGCGTGACATTGTCCCGGTCGCCTTTCATGTCGATTATTGGGATTACATCGGCTGGAAAGACCGCTTCGCCGATCCGTCCCACACCACGCGACAACGCTTACACGCGCGTGAGCAAGGCATGCGAACAATCTATACGCCGGGGTTTATGTACAACGGCAAGGAGTGGCGACAGTGGTTTGTGCGACGATATTTCGATTTTCCTGACGCCCAACCGAGCGGCGAGCTGAAGGTGCGCGTGGACAAAGGACAGGCGATGATTTCGTTTGAACCTACCGCAAATTTGCAGGACGATATTGAGGTCAATATCAGCGTACTCGGCTTTGGTGTGACAACGCAGGTACACGCGGGCGAAAACGAAGGAGAAACACTGAGTCACGACTTTGTTGTACTTGGCACCCGAAAGGGAGAATTGGACAAAGTGGCAGATCAATTCAGCGGTGAAATCAGTCTTCCCGATGTTTCACAAACTGCACCTCGCTACGGCGTCGCCGTTTGGGTCAACGCGGTTGGCAGTCAACAACCATTGCAGGCCACTGGCGGCTGGCTTAATTGACGCTAAAAACTGGTGCAGGTGGTATGTCATCGCCGTCGCACCACTTGAGATTGTGCAGCTCCGCCTCAAAAATAGCCTGTACAGGGCATAAGACCGTATGCCCCAATTTGAGGCGACAACCCGATGAGTGAAAACGCGCCAGGCAAAGGTGTTGGAAAATCCATGATTTTCGCGATGTGGATTCTCGTGATCGCGGGTCTCACATTTTTTTTCAACCAATGGATTCAGGAACGCAATAACCCGAACCAGTACATTGCAACCAATGTGCAAGACGGCGTTCAGGAAGTTGTGCTTCAGCGCAACCGCGCCGGGCACTACGTTGCAAACGGTGAGATCAATGGTCAGCCCGTGGTGTTTCTCGTCGATACAGGCGCGACAGACGTGAATATCCCGCAACGCGTGGCGAACCGACTCAAACTCGAAAAAGGACGCCCCCAGTACGCGACAACAGCCAACGGGACTATCACGGTTTACGACACAACGCTAAGTTCAATCGGAATCGGCGAACTCAGGTTGCAAAATATCAGTGCGAGTATTAACCCGCACATGTACACCGAGGAGATTCTGCTCGGAATGTCTTTTCTCCAACACCTGGAACTTAACCAGAAAGGAGACGCGCTGACACTTTCGCTGCCGCTATAGCCGTGCTTAGGCTTCTCGAATGCGCCTGTAGAAATTGCGTAACGCAGCGCCGAGAAAAATTCCAGCGATCAGCCAGATAAAAAACGCGATAGCATCGACTGTCACCAGTGGCCAGTAAAAATCCGATGTGGAAACACTTTCGTACGGAAACACCAGCAGCAGGTGCAAAGTGCTGAGCCCGGCATATATGAGCACGATGCGCTTTTGGATTGTTGTGAGAATTGCGCCCAGCGGTGCCGCAATGAGCACACACGCAAACAGCGAATAAATCACACTATCAATCGCCACTTGCACGGTGACCCCCGCCGCGCCCTCGCTGTTTATCACGCCGCTTAGCGCATCCGCCGGAATCCAGCCAGAAAAGAACGCAACCAAGTACTCCCACGCGTAAGGAGTAAAAATCACGAAACACACTATGAGTACAGCGGAACGCCAGTCCACAAGATGCCTATATGTTGAAAAACTGCAGCAGAGAATAGTACATCAGGCTTTATTGATTGCCACGGGCTTTCGTCTTCGGGGGTAACATTCGCGACACAGGTCGCATATCGTGCCATCGCAACCCCTCGCGGTGCAGTACTCGCGACCATAAAAAATGATCTGTAAGTGCAAACGATTCCATTCGCTGGAAGGAAACAATTTCTTCAGGTCATTTTCGGTCTGAACGACGTTTTTGCCTTTGCTGAGCCCCCAGCGTTGAGCCAGGCGATGTATGTGGGTATCGACCGGAAACGCAGGATGTCCGAAGGCCTGACTCATCACCACCGAGGCAGTCTTATGGCCGACACCCGGCAGCGCTTCGAGTGCATCAAAGTCCTCGGGCACCTGACCGTCGTGCTGCTCAATCAAAATTGTCGATAGCGCCGAGATCGCCTTTGATTTGCGTGGTGACAACCCGCACGGACGGATTACCTCCCGAATCTGCTCTACCGGCACTTTGGTCATGTCGCGTGCGTTGTCAGCTAAGGCAAACAGGGCTGGTGTAACCTTATTAACGCGTTCGTCGGTGCACTGCGCTGACAACAACACAGCAACCAGCAGCGTGTAAGGGTCATCATGGTCGAGCGGGATTGGGGTGCTCGGGTACAAGTCCGCCAGGCGCCGCATAACGTGCTCGGCGCGTTCTTGTTTTGTCATATCACTCTATTTTGCTTGCCCGCGTTGCAGGGACCGTCTAGTTGCAGCGCTCTACAGACAATATGTTCGGTAGTTGTCGAACCATCTCAAGTGTGCGCGAGAGTTGGTCTACGTCGTAGAGCTCTACCGTCAGCGACATTGTAGCGGTTTGGTCTTTTGGATTGGAACGTGTTTCGACCGCGGTGATATTTAAGTCCTGATCGAGCATAGTTTGCGAGACGTCGCGCAATAATCCCTGGCGGTCGTACGCGACGATACGCAAATCGACCGGATACGCATTTTGATGCTCGTCACCCCACTCGACTTCGATCAGCCGCTCGCGGTCGCTTTCCTTTAATTTGAGGATGTTTGTGCAATCCACGCGATGCACCGATACGCCTTTGCCGCGCGTGATATAGCCAACTATCGGGTCGTAAGGGACCGGTTTGCAGCAGCGAGAAATCTGCGTCAAAAGGCTACCCACACCGCGCACGCTGATCTCATCGCTGTTCCCTTTTCTTGCTCGCGAGGGTCGCTGGCGAAGTTCGATCCCGGTTTCGTGGGGCGCAGGCGGCTGCAGCGCGTGTACGGCAGCCGCGATTTGGGCAAGCGAAACGTTGTTGCGTCCAATTGCCGCGTAGAGTTCGTCAGCGCGCTCGTAGGTAAAGTGGCGTACAAGCTTGTCGTGTCCAATTGACGATGCATTAAGCCGCTTACACTCTCGATCCAGAATGGCGCGTCCGTCTTCGACGTGTTGATCGTGATCCTGAATATTAAACCAGGCGCGAACTTTGGCGCGTGCGCGACTGGTCTTGATGTAGCCGAGGTCCTTGTTCAACCAGTCTCGGCTGGGCCGCGGCTCGCGCGTGGTGAGAATCTCAACCTGATCACCGTTTTGTAATTTGTGCGTCAGATTTGCAATCGCGCCGTTTACTTTGGCGCCACGGCAACGATGCCCGACGTGTGTATGAATCTGGTAGGCAAAGTCGAGTGGGGTCGACCCCTGTGGTAAATCGATTACAGTGCCTTTGGGCGACAGAACAAACACTCGGTCACTGAAAAAATCAGAACTCACACTGTCGAGTAATGCCCCTTCTTCACTCGGGTTTTCCAACAACTGACGCAGTGTATTAATACTTTGCTGCAGGCTGTCATCAAGGGCGCCGCCTTCCTTGTAACGCCAGTGCGCCGCAACACCCAACTCGGCGTCGTCGTCCATTTGGCGCGTTCGGATCTGCACCTCGACGACCTTTCCGCCGGGGCCAACGACAGCCGTGTGCAGCGACTGATACCCGTTTTCTTTAGGGTTGGCGACATAGTCATCAAACTCCTTCGGAATATGTCGCCAGTTGCCGTGCACAAGACCAAGCACCGCGTAACAATCGCTGACCGAATTTACCAACACCCGCACTGCTCGAATATCGAAAACCTCACCGAATTCGATATGCTTGCGCTGCATTTTTTTCCAGATGCTGTAAATGTGCTTGGCGCGTCCGAAGACCCTGATGTTTTTGATACCTGCTGTTTTCAGTTCAGCGTCCAGGCTTTCTACCAGCTCATCGACAAACATCTCGCGCTCGGCGCGGCGCTCCTCCAGCGATTTGGCGACGCGTGTATAGGCGCGCGGATCCAGGGCGCGAAAGGCGAGGTCCTCCATCTGCCACTTGAGCTGACCAACGCCGAGCCGGTTGGCGAGCGGTGCATACAGTTCAAAGGTTTCACGCGCGATCGCGTGGCGATCGTCATAGTTAATCTGCGAAAGATTCTTCAGGCGAACGAGGACATACGCCAGCTTAACCAGCACCGCGCGAACGTCTTGCACCATCGCGAGTACCATTCGACGCAGGCGCTCAGACTGGTCTGCACCGTCGACGTTTCCTTTCAGTACAAAATCGCCTTCGCGAAATGTGTGCGTCCAGCGCACGCTTTTCACCAGTGCGGCAACCGACGCGCCAAATTCCTGTTCGATTTTTTCCAGCGAGAGGATTGCCTCGCATGCGGGTGCGCCGAGCATCGCGGCTGCAAGCGTCGGTGGATCCACCCCGAGTTCCTTGAGTTCGAGAGCGACGTCGAAAGGCGTCGGTATGCGCTGTACTGCGTCTCGTACCGGCCACGCGTACGCGGCGGCACGGTAGATCATATCGGCACCCTGCTCGCCATAGGATTCTGATAAACGCGCAGCCTGCGCTGGCAATCCGTCAGCCGTTTCAGCGTTGTTTTGGCGCGCAGTTTTCATCTTTATGATGCAAATTCAACACTTGCTGTTCGCCCGGTAACCGGACGAGGTCACCGACTATACGCCGATTCGTTAGCAAAAAAGTCGATTAGCACACCGTTTTTTTGTTGCTGTTGCCGACCCAAATAAGCAACAAAAATGCACTTGGTTATGTTTTTCAATCAGTTATGAAAACTTCTTAACGATCATTCAATAACTGCAAGGGGGATTGATTGATTACGCCGCGCGTGACCAGATACCCGCAGCCACCGATGCCAAGCGCACCAAGAAACAGCCCTGTCAACAATAGCCCCGCTCCAGGGATGTACTGCAGCTCGAACAGATAGCGCGATACTGCCCATCCGACTGAACCCGCCACTGTCGCCGCGACCAACCCGGCAATCGCACCCAGCAGCGTGAATTCGGTAATCAGACTTTGGTACAGCTTACCCGAGTTCGCCCCAACCGCCTTGAGCAAAGCAGATTCGCGCATGCGGTCTGCTCGGCTGGCCTGCACAGTCGCTACCAACACCACGGCACCCGCCAACAGGGTAAACATCATCACGTATTCGACTGCTGCAGATACAGCATCGATAAGACCGCGAATCCGGTCGATCAGCGCGTTAAGATCAATCACGGTTACCCCAGGCATGGCCTTGACCAGTTCGCGCGTCACGTCGACGTCAGGACCGGTTTTAAAACTGGTGATATAGGTCGGCGATTGTTGTGCCAGCCAGCCCGGCGTGCCGAGCACGTAGAAATTGGGGCGGAAGGTATTCCAGTCAACCACACGCACATTAGCGATTGACGCCTCGACTCGCTGGCCCGCGATCCGGAACGCAACCTTGTCGCCGATCTCGAGGTCGTAGGTTGTCGCGATACTGGACTCGATTGATATCAGCGGTTCGTCGATCTGATCCTGCGCCCACCACTGACCTTGTTCGAGCACGTAGTCGTCGCGCATCTCGCTGGCAAAACTCATGTTGTAGTCGCGGTTAAGCAAGCGATAAGCCTGAGACCCATCGGGGTAGTCACTGGCGACAACGGCTTCTCCGTTAATCTCGATCATGCGACCGCGTACCATCGGATAGAACAGATTATCGCCGCTGCTGACATCGCCGATTACGCGTCTGGCCGTGTCGAGTTCCTGCGCCTGAATGTTGAAAGCAAAGTAGTTGGGGGCGTCAGGAGGAATTTCGTCGCGCCAGGCGTCGAGTATGTCGCCACCCACTATTGCAACCAGCAATAACGCCATCATCCCAACGCAAAATGACGTCATCTGCAACACGACGTTGCGGGGTCTGCGCAACAGACTGCTTGCACCAAATCGCCAGCCCGGCCGGATGCCAATACGCGCGTAGCGCAAAACCCAGAGCGTGAAAACTGCGATCAATCCGATCATCACGACAATTGCAACTACGCCGAGAACGATCACCATTGCCAGAAATACATCACCGGCCTGCCACACCATCAGCAAGCATAACGCTGTAAAGGCGAGCGCAATGCTCAGCCAGCCAGACACCGACGGCAGCGCGAGTTCATGCCGCAGAACCCGCAGAACCGGTACCTTGGCGACATTGAGGACCGACGGCAACGCAAATCCTATTAAACAGATCATCCCGGTCAGCAGCCCGAACACGGCGGGCACGACACCGGGTGCGGGGATATCGAAATTCATATCGCGGGCGAGATAACTCACGAGTGCCGAATGCACGAGCGCACCAAGCACAACACCAAGAACGCTTGCGCACACCGCAATCAATGCGACGCGCGCTAAGGTGACGCGAAAAACCGTTTGCCGAGTGGCGCCAAACGTACGCATTACAGCGCTGGCGTCGGCCTGTCGTGCCGCAAATCCTTGCGCAGACACCGCAACTGCCGCCCCGGCAAGCAGCACGCAGACGATCGAAACCAAACCTAGAAACTGCCCTTGTCGATCCAGTGCGATGCGCAGTTCCGGGCGACCCGTGCGAACGTCCTCAATTCGCACATCATCGAGCTCGCCACTGGTGTCGCTGTCAATGATGTTGCGGAATTGATCGACCGCCTCTGCTGAACCCGCAAACTGCACGCGGTAGCTGGCGCGACTCGCCTCAGTCACAAGACCAGTACTATCGAGATCCGCGAGATTGAGCATCACCCGTGGGGCAAGCTGAAACAAAAAACCACCACGGTCGGGTTCGATATCGATCAACGCAGACGTTTTAAATTGTCGATCACCTAAATAGATTTGATCGCCGATTTCGATATCCAACAGCCCCAGTAAGCGCGACTCAACCCAAACCGTGCCAGGCTCAGGAATGTCTTGCGCGGTATACGGCGGCAGATCAAACGCGTCGCGAATTTTCAACGCGCCGCGCTGCGGATATCCATCCCCGACCGCCTTAACCGCAACCAGCTGTGTCTCTTCTTCCTCACTTAAGACTACGCTCGGAAACTGGACGAGTTGCGTAGCGGACAATCCTTCATCCCGCGCCTGCTCGATAATCGTATTCGGCAATGGGCGAGAACGCCGCACCAGGACATCCCCACCGAGCAGGCTCGTCGCCTGCCGCTCCATCGCCCGCTCAACGCGGTCTGTGTAAAAATTGACTGCGCTGACAGCGCTCACTGCGATGACCAACGACAACGCAATGACCCGCAGTTCGCCGCTGCGCCAGTCGCGCAGCAGATAGACCAGCGCCATGCGCAGCGCGAACCACCAGCCCTCGCTTACGCGGGTTTTTGCGTTGGAACCTTGCGCTTGTGTATCGCGACTCATGCGGCTTCGGCGGCCATTTTGCCAGCTTCCATACGCATTACCGTGTCGCAGCGATTTGCCAGATTCGGGTCGTGGGTGACTAACACCAGAGTCGTATTGCGCTGGCGGCGGAGTTCAAACATGGCGTCCGCGACCTGGTCTCCGGTACTTTTATCGAGATTGCCGGTCGGCTCGTCCGCGAACAGCACGGACGGTTCGATCGCGAACGCTCGCGCAAGCGCCACGCGCTGCTGTTCGCCACCAGAAAGCTGGTTTGGGTAATGATCTACCCGCTCGGCCAGACCAACTTCGGCCAACATGGAATTAGCCCGCGCTCGCGGATTCGCCTCGTTCGCCAACTCCAACGGTAACGCCACATTTTCGAGCGCGGTCAAACCGGGTAGCAAGTGAAACGACTGGAATACGAAACCAACCCTGCCCGCACGCAGTCGTGAGCGATCGTCCTCACTCGCGGACGAAAGACTCAGCCCGTCGAGCCAGACCTCGCCTTCGGTAACGTTATCCAGACCAGCAAGAATCCCCAGCAACGTCGACTTGCCGGACCCAGAGGGACCGACTATTGCAACTGCTTCACCTTTCCTGATGGTCAGCCCAACGCTGTCCAGAATGGTAAGATCGCCGTTTGGGGAGTTCACGCGACGGGTTACGTCTGCGGCTTTCAAAATGATATCGTCGGAGTCGGGCATTAGTATGTTTCGCTGGTTAAATCTATACGTTAGTCAACGTACGTTGCTGTTCCTTGTGTGGTTCATTGGGGCAGTGTTTGCCACAAGCGTATCGGCAGCACAAGCTCGCACGGTTGTCGTCATTGGTGACAGCCTTAGCGCTGCGTATGGTATTCCCGAACGTGCGGGTTGGGTGGCACTTTTACAAGAGCGGCTCGATAAAAATGATTACAACTTCAACATCATTAACGCGAGTATTACCGGCGAGACAAGCAGCGGGGGAGCCACCAGGATTCAATCTATCCTCGCTGAACACGCACCCGAATTCGTCATCGTCGAGCTCGGCGGAAACGACGGCCTGCGCGGTTTGTCGCTTAAATCGATGCGCGATCAACTATCGCACATAGTCCAATCAAGTCAGGCGAGCGGCGCAAAAGTGTTATTGCTGGGTATGAAAATTCCACCAAATTACGGCGCTCAATACACGCGAAAATTCGAAGACTCATTCGTTCAGATTGCGACTGAACACAGCGTTTCGTTGGTGCCATTCTTTCTCGAAGACGTGGCAACAGATCTTTCACTCATGCAGGACGATGGCATTCACCCAAACGCTAAAGCTCAACCCTTGATGCTTAATCGGATCTGGCCGGCGTTCGAAGCACTCTTACAGTAAAAACCCATCGTCAGGCTTCACCATGCTCGCAGTTCAGATCGTTCAGATCGTTTTTCCTCTATTTTTTATCGCCGCCGTCGGTGCAGTTTATGCCTTCAAATACCGACCGGACATGGCAGTTGCCAACGCGACCAATATGAACATCTTTGTGCCGGCCCTTGCGTTCACGGCTTTGGTAGAAAGTGACGCCGATCTTGCCAGCTTCCAGCCGTTGATTTTGGGAGCAACGGTCGTGGTACTCGGCTCTGGCTTGATCGCATGGGGAATCGCTCGCGTGTTTGAGTTTGATATAAAAACATTTGTTCCACCAATGATGTTCAGTAATTCGGGCAATATGGGATTACCCTTACTCACATTGACATTTGGTCCCGCCGCCCTGCCAACCGCAACTATCTTGCTGCTTGTCGAGAACACGCTGCACTTTACGCTCGGCAGTTACATGCTCAACAAGCACGCCTCATTGGTCAAACATTTGTTTTCACCGCTCATTATCGCGACGGTGCTTGCGCTCATAATAAATGCCATCGACATGACGGTTAACCCAACTGTCATGCGACCGATTGAAATGCTGGGGCAAGTGTCGATTCCACTCATGCTGTTTTCGCTTGGCACGCGACTGGCGGACGCAAACCTCGGGGAATGGAAAATCGGACTGGTGAGTGCGGTTGCATCCCCGGTATGCGGCATCGCACTCGCACTGATGGTTTTACCGTGGATCGAATTGTCTGACATGCAAATCGGTGCTTTAATTCTGTTCGGTTCGCTTCCACCGGCAGTGTTAAATTTTCTCTTCGCGGAACGCTATCAGCAGGAGCCGAAGAAAGTGGCGTCGATAGTGATATTCAGTCATTTGTTTACACTGATCTCTTTGCCACTGACCTTGGCCTACGTACTCCCGCGTTATAGTTAACAGCCAATGCACTCGACCCTGAAAAGCAATCAAAACCGCCAACTTGCGTATGTGCATCACAGCGGGGAATCGCCCGGCATATTTTTTCTCGGCGGCTTCAACTCAAGCATGCAGGGGTTAAAAGCGCTGGCACTGGAAGCGTACTGTTGCCAAAACAACATCGCGTTCACTCGATTTGATTACAGCGGACACGGTTTGTCGTCAGGTGCATTTGAAGACGGCTGCGTTGGCGATTGGCTGGACGATGCTCTCGCGATTTTCGATCACATCGGAGGCGAACGCAGTCTTATTGTTGGCTCCAGTATGGGGGCATGGATCGGCGCGCATCTCTGTCTGCAACGCAGGCGTTCGATCGCCGGGTTTATCGGAATCGCATCCGCCTTTGATTTCACCCGCGCTCTGCTCAATCGCTTTCTCGGCGAGGCAGATTTTCGCGCGCTTGATGCCGAGGGAAAAACAGCAATCCCGAGCTGCTACGATAACGAAGCCCCTTATACGATTACTAAAAAGCTTATTGAAGAAGGCGAAAATCACTGCCTCTTGAGCGCGCACTTTGACGCAAATTTCCCTATCACACTTATCCACGGAACCGGCGATGCCGATATCGATTGGCGCACATCGGTGCGTTTCAGTGCGACTGTGCGGCGCGTAAAACCCAATCTGATATTACTGAAGGATGGCGACCACAGGCTGTCATCGCATGAGTATCTGGCACGTTTGTGTCGGGCAGTGGATGAAATGCTGGCCACGATCAGATCGTGACGAACAATTCGAACTAATGAATATCAAACAGCTTATCGAAGTTGGCGATTTTCAGGACGTTTAACACTTCCGCCTTGCTGTTGACGATTTCCACTTTGCCGGACGCTCCCGCATGCTCTTTTAACATCAGCAGCATCCCAAGTGCCGAGCTATCCATGTATTCCGCCCCGTTCAGATCGACCGTAAAGCTCGATCCACTGTTCTCGGCCTCGGCGTAAGCCCTGCGAAATTCATCGTGAATCTGGAAATCAAAACGCCCATTAATGTAAACCACGACATTGCCTGTACCCTGGTCGACTTCAGATCTCACGCCCATTGCTGTTCTCGCTGTGTTGGATGTAGTTCGAGTACCGCAGCACTCCTCCCGGAGTTTTTATCGGTCAGCAAGGTGAAAAGCTTTAGCAAAAATTCTGGTTCGTAAATGAAACAATTCAGCGACGCGCGGCAAAGAACTCGCGCATTAGCTGCGCGCACTCCTCATGCAATATGCCTGGTGTGACAGTAACGGAGTGATTGTGTAAACCGTGCTCAAGCAACGAAAAAGCGCTTTTAACCGCGCCCGATCTCGGCTCGGGCGCACCGTAAACTAGGTGCTCGACGCGCGAGTGAACAATCGCGCCTACACACATCACACAGGGTTCGATGGTGACGTACAAGGTCGTTTGGGGAAGGCGATAATTGCCCACGGTTTTGGCAGCGTCTCGCAGAGCAACAATTTCTGCATGCGCCGATGGATCGTTAGCGGCGATAGGATGATTCCAGCCACGTCCGATTATTTCATCATCCAATACGATAACGGCACCTACCGGCACTTCGCCGAGCGATTCTGCCTGCCTGGCCAGATTGAGCGCCTCGCGCATGTAGGATTCGTGCGACACTGATTCGCCGACCACCAAAAAAAAGGGGAGCAACCGCTCCCCTCGTTTCTATTAAGAATTGCCCTTACTGAGCAGCAACTTCTTCGCTTCCCGCTTCCAGCAATGCTTTCATACTGAGACGAATACGGCCCTGCTTGTCAACTTCCAGAACCTTGACGCGGACAACCTGTCCTTCGGATAGCTCGTCAGACACATTTTGCACCCGCTTTTCGGATATCTGCGAAATGTGCACAAGTCCATCTTTGCCGGGCAGGATATTAACGAAAGCGCCGAAATCCATAATTTTCTGGACCTTGCCTTCGTACACCGCACCGACTTCAACATCCGCCGTGATCAGCTCGATACGACGTTTGGCCTCTTCACCCGCCGAGCGATCAGTTGAGGCGATTTTGATCAGACCGTTGTCTTCGATGTCGATGGTTGCGCCGGTTTCTTCGGTCATGGCGCGTATTACGGCGCCGCCTTTACCGATGACCGCTGCAATTTTTTCCGGATCAATTTTGACTGTGATAAATCGCGGCGCGTGTTCAGACAGTTCGCTGCGCGGAGCATCGAGGACTTTGGCCATCTCACCGAGAATATGAATGCGGCCTTCTTTGGCCTGTGCCAGCGCAGTTTCCATAATTTCTTTGGTGATCCCGTCGATTTTGATGTCCATCTGCAGCGCGGTGATACCATCGCCAGTGCCGGCGACTTTAAAGTCCATATCACCGAGGTGATCTTCGTCCCCGAGGATGTCGGACAACACAGCAAAGTTGTCGCCCTCTTTGACCAGGCCCATCGCGATACCGGCGACGGGTGCTTTCAAAGGAACACCCGCGTCCATCATCGAGAGGCTGCTGCCGCAGACACTCGCCATGGAACTCGAACCGTTAGATTCGGTGATCTCCGACACAACGCGAATCACGTAGGGAAAATCTTCCTCGTTCGGCATTACGGCCTGAACGCCGCGTTTAGCCAACTTACCGTGGCCAATTTCGCGTCGCTTGGGTGAACCGACAAAGCCCGTCTCACCGACACAGTACGGAGGAAAGTTGTAATGCAGCATAAAGTTGTCACGACGCTCGCCTTCCAGCGCATCGATAATCTGACCGTCGCGACCGGTGCCGAGCGTGGTCGCAACAATCGCCTGGGTTTCCCCGCGTGTGAACAAGGCAGAACCGTGGGTTCGGGGCAGAACGTTGGTGCGCACCGCAATCGGGCGTACCGTTTTTGTGTCGCGGCCGTCGATTCGCGGTTGGCCTTCGATCACACGATTGCGAACAAGCGTTTTTTCCAGCTTGGAGAAAGCCCCACGAACGTCATCTACGCTCCAGTCACCGTCTTCGGTAGCCAGCGCCTCTAAGGCTTGCGCACGAAGTTCGCCTACCTGTTCCTGACGCGCCACTTTATCGGCGGTGGTGTACGCCTGCTCGAGGCCAGATTTCACTTTCTCAGCAACAGCATCTGCCAGCGCCTGATCCGCTTCGGAAATCGACCATTCCCATTTTGGCGTGTTGACCTCGGCAGCGAGTTCGTTAATTGCAGAAATCGCAACCTGCATTTGGTCGTGCCCGTAAACAACCGCACCGAGCATGACATCTTCAGACAGGATATTGGCTTCTGATTCAACCATCAAAACCGCTTTGTCGGTTCCCGCGACAACCAGATCAAGATCTGATTCTGCGAGCGCGCTGCGGTTCGGGTTTAACAGGTAGTTACCGTCTTTGTAGCCGACGCGCGCGGCACCGATCGGGCCCATAAAAGGCATACCTGAGCACGCGAGTGCAGCCGATGAGCCCAGCAGTGCGACGATGTCCGGGTCAACTTCGGGGTCGAGCGACATGACGGTTGCGATGACCTGAACTTCGTTGGTGAAGCCTTTTGGAAAAAGCGGGCGCAGCGGGCGATCAATCAACCGCGAAGTTAGTGTCTCGGCTTCGCTCGGGCGGCCTTCGCGCTTAAAAAAACCGCCGGGAATTTTACCGGCGGCGTAGGTTTTTTCCTGATAGTTGATGGTCAGCGGAAAAAAGTCGCGACCGGGATCGGCTTCTTTGCGACCAACTGCGGTGACAAGCACCACAGTATCGGAAATGCTGGCCATGATCGAAGCGGTGGACTGACGCGCAATCTCACCGGTCGTTAAGGTGACCGTGTGGTCACCGTATTGAAAACTCTTTGTGTGTGTAGTCACTGGATTTCCTATGTGGGGGCGCTTATCGGCGCAGGCCTAAACGCTTGATCAGATCCTGATAACGATCCTGATTTTTACGTTTCAAATAATCCAGCAGCTTGCGACGCTGGTTAACCATTCGGAGTAAACCGCGACGCGAATGATGATCGTGTGTGTGTTTCTTGAAATGCTCGGTCAAGTGAGTAATTCGTGCGGACAGCAATGCAACTTGAACTTCGGGCGACCCTGTGTCCGTAGAGCCGGTCTTATATTCGTCGATAATCTCTGCCGTTTGTTCGGCGCTTAAACATGACATGGTTTGTCGCTCCCCCTGGAGCAGGCTGATTTTTGGAGCGCGTATTCTACCATCGCGCATTTGAGTAACAAGAGATTTTGTGGCGCTGCGACTATGAATAGCTGATTGGATCGAGGAATCAAGCAGGTTTTTCGGTTGATATGTGCAATTAATGCGTTTAGGGGACATTTTTACGCAGGGATTTTCCAATACTGCTGTCAATCTCATTCATATTAAGAGTCGCAACGTACAACTGCGTTTATTGAAAAGCTCCGCAACCATGAGCAAATGATCCATATAAGCGAAGCAACCCGCTCGTTTCCCTTCGAGCGGGTTGGTTGATTTGCCGTTACCTAAAAGTTGTAACGATAGGTAGCATGCAGGGTACGCGGTGTCCCGAGGTTTTCGTAGGCATACGAACTGCTATCTGAATCTCGGCTCGCACTGCCCACAGATGCGGCGTACTCTTCATCGGTCAGGTTCTCCAAGCGAACGCCCAGTTGATGTTGTTGGGCAGTATCGAGCCACAACTGAGCTGAAACATCCAGAACGGTGTAGTTGCCATAATTAACCCGCCCAACGTTGCTGACCTGATCGTAAATATCACCCACTCGCACAGCCGCAAGCTGCAGCTCATACAACGAACCACGCGGCGCATAATTTACGATCAGTTTGGCATGCGACTCTGGAATGTCATCGACCTGTTGATCGCTGCCCTGAGCTTCCGCTTTCGTCTGAACATAATTGAGGCTGGCAGAGAGATTTTCATTAACTTGCCAATCTAAAAATATTTCGCTACCTTCAAAATCAACCTCATCATCGCTGTTGGCAAACACCCCATCAGTTGAAACGATCAGATTGCTAACCTTGCGTGTAAACATGGCCACTTCCCAGGTGAGAGCGCCTGATTCATTCCCAATTGCAAAGTGAATGTTTTCACCTTCTTCAGGCTCGAGATCGGGATTACCTTGCGTGCAGCAGCTGTCGACCGCATACAATTCATATGCGCTGGGCAAACGAAAGCTGGTTCCCACGTTTCCACGAATGTAGAGACTCTCACTGAACTGGTGACGACCGGTTAACTGACCAACGGTACTATCGCCCTCGCCGCTGGGCTTGTTGTAACGCACACCGAATGCCAGCTGGGTATCTGCCAACCAATTATCCTGTGTACGAATTTGCGTGAAAACCGATTCGACCGACTCGGTTTGATTACCAATCAACAACACATCGTCGCTTCCATTGAAGCGTTGCAGATCAACACCGGCAATGTACTCCAGTGCTTCACTGCCAAAGAATCGAGCCATCGCGTTCACACCGTAGTCTTTGTACCCCCAATACGTCCCATCATTGCGCACAACGAGTGTACCGGGATTCGCTGTGTCGTTGTAAAGACGCGTGTAACGGGTGTCCCAGTTGTGGTAGTAGGCCTTCAGCATAAATTCACTGGTTTCACTCAGCGGTGTGTCAAGTTTGACGTACGCAAGATCTTCTTCACGGTTATTTTGAGTAAAAAAATTGTCAGTGGGTCTAGCGAAATCAAGGTCAGCTTCGTTGCGCTGATAAAAGAAGGAAGCACGTGCACCGGAATCAAATTGATAGGCGTACTTCATGCCGAGCGTGACATTATCGTAGCCACGTTTACGATCCGTTGCACTCGGTTGAAAATCCTCATCAGTGTAAGGTTGAAACCCCTCAGACTCGTTGCTTGACGCGAATACAATCGCACTGTGTTTGCCACTTTCTATACGGTGGTAGCCGTCAATGTGTCGGCCGTCATTGTCATCGATACCGATACCGAATTGATTCTGGTAGGCGTCGTCGCTGCTTACATCGCGCGTAACAATATTAATCACACCGGCAACTGATTGCGTACCGTAGAAAATGCCTTGACCACCTTTTAGAATTTCGATCCGGTCAATCGACACAGCAGGCAACGTATCCAGAGGGCTGGTACTCGCGTAGAGTCGGTTGTTAATGCGCACACCGTCAACCAACCACAAAATATCCTGTGGCCGTGAGCCTTGTAGCGATACTTTTACATAGTCAAACGCGCCGTTTTTCGGTGCTATGAACAACCCTGGCGCCAACATCTGCAGCGCCTGCGCAATATCGCGCACACCCGTGCGTTGGAGCTGTTCCGCGGTAATAACTTCCAAACGACTGCCGTATTTGCTGAGATCCTTTGGGATAGTTTCCTCGATCGATTGACCATAAACCGTGACTTCATCAATCTGAATCTGATCAGCTGCCGACACCGCTGATATAGCAACCATCAATACGGTGGGCACGAATAGTGATTTAAATAATTTTGGGGGCATGGCCATGTAGGCGACTCCTCTACTCTTGGTTTTTAGTTAATGTTTTTATCTGGCGTAGAGGCAGCTTTGCGCGCGGTGAGAAATCCCAAGATCGGTACAGTCAGCGGGTGCGGGCAATACACGGTCGATAGGATCATCACCGGCTGAAGCCCTCCGCAACACCGATGTCATAGGCCCTTAAACAGAGCCACAAGCCTTTGCGAAAACAGGCCGGTATCCGGGCTTATGAAGGCCTGTCAGGGCAACCGATTCGCCTTCCCATGTTTTTAAAACACAGTGGCGGTATGAATCGGTCATCTTCAATCACCGTTGCGGGGGCAGCGCTGGATTTTTTGAGCAGTGTCATTGCTCAAATCACCATCCTTCCCGTTTAACTTAAAACCAGAAAACGTTTTAAGCACCTGTTTTTGCATCTAGACGTCTATGTTTATACAGCACACTTGACGCAAGGCGGCGCGAGTCTACTGATAAAAAAACTCGTCTGCAAGCGTGTTTTTTTATGCAAATAAATTGACTGTTTTATGTACGTCTCATTTGCATCTGAAACCGTCGCCGCCGATCTAAATCGACAGCAATCAATTGCATTCATACGACACGTACAAACGAATGTGCGACGCTTCCAGTATTCTCATTTTGAAGACTTAACAAATTTGTTGCCTTCGGAAAGTCGATACGTAGAATGCGCCCGAGAAAATACCGGGAGAAATTCAAAAGGGAAGATGATGCAAATTGAAGCGGTCACCAGATAGATCCGGCGATTGTTTTACCACAACGCTGATCGCGCGGTTTACACATTGCAATGTACCTAACTCCCTACATAATTTTGCACAGCGCTTATGAATAATTTCGCCATCACACGAAGCAACTTCACGCCTATCTCTGCGATCTCAAATTGGTGAGCGAAATCGATCAAACGAAACGAGTCGGCGTACTGGCAATCGTTCCGTATGCATACCCCGACGCTAATGCACTTCGGGTCATTACCGATCACCTTAAATCGCGCTACCGCGTTCAGCTAGGTCACCTGCAAGGCACTGGAACCGATCTTTCCGGCGCTCTTGAACGTCTGGTACTCGGTGGCTGCCAAGAGATTCTGGCGATATCGCTGTGCCAACCTCTGGACGCCAGCTTGAGTATCTGGCTGCCCGGCGCATTATCGAGCATGGCTAACGCGCATCCGCAGGTGGATGTACATTGGGTCACGCCGGAAAAACAATCGAGTGACTTTTCCAAGATGCTCGCTCAGCTTCTTGACGAGCCTGAGCGACACCACAAGGTGCGCGATCAACCAGCGATACTCAGCAATCCCGGCTGGCAATACCCGCTGCAAAGACGCTGGCACTTGCTGGTTTGCAACGGACCGCGCTGCAAGCTGCGCGGCGCAACCCAGCTTCAGCGCGTAGTGCGACGCTGGCTCAAGCAACACGATATCGAGGAGGACGATCCCATCAACGGCGTGCAGATGACCGGTTGCCAATGCTTGTTTCCGTGCAACCAGGGGCCACTCATGATCGTCAATCCAGGGGACACCTGGTATGCCGCTTTGCAAGCGGAAGACGTCGCCGCCGTGCTGGAAAAGCATCTACTACACGGGCACGTAGTAACCGAAAAACTCATCGAACAAGACCCGACAACACAGCCGGAATCTGCAGCATGACTTTTTTCCAAATTCTGCGTGTTCTTCTGGGCAACTTGCTGCTTGGCGTCGCTCTGTTTGGCGCATCCGAAGCTCGCGCGGTCAGTGTGACTAATTGCGGCCTTAGCCACACCTACGAAACACCGCCCGAACGCGCAATCACCCTCAATCAACACGCAACCGAACTCATGTTGGCACTGGGTCTGGAATCGCGCATTATCGGCACCGCTTACATCGACGATGACATTGCTCCACAGTACAAGGCAACCTACGACCAGATTCCGGTGTTAGCCAAAAAGTACCCGTCGCGCGAAGTAATCCTCGCCAGTGGCACTGACTTCGTTTTCGCCGGATTTAAAAGTGCCTTTGGTAAGCAGGTTGCGGGCGAGCGGCCATCACTGCAACAGCGTGGCATCGGCAGCTTTCTGGTAAGCAGTGAATGTCTTGCGGACGGCAAACACCCCGACCTATCACTGCTGTATCAGGACATTCGCCAGCTTGGCGAGATCTTTGCCGTGCAGAATCGCGCGGCCATCTTGATCGCCCAATTAAAGACGCGCGCAAAGCCGCTGGCCGAACGTTTCACCGGCGCGTTGCCAAAAGCCTTGCTCTTTGACAGCGGTGACAAAACCGCCTTCAGTGCGGCTTGCTGCGGCACGGCAAGCGCACTCATGCGTTTAGCAGGAATCGACAACATTGGCGGGGCGCTGGCGGGAAACTGGGCGAATTTGAGCTGGGAAGCGGTTGTCGAAGCCGACCCTGACGTGATTGTGCTGATCGACGCTGACTGGTCCAGCAGTGACGCCAAACGTCGGTTTTTGCTCAGCCACCCCGTGTTGAGTCAGCTGCGCGCGGTGCGCGAAGCGTGGTTAGTGTCGGTGCCTTTCAGCGCCACCGTATTTGGTATCCATTTCATCGACAACGCCGTGACTTTGCGTCGGCAAGTCGGCAATTTGCTCGCCGAGAATTAGATGGTGAACGCACGCATTACGCTGCTTGGCTTCACGATCGCGACACTGATGTCAGTGCCACTGAGCCTGCCACTGGGTGCCACTGACCTGCCATTGGCCGCAATCTGGGATAGCTTGCGTCAACTCGGCGCGGGTGACCCGCGGGTCAACTTGATTGTTTGGGAGCTGCGCATGCCGCGGGCATTGCTCGCCGCGGGTGCGGGCGCTGGATTGGCGTTGGCCGGACTCATTATGCAGACTCTGCTGCGCAACCCACTCGCCGACCCGTTTATTGTCGGTGTATCCTCTGGTGCCTCGCTCGCCGCGATCTCGGTGATGCTGCTCGATATTGGTTTATGGTTAGGCCACTACCGCTTGCCGCTGGCCGGCTTCAGCGGCAGCCTGTTCAGCCTGATAATGATCTGGCTGCTCGCGCGCAAGCAGACGGATAACCTGCGCCTTGTGTTGATCGGCGTAGCGATGTCGTTCTTTTATACAGCCCTCGGCTCACTGATGATCCTCAGCTTTGCCGATCACGGCCTCGATGCGATTTACTTCTGGCAACAAGGTTCAGTCGCCGACGCACACTGGTCGACCACTGCCATTATGCTGGGCGTTCTCGCGCTATGCGGTGCTCTCCTGCTGCGCCAACAGGATGCGCTCAACAGCCTGCTTCTCGGCGAGCAAAAAGCCAGCAGCCTCGGGATTGACTTGCCACGACTGCGATGGTTATTACTTGGCTTGGCGGCGCTTCTGACCGGCGTCAGTGTCGCGCTTTGTGGCATTATTGGATTCGTCGGTTTGATCGTCCCGCATTGCTGCCGCCTGCTTCTGGGCGACAACCATCGCCTGCTCTTACCCGCCTCTTTGCTGCTCGGTGCAGCCTACCTCACCTGGGTCGACGCGCTGTGCCGCTGGTTACTCGCTCCCGAGGAGCTGGCCTTGAGTATCCTTACCGCGCTAAGCGCTGTGCCCTTTTTTCTCTACCTGGTTTTGCGCGGCCAGCGCAGCGTTTGATTGAGGTTCCATCGTGCTGGATTGTGAAGAGCTAAATGTCCGAATCGACGGAAAACACCTGCTGAACAAGATCAGTTGGGAGGTAAAACCCGGAAAGGTCAATGCCATTATCGGCCTCAACGGTGCGGGTAAATCAACCTTGATAAACGCGATGGCGGGTCAGTGCCCCGTCGACGGCGGCTGCGTAAGGCTCAACGGCCAGCCTTTGCTGCGATTCAGTGCCTGCGACCGCGCGCGCCAGATCGCGCTGGTCACACAACACACAGACACGCCAAGCGCGCTGTCTGTGCAAGAAGTCCTCGCCCTGGGGTGCTTACCCCCTCTCGGTAGTGCCAGCCTGCACCTGCCCGCCGTGCGCGAATCAGTTGAACAAATCAGTGAAAGTTTCGCGCTCACCGCGCTGCTCGGGCGGCCCATGAATCGCCTTTCGGGCGGTGAACAGCGGCGCGTGCTGCTGGCTCAGGCCTGGGCGCAGGCAACGCCGATAATTCTGCTGGATGAACCTACTAACCACCTCGACACAGCGCAGCAGTTGGCATTGATGGACCGACTCACCGACAGCGATAAAACATTGGTTATGGCCTTGCACGACGTCAACCTAGCACGACTTTACAGCGACTTCCTGCTGGTGCTCGAGCACGGTAGTGTCCTCATAGCCGGGCCAACCGCAGAAGTACTAAACACTCAATTGCTCGATCGACTTTACAGTCGCCGCTTTATCGGGCTAGACCACCGCCACCTTGCCACTCAGTGGTTTGCTCCGGTAACCGTCGCACAGGGCGACGACGTCACTTGCGCCTGAGCCAACCTCACACAAAAATTAATCGAACTTGCTAGGATTAAGCCCCCTGTTCTGCTCACGGGCCTCGGTGTTGACCAGGCGCTTGGGGGCAACGCACGACCCAGACTTACCCACACCAATGCCGAGAAAACGTTCGGACCGCGCGCACTTCAGTATGTAGGGCGCGTTGACCTCAATAGCTTGCGGCACCGTCACCGATTGGCCGTTGAGCAATTTATCAACATCGGGCGGCAGGAGGTTGATCCGCTCAAACGAAAGAGCAGACTCCACATCAAGCAACAGTGTATCGAGTTGATCCGGGTCGCGTTCAGACAAATCCCTGAGTTCGTCGAGTATATGCATAGTTGCTTCGCCAAACGGCGCAACCCAGTCACGTCGAAGCGCAATGACATGGGCGCCACACCCAAGCGTCTCGCCTATATCGGTGACCAGCGAGCGAATGTATGTCCCCTTGGAGCAATGAACAGATAATGAAAAGGTTGCATCAGCGAACTCAAGTATCCGCAATTGGGAGACATGAACTTCGCGCGGTTCGCGCGCAACTTCTTTGCCGGCGCGCGCGAGTTTATAAAGTGGTTGACCGTCACGTTTTAACGCCGAATACATCGGTGGCACTTGCGCGATGTTTCCACGAAATTTTTCAACCGCTGTAGTTAATGAGGCGAGATCAATCTGTGATGCGTCGCGCGTTTGAATCACTTCACCGTCAGAATCACCGGTGTCAGTCACTACGCCGAGCTTCGCCGAAACGGTATAAACCTTATCCGCCGACAACATAAAACCGGATACCTTGGTGGCTTCGCCGAAGCAGATAGGGAGCATACCTGTGGCAAGCGGGTCCAGGCTGCCAGTGTGGCCGGCTTTGCGCGCGTTAAAGATTGCCGACGCTATTTGCAACGCTTTATTGGATGAAATTCCACCGGGTTTATCCAGCAGCAAGATGCCGCTGATGTCGCGGCCCCTGGATTTTTTACGCGCCACTGAGGTGGCTAATCAGGTTTGGCGTCGGAGCGCACTGCCGCGTCGATGAGACCCGAGAGTTTTTGCCCGCGCTCAATCGACTCGTCGTAATAAAAGCGCAGTTGCGGCACCGAACGCATCCGCAAGGTCGTCGCCACCTGTGACCGCAAAAATCCGGACGCGCGCTTGAGCGCCTCCATCGACGATTCCCGCTTGGCTTCGTCCAGTACTGTCACGTAAACCTTGGCAATCGAGAGATCGCGCGAAACGTCAACCGCCGAAATTGTCAGCATCGACGAGATTCCTGGGTCTTTTACGCCATTGCGTACAAGCACAGACAGCTCGCGCTGGATCTGGTCCGCAACGCGGTAACTGCGCGGATATTCGCCGCTCATCCGGGTCTGACCTACAGCGAGCGCGCGACTTCTGTGCGCTCGAACACCTCGATCTGATCACCCACCTGAACGTCGTTATAGTTTTTGACAGCAATACCACATTCGGTGCCAGATCGAACCTCGTTGACGTCGTCTTTAAATCGACGCAGCGATTCAAGTTCGCCCTCGTAAATCACTACGTTGTCACGCAGTACGCGAATGGGCTCGTTCCGACGTACGACCCCATCGACCACAATCGTGCCCGCCACTGCGCCAAACTTGGGCGAGCGGAACACGTCTTTGACTTCGGCCAGACCAATGATGTTCTCTTTAACTTCAGGTGCGAGCATCCCGCCTGCAGCCGCCTTAACGCGGTCGATCACGTCGTAGATCACGCTGTGGTAGTGCAGTTCGACTTCCTGCTCATTCAGCACTTTACGCGCAGAGCTTTCGGCCCGGGTGTTAAAACCGATCAGGATTGCATCTGAAGCGGCGGCCAGATTCGCGTCAGACTCGGTGATGCCACCAACGCCACCGCCGATCATGCGCACATTGACTTCGTCGGTCGAGAGGCGCTCGAGTGCATCTCTTAACGCCTCGAAACTACCCTGTACATCGGTTTTAGCCACCACGTTTAGCGTTTGTACGTTGGCGCTGGCGATGTTAGCGAAGAAGTCATCTGGCGCGCTCGTCTTGCGCGAAGCCAGGCGCATGTCGCGCAAACGGCCCTGACGCAACTCGGCGAGTTCGCGCGCATCGCGCTCGTCTTTTGCGACCAACATTTCGTCACCCGCATCCGGCGTACTCGAAAGACCAAGCACCGCTACCGGAATAGACGGTCCGGCCCTTTCAACCGGCAATGAGCTTTCGTCAAACATCGCGCGTACGCGGCCAAATTCCGAACCGCAAATCATGATGTCGCCCTTGTTCAGTTGACCGCGCTGAACCAGCACTGTCGCAACCGGGCCGCGGCCCTTGTCGAGCGTGGCTTCGATAACGACGCCGTGAGCTGGTCCTGTGTCTATTGCTTTGAGTTCGAGCAACTCAGCCTGCAACAGAATCGCATCGAGCAACTCGTCGATGCCGTCGCCCGTGTGCGCCGATACATGCACAAACTGGTGCTCGCCGCCCCATTCTTCGGGAATGACTTCGTAATTGGCGAGGCCATTTTTAACCTTATCCGGGTCGGCCTCGGGCTTATCCATTTTATTGACCGCGATAATCAATGGCACTTCGGCAGCTTTCGCATGCTGAATTGCTTCAATCGTCTGCGGCATAACACCGTCGTCGGCGGCCACAACCAGTATCACAACATCCGTACTTTTTGCACCGCGTGCACGCATAGCGGTAAATGCCGCGTGGCCAGGGGTGTCAAGAAAGGTGATCATCCCTTTGTTGGTTTCAACGTGATACGCGCCGATGTGCTGCGTAATCCCACCTGCCTCACCCGAGGTTACGTGCGTGCGGCGAATGTAATCGAGCAGCGAAGTCTTACCGTGATCAACATGGCCCATGACAGTCACAACCGGTGGACGCGTGATCATTTCGCCTTCAAGGTGGCTGGCAAGTTTTTCCGCCAGCGCAACTTCTGCGTCGTTATCGGTTTGCTGAATCGCGTTGTGGCCCATTTCCTCAACCACCAGTGTCGCTGTGTCCTGATCGATGACCTGGTTGATGGTTGCCATAACACCCATGCCCATCATCACCTTGATGACTTCACCGGCCTTGACCGCCATCTTGTTGGCCAGCTCGGCCACTGAAATGGTCTCGGGCACATTGATATCGCGTACAACAGGCTCGGTTGGTTTTTCGAAAACATGGCGCGTTTCGAGGTTTACAGACGTGTCGCGAACCGCACTGCGGCCTTTCTTCTTGCGTTTACCTGATTTGTCCTTTGAAACATGCAGCTCATTTCGACCGTAACGGGTGCTGCTGTCACCACCGCGCGATTTGCCGCCACGCTTGGTGCGTGTGTCGGCCGCTTTGGCAGCCTCGGCCTGAGCACGCGCCTGTTCTTCTGCCTCTTTTCGCGCTTTCTCTGCGGCTTCAGCCTCGGCGACCTCTTTTTGTCGCAGGATTTCTTCATCCGCAGCGCGGGCTGCTTCGGCCAACGCAGCTTCGCGCACGGCGTCCTCAGCTGCCTTGGCCTTTTCCGCTTCGGATTGAGCCAGCAGACGCGCCTCTTCTTCAGCGGCAAGACGTTGTTGAATCTCGGTTTCTTCCGTGCTCTGTGCGATTACCGGATCCGGCGCGGCCTCCGGCGTTGCTTGCGTCGCGTCATCGGCAAGCGACTCCGACTCTGCCACCGCGGTTTCCTCTTCCACAGGTGCGGCACGTTTCATATAAGTACGCTTGCCACGCACCTCGACCGAAACGGTTTTCTTACCGCCACCGCCAAGTTTTACCGCGCTGATACGTTTGCGCTTGAGCGTGATTTTCTTGGTGCCCGTGCTTAGTTCTTCTTTGCCGTGCGAGCGCCGCAGCGATTCCAAAAGCTGCATTTTTTCATCGTTGCTGATCACATCGTCGTCACCGGCTTTCTCAATACCGGCGTCACGCAACTGTTCGAGCAGTTTCTCGACCGGCGTGCCGACAACTTCGGCTAATTGTTTTACGGTGACTTCAGGCATTAATTTTCCTCAGACAAGCACTTCCGATCAGGACTGCTCTGCCGTTTCTTCTTCTGCAAACCACTTTTCACGCGCAGTCATGATTAACTGGGCGGCGCGTTCCTCGTCCATATCTTCGACTACCATTAGCTCATCGACCGACTGCTCGGCGAGGTCGTCCACGGTTGTAATGCCCGCCGCTGCCATGTAGTTCGCGGTTTCCTGATCCATTCCGTCCATAGCCAGCAATTCTTCAGAGGGCGCATTCTCTCCCAGAACTTCTTCAGTTGCGATAGCTTTCGTCAACAACGCATCGCGTGCCCTGCTACGCAGCTCTTCCACAATTTCTTCATCGAACTCTTCCACATCGACCAGCTCCTGCTTGGGTACATAGGCGACTTCCTCGACGCTGGTAAACCCTTCCTGCACCAAAATCATGGCGACTTCTTCGTCTACATCGAGCTGCTCTTTGAACAGCTCGACGGTTTGTCGCGCCTCACCTTCGCTTTTCTCTTCTGCTTGAGCCGCGTCCATAACGTTGAGCATCCAACCGGTCAGTTCACTGGCGAGGCGAACGTTCTGACCACCGCGACCGATCGCGAGTGATAATTTTTCTTCTTCGACTGCGATGTCCATGCTGTTGGCATCTTCGTCTACAACAATCGAGATAACTTCAGCCGGCGCCATCGCGTTAACAACAAACTGCGCCGGGTTGTCATCCCATAAAATAATATCAATGCGCTCACCGGCCAGTTCATTTGAGACAGTTTGTACGCGCGAACCGCGCATACCGACACACGCACCGACCGGGTCGAGACGCGGTTCGAGCGAACGCACCGCAATTTTTGCACGGGACCCGGCGTCGCGTGCCGCGCCCATGATATCGATCATGCCCTGCCCTACTTCAGGCACTTCGAGCTTGAACAATTCGATCAAAAATTCAGGAGCGGTTCGACTGACAAAAAGCTGCGGGCCACGCAGTTCTTCACGCACTTCACGCAGGTAACCGCGAATACGATCGCCAGTTCGAACAGCCTCGCGCGGAATCATATCGCTGCGAGGTATAAAAGCTTCCGCGTTTCCACCGAGGTCAATGAACACGCCATTGCGCTCGGAACGTTTTACGATTCCCATGAGCAGTTCACCCACACGGTCGCGGTACGCCTCGACCACACGGGCACGTTCGGCTTCGCGCACTTTTTGGACGATAACCTGCTTGGCGGCTTGCGCGGCGATGCGACCGAACTCAACTGAATCGATAGCTTCTTCAACAAACTCACCGATTTGAATTTCCGGCTCATCGATAAGTGCAGCCGCGTGAGTGATCTGGCGCGTCGGTGCATCCTGTTCCGCGTCATCTTCCATGACCTCCCACCGACGAAAACTTTCGTACTCGCCTGATTCGCGGTCGATCGCGACACGCACGTCGACGTCACTGGTGTAACGTTTGCGCGTCGCCGAAGCCAGCGCCGACTCCAGTGCTTGAAAGATAATTTCTTCTTCGACGCCTTTCTCATTCGAGACCGCATCGACAACCATTAAAATTTCTTTGCTCATAATTTCCGTAACCCGTAAAGGTTCAGCTTAAATCGAATCGCTAGTTACGCATCCGATACATTTCGTCCGATGGCACAAGGTTGGCCTGATCCACGCTCGCAAGCGGAATTGTGTGGCATTCACCATCGATTTCAATTTCAATCTCATCAGCCTCGCATGCAACGACACGGCCCTTGTAGCGTCGGCGTCCGTTTTGCGGCACGGCAAGTTTTATTGCCACCGTGTCGCCGTTAAAGCGCTGAAAGTCCTTGGCATCGAATAGTGGTCTGTCAATACCAGGTGAAGACACCTCCAGCGAGTAAGCGCTGGTGAGAATGTCTTCGACATCCAAAACGGCGCTCAGTTGATGGCTCACTTCAGCGCAATCATCAACACTGATGCCATTTTCGCTATCGATAAAAACGCGCAGAATCAAGCCGCCTTCTTCCTGTCCATAGCGCGCGCCGACAAATTCGTAACCCATCCCGGTTACCACATCGCCCACACAACTCCAGACGTCGGGTGCTGCACGTTTCATACCTGTTCCAACTCGCTTGGACCCCCGATTCACACTTCACCAACAATGAACGAAGGCGCAAAAGCGAGGTAACAAAAAGGCCCCTTAAAAGGGGCCTTTTTAATAAAACCTTATTTTGGTAGCGGGGGCAGGATTTGAACCTGCGACCTTCGGGTTATGAGCCCGACGAGCTGCCAGACTGCTCCACCCCGCACCAGACAAGCGCGTATGATAGTGTCAGATCAGTGAAACTTCAAGTTGAACTTAGGGGCGCTGATTGCTTAAGGTTACCGAAATCTACGCGCGTGGCTTTAGGTGCCTTTTAAGGTCATGGCAATAGATAAATCCGGGAATGGCAAACACCAGAAAAAGCAAAACGGTTACTGCGTAAAACTCCCAGTCCTGAGGGTAGACCTCACCGTTGACCATTCGCTCGAGTCCTAGGCCGAGAGCCAGGAACACAGCGTATAAAACGAGCCACTCCAACAGTCTAACCCATTCAGATTTACGCGCACCGCGAGGTGTGAAAATCAGGAAAACGCGATCACTCATCCATGGAAGGTTGGCAGCGGCGATAGCCAGCAAGATGAAAAGCCAAATCGGCACGTGACAGCGCTAACCGCCAAAGGCCGCAATACACGCGGCCATTAAAGCGCCGGGGAAAATTCCGAGTCCCAAAACAGCCAAACCGTTTACGCTGAGAATTGCTCGCAGCGCGAGGCCATCGTCGAGATTATGGATTTCTTCAGGCTGGTCAAAAAAGATCACTTTGATCGCGCGTAAATAATAGTAAGCACCAATAATCGAAAAAACCACTGCATATAAGGCCAGCCAGACTAAATCGATCGCGACCACGGACTTAAGAACAGACAGTTTGGCGTAAAAACCGACAGTCGGTGGAACGCCCGCCATTGAGAGCAATAGCACCATCATTGTCAGGGCAAACCACGGGCTACGTCTGAATAAGCCTTTGAGATCATCGAGTTGATCCGCCTCGAACCCGCGTCGGCTCATCAATAGCAACACGCCAAAACCACCGAGGCTGGTGACCGCGTAAGTGATCGCGTAGAACATTGCTGACGCGTAGCCTTCGGATGTTCCTGCCAGTAGACCCAGCATCAAAAAACCCACGTGGGAAATTGTTGAATACGCAAGCATGCGTTTGATATTGGTTTGTGCAATTGCAATGACGTTGCCGACCGCAAGCGAAAGAACAGCGAGTATCACCAGCATACCCTGCCAATCCGCTTGCAACACCTGGAGACCGTCAGCGAGGAATCGGATCGCAAGCGCGAATCCGGCAATTTTTGGCGCGCTTGAAATGTACAGCGTTACAACGGTTGGCGCACCGTCGTAGACATCTGGCACCCACATATGAAATGGAACCGCTCCGAGTTTGAACGCGAGACCAACCACAACGCAGGCAAGCCCGAGCAACAGGGCGACGTTGTCCTTCTTGTCACTTTCGAGCGAGGCCGCAATGGCGTCGAACTTTAACTCGCCGCTGATGCCGTAGATCATCGACACTCCGTACAGCAACATGCCCGATGCGATCGCGCCAAGCACAAAGTATTTGATCGCCGCTTCGCTGCAGCGCGCACTGTCGCGATTGAATGCAACCATCGCGTAGAGCGATAGCGACAACATTTCAAGCCCAAGGTATGCGACCAACATGCTGCCTGACGAGACCATAATCATCATGCCGAGCAAGCCGGTGGTGGCGAGGTCGTAATACTCGCCTTTGAGAATATCGCGATCACGCAAATAGGCCGTCGAGTACGCGAGCACTCCGGCAACGATCAGGACGATCCAGAGTTTTAAGGTTGTCGCCAGTTGATCGACAACAAACGCGCCATTAAACAGTGAGCCTTCGGTTCCACTTTGCTGCCAGAGAAAAACGAATGTGCCCAGCAAGGCAACCAAACTCAGATGCAGATTTAATACCCGTCGGTTGGACAGGAAAAAAACATCCACGAGTCGCACGACCGCCGTCGCAAGTACCAGAAAAATTTCGGGGGCCAGTAGAGCGTAGTTATTCATCAAACCGGCACCTTCGAAGTCAGTATATGTTGAAGGAGATTTTCGATAGTCGCGTGCATGACTTGAGAAATCACATCGGGCCACAACCCAAAGAACAACACAGCGATTGCTAAGATCGTCAAATAGAAAAATTCGCGTTTGTTGATGTCCTCAAGTTGGCCGATGTTTTCATGCACTATTTCACCAAAGACGACGCGTTTGACCATCCAAAGCGTGTAGGCGGCGCCAAGAATGAGTGTTGTTGCAGCGAAAAACGCGTACCAAAACCCGGCCTTGAACGAGGCAAGAATCACCATAAATTCGCCGACGAACCCGGACGTGCCCGGCAGCCCTGCGTTACTCATCGCGAAAAGCACCATGAACGCGGCGAAGATCGGCATAGTGTTGACCACACCGCCGTAGTCGGCAATTTGCCGAGAGTGGATTCGGTCATACATCACGCCAACGCACAAGAACATTGCCGCAGAAATGAAGCCATGAGAAATCATTTGCATCATCGACCCTTCGAGCCCGAGCACCGCGCTCGAGATCGCCGTGTCATCAGCGCCGGTGTCGGTTGCCATTATTCGAAAAGCGATAAACATGCCCAGGGTGACAAAGCCCATATGCGATATTGATGAGTAGGCGATCAACTTTTTCATATCTGATTGTACGAGTGCTACAAAACCAATGTAGACAACAGCGATTAACGATAGAACGATCATGAGGCCGTCGAGATAAAGGCTTGCGTCCGGTGTTATTGGCAAACTGAATCGCAGAAAACCATAGGCTCCCATTTTGAGCATAATTGCTGCCAGCACCGCTGAACCGCCGGTCGGCGCCTCAACGTGGGCATCCGGTAGCCAGGTATGCACCGGCCACATTGGAATTTTGACCGAAAACGCGAGCAGGAAAGCGATGAAAATCAAAACCTGTGTGTCGAGATCGATTTTTAGCATCTGAAAATCATGGATCGAAAACGAATCGGTTTGAAAGCTTAGATAAATCAAAGCGATCAGCATAAACACCGAACCGAAAAACGTGTACAGAAAAAACTTGATCGTTGCGTATACTCGATTCGGGCCTCCCCAGATTCCAATGATCAGAAACATCGGAATCAACGTCGCTTCCCAAAAAACGTAAAACAGTATGGCGTCGAGCGAAACGAATACCCCGATCATCAAACCCGTCATGATCAGGAAAGAACCCATATAAACCGACGCGTTGTCTTTGATCACCTCCCACGCAGAGATAAGTACCACTATGGTGATAAATGCAGTAAGAATCACCAGCGGCATTGCGATCCCGTCTGCACCCAACGCATAGCGAATATTGAACGCATCAATCCACATCACCGACTCGACAAACTGCATGTCTGCAGTGGTCGTGTCAAAGTTTGTGTACAACGGAAGACTGAATAAAAAAGTCAAAACCGAAATCCACAGGGCGGCCCAACGCGCAATGGAATCGTTCAGAAACAGCACAGCCAAGCCGCCGAAAATCGGCAACCAGATCAAAATGCTCAGCAATGGCCAATCAGATGTCATTTCAAAGAAAATCCGATCACTGGGAACATCCAGTTAAGAATCATTCAACGTAAAAAGAACAGGGTCAGCAACAACAACAAACCCAAAATCATCGCGAACGCATAGTGATAAAGAAACCCGGTTTGGATACCGCGAACCGCGCTCGCGAGTCTACCCACCGCTCGCGCTGTGCCGTTAACGAAACCGTTATCAATTAGTTGTCGATCGCCAATTTCCCAAAGGATTTCGCCAAGATTACGACTCCCTCCAGCAAAAACGGCCTGATTGATATCGTCAGCGTAATATTTGTTTTCCAGTAAACGGTGAAACCCGGCAAAACGATTCGCGATTGCCTCTGGAATGTCAGGTCGCCTCAAATAAAAAAACCACGCGACAAAAACTCCAGCTGCTGCAATATACGGAATTGGTGTGACAAAACCGTGCAGCACAAATGCCCACCAGCCGTGCCATTCGATTCCTGCTAGCGGTTCACGTGCATCCGAATTAAATATCACCCCATCGAAGTAATCACCGAATAACATTGACCCCATAGCCATTGCCCCGATAAAAACAGACGGGATCGCCAAGGCAATCAATGGTCCCGTGACCACCCACGGACACTCGTGGCAATGCTCTCGGGTGTGTTCGTCCATCCGGGTTTCACCGTGAAAAACGACAAAAAACATTCGAAAGCTATAAAGCGCCGTAATAAACACACCGATCATCACCGAAAAGTAGGCGAACCCGGATCCAACGATCTGGGAGTTTCCGGCCGCAACAATGATTGCGTCCTTGGAGAAGAACCCTGCGAACCCAGGCGCACCGATCAAAGCGAGCGACCCAATCAGGGATACCCAATAGGTAATTGGCATATATTTTTTCAACCCGCCCATTCTGCGCATATCCTGTTCGTGATGGAGCGCGATAATCACAGATCCGGCCGCGAGGAACAGCAACGCTTTAAAAAACGCGTGCGTCATCAAATGAAAAATTGCAGCGCTGTAGGCAGACGCTCCAAGCGCAACGGTCATATAGCCAAGTTGTGACAGCGTCGAGTAAGCGACAACACGTTTGATGTCGTGTTGAACCAAACCGATTAATCCCATGAATAACGCGGTCATTGCGCCAATGATGAGTACAAAGCTGAGAGCAGTTTCGCTAAGTTCGAACAACGGTGACATGCGCGCCACCATAAAAATACCAGCGGTGACCATGGTTGCAGCGTGAATCAATGCAGAAATCGGCGTCGGGCCCTCCATCGAATCCGGCAACCATACGTGTAAAGGAATTTGCGCTGACTTACCCATCGCTCCGATGAACAACAAAATGCAGGTAACGGTTATCAACGACCATTCGTTGTCGCCAAATATCGAGATGCTTTGTTGCGCGAGTTGCGGGGCACTTGCAAAAACGTCGTCGTAGTTCATTGAACCGGTAAAAGCGAGAATCGCACCGATGCCCAGCAGAAAACCAAAATCACCAACGCGATTGACCAAAAATGCTTTCATGTTGGCAAAAATTGCCGTCGGCTTTTTGAACCAAAAACCAATCAGCAGATACGAAACAAGCCCAACCGCCTCCCAGCCGAAGAACAACTGCATGAAGTTGTTCGACATCACCAGCATCAGCATTGAAAACGTAAACAACGAGATGTAGCTAAAGAATCGCTGGTATCCCGGGTCATCGTGCATGTATCCAATCGTGTAGATATGCACCATCAATGAAACGCCCGTGACAACAGTCATCATGGTTACGGTGAGACTATCGACAAGAAAACCGACCTGAATACTAAAACTGCCGGCGGTAAGCCAGGTATACAAGGTCTCGTTATAGGTTTCGCCGCCTGCGAAGACGATATGATTGAACGCAATCAACGAAAGTACAAACGATATGGCGACGCCGATTATCGTAACCCAGTGCGCGCCCGCACGACCGACCAACTTACCAAATAAACCTGCGATGATCGCACCGGCTAACGGCGTAAGTGGGACTGCAAGATAAAGCGCATCCACGGTATTAACCCTTTATCTCGTTCATGTCTTCGACGTTGATAGAGCTGCGATTGCGAAATAACAAAACCAGAATCGCTAATCCGATCGCTGCCTCCGCAGCGGCTACCGTCAAAACAAAAAATACAAAAATCTGGCCTTGGTAGTCTCCGTTGAAGTGCGAAAAGGCGACGAAATTCATGTTCACGGCAAGCAACATCAATTCGATCGACATCAGAAGAATGATGACGTTTTTACGGTTGATGAAAATGCCCGCGACACTGAGGCCAAACAGAACCGCGCCGAGAATCAAAAAATGCGTGAGTGTAATCATGATTACTTCTCCGCATCCATTGAAACAATTCGCAGACGGTCAGACTTTTTGACCGTCACTTGTTGCGACGGTGTCTGGTACTTTGTTTCCGGCCGTTTGCGCATGGTCAGCGCAATCGCGGCAACAATTGCCAGCAGCAGAATCAAACCCGCGACTTCGACGTGGAACAGGTAATTCGCGTACATTTCCGCACCAATCCCCTGTGCGTTGCTGTACTCAGCTGATTTCGGCGTGGGTGTTGGAAATGACTCTGCACCAAAATTACCCCAGACAATCAGCATCGCCATTTCGATTACCATCAGGACGCCGACAACAATCCCGACCGGCAGATTTTTAACAAACCCCTCCTGCATTGGCGCGACGTTTACATCGAGCATCATAACGACGAACAGGAACAGAACCATCACCGCGCCAACGTAAACGAGTACCAGAACAATCGCGAGAAACTCCGATTCCAGCAACATCCAGATCACAGCGCATGTGAAAAAGGTGACCACCAGATAAAGTGCCGCGTGCACCGGATTGCGGCAGGTAATGACGCGCAGCGCAGACCCAACCAGGATCGCGCTAAACACCCAGAACATGATGTTGTAAATCGTCATGCTGTCAATTACCTGTACGGCGCATCGGCGGCTCGATCTTTGGCGAGCTGCTCTTCGTACTTGTCACCGAGTTCGAGCAGCATGTCCTTGGTCATAATTTGCTCGCCGCGCTCTTCAAAGTGATATTCAAACAGACGCGTCTCAACAATCGAATCGACTGGACAAGCCTCTTCGCAAAAGCCACAGTAAATACACTTGAACAAATCGATATCGTAGCGCGTGGTGCGACGGGTGCCATCCTCGCGTTGCTCGGATTCAATGGTGATCGCCAACGCCGGGCATACGGCCTCACACAATTTACAGGCGATGCAACGTTCCTCGCCGTTGGGATAACGACGCAATGCGTGTAATCCGCGAAACCGGGGTGACTGCGGTGTTTTCTCTTCAGGGTATTGAACGGTGATTTTGCGTTTAAACAGATGCCTTCCGGTAACCGACATACCGCCCAACAGTTCCCACAGCGCCAGACTTTTAAAATAGTTAATTACTGTAGTCATCGTCAGTTCGCTCAACCTCGCCCGAGGTCAAACCAGGGTTCAACGCTAAAGAAAATGGCCACGGCAACGACCAGAATCCAGACCATTGTGATTGGAATAAAGACTTTCCAACCGAGTCGCATGATTTGATCGTAGCGGTAGCGCGGAAAAGTCGCGCGAAACCACAAAAACAAAAATAGAAAAAACGACGTTTTGAATAAGAACCAGTGTATGCCGTCAGCAAAACCGTCGATAGGCGACATCCAGCCGCCAAAAAACATCATCGCCGCGAGCGCCGCGATCAAAATCATGTTCGCGTATTCAGCGAGAAAGAAAATTGCGAATGCCATGCCGGAGTAATCGATATGAAACCCGGCGACGATTTCTGATTCGCCCTCTGCAACATCAAACGGCGCGCGGTTGGTTTCGGCAACGCCCGAAATAAAATACACAACGAACAGCGGAAACAGCGGAATCCAGAACCAATGAAAAATGCCGCCGCGCTGGGCCTCGATAATTTCTCCCAAATTTAAACTGCCACCGACCATCAGCACGCCAACAAGGGAAAAACCCATAGCAATTTCATAAGCGACAATTTGTGCGGCAGAGCGCATCGCGCCGAGGAAGGCGTACTTTGAGTTAGACGCCCAGCCCGCGATAATCACGCCGTAGACTCCGAGCGAGGTCAAAGCAAGAATGTACAACAAACCCGCGTTGACATCAGCGAGCACCATCCCATCATCAAAAGGGACGACTGCCCACGCCGCCAGCGCTGGCGCTAAAGACAAAATCGGTGCGACCAAAAACAGAAAGCGGTTGGCATTCGTCGGAATCAACACTTCCTTGGTCATCAACTTGAGCGCGTCGGCAATCGGCTGTAGCCATCCGCGCGGACCAACCCGGTTTGGCCCAACACGCACCTGCATGTAACCGATCACCTTGCGCTCGGCAAAGGTCAGGTACGCCACTGCTCCCATCAGTGGTGCAAGAATGATCGCAATCTTCACTGACGTCCACACAGTGAACTGTAACCACTCCGGCAAACTGCCCCAAAAAGCAACGGCGGTATCGATCACGACGCCACCTCCGCTGCGCTTTTGGCCTCAGCCGTTTTCTGCAGCGCGGTTGCTCGACGCGTCAGCGCGTCCACCGCATACATGCCGGTCACATCGATCTGCGCGTCACCCGACACAGAAACAGAATCTGACGACTGCATATTGTTCAGCTCAAGGTTGCGACAAAGTTCTTTCACCTCGTTGCGAACGTCTTCGCTGCTGAGATAGCTGCAGTTTTCGACATTGAGGTGATTGCCCAGAACGCGCAGCACTTTCCACGCGGGTCGAGACTCACCGACCGCGGAAATCGCGCCTTTGAACGACTGCCACATTCCACTCGCGTTGACAAACGTGCCGGACGTTTCAGCGAAGGTGCCAATCGGCAGCATCACGTCTGCGCAATCGCGCAAGGCGTTGCTATCGTAACTTGTCAGGGCAATCACGGAGTCGGCGTTGCCCAGTGCGGCCCCAGAATCGCTAAGGCAATCCGCATCCGGGTCAATCCCCAAAGTGAATACGGTTTTGCTACCTGAAATAATTTTCTGCGCATTGTGCCCTGCTTCGGAGACAGGTTGCCCGCCTGCGTTTCGGTGCGGCACACACCCCGTCAGCCACGCCCCAGCAGTATTACCTGCCTCCGCTAAATATCCCAGGGTCGCTCCCGTCGCTGCTGCAATGGCTTTTGCGGCGCTCTGGAGTGCGGCGTAGTGCGAGTGCGTAACCGCGCTGCTACCCAGCAAGATGGCTGTCTTTTGGCCAGACCGCAAATCGTCTGCGATGGCCTTGAGGTCGTCGCAAACCTCTGCCGCACTAACGCCATCAATGTTGGAGACATCAGCACCAACCAGATTCCCAATCGCGAGAAGTTCGGGTAATACGTTTTCCGTTCCAACGGCCAGGTTAACCGGTGTATCAAAGTGCTGCGGCGACTCATTAACGTTGAGAATGCTGATTCGCGCACCTTTAAGGGCTGCTTTGCGTAAACGGTGTGCAGCAATTGGCTGCTCTTTTCGCGGGTTACACACCACCAGCAGCGCAGCGTCAAGGTTCTCCAGATCATCGATGCCCATACCCAACCACGGCATCACCGGCGCGCCCTCCTGCGCACTGAAATCACGCTGACGCAGGCGATGGTCGATACTGTTGCTGCCCATCGCTCGCGTCAGTTTTTGAGCGAGGAATTGCTCTTCGACCGTTGCGATTGGCGACACCAGCGTTCGCAGATCTGCGCCCGCGGCGCGCATTGCGTCCGAAGCTGTTTTTAGCGCTTCTTCCCACCCGACCGTCTTCCACTCGCCATTCTGCTTGAGCATCGGCGACAGTAAGCGACTCTTTGCGTGAATCGCCTCGTAACTGAAACGGTCTCGATCCGAAATCCACGTTTCGTTAATCGATTCATTATCCCGCGGTACCACACGCATCGCCTGACCGCGTCGCGCGTGAATGAAAATGTTCGAGCCGATACAGTCATGCGGCGCAATCGACGCGTGCTGGGTCAATTCCCATGGACGCGCGGTGTAACGCGATGGCCGTGCAGTAAGAGCCCCAACGGGGCACAGGTCGATCACATTGCCGGATAACTCGGAGTCGATGTTCTTTTTGATAAACGTACCGATGCGCGAATTCTCGCCGCGACCGGTCATGCCGAGTTCGCGGATACCGGCAATTTCCTCACCAAAACGAACGCAGCGCGTACAGTGAATACAGCGCGTGAGTTCGGTGGAGATCAGCGGTCCAACGGGTTTATCCATGACCACGCGTTTGGTTTCGGTGTACTGGGAAATACCTGCTCCGTAACCCATCGCCTGATCCTGCAGTTCGCATTCACCGCCCTGGTCGCAGATCGGGCAATCAAGCGGATGGTTGATCAACAAAAACTCCATCGTTGACTTTTGCGCATCCAACGCACGCTGCGAACGCGTGTGAACGACCATGCCAGGCATAATCGGCGTTGCACACGCGGGCAATGGCTTGGGCGCTTTTTCAACGTCAACCAGACACATGCGACAGTTGGCAGCGACCGAGAGTTTTTTGTGATAACAAAAACGCGGCACGTCGATGCCCGCGTTGTCAGTCGCCTCGATCAGCATCGCGCCCTTGCGCGCCTGCAAGGTCTTGCCGTCGACGGTGATCTCGACGAGATCTTCGTTGGCAGGTGTGTCGCTCACGCGGCATCTCCCAACTTCTCAGCCACGATACTGCGTCCGTGCTCGATGTAGTATTCGAACTCGTGACGATAGTGCTTAACAAAACTGCGCACAGGCATCGCGGCGGCATCGCCAAGCGCGCAAATTGTTCGACCTTCGATTTTGCTCGCGACGTCATCGAGCTTGTCCAGATCTTCAGGCATGCCTTTGCCTTCAACAATGCGGCACAGCATGCGGTAGAGCCAACCCGTCCCTTCGCGGCATGGCGTGCACTGACCGCAGGATTCGGAAAAATAAAATCGGGAAATGCGTTGCAGCGCTTTGACCATATCGGTGGTTTCGTCCATCACAATGACCGCGCCGGAACCCAGCATTGACCCCACAGTACCTATCGAGTCGTAATCCATATTGACCTGCATCATCTGATCACCCGGTACAACCGGAACCGATGATCCACCCGGAATAACCGCCTTCAACTGCCGCCCTTTCCAAATGCCGCCGGCGAGTTCCAGTAAATCGGCAAACGGAGTGCCAAGATTAATTTCAAAATTGCCCGGTTTGGCGACATGGCCCGACACCGAGAACAATTTCTGCCCACCTGCAGACTCGATGCCCATATCCTTAAACCACTGCGCGCCGTTGCGCATGATGGCGGAAACCGATGCGACGGACTCAGTGTTATTGATGGTCGTTGGGCGACCGTACAAACCGAATCCCGCAGGAAACGGCGGTTTGAAACGTGGCTGACCTTTTTTTCCTTCGAGTGATTCGAGCAGCGCCGTTTCTTCACCACAAATGTACGCACCCGCACCAAGCGCGCCGTACACGTCAACGTCGATTCCGGTACCACGAATGTTTTTGCCCAGCCAGCCGTTTTCGTAGGCCTCTTTTACCGCCTGTTCAAAGCGCTTGGAGACTTCATCCATAAATTCGCCGCGCATGTAGTTGTAAGCCACGGTTGCGCCGATTGCATACGCGCCAATGGCCAAACCTTCAACCAGTGCGTGAGGATTAAATCTGATCAGATCGCGGTCTTTGCACGTACCTGGCTCGGACTCATCCGAGTTACACACGAGGTAGTTTTGCCCACCGTTCGGTTTGGGCATGAAACTCCATTTGAGACCCGTCGGAAATCCCGCACCGCCGCGACCGCGGAGACCTGACGCTTTGACTTCTTCGATAACATCTGACGGCTCCAGCTTTTCATCGAGAATTTTTTGCCAGCCTGTGTAACCGCCAATCGACAAATAATTTTCGTACGTCCAGGGCTCATCGAACTGCAGGGTGGCGTAACAGACCTGATTTCGTTGCATGGTCACCGTTACTCCAACGCGTCCAGAATTTCGTCGACTTTTTCCGGCGTTAGCTCGGTGTGGTAGACGTGATCAACCTGCATCATCGGACCACCGGAACAAGCCGCGAGGCATTCCTCTTCGACCTTGAGATAAATTCGGTTATCGGGCGTGCTTTGCCCCAGCTTAATCCCAAGTTTTTTCTCGCAGTGCTCAACAATGTTATCGCTGCCCATCAACATGCAGCTAATGTTGGTGCAGATCGCGACATTGTGGCGCGCGACCGGCTCAAGTTCATACATTGAATAAAAACTCGCCACCTCGTAAACCGCAATTTTCGGCAGATCGAGATAGTCGGCGACGGCATCCATCAACTCGACGGTCAGAAAACCCTCATTTTGATGCTGCGCCTCGCGCAATGCTGCAAGCACCGCGGAACGTTTTTGATCTTCCGGAAATTTTGACAGCCAATGGTCAATTTCATCGCGGGTGTGCTGGGTCAGCACATGTATTTCTGGGAAGGATGAAGGCTCGCTCATCGATCGATCTCCCCAAATACGATGTCCTGTGTTCCGATAATCGCAACAGCGTCAGAGAGCATGTGCCCGCGCGCCATTTCGTTGAAACCCGAAAGATGCGCAAATCCGGGTGCCCTGACTTTCAGGCGATACGGCTTGTTTGAGCCATCGGAGATCAAATAGCAGCCAAACTCGCCCTTCGGGTGTTCAATCGCAGCGTAGGCCTCGCCCGCTGGCAAGGTAAAGCCTTCCGTGAACAGTTTGAAATGGTGGATAAGCGCTTCCATATCCGCCTTCATGTCCTCTCGACGCGGTGGTGCCACCTTGTGGCCTTCGGTCTGAACCGGCCCGGGGTTCGTCCTCAACCAATCGACGCACTGTTTGACGATGCGATTGGATTGGCGCATTTCTTCCATGCGCACCAGATACCGATCGTACGAATCTCCGTTGGTACCAACCGGAACGTCGAAATCCATACGATCGTACACTTCGTAGGGCTGTTTCTTGCGCAGATCCCACTCGATGCCGGAACCCCGCACCATCGGCCCGGTGAACCCCATTTGCAGCGCGCGCTCGGGCGTCACAACACCAATACCGACAGTGCGCTGTTTCCAGATTCGATTGTCAGTGAGCAGCGTTTCGTATTCGTCAACGTATGTCGGGAAGCGTGCGCAGAAGTCGTCGATGAAATCGAGCATCGACCCCTGTCGGTTCTCGTTGATCTTGTCGACTTCAGCACGGCCGCGCCAGCGCGACTCCTCGTACTTTGGCATGGAGTCGGGCAGATCACGCGCGACGCCGCCAGGGCGGTAATAGGTTGCATGCAAACGCGCCCCGGAGACGGCTTCGTAGCAGTCCATTAAATCTTCACGTTCGCGGAAGGCGTAAAGGAACATTGTCATCGCGCCAACGTCGAGCGCGTGCGCGCCAATCCACAGCAAGTGATTCAGGATGCGCGTGATCTCGTCAAACATCACGCGGATGTACTGCGCGCGCTCCGGCACCTCAACGCCAAGCAATTTTTCGATTGCCATGACATAGCCGTGCTCATTGCACATCATCGAAACATAGTCTAGGCGATCCATGTAACCGATGCTTTGGTTGTAAGGTTTACTCTCAGCCAGCTTTTCCGTGCCTCGATGCAGCAGCCCGATATGTGGATCGGAACGTTCAATGACCTCGCCGTCCATTTCCAGCACGAGACGCAGAACCCCGTGCGCTGCCGGGTGCTGCGGGCCAAAGTTAATGGTGTAGTTGCGAATTTCGGACATCGGGCTTAACTCGCAGCTTCCTGAGCTTGAACGTCGCTTGGCTCGATATACCGATTGTCGTCACGCACAACTTTTGGCACAAGCACGCGTGGGTCGATCGTGACGGGTTCGTACACCACGCGACCTTTTTCGGGGTCGTAGCGCATCTCGACGTGGCCGACCAGGGGAAAATCTTTGCGAAACGGATGTCCAACAAATCCGTAGTCGGTAAGAATGCGGCGCAGGTCGTTATGGCCTTCGAATAAAATCCCGTAAAGGTCAAACGCCTCGCGTTCATACCAATCCGCGCCGTTCCAGATAGCGGTAACCGAAGGTACAACAGGGAATGCTGCATCCGCAGTGTAAACTCGCACTCGCACGCGCTGATTATTTTTGTAAGACAGCAAATGTAGCACGGCGGCAAAACGGCGCGAGTCTTCAACTGTGGCATCGAGTTCGTCGCCAAATGTCAGTCGACCAGAACTGCCGCCTTCAACACCGCGGCTAAATCCGGTGCTACTGGATTCGTTGGTCGTCCACTCGTCGCGACCGTATTGCGAATAATCGACGCCGCACAAGTCGATTAGTTGTTCAAATGAAAAATCTTCTTCGTCGCGCAATGCAGTACACAATTCAAGGTAACTTTCTGCCGCGACTTCGAGTGTCACTTCGCCATTGGCAATCAAAAACTCGGCCGGCAAATCAGCGAAACGGATTTGCAGGGCGGCGAGAAGTTTTTCAGCTTTTGCGGTCATGTAGGCAAGACTGTTTTACGAACGGGCGATGGTATTGGTGCGTTTGATTTTGTTTTGTAATTGAATAATGCCGTAGAGCAGCGCTTCGGCGGTTGGTGGGCAGCCCGGCACATAGATGTCGACCGGAACGATCCGGTCGCATCCTCGCACAACGGCGTAGGAGTAGTGATAGTAGCCGCCGCCGTTAGCGCACGAACCCATTGAAATCACCCATTTTGGATCGGCCATCTGGTCGTAGACTTTACGTAAAGCCGGTGCCATTTTGTTCACAAGCGTGCCGGCGACGATCATGACGTCAGATTGGCGAGGACTGGGTCGAAAAACGACCCCGAAGCGATCAAGGTCGTAACGCGAGGCGCCGGCCTGCATCATTTCAACCGCGCAGCACGCCAAACCGAAGGTCATCGGCCAAAGCGAGCCGGTTCGCGCCCAGTTGATCACTTTATCAGCTGAGGTAGTAACGAAGCCTTTTTCAAGGACGCCTTCTATTCCCATTCGAGCGCCCCCTTTTTCCAAGCGTAAATCAGACCGATCAGGAGCTCGACGAGAAAGATTCCCATCGCAATGAAGCCGCTTAGCGCCAGGTTATCGAGGACAATCGCCCAGGGCACAATGAAAGCAATCTCCAAGTCAAAGACGATGAAGAGGATGGCAACCAGATAGTAACGCACGTCGAACTTCATACGCGCGTCCTCGAACGCCTCAAATCCGCATTCGTAAGGAGAGTTTTTTTCTGGGTTGGGTTTGTTGGGTCCGATCAGTCGTCCTGCGCTGAGTGCAATCACGCCAACCATGGTTGCAATCACCAGAAAGAACAGGATCGGTAAATAATTTTCCAGCAATTTACCTAATTCCAGTCTGTGTCGTTACAGCTTTGTAGTTTATAACAAAGCGATACACAAGGTGTTGTTAAAAACTAGTTTTTGGTCTCCGTGACAAAGATTTTTCGCCCTCTGGATCGTCCAGACCAGCCACTGAATGGTGCCGACGCCCGGACTCGAACCGGGACGGCTTTCGCCACTACCCCCTCAAGATAGCGTGTCTACCAATTCCACCACGTCGGCATTCAGTTAACTGTTACCTTATTCGACCGTCGGTACGTCGTCGGCTGCCGGCTCAGCAGCTTCTTCGACCGGATCAACGGGGATTGCAGGCTGTTCCTCTTCGACTACAACCTGATCATCTATAACGCTGCCCAGTTCAGCCGGACGTTGTGAAGCGAAATAAAACAAAACGAGACTGGTAACAAAGAAAAGCGCTACTGCAGCAGTCGTCATTCGCGTGAGGAAAGAGCCGGACCCACGTGCACCGAATACAGTACCTGAGGCACCCGAGCCAAAAGCGGCGCCTGCGTCGGCACCTTTTCCGTGCTGGATTAAGACCAGACCGATAACGGTCATGGCCAAAAGCACGTGAACAACTAATACGATGGTTTCCACAAACTAACTCAGATTCTGAAGCAAGAGTTGCGTTATTCAGCAGCTCTGCAAATTTCTACAAAATCGGCGCTTTGAAGCGAAGCACCGCCAATAAGACCGCCATCGATATCATCTTGCGAAAACAATTCGGAAGCATTAGACGGTTTTACGCTGCCGCCGTACAAAATTCGCACACTCGTGGCGACGCTGCTATCAAGCGACGCAATTTTAGCACGAATAAACGCGTGCACAGCCTGTGCTTCTTCAGGCGTTGCAGTTTTTCCAGTACCGATTGCCCAGACTGGCTCGTACGCAACCACCGCCCGGCTTAGCGCAGCAACTCCGGAAGCTTCAATCACGGCGTCAAGCTGTGCAGCGACGACATTTTCAGTCTCGCCGCCTTCACGTTGCTCAAGTGTTTCGCCAACGCACAATATCGGGCACAAACCGACGGACTGAACTGCGACAAATTTGTCGGCCACTTCGTCACTGCTTTCGCCATAGAGTTCGCGACGCTCAGAATGCCCAACAATCACGTATTCACACCCACATTCAGCGAGCATTCCAGCCGAGACTTCACCGGTGAATGCACCGCTGCTTTGTGCGCTTGCATTTTGTGCGCCTAATTTAATCTGCGAACTGGCTATGCAACTGCGAACGTTATGCAGGTGAACGAAGACAGGGCAAACCACGACATCAGCAGCGCAGCCTGCGCGTAATTCGGACACTATTTCGGATGCCAGGGCTTCAACGCTCGCAACCGAGCCGTTTAGCTTCCAGTTCCCCGCCACCATTGATTTTCGCATCGCGATTGCCCAGACAAACAAACGGCGCGCAGCTTACATGCCTGAACCAGACAAATCAATTAGAGCAAAGGGTAAAGTTAGCGTCTTTAAGTGAATAAAAACACTGCAGTCACAATCACGATTTTACGCCGTTTGACCCGCGACAGCGTCAGACACTGCATCAGCGACTCGGCTGCAGATTTTTTCAACATCCGTGGCCACACGCCCTTCCACCATAACGCGGACGACGGGCTCTGTACCCGAGGGCCGCAGCAGCACGCGTCCGGCGTCGCCAAGTTCGTGTTCGGCTTCTGTAACGGCGGTTTTGATCTGATCGCATTCATCCAGATCGAAGTCCTTTGCAAGCGGCACATTTAAAAGAATTTGGGGATAGCGCGTCATGCCCGATTTAAGATCAAACAAACTGAAACCGGTTTGTGTCATATACGCCAACACCTGCAGAGCGGCGATCGTTCCATCGCCGGTGCTGGTTCGATCAAGACAAATAATATGTCCGGATGCCTCACCGCCCAGATTCCATCCATGACGCATCATTTGCTCAAGCACGTAGCGATCCCCGACCGCTGCGCGTGAAAAACTGATGCCCAAATCGCGCAGTGCGTGCTCAAGGCCAAGGTTAGTCATCAACGTACCGACTACGCCATGAACGCTCTCTCCGGACTCCTGGCGCGCCTTGGCAATTATGTAGAGGAGTTCGTCGCCATCGACCACCTCTCCCTTGTTGTCGACCATGATCAGCCGATCAGCATCACCATCGAGCGCAATACCCACATCGGCTTTTTCGTACAGCACATGTGCGCGCAGGTTGTCTGGCGACGTTGATCCGCACTCCTGATTGATGTTCAGGCCGTCCGGGTCGGCGGCAATCGAAATCACCTCGGCACCCAATTCGCGAAAAACACGCGGCGCCACGTCATATGCCGCGCCATTAGCTGAGTCGACAACAATCTTGATTCCATCCAGCCGCGCACCCGCAGTGAACGTGCTTTTACAGAATTCGATGTACCGACCACCGGCATCACCGACCCGAACCGCACGGCCGAGGTTCGCCGAGTCCACCGTTTCCATTGGCTGCAACATCATCGACGCTATTGCCGACTCGGTTGCATCGGGCAGTTTTTGCCCGTCGCTGGAGAAGAACTTGAGTCCGTTGTCGTAAAATGGGTTGTGCGAGGCACTGATCACGATGCCCGCCGCAGCGCGAAATGTGCGTGTAAGGTACGCAACCGCCGGAGTCGGCATCGGGCCAAGTAACTGACTGTTAACACCTGCGGCAGACAATCCCGCTTCCAGCGCGGATTCGAACATGTACCCGGAGATTCGCGTATCTTTCCCAATCAGGACTTCGCGGTTGCCCTGCGAGGCGAGAACCTTGCCAACTGCCCAGCCAAGCTTCAGCACAGACGCCGGGGTCATTGGTTCTTCGCCAACGCGCCCGCGTATACCATCAGTGCCGAAGTAGTTGTTTTTCATAAAGTATTGACTCCGGGCTGACTTGCGCCCACAACGGCACTGTACATCCGAATCGCCTCGACAGTAGCAAGCACATCGTGCACGCGAATTACCGCCGCACCGCGCTCGGCCGCCATGACTGCGCAGGCCAAGCTTCCCGCGAGGCGTTGCTCGAGGGGCACATCGAGCACTTGAGCAATCATGCTTTTACGCGACATTCCCACGAGTAATGGCGCGTCGAGGGCGAGCAATGTATCCAGATTTTGCAGTAACTGCAAATTGTGCGAGAGATTTTTACCAAAGCCAAATCCGGGATCAACCAGAATCTGATCGCGCGAAATACCGGCCTCTACGCAGGCCTCGATGCGATGCGCCAAGAACGCACTAACGTCGCTCACAACATTGTCGTATTGCGGGTTATCCTGCATATTGCCTGGCTCACCCTGCATATGCATTACGCAGACCGGCACCTCAAGCGACGCGGCGGCCTCAAGCGCACCTGGCATCCTCAGTGCTCGCACGTCATTGATCAGGTTTGCCCCTGCGGCCACAGCACCGCGCATCACTTCCGGCTTGCTGGTATCGATAGAAACGACCTTATCGAATGCATCAGTAACTGCCTCAATCACAGGGGCAACCCTATCGAGTTCTTCTTGTGCGTTGACTGCTCGCGCGCCCGGTCGCGTGGATTCTCCCCCAACGTCGAGAATCTCCGCACCTGCATCCACCATTTTTTGCGCCTCGGCAAGGGCCGCATCACGTGCCAGAAATTTACCACCATCAGAGAATGAGTCTGGTGTGATATTGAGAATACCCATCACAACGGGCTCGGACAGCGCCAGTTCACGGTGCCCGCAGCGGAGCGTAACAGGCTGGCGTTTCGACATAGGAGCCTTTAGCGATGGCGGCTCAGCGACCAGGAGAACGGTCGCTGAAATGCGTTCAAATGACTTTAGTGTGACTGGGCTGGGCCACCAATCGACCCATCCTCACCCTTATTTTTCGCGGTTGAAGCTGAGTTGCCGTCCGGTGTTCCAGAATCAGAAGAATCGTCAGTCCAGTCAGATGGCGGACCGGGTTCCTTGCCTTCCATAATACTGTTGATTTGGCCAACATCGATGGTTTCGTATTTCATCAAGGCGTCAGACATTATATGGAGCTTGTCCATATTTTCTTCGAGCAAACGTCGCGCGCGCTCGTAGTTACGATCGATAATCGAGCGAATCTCTCCATCGATCGACTCAACCGTTACCGCCGACATCGGTTTTTGCTGCGTCGTCGAGCGACCCAGAAATACCTCACCTTCTTCCTCGCTGTACGCCAGCGGACCGAGTTTATCCGATAAGCCCCACTTGGTGACCATGTTGCGGGCCAGCTCGGTTGCGCGCTCGATGTCGTTAGACGCACCCGTAGTCACTGCCTGCTCGCCGAAAATCATCTCTTCGGCCAGTCGCCCTCCGTAGAGTGACGAAATCTGGCTTTCGAGGCGCTGCCTGCTGTAGCTGTAGCGGTCTTCCTCGGGCAGGAACATGGTCACACCCAAAGCGCGCCCGCGCGGAATAATCGTGACTTTGTAGACCGGATCGTGTTCCGGTACCAGCCTCCCTACGATTGCGTGGCCAGCCTCGTGGTATGCCGTGAGTTTCTTCTCGTCCTCACTCATGACCATCGATTTTCGCTCGGCACCCATCATTATTTTGTCTTTGGCGCGCTCAAACTCTTCCATCTGCACGACTCGCTTGTTGGCGCGTGCGGCGAAAAGTGCAGCCTCGTTGACCAGGTTGGCCAAATCCGCGCCAGAGAACCCGGGTGTGCCACGTGCAATCAAATCCGGTTTCACGCTCTCGTCGACCGGAACCTTGCCCATGTGCACGCGAAGAATCTGTTCGCGACCGCGGATATCCGGCAACGGCACCACTACCTGACGGTCAAAACGACCGGGGCGCAAGAGCGCGGGGTCGAGAACATCGGGGCGGTTGGTTGCGGCGATAACGATAATTCCCTCGTTGCCCTCGAATCCGTCCATTTCGACCAGCAATTGGTTAAGCGTCTGTTCGCGCTCATCGTGCCCGCCACCGAGGCCCGCTCCGCGATGGCGTCCTACGGCATCAATCTCGTCGATAAAGATGATGCAGGGCGCATGCTTTTTCGCTTGATCAAACATATCGCGCACGCGCGATGCGCCAACGCCGACGAACATTTCGACAAAATCAGAACCCGAGATGGTGAAAAAAGGAACCTTGGCCTCGCCGGCAATTGCCTTTGCCAGCAGCGTTTTACCTGTACCGGGAGAGCCGACCATCAGAACGCCGCGCGGAATCTTTCCGCCCAGCTTTTGGAACTTGCCTGGATCGCGCAAAAACTCGACGAGTTCGACGACTTCTTCTTTGGCTTCCTCGACGCCGGCAACATCCGCAAACGTGACTTTAACCTGATCTTCGCCCATTAAGCGCGCTTTGCTTTTGCCAAAGGACATGGCACCGCGACCCGCGCCGCCGCCTTGCATCTGGCGCATAAAAAAGATCCACACACCGATTAACAAGAGAAAGGGAAACCAGTTGATGAACAACTGCATGAGGAGACTAGGCTCCTGTTGTGGCTCCGCACTGATGTCGACGCCAGCATCAAGAAGATCGCCGACCAGCGAGCGGTTGTCTGTTTCTGGACTGTAAGTGGTAAACCGGTTACCGTTGCTGAGTTGGCCAACGATTTCGCGTCCGTCAATGTCGACGGAGCTGACGCCACCGCTTTTGACTTCACGCATGAATTCTGTGTACGTTAGAGCGTTAGACGCCTGCTGCTGGCCACCGAGGTTATTGAACACCATCATAAGAATGACCGCGATCACCACCCAAAGCAGTACGTTTTTAATCAAATCGTTCAAAATAAACCTCGATTTACGCGTCTAGCGAAAACTGGATACGCTGACACTACTACAGTTTCAAACCCTGTGCCAGAAGGTACAACTCCCGGCTGCGCGCCCGTGATGCCTTGGGTTTACGAGTCACCACGCGTGAAAAACTGTTTTTCAATTCCTTAACAAATTCGTCAAATCCATCCCCCTGAAACGCTTTGACCAACAAGGCTCCGTGCGGTTCAAGAACATCGCGCGCCAACTCCAGCGCCAGCTCGACTAAATGCAGCGAGCGGGGGATATCCACTGCCTCTATGCCACTCATATTGGGGGCCATGTCCGAGATTACAATGTCCGCCCGTTTAGATGACAAAATCGTTAGTAAGTCATTGAGTATAGTCGAATCAGTGAAATCCCCTTCGATAAACTCAACGCCTGCTATCGAATCCATCGGAAGAATGTCGCAAGCAATCACTCTGCCGCCAACGCCTACCTTTTCGGCCACATACTGAGACCATCCCCCGGGGGCTGCACCGAGGTCGATGACAGTCATGTTTTCGTGAAACAGATTATTCCGTTCGTCCAGTTCTTTCAGCTTGTAGACGGCGCGAGAACGATAACCATCGCGCTGCGCAAGCGCGACATATTCGTCGTCAAAGTGCTCACTCAACCAGCGTCCGCTACTTTTACTTCGTGACATGCGTAAACCACAAACAAAATCGTACTGCGCACACTGTTACAATACTCCTTTGTACGCACAACTCCAGCAGCCAGATTCCATGCAATTGAATAAACAACAACGTCAACACCTTGTCGGCCTCGCACACTCTCGCAAGCCAATTGTGCGGATCGGCCAAAACGGATTAACTGAAAACGTACTTAAAGAAATGGATGCAGCGCTTAAGGCCCATGAACTGGTCAAGGTAAAAATCGCGGGGGCAGATAAACAAAGCGCGACAAACATCATTGGTAAAATTGAATCGGCCTGCGCTTGCGAGAGCGTCCAGTCGATTGGTCATGTCGCTGCGTTTTACCGTCGTAACACAAAAAAACCGGTCATCATTCTGCCCTGAGCTTTCGCGCTGCGTTGACTACTCGTAGCGCACTTCGACGATTTCGTATTCTTTCACTCCACCAGGCGCCTGCACCTCGGCGATATCGCCTTCTTCCTTGCCGATGAGCGCACGCGCGACCGGTGAGTTTATCGATATCCGCGCTTCTTTGATTTCAGCTTCATCGTCACCGACGATCTGGTAAGTGACCTGTTTGTCTGATTCGAGATCAACGATATCAACCGTCGCACCAAATACAACTTTTCCGTTGGCGTTAAGCGTGGTCACATCGATAATTTGCGCATTTGACAGCTTACCTTCAATCTCCTGAATTCGGCCCTCGATAAACCCTTGCTGTTCGCGCGCCGCGTGATACTCGGCGTTTTCTTTCAGATCACCGTGCGCGCGCGCCTCGGCGATCGCCTCGATCACCCTGGGTCGCTCGACCGATTTCAGCTCCTGCAACTCTTCGCGTAATTTTTCCGCCCCACGCTGCGTTATTGGCACCTTGTTCATGCCACATCCTCATGTAGTTTTTGCAAACGATAAACTGATATTGCGGCTCCAATTTGCGATTGCGTATGGATCGCTGCGCAAATCGCTTCGCCACCGGTTATCGTTGTTGTATAGGTTATTTTTTTGTTCAGCGCTTCGCGTCGAATCTCGTAGGAATCGCGAATCGCTGCTTTACCCTCGGTGGTGTTGATAATCAGATTGATCTCGTCGTTCTTGACCATGTCGACAATGTGCGGCCGACCTTCTTTCACCTTGTTGACAGTTTTGCACTCCAAACCGGCAGAAATTATGGCGCGCGCTGTGCCGCTGGTCGCCACCAGCTTGAACCCCGCATCGCGCAATTTCTTGGCCATGCCAACGGCAGCCGCCTTATCACTGTTGCGCACGCTGATAAACACCCGTCCGTGCGTGGGAATACGGCTGCCGGATGCCAGCATGCCTTTTGCGAATGCTTCACCGAAGTCTGCGCCGACACTCATTACCTCACCGGTCGATTTCATTTCCGGTCCTAGCAGCGGATCAACGCCGGGAAACTTAATAAACGGGAAAACGGATTCCTTGACCGAGAAATATCGCGGCACGCTCTCTTTCAATCGGTTCTGTTCGCGCAATGAGGTACCCGCCATGCAGCGCGCAGCGACCTTAGCCAGCGGTACGCCGGTGGCCTTGGACACAAACGGCACGGTGCGCGAAGCGCGCGGGTTAACTTCGAGCACGTAGATATCGGTACCCTTGATGGCGAACTGCGTATTCATTAACCCGACAACTTTAAGACCGTGCGCCATTGCTGTGACCTGTTCGCGCATTCGGTTTTGCAGCGCATCGTGCAGCGAGTGCGGTGGCAAAGAACACGCTGAATCACCGGAGTGAACACCGGCTTGTTCGATGTGCTCCATGATGCCGCCGATCAGCACGTTCTCACCGTCGCAAATAGCGTCGACATCAACCTCGACGGCGTCATCCAGAAAACGATCGAGAAGTACCGGAGAGTCGTTGGATACCTGCACCGCTTCGGTCATGTATCGACGCAAGTCCTCCGGAGTGTGAACGATCTCCATCGCGCGTCCACCGAGCACGTAAGACGGGCGAACGACCAGTGGATAGCCCAAACCTTCCGCCAGCTTGACAGCTTCTTCCTCATTACGCGCAGTTGCGTTCGGGGGTTGTCGCAGCCCAAGCTTGTCGATGAGTTGCTGGAAGCGCTCGCGGTCTTCCGCCAGATCAATTGAGTCCGGGCTTGTCCCGATGATCGGCACGCCAGCGGCTTCCAGCGCACGCGCGAGTTTCAGGGGTGTTTGACCCCCGTACTGCACAATAACGCCGTGAGGATTTTCGACACGAACGATTTCGAGCACGTCTTCCAGTGTAAGCGGCTCAAAATAGAGGCGATCAGAGATATCGTAATCCGTTGAAACCGTCTCCGGATTGCAGTTAACCATGATGGTCTCATAGCCATCTTCACGCATCGCCAGGGCTGCATGCACACAGCAATAGTCGAATTCAATACCCTGTCCGATACGGTTGGGTCCGCCGCCGAGCACCACAATCTTCTTTTTGTCTGAAGGCTCAGCCTCGCACTCTTCTTCGTACGTCGAGTACATATAAGCTGTGTTGGACGCAAACTCGGCCGCACAGGTATCGACACGTTTGTATACCGGGTTCACTCCAAGCGTGCGGCGATGCTCACGAAGCGTTGCCTGTTCGCAATTGAGCAGGGTCGCCAGGCGACTGTCAGCGAATCCCTTACGCTTGAGCTCAAACATCTCAGATTTATCGAGTGAGGCGACGTCGCGACCGAGCAGTTTGGCTTCGCTCGCGATGACGTCTTCGATCTGGATCAAAAACCACGGATCGATTTTGGTCAGCTCGTGCACGCGCTCGAGTGAATATCCGTGTCGAAACGCGTCGCCAACGTACCAGATGCGCCGGTCTCCAGGCTGGCGCAACTGAGCGTCGATAAACTCTTCCGCGTCTTCCTGGTTGAGCTCGGCATCGACTACAGGATTGAATCCGTCGGTGCCGATTTCCAGCCCGCGCAGGGCTTTTTGCAGCGACTCTTGCTGGGTGCGGCCGATTGCCATCACCTCGCCAACTGACTTCATCTGCGTGGTCAGATAGGAATCCGCCTGCGGGAATTTTTCGAAGGTGAATCGCGGAATTTTAGTCACGACGTAATCGATACTCGGCTCGAACGATGCCGGCGTCGCGCCCCCGGTGATGTCGTTATCGAGTTCGTCGAGCGTATACCCCACGGCAAGCTTAGCCGCGACTTTGGCAATCGGAAAGCCTGTCGCTTTCGACGCCAGGGCAGAGGATCGTGACACGCGCGGATTCATTTCAATGATGATCAGGCGGCCGTCTTCAGGATTGACCGCAAACTGAACGTTAGAGCCGCCTGTCTCGACGCCGATTTTGCGCAGTACCGCCAGCGATGCGTTGCGCATGATCTGGTACTCCTTGTCAGTCAGCGTTTGCGCTGGCGCAACCGTAATCGAATCGCCGGTGTGCACGCCCATTGGGTCCAGATTTTCGATCGAACAAACGATAATGCAGTTGTCGTTTTTGTCGCGCACGACTTCCATTTCATACTCTTTCCAGCCGAGGATAGATTCCTCGAGCTGCACTTCGGTTGTCGGCGAAAGCTCAAGACCGCGTCGGACAATCTCTTCGAATTCTTCGACGTTGTAGGCAATGCCGCCGCCACTTCCGCCCATGGTAAACGAGGGTCGAATGATGCACGGGAATCCGATTGCTGATTGCCCTTGTCGGGCCTCTTCCATGCTGTGCGCCATCACCGCGCGAGTCGAGTCGAGACCGATATCGGTCATCGCGTTGCGAAAGCGCTCGCGGTCTTCGGCCATGTCGATCGCATCGCGCGAGGCGCCGATCATTTGCACGCCGTGTTTTTCGAGCACCCCTTCGCGTTCCAAGTCGAGTGCACAGTTAAGCGCAGTTTGCCCGCCCATTGTCGGTAACAGGGCGTCGGGTTTTTCCTCTTCGATAATCCTTTCAACTACGCGCCAATCGATTGGTTCGATGTAGATCGAGTCGGCGGTGTTTGGGTCGGTCATGATCGTCGCCGGATTGGAGTTGATCAGGATGACCCTGTAACCCTCCTCCTTGAGCGCCTTGCACGCCTGCGCACCGGAGTAATCAAACTCGCAGGCCTGGCCGATCACAATCGGTCCGGCGCCGATAATTAAAATGGATTGGATGTCAGTACGCTTTGGCATCAGGCGCGGGCTTCCATCAGGCTGATAAATCGGTGAAACACGGGGGCGACATCGTGCGGGCCAGGACTCGCCTCGGGATGACCCTGAAAGCTGAACGCGGCCTTGCCCACTACTTCAATTCCCTGCAGGCTGTCGTCGAACAATGAGCGATGCGTCGCGCGCAGAGTTTTTGGCAGTGCGGCGTCATCAATTGCGAACCCATGGTTTTGACTCGAAATCATCACTGTGCCGTCGTCAAGATTTTGCACGGGATGATTGGCGCCATGATGGCCGAACTTCATCTTCATGGTTTTCGCGCCGCAGGCCAAACCAAGCAGTTGGTGACCGAGACAAATGCCAAAAATCGGAATGTCGGTTTCAAGCAGTTCAGTGATCGCGGCGATAGCATAGTCGCAGGGCTCAGGATCGCCCGGCCCATTGGATAAAAAGACACCGTCCGGCTCCAACGCCAATACCTCGTTCGCAGGCGTTTGCGCCGGCACTACGGTGATGCGACAGCCGTGATCCACCAGAATGCGAAGGATATTGCGTTTTACGCCGTAGTCGTAAGCGACGACGTGAAAGCGCAGGTCTTCAGACCCTGCGGGCGCAGGATGACCGCCGGTTAAGGACCACGTCCCTTCATTCCATTCGTAAGATTTATCAATCGTCACTTCTTTGGCAAGGTCGAGCCCGGCCATGCCACCAAAGGCGGCCGCAGCTTTGAGTGCGGCCGTCTCGTCGATACCATCGCCTGCGAGGATACAACCGGCCAGCGCACCCTTCTCGCGCAGGATTCGCGTGAGCTTGCGCGTGTCGATGCCGGCGATGCCGACGACGCCGTTATCACTCAGGTATTGGTCGAGTGCGCGCTGGTTGCGAAAGTTGGAGGCAATCATCGGCAGATCACGGATCACAAGGCCGCCACAAAATATTGTTCGTGACTCCTCGTCCTCATCGTTGGTCCCGGTGTTGCCAATATGCGGGTATGTCAGTGTAACGATTTGTTGCGCGTAAGAAGGATCGGTCAGAATCTCCTGATACCCGGTCATCGCTGTATTGAAAACAACTTCGGCAACCGACTGGCCGGTGGCGCCGATAGAATAGCCATGAAAAACAGTGCCGTCCTGTAGTGCGAGTAGTGCCGGTGCGCGCAAATTGCTCTCCGCAGATGTGCAAAACGGGAAGCACCGCGAGGCGTTTCCCGTTTAATATCAATCGACTCGCAGGCACGAATTTCTGCCTGCTCAAACCGGGCGGAATTGTATAGATTCAGCACCCGATTGTCACGCTGAATCGGCGGTTACGATACGCCGATTACTCAGTAAGATGCTGCGGCGGCGCTCCGAGGCTCTCGCCAAGTGCTCTGTCTCGATTTGCGGCGATGCGGTTGGCGATTTCTTCAATTTTGGTGGTTAACCACAAAAAGGTTGGAGAGCCTTCGCGATAGTCCGCGGGCCCGCTGCCCTGCACTCTTCCTTGCTGCTGCAGCCCGTGGATTTGCTGATACTCGCGTTTGTCACTCGTGCGGTAAACGCCAAAGGTATGGCCGTTGTTGCGATTGAGCAGCGAAAAAACCGGCACGTCCGACGGGCCGTCCGCCAGATAAATCATATTCGCGAACGGGATTCGTCGCTCGTCGTCACCCATGGCGGAATTCACATCAATTTCCCGATGCTTATTCGCTCCCTTGTTAATCTCAAACAGCGCGCGCGTTTTGCTGGTGTTATCCAGAATGTAACCGAGTTTGGATAGACGCCCATCTTGCTCAAACAACTCGCACCCCCACACGTCTTCAATGTGATCGGCGATCGCGCTGCCAAGTATCATCTCGCGTAAGCCGGTGCTGACCACGTAATGTTCAATGGAAATTCCGTGCCGGTTGAAAAGCCGGTTACTCGTGACTTCGGCGTTGAGCAAACCGAATAATTCGGGAATGCCCGGGTAGAACTCGAGCTGGGCACCCAGCTCACGCAACAGCGCGTTGTTGAGATCTGCAAAGCGCCCATCTGCAACGTAGTCAAGAATGTGGTTGAGGTAATGAATCTCACTGGTCATACGCGCAACACCGCCGCCGCGGTAGACGTCTGCGAGCGAATTAACCTCACCCCAGAATGCTGCGCCTTCGACACTAAAATGCTCAAACAGCGGTGCTTGCATGTAACCGGGGATCAGGGTTTTATCAAAGTCCCAAACGACGGCTATTGTGGTTTGCGCAAAAACTTGGTTGTTCATTTTATTCGCACTTATACCTGCGCCAAATCGCCTTTTTCTTCCAACCATTTCTTGCGATCAGAAGCTCGCTTTTTGGCCAATAACATGTCCATCATTTGCAATGTATTGTCGCCGTTTTCAATCGTCAACTGGATCAGACGCCGCGTGTCGGGTGCCATAGTGGTATCGCGCAATTGCAGCGGGTTCATTTCCCCCAACCCCTTAAAGCGGGTGACCGTAACTTTGCCTTTTTTCTTTTCGGCTGTAATGCGATCCATCACACCTTTGCGCTCATCCTCATCGATCGCGTAGAAAATCTCCTTGCCCACGTCGATGCGATACAGCGGCGGCATCGCGACGAACACATGCCCAGCCGCCACCAGCGGACGAAAGTGACGCACAAACAGTGCGCACAATAATGTTGCGATGTGCAAACCGTCTGAGTCCGCGTCAGCGAGAATACAGATTTTGCCATAGCGCAGATTTTCGAGTTTGTCCGAGCTCGGCTCGAGTCCGATAGCAATTGATATGTCATGAACTTCCTGCGAGCCGAGTACCTGATCTGCCTCGACTTCCCAGGTATTCAGGATTTTACCACGCAGCGGCATGATGGCCTGATAGTCGCGATCGCGCGCCTGTTTGGCCGAGCCGCCTGCGGAATCACCCTCGACCAAAAACAGCTCCGTCAGGCTGGGGTCGGTGGACGAGCAATCCGCCAGTTTGCCGGGCAAGGCCGGGCCGCTCGTGACTTTTTTGCGCACGACTTTTTTTGCGGACTTAAGCCGCGCTTGTGCGCTGTTGATGGCGATCTGCGCAATCGCGTCACCGCTTTCCGGATGCTGGTTTAGCCACAGGGAGAATGCGTCCTTCACCACACCTGAAACAAATGTAGCGCACTCGCGCGAGGACAAACGCTCCTTGGTCTGGCCGGAAAACTGCGGGTCCTTCATTTTAATCGACAGTACGTAACTGACTTTGTCCCACACATCCTCGGGCGACAATTTCACGCCACGTGGTAGCAAATTGCGAAATTCGCAGAATTCACGCACCGCTTCGGTGAGGCCTGTTCGCAGGCCGTTCACGTGCGTGCCACCCTGCACTGTTGGCACCAGATTGACGTAACTTTCGGTCGTCGCATCGCCACCCTCGCTCAGCCACACCAGCGCCCAGTCGACGGCTTCGTCATCGCCGGACATCGAGCCGATAAAAGGTGATTCGGGCAGTCGCTCGGCGCCCGAAAGCGACTCGACCAAATAGTCGGGCAAGCCATCCTCGTAACACCATTCGTCTTTATCGCCGCTTTTTTCATCCAGCAACCGCACTTTGAGACCCGGGCATAACACCGCCTTGGCGCGCAACAAATGGCGTAGCTTGGCCATCTGGAATTTGGCTGAATCGAAATATTTGGGGTTCGGCCAGAACCGAATGGTCGTGCCGGTATTGCGCTGCCCGACTTTGCCGACCGGTTTAAGGCCGTCGGTTTTTTCGCCGTTTTCATATGCGACCAGAAACTCGTGCCCGCCGCGACGTACGCGCGCTTCCAAACGACTCGAAAGTGCATTAACTACCGAAACTCCGACCCCGTGCAAGCCACCGGAAAAAGCGTAATTCTTGTCCGAAAATTTTCCTCCGGCATGTAAAGTCGAAAGGATCACCTCGACGCCGGGGCGCTTCATCTTGGGGTGAATATCGACCGGCATACCGCGCCCGTCGTCGACTACCTCGAGCGAGCCGTCAGTAAAGACCATGATCTCAACCTGCGATGCGTGGCCCGCAATCGCTTCATCGATACTGTTGTCGATGACCTCCTGCGCAAGATGGTTCGGGCAGGCGGTATCGGTGTACATTCCAGGACGTTTGCGAACCGGGTCGAGACCGCTGAGCACCTCGATTGAGGACGCGTCGTATTTACTCGTGATTGCCATTAGACCTTGGCCGATGAACTCGTTAGAAAGCTGCGCCGCATTGTATCGCAGCGCGTGAGCGCCACATACTGCGGCAGTGTCTTTTCAACTCAAATTCGTGGACAATTCCGCCTCACTTGAATTTGGCACCCGCCAACGCCAGATTCACGGCAAACTTTTACACAACAACACTGCAGGAACAAACGCATGTCCGATTCACCCTACATCCACGACGTCACCCTCGAGAACTTTATGCAAGTGGTGGTGGAAGGGTCACAAACCGTTCCGGTTCTGGTGGATTTCTGGGCCGATTGGTGCGGACCGTGCCAACAGTTGATGCCTATTCTGGCCAAGCTTGCCGGTGAGTATCAGGGCAAATTCATTCTCGCGAAGTGCGATACCGATGCGAATCAGGAAATCGCCATGCAACTCGGCATTCGCAGTTTGCCGACGGTCAAGCTGTTTGTTAACGGCCAACCAGTAGACGAGTTTATGGGTGCGCAACCCGAGGGTGAGGTGCGCGCGTTTCTCGACCGTCACATCGAAGGTGGGAGCGGAGCGGACACAGCACCCCTGATCGAACGCGCAATGGCGCTGTTCGACTCGGGCAATGTTCAAGGTGCAAACGATCTGATCAACACCGAGTTGGAAAAAAATCCCGACAGCAGCGAGGCGTGGTTGGCACTGGCGCAACTGGCCTTATCAGCCGGTGAGTTCGACAAGGTCACGGCCGCTCTGGACAAACTCCCAGCAGAAGAACGCAGCAAGCCCGAAGCCTCACGCATCGCGGGAATGTTGAAGTTCAGCGGTGTTATCGATAGCGAGCAGGATTTCGCGACGCTTAAAAATGCGGTTGAGCAAGACTCCGCGGATGCGGCGACGCGCTATCAATTCGCCATTCAGAGTTTGATGCAGGGAATGCCAGAACAAGCACTGGATCAGTTGCTCATCCTGATGTCACGGTCGCGCGACTGGAACGATGGCGAGGCACAAAAGAGTCTTATTGCGGTGTTCGATGTACTAGGCGCAGATCCATTGGTCGGCAAATACCGGCGCAAAATGTTCAACCTTTTGCATTAATGCTGAAGCCTCGCGTTGCTGCTTCGTTAATCGAGCAGAGCGGGCTTTTTGATATTCAAGTTTGTCGACTGCTCGCTAGGCGATTCTGCACCATCCGCGAATTCACTGAACAGTTGCACGAGTGCCTCGCCTATCTTTTCTGGATCGTGTCGCACGAGTGATTGGCTCGACATCACGTCGCCAAAGATTACTTTTTTAACGCCGAGTTCGTACAGTGATTCGACATCGACATTCACCACTTCTGCTCGGTAGGCTTTGTATTTTTGTTCGAGATCCTGCGGAATTGCCTTTCCGTGAACCAGAACAGCATCCGGTGCCCGGCATCCGTATTTCACAATTTCTGCGACGTGTTGCGATGCGCTAAAACCATCGGTTTCGCCTGGCTTGGTCATCAAATTGCACACGTAGACTAAAGGCTTGTCGATCGCGTTAATCGCATCGGCAATGCCGTCGACCAACAGGTTGGGAATGGTCGATGTGAACAGGTCTCCCGGGGCGAGCACAATGTAATCCGAGACCGCTATCGCTTTTAACGCGCGTTCATTCGCAAGCGCAGCGGGTTCGAGCAGAACTTTAGTGATAGGTGCCGAGCGGTCGTACTTTGGTACATCGATATCGGCTTCACCGCGTAACTCGGAGCCGTCGGCCAGGTGCGCAACGATATGCGCATCATCCCAGGTAACGGCAATCACTTCTCCGCGAATTTTCAGAATTTTGTTAAGCGCATTGAGAGACTTTTGCTGCGACCCGAGCGTTTTACTTAACGCAAGGAAAAAAAGGTTGCCAAAGTTTCGTCCGCTTAGCGGCTCCTCGGTAAAACGATACGAAAATAGCTCGCGCATGAGCTGAGTTTCTTCCGACAGCGCCACAAGACAACGACGTAAATCACCTGGTGGCAACACGCCGAACTCATCGCGCAGACGACCCGAATCGCCGCCCGAATCCATCATACTAACAATCGCTTGAATGCTGATATCGCTGTAGGAACGAAGGCCACTCAGAATATTAAACGAGCCTGTTCCGCCGCCGAGCGTTGTTACCGTAATTGTCATTTGGACGCTGGAGAATTGTTACCTGGCTACCGCGTCGACCAATCCTCTAACTCTCTTCCCAAGGCTGCCGACGCTACGACGCTGTTATTCTGCGCGCAAAATCGTGCGATTGCACCTTTCAATGCCGGCAAAGGATCACCGCCCGGCGTCATAGATTGCGTTTTCTCGCGCATCCACGCGAGTAAGTCATCGAGGCTCGCGTAACGACCTTCTGCTAAAGCCGTTTTAAGTGCCGGCAACGTATCCCGGTCAAAACCCTCTTTGTTATGCAAATCAACGATGTCTGGCAATGCCAGCGCGCAATCACTTAACTCAACGCCTATCGAGCCCAGCAACGCGTTGTACATGTCTTCGGCCAGTGATTCGGTGCTTGCCCGCAGTTCTGCCAGGTTGGCCTCACCTGCAGCGCTGTCATTGCCCTTCGGCAACAGCTGACAGTACAGTTTGAGTTTGGGCTCGGTACCTGATGGGCGAATCGTAACGACGACACGATCAGTGTGAAGTTGTAAAACGTTGCGAGGGAGAATATCCGAATCGCTTAAAAACGGGCCGAAACCACCCTCCGACTCTGGAGATTCGTTCCAGTAGTCAACCCACTTGTTGACCGCAAATCCGCAGATTTCAGTGAGAGGGGATTCGCGTAACGCAGCCATGATGCTGTCACGTTTGGCGACACCTTCTGCGCCCGACATGACAATCGATCGCGCAGCGCTGTCGAAGCCGCCGACCTCGCCGAGGAGTTGTTTGTAGTAATCGAGCAGGGTTTTGTTTTCTGCTTTGAGTTGCTGGTACAGGGACGCAAGATAAATGCACGCGCCCGTGGCGTCCTTATCCATAATCCATGGGCCGACGATGACACCGTGGCTTTCTTCCGCGGCCAGTACCAAATCACTTGGGGTGGATTTAACGCCGCGATAGTGACCGTTGGCTTCAAGCTCTTTTAACACGTTTGCAACATATTTGAATCCAACGAGCAGATCGTCGACCGCGCACGAGTCCTGCGCAACAGCAGCGATGCGCGAGAGGATTTTCGTTGTCACAAGCGTTTCGATAACCAAACCCTTGCGCTTTGGTCCGCGCGGATCGAGCATCAAGTAATAAGCCAGCACGGCGGCTATCTGGTTGCCGTCAAAGTGGTACCAGTCACCTCTCGGCAATTTAACTTCGAGACCCACCCGATCGGCATCCGGATCAGTGGACAACACAATGCCGGAGCCCACTTCATCGGCAAATTTGCAAGCGTTGTGCGTGGCTTGCACTACCTCGGGATTGGGCGCACGGAATGGAATCGACTCAAAGCTGCCGTCGGGCTTGTCTTCACCGGGAGGACTCGCTACTGAAAACCCAAGATGTGTAAGGGTTTCCGTCACCGTCGTGACGCCGCAGCCACACAACGGGGTATAAACAATCGTTTGTTCGGCGTCGGGTGTCGGACTACCGCGAAAAACGTCTGTGTAAAGCGCTAAGTAGTCTTGGTGTACCTGATCCGGAATTGCCTTGATTAATCCTTGCGCTAACCCGTCTGCAAAATTCATTTTGGTCACATCCGATGCCGACTGCATTGCATCGAGAAGATGTTGATCGTGGGGCGCAACAGGCTGACTGCCAAAGCTGTCGTAAATTTTGATGCCATTATCGTCGGGCATGTTGTGGCTGGCGCTAAAGTTTACGCCGCCCGTCGCATGGAGTTGCTTTATCGCAAATGACAATTCCGGCGTTGTCATAACGGCAGAGTCATCCTCCGGTGACAGCGTGTAGGCTGTGATACCGTTGCCGGCGTAAATTTCGCAGGCAAGTTTGGTGTAATCGCGCGACGTGAGACCGAGCAGCGGGTTTTCCGGCAAAAATCCATATACAGCGGCGACGTCATTGAAAACGCGCACATCGTTGGCAATGACGACTGACAGATCACTCGCACCGTCTTGCTTGAGGTAATTGCAGTGGCCCTGGATCGTTTTCATCACGGTCGTCGGATTAATGCGATTTGGGCCGTAACCGCTGCGCCCGCGACGACCGCCGGTTCCAAAGGGGAGGTCCTGCCAAAACGCGTCGAACAAAAGCGCGAGGTTTTTTGGATCTAAATGCGCTTCCAATGCTTCGGGAAAACTGTTCGGTTCTTCGCCGTCCAGCCATTTTTCCAATGAGCGAGCGGCGCTCGCACCTGCATCTCCATATTGCGCGCAGAGTTGTTCAGTAATGAGTGTTAGGTTGGGGTTTGCCACGAAAAAACATCCTGAGTGAAAACGCGAGGACGGCTCGCGAGAATAGAATTAAACAGTTCAAGGATAGTACACATACCACGCTATCACACTGATAGCGCTCGAGATGTGACGTGGGTTTTCTATTGGCAGCACTGCAAGAAATTCACTGCACGAAAAGATCGTGAAGTGAATCAGCCGGGCAATGGTTTTGCGCGTTTAGATTCGCGGTTCGCTGGCGAGGAGTCTGACGAGTTCGTCCGGCGGTCGGTAACCAGGAATTACCAAACCATTATCCAACAGGATGTGGGGTGTACCCTGCAACCCCACCTGACGCGCCATCGCAATGTGTTCGACAATTGGGTTCTCACAGCTTTTTTGCTCGATCGATTCACCCGCCTTGGCTTTCGTCATTGCGTCAAGCGGATCGTCCGCACACCACACACTCGTCAGCGTTTCATGAGCTGGAGAATTTAGGCCGGCGCGCGGGTATAGAAGATAACGGACGCTGATACCCTGTGACAACAATTCAGGCACGCCTAAATGTAAACGACTGCAATACGGACAGGTTGTGTCGGTAAAAACGGTTATTGAGCGCTGACGATCTGCGTCGGAATCGGGCCGATAAATCACCATTTTTGCGTCGCCGAGCGCATTTATTGCTGCCAATTGAGTGCGACCTTGTCGCTGCTGGGTCAGGTTCACTCGTCGTTCGACATCAATAATGCTCCCTTCAACAACGTATTTGGCGTCCGGCGTGAAATAAAACACCTGTGCACCCGTGACTACTTCGAGCAGTCCCGGAATCGGGCTGGCTTTCACGCTATCCAGCGGAAGATCAGGCATTGCCTTGCCCAGCGCATCGCGAAGTTGCGCGATGTCAGCGTCGGTGTCAGCGTGGACGGTCGGGGCTGCCAAAACCAATAATGCAGCCAGCACGGGTAGGAATTTCATTAGAGTTTTTCCGGAGGTTGAATCGAAAGTGTAGACAAGTATCGCGTAAATTAATTCAGATTTTCTACATTGCAATCACAATCAGGCACGCGGGTGATGTTCGGCATAAAGCGAGCGCAAGCGATGTTGTGCCACGTGCGTGTAAATTTGTGTGGTCGAGAGACTGCTGTGGCCCAACAACACTTGCACCGTGCGCAAGTCTGCGTTGTGGTTAAGTAAGTGCGTGGCAAATGCATGACGCATGGTATGCGGCGATAATGCTTTCTCTATTCCAGCCGTTTTTGCATGTCGTTTGATTGCATACCAAAACGACTGCCGCGTCATACCCGCACCTCGCTGCGTCACGAAAACCGTCTCACTGGTGGCGTCTTTGCCTTTGAGCAGCGTTTCGCGCGCATCATTAATGTAGCGCTGCACCCAATCCTGTGCCTCTTCACCTATCGGCACCAGGCGTTCCTTATTGCCCTTGCCAAGCACCTGCACAACACCAAGCCGCAAATTTAGCTGGTTTAGCTTTAACCCGACCAACTCGCTTACCCGCAGACCAGCGGCGTAAATCGTTTCGAGCATCGCGCGATCGCGCAACCCCAGGGTTGTGCTCACATCAGGTGCGTCAATAAGCCGCTCGACGTCGGCTTCGCTCAACACCTTGGGCAACGCGCGCGCGGTTTTTGGAAATTCGATCAGCGCACTCGGATCAACATTAACGAGCCGCTCGCGCAGACAATACTGGTAAAACCCGCGTATGGCGCTCAATAGACGCGCGACCGATCGATTTTTGCTGCGTTGTTCAAATCGATAGGCGAGGTAATCGCGCAGATCCGAGTTTTGGCAATGCATCAGAGAGGTATCGCAGTGCGTGTCTAGCCAGTGAGAAACTGCGGCCAAATCGCGACGATAGGCATTGACTGTGTTTTCGCTAAGTCCGCGCTCGAGCCAGATGCTGTCGAGATAGCGATCAATTAACGTGCTGTCGTGCATATTTTTTCTGATCTAATATACATTGCAACTCTTTTATGTGCGCCAAATCGATTACCATTTGCGCCGTCAATCGAGAGCCTTTTTGAATGAAGCGTAAACCACCCGTCCTCGGATTTGTGGCCTGGAGCGGTACAGGTAAGACAACCTTAATCGCCCAGCTCCTGCCGATTTTTCGCGACCATGGGATTCGCGTCGGCGTAATCAAACACACACATCATAACGTCGAGTTTGACACACCGGGCAAAGACAGTCATACGCTTCGGCTCGCGGGCGCGAAACAAATGCTTGTCACATCCGCCTCCCGCTGGGCATTGTTCGGTGACAAGGATGAGTTCGAAGATGTACGTGACATCGATGCCGAAATCGGGAGGCTGAAAACAAGCGAACTCGATTTGATTATCGTCGAGAGTTTCAAGCGCGCCGCAATTCCAAAAATAGAGATCCATCGTCCGTCACTTAGCAAACCCCTGTTGTTTCCTGAAGATCCTAATATTTGTGCGGTTGCGTCAGATGCACCTATAACCGATGTTAATGTCGAAATGCCGGAGGTTCTCGATCTCAACAACGCGTCACAGATTGTCGACTTTATTACGGCAAATGTGATCACCGCACCCACCCTTGAATAGAATCTAAAATGTCCGAGAAACCTAAAAACTGCATGGATGACTTCGACCCGGACTCCCTGTCGCTTGATCAGGCGGTTGAAAAAATCCTTGCCGCAGTCGAGCCGGTCAATGCTCAAGAAACAATCTCGATTTCATCCGCTCTCAATCGAATTGCCTTCGAACCCTTGATTGCAAAAGTTGACGTACCGTCTTTTTGTAGCTCAGCGATGGATGGGTATGCATTTCGCGCTGCAGATTGGGAATCCGCTGAAACAAAATTCACGGTGGTTGGTAAATCGTTTGCAGGACATCCTTATCAAGACTCAATTGGCAAGCGCGAATGCGTGACAATTATGACCGGCGCGGCTTTGCCCGACGGCACAGATAGCGTTGTCATGCAGGAGCGGGCGGATCGAAAAGGTGATGAAGTATCATTTAGCCAAGACGTAAAAGTCGGACAGTTTTCACGCGCAATTGGCAGCGATACGCGTTCAGATACGACGCTGATTAACGCGGGAACACGCTTAACAGCGGCCCATCTTGCATTGCTCGCTTCACAAGGCTACACGGATATCACTGTTTATCGAAAACTGCGCGTTGCGATTGTTTCGACCGGTGATGAGTTGGTGCAAGCTGGATTAGCGTTGTCACGCGGTCAGATTTACGACAGCAACCGCGAGCTGTTGGCGGCGCTTTTGCGTGAAATGCACGTAGACGTCATCGACGCGGGGGTTGCGGGCGATTCTCGCGACTCGCTCGAAAAGACATTGGATTCAGTCATAGGTCATGCCGACGTCATAATTTCCAGTGGCGGTGTCTCGGTCGGTGAAGCTGATTTTGTGCGTCCGCTCCTCGAAGCACATGGCGACATTCATTTCTGGAAAATCGCCATGAAACCGGGCCGCCCGCTCACGGTGGCGCGCTACAAAGGCATACCCTTCTATGGTTTGCCGGGAAATCCAGTCTCCGTTGCAGTGACTTTTCAGCAACTGGTCACACCCGCGATCGCAAAAATGTCCGGAACGTCCCCTGCTGTTCGGATCACCATAAGAGTGCGGTCTGTCGATACATTGCGAAAAACGCGGGGGCGTATAGAGTTTCAACGCGGAATACTGCGTAAAAATAAAAATGGAGAATTGGTCGTCGAAACAACAGGGCTGCAAGACTCCCATGTGCTCAGCTCGCTAGTTAAAGCGAATTGCTACGTGATTTTGCCGCTTGAATCGAACGGTGCAGAACCCGGTGACCTGGTCGACGTACAGCCAATCTGCGCTTCGTTGCTGACTATTTGATCTTCGGACACAAAAAAGGGCGGAAACCCCGCCCTTTTTCAAATCACTGTGTCTGCTCCTACTTCTTTTTAGCTCGGCGTTTGCCGGTCTTTTTTGAAGCGGCAGAAGCTGCGCGTTTCGCAGTGCTGGTGATCGATTTCAATGCACTCAGCGCACCTGCCAGTTGCTTTTCGCGCTTGGCACCGGCTTTTACTTCAGCCTGAGCAGCTTTCAGAGACGCTTTCAGGTCTGCTACCTGCTTGCGAAGCTTAGCTGTACGTTCAGCTGCTGCTGTTTTAGCTGCTTTAGCTGCTGCTTTTTTGGCTGCTGCTTTTTTGGCAGACGCCTTTTTTGCAGAAGCCTTCTTTTTTGAAGCTGCTTTTTTCTTGGATGCAGCTTTCTTAGCGGTGGCTTTCTTGGCCGGACGGCCGCGTTTAGCCGGGGCCTTCTTTGCTGCCGCAGCAGCGGTTTTCTTCATGCGTGGCATTTATCACTCCCAGTCGGTTAACAATGCAAGACGGATTATAGATTTGTGAATTCGATTTTCAATTCACAACGCGGAAAATATCGGCACTTTTTGTTATTTTTTAACAAAAAAAATGAAAAAAAATAAAATTAAGCGGAATTTTTAACTTTTTTTCAAAAAAACCGACACAGCAAACTAATAAAATCGAGTGAGATACTAAGCACCGGTATCGCCAAAAAAATAAAAAATCAGAGCAACAATTCAGAAATCACTCGTGACTTATTTAACATATGAATTCACATACCAAGGAATAATTCATAACAATTTATGACAATAAACCAAAATTGAATGCTATTTTGCGTTCCGAAACCGTTTCTTTTGCGTAAACAAGGGACAAATCCAAGTGCAATTATTTATCTAGTCTTCCGTTTTCAAAATTATGAGCCAAATTGCCCTACCAAATACCAATGCTGGCCTGTTCCGGCGAATCGCCGCCGGTTTTTACGACAGCCTGCTGCTGATTGCCGTGTATTTTTTGCTAGGTGCGATCGCGGTTGCATTGAATAGCGGGGAGGCGTTGTCAGATTTGGCCGCGGTTAGCCTGGGTTTAGCCGTTTTCCCCTTCGTTGCGTTTGTTTTTTATTCCTGGTTTTGGTTGCGGGATGGTCAAACGCTTGGAATGCAAGCGTGGAGACTGAAAATCACCACTCAAAACGGAGACTTGACTCTTAAACAGTGCTTAATTCGATTTGTGTTATCGATAATCGGTATTTTGTGTTGCGGGCTCGGAGTGATTTGGATTCTTTTCGATGGTCAGAACCGCGCCTGGCATGACATAGCATCAAAAACCCGCATTGTTCGATTGCAAACGCATTAAGAGCCCTTTTCTGGACTGGACATTCAAGGCAGACGTTTTATCCCGATCGATGCAGCGATAAAAAACAAAATCAGCGGGAAGAATGCGCCAATTGCGCCGTTCACGCCAATCAAAAGTCCGAGCTGACTCGAGACCTGGCTAAACAATATGTAGGCGATACCTACCAGACTACCCAAAAAAATACGTTTACCCGCACTTGTATTTCGTTGCAAGCCAAGCACAAACGGAAGCGCCAGTAGCAGCATCACAAATGTCGACAAAGGCAGCGAAAACTTTGACCAAAATGCAAGTTCGTAGGAACGGGTCTCCAGCTGATTACTGTCAAGATATCGAATATTCGCGTAAAGCTCCCGGCTCGACAACATGTTCGGCTCCAGAGCGAGCGCGATAAGCAGGTTAGGTTGCAGTTCAACCGGGCTGGGCATTTTTTCCTGACGGTCAAGTGTTTTCACTTCGAAAGTATCTGACAGTTCAAACGTATCGATATCTACAGAGGACAGAATCCATCCCGCTGCTTCATTGAAGTGGGCTGATTCGGCGCGTATCACGCGATTGATTTGACGGTTCCGATATTCATAGATGCTGACGCCGCGCAGATTTAAACCCGGTAATACACGCCGTACGTTGATATAGCGCTCGCCTTCGCGCAACCATAAACCGGAGGCACCACCCATCGAAACACTCTGTGACATTGCTTGTTGGCGCAGTCGAGTTGCTGCTTCCTCACTTTGTGGAATCACCCATTCGCCCATCGAGAACAAAACGCCTGCGATCATTACACCGGTTAGCATTAACGGTCTGGCGAGCCGGACAACTGACATGCCCATAGACCGCATAACAATTAATTCGCTTCGATTGGCGAGCGCGCCCAGGCCAAGCAAAGCGCCAAGTAGCACGGCGGTGGGGGCAAGCTCATAGACGCTGCTTGGCGTATGCAAAACAATGTTCACCAGCAGTTGCGCAATGTCGTAAGTGCCTTTACCAATATCGTCAAGTTGGCGAATGAACGAAAAAATTCGATCCAACGCAATCAAAACGGCCATCACCAACAAGCTGTACAGCGAAATCGCTTGCGCAATATAGCGATCAGTAATACTCACGTGCGTGCCGGTTTATGGCCGAACCACAGCGAACGTCCGTACATTCGCTGCAGAAAAAAGTAAGCTAAAACGAGTAAAAGTATGTGGACCCACCACACGCCGGTCCATTCCGGCCATGCTCCGTTCGCGACCCATTTGCGACTGAGCACCAGAAGATTTGTGTATCCGATATAAATAAGGATACCCAACGCCAACTTGCCATAGCGCCCTTGTCTCGGTGTTGTGTGTGCCAGCGGCATCGCCAGAAACGCCAATGCTGGAGCCGCGAGCGGAATAAACACACGCCACAAAAACTCGGCATGGTCGCGTACGTTGTCTGATTTCATCAACGTCGCCGTCGATTTGGCGCGCCGGCTCTGGCGAATCGATGACGCGGACTGCTCAGGTATGCGCACGCCGTGATTGCCGAAGTCGATCACCTGCGTTTGCGCGTTTTGAGCGTCAAATACCGTTCGTTGCCCGTCGACAAAGACGAGATACTGCTCTCCTGTTTTTAAATCCGTTTGATAGTGAGCGGTACT
>JBCCGL010000001.1:0-513535 GCA_039029275.1 Pseudomonadota bacterium | reverse complement strand
GATCGTCGTGGTCTTCGTCGTGCCCGTGATCGTCGTGGTCTTCGTCGTGCCCGTGATCGTCGTGGTCCTCGTCGTGCCCGTGATCGTCGTGGTCTTCGTCGTGCCCGTGATCGTCGTGGTCTTCGTCGTGCCCGTGATCGTCGTGGTCTTCGTCGTGTCCGTGATCGTCGTGGTCTTCGTCGTGATCATCGTGATCGTGACCCTCGAATGTCGCACCCTCGCGAAACTCGTGCGTAACCGTTCCATCCAGATCGAGCATAGCGATTTTTTCCGACGACTCCGCGACGTTTTCGATCGCTTTTTCGAGCCACGGGGTGAGTTCTTCGCCCATCCAGAAAACGATGTCGGCACTCGCCAATGCCTTGGCATCAGAAGGGCGCAGAGCGTATTCGTGTGGTGACGCCTCAGCGGGAATCAGGAGAGCGGGATCACCGACTCCTTGCATAACCTGACTGACGAGCGAGTGCAGGGGTGCGATATCGACAGCAACGTTAGGCGTCGCTGCGTGCGCGGTAAACGGGGCGCTGAAGCCCAAAACCGTGCATGCGATGAAGTTCTGGCGTATGGTGGTTTTCATAGTAGTCAGTTTTATCTAAAGGTGATGTGGTCGTGTGCAAAAACGAGAAAGATATGATATATCATATCGATAGTCCACCTTTTCCAGAAGCCAATTTTTATGTCAAGACACAACCGCAAAGTGCAGGTGGGGTTTCGCTGTGGGCGATAAGCTGATTGACTGTAATTGCATTTCCGTCAGTTTCGGAAAACGCAGGGTGCTGCACGACATTACGATGTCGGTCGAGGCAGGCGAGATCATCACCGTTATTGGTCCCAACGGTTCAGGCAAAACCACGCTCTTCAAAGCGCTGATTGGGGCGGTCGAGATTGGCGAGGGCCAGTTGAACAAATCCGATAACCTCCGAATCGGTTACGTCCCGCAGCGTCTGCACATCGACGAGACCCTGCCGATGACTGTCAGGCGATTTATGAACCTGCCCGGTGGCCACAGTGCGAATGTGGTTTCCGACGCGCTTGCTCACGCGGGCGTGCCGGATCTTGATCGCCAGCAGGTGATGGATTTGTCCGGCGGGCAGTTCCAACGCGTGTTGCTGGCGAGAGCATTGTTGGGTTCACCCAATCTGTTGCTGCTGGATGAGGCAACTCAGGGGCTGGACCATCGCGGCGCGGCTGATTTTTATCGCCAGCTCGCGGCGGTGCGTGAAACCCTTGGTTGTGCCGTCGTCATGATTAGCCATGAACTGCATGTGGTGATGCGTAGGACGGACCGTGTGATTTGTCTGAACGGGCACATCTGTTGTCAGGGAGCACCACAAACCGTAACCAGTTCACCCGAATATCAAACACTCTTTGGCCTTGAGATGGACGACGAAGCCGCGCTTTACCTGCATCAAGATCACCACCACTACGCACACGCCGGAAGCTCAAACCATGTTTGACGACTTTTTGGTGCGGGCCGCTTTGGCGAGCGTTGGTGTGGCACTGGCCGCGGCGCCGTTGGGCTGTTTTGTGATTTGGCGGCGCATGGCGTATTTCGGCGACGCAACTGCACACGCTGCGGTTCTCGGGGTAGCCCTCTCATTAACCCTGTCCGCGCCGATCTTTGTCGGCGTACTAGCGGTATGTCTGGTGATGGCGATGACGGTGTCCTCACTCAGCGGTCGCGGATTTGCGATGGATACACTGCTCGGGGTGATGGCGCACTCGTCGCTCGCGTTTGGTCTGGTGGCGGTGTCTTTTTTATCCGGGATTCGCATCGACCTGATGTCGTATCTGTTCGGCGACATTCTCGCCGTTGGCAAAATTGATCTCGCCGTGATCTGGAGCGGTGTGCTTTTGGTTTTGTCCCTTGTGGTGATTCGATGGTCGGGGTTGTTGTTGTCGACACTCAACCCGGACCTCGCGCTGGCAAGCGGATACAATCCGCGACGCGAGCGTTTCATACTCACACTTTCGCTCGCGGTTGTTGTTGCGGTAGCGATTAAGGTCGTCGGCGTGCTTTTGATTGCCGCTATGCTGATCATTCCTGCGGCGACCGCGAGACCGTTTAGCAAAACACCGGAAATCATGGCAATCACTGCCGCGTGTCTTGGTGCAGTGGCAAGTCTGGCTGGCTTGCAGGCATCCTACACACTGGACACGCCAACCGGGCCAACGATTGTGAGCATAAGTGCTATCGTTTTTATCCTTGTAAATGCGGTATTAAAGTTGCTGGCTTTGTTTGCCGGGCGCAGGGTGCCGAATTCCGATTTGGTCAGATAAGGCAGAGAACACGATGAATCATTTGCAGGAAACAGTTGAGCGAGTTGAAGAAAAATGTCGCAGCAACGGAACCCGCTTGACCAAAAAACGCAAAATGATTCTCGGGGCGCTTATCGCAAACGAAAAAGCGATGTCGGCGTATGAACTGCTCGATTATTGCAAGCAAGAGCTGGGTGAAGAAATGCCTGCAATGTCCGTTTATCGGATTTTGGAATTTTTGGAGCAGGAACAGCTTGTTCACAGATTAAATTTGGTTAACAAATACGTTGCGTGTTGTCATATAGAATGCGACCACTCTCACGAGGACTCGCAATTTCTCATATGCGGGAAGTGTGAAAAAGTAAAAGAGATTAATCTCGATAAAGTGACTGAGGAAAAACTCAAGCACGATATTGAAAAGGCGGGTTTCCAAATGGCAAGTCCGCAGTTGGAGATCAACGGTATCTGTGATGAATGTAAAACCTGATTTTCCGACATTCTGTTTACAGAGACTCACTGTCAAGTTGACAGCGAGCCTGATTGCTTTTTCCTTCAGCGCGTCAATCGCCCACGCACATCCGCATACCTGGATCGAATTAAATTCCAAATTTGTTATCGATCAAAACGGTCGCTTGACTGAAATTAATCAAAAGTGGGAGTTTGATGTTTTCTTTTCACTTATGGCTCTAGACGATGCGATAAATGAGCATGGCAGTGAGGAGAAAGCATTAACTGAAACGGCGAAACAAATGATTGAAAATCTTGCAAACTATGACTATTTCTCGAGTCTTCGAATGCAGGATTCATCGATTACACTAAACACGCCGGAGCAATACAGCCTGGTGACCAAAGAAAAGTACGGGCAGCAGGTACTGGAGTTGGAAATGACGTTCGCTATCGAAGGGGAAGTCATGGTTGCGGATCAAGACATCGAGTATCAGGTGTACGACCCGACATACTACATTTCGATGCTGCATTCGCAGGAGAGCAATATCAAGATCGTCGGTGAAAGCAGCGAGGCTTGCACCACGCAGCTTAATCAGCCGAAACCCTCGAACGAATTGGTCGAGTACGCGCAAAGCTTGGATCGTAATCAAACTGGTACAGACGGTCTCGGAATAAATTTCGCAGAAACAACTATCATATCGTGTGGCAGTTCTGCTTCAGTTTAACGGGTTCAACCACATGAAAGCGTCGAGCACCGAGGTGCAATCATCCCCTTTTGATTTGATCGTGAAACTGGCATTGCTGGCTCTGTTTGTCGGACTGCTTGTTCTCGTTATTAGCCAGTGGAACGCGTTTGTTGTGACGACCGTCCAATGGCAAAAATCACTCCACTCGATGCTGGCAAGTCACATGTCGGCGGTGTCGGAAAATCCGTTTCAATACGGCGGGGCATTGATTCTGTTGAGCTTCGCCTATGGCGTTTTTCATGCGGTTGGGCCGGGCCACGGAAAGGCTGTCATCATGACGTATTTGGGCACGAACAAGGAAAGTCTTTCGCGCGGGATCGCCATTTCATTCTTTGCCGCTTTATTGCAATCCTTAGTCGCGATCGCACTGGTAAGTGTACTCGCGAAACTACTGAGCTTTAAACTTGCTGACGTCCAGGCGTACGGTGATGATGTGGCGCTGGCGAGTTATGTGCTGGTGATACTGTTAGGGTTTATGTTGCTTTTCAAAGCAACCCGACAACTCCTTAATCTTCGCCGTTTGCGCGATCGGGACGCGCGCGATCATCCACATCATGATTCACATGATCATCATCATGCTCACGATTGCGGGTGCTCACACGCGCACGCACCGGATCAAAACCAATCGCTTTTGCAAACCATCGCCGTTGTTATTTCGATGGGCATACGGCCGTGTTCGGGCGCGATCGTCGTGCTGATCTACGCGCATCTGGTTGGCGTTTTCGGATACGGTGTTGCCGCGACCTTGTTGATGGGACTTGGCACAGGGCTGTCGATCAGTTTGCTTGCCGTTGCGACTTTGTACGCTCGTTCGTGGGTCGAAAATTTCGCGAGTGAGTCGATTCTGTTGAATGCGAACACGCATCGATCTGCCGCAAGTTACATTCGGCTGATTGGCGGCGGCGTGCTGGTCGCGTTGGGCTGGAGTCTTTTTACCGCGGCGTCGGTTGTCAGTTCTGGAAACCCCTTACTTTAGAGCGTTGCAGATTTAGACCGAATCTGCGACAAAATGCACTCCAGCGCATTGAACACAACCCCCGTTCCGACCAACATCATCACCGGTTTTTTGGGTGCCGGAAAAACAACGTCGATATTGCATTTGCTTGAACAAAAACCGGCGCAAGAGTCATGGGCTGTGTTGGTGAATGAATTTGGCGAAATCGGAATCGATGGCAGTTTGTTAAAAGGCAGTCATTCCAACGATGATGGGGTATTCATTTCGGAAGTACCCGGCGGGTGCATGTGTTGCACGGCTGGTATTTCAATGCAGACCGCGCTGAATGAACTGTTGCGTTACGCCAGGCCGGACCGGTTACTCATCGAGCCGAGCGGACTCGGACACCCGCTTGAAGTACTGCAGGTGCTTGCCAGCGATGAATTCAGCAATGTCCTTTCCATTCAGAAAGTGCTGACCTTAGTGGATGCGCGTACGTTGATTAATACTAATTATGTAAACGATCCTGTGTTTGAACAACAGCTTGCAATCGCCGATGTCGTCGTCGGTAACAAAACTGATTGCTACCATCAAAACGAATCCGACTTATTAAAAGACCATGTGCGAAATTTCTCTGATCCACAAACAGACGTCATATTTACCACGAACGGCGCAATCGATATTCAACTGCTCGCGGGTTATTCGCTGTCAGTATCTGCTGCTCAAAAGCATCAAACTCTTGCGCAGTTTTCAATCCACGATACCGCAAGCTCCGTGGATGGGCTCACCAGCGTGGGCTGGCGCTTTAACGCCTCAGAGCGTTTTGACCACAATCGACTGTACGCATTTTTAAGCGGGCTTGAGGTTGAGCGCATGAAGGCGGTGTTTTCGACTAACGCGGGTGTGTTTGCCTACAACCTGAGCAATGATGCGCTGACAGAAATGCGTCTGCAGAGCTGTCTTGATAGCCGTATCGAAATTATTTCGCACGAGGTAGACGATCACTGGCACGCGCAGCTATCCGCGTGCATGACCGGCGCTGATTGATACCCCAAGCCTGAGGTAGTTGCAAATCAGTCGCTTCGGACCTATGTTGACAAAAGGGCACCGAATTTACTTTGTCATTTCGCCATCAACGATTCCAGTCAGGGTTTCATAATGTCTTCAGCTCAGCCAAATTCCAGCTATCGCCCCGAGTTGAGTAACGCTGGGCTGCGCCCATCACATCCGGTCTCTGTGGTTAACGAGCGCAACGAGCGCGTGGAGAAATTCGTACCCGGCGAGTTTCCGCTGACGCTCAAGGTGGATGGCCGCGAGATTGTGACCTTGATGACGCTGGGCAACGAACCCGAAGCGCTAACCCTGGGGTACATTCGCAACCAGAAACTGTTCGAGGATATTCACGACATAAAATCGATTCACGTCGATTGGGACCGCGAACAGGTCGAGGTCACCACGCATCACGGACGTGGGATTACCGATTGGGAAGAAAAACTCTCGCGCAAGATTGTGACCAGCGGCTGTGGTCAGGGCACTGTGTTCAGCTGCACTATCGGCAAGCTTTACGACGTGCACCTTGCGACACCCAGCCTCAAGCAGTCGCAAATCTACCAGATCATCCGGACTGTCAATCAACACAACGAAGTCTATCGCAGTGCGGGTGCAGTGCACGGCTGCGGGCTTTGTCACGGCACTGAGCTTTTAACGCACGTCGAGGACGTCGGGAGGCATAACGCAGCAGATGCGATTTCCGGGATGATGTGGCTCGATAACATCAGCGGTGATGACAAGATTTTTTACACTACCGGTCGCCTTACGTCGGAGATCGTGATGAAGGCGGCTTTTATGGGTATTCCGGCGCTGTTATCGCGTTCGGGTGTCACGCAAATGGGACAAGAGTTAGCCGAGGATGTGGGTATGACACTGATTGCACGCGCAAAGGGCTCGCATTTTCTGGTTTACAACGGCGCCGAAAATATCGAGTTCGATGCAATACCAGAGCATCGAACTGCGCGACCGCTGAGCAAGGGTGACCGCGATCTGGACAACAACTGAGTTGTTCGGGTGACCTTATTTATACAGGACATCGTATTTTTAAAATCATGGCAGTGAAACCTCCGGCTTCTTAAACAATAAAGAACATAACTGCTTTATGTACATGTCGTTAGGCGTGTTATTCGACATACATTTGCCGCATCTGTGCGGCTTATAAATCAGAAACTTGGGGTGCGCCGGATCAATGCGGCAAAAGGGAACCCTTATAAAGCATTCAGAATCACACGTTCTGCCGCTATTGCCGCCAAACACAAAAACGCACGAGTTTCGCAACGAGTATTAAATAATCAAAGTCGTTTGAGAACTCTATTTCTCTGATTTGGGCAACACCTAGTGCTGATTGTAAACGTGCTTTCCCGCGAGGCGCTCGAACAGGTTCACAGGCAGATCGTTTTCATTAAACGGAAACCCTGACCCTGTTCGGCGAACTTGATTACCGTCAATTTCGACGCTCCAGCAGCGTCGCGTGCCGTTGCCGTAGACGTTCCATTTTTCGCAAAAGACATCATCCAGCGCTTCCCATTCGCCCACATCATATGTTGCGCCTACCTGGCCAATAACGCGACCATCGGTCTGATAGAAAAAAGCGTACCCGTCGGCTTTGAGTGTGTGATCCGCCAGAAGCGCGTAAATCGCGGATTTGCCGTTAACCTTTTCAAATCGGTGAGAGTCGAGTTGCAGGGCGACGGCCATCGACGCAACTGCGGCGATGGCGACGCCTGGCCAGCCCAGTAGATCGCGCAACAACTCGCGCACGTGCTTTATTTGCACATCTGCATCGGTTTTGTGTCGTATTGCGGTGACCAGCGAATTTGCAGGGTATTGCTTTTTAGCGCCAGCACGATGCGATAATCACGCACCGCATCTTCACCGCAGCGTGCAAATGCGTAGGTGTTGATCGTATTGCCGAGCGTTTCCTGTTTGTGCCAGCTCAAGAAACAATAGATGCCGCCCTGACTCAGCCATTGATCGTCAATCGAAATCGGGTGCTCCGATGGGTTTGAAAAAGTCTGGTTTGTGTGTGCCGAACATTGCGCTTTCGTTCCCCAAATCCCGAAGAGAACCTCTGTGCCTTCGAGCAGTTGGGTATTCGGTGGCTGCAGACTGAAAGACTGCGCATGCGCCGTCCCGAAAAAAACTGCAAATACGCATAAGCACTTCAGCAGACGTAAACACAAATGATCGAGCAATCGCACTATTGCTGCGTAACTCTGATCAGTTTGCCCGAGGGCCCATCCGTCAACAGCCAGAGCGCACCGTCCGGCCCGGATCGCACGTCGCGAATCCGCCCCAACTCACCTTCAAAATACCGTTCTTCTGCGACGATCGTATCGCCGTCCAGAATCAATCGTGACAAATACCGACCCTTAAGCGCCCCCGCGAATAAAGAGCCATTCCAGTCTGGAATCAAAGGCGCGTCGCTGAAGTAAAAATCAAACCCCGAAGGCGCGATAGACGGGTCCCAATAATAAACAGGCTGCTCCATTCCCTCGGCCGATGCCCCGCGCGGAAACGAAGCGCCGGAGTAGTGGGTGCCGTAGGAGATTTGTGGCCAGCCGTAGTTGCGTCCCGCTTTGGGAATGTTGATCTCGTCGCCGCCGGCTGCGCCGTGGGAGAGCGTCCACAGCTTACCGGTTTGCGGGTGGATTGCCGCACCCTGCGGATTGCGGTGTCCAATCGACCAGATTTCCGGCAGCGCGTTTACTCCGTCGGCGAACGGGTTGTCCTGCGGGATCGAACCGTCGCGGTTGAGCCGAATAACCGTGCCCGCGTGATCAAAAGGATCCTGCGCGCGATTTTTTGCACCGCGATCGCCTATCGTGACAAACAGGGTATCGTCGGCGGCAAAACGAATGCGCGAACCAAAATGCCTGCCGCCGCTGCTTTTTTTGTTCATGCTAAAAATTATATCGACGTCGCGCAGTGCACCTTTTTGCAGGTCGAGTCGTGCCCGCGCCACCGCCGTCCCGCTTTGCAGGCCGCCCCACTCAGGTTCGGAAAAGGTCAGAAAAATCAGCGACGAATTTTCGAAGTCGGGGTCGAGTGCGATATCTAATAGCCCGCCCTGACCGCCGTCGCGAACTTCGGGCACGCCGCTGAAAGCGGCAGATGTTTCGCCGTTCAAGACGCGCCGAAGATTACCGGATTTTTCTGTTACCAGAATCGAGCCGTCCGGCAGGAATGCCATGCCCCACGGTTTGTTTAAATCATCGCTTATGATTTGTGTGTTTAACGCGACTGTGCCGGGTTTGGAGACGCAGCATTGCGCAGCATACACAGGTGACGCGATGACAAGGGACAAAAACAGCAGCGCACTTGTTTGAAATGCTGCCCGTACAAAAAACGTGTTTGGGTTTGTATCCATAACGATAGCGTCAGTCGCACAATGCATGTGCAAAAACTCCGTGTGTTTGTTTAACAAATGCCGGCATAATCGATTTAGCAGGTGTAATTCATTGCCAGACGGCCGCCGTCGATGTAAATCACTTCACCTGAAATATAACTCGACTTATCGCCCGCCAGAAACGCGACCACATTAGCTACTTCGCGTGGCTCGCCTATGCGTTTGAGCGGCGTGCGTGACATCACGCGGTCCATCGCTTCAGAGTCCGGGTTTACACCCGCCATCATCGCGGTATCAATCGAACCGGGACCGACTGCGTTAACGCGAATACCGTGCGGTGCAAGCGACAGCGCGGCAGTTTTGGTCAGCTGCATCACGCCACCCTTAGACGCGCAGTACGGCGCGATTGTCGGAATCGCAACGCGATCATTCACCGATGACATATTCACGATCGAACCTTTGATCTTGTGCTCCACCATCGCTCTGGCCGCGCGCTGGGTCACGAGAAACGTGCCGGTAAGATTGATATTGAGCACCTGCTGCCAGGTCTCGAGCGTCGTCTCCAGAAAGTCACAGGGGCGTGAGATGCCTGCATTGTTAACCAAGGCGGCAACGGGGCCGCGTTCGCGCTCGATTTGATCGAACATAGCCTCAACTTGTTGTTGATCGCTCACGTCACACGCCATTCCAATCGCCGTGTCGCTTATCTGCGCAGCCGCACTTTTCACTTCGTCTGATTTGACATCGCAGAGCACGAGCTCAAACCCATCCTCTGCCAACACTTGCGCACAGGCAAAGCCGATCCCCTGAGCGGCGCCGGTAACGAGTGCGGTTGGTTTAGACATACGAGATTTCCGTGTGGCGGTTTACAAAACAGTCAAATGATACTCGTGTTTACGACGCACGACACAATCTGTGCGCGATGGTAATCCAGAGGGTCACATCGCGGGGGATTGCCGCAGTCTACTCGATTCACGGTAGCGAAAACGCGTCAGACAATTCCGCTAGTTCGCGTTTGAACGGAAAGTCTTGCGCCACCTCGCCGAGTTCCCGCGCGAACTTATGCCCCTCGTAAACGGCCGCCGCGATTGTCGCGGGTGCGTGGCAGTCGCCGATCTGTCTTAGTGTGCTCAGGCGGCTTGAATCCTGACCACTGAGTTCATGATAGAGCGCATCGTTGGGCAGACGCGATGTGACCATGACTATCGATGAGGCCTCGATTTCTTGAGCGGAGCCGGAATAAACGCACGCCAGCCTGACCACGCTGCTGCTAATGTGCTGGAGTTCATGCGAGGTGATGACGCGCGCGCCGATTTCCAGCATACGCGCCTGTATCCGGTGTTGTTCCAGCGTAAACTCGGTCCAGGCCGCAACTGTCGCTGCGGGTGTCACCAGGGTGACGTCACAACCGTCGGCCATCAGCAACTCGGCGATGACCGACGCCATGTAGTAGTGGTCGTCGTCGTAAATCAGAACGCGCCCCTGCGGGGTGCTCCCAGACATGATGTCGTCGGGCGTGAAAACGTTAGCGCGGTCCATGCCGTCGATTGGAAACTGGTGTTGGCGCCCATAGCCGTCGCTGCGCCAGTGCGCGCCGGTCGCGATGGCAACGTGCGCCGCTTCGAGTTCCATGACCAGATCGGTGTCCACCGTGTTGGCAGGGTAAATTTCCACATTCGGCATTTGCGATAACAGATAGGTGCGGTAATCGCGCACCCGCGCCCACGCCGAAAGACCGGGCAGCCGGCTTTCGCGGGACACGCGCCCGCCCAATTCTTCGCTGGATTCCGACAGGATCACATCGTAGCCGCGGCGCGCCGATGCTAGAGCCGCCTCAAGCCCGGAGGGCCCTGCGCCGACCACCAGCACGGTTCCATCGTCTGATTTGGATGCAATTCGCTCGGGGTGCCAGCCGCGACGCCATTCCTCTGAGGCGGTCGGGTTTTGCGTGCATCGCATCGGCGCGATCATGTTGTCCCACGCTACGCAAATATTGCAGCCGATACATTCGCGGATTTCGTCGATGCGGCCTTCTTCAATCTTTTTTGGCAGAAAGGGGTCGGCGATTGATGGCCGCGCGGCACCGATCATATCGACGACGCCCTTGTTGACGAGCGAGACCATTCGATCGGCGCTGGTGTAGCGGCCGACTGCGACAACCGGCTTGGTGGTGACTTGCTTGACGAATTCGATGAACGGTTCCTGATAACCTTCATCGGCGAAGCGGCTGGTTTGGCTATCGTTGTCCCAGTCAGAAATATTGACATCCCACAAATCGGGCAGTTCGGCGAGCATTTCGACGATTTCGCGACCTTCCTTATCGGCTTCCAGGCCTGCGTCACCCATCAGCTCGTCAACCGAAAAGCGCACAATCACGCCCATCGTATCGCCGACCGCGTCTTTGGTTTCCTCGATGATCTCGCGAAACAGACGCACGCGATTTTTCAGGCAGCCGCCGTACTCGTCGCTGCGAAAGTTGTAGCGCGGCAGCATGAAATGGCCGGCAAGCGACAGGTTGTGACCCGCGTAACAACAGATGATATCGAAGCCGGCTTTTTTCGCGCGCTTGACGGCGTCGAGGTGCCAGCGCCGGTAGGCGCGGATATCGGCGCGCGTCATGGCTTTGGCCTGCAGTGGGTACGCGTGCGATGTCACCGGCATATGGGTTGGAAAAATCGGCGCTTCGCGGCTGTACAGGTTTCCCGAGATCAGCCCGTTGTGAACCGGTTCGATTGATGCGAGCGCATTGTGTTCGTGTACGGCGTCGCACATGCGGGCGAGGTACGGGATATCCTGATCCGACCACAGCCGCCCTTCGGTGGATGGCGTGATGTCACTGCTCGGGTGAATATCGATCTGCTCGGTCGAGACGACTGCCCAACCCCCCTCGGCTTTGACGCCGCGCATCGCCGCCATACTGGATGGAAACTGGCGACCCATACCGTTGCAATGCGGTGCTTGATAGAAACGGTTTTTGGCGGTTACGGGACCGATTTGAATCGGTTCAAACAAAACGTCGTAACGCGCGTCGCGAGGCATATGCAATGGCCAGAGGGTTGATACGCTGCAGTCTAGAGAAGTCAGTCAATCTATGCGAGTGATCAAAACAGCGGGGCAAACGGCGCAACACGAAAACGTCCGGTTTGTATTTTCCGCCTGGGTTTGTTTTGATGCCACAACCCGCAGACGCAAAACGAGGACACGCTTGTGCCAGATTCGACTGCAATGAAAAGCCGCCGCGCGGCGCTCAAAGCTCTATCGGTGGGCGCGCTCGCAGGATTCGCCCCGAGAGTTTCTTTTCCCTCAAGCTCAAAACAGTTTGATGTGGTTGTCGTCGGTGCCGGAATGGCGGGGCTCAGTGCTGCGCGCGAGTTGCTGGCGCATGGTTATCGCGTGCGCGTGCTCGAAGCGACAGACCGGCACGGCGGTCGCGTCTACACAAAAACGCTCGGCGCAACCCGGATCGAAATGGGTGCAGAAGAACACTACCACGCGCAGAATAATCCGGTTTACAACGCCGTCACGGATGCGCTCGGTATCAACGCGTATACGCAATCGTATCAAGGCGATGGGCGACTCGAAATTGATGGCGAAACCTGTTGGGAAAATACGGGCAGCTGCGAGTCAGATGCGGATATCAGCAGCAAATATTGGCACTATTGGGAAAATTACGAAAGCCCGAAAAACCGCCAGGATTTTTCCAAATCGATGGCGGACGACATTTTCGAGCGCTACGCGGTCGACAATACGCATCGCGCGTATCACCTGTTTAACAATGGCCTCGCTGGATCGCTTTACGCCGCGTCTGCCGAAAAAATCGGTATCGCAAGCCTTGCCAGGCAGGAATCGCTCTGGTCTTTATCGAATCAGACGCTGGTCTTGAAAAATCGCGATATCGGCTACCTCGATATTCTGGATCAACTGTGGTGGACACCGGTACTCCAACACGTTCTGCTCGAACGCCCCGTGGCCAAAATTGACACGTCGGGCACAGGCGTTGTCATTACCGATTCCACAGGTGCGCTGCACCTTGCGCGCAAGGTAATCGTTACCGCTCCGCTCGGTGTCTTGCAAAGCGAGACAATCGAATTTAATCCGCCGCTGCCAGAGCTTACTGTCGATGCCTACCGTAACATTGGCATTGGTCCGGGCATGAAAGTCGCGCTACGCTTTTCCAAACAATTGTGGAAAGACAAACTCGCGTATTTCACCCTCGACGGATTGACCGCGGAGGGATGGGTGCCGTCATCCTACAAAGAAGGCGACGATCACATCCTGATGTGTTATCCGATGGGGCACAATGCGAGCACGTTAAGCAAAATGAGTCGCGCGGCGGGCGGCGGGCGCGCGGGCGATGACGCTATTATTAAAGCGATGCTGACTGATTTTGATCGAATATTTAATCGGCAGGCAACACCCAATTTCGTTGAGGGAATTGTTCAAAACTGGGGTGAGCATCCTTACACGCGCGGCGTGTACTCTTACCCTATGCTCAACACGTATGCGTCCGACAACTTGAGTAAACGTCAGCAATTGGCGCAGCCAGTTGATGACAAAATCTACTTTGCAGGAGAGGCAACCAATAATGCGAATTCTGCTACGGTTCCCGGTGCACTGGGCGAAGGTGCACGCGCGGCGAAAATGATTCACGAATCGTTTGCCAGAAGCTCAGTCGCTGTTACTCTTTTTGCATAACCATCACAAATCCCAGGGGTGGTTTGGTCGGGCTGTTTTCGAGGTCGCTGCAAAAAAACGAAATATCGTAGTCCAGTTCTTTGAAACTTTTTAGTTGCAAGTTGTTGTTTATCCCGGCCATCAAAATATCGTCCGTGCGATGCATAAAACTGTAATGCAGACTGGACTCGTATTCGACCTTACTGAAATAGTCGAGGCTCACTGTTTCTTTCCAGACTTCATTCGTGAAGTAGGAAAATTGGATTGACGATGCACCGCCTTCTGAGTCTTCATCGTACATAAACAAAACGGGGTGCATGTCTTCGATCACGAGATGCCCGCCGGGTTTGAGCAAGCGCTGTGCGACCTCAAAAAAACCTTCCAGGTCCGGCATCCAACTTAACACCCCGATAGTCACGAGCACCATGTCGAAGGACTGATTTAACTGATCTGGCAATTGATACACATCCGAGTGCAGGAACGATACGCGCTCATGCGCGCCTGCAACCTGTACAAATTCTCTCGCGTGTTCCAGAAACGCCTCTGCTGCGTCCACGCCAAGGCAACTCGCGGCGCCCATGTTATGAAGCGACAGGGTTTCAATGCCGTTGTTGCAGCACAATTGAATAATGTCTTTGTCGGCTACACCCACGCGTTTCAGCGTTTGCAAAATTTCGCCTTTGAATGCAACAAAATCACGCGCTTTGCACTGCTCAAGCAAGCGTTCGTTGTTATGGGTCGCATGGTAAGGAGCTGCCTGATTCCACGCTGTACGATTTGCGTTTGTGTAGTCAGTTCGAGAGCGATCCATGGGTCTCACCGGCACTTTTGCGAATCGATAACTGTATCTGATTGCGATCAGTATGTCGCCGCCCAACCTGTCGCGTGCGAGAAATTTTTGTTTGTATAAAAGCGCTTTTGGTAGCGACAAGTTGCATTCCTTAATTCAAAAGTCGCGCAGCTCGCGTTACGGTTTTAGTCGCAATTGTTGGTTTACTTTGTGTTAGTGGGCCGTGACCATCGTGCACATCAATCGACGGTTTCAACGGTGCAACAAAAGCGAGGGTACACGATGTACACACTCTATGACGGCGGTAATGCCACCCGCACGATAATTGTCAAAATGGTGATGGCCGAAGGCGACATCGCGTATCAGTCGCACTCGGTTGATATCCTCAAAAACGAAAATTTTGCAGCAGAGTTTCTCGCGATTAACCCGGCGGGTTTTGTTCCGGTTCTGGTCAAACCCGACGGCGAGATGCTGTCTGAAACTCCGGCGATTAATCTGTACCTCGCCGAACAATACAAGCTGTTACATCTCGTACCTGCAATCGACGACCCCGAGCGCGGCCAATTTTTAAGCGGATTATTTTTCCTAACCGGTGATATCGAACCGATACTAAAACGCTGTTTCTACCCGCACCGCTATGTGCTGCGTGAGATGGACACGAAACAAATGCGTCAGCACTCGTTTGAGGAGGCAAGACGCCGGCTGGCACTGGTCGAACAACGCATGCAGAAAGCCGGGCCGTATTTTCTGGGCCAGCGCTTCAGCCTGCTCGACATTATTCTCTTGTACTGGGTTGAGTGCGTGGATTATTTCGATACATTTGAGTCTTTTCCAGCCATTCGAAATTGCACCCAAACGGTTGCTAACCGACCCACGCTGCGCGAACTTTATCAATCGTTAAAAGAAAGCCTCGCGGAATTTGCTCGCAGGAAAGCTGATGGGGAAGTTGCTATTTGATATTAATTTTTTGTCAGGCATTAACCCCGAGCTATTGCTCACGCATCCAGACTGCCGTCAAATTTGACGTGTTTTATCGAGCAACTCTCAATGAGTTCCTCATACCCATCGGGAAGAAACGATTTTTCCCAGTCCTCCCCAAAATGAGATTTCACGTATTCCAGATTTTGCCACACAGAAATAAAAACCAGATCGTTCTCGTCGGAGGTTAAATTTTCGCCAAAGAAATACCCGAGGTTGCCGGGTTTGCCTTTGACGACGGATACTGAAGTATCTGACAGCTTTTGCTTGAGTAATTCGACTTTGCCTGCTTTGGCGCGTACATCAAATACCCGTAATATGGAATTTTTCAGGTGCATTGAATCCTCTGTCTGGGCTGCTTGCAATCTCTAACGTTTTTGAGAAAAAGGGGCGACACCGCTGTGTGTTTAGACTCTCGTTGGATCACTCCGGCAGCGGAATAAACTCCTCTTCATCTCCCGGTACTTTCGGGAATCGACCGTCTCTCCAATCATCCTTTGCCTGTTCAATTCGCTCGCGACGGCTGGAAACAAAGTTCCAGTACATATGCCGCTTGCCGAGTGATTCTCCACCGACGAGAGCAATGCGTGCGCTGGAATTTGTGGTTACCGTAATCAATTCACCGGCGGATAACACTGCCATATGGTTCTTCTCGATGGCTGTTCCGCCAAGATCGACTTGTCCATCAGCAACATACAGCGCACGCTCAGGGCTTTGCGGTAATTCAAGCGATTGCCCCGCATGCAAATCCGCTTCCAGATAAAGTGTTTCTGCAAACGTTTTGACCGGTGATTGAACGCCATAGGCACTGCCCATGATCACGCGCACTGGAACACCGTCAAGTTCGACCGCGGGTATATCTGCAGACGGGTAATGGATAAATTCCGGTTCGACTTCTTCGTCTTTCTCCGGCAGCGCGAGCCAAAGTTGCAAACCGTGCAGGTCCCGCTCAATAGCGGTGCGTTCCTCGCGCTCGCGCTCGGAATGCACGATGCCAGACCCCGCGACCATCAGATTCACATCGCCAGGTTTGATCGGCTGCAAAAAGCCGAGCGAGTCCCGATGCAGAATCTCGCCCTCGAACAGATAGCTGACGGTGGCCAGGTTGACGTGGGGGTGTGGGCGCACGTTGATGCCGTCACCGGGCGGAAACGTCGCAGGCCCGAAGTGATCAAAAAATATCCACGGACCGACCATTCGTTGCTTGGCACTGGGAAGTACTCGTCGCACAGAAAAACCACCCAAATCCTTTTCTTCAGGCGTAATGAGTGTGGAAATGGCATGGCTCATGGCTATCTCGCAGCTGCGTCGGATGGTCCTTTTGTACCTCAGTATGGCCTGCGAATAAAGCGCGAGAGTGGAATGAAATGGCGAGCCATTACAACCGAGCCTTTTCGTGGCGGTCCATTCGATTCAGGCCTGACATTACGCGTGATATGGGTCCTTAAAACGAGTCAAAAACACACTGAATAGAACTGCTATTCATCTGGACTAATCTATAATTGTATGTTGTTCAGCGCGTTGCTAGAATCCTGCGCGATCATTGGTTAGCAAAGTTACAGGAGCCCACCAAGTGGAAGAACACGTCACATCCGATGAGGATCTCGCAAAAACCATGAGTCTGGTGCTGGCCGTTCTGGTGGTGTTCTTCTTCATGATTCTGGCCGCTGCCAACTTGATAGTATTCCCCACTAACACCGGTCCTAACAGCGTCCAGATAGCGGCGATGGAATCCCGGATCGCGCCGGTCGGCAAGGTTCGCACCAGTGCGGATGATCTCGATCAGCCTGTCGCCGAAGCGGCGCCATCGGGGCCGCTTACGGGTGAGCAGCTGGTTGCCAATAACTGCCTCGCCTGCCACGGTGCGGCTGTGGCCGCGGCCCTGGGTGCCCCGGCGGCTGGCGACGCGGCTGCGTGGGCAAGTCGACTCGGTGCCGGGATTGACACCCTGGTTAATAACGCGATCAACGGAATCGGCGCGATGCCTCCGCGCGGTGGTTCTGCGCTGTCCGACGACGAGATTCGTCTCGCTGTCGAATTTCTGGTCGGTCAGTAAGTACCGACAGGGCAATTCTGATCACGGCAGATTTGCTGTGCATCTGTCGCACACAAGCATCGAACTGACACCTAATCCCTGCGCAGTTTGTCGTCGACCGCAATCGGCGTAGGATACTTAAATACAATCCAGTAAGACGACACCACGAAAGACAAAATCGCGGCGGTTTGAATCGTCGACGATGCGTTACTCGATAGCACGCTCGCCTGCGTTGCGACGACCGCAATCAGCAAAGAAAACTCGCTGATCTGACCCAATCGCACGCCAATTTCTCCGGCTAACTTGTCTTTCTCGCGCCCGATTTTCAGTACGTAGCGAAAAACAACCGGCTTGCCCAAAAGCGCGGCGGCGGCGAGCACGACTGCCGGAACGAAGACGGCGTTGAGGGCGTCGAGATCAAAGCCGGCACCGAGTGCAAAGAAGAACATGATCAGGAAAAAATCGCGCAACGGTTTGAGGCTCTCGGCGATATAGCGGCAGATCGGATTGGTTGCCAGCGACACGCCGGCGATGAAAGCCCCGATTTCGTGCGACAAGCCAAGCAGATGCGCCAGTTCGGCCACGCCCAGGCACCAGCCTATCGTCAGCAAAAAAATGTATTCCTTGATCGCATCGAACGACATAAACAAGCGGTGCAGCACGTACTTGGAAACGCCCAGCGCAAAGGCGATTAAAAACGGCAGTGCGACCAGCAAAAACACTATATCGCGCCACGGTTCAGCGCTGCTTTTTCCCAGCCCTTGCAGCAGCAGCAGGATGAGTACGGCGACAATATCCTGCAGTAGCAGAATACTGACAATCACTTCGCCCATGCGTTGGTGATGCAACGCACTTGTGGGCAACAGCTTGAGTCCGATAATCGTGCTGGAAAACATCATCGCAGCGCCGATCAGAAGGCTGTCGACGGTGTTAAAGCCGAACGCCAGACCAATGGCGAACCCGACCGCGCCGAACGCTCCCGAACTCAGCGCCGTCACCAGCGTTGCTTCGCGAAACAGCTGAATAAGCTCACGCGGCTCCAGATTCAGGCCGAGCAGGAACAAGAGAAAAATAATCCCGACTTTGGCAAAGTCCGCGATAAGCGCCGCGTCGGTGATCAACTCCAGTCCGAAAGGGCCGAGCAAAACGCCAAGGGCGATGTAGGCGACCAGCAGGGCCTGACGCGCAAAAAGCGCCGCAGTTGCGATCAACGCCGCGCCTGAGAAAATCAGGAAAAAGGAAAAAAGGATGGAGTCTTCGCTCATGCGAATGCGCCGCTATAAAGCGACAAACAGTAACACACCGTGATGTTGCGCCGAGCCAGCTCCGGCTAGATCGAAAGATCGATGATCAACAAAACGACAAGCCATAGCACGAGTGAACGCGCAACCAGCGTCAACGCCTGTTGGATATGCCCGGCAGTCGGCTCGTCGCCAACCCCCAGAGTCTGGCGATGCTGCACCGCGCCGTGGTAAACCGCGTCGCCGCCGACCACAACGCCGATAGCGCCTGCTCCAGCGGCCATGACCGGTCCGGCGTTGGGGCTTTTCCAGGTCGTGCCTTGGGTGCGCCAGCAGTCGATTGCCGCCGAAAAGTTGCCGAGCAAAGCGTAACTGACGGCGGTCAGGCGTGCCGGAATCCAGTTCAGGGCGTCGTCCAGACGCGCGGCCGCGCGTCCAAAATGCAGGTAGCGGTCGTTCTTGTAACCCCACATAGCGTCCAGTGTATTCGAGAGCCGGTAGAGCACAACTCCGGGGATGCCGCCGACGGCGAACCAGAAAATTGCGGCGAATGCGGCGTCGCTGCCGTTTTCCAGCACTGACTCGACCGTGGCGCCGCTGATCTCCCGCTCGCCAAACGATTCGGTATCGCGGCTGACCAGTTTCGCCACCGCCGCGCGCGCACCATCGATATCGTTTTGCTGTAGCGGAGCGAAAACCGCCATCGCGTGGTTGCGCAGACTGGCATGACCGATAGCGAGATAAAGGATGAGCGCGTTTGCGCACCAGAGCCAGATGCCATCAAGCAAACTCGCGATCAATCCGGCTATTAAAACCAGTGGCGCAAGCGAGAGTACAATTGCGGCCAAACCGCGCAAGAAATGGTTTGTGTCGCTGTTGTCGGCGGGTGGATACAGTTTGTTTTCGATCGCCGATACCAACGTCCCATAGCCGACCAGCGGGTGCCAGCGACGCGGTTCACCAAGCCACATATCAAGCAAAACAGCCGCTACAACGGCGCTGAAAATGTCCATACAGAGTCACTGATGCAAAGTCGGCGGATGATAGCGTTTCACGCCGCGTGGGGCACCCTTCGCGCCACTCGCTGGCAACTTGCAACGATGGTATTTGCGCCTATACTAGCGCGCTCCTTAATGACCCTGCCCGAGTGATCCGATGGAACAATACATGGAATTCTTTGGTAACCACCCGTTTTTGTTTGCCGCTCTTGGCATGGTGATGGGCATGATTTTCTACACAGAGTTTCAACGCGCGGCTGCAGCGGGCACCAATTTGTCTGTCGGCGACGCAACGCGTATGCAAAACGACGACGACGCGCTGTTTCTCGACGTGCGCGACAATGCCGCGTTCAAAACCGGCCACCTTATCGACGCCAAGAACATTCCGATCAAAAGTCTTGCGGGAAAAGTCAGCGAGCTGTCTAAATACAAGGATAAGCCACTGATCGTGTATTGCGACAACGGCATACAGTCTGGCAAGGCCTGCAGCACGCTGAAAAAAGAAGGTTTTAACAAGCTTTACTCGCTCAAAGGTGGCATAGCCGCGTGGGAAAAGGAAAACCTGCCGGTCGTGACCAAATAGGGAACACCAAAATGGCCGCTGAAGTCATCATGTACGAGTCCCCCGCTTGCCCTTACTGCCGTGCAGCCCGGCAGCTGCTGGACACGAAATCGGTGGACTACAAAGCCATTCTGGTCGACAGTCGCGAAGTGTTCGAAGAGATGATCGAGCGCAGCGGGCGCAAGACCGTGCCGCAGATATTTATCGGCACAGCTCATGTCGGCGGCTACGACGACATCCTGGCGCTTGAAAGGGACGAAGCGCTCGACGCCTTGCTCGCCGGATAATACCGATCTAAACGACAATTCAATTCGCCTTCGCGCTTCGGGTACAATGCGCGTTTTTTCTGTCGCGACTGCATCGCGATTCAGGTAATCAAATATGTCTGACGAAACAGAAGCCGCAGCGGGCGAGGCTCCGGCACAGCAGTTCTCAATTAAAAAACTTTACGTGAAAGACCTGTCGTTCGAGTCACCGAAAACACCCGAAGTGTTTGGCGGTAAAGCGGCGCGTAATCCCAATATCAATTTACAGATCAACACCGAAACCCGCCCCGGTAACGATGACATGTTCGAAGTGGTATTGAATATCACTGTCACCGCCACGGTCGAAGATAGCACCCTGTATCTGGTCGAAATCAAACAGGCCGGTTTGTTTTTGATCAAAGGTTTCGACCAGAGCGTTCGCGACAATTTGTTGGGCAGCCATTGCCCGAGTGCGCTGTTTCCATTCGCGCGCGAAGTGATTGCGGGCATGGTTGCTAAAGGCGGCTTCCCGCAGCTGATTCTGGAGCCGATCAACTTCGACGCGCTGTACGCGCAGCACCTGAGCAAAATTAAACAAAACGCTCCGGCGCCCGACACTCCACAGTAAGGCCTCGCTTGCCCGATAACACGCGCATTGGCGTACTCGGCGCCGGCTCCTGGGGTACGGCTCTGGCCTGCCATTTAACGGGCAACGGTCACGACGTAAAGCTGTGGGGTCGCGACGCAACGCAGATCGCGACACTGCAGCGCGAGCGTGTAAACGCGCGCTATCTGCCCGACACCCGCATACCGGATTCGCTTCAGTGCGAGTCCGATTTCAGCGCGTGTGTCGCAAACACCGACGCGCTGCTCGTCGCCACACCGAGCGGCGCCTTTGCGCAAACTCTCAACAACATCGTCGACAGCGGCGCGGATCAAACCCCCGTCATCTGGGCATGCAAAGGGCTGGAAAAAGGCAGTGGGCGGCAGCTCGAGCCGGTTGCACGCGAAATCCTCGGGGATGATTTGCCGCTCGCGGTGATCTCGGGCCCTACGTTTGCGAAGGAATTAATGCAGGGATTGCCAACTGCAATCACCGTTGCGTCGCGCGATACGGTATTTGCCGAGCGTGTCGCGCGTTGGTTGCACAGTGAGACCTTTCGCGCCTACAGCAGCGACGATGTCGTTGGAGTCGAAACCGGTGGCGCGCTGAAAAATGTATTGGCGATCGCGGCCGGCATATCCGACGGCCTCGGTTTTGGTGCGAATGCGCGCGCTGCGCTGATCACTCGCGGCCTGGCTGAACTGATGCGCCTTGGCGTCGCCATGGGCGGCCGCGCGGAGACGTTTATGGGCCTGGCGGGCATGGGCGATCTGGTACTGACCTGCACCGACAACCTTTCGCGCAACCGTCGTATGGGTTTGGCGCTCGCGCGCGGTTTGAGCGTAAGCGACGCGCAGGAAGAAATCGGGCAGGCCGTCGAGGGGGTCGGCACCGCGCGCGAAGCGGTACGATTGGCCGAGCAGTTCAACGTCGAAATGCCGATTGCCGAGCAGGTTTTCGCAGTGCTTTACGAAGGCAAGTTACCGCGCAATGCGGTGCGCGATCTACTCGGGCGCGGGCAACGCGCGGAGTCGCGGTAGTTCTCAGCGGCGCAAAACCAGCAGACCGGCACCAACGATTAACAGCATTCCGGCAATCGTCGCGAGGCTGGGCGCCAGTGCAAATATGAGAAGATCCCACGCCGTGACGAAAATCAGGTAGCAATATTCAAATGTTGCGATTGTCGGCGGGGGTGCGGCTTTGTACGACGCTGCCAGCCCCATGGTGATGATCACTGAAAGTACCGCGAGTAAGGCAAGCACCATCCACTCTGGTTGTCCCATCGGCGTCCACGCACCAAACAGGTAGGGGTGGGAGGCCGCGAAAGGCCCCGCCGGGTTTACGACAAATACCAGCAGACTGATCACCGCGCCCGCAGCCATCATGCACAGCGTGACCGACAGCGCCATTGCCGCCAGCGGAACGTGTTGGCATCGGGTGCGGGTGATGATGTGGGCGAAGGCGTAAAATCCCGCGCCAGCTAGAGGCAACAGCGCCCAGGGTGAAAACGCGTCGGTGCCCGGTTGCAGTAAAGTGATCACACCGGCAAAACCGACGATCACCGCAATTGCACCGCGCCAGCCAACGCGCTCTTTAATCATGCAGGCAGACAGCACGGCGACAAATATAGGGGCAACGTAATTGGCCGCCCCAACGGTCGACAGGCTTATAAATGGAATCGCGCCGTAAAACGCGAGAAACAGCAGCGTCATGCACGCGGCTCTCAGCAACACCCAGGGTTGCAGGGCGGCCTGAAAAATCCCGTTGTGGATTCCCTGCCATCGCGCGACCAGAACGAGTAGTGGCGCGGCCAGGACCCCCCTCAGCGTAAATATTTGCCACAGCGTCATGTCTGCGCTGAATAATTTGAACACCACGTCCTGAATCGATGTGACGAACATGGTGGATACGATCAAGCTAATACCCAAACCCACTTTGTGAGGCGCAGCTTGCCGGGCAGGTGCATTGGTCTTCATCTTATGGCTCTGAAAATGTGTCGCGAAGGTGATGATATTCAGTGTTGATTGATTCTAAAATACGCATTTATTGAAATTAAATGTTTAAATTTATTAATGAATCGATCACCTGTTCATGGCATCGAGGTATTTCTCACCATCGTCAAAGAGGGATCATTGCGCGCGGCGGCAGAGGTTCTGGGCGTCGGCGCGCCCGCTGTCAGCCTGCAACTCAAAGCGCTCGAACAAAAGTTGGGCGTCGAATTGGTGTTTCGAACAACGCGCAGGATCGAATTGACCGACGCCGGTCGAGTCTTGTTTGAGGCAGCAGCACCCGCGTATCGTGATATGCAGTATGCGATCAAGAAGTCTCAGGAAGCGGGCAGCGCAACGCAGGGAACGCTGCGACTGAGCGCGTCGAGAGGTGCATATCTCACGGTTATCGCGCCTGCGTTGAAACGGTTCCGGAGCGACAATCCTGGGATCAAACTGGACATTTCATGGCACGAAGGTCTGGTAGATATCGTTCGAGAGGGCTTTCACGCGGGGCTGCGACTGGGCGATATTGTCAGCGACGATATGGTCGCCGTCCGCATGACGCCGCCTTTGACACCCGCGTTTTCGGCATCACCGGAATACCTTGCGGCTCGCGGCAAACCGCGCCACCCGCGCGATTTGCTGAACCACGATTGCATTCGATACCGAATGACCACCGCAAACAAGGTCGCGGCGTGGCAGTTTGTTGAGGATGGGGACGAAAAAACCATTGACCCTCCGGCTTGCATGGTTTTCGATCAGGTCGCTGGCGTGATTCAGGCAGCGCGCGATGGCCACGGCATCGGTTGGTCGCTGCGTCACACCGCAGCCGAGCACTTGGAATCCGGTGCGCTTGAAAGTGTGCTTGATCCATTTGTGAAAACACTGCCGCCTTTTTATCTCTATTTTCCGCAACAAAACAGACGTGTGGAATGTTTGCGCGTATTCATTGACTGCCTGGTTGCGCAAAGAGATCAGATTGACACCTGATTAGTTGCCGCCTTCGAAACCCTGCTGCCTCCACGCTTCATATACCGCCACTGCAACGCTGTTAGACAGGTTCATGCTGCGCGAGTCCGGCAGCATCGGTAGTCGCAGCTTTCTCTCTGCCGGAAGAGTATTTAGCCACGCGAGCGGAAGTCCCCGGGTTTCCGGGCCAAACACAAGCGCGTCACCCACTTGAAATTGGGCAGCAGTATGGTGCGTTTGCGCGCGTGTGGTGAAGGCGTAGAGTTGTCTGGGTGTCGCTTGACCGACAAAGTCGTCGAGACTCTCGTGCTCGCTTACATCGGCCCATTCTGCGTAGTCCAAACCCGCCCGACGCAAGCGCTTTTCATCCAGCGCGAACCCAAGCGGATGGATCAGATGCAGGCGCGTTCCGGTATTCGCGCAAAGGCGAATGATATTGCCGGTATTGGGCGGAATTTCAGGCTGATAAAGAACGATGTGGAACATGTTAAGTCGCGGAAATAAGTCACAGACCTGTGAGAATTGCGGGCATAATATGCCGGATTGACGAAAATTCCACACCTGTCTGAAACAGGCAGCGTGCCATCCGGGGGAGCCGATTCTTGTCCAAGCCTGACTTACTGTTGGTGGACGACGATCCATTGATTCGCGAGAGTCTCGAGTTTTTGTTGCGAGACTCGTTTAACGTCCAGTTGGCAGAAACCCGCGAGGCGGCTCTGGCGCTTATCAACAACGCGCACTCGCAACCGGCATTGGCGCTGATCGATCTCGGATTGCCGCCGCACCCACACGAGCCAAGCGAAGGTTTCGCGCTGGTGCGCGAGCTTCTCGCGCGCAGCACCGGCATGCGCATTATGGTGCTGTCGGGGCAGAGTGATCGCGAAAACGTGCGCCACGCGATGTCGATCGGCGCGGCGGACTTTATCCCCAAGCCGTGCGATCCAGACCTTCTCAAATCGCGCCTACAACACCAAATGCTGTTGTTTGACGCGGCTCAGGAACAACCCGGGAGAGCGGGGGACGCGATCGAGGGGAACAGCCCGGCGATGCTTAACCTGCGCGCACAGATCAAGCAGTTTGCGAATGCCGAATTCCCGGTCACGATTTTGGGAGAGTCCGGCACGGGCAAAGAGTTGATTGCCGATCAGATGCACCGCTTGAGCAAGCGTGCGGGTGAACCGTATATCGCGGTTAACTGCGCTGCGTTTTCCAGTGAACTGTTGGCATCGCAATTGTTTGGCCACGCCAAGGGTGCGTTTACCGGTGCGGCACGCGATCACGATGGCTTTTTCGAAGCGGCGGGTGAGGGTACGCTTTTCCTCGACGAAATTTCAGAGATGAGCGTTGAGCTGCAGTCCAACCTTCTGCGTGTGATCGAGAACGGCGAGTACTTTCGCGTGGGTGAGTCAACCCCGCGCCGTTCCAGGGTGCGTCTGATCGCTGCCAGCAACCGCGATCTGGTCGCCGAAGTTGAAGCGGGGCGATTCAGGCAGGATCTCTATTACCGGATGAGTGTGCTCAACATCGCAACGCCGCCGCTGCGTGATCGCGGTGAGGATCGATTAACCCTGCTTGAACACTTTCAGTTTGCGTATCAGGACACGGTCGCGCGATTTACGCTGGACGACGAGGCGCGGCAGCTCTGGATGGACTATCATTTTCCTGGCAATGTGCGCGAACTGCGCAACATTGTGATCCGTCTTGGCACTAAATTTCCCGGTGAGATGATAGGCAAAGATCGCTTGCGCGACGAGTTTGAACATGTGCCTTCGGCGAGCGGAAGTGGTGCACCGATCGCCAACGAACTCGGCATTCGCGAAACGCTGCGCAGCGGTGATTTTTCGCTCGACGATCACGTCCAGGTCATCGAGTGGGAGTACATTCGCACCGCGATGGAGATGACCGACGGAAATCTCAGTCGCACCGCCAAGCTCCTTAACGTTAACCGCACAACCTTGTACAGCAAAATCCAGCGTCTCGAAGAAAAGTTCGAGTAATCCAGCATGGCAATGTACGACGAATTCTTCGACCTGAAGCGGCCGCCGTTCCGCATCACGCCGGATACCAGTCTGTTTTACAGCGGTGCCAAGCGCGGCGCGGTGCTCGACGGCCTGGTCTACGCCGTCCTCAACGGCGAAGGTATCGTCAAAGTGGTCGGCGAGGTTGGCAGTGGTAAAACTATGCTCTGCCGCATGCTGGAAGTGCGTCTGCCGCGACACGTCGAGATTGTCTACATCGCCAATCCCAGTCTTTCACCAGAAAACATCCTGCAGGTGATCGCCTTCGAATTGAAAGTGGTCGTCGACGCGAACGTCAGCAAGCTCGAGGCCATGCAAAAGTTGCAGGGTTTGTTAATGCGCCGGCATGCCGAGGGCAAGCAGATCGTGGTGTTTATTGAGGAGGCGCAAAGCATGCCGTTGGCGACCCTCGAAGAGGTGCGTCTGCTGTCCAACCTCGAAACGCAGGAAAGCAAGCTGATGCAGGTTGTACTCTTCGGGCAACCAGAACTCGACGATAACCTCAGCGATAACTCGATTCGACAGCTGCGCGAGCGCATCACACACAGTTTCAACCTCGAGCCGCTGATGACCGATGAGGTATGCGAATACCTGAACTTTCGCATGTGGGTGTCCGGCTATCGCGGTCAGGACATGTTCGTCGAGTCGATTGCCAAACTGGTTGCCGATTACTCGCAGGGCATGATCCGGCGCATCAATATTTTGGCCGACAAGGTCCTGCTTGCCGCTTACGCCGACAACACGCGCACAATTTCGCGCAAGCACGTGTTGGTCGCCGCGCACGACAGTCAATTTGTGCCCAGAAAACCCGAACGCAGCCGATGGCCGCTGCTTGTCGGCTTGAGCTGCGCGGTCGGTATTCTTGCGGGTGGGATCACGTTCCTCGCGCTGCACTGGTCGACGGTGACCGGCGCCAGCCTGAGCAACGTGGGTGCACCAGCAGAAAACGCGCAAGTCGCCCCCGCGGCACCTGTGAGCGAAGTGGCGGTGCCGGCTGATCAATCGAGCGAGCCGCTGGTTGAACAGACGTCCACGAAAATAGAAACCACAAACGCCGAGGATTCGAATCTTGAAACGACTGCCGTGGGTCCCGATTTGGCGAACGAACAGCTGGAGGCTGCAGAGCCAGAAACCGTGGTTGCGAAAACAAGCCATGCGGATGAGGACACATCTGTCGCTCAAACTGTCCCAGGCTCAGAACAAAATGCAGACACCACGCCGCAGCCACAGCAGGAGGAGATCGATGAAGTTGACCCTGCGCCAGCCGCGCAGGTCGCTGAAAAACCTGTTTACGATTCGGCCATTGCAGCTCGAATGCAATCGACACGTGAATATTTCTGGAATGAGACCGATAACGGTTTCAGTATCCAGTTACTCACAGTTGATCGAGGATCTGCAGATAAGTTATCAGAATATATTGAGAAATTGCCGTCTGATATAGACTTGGATAAAGTCTACGTCTATGAAACGGAGGTCGACGGCTCGATCAAACTGGCGGTGCTGTACAATCAGTACGCCAGTTTAGACAGTGCGTGGGAGGCCGTGCAGGCGCTGCCCGAACAACTCCAGCGCTGGCAGCCGTTCGTTCGCACGGTGCGTAGCTTAAAAACAGAAATTGCAGGATAAACGAACTTTCATGCTTTCACGCTTCACCAACGGCACCAGCATAGGGCTTGCACTGTTGCTTTTGACCGCGTGCGCCAATCGCACGCCACATCCTATCGAGCCCTCGCAGGGGCACCTTTATAACGACGCCGTCGCCGAGGAAAGTGCTGAGCAAGTTGAACCGGCCGCAGCGATTCCCGAGCCGGTAACCACAACTCCGTATTTGCCGGCACCCGAACCGCAAAGCCCGGAAGACACCTACACCGTTGTGGTTAATCAGGTGCCGTTGCGCGATTTACTTTTTGCACTGGCGCGCGATGCCAGGCTCAACATTGATATTGTCGGCGACATAAACGGGCGCGTTACACTCAATGCAATTGACCAGAGCCTGATTCGAATCCTCGACCGCATTGCGTTGCAGGCCCCTATTCGCTACGAGGTCGGCGACGACTACCTCGTCATCTCGGCCGACGCACCGTATTTGCAAACCTATGCGATCGATTACCTGAACTTAACCCGCAGTGCGACCAGCCGCGTGGACCTGGCGACGCAAGTCGGCTCGATAAGCGTGGACATCGACGGCGACAGCGGCAGTTCGGGGGGTGGTTCCAACAACTCGCGGACGCAGGTTGAAAACAGTTCTGAAAATTTGTTCTGGGATTCACTGGTCAGCAACATTCAGAGCATTTTGGGAGTGTCGGGCTCAGATCAGCGCGATGAGGCGCTCGAGCGCGTGATCGTGCACCGCGAGTCGGGTTTTATTTCGGTGCGTGGAACACGCCGTCAACACCACGAAGTACAGGCCTTTATCGATAAAATTTTGCGTAGTGCGCGCAGACAGGTGCTTATCGAAGCAACGATCGTTGAGGTGACGTTGAGCGACACCTATCAGGCCGGGATCGACTGGCGCGTGTTGGCGGATACCAACGATACCTCTGGCTTTAGCGCGGTTCAGTCGTTTACCGGCGGCCCGGCGGCGACAGGCAACGTTGTCGCACCCAATTTTCTGCTGAGCTACAGCGATACCGATTCCAGCATTGGCAGCGTTTTGTCGACTCTTAAGCTGCTCGATCAGTTCGGTGATGTGCAGATTCTCTCGAGCCCCAAAATCATTGCACTGAACAATCAGGCAGCGGTGCTAAAGGTGGTCGATAACCGCGTTTATTTTACGATTTCAGTTGACCCTGCGGTGACGAATGCCAACGGTATTGTGACGCAGCCAGCCACGCGTGAGACGGAAATTCACACCGTGCCGGTCGGCTTTGTGATGAACGTAACGCCATTCATCAGCGACAACGAGGAGGTCATTCTCAACGTACGCCCGACGATTTCGCGGATTCTGGGCTTTGTCAACGACCCCAACCCCGATCTTGCAGCTGAAGACGTGGTTAACCGCATTCCCGAAATACAGGTGCGCGAGATGGAGTCGTTGCTGCGCGTGAATAGCGGTCAGGTCGCGATCATCGGTGGCTTGATGCAGGATAAAGTCGAGAAAGGCCGATCCAGCGTTCCCGGGTTGGGCGAGGTGCCGGTTTTGGGTAACGCGTTTTCCTATCGTGACGATACGGTGGAAAAAACCGAACTGCTTGTTTTCCTGCGCCCGACGGTGGTGAATAACGCGAGTCTCGACGGTGATTTGAAAGCGTTCAAAAGCTATTTGCCCGATCAGCAGGAGTTCAGTCGAAACAGCCAATCTGCCCCAGAGGAAGAGTAATGCACGTCGCCTCTCGTGAAGCGTCGGCGCATGCCCAAGCGATGCACACGCAGGAGCGACGGCCATGAGCTTATTGCTGGACGCGCTCAAGAAAGCGGCCGAGGCGAAATCACGCGGCCAAAACGAATCGAATCAAACGTCGCCCGAGGAATCTGCGCAAGCCGACGCGGGCGTTTCAGATACGCAGACCGCAGACCCGCCACAGGTAACACCGTCGGAACAATCAGCGTCGGCTGCGCCCGATTCAGGACGACAAGAATACGATCCGGACGCGTCCGCTGATCCACTTGACGACTCGCTCGAAGACGCTTTTGATCACACCCAGGGCGACGCCACCGGGCAGCGATTTTCCCAATACGATGAGTTTGATGAAACGCAGCAACTGGACGGCGAAGGCAATGAGCGCGACGTCGAGGGCGGTTACGGCACCCCGCGTCATGCCGAGACTGTGTTTGCCAGTAAATCCGTGCATCGCCCACTGCGCAGGGGTATTGGGTTTGGCAAAATTTTGGTCAGTATCCTCCTGATCGCGGTCTGCGCGGGTGCGAGCTATTACTACGTGCAGGAGCGTGACTACGATTTTCAGCGTCAGCTGACCAATATCCGTACACGCGCGCCGATCGTGCCGCTGAAATCCCCGGAAGAAATCGCGCTAGAACAATCCAAAGTGGCTGACGTTGAGCGAGCTCAATCAAACACTGAAACAGACAATGTGCAAACCGGTGTTCCCGAATCTTCATCGCAGACATCAGCCGAGGATACACAGACCGTAATCAGCGAGATACCTGATTCGCAAGCGCCTTCAATCGTTGATGAGGATGCGGTGGCAAGCAGTAATCAAACGGTGAGCGCAGATATCGGCATCGGTGATGCTGATGCGTCTTCCGAACCGGTTGCGGACTCAGGCTTTGACGACGCTGTTGCGGAATTATCCGGGCAGGAGTTACAGGCCGAGCCGGCATCTGAAACCAGCTCGGTTGAATCGCAATCGGTCGAAGAGTCTGTACCAACTCAACAAGCTGAAAGCGATTTGACGGAGGAATCAGCTCAAGATGATAGCGAGTCGTCGACCGCACAAAATGGACAAACGGAATCAGAAAAAGCCCCCGTCGCTGACAACAAAGAGATAACTGAATCAACCGAAACAGACGACGCCGCTGTCTCTACCGCGACCCCGGTTGAGCAGCAAGATGAGTCGGAAGCCGCGCTTTCAATCGCGCGCGCGTCGCGTGAATTGGAGGCAGACGTTCTGGTGCGCGACGCCTACGCCGCGTATCAAGCAAAGCAGTTTGACAAGGCCGAGTCGCTGTACCGGCAAGCGCTGCAGTTATCTCCGCGTCATCGCGACGCGATGCTGGGTTCTGCGGCCGTGTATTTACAGCGCGGGCAGTCGCGCGCGGCGCTGGCTATTTATCGTGAGCTTCTTTCTGTCAACCCGCGGGACCACGCGGCGCTGGCAGGTATGAACGCGTTCGCGCAGGACGACAACCTGCAGCGCTACGAGTCTGATTTGCGATTCCTGTTGCGCGAGACACCCGACTCGGCGCCTTTGAACTATGCCCTCGGTACGCTCCTGAGCCGGCAAAAACGCTGGGCCGATGCGCAGCAGCACTTTTTTAACGCCTTCACTGGTGATCCGCAAAATCCGGATATTGCGTTTAATCTCGCGGTCAGTCTCGACAATCTCGGCAAGTCGGCCCCCGCCGCGCAGTACTATCAGACCGCCCTCGATCTGGCACGTGATCGGGCGGCGAGCTTCGACTCGGTGCAGGTATTTCGTCGTCTGCAAACGCTGGAGCAGTAGCGTGGCGAACGGCGACCGCAAAAACAAACTGCTCGGTGAACTGCTGGTACAGGATGGCCTGATCAGTCGCGACCAGTTGCGCATCGCGTTGACCGATCAGGAAAAAAGCGGCGAACAGCTTGGCCGCATTTTGGTCACGCTCGGCTTTATCAGTGAGTCGGTTTTGCGCGATGTGCTTGGCGAGGCTCTCGGGCAAGAGAGTATCGAACTCGCCGTGGTCGTCCCGGACACCGCCGCCCTGCAGTTGGTGCCAAAGGAACTCGCGCGGCGCTACAGCCTGGTCCCGATTTCGTACGACTACGATGCGCAATTGTTGACCATTGCGATGGCCGACACCTATAACCTGATGGCGCTCGATCGCCTCAAGGCCCAGCTTGGCAATCGTGTCGAGATCAAACCGGTGTTAGCCGGTGAAGTCGAAGTTGAAGACGCCATTGATCAGTTCTACGGCTACGAACTAACCGTCGACGGCATACTGCACGAGATCGAAACCGGCGAGGTGGACTACGCGAGCCTCGCCGCTGAATCAAACGAATACAGCCAGCCGCTGGTGCGACTGGTCGACGCGATTTTGTCCGACGCTGTCAAGCGTGGCGCGTCGGACATCCACTTTGAACCCGAAGACGGTTTTCTCCGTGTTCGCTATCGAATCGACGGCGTGTTGCGGCAGATCCGCAGTTTGCACAAGAACTTCTGGTCGGCGATTGCGGTGCGCCTGAAAGTGATGGCAGGAATGAACATCGCCGAAACGCGTGCCCCGCAAGACGGCCGAATTTCCCTGGGTATCGGCGGTCATCAGATCGATTTTCGTGTCTCGTCGATGGCGACCAATCACGGCGAGAACATCGTTTTACGTATTCTCGATCGCGACAAGGGCATTATGCGGGTCGACGAACTCGGTCTGCCCGAAGACACCTTAACCAACCTCAACCTGATGATGGCGCGCCCGGAAGGGTTAATTCTCGTCACCGGACCGACGGGTAGCGGCAAAACGACCACGCTGTATTCGATGCTCGGGCATTTGAACTCTGAAAGCGTGAACATAATGACGCTGGAAGACCCGGTTGAATACCCGATGCCGATGATCCGGCAGAGCTCGGTGAACGAATCGATCAACCTCGATTTTGCCAGCGGCATTCGCACCATGATGCGGCAGGATCCTGACATCATTCTGGTTGGTGAGATTCGCGATGAAGAAACCGCCGAGATGGCGTTTCGCGCTGCCATGACGGGGCATCAGGTTTACTCCACCTTGCACACCAACTCGGCTGTCGGTGCGATCCCCCGATTGCTCGATATCGGCGTGCTGCCCGACGTTCTAGCTGGCAATATTATCGGCATTCTGGCTCAGCGTCTGGTGCGCCGCTTATGTGAATATTGCAAAGAGCCCTACACACCGAGCGACGTCGAGCGCAAGATTATTGACCCTGAACGCAGTTCGGATTTTGTGCTGCAACAGGCAGTTGGCTGTGCGCGATGCGATTATCAGGGTTATCGCGGGCGCATCGCGCTGATGGAAGTACTGCGCATCAATCAGGGCATCGACGACATGATCTTCAAACGCGCGACCAGTTATGCCATTTTGCAAGTGGCGTTGGAGTCCGGCTTTAAGCCGCTTTCTGAAGATGGCCTGCGCCGCGTGCGCGACGGCTCGACCTCGCTCGAAGAAGTCTCCCGCGTCGTTGATCTAACCGACAGGGTGTAATGCAGTGGCCGAATATCGATTCAAAGCGGTTAACGAATTCGGCAACGTGCAGAGCGGTGTTCAGGAGGCGGCAAACGCGACCGATCTTGAAATGCGCCTGTCGCGCATGGGTCTGGATCTAATCAACTATAAGCTGAAGAATCAGCAATTGTTTGGGCAACGCGCGCGCAAGGTGAGTCGCAGTGATTTAATCAACTTTTCCTTTCACCTTGAACAACTAATGCGCGCCGGCGTGCCGTTGGTCGAGGCACTGCAGGATTTGCGCGACAGCGAGGAGAACGCCTCGTTTCAAGCGATCATTTCGCAGATTGTCGAGGGCATCGAAGGCGGGCAGTCTTTCTCACAAATGCTTGAACAGTTTCCGCATATTTTTGGTGACGTCTACGCGAGCATGGTGCGAGTCGGTGAACGCAGCGGCAGATTGCCCGACGTACTGCACGATCTCGCCGAAAACACAAAATGGCAGGATGAACTCGTTTCCCGCGTTCGACGAATTTTAATTTATCCGGTTTTCGTTGCCACCGTTTTATTCGTGGTGATCATATTTGTCATGGTTTATCTGGTTCCAAACCTGATTTCGTTTATTCAAAGTATCGACAACGAATTGCCGTGGCATACGCGAGCGCTGCTGGCGACCTCCGATTTTTTCGTTGAATATTGGTATGTGATTATATTGCTGCCAATTTTGATTCCCTTGTCGATAAAGTACGCAGCGCGTTTTAGTGCGGGATTTCACTACAGTTGGGATAACTTTAAACTCAGCATGTGGTTTGTTGGTCCGGTGTTAACGCGCTACAAACTGGCGCGCTTCGCCAACTATGCCGCAATGATGTACGCGTCAGGCATCACCGTCCTCGATTTGTTACAGCTGAGTCGGCCGCTTGTGAACAATCGGGTATTGGACCAGGCTATCGACGATGTACACAATCGCATCGAAGACGGTGAAACAATCGCCAACAGTTTTTCCAACACCGGATTTTTTCCACCGCTGGTGGTGCGCATGGTACGTGTCGGCGAAAGCAGCGGCTCGCTCGACGAAGCGTTCTCGCAAGTGGGATACTTTTACGGTCGCGAAGCACGCGAACAAATCGAGCGCCTTGAACAATTCATCGGTCCAATACTGATTCTGACCGTCGCGTTAATCCTCGGTTGGGTGATTTCGTCGGTCATCGGGCCCGTGGTTGATTCGGCAATTCGCCTGGGGACGATTCTCTGATGGAGCGTATCCTTTTCTGCCCCGGTAATCGCATGATCGCGTACGACTGGTCGAACGGGAAGTTCGGCGGTGTCAAGCGGTTTTCCGCGAGCGACGACGGTTATCGCGAGTTTGAGCTTTACTTGCAAAACTCGCTGTACCGTCCGATTCACATCGTTGTCGATTTGATCGAGGAAGAGTTTCATACGGATTCTGTTCCCTATGCATGGGGTAGCGATCGGGTCGCCGTTCTTCAGCGCTCAATGCGCAAATTTTTCCGTACCAGCGAACTGCGATCACTGCAGGTGCAAGGGCGGCACAAAACCGGTCGTCGCGATCTCGAGGTGCTGGTGTCGGGGCTTGGCAACGCAACTATCTTGCGCAAATGGCTCGACATATTGCAGCGCGCGCGCGTACCGGTAAAAGGCATTTACTCCTTACCCTTGATCGGTCAAGACTTGCTATCCACTCTCAAAATGGACAAGCGAAGAGTATTGCTGGTGAGCCAGCAATCGCCGATGACGTTGCGGCAATCGTTTTACGATAATGGAAAACTCAAACTCAGTCGCTTGTCCTTGCATCGAATGGCACGCGAAGACAGCCTGTCCGATGTTAATTACGTTCGCAATGACGTTAACAACACTCTGCTGTATTTGCGCAGTCAGCGGCTTTTGCGGCGCAATGAATCACTCGACGTGTGCGTCATCGTAAACGATGGCGTTTTTCCAGATTTTGCTAACGGACTGCGCGGCGAAGAGCTGGTCGATTTTTCGGTTTATCGTCACAGTGAAATCGCAAAACGTGTTGGAATAAAAAAGGAGCTGCCAACCGACTTCACTGATGGCGTCTTTGCACATGTGTTACTGGATAAATCCAAACTCAGTAACCACTATGGTCCGCGCGATCTGACTCGTTTTTATCGGTATCACAATGTTCGCAAGTGGCTCCTGGTTGCTGCCGGTTTAGTACTTTTGTTGAGTAGCGCTTATGTGGTGAGTCGCTATTACGAAGTTCAACTTTTGCATCGCTACGCGCGCGATGCCCGCATTCACAAGAAACTGTATCGTAAACACTATAACGAGCGAGTCGGACAATCCGAGGCCTACAAGCTTGAACCGGATACGCTCAAGTCTGCCGTCGGAACTGTCCACAAATTGGAAGAGTATTCAGAGGTTAGTCCACTGCCGTTGCTGGGTGAGCTGGCAAAAATCTTACAACGCAACGGTAATGTCGAATTAACACGCATCAACTGGCTACGCTATCCCGATCCAGATATCGCTATCAATAACAACACGGTGCGCCCGCGCTCATCGATTCGGCAAGAAATTGATTCGACCGATGACCACTATCAAGTGGTCAGCATTGAAGGTGAGATGACTAACTACGGAGAGAATTTTCGCTCTGCAGTTGAGCTTTTTGATTTTTTTGTTGCCGAGCTTGAAGGTACCGGAAAGTTCAGTTTTGTGAATGTGGTTAAAACGCCATTTGATATCGATTCGGATACGGGCTTGGAGGGAGATAGTGGCACCAGCGCACGGACCAACATCCAATCACGATCCACGTTCGAGTTGCGGGCTACACTGGTACGTGAATCGGAGCAAGAATCATGATGGATCGTGAGATACACTGGGATTTACTGCGCCGACCTTTACTCGTGTTTTTGTTTTGTACGGTGGTTTCCGGTGCGCTGATTTTTTACAGCACGGCGCGATATAACGAAATAGCGGATAGCTTTAGCACTGAAAGACAGTCATTGCAAAGGTTTGCACGTGACTACCGCACTGCAATTCAAGAAGAGGAACTGTACAAAACCTATGTGGATCAGTACGAGTTATTTATAGAGCAAGGTTATATTGACAATGAACCAAGGCTTGAATGGATAGAGGCGCTGCAGCAGATTAATCAACAGCTCAAATTGCCGGTTATGAAGTACACCATCAAGCCGCGAAAGGAATTTGAGCTGCGAAATATAAATTTTTCGATCAACGATCAAATATCGATTTTTGAATCACCGATGCATTTGGATATGGGCTTGTTGCACGAAGGTGACCTGTTTGAGTTTTTTCGATTGCTGGACGAGAAAACAGGTGGGCTATATGAGGTGCGTGGGTGTGATATTCGTACGTCGGATAGCGGTATTGACACATCGGGCGAAAAATCGAATCTTGATGCACGTTGTTTGCTTAGCTGGTACACCATGGATGTCGAAACAAACGACGAGCTTTTAGCCGAACAATGAGCAGGGCATCAAACAGTTTGTCGTTGATCTGCTCGGTTGCAGCATTCGCGATGTGTCTTTGCACTCCTGCTTTTGCAAACGATCAGCTCGGTGGATATCGCTTGTTCTTAAGTAGCGAGCAACGCGCCCAGCTTGACCGAAAGCGTGACGGTGTTGAAGAAGTGGTTGTTCCGGTTGTTGTGGAAGCACCAAAACCCAAACCAAAGATTGAACCAAAGCCTAAACCCAAACCGGAGTTGCCCAGCGTCAGTTTGCAAGGGTACGTAGTGCGAGGCGATGGTGAGAATACAGTCTGGCTCAACAACCGCCCTGTCGAGGAAGGCCAGCGCGCCGCGCGCGACGTGCGAGTGCTGTCAATTGACGAATCTTCCGGCGACGCGGAAGTTAATCTTGCAAACGAAAAAACTATTCGAATCAAGCCGGGCGAAAAATTTGAGCCGAAGGCCGAACAAGTCATCGATCCTGTGAACTGATACGGTCTACCGCAATGGCACCCACTCGCCAGCTCAAATCTCAAAAATCGATTCAGGGGGCTGTTCTGCTTTTGATCGTCAGTGTATTGGTGCTTGGCAGCGCCGCACTGTTTCTGGGCACTCAGAACCTCAATCGCGCCGATCTCAACCGCCGAGACACTGTGACCAGAGATTTACAAAAAGCCAAGCAGTCGTTAATCGCGTTTGCAACAAATTACGCCGACGACCACATTGACGGTGGCGCGGGTTACGGTCATTTTCCTTGCCCTGATACGGACAACGATGGAATCCCCGACTTTCCCGCGTGTCCGTTCCTGGAGGCAGGAAGGCTCGTCACTCATTGGACAACCAGTGCGGGCAAGGCTCAGGAACTCTATCCGTACGCGCAGGAGTCGTCGCGACAATTTTGGTACGTGACGTCCCCCGAGTTTTCCACGCACTCCACGTCGATTGTCAATCCGGACACGATTGCAGAGCTAACGGTTGATGGCATCGGCGATGTCGTTGCGGTGATTGTCGATCCCGGGCCACCGCTTTCCGGTCAAACGCGGCCGAGTGATGATGTCGAGGATTATCTGGAGGGCGACAACGCCGACGGTGATGAAAATTTTGTAACATCTGTCGATGGTGAATTTAACGACAGGCTTATATTTATCACACGCGAGGAAGTCATGCCGCTGGTTGAGATACGCGTGCTGTACTACGTACTTCATCAACTGGAAGCCATCTTCGCGGATCGCGGCTATTTACCCTATGCGAGCCTGCTAGGTGACATTGACGATGCCGATAGCGTCCTCGCGTGCGTTCCGCAAATTAACAGCGGGTTTCTGCCAGTCGACATTGACCAAGCCTTACCCGGTTGCGATATTGGCGCTGCGACTAATTTCGGCGCATGGGTGAAAAGCAATCGCTGGCATCATCACATTTATTATCACGTCGATGACAACTGCGATCACGAGGCGACTTGTGTGCCGACCAGTAATACGTTGGAAGTGACGATTGACGATGAATTGCGCGAACGTCAGTCGTTTATGGTGGCTTTTTTTGGCGAGGTGATTGACGCCCTTGGGCAAGACCGATCCAACCCGGTGTTACCGCACCTGCCGCAAGATTATCTGGACTCTCCGCTGTCAGGTGACACGTCTGCCGGCAATGAAGTGCGATACGAGTTTTTTCCGATCGATGCAGTCAACAATGATAGAGCGCTCAGCTGTCAACTCACAGGTGCGCCATGCAGTTAGGCAATCGCCACGTAACCGGTTTTACGCTTATCGAAATAGCGATAGTACTGCTTGTGGTCAGTTTGCTTTTGAGTGCCATTCTGGTGCCTTTAGGCGGTGCTTTCGAAGAATCCCAGCGCCGCGGCGCGCGCGCACAGGTTGATGAAGTGATCGACGCGATCATCGGATTTGCGATTGCACGGTCACGTTTACCGTGCCCGGCAACAGGTGCGAGTGATGGCGCAGAGGTAATCGAAGATTCATCGACCGGTGAGTGCGAGGTCAGCCACGGATTCGTGCCCGTCGCAACTCTGGGATTGGTAGGCGAATTAAATGCCGACGGCCTACTGTTAGATACGTGGAATAATCCGTTGCGGTATAGCGTGACAAGTGTTCAAGCGACGACCGATGTGGACGGTGATGGCGTCGATGACGATATATTTGTATTCACCTTTACGAGTGGAATGCAAATCGTGCGTATTCAAAATCTGACGCCCGATCTTGTGATCTGCACCAGTGCAACAACCGACCCGGCGTGCCCCGACAATGGTGACGACAATACGCCACGCGCGAATCAAATTCCCGCTGTTGTATTTTCGATGGGGAAAGATTGGAATCAATACGACGGCGCTGATCAACGCGCAAATGCAGGAGAAGGTGAGGCCGGCGACGACTTCATCATTCTCGAAGGTGGTAATACCGGGACCGAGTATCCAATCGCCGGTAATGAAGTATTTGTGGCGAAGGGGTTTACACAAGTCGAGGGCGCTGAAAAATTCGACGATATTATCACCTGGTTGCCTGAAAACATTCTTTACACGCGTATGATTCAGGCCGGCGTGTTACCTTAGTCCAAGGTTTTGGATAACGCATTTTTTACGCGTGACGACAGCGCGATCAGTTGCTCACCGACACCAATGTTGTTTGCAGAACCTTCTACGGCTGCTGCCGCGTCCTCAATTATTCGATCAATATCTCGACAGATCCCCTGCATTTTTTCAGTTTGCGCCTGGCTGAGTTTGCCTAAGGTCACAATGTCGTCGTCCATATCTGTAAGCGATTGATCGATAACCCAGGACTGAGATTCGGCCGCGTTGCCGCCGCTGTCGCTTCGCCCGGCAACCTCGGACATATGGTCCTTCATTTTATTCACTTGTGTGAGCACTTCCTGCTTGCGTTTTTGAACGCTCTTCATCAGTGTCAGAATGTCTTCCGCGTAGCGCTTGGAGTCATTAGCGAGTGATTTGACTTCATCAGCGACGACAGCAAACCCGCGGCCCTGATCACCGGCGCGAGCCGCTTCGATTGCAGCATTTAATGCCAGCAGATTTGTTTGCTCCGCGATCTTTGTTATCGCGTCGACCGATTCAGATACCACCGAGAGTTCCTGAAAAAAAAGACTGATCGATTTATCCAGCGCCTCGGATGTTTCGACGCCGTTTTGCGTCGCGTTAGCCAGCGATTTGATGTGCTCCGCTAACTGAGGAAAGTTCTGGCGAATGGTTTCAGAAACCTGACCAACTTTTTGGGTTAAATCGCCTGAAGTCTTGGCTTGCTGTATGGTGGACTCAGCGGCTTGTTGCACATCTTCAACAAATGACAAACGCTTTTTTGAGGCGACATTGACGTGCGTAGCTGTTTTAAAAACCCGTTCTGACAATTCCCTCACGGTATCGATGTCCGCGCCCAGTTCGTCCAGGGGCTGGCTTGCGGATGCTGGGTGTTCGTCGATCGGCTGCTGCGTTTGCGATCGAGAGGAAATGTGCGAACTAAAAAGTGAGACGCAAAAAGGGACCAGATAAGTCAGGCCTACCTGTAACATCGGTAGCGTGCCGCCTGAAGCCAGTTGGTCGAATTGGTTGATAAGATTCAAAACACTCCCCACTGCAAATGCAATGACAAGCGCAAGAAAAATTCTGTATCTATCGGGCACCGGGTTAATCCCTTTCATCTCGGATGCACCGCTATCGGCGATCTTTTAAATAACTTGATCGAAACAAACGCTACTGCTTATTGAGTTCTATTCCAACACCCGATTCATCATTTTGAAAGACACTCAATTCGTAACCGTGCCGCTGTGCGAGTTGCGCCGACTGATACAACCCAACACCCAGACCTTGATCAGAATGCACGCTTTCGCGAAACAGTCGCCTCGCGGTCTCTTCAGGAATCGGTGGGCCGGTGTCATGTACACTGAAACGCGTTGAATCCGCAGATGACATGAATTGTGCGTCTATTACGATTGATCGATCCGATTGTTGTTTGTAACGCGCATTGGTCAGCAGATTTTCCGCGACATTGTCAAACAGATCTTTGGGGATAGAACCCTCGACAGCCTCGTGAGTGGTGAATGTGATCGACGGATCATCGTAGCGTGATCGAATCGCTTTCCACCATTGCACAGAGCTGATCATGCCGCTGTCAAATTCCCCCGGCTTTTTCATTTTTTCCAGTGTGGCCTGCATTCGTTGACGCAGCTCTGGAAATTGCTTCTGCAACAGTTTTAACGATTCTTGTGCTTGTTCGGGTTTGCTCGCTTCAACAACAGCAGCGAGGTAGTGCATCGATTGCAGCAAATTTTTTATGTCATGGGTCAAGCGCGATCCGGTTTCGTGTATCGCCTCCATGCGCAAATGCGTTTCCAGCTGCGCCTCGCGCTGAAGAGCGGAGTAGAAATGCTCGATAAGATGAACGAGCAGCTGTATATGTAAAACAAACGATGGGCCAACATCATTTTGGGAATAGATAGTCACCTCGGAATCACTGCCGCTGACCTGTGTTTTGAAAAGCGACGGCTCCCCGAGCTCGATACGTGTTGCGTTGTCCCACCAAGAGACGCCGGTTACCCAATCTAGAGACAGTAGTTTTTGCAGGGCCGCGTCCAGGAATGTTTGCGGTGTTGTATGGCGTTGCGCGCTTTCAGATAAAAAAATCAGGTATTGCTCAAATGGTGTGCCAAGATTGAGGAGATAGCGATTCCAGAGCGTTTGGATCATGCTATGCCCGGATTGACTCGACCACAACCAATTCGCCACGATGATTAAAATCGCAATAGATATCATGGTTTGGAACAGCGCTTCCGAATACAAAATTTGCGCCCGGTACATCCAAAGTGCTGAGCCGCTCGCCAGCAGCAACGCGAGGAAGGTAATCGAGATCGCACGCAGATAGTCGATTTGATGGTTAACGCGAGGGCTTTGTCGAACAGGTATAAAAATCAGGACTCCTGCGAGAACAAACGCCGCGCCGAAAGCAATAGCCTCTAACAATGTATTGCCGAGCGTAACGTTGAGTAATAAGGGGACGACGATCAACAAAAGAGTAATAAACAGACTACTCATTGCGATCAATTGCGGGAGCTGATTGCGACGTGTGCCTGCGCTTTCGCCGCCTAAAAGACCGATGATAATCACCAGCCATACCGTTATGATTAACCAACCCGGCCACAGCAACAGCCCGCTGATACACGCAACAAGAACGGCTGCACTGCGCGCACTTAGCGGTGTTGTGCTGTGCCACAGAGGTTGCCATATAAGCGCGAGGGAAAAATGCAAAAAGATGCAGATCGTGCCGAGTGCGCTCGACGTTTCTTTGTGCAATGCAAACAACAACGCAATTAACGACAACCCCAGAAAACGCGCGCGATTGCGGGGATGAAAAAGATTGGGAAAGACGTTCTGGATCGACATCAGCGAAGTACCATCTGCGACTATATATGCTAAAACAAATTACCACCATAGCCTCGATCACATGTCGTGAAGCGCTGAACAGCAAGCTGCTTTGGTTGGCGCTCGGATGCATGTTGCTCGTAGTCGCGGTGTCAGAGCTTGCCGGCGAGGTTGTTGTCAGTGCGTCGGCAGAATTTCAGGCGGGAATCGTTGCCTGGGGTTTGCGTTGGTTGGGTGTTTTGACGTGTGTATTGTTCTTCGTAAATTCGTTAACGCGCGAGTCGTCAGACAGAATCACAGAGTTATTGTTCGCACAGCCTGTCAAACGCGAAAGCGTGTACCTGGGCCGTTTGTGTGCCTTGATACTGATCGCAACGTGCTACTGTATTCTGGCAGCGTGCGTTGCCGCATTTTTTACTGACGTTTCATTGGCTGCGCGTTGGGCTGTTTCCTTATTTTTTGAAATTGCCATTGTCGGTGCGTTTGCACTATGGGTTATTCTGGGGATCGGAAATCTGGTCGGATCACTGCTGGTAACTCTGGCGTTTTATCTGGTTGCGCGTTCGATTCATGCGCTGGTCGCGATGGTAACGGGACCTATTTTTGTTGCCGAATCGGCCTTCGATCATTTCATGGTATTCGCTGTCGAGTTGCTGAGCTGGGTGTTACCTCCTTTGCATACATACGCGTCGGCTGACTGGTTAATTGCCAACGCGGTTGATGCGCAGCTCGGCGTGCAAATGTTGCAAACCCTGCTGTATTTGGGACTTTTGGGTACCGCAACTGTGATCGAGCTGTACCGAAAACAATACTGATGGCGCGCGAGCGATCTTTCCGCGCTGTCCCCCGAATTTATTTGGGCGCGCTTTTTCTTGCGTTGGCTTTGCAAATCGTTTTTGCACAGTCGCGAAATGCTTCGCACTGGGTGCGATCCCCCGACGTCCTTCCCGCCGCCCCGAGTGAAGCAGTCGCGCGAATCGCTGCGCTCGGTGAGCCGCGCTATCTCTCGCACGCAATGTCGGCGTGGCTGCAAACGTTTGACTACCAGTCCGGCGTGAGTGTGGCGTGGCATGCGCTCGATTACGATCGCGTTATTGGATGGTTGTCCTTGCAACAACAACTTGATCCGGATAATCCTTTTCCGATGCTTGCGGCTGCGCATATTTACGGTGGCGTTTTCGACAAGCCGAAAATCCGTCAGATGGTCGATTTTATAACTGAATCATTTGCGCGTGACCCTAAACGCCACTGGCGCTGGATGGCAAGTGCCGCGATTACTGCGCGACATCGCCTCGACGATATCGACCTGGCCATCGCGTTGGCGCGCGATCTGGATTTGCGCACGCGCGGCGTGCCGATCCACGCCTGGGCGCGACAGCTTCACTTTATTATTACTTTGCAAACCGGTGAGGCTGACGTTGCCGCAGCAATTCTGAAGGCGCTGATGCAGAGCGGTGAGTTGACGGATCAGAATCAGATCCGGTTTTTGCAAAAACAGGTCGAATGGCTTCGAAAAAATGATGAAATTTCATCATCAAAGTGATGATTGTTCGACGGTTTCACAATTTTTACTGCCTAATTCTCAATAATAAAGGGAATTTTTTGAATGGCATTGCACTTGCTTTATACTCCTTTCGCAGTGGCATTTTGGAGCTTTAAGTTTAATGAAACGCCAGCAGGGTTTTACACTCGTCGAGATTGCGATCGTACTTGTTATCATCGGTCTTATTCTCGGCGGCATTCTAAAAGGTCAGGAGTTGATCGATAGCGCTCGCGTGCGCTCGATCTCCAATGACATCAGCGGCATTCGCACGGGCTGGTACGCGTTCCAGGATCGGTACAACGGGCTGCCCGGAGACTTCAGCAGAGCAGAAGCACAAATCGGCAACTCGACAAGCGATGGGGATGGCAACGGGCGTGTTGACACTGCTATCGAGGTCGGTGGCGTTTGGGAACACCTGGCTGACTCCGGTTTTATATCAGGTGACTTCGGTGGCGAAGAACAGAGTATTGACGACGTTCTGTGTGACACGGAAAGCTGCCCGTCCAATCCATTCAATGGCTTTTACAAGATTTCGTACGGTGAGCGAATTCCCGGCGACGCATCTGACGCAAATGAGTTTTTCACCGGTGACCAGATTCCGGTTAGCATCATGCTGCAACTCGATAACAAGTTGGACGACGGAGTTGCCGACGACGGCGAAATGCGCTCGCATGATGACACCGATATTAACTGCCGCAGCGGATCAGATTGGAATCTAAGCGGCACCGGTGTTGATAGCTGCGCTGCGGTTATCAGAGGATTTTAGAAAGCGTAGCCGGTTAGCAATTACGAAAGCCCGCTTAAGCGGGCTTTTTATTTTGTGGTGAAACCAAATTTTATGGACGAAAACAGTCAACATTCCGCAATTCAGTTTCAGCGGGTCAGCAAGAAACGCTCACAGTCGCAACTCGTACTGGATAGTATTGACCTGACCATCAAGGCAGGCGAACTCGTGGCGCTAATTGGCGAGAACGGCGCCGGTAAAACAACCTTGATAAAAACGCTGCTCGATCTTGTCGACGTCAATAGTGGCGAAATATTTATCGGCGGGAACAGCCACAACAAACCGGAAGCCCGTCGCGGAATGGCTTACTTGCCCGAACAGTTTCGACCGCCGCATTTTTTAACCGGTTTGCAGTTCGTGCGGTCTATGACACGGCTGGCCGGCGTCGATGCGACACACGCCGAGATTGAAGCCAAGGCACAGGATCTCGCACTCGACGTTAAAGCATTGCGAAAAACCAGTGGCCATTACTCCAAGGGAATGCAGCAAAAGCTGGGGCTGATCGCGGCACTTCTCAGCGGGGAAAAGTGGCTCGTACTCGATGAGCCGATGAGCGGCCTCGACACGCATGCGCGCGTTCTGCTTAAACAGCAGCTACTCGAGCTTCGAAACGCGGGGCGCGGAATTTTGCTGTCGACTCACTTGCTGAATGACGCGGAAGATTTTTGTGACCATCTGGTCGTTTTAGATAAGGGGCGTGTGTTGTTTTCGGGTACGCGCGCTGAATTTTATGCAGCTTATGACGTTCGCTCGCTGGAGCAGGCGTACCTGGACTGCGTGAATCTAAACCAATAATTTTAAGGCTCTACATTTGTAGTTCTTTCATCTTGCGAGTCAAGGTATTGCGGCCCCAGCCGAGCAATTTTGCAGCTTGTTGACGGTTGTTGCGCGTCTTCTGCATCGCGCATTCGATCATAATCTTTTCGAAAACAGGTACTGTGCTGGCAAGAATTTTATCGCCACCGCTGTCCAGCCTGCCTTTGAGCCAATCGCGCAGGGCGACTTGCCAGTCATCTTCTGCAGAGGACGTTTCGGCGCTTTTCAAATCGGCCGGCAGATCGACGATGCTGATCCGCTTGCCCGGCGCCATGACGGTGAGCCAGCGACAAAGGTTCTCGAGTTGGCGGACATTGCCTTGCCAATCCAGTGCCTGCAGATAAGCAGTCAATTCCGAGCCCGCTTTTTTGGGCTCAACGTTGAGTTCGCTCGCGGCACGCGCGAGAAAGTGGTCCAGTAGAGGGGGAATATCATCGCGGCGCTCGCGCAGCGGCGGGACTTCTATGCGAATGACATTCAAGCGGTGGAAAAGATCTTCCCGAAAATGATGTTGCTCAACCTGCGCTTCGAGATCGCGGTGCGTCGCGGTAACAATGCGCACATCAACGGAAACGGGCGTGTGCCCGCCGACCCGGTAAAATTGCCCCTCGGCCAGCACGCGCAGTAAACGCGTTTGCAGCGGCAAAGGCATATCGCCAATCTCGTCGAGAAACAAAGTGCCGCCGTCGGCTTGCTCAAACCGTCCCCGGCGCTGCGAATGCGCACCGGTGAACGCGCCTTTCTCGTGGCCGAACAGTTCGGATTCGATCAAATCCGTCGGGATTGCGGCCACATTGAGAGCGATGAACTCCCCGTTAACACGCGGGCTGTGGCGGTGCAGGGCGCGCGCGATAAGTTCCTTGCCAGAACCGGATTCGCCGGTGATCAGCACCGTCATATTGGAACGTGCCAGACGACCAATCGCACGAAAAACGCTCTGCATCGCCGGCGCTTCGCCTATCAGTTCGGGCACTGAACCCGAATCGCTATCCGGACTCTCTTGGGTGGCATCGCTGGGCGCCGATTTGTACAACTCACAGGCGCGCGAAACAACTTTGATCACATCGTCGAGGTCGAATGGTTTCGGTAAGTAATCGAACGCACCGCCTTCGTAAGCCGAAACGGTGTTATCGAGATCCGAATGCGCGGTGATAATGATAACCGGTAGCTCAGGGTGTGCTTTGTTTAGATGGGCAAGAAAATCCAGACCGCTTTCGCCAGGCATACGCACATCGCTGATGACGACGTGGGGTAGCTGATCACCCAGTGCAAGGTGAGCGTCGGCGGTATTGGTGAACCCGATAACGTCGTAGCCCGCCTTATCCAACGCTCGCTCGAGCACCCAGCGGATCGAATCGTCATCATCGATCACCCACACGCGATGTCTAAACATCGAGGTGCTCCAGTTCCTCGGCTGACATCAACGGTAGAAACATGGAAAAAACGGTATGCCCAGTGCGACTTTCAAACTCGATCATGCCATTGAGTTTGTGCGCCAATCGTTGCGCGATTGATAAGCCAATTCCGTTGCCCTCGGGTCGCCCGCTAACCAGCGGATAAAACAAGGTTTCGCGAATCTCCTCGGGGATGCCCGGACCACTATCGATCATCTGGATCGAAATAACATGACGATGAAGGTTGCCACGAATTGAAAATTGGCGTTCAACCCGAGTTTTGAATGTCACTTTGCCTGAGCGACCGGCCGCGACTGCAGCGTTTTGAGCGATGTTCAAAAAAATTTGGACCAGCCAATCGCGTTCGCCCCATAGCTCAGGGATGCTTGGGTCGTAATCGCGTTCGATCGCAGCCGTGTCTTTTTGTGTGCTCAAGAGCTGTCGCACGTATTCCAGCGCCTCGTGAACATTCACAAAACTGAACTTGGGTTGCTGGTTTGGGCCGAGCAAGCGCCCGATTAATGCGTGCAGCCGGTCAGCTTCACCCACAATAATGTTGGTGTAGTCGCGGAGGCCGTTGTCGCCCAACTCGGCAGACAGCAACTGCGCTGCGCCGCGCAGTCCGCCGAGCGGGTTTTTGATTTCGTGCGCAATCTCGCGGATGAGAGTATTCGCCGCGCGCTGCTGGGTTTCCAGCTCGCGCTCGCGCTCTTGTCTAAACTGACTCCCCGCCTCAACGATTTCGAGAATGTGCCAGCCATTTCCACCGCTTGTGCCGTCGGCTATGGAGCCACTGGTTATCGTGCAATCAACCATCACTTCGAGTTGCTTATGCGGCAGCCACATCGCGATGTGGTGTTCCTGCTGTTGTCCGTCAACATGATTGGCGAGACGCGATTCAAGTTCGTCAGGAAAGCGCGCTACGTCGGCTAACGGACGACCGCACTGTTTACTTGCGCTGGCGAAGATAAGTTGTTCCGCCGCACTGTTGATATCGACAACATTAAGCGCCTGATCGAGTAGCAAGACCGCGGTTGACTGATTTTGAGGGACGATATTGTCCCAGCTGAGAGGATTTGCACTATTTTGGTGCATGCGCTTAATTTTAGCGGAATTCACGGTGTTAAGAAGAGCGTGTCCTCAAGTGCTGCCCCTGAGCCAGGTCAGAGGCAGCAGTGCCGTGAGGCGTTTTACAGGCTGTAGTACATATCAAATTCAGCCGGATGCGTCGCCATGCGCAGTCGCGTGACTTCTTCCATCTTGAGCGCGATGTAGCCGTCGATTGCGTCGTCGGTGAACACGCCACCCGCTTTCAGGAAGCCGCGATCATTGTCGAGCGCTTCCAGCGCTTGATCCAGCGAATGACACACCTGCGGGATGCTGGCCTCTTCTTCCGGCGGAAGATCGTAGAGATCTTTGTCCATCGCATCACCTGGGTGGATCTGGTTCAGGATACCGTCCAGACCCGCCATCATAAGCGCAGAGAAGGTGAAGTACGGGTTACCTGTAGGATCGGGGAAACGCACTTCAATGCGGCGCGCTTTGGGGCTTGAAACCCAGGGAATTCGGATCGACGCGGATCGGTTACGCGCTGAATACGCCAGCATAACAGGCGCTTCAAAACCCGGAACCAGACGCTTGTAGCTGTTGGTCGAAGCGTTAGAGAACGCATTGATCGCGCGCGCGTGCTTGATAATGCCGCCGATGTAAAACAGAGCGGTTTCAGACAGGCCGCCGTAGAGTTCTCCGGAGAAAAGATTCTCGCCGTTTTTAGACAATGACTGGTGCACGTGCATGCCGCTGCCGTTGTCGCCGACAACCGGTTTGGGCATAAACGTTGCGGTTTTTCCGTAGGCGTGTGCCACGTTTTGTACCACGTACTTGAGGATTTGGTTCAAATCGGCACGTTTCACCAAAGTGTCGAACTTGGTGCCGATTTCACATTGCCCGGCAGTGCCCACTTCGTGGTGATGCACTTCGGTTTCGACACCCATTTCGTGCATCGTCAGGCACATTGCCGCGCGGATATCGTGCAAGGAATCGACCGGAGGCACAGGGAAATATCCGCCTTTTACGCCCGGACGATGACCTGTGTTGCCGTCTTCGTACTGCTTGCCGGTGTTCCACGCCGCCTCGGATGAATCGATGCTGTAACCCGCGTTGCCCATGTCGTTGGTGAAGCGAACATCGTCAAATACGAAGAATTCAGGCTCGGGGCCGAAGTAAGCGGTGTCAGCGACGCCGGTGGATTGCAGGTACGTTTCTGCGCGCTTGGCGATAGAACGCGGATCACGCTCGTAGCCCTGCATGGTGTCTGGCTCGATAACGTCGCAGCGAATGTTCAGGGTAACTTCGTCGGTGAAAGGATCGAGCACCGCTGTGTCCGCTTCCGGCATCAGAATCATGTCGGAGGCATTGATGCCCTTCCAGCCGGCGATGGAAGAGCCGTCAAACATTTTGCCTTCTTCAAATAAATCTTCGTCGACAACGCCTGCAGGAACAGAAACGTGCTGCTCCTTGCCTTTGGTGTCGGTGAATCGGAAGTCGACGAATTTGACGTCGTTCTCCTGAATCGTTTTTAAGACGTCACTAGCGGACATACGGTGATACTCCCCTGGTTAGGTTTCAAATTTTTGAGATTGTTTTGTCTTCGCGGTTTGGCCGGTCGACAAGCAACAATCAGCTTTTGCATCGACCGTGCCAAAAGATAAAATCAATATTTATCAATTACTTAGATGCATTGGGATTGTTGAAACCGCACTATAGTAGTGCACAAAGAGAGGGAATGCACCAAATAGGTGCATTTTTAGGATTTCAGAACAATAAATCTGAATTCGTCTTCGATCTCGCGCTGGTCGACTATCTCGTGCTGGTGCACGCGACACCAGGCTGGGATGTCGCTTCGGGTACCGGGATCGGTACAAACAATCTCAATTGTTTCACCAGAAATTGCCTTGCTTACGGCGCCTTGCAGGCGAATCACCGGCATTGGGCAGAGCAGGCGGCGGGCGTCAATAGAGTGGTCAGCCATGCGAATTTTCGGTCTAGACATACCAGTCGCGCGAGATTTCATTTTCGGGCATTGGTGGCACTGTGATCTCGTGTGCCACTCCATTTTGGGGCACGATTTTTACGGTCACCGTCTCGGCATCACGCCCTTTGCCAAAGCGCGCCAGTACGCGTGCGGCGAGATCGGCGTCCTGCGCCGAAAATTCTGTTCCCTCGACCAGTGCGAAGGCGCCGGGATGACTGGTCGCAAACATGTGCGTAAATTGCTTGCGATAACCTTCGAGGTAGCGATTTTCACCGTCTTCGCGCGCGATGATCATTTTAAAGTGAGGGCGTGGACGCAAATGTCGGCCCACCTTGAGCAGCATGATGTCGTCGAGATCGTAGGTTTTTTCGCCACGGTTTTGCCACATGTCGGCCAGCTTGGCGCTGTAGCTGGCGTCGGTCAAAAAGCAGCAGCCGCCAGCCGGTTGCGCGTAGTCCTCGAGACCCATGTCGCGGGCCAGGTTCATCTGTGGTTTGCGCGAACGGCCGGTAAATCCAAACAGCTTGTCGCGCTCGACCCAGCCTTTCCGCTCCGGCAGCGTTTCCGGCAGATAATGTGCGCACAGTGGTCGCAGCAGTCGGTCGTCCGCGCCGGATTCCTCGGCGATAATTGGCATGGTCTTGCGCTTTTGCGATTTGGGGCGCTGGCCGATCACCTCGCCGGTGATGATGAAGTCGAAGGCGTTTTCAGCCATCCATTCGCGCGCTTTGTTAACCATAAAAATCTTGCAGTCCAGGCAAGGGTTGAGGTTCGCGCCGTAACCGTGCCGTGGGTTTAAAAGAACTGATTTGTATTCCTCAACGATATCGATGATGTGCAACTTAATTCCGAGCTGCTCGGCCACCCACAGCGCGTTGTTGCGCTTTTGCTTCTTCTGGTCGTGCTTGCGGATCGCATGCGTGTGGCCTTCGACGCAGAATCCGGTGAAGAAATTGATCCCCTCGACGTGCACGCCCTGATCCATGATCACGCGGGTTGCGAGCATTGAATCGAGGCCGCCGGATATCAATGAGACGGCTTTTGGGGTGGAATCAGTCATCCTTTGGCGTTGTCGTGGGCGGGTGAGAAAACGGGCGCGAATGATACCCGTTTGTGCGAACGGTGTCGCTAGTGCCGGGTTGCCCAGCCGCGCGTGTCGGCTGCAACTGTGCAGCGCCCACCAATAAACCTCTGCGCGTTGCGCCAGTCAATGGCTGCGCCGGTGGTTTGCCAGAGCTCAAGCGCATTAGACAAGGTCTGAATGAAATCCACGCGCAGCGCCATCGTTTGCAGAATTGCACTGAGGTTTGCAAACTCGACCTCCAGAGCGTTAAACAATTCTGCCGCATCGTCCTTCGCGCGGGCGGCCAGCTGTGCATAAGCCGCTTGCCCTAATTGTTTCAAGTGTGCGTGAGGGGTTGGCACGCCGACCGCGCCTCCTGAATAGTGACTGCATTGCAGCAGGCACTCGTCCGCCAGAGCGTGGAGCTGCAGGGTTGGCAGGGCATCAAGCTCGCAGCGCGACATCCGCATAACAGGCAAGAGATCCTGCACGTTCGCGTAGCGCACCAGCATATGCGCCAGATAGCTCTGTGAGAGTGCATCCAGGTCGACAGCGGCGTGTTGGCACGCGTCGTGAATCTGCTGCTCAAGGTGATGTATCAGTGCTTCGTTCACGCCGCGTTCGTGATAAGAATGTGGCGCTGTTAGCGGCATTTTGCGCGACATCTTTACGACTAAAAACACGGCACAGCGCGCGTGCGATAGCGCGAGGCAGTCGCTATAATCGCCCGCCTTTAGCGCGCAACACAGCGCGTCAGTATTCGACATCAGGTAAACCGTTTCAGTGACTAGCGTTAGCGCGACATTCGAGTTGCAAACATTTCAAGGCATGATTGCCGCGTTGCAGGATTACTGGGCCGGTCACGGCTGCGTGGTGCAGCAACCGTACGATATGGAAGTCGGCGCAGGCACGTTTCACCCGTCGACTTTTATCCGCGCGATTGGCCCTGAGCCGTGGCGTACAGCGCACGTGCAGGGTTCGCGCCGTCCCACAGACGGGCGGTACGGTGAAAATCCGAACCGGCTTCAACATTACTACCAGTTTCAGGTCATGCTGAAGCCGTCGCCAGACGACATTCAGGAACTGTATCTTGGCTCTTTAAAAATGCTTGGGTTTGATCCTCTCGAACACGACATCCGCTTTGTCGAAGATAACTGGGAGTCGCCCACGCTTGGCGCCTGGGGGCTGGGCTGGGAAGTGTGGCTCAACGGCATGGAAGTCACTCAGTTCACGTATTTTCAGCAGGTCGGCGGTCTCGAATGCAAACCCGTGAGCGGCGAGATTGCCTACGGTATCGAGCGCCTTGCGATGTATTTGCAGGGTGTGGACAGCATCTACGATCTGGTCTGGACGCGCGGCCCGCAGGGCGAGGTGACCTACGGCGATGTATTTCACCAGAACGAAGTTGAGCAATCCGCCTACAACTTCGAGCACGCAGACGTCGACACCTTATTTACGCAGTTCGCGGCGTGCGAAGCCGAGAGCAGTCGGCTGAGCGAATTGGGTCTGCCGCTGCCAGCCTACGAACAAGTCCTGCGCGCCTCGCACACATTTAATCTGCTCGACGCGCGCCATGCGATTTCTGTCACCGAGCGACAGGGTTATATTTTGCGCATCCGCACATTGGCACGCCAGGTCGCCGAAGCCTACTACGCCGCGCGCGAGTCGCTCGACTTTCCGCTCTGCGCGAAGGAGGGCCGCGACGGTGAGTAATCGCGATCTGCTGATCGAGCTTGGCACCGAAGAGTTGCCGCCAAAATCACTGCGCAAGCTGGCACAAGCCTTTGCGGATAATCTCGGCAAAGGGCTGAGCGATGCCGGAGTCGCAGGCAGCGCCGTTACTCCTTACGCAGCGCCACGTCGAATGGCGGTGTTGGTTGAAGATGTACCCCAAGGACAGGCCGACAGTGACGTGCAAAAACGCGGCCCCGCGCTTGCGGCCGCTTACGACGCCGACGGCAACCCAACCAAAGCCGCGCAGGGATTTGCGCGATCCTGCGGTGTCGACGTTGCCGACCTCGACCAGCTCGAAACTGACAAAGGCACGTGGCTGGTGTTTTCGGAGAAAAAAACCGGCAGCAACACTGTTGATCTGATTCAGGGTATCGTCGAACAGGCGATCAACGCGTTGCCCATTCCAAAGCGCATGCGCTGGGGAGACAAAAGCGTTGAATTTGTGCGCCCCCTGCACTGGGTGTGCGCGCTGTTTGGTGATCAGGGTTTCAACCTCGAGGTACTCGGCGTACGCGCCACGACGTCTACCTACGGTCACCGCTTTCACGCCCCCAAACCGATTGCCTTGTCACATGCGTCGGATTACGTCAGCGCCTTGAGCGAGCGTGCATTCGTGATCGCTGACTTTGCGCAGCGCAAAGAAAAAATCGTCGCGCAGGTTGAGGTATGCGCACAGCAGGCGGGTGGTGTGGCGCTTGTAGACGCAGACCTGCTCGATGAAGTCACCGCGCTGGTCGAATGGCCAGTTGCGCTGGTCGGTGAGTTTGACCAGCGCTATCTCGACGTGCCTGAGGAAGCGCTGATCACCACGCTGCAAGACAACCAAAAGTACTTTCCACTGCGCGATGCGAGTGGAAAACTGATGGCCAAATTCATCACCGTATCGAACATCGAGAGCAGCAACCCGCAAGCGGTGAAAGCCGGAAACGAACGCGTGGTGCGCCCGCGCCTTGCCGACGCGCAGTTTTTCTGGGAGCAGGATCGCAAGCGCCCGCTGGCCGCCCGCGCCGAGGCTTTGGGTTCTGTCTTGTTTCAAAAGCAGTTGGGGTCGGTCGCGGATAAATCCGCGCGCGTGTGTGCGATCGCGCTGTCGATTTGCGACGCCTGTGGTGCCAATGCCGATGACGTCAAACGCGCCGCCGCGCTGGCCAAGTGCGATCTGCTGACCGACATGGTCGGCGAGTTTGCCAATTTGCAGGGTGTGATGGGCGAGTACTACGCGCGTCACGATGGCGAGCGCGAAGCCGTCTGCGTTGCCTTGCGCGAACAATATCTTCCGCGTTCTGCCGGTGACACGCTGCCGTCTTCGCCGGTGGGGCAGGCGCTCGCTGTCGCCGAGCGTATCGACACGCTGGTCGGTATTTTCGCCATCGGTCAGAAACCCACTGGAGTCAAAGATCCGTTTGCCTTGCGCCGCGCCGCGCTTGGCGTATTGCGTATCCTGATTGAGTGCGATTTATCGATTGATTTGCGTGCGATGCTCGTGACTGCAGCGGGCAGTTTTAGCGCCGAATTAAACGCGCAGGATTGCATCGACGACGTTTTTGACTTCGTGCACGAGCGGCTGCGCGCCTACTACGCCGAGCGCAGTGTCAGCCCACAAATCTTCGACGCCGTTTTGTCTGTTGCGCCAACCGTGCCGAGTGATTTCGACAAGCGAATTGACGCAGTCGTGCGTTTCGCGCAAATGGAAGAAGCCGAAAGTCTCGCAGCGGCGAATAAGCGTACGCGCAATATTCTGAAAAAGGCTGAATTAACGAGCGCGACCAGCGTTGATCCCAACTTGCTGTCGCAAGCTGAGGAGTCAACCTTATTCAGCGCCATGCAAGCGCATGCCGATAAAGCCGAGCCGCTGTTCGCCGCGCGCGAATACACCGGCGGCTTACAAGTACTGGCGGGTTTGCGCGAACCTGTCGATGCGTTTTTTGATCACGTCATGGTCATGGCCGACGATGACACTGTCCGCAACAATCGCCTCGCTTTGTTGCAGGAGCTTGCGAGTATGTTTGCGCGAGTGGCCGACATCTCGCGCCTGAGCGGCAGTTAGTGGTGTTGGTTCTCTGCACATGAAACTGGTTATCCTCGATCGCGACGGTGTCATCAACGCGGACTCGGACGCGTTTATCAAGTCTGCAGATGAGTGGGAGCCGATTCCCGGTAGTCTTGAAGCAATAGCGCTGCTGAATCAGTCCGGGTATCACATCGCGGTGGCAACCAATCAGTCAGGTATCGCACGCGGATTGCTCAGCGTTGAGACCTTGCACGAGATACACCAAAAAATGACGTACTCGCTGGCGCAACTGGGTGGTCGCATCGACGCGGTATTTTTTTGTCCGCACGGGCCCGATGAGGGTTGCCCCTGCCGAAAACCCAGCCCGGGTATGCTGTTGCAGATATCGGATCGTCTTGGTGTCGACTTGCGCGGTGTTCCGTTTGTAGGTGACTCGATCAGCGATACGCAGGCGGCCACGCAGGCGGGTGCGTCACCGGTGATGGTGCGCACAGGAAAAGGCGCGCGCACGCTTAAAGATCACGATAGCCTGCCAGACGGTCTGCGTGTTTTTGACGATCTGGCGGCGTTTGTCGACGACACCTTGAGTTAGGTTGCGCATGTCTCAATCCAGACCTGTTTTATACATTCGCTCACTGCTGTTCATGTTCGGCTTCGCGCTGTGTACGATTTGCTTTGCGTTCCCCGTCACCTTGAGTTTTTTGTTACCGATTAAATGGCGGTTTGCGCAAATCAAAGTGTATTGCTGGCTATGCGTGACCTGGCTGCGCGTGTGTTGCGGTCTTCGATATCGTATGGAGGGCGTGGAGAACGTGCCCAACACCCCCTGCGTAGTTTTTGCCAAACATCAGTCGACCCTGGAAACACTGGTGCTCACTATGCATCTGGTGCCAGCCGCCTATGTGGCGAAACGGGAGTTAGTGTGGGTACCGTTTTTCGGCTGGGGTTTGGCAGCGGTCAATCAAATTCTGATTAATCGCGCGTCCGGCCGCAAAGCGGTCGCGCAGATTGTTTCGCAGGCGCGCGAACGCCTTGCGAGCGGCATGTGGGTCATCATTTTTCCTGAAGGCACGCGCCGTGCCGCGGGCGCCCCGCCCGACTACAAAATCGGCGGTGCGATAATGGCAGTCGAAACCAGCACAAAGATTTTACCTGTCGCGATCAACTCCGGCGACTTCTGGCCACGCCACAGCTTGATCAAGTGGCCGGGTGAGGTGGTGTTTTCGTTCGGGCCACTGATCGACCCCGAAGGCTTGAGCCCCGATCAAGTGCGCGAACAGGTGCGTGACTGGATCGAGCCAAAAATGACAGAAATCTCCGCGCGATAAGCAATCATCAAAAATCGGTGCGTGTTCGTTAACGAATTGGAGTGAATTATTCCCCGCGCGCTTGATGTGTGGGGCGCAGTCGGGATACATTGCTCAGCAAGTCTTTCTCCGAAGGATTAAGAGCAGTGAAGCCAGTTGCCAACACTGTTGTATGCACATCTGTCCGTCTTAAGCGCGCGTGGTCAGTGCTGTGGGCGTGTGTCTCGATTAGCTTAGTCGCGGGCGCAAGCATCCAGGCTGCTTTGGCCAACAACGGCGCGGGAACCGGAGGTGGCGACCTCTGGCCGACGGGATATCACAATAACACCGCCAATTGCACGTCGTGTCACGGCACTTTTAATTCTCTCGACTCCACAACCCTCAATTTCACCGGCGATACGACCCCTGACCCCGGCGAAACGCACGCCTACTCGGTGCGCCTGTCTTCACCAAGCGGTTCAAACAGTGGCGTCAACGCCGCGTTTTATGAGCTGAGCGGCGGTAGCCCGACCGGCTCGTCGCTGTCGGGGTTAACCGAGAGTGACGCCGACGTGCGAATCATCGGCAACGAGATTGTGCATCAGGACCCGGGCACCAGTGGCGCGACCTACTCGTTTTCGTGGACGCCGCCCACATCGCTGGATGTTGGTGACTACCGGCTATTCGCGTGCATGAACGACGGCAACGGCAATAACCTGGCGGACGCCGGTGATGAAGTCCACTGCGATACGCTGAATCTGACGCTAAATTCCGACCCGGTTGCGGTGGCCGATGACCGCACATCCGTCTCGATTCTCGAGGACGGAGGGTCTGTATCGATTACCAATGTGCTTGGCAATGACTTCAGCGGCAGCCCGGTGGGTGCCGGTTCCAACCGCAACGACAGCGGTGACAATATTTCGATCACATCTGACACCGATGGAACAAAAGGTGTGGTCACGCGTTCCGGGTCGACGCTCTTTTACAACCCCAACAACGACGACTCGAATGGATCGGATACGTTTACCTACACGATAACTGATTCCGAAGGCGGTACGGATGTGGGCACCGTCACCGTTAATATTACACCGGTCGAGGATCCTACGGAGCTCACGCAAGGTGGCAGTGGCGCGGACATTACCCGCAATATTGATGAGGACGACGATTTTTCCCTGACGTTCAATGCGGACGATCCGGACGTCGCCAACAGTACGCTGCAGTGGTCGATTACCAATCACACGAATCCTGCGCTTGGCACGCCGTCAATCGTCGGTGGCAGCACCGGGGCCAGTAAAACGATCGACTACAACACCCTTGCCGATCAAAACGGTCAGGACACCTTCACGGTTCGCGTTCAAGAGCCCGATAACAGTTCGTCGAACACGATTATTGTCACCGTAAACGTTGCGCCTGTGAGCGATGCGCCGGTTGTTACGCCGGCGGGACCGATAGCGGCCAACATGGACGAGGACGGCGCACCCGACGCGTTTACGCCGATCAACTTTAGCGCGACTGACGCCGATACGGCGCTGGCGGACATCACCTGGGGCATCCAGTCGACAACGCCGGCAGCGGCAGGCACGGCGACTGTGACCAGCACGGGTGACAACGGCAGCGCGGCAACCGCTACGCTCACGTTTAATCCTGCGTCGAACTTTAACGGTGCGGTGACCATCGTCGTGCGCGTCGGGGAGGGTGCAGACGGCATCAATAATAGTGAAACCGTCACCGTCAATTTAACCATCGACGCGATCAACGACGCGCCAACTGCGGCGAACGATCAATTCGCCGTCGCTGACGGCAGTTCGAACAATCAGCTCGACGTGCTCGCGAACGACGACGACGTCGACAGCGGCGATACTCAAGAGATCATTTCTGTGACGTCTGCATCGGTCGGCACAGTCACGATTGCACCGGCCGCGGATGAGCTGCTGTACACGCCGCCAGACCCGTTTACGACCAACGCCACTTTTAGCTACACGTTTGAAGATTCTGGGGGTTTAACGGCCAGCGCCAATGTCACGGTTACACCGCCCGATGACGACAGCGACGGGGTTCCGAATGCGCTGGACAATTGCCCCGACGATGCCAATGCCGATCAGGCCGATTTTGACGAGGATGCCGCCGGCAACGCCTGCGATGACGATGACGACAACGACGGGCTGACTGACGTCCAGGAAGACGCGTACGATTTTCTTGACCCCTTGAACCCCGATGATGCGCAGGAAGATTTCGACGGCGACGGCGTCAGCAACATCGACGAAATTTTGAACGGCGACAACCCCGAAGTTGACGATATCGCACCGATCCTGACGGTTGAGACACCATTTTCGCTCACCTCGTCAGGATTCCTCACGCCGATTACGCCGGACAGCGTTGGGGTGTCTGCAGTCGATGGTCGCGACGGTGTGATCACGCCGATCGCGGATATGCCCGGCCCCTTCCTGCCGGGGCGTTACACCATTACCTGGACCGCGACGGATCTATCCGACAACGAAGCGATGCAAATGCAGCAACTCGACGTCGTGCCGATGGCGACGGTAACGCCGGGCCAGACGATTGGCGAAGGCGGCACCGCGAACGTGCTGGTAACACTGAGCGGCGACGCGCCTGAGTATCCCGTTAATATCGAATACGAAGTGGAAGAGTTGCCCAACGAGGCAATCGACGTCGGCGGATCAGAAGATACCGCTGATGTCGTGATGCCCAGCGGTACATTGCAAATTGCCTCGGGCACCATGGGCGTGATCGCAATCGACACGATTGCAGACACAGATTTCGAAGGTGAGGAGCAGGTTTCGATCACCTTGATTAGCGGCGATTTTGCCGGCATCGGTGCGGCAAACACACATCTGCTGCGCATCGTTGACAACCGCAACATTGCGCCGGCCGTAACCCTGAGCGTCGATCAGGCCGGCAATACCGGCCACGCGATTTGCCAGTCACGCGGTGCGGTCACGGTAACGGCGGCGGCGAGCGATCCGAACTCAACGGATGCCCTGACGCTCGATTGGGTCGGTACAGACAACGCGCTAGTGCCGATCAATGCAAGCGGACAGGTCGGCAGTGCGACGTTTGAATTTGATCCGGCCGCGCTGGCTGATGGTGCTTACAGAGTACAAGCGAATGTCGCTGATGATGGGTCGCCGTCGCTCAGTGGTTCTTTGGACGTGTATCTGAGTCTGGCTGCGGGTTGTCTCGATGATGTCAATGGCGATGGAATCGATGATGCCGATGAAGTGCCCGAGCTGGCGGCGCCTCATTTGCTGCAGACTCGCGTCGGCACTGCTGAAACCACGGGTGTGATTCAGGTCGATACCGGTTTGAGCCTGCGCCTGGGTACCACAGCGCTGAGTGCGCGTCGCAGCGGCGCCGAAATTACCGCCACCGACATTGCCAGTTTCGGTGAAAACGGCGCGCCGCCCGCGTCGTCTGACGACGCGGAATTCGACTTTATCGGTGGCCTGTTCGACTTCGAAATTGCGGGGCTCGGTGAAGGCAATCGCATCGCCCGCATCGTGTTACCGATCAGCACCGGTTTGTTGCCGGATTCGCAGTACCGTCTGTACGTGCCCGGTGAAGGCTGGCGCGCCTTTGTTGAGGATGCCAACAACCAGATCCATAGCGCGCCGCTGAGTTCTGATACCTGCCCCGGGCCGCAGAGCGAGGACTTTCGCGCCGGGCTGAATACGTTTGATCGTTGCGTGCGTCTGACCGTCGAGGACGGAGGCCCCAACGACAGTGATGGCGAAGCAAATGGTGTATTTCGCGATCCCTCCGGTGTTGCCGTTGCCCGCATTGAGCCACAGGGTGACTTATTCGAGCCAGTGTCAGGTGGCGGTGGCATCGGCGTGCTGGCGGTAGTTGTCGGAACCTTTATCGCCTGGTTTCACCGTTTGCTTTTCCGCAGGCGGCAGCGCGATACCAAGGATCAAACCGCTGATGAAAAATAATCACCGCGTGCTCTGGCGTCTGACCACGGCATCGCTACTCGCCTTTGTGAGTGTGAATGTTCACGCGCTGGGCCTGGGCTACGGAGGCGATGTGACGGTGCGCTACGATGACAACGTCACGCGCGGGAAATACAGCCCCGATATAGAAGAAGACGTGATCTCAAGCGCGCTGGGTCGCATCGAGTACGCGGATCAGGTCAACACCACGAGCGGTGTGATTTACAGCGCGTCTGTGGAGGCTGAAAAGTACGCGGAATTCGACGAACTCGACAATGTAAACGTTAGGGGTTCGATCAGTTACAAGTTGCACTTGGGGTATGGGTTTTTCTCTCCGCGCGTTTCGCTCAACGCTGCAGTGAACTCGCGCAGCTTTGTCAACGAGCAGCGCAGCGGCACCGGCACCGAATTGGGTGCGAGTTTAACCGCTCGCGTAAGTGAGAAGTTGCTGCTGACCGGCGGGCTGCGCATTCGCAGTTTCAGCGCGGACAGCGATGTCTTTTCGCTCGATGACAATAGCGCGTTTATCAACGCAGATTTCCAAATCACACCGCGCATCGCCGCCTACAGCACCCTGAGACTGATTCAGGGTGACGTGGTCTCAACCGCGCAACCAACGCTAAAGATTATCAACGCGTCCGACGAGATCGAACCGGATGATGCTTTCGGCGGTTTCGCAACTAACCGGTTTGTTTACCGGCTCGACGCTGACACCACCACGCTGGTCATCGGTGGTAATTACGCGCTCGACAACAAAAGCTCAATAGATGCCTCATTGCTGTACATCGACTCTCAGGCGTCGGGCGGTATCTATTACAAGCGCACGATATACCGTGTGAGCTACCTGAGGAGGTTCTAGTACCCATGATCGGAGTTATTCCTTTCAAACGCCTTGTGACGCTATCAGCGGGGCTTGCGCTGGTACTTGTGGGGTGTGGCGGCGGCGAAACCAACGATCCTCCTGATCCTTCTCAGGGCGCGCGCGATGCGGGGCAGTATCTGGAATTTCTGAATCCGCAATACAGCCTCGCAGCGGGCGACTACATCGTCGTCGCGGGCACAGTCAACACGGGTGAAGCAGGCAATTACACGCTGGAGATCGAGACCGACGCGGGCACGCAATCGTTTTCCGGCTCCTGGGCGAATTCCGGCGGGACCGATCCGGCCTCCAGCGACAATCCGAGACATGCGTTCACACTCGCGCAGCCGGGTGGCGCAACAATTACGTTGGATGCAACGATAGACTCTCACGTGATCTTGCTGGATCGTCGCGAGCAGGTGTTGCACCAAACTGCTGAGCCAGACGGCAACAATTCTATACTTGATCTGCCCCGGTCTCAGATTGATTCGATCGCGTACGCCGAGGCTTACTACGCGACGATCGATCCGGATAACGATAAGGACACGCTGGCAAAGTGGAAGACCGCGAACGGATTTGGTTCGGGCACCGGCGTTGAATACGACGTCTCGTTTCGCGACACCAAGGATTTGGGGTACGGGCGCCACATGCGTGCGCGGCGCAATGACGACGGCAGCATCGCGTTTGTTGTCGATAACTACGCGGTCAGCACCATACCCGGATTCAGCTACGGCCCGCTTAATCTTCAGGCGCTGATCGCGCGCGACCGACAACATATTGTTGCCACGAATGCGATTGAGTTCAGCGCCGGCCCCGGTGGCGGTGCCATGTTCACCAAATTTTTTAACTTCGAGAAGCCGGACGGTGACGGCGTACAGTCGCGCAAACTGACCGTTGACCTCGACGGCCGCGGCGAGAAGGCCATGCCGGGTATGTGCATCGTTTGCCACGGAGGCAAGACCCTCCCGCTTAATCCCGACACAGGTCTAATGGTTGATGGTGGCGACGTTAAATCGAGCTTGCATCCGTTTGAGCTGGAAACGTTTGAGTTCTCAAATACCGCGTCGTTCACACGCGAAGAGCAGGAAGCCGCGCTCAAAGCGATGAATCTGCTCGCGCTTGAAGCCTACCCTCAAGAGGGTGACACCGACTTTATTAATGGCGATGGCCTTTGGAGTGGCGACGGTGCTCGCGCGATTGTGCACGCCATGTACGGCGGTGAGACCACACCGCTGGACTACATCGACGATCACGTACCGGATGGATGGATCACTGATCCCGGCGACCCGAATTCGCCGCCCGCGGGCGCCGATGTTCTATACCGCGAAGTGGTCGGACCGCATTGCTCGGTTTGCCATTCGAAACGCGGCACCACCTTGCAGGATATCGAGGACTTTTCGACCTACGACAACTTTATTCAATACGCTGATCTGACCCAATACTATGTGTTCGATGCGGGTTCCATGCCGGCCTCAAGGCTTAACTTCGAGGCTTTCTGGGGTACACCGGAGAAAGCGGATTTACTGGCCAGCTTTCTACCCGGGTTTTCGCGCCTCGATACTGATGGAGCGGTGTTAAAACCCGGGCGGCCGATTGCGGACCCGGGTCCAGACCGCCGCGCACACCTTCCGTTAGAAATGGCTGGCGAAAACAGCCTGTTTGCTGACTCCTATCTGTGGCAGATAACGGGTCAGCCCGCGGGTGGTAACGCGAGTTTTTCAGCCAGCGCCGAAGCGCTCAGCTCAACCGAGGCGCAGCCAACCTTGTACGGCGACGTAGACGGTGACTACACGCTGCAGCTGGTGGTGAGCAATTCTGCCGGCCAAACCAGTGACGCTGCAGATGTGACGGTGATCTACGACAGCACAATGGAAGCCCAAAGCGACATAACGCTGGCTTACGTTCGCACGAATGTGCTGGACAACTGCATTCTTTGTCATCAGGTCGGTGGCAACTCGCAGACACTCTTAGATGACGGTATGGTTAGTATTGGTATGGAAGGGATTCCCATCGCGTGGGATGCAAGTGACGACCAAGTTTATGCCGATTTGTTGCAGCGAATTAACTTTCGCGATCCCGAGCGCAGCCGCATTCTGCTCAAGCCGAGTAACTACGGCCAGCCCGACATTGAAGGGACGCTGTCTGACAATTTACACCGTGGCGGGGTTCGAGGCGGTTTTGACGTCAATAACCTCGATCCAGCCAACACCGATGAGGGCTATCACATTTTGTTAAATTGGATACTCGAAGGCGCCGTCAAATAGCCGTATATTCCGGGTTTTTCGGGGCTAAAAGGGACTTTGCCAAGCACATCACAAACACTCATATATGCGGGCCGCCCGTCTCACAAAAATGGCCGTTGAGCACGCCTTGATGATCCGTTATATGAGGGTATGCTATAAGACGCCTATGAATTCCAAAAATCAAGGGTTTACCATCATAGAGCTCGTCATTACGCTGGCTCTGGCAGCGGTTGTGGCGGGTCTCGCTGCACCCTCGGTGGTGAATATGATTCGCGAGAATGCAGTGGTTGCAATTAACAACCAGATAGTAGCGGATATCCAGTTTACGCGCAGCGAGGCTATCAAGCGCAATATTCCTGTCACAATCTGCGCTGCGAACGCCGATCAGGATGCGTGCATAGTCAGTAACGATTGGAGTAATGGCTGGATCGCGTTTGCAGAAACGATAACCGTGAATGGAGCGGTTGATGCGGGAGAGCCGATTGTTCGTGTGAACGAGGGTGCTTCGAGCGACACGATGACCATTCGAACCTCAACTGCGGGCAACATTGTGGGTCACGTAGCGTTTCAAGGGAACGGCTTTCCGGTAATTCCGCCGGCGGGCACGCTTCCCAATACAAATTTCCTTGTGTGCGAAGACAACAATACAACGTATTCGCGCAGCATACGAATTAACCAATCTGGTCGGGTTGAGTCAGCCGGTCAGGCGACAGGGTGCTCGTAACAGAGGTCAATATGAGTGTGCTGAAAACACCTTCGCGCCCGCGAGCGTCGCGCGGCATTACGCTGATCGAAGCGCTAATCGCACTATTTATCATGTCGATTGGTCTGCTCGGTGTTGCGGGTCTGCAAGCGACCAGTATTGCTGCGGGGCATGCCTCCGGCCAACGCTCGCTGGCAGTCTTTCTGAATGCGGAGATTGGGGAGCGAATTCGAGCCAATCGCTCGGCGATCGCGATCTACGATACCGCTACCACGGCTCCGGCTGATAACGGCTGCGCGGATACTGCGACGCTTGCCGCCAATGTGTGTACGGACGCACAGATGGCGCAGGAAGACTTACTCGAGTGGCAGAGTGCGCTTGGTGTTGCCTTTTCCGGGATGACCCCGGTTGGAACAATAACTGTGAATCAGGCAACCACGCCCGCGACGGTCACCGTCAGCGTTACGTGGATCGAGCGCGGTGACAATATGGCGTACACGTCCATTCTACGGATTTAGGCGATGTTGAAATTGACTAAACCAATCTGCTTCCCCAAGCGTCAATCCGGCCTGACACTGGTCGAAATTCTGGTCTCGCTTGTTATCGGCCTCATCATTGTGGGCGGCGTATGGACACTGCTGGTTAACAGTCGCGCATCGTTCAGCACCAGCCAGAATCAGGCGCAAATGCTGGACAGCGCGCGTTTCGCCATGCATGCAATTGGTCGTGATCTTCGCCTCGCCGGCTCGTATGGCACGTTCACGAGACCGAGCGAAGTTCGCGGTGTTGATGTCTTGGGCACCGCGATTAATGATTGCGCTCCGCAGTTCTATGTCAACGTTGCGCAAAAAGTTTATGGGACCAATGGTGTGAATCCGTTTAACGGCACCTGCATTTCTGACGCGGATCATCGCGACAACACTGACATTTTGGTGGTGCGTTACGCTGAGCCCACACAGTTCGACAACGGCGCGGGTACCCTGCAGGCGAACATGACCTATGTTCACGCATACCACGCAGACGCACAGGTTTTTGTGGCAGGTACTGCACCTGTATTCGGTGCGGTGTCCAGCGATGTCGACCAACTCGTTGGCTTTCCTGCGGTTGCGCCGTTTATCGGGTTACCAGTATTTAACTATCGAATAGTCACCCACGTTTACTACATACACAACGATTCAGAGCCGGGCGATGGCGTTCCGTCTCTGCATCGCATTTCGCTGCAGGCGGGCGGGACTGGCCCGGAAATGGTTGACGAGCTGCTGGTTAGCGGCGTAGACGATCTTCAAGTGCAGTTCGGCGTGCGCGACTGTACCGGAACAAACTGTGATCAATCGATCAACAGCTATCTCGATGCCGATAACCCTTTATTCGGCGGGGTTGCCTGGCCTAGCACCGGCGTGAACCAAATTGGGGCGGTGCGCGTGTGGTTGCTCGTTCGCTCAGAGACGGCTGAGCAAGGTTTAAACACGGCAGACACATTTAACCTCGGTAGCAGGACGGTAGTCCAGGCGAATGATTCGATTCGCCGCTCTGTCTACGCCAGCGTTTTTAACCTTCGTAACCTGTCTTATTAGGTGTGTAAATTGAACGCAAGAAACAAATCGCGGTTGGAATTCGCAAGCCGCCAACAAGGTGCCGCCTTGATGGTAGGGCTGGTCGTGCTGCTGATGCTGACCTTGCTTGGTGTTTCGAGTATGAACATGACGTCGCTCGAGTTACGAATCGCGGGCAACACGCAAAATCGTAACCTTGCGTTTCAAGGTGCAGATTCGCTCAATGATTTGATTTTTTACACCGATACGGCCGGTGCGTATCGATTCGATTTCACCACCGCAAATCCTCAAGCTTTTGGCCCCGAGGTCGCGAGCGGTGTTTCGACCACAGCTACGGGCACGTATCAAGGACGCGGTAATGCAATTCTGTGCCCTGGCAACTCCTTGAGTATTTCTTGTAATGCTTTTCAGCTTTCGTCAACAGCAACTCATGCGGCCTCCAATGCATCAGCGACTGTTGTGCAGGGTTTTGTCAGACCGGGAGTGGCTTTGGATTAACGGTCGGGATTTGATGATGGTTATGAACTTATTCGTGAAACTAACACGCAACACTTTGGTCGCACTATCGATTGCATTTGGCTTGTTTATCAACAACGGAATCGCAAACGATGAACCCGATGAGGTTGGTTACGAGATGACAGTAATCTCGGTACTCATCGGCGGCGATCTTAATGGAACCCTGACCGGAAAACGCTGTGAAGATTGCGAACTTATTCAGGTAAAGGTTACATCGAATACGCAATTTTTTATTAATGGCGATACGCCTGCAGATTTAAAAAACGCTCGATCATTGACGGGTAAACCTGCTCTGGTTGCATTTAATACTGCAACTCGAGTGGCCACAGTGATCACCAGTTTTGATTTTGATTAGTTTGAGCGATAAACGACGAGACGCTCAACGGGGTATAAATTGATGTACCCGAGGTGTCAGATGAATACGACGTTAAAACACATTTGTAGAATCAGCTTCGGCGCTGTGCTTGGTTTGTTGACCTGCTCGCATGTCACCGCCGATGATATCGAAATCTACGTTGGCAACTCAGGCGGCGTTTCGACCAAGCCCAATGTGCTGTTTCTTCTCGATAACTCCGGGAGTATGCACTTCAACAGTGGCCGCTCTGACGCGCCGATAGACTACTCATCGGCTGATACCTACACGCAAACGTTTGCAGCCGGGTATTACTACTGGACTACCGATGGATCGATTCCGACGGATTCGACGACTAACAACAAGGTTGTGACGGCAAATTTTCTGTGTGACACGGGTATCACCCCACTCGCCGATAACGGAATTTATACGGACAAAGCGCTGGCGTGGCGTACTGGCACAACTTCCGCAGCCGACGCCTGGCGTAGTCTCAATCCGTCTACGCTTGGTGCTGAAGACATCGAGTGTTTTTCGGACGCGGGGGTTCACGGTAACGGTGGTGGAGATTTATACGCATCCAATGGCGCGACTGGGCCGTGGAGCACAGAGGCAAACGCGTTCGACTGGGATGAATCGTCAATTTACTACACGTTTTACTCCGCTCACTATCTGAACTACAACTTGCATGCACCGGATGCCAGTCGAACCCGTTACGAGGTAATGGTCAGTGTTGTTGATCGATTGCTAAGACAAATTTCCAACGTGAATATTGGTTTGATGTGGTTCCGCGCGCAGGGAGGTGAAGGCGGATTCGTTGATCACGAGATCGTCGACATCGATAACTACGCGAGCCGGGAATCCTTAATTGGCGTAATCAACACGGCGCAGACTCAAACCGTGACACCTCTGTCTGAAACCATGTACGAGGCGTACCAATACTACAGCGGCGGCAGTATTTTGTTCGGTGATCGTGACGGTGTCGCGGGTGACACTGCATCGAACGAAAGCGTGGACAACTCACGCGAAGCCGATCTGATCACGTATGACTCTCCGATCCAATTCGAGTGCCAGAAAAACTATATCCTGCTGCTGACAGACGGGAACCCGTTTTCGGATTCAAGTGCTAACACATTGATCCCTGATCTGCCGGATTTTGCGACTCGCGTGGGAACAACCACGTGCGACAACGATGGGTTCGGCAACAACGGCCGTTGTCTCGATGAACTCTCCAAATACATGAACCACGATGACACCAATCTGGCCCCCGCCGTTGATGGCGAACACAGTATTCAGACTTACACCATCGGTTTTCAAATCGATAATGATTTGCTCGAAGAAACGTCCGAGGGGCAGGACTTTACGCCCACGCTTGGCGTGGATGATGACGGCGGCGGCGGCGAACACTTTACCGCCGATAATGTTACCGAACTGGCGGACGCGTTTAATTCGATTCTTGCGGGCGTGACAGGAGCACCTTCAACATTCACAGCACCATCGGTTTCCGTCAACGCATTTAACTCAGTGTTGAACCGCGAATTTTTGTATTACACGATGTTTCTACCAGCCTCAACACCGCGCTGGGAAGGTAATCTGAAAAAATACCGACTTATTTTTAATAATGACGGCACGGCGTACATCAGTGACAGTCGCGAATCCGTCATTCCCGCGCCAGATGTAATTGACCCGGATACAGCGGAATTTGTCGATAGTGCAAATAGTTATTGGAACAACACGACGGATGGAGCAGACGTGCTTCTCAGCGGTGTACGCGATCGCCTAAGCGATGCGGCCTTGAGTAATCGCAGGGTGTGGACTGATGTTGGCCTATCGACCAGTACAGACCTTTCTAACGCGGCAAACCAGGTCATTGAAGGCACTGGCTCGCCGATAACAGCAGCAATGCTATCGGTCGATTCAGATGCTTCTCGCGATGAGTTGGTTCAGTGGATGCGCGGCGTTGATATTCTCGATTCCGACGGTGACACCTCGACGACTGATTCACGACGTACTATCGGTGATCCGTTGCATTCGCAGCCCGCGATCGTGACCTACGGAGGCACTTCTAACGCCCCCGAGCAGGTTATTTTCATCTCAACAAATGACGGTTACGTGCATGCCATCGATGAGGCAACGGGTGATGAGATATTTGCCTATATTCCGGAAGAATTGCTGGCTTTGCAGCGCACGCTGTATAGCAACATTCCGTCAATCAACCGGCCGTATGGAATCGACGGGTCGATCACGACATGGGTTTACGATAATAATGACGACGGTATTATCGACCCGCTCGACGGAGACCACGTCTATCTCTATGTTGGTATGCGACGGGGTGGCAATAACTACTACGCGCTGGACGTCACGAATATCAAACAGACAACACCTTCTGCGCAACTTCTTTGGAAAATTATTGACGGTGACCTTGTGGCTGGCTCGCAAGGAACTGACACAACTGGTGCGTATGCACAGATGGGACAATCATGGTCACAGCCGCTGGTTCGCAAGATTTCCATTGGAACGGATCAGAAAACGGTACTGGTTGTGGGCGGCGGCTACGACACCAATCAGGATTTGGTAACCGAACGCACCGAAGACGCGTCCGGTAACGCAATCTATTTTATCAACGCGCTGACCGGTGCACGCGAGTGGTGGATGAGCGACGTAAATGCGGATCTCAACGTTGACGCGATGGACTACAGTATCCCTGCCCGCTTGGCGGCATACGATATTACCGGTGACGGCGAAATGGATCGTATCTACTTTGGCGATATGGGAGGACAGCTCTGGCGGCTCGACATCGATAACGGAGAATCTGTTACGAATCTGGTCTCTGGCGGAGTGATCGCGGATATCGCAGGCACGGGTGAAGCAAACGCCCGTCGTTTTTACACGGCGCCGGATGTCGCACTGGCAGTAGAAGCCAGCGGGGCGTACTTGGGCATTGTGATCGGATCAGGCTATCGCGCCCACCCACTTGATGACGATATTGTCGATCGCCTCTACTTGATCAAGGACCCCGATGTCTACGCAGCGCCATCGACCTACACAACGCGTACTGAAGCGGATCTCTATGACGCGACGGATAACGCAATTGGTGAAGAATCCGGCACGACGTTGGAAGACGCCCAAGCCGCTCTGGCGGCGGCAGACGGATGGTACATTACTTTGGAAACTCCAGGAGAGAAGAGCCTGTCTGCACCGCTCATACTCGGTGGGGTTGCAATCATGACGACATTTACGCCAACTGAAATCAATGCGTGCAATCCAAATGGTGGCGGGGAGGGTTCGGTTTACTATCTGAATCTGTCAGACGCGCAGCCGGTGTTTAACTTTGACGGCGTGGGTGATGAAACAAACTTGACGGCATCTGATCGAAAACAAACTCTTCAAGCTGGTGGCATTCCCTCGGAGACAGCTTATATCGTCGGCCTAAACGAAAATGGCCTCACCAGCGCAATTTTGCACGGCAAAGAGCAAGGTGAGGATTTGGGTCAGGATTCACCAATAAAAACGTACTGGTATGAACAATAGCGATGCGGCCAGCAGGGAAGCCGCACGAGGAATCATCACTATGAACAAACAATTCGGAATAACGCTGATCGAGTTAATGGTCGTGATAGTGATCGTTGGGATTCTCGCTGCGATTGCCTATCCTTCCTACAGTAACTATGTTCAACAGTCTGCTCGCGCAGAGGCGCACACTAATCTACTCAGGATGGTCGATCAGCAGGAGCGCTACTACATCCAAAACAATGCGTATGCGACTACCGCACAGTTAGCCTACACGGCCTCTGAGGCTGCCCCTGTTTACACTTACGCTGTTACCTTAGGTACCCCGGCGAATGGGTTCACAGTAACCGCTACCGCAGTTGGGTCACAGGCCGGAGATGCTGACTGTGCGGCAATTACCGTAACCAGTGTTGGTGTGCGTGGGGGTACCAGCGGCGCGGATTGCTGGTAAGGGATTACTGGATATTACTGCCGGAAAACTTACCCATTCAACAAGGCTTGTGTGGCAGCAATTTCTTCGGCCATTTTTGCCAGAAACTCGGCTTCTGACTCGATAATTTCCGCAGCTTCAAATTGCTTGGATACGGGGTGTTCGTTAAATGCTGGTTTCTCAGCACTGCCCCTATCGGAAATTTCGCTATTACACATCAGTTTTGCTGCCATTAGTACGTCGCTATAACTGATGTCTTTATTCACGTCTCTAACGTAAGGTGTCGCGTCGCAATATTCGCTGATCTGGGCGATTTCAGGGTCAAAACCCCACTGCGATAAAACCAATCCCGTGACAATTGAGCAGAGATTCGTGATCGCTTTATCGAGCGAGCTCTCGTCCATCTCTCCGCCTTCATCGTCGGCCGCAAACGCCAGTATCGGCACAGCTCCGATATTGCTGATTAAACCCAGAAGCATCGCGCGTTCCCGATCCAGATGTTCACATTCACTTGCAATCACAAAGCACAAAGCGGCGAGTTCAGAACTCACTTTGTAAATGTGCGTAAGCTTGGCGCGAATGTACGGTGTCTGCGAATTGAACAGGTCGCTGACGACCATAACAAACGCCAAATTTTGCGTAGTTGTGGGACCTAAGCGATTCACCGCGGCAAGCACGCTGCTTACAGGAGAAATGCCTTTGTAAACGGGGCTGTTGGCTACTTGAATCAGGCGCGCGGTCAGTGGCGGATCGGATTGGACGATGCGCGCGATATCAGCGATGCCGAGATCCGGGTCTTTTACTGTTTCTCGAATTTTCAAAGCAACATCAGGAAGACTGGGTAATCGCAGTTTGCGGTCAACGTACGCCTGGTAAACGCGACTAAATAACTCATCGCTCAGGTCGTCGGTTTCAAACTCGCTGACTGCGGTCGCTTCACTCTGTTCTTTCTCGAGTAATACCTTGAGTTGATTTTTCTCCACCCTGATCACGATACAGCTTGATAAGGTTGTGACGCTTAACGGTTTCGATTTGTTCTCAAAAATCGGAAATGCCGCCAACGGCTTGTTGCTGTCGAGTTCGCCGAGCGACTCGCCGTTGCGTGCGAGATGCATCTTCCCCGCAAGCAGGTATACCAGCGATCGGTGTTCATCGGCAGCGACAAGTGTTGCCCCGGCACTGAGTTTTTCAACCTTGGCAGAGTCAGCGATTTGTCGAAGACCAACGGTGCTCAGGTCCTTCAACGGTACTAAGGATTCGAGTTTGGACGCTGGGGATTGTTCAGGAATATTTTGTGCGGTTGCAGACATTAGGCGTTTCTCAGCTGATCAGCGATTGGGCGATGGCGATTTCGTCTTTAGCTTCGTCAAAGAAATTTTGCGCGGTGGAAAGATCGATCCCCTGATCCATGAGCTTGCGTCCGATCGCAATGTTTTCCAATGCCGGTAAATCGCTGTTTTGTTGCAGGTTTGTTGAGCGAATGTGATGCAGCAACGCCGCTGTCGCGATCTCAAGATAATTGATCTCCGTCGGCGTCTTGCGGTACCAATCGCGACAGGACTGTGGAATGTCGCAGAGTTCCTGATCGAATTCCCAGGATGACAATACCCATTGTCCGATTATTGGACTCAGGTTGCGAACGATAGAAACCAACTGCGCTTCGGAGTCAAAGTACTCCGGAAACTTATCGGCGTAGTGCAGGATGGGAGCCCCGCCGATGTCATGTACGAGACCTGCGAGTTGGGCGCGTTCGGCATCTAGATGCGGCACACGGCGCGCCAGCACATAACTCAGCGCGGCAACGTAGCAACTGTCACTGAATAGCTGATTCATTACGCGAGTCACTAAAGGATTGGAGCCGCGGTACAACTGTTTGACTGCCAGCGTGAACGCCAGACTGCGCGTCGCTTCAAGGCCGAGCCGGGTGACGGCCATTTTTAAATTGCTGACTTTTTCCACGCCACGCGCCACCGGGCTGTTGGCGATGTTGACCAACCTTCCGGTCAGAACGGGGTCGGATTGAATGATTTGTGCTACTTCTGCCGCGCCGACGTTTGGCTTATTGATGGCGTCGCGGATTTTGAACGCGATATCCGGCAAGCTGGGCACTTTCAGTTTCCTTTTCTGAAATGCTTCGTAAATTTGATCAAAGACTTTGTTGTCTGCTTCGGTCACTCTGACTTCAACGACCTTGGTTGCATCGCGTTGTTGTTCTCTTAGCAGAAGCTCTGTCTGCTCTCGGTCGAACCGCAGCACAGTGCAGGGTGATTTCGCCAGAGCGGATTCGTGCGAGGTAGGCGAGTGAAAGATCGGTTGACGAGCCTTTGTGCAGGCGCTTGTCAGAGTCCCTTGTTCGGCTTTTCCGTGCTGAATCGAAACCTGACCATCGATCAAATACATGAGCCAACGGTGCTCCTCGCTGGCGTTTAAGCGCTTGTTTGGCGGAATAGGAACAACGCTTGCGGTCTTGCAGACCAGTTTGCGGTTGGCATCGGTTAAGTCTTCGACGGGCGACAGTTTCGCCGCTTGCAAAGAGATTATTTGCTTGTCACTCAATGACATCCACGTACCTCAAATTCCCCGATGATCGGCGCGCAGGCGCGAATCAATCAACTTGTACCTTCCGCAGCTATCGGCCGGGCGTGGGGGAAATTGAGTCAGCGAACCTTGTCGATGCGCCTTAACGGCTTAGGAATGCTGAAAGAAACGGTTTCCTGGGTTCCGGCGACCTCGTTAACGACGCTGTGTCCCGCTTTGGACAAGGCGTCGACAACCTGCTCGACCAGGATTTCGGGCGCTGACGCGCCGGCAGTTACGCCGATATGCTTTTTTCCAACAAGCCATTCGCTGCGGATTTCGTCGGCATTATTGATGAGATAGGATTCGATCCCGCCGCGCTCTCCGAGTTCGCGCAGACGATTGGAGTTCGAGCTGTTCGCCGCGCCGACAACCAGAAGCAAATCAACGTTGTCTGCAAGAACCTTGACTGCGTCCTGACGATTTTGTGTCGCATAGCAAATGTCTTCGCGGCGCGGTGTTTTAATCTCCGGAAAGCGTTGACGCAGTGCGTTGATAATCGACTGCGTGTCGTCAACTGAAAGTGTAGTCTGCGATACAAACGCAAGCATTCCCGGCTTGTCGACCTCCAGCAGTTCGACATCTTCTGGTGACTCGACGAGCATAATGCGGCCGCCGTGGCTGAAATCGTAACGACCCAGGGTGCCCTCGACCTCCGGATGCCCGGCATGCCCAATCATCACGACCTCGCGTCCCTCGCGGGCATAGCGCAAGACTTCCATATGCACCTTTGTCACAAGCGGGCAGGTCGCGTCGAAAACGTGAAGGTCGCGGCGCTTCGCTTCGTTTTCAACCGCGGACGACACGCCGTGCGCGCTGAAGATGACGGTGGCCCCGTCTGGGACTTCATCGAGCTCGCTGACAAAAATCGCGCCCTTGTCGCGAAGATTGTCAACAACAAAGCGGTTATGCACGACCTCATGACGTACGTAAATCGGCGCCCCAAAAACGTCTATCGCGCGTTCAACAATTTCGATGGCGCGGTCAACACCAGCGCAAAAACCGCGAGGATTGGCAAGGCTGATTTGCATCACGCTAGTATACGACGGTTACTCGTTCTCTGTGTTACCGCGTTCAATCATCGATTGCGCGATCAACATGAACGCGCCGACCGAAATCGCCATATCGGCGATGTTGAACGCGGGCCAATAGCAATGCGTGCCGCTGCTGTAGAATCCCCACAGACAGCCCGAAGATTCATAATAAAATTGCACAAAATCGACTACATGACCGTAGGCAATGCGGTCGATCAGATTGCCAATTGCACCCGAAAGAATCAGCGCGACCGCGCAGGGTAACCAGCGCGCCGCGCGTGGCATACGCCAGAGCCAAACGATCAGCACAATACTCACGACTGCACTCAGAACGGTAAAGAACCAGCGTTGCCATCCTCCCGCGTCGCTCAGAAAACTGAAAGCCGCGCCGGTGTTGTAGGCCAGCATCCAGTTCAAATTTGGCAAAACAGCGACAGGAGAGTGCAACACCAAGGAGCTGTCAGCGATCAGTTTCGTCGCCTGATCGGCCGCGATCAGAATGGCGCTGATCGCGTACCAGAACCACACGCCGACGTTCCTGTCTGCCACCCGGTCAGGTGCCGACTCACGCGAACCGACGTTGCTCACCGTCACCTTCAACGTTGCTCACGCAGCGGCCACATAGCTCGGGGTGTGCGACGCTGATTCCGACATCCTCCCTGTGGTGCCAACAGCGCACGCATTTGGTGTGCGCACACGCTTTTGCGTCGATCCATAGCGTGTGACCGCCGACGTCGGCTTCCATCGCGTCGCCGCGATCTGCCACGTCCGTCAGCGCTGCGTACGACGTGATCAGCACAAATCGGAGTTCATCCTGCAACTTGTCCAGCGACGCATGAAGCGCCCCGTTACAGGATAAGACGACCTCCGCATCCAGCGACGAGCCGATATCACCGCTGACGCGGAGCTTTTCCAGCTCTTTCGCGACCGCCACACGCGCCTCGACCACCGTTTGCCACTCAGCGTCAGAGAGCAAATCGTTGTCGTCCAGCGCAAACAGACCGTCGTACCAGGTGTGCAGAAAAACTGAATCATCCGCATTGCCATTGCCCGGAATATGCTGCCACAGCTCCTCTGCGGTAAAGCTGAGTACCGGCGCAATCCAGCGCACCATTGCTTGCACAATGTGATACATCGCGGTTTGCGTGGAGCGACGCGCGATGCTGTCTGCCTTTGTGGTGTACTGGCGATCTTTAATGATGTCGAGGTAAAAGCCCCCGAGTTCGATCGCGCAGAAGTTATGCACGCGCTGATAAAACACGTGGAAGTTGTAATCCAGATAAGCCGCCGCGACATCCTCTTGAACCTGCCGCGCCTGATCAACTGCCCAGCGATCGAGCGCGAGCATTTCCTCCGGCTTGAGCAAGTCGGTTTCAGGGTCGAATCCGGCAATATTGGCGAGCAGAAATCGTGCAGTGTTGCGAATGCGGCGATAGGCGTCGGATGTGCGGCGCAGGATTTCGTCCGAGACCGTCACGTCGCCACTGTAATCGTTCGACGACACCCACAGCCGGATGATATCCGCACCCAGATTCTTGATGACTTTTTGCGGTGCCACGACGTTACCGAGCGACTTGGACATCTTGCGGCCGTTGCCATCAACCGTGTAGCCGTGCGTGAGCACCTGCTTGTAGGGTGCATGACCATTGACCGCGACGCTAGTCAGAATCGACGAGTGAAACCAGCCGCGATGCTGATCCGAGCCTTCCAGATACATGTCTGCGGGGTAGGTCTGATGCTCGCGCTTTTTCAGCACGTGCGACCAGGTTGTGCCCGAGTCAAACCACACGTCGAGCACATCGCGCGACTTGTCGTACTGCGGCGCATCGTCACCGATTAGATCTTCGGCACTCAGATCGAACCAGGCCTGAATGCCGCTTTTTTCGACATGCTGCGCGACAGTTTCGATGATGTCCGCTGTGTTTGGATGCAATTCGCCGGTTTCCTTGTGCACAAAAAACGGAATCGGGATACCCCAGTAACGCTGACGCGAGATGCACCAGTCCGGGCGATTCTCGATCATGCCCTCGATGCGCGCCTGCCCCCACGACGGCACCCAGCGCACTTTCTGGATCTCGGAGATCGTCTGTTGCCGAAGCCCCTCCTTATCCATGCTGATAAACCACTGCGGCGTCGCGCGAAAGATGATCGGCGTTTTAGTCCGCCAGCAAAACGGATAGCTGTGCTCAAACACGGCTTTTTTGACCAGCGCGTTGTGCTCGGTCAACACCTCGACCATGTGGTCATCGACCTTGTGCACGTGCTCGCCAGCAAACAGCTCGACGTGCGCCTGAAAAACGCCGTTGTCGTCGACGTTGTTGAGCAGATCGAGTCCGTACTTTTTGCCGGTGTTGAAATCATCCACGCCGTGATCCGGCGCGGTGTGTACGCAGCCGGTGCCCGCTTCTGTCGTGACGTAATCGCCAAGCACCATGAGCGACACGCGGTCATAGAAGGAATGCCTGAGCTCGATACGTTCGAGCGCGGCACCAGTGCAGGTACCGAGGATTTTGTGTGAATCGACGCCGTAGCGTTTCATGATGCCATCGACCATGTCTTTGGCCAGCACCATACATTCATCCCCGGCACCGACATCGCATTGCACCAGTGCGTATTCGAGTTCGGGATGGACGGCGACCGCCTGGTTTCCCGGCAGCGTCCACGGTGTCGTCGTCCAGATGACGACGCTCACCGGCAACGCGTCTGCAACACCGAAACGTTGCAAAAATTCGGCGGGCTGCAGTGGCGCAAAGCGCGCGTCGATTGCCAGCGACTTTTTATCGTGATACTCGATTTCGGCCTCCGCTAGTGCGGAATGCGCGCCTACGCTCCAGTAGACGGGCTTGGTGCCTTTGTATACATGACCTTTCTCGACGATTCGACCGAGCGTGCGAATCGAGTCCGCCTCGTTTTGATAGGCCATTGTCAGATAGGGGTCGTCCCAATCGCCAAACACGCCGAGACGTTTAAAATCCTCGCGTTGGCCGTCGATTTGTTTTTCCGCAAACTCGCGACACCGCTGGCGAAAGTCGCCCTCGCTGATCTTGACGCCCGGTTTGCCGCTCTTTTTTTCAACCTGATTTTCAATCGGCAAGCCGTGGCAATCCCACCCCGGAATGTAGTGCGCGTCAAAGCCTTCCATCTGACGGCATTTGACGATGATGTCTTTCAGGACTTTGTTCAACGCGTGGCCAATATGAATCGTGCCGTTTGCATACGGAGGACCGTCGTGCAGCACGAACTTTTCGCGCCCGGCGGCGGCTTCGCGCATGCGCGCGTAAATGTCCATCTCGTACCAGCGTTTGAGTGTATCGGGCTCGCGCTGGGCGAGGTTGGCTTTCATCGGGAAAGCGGTGCTGGGAAGATTCAGCGTTTCTTTGTAATTACTCATCTAAGTAGGCTCACTTGCCGGCCTGTGCGGACGCATCCGAACGCCCAAGTTCTGATTAATCAAAAACCGCGTACTTTAACGCAATTTCTGTGCACAGTGAGGAAAAAAGCCGTGAGTATCGCAGCAATTCGCTGCGTTGGAAAAATTATCGCCAGCGGCGATTTCTTTTCTTCGAGGCGTGCCCGCGTGCCTGTTTTTCCGGATTGCTGGTGCTGACTTCGTACAGCAGCGTCATCAGTTCTTTCTGCGCGTCACCGTGGACGAAATCCGGGTGCTCGCCGTAGGTCGCCATCAGCGTCTTGGCGGCTTCGGCGGCATTCAGGTTTTGCGGCAAGTCCATGATCCATGACATCAAAATCTGGCGCGGCGCGTGACGGTTAAGGTCGTCACTGGTTAGCGCGTAGTGGATGATTTTTTGCGGATCACAATTTGGGTGCATAACAACATTACTGCGTGCGTGCATCGTTTTTCCTCTGCGACAGAACCCCGGTCGCGTTGAGTGGTTGAACGATGGCTGGTTTCCTGGCTGCGGGTCATTATCGATTGCACCTTCCCGGCTTGCGCCAGTGGTTTTCCGGAAATGTTTGTCCGGGCAATCGACTCGCCGTGTACAGTTGCGGGGGCAGCTTCACTTGCACGCGGGTTGCGCGTTGTGAATTCCCATTTACCCGATGCGCTTTACGCGCATCGGAACCATCACGAGTCTCGAGTGTATGCGAAAGCCGATGGGATGTGGCGAGATCAGTGCGACGTGTTTTGAGGTACCCGCGACTTGCTCGGCTAGCGTTTGGATAACAGGCGACGGCGTCGCTCGTTTACCATCGCCATTCCAGAGTCGGTGCCGTCGTGAAAGCTGCCGAAGATTTTGTCCCACGGCGTCTCATAGCTACCGTAATTACATTCGACGAATCGATGATGGAGTTGATGCATATAATCGCCGAGGTGGAGGCTGAACCACGGTGTGATTTTTACCTTGTCGTATCCACAGTGCGACGTCGGCCCTGCGATCGTGTGCAGCATCGAATTGAAAATCATGTGAACGGGGTGACTCGCCATCAGAAAATAGATTGCCAGATCGGAATAAAGACCCGCGTGTTCGACTGGGTGCATCGCGTGCCCCGACCAGGGCCCGGTGTTGTCATTTTTATGGTGCCAGGAGTGAAACCAGCGAAACAGCGGGCCGACGTGCATCAGACGGTGGAACCAGTAGAAGTGAAATCCACTCCAAATCGGCACAAGCAGCATCAGACCCACAAACCAGTAAGGGTTTGACTCAAACGTAATCAGTGTCGCGTACCCGTTGGCGTAGCCCCAAAGTAAGAGGCATTCCCACAGGGTGCCGATGGGCACTGAGCCAAACAGCGTCCAGAACATATTGTCCCAGACCTGATTATTGAAGTGGAACTTTCGCGACTTGCGCGCCAATGGTCGCGGGTCGTAGCGCGTGTCGTCTCCCTGGAGCGAAAAGGTGTGCAGGCTGAGGTGCAAGCCCCCCGCAACGACCAGCACAATGACGAGATTGCGCAGGCCTACTTCCAACATCCAGCCCGCTTCAAACTCAACTGCCCGCTCAATAGCAGGGGTAAACCAGACCCACGCGACAATCGCAATCAGTAATATAAAAAAGCGCTGCGAAAACGGTCGCCAGGTGTCGAGCAAGTAAGCGATACTGGCGCGCCAATCAATCGGCCACTCGCAGTACGGCGCCTGCTTGATCGGCAGCGCTGGCGTGAAGTTCCAAAGCGCGGGGCGCTTGCGGGTATTGATGCTAGCTTGATCGTGCGACATGAGGATTGGCCATTTAAGTTTAGGGTTGATTCAAGCAGTGTTTGTGTCCACAAACAACCTATGATTTACTCGCCTAAGATTTAGTTAAACTTATTCAATTGCCATGACTGAACCGTTAAAGTTGCGCCGGAGAATTCCGTCACTCAACTGGCTAAGGGTATTCGAGGCGGCTGCGCGGCTGGAAAGCTTCGCGCGTGCAGCTGACGTGCTGAACATGAGTACGTCGGCGGTAAGCCAGCAGGTCAAAGCGCTGGAGTCACATCTGCGTACAGATTTATTTTTACGTGGCCCGCGGCACGTCACGCTTACCGATGCCGGTCACGCGTTTTTACCTGCGGTTCGCCAGTCGATTCAAACTGTCGAGGAAACAGCCAGTTCTCTCTTTGGCGAAACGCGTGACAGCACGCTGACCCTGCAGTGCGTGCTGGTGTTTGCCACGGGATGGTTGGCGCAAAGACTGCCGCAATTTTCGGCTGAACATCCCGAGGTGCAGCTGCACATGAGCGGCATATATCACGATCTCGACTATCAACGCCCCGGCTCCGATCTGCAAATCCTGTTTGGGCCGGTGCACCGCAGTTGGGGGCAGTGCGACAAGCTTTTCGAGGAGACGGTTTACCCCGTCGCAACGCAGGAAATCGCGGCGCAGATTCACTCGCCTGCGGATTTCATGCGCCAACGCCTGATCCAGGTTTCTGCGCACAAAATCAATTGGAACAGACTGTTGCAATCGCAAGGTATCGAAGACATCCCGACCCACCAGTTTTGTTTCGCCGACACCACCGAGATCGCGCTCACGCTGGCGGCAACCGGCAATGGGATCGCACTCGCGCGCGCACCGACGACTCACTACCTCGTCGACAAATTGGATTTGGTCGAGTGTTTGCCCGGTAGCGGTTTGCACAGTGACGAGGCCTATTACCTCACATATCGAAATCTCGAAAGCCTGACGAATCCGGCGCAGCAGTTTCGGCGTTGGTTGATCGATCAGTGCTGAGCGTCGGCAAGACATCGACATTTCTATGATCTGAGATCGCAAATGAAACTCGAATCCACCGTTGTGGTTACCGCCGAATACATCGACGATCTCGGCCATATGAATCACGCGCTCGGCTTGCGTCTGTTCGAGTTCGCGCGCGATGAGTGGTACGCAAAGGCCGGGTTGTGGGAAGGACGGCCGTGGTCTGACGACGAACACCTCGGCACGATTGTGTTGAACCTTAACGTCAACTATCGCCGAGAGTGCTTTCTGGATGAAGAGCTTACCGTTTCAACCGAGCCGCTTAAACGCGGGCGAAAAAGTTACGTTTTGAAACAGGAAATGCGCAAAGCCGACGGCACTGTCGCGCTCGATTTAACCACGACGTGTTTGATCATGGACATGCGTGAGCGTAAGACAATCGAAATACCTGCGAGTTTGGCGAGGCATTTTCCCGCCGCGACTTAGCGCGCATCTTCGATAAAACCGACGTCATCAAGGACAAATTGGCGAACTTGCCCTTTTTCAAGATCGAATTGTCGACGCGTTCCCTGATCGGCGAATCGCCTTCCGTACAAATGCAGGTGCAGCAAGGGCTCGGGTGCTACCGCTTCGATTGCGTGAATTCCGTCGGGCAACAGTGACACGCCGCAGCCGGGTTTAACCACAATCTGGTTCGCAAACGTGAGCGTGTTCGATGTTTCGTCGCAGGTGTAGAGCCGATGAATCTCCTCGCCCTCTACCGCCACAATGATTGCCCAGCTGCCGCCGTGATCATGCGGTGGAGAGGATTGCCCTTTGATGCCCGAATTAACGTACAGCGCAAACGTGCCGTCAGTCTCTTCGTGGATCAAATACGTACGCTCGACTTCCCCGTCCGCAGGAAGCGGAAAGTCGGCATGCGTGAACAGAGCCGCGTCCTCTGCAAGCGTCATTAGCGCGCGCTTTGCGTGCCTTAAGGTCTCGACGTCAACGCCGTTTATCATGATCGATTTGATGCGGTCAATACACCTCGCAACAGCCTTACTGCGCCTTGTTTTGCTATTCATGACAGCCTCCGAAATTTAATTCAGGTCGAGACTAGCCAATCATTTGAAATACTAAAAATGAATGATTAGTATCTCTGTCATGAGTTTTGTAAATGTATTGCACCTCAACAGTGAACTTTTGCGAACCTTCAGCGCGGTCGCTGAATCGGGCAACGTGACGCAGGCAGCGGAAAACATCGGGCGAACGCAGTCCGCGGTGAGCTTGCAAGTGCAAAAACTGGAAGATGTGTTGGGTGTACGGTTGTTTGACCGCGTCGCGCGGGGAGTCGAACTCACCGAGGACGGCAAAAAGCTTGTTCCGGCTGCAGAAAAAGTCCTCGAAAGTTTGGAATCCGTGGGTGCGATTTTTTCCACGCCCCTCAGCGGTAAAATTCGAGTCGGGATTCCAGACGATTACAATGAAACGCTGCTCGAGTTTGCGCTGGGTGAATTTGCCAGCAAACACACGGGCGTTGAGGTGTTTGTCCAGTCCGGGTGTACTGCGGGATTCCCCAAAGCGATAGCCAACAAGGAACTCGATTTGGCTGTTTACTCAGCAGAGCCCATGGGATCGAAGCAAGCATTTTTTTCCGAGCCTACCGTGTGGGTCGCCAGTAGTCAGATTTCACTAAATAAAAATTTGCCCGTTCCTCTCGCGCTGTTTGATCGACACTGTTGGTGGCGCGATGTCGCGACACGCGCACTTGATGAGGCAGGGCGGCCATGGCAAACCGCTTATATGAGCGCAAACTACTCGAGTGTAAAATCTGCCATCGCGGCTGGATTGGGCGTCGGCATTCTTGCGCGAAGCGCGGTAGGCGAAAACATGAAAATTTTGACCAGAAGAAATGGGTTTCCCGCACTGCCACGCTCATCGTTGAAGTTGCTAAAACGCGATAACGACTCCAGCAGGGCTATCGACGCAATGGAGGCTGCGATACTTGCGGCGGTCAAGTCCGGTCGTATTGCGTCGACCAGTCGGAGCGGAAGCAGGCCAGGATGATTGAAATTGCCGCCGTCGCTACGGCTACATTCTTTGCCACGATCGGGCCGCTCGATATTGCTGCGATGTTCGCGGTGCTGACTGCCGGACAGACGTCGCGAGAAAAGCGGACTTTGGCCTTACGCGGGACTGCGATAGCCGGCTTCATCCTGATTGCCTTTGCGCTTGGCGGGGAGTTTCTGCTTGGCAGGTTGGGTATTTCACTGGCGGCGCTGCGAACCGCGGGCGGTGTTTTGCTGTTGCTGATCGGGATCGAGATGGTGTTCGCGCGCACATCAGGGGGCACGTCCACCACCGATGACGAGCAGCAAGAGGCCGAGGCAAAAACCGATATCTCGGTCTTCCCACTGGCGACGCCTTTGATCGCCGGACCGGGTGCGATGGGAGCTGCGATACTGCTGATGGCCGACCAGCAAGGTGACACTTTGGCGCAGCTTGTTGTGCTTGCGTCATTGCTCGCAATTCTGATTTTAACGTGTGTGTCGATGTTGCTCGCCAGCTCGATTCAACGACTTTTAGGTGTGACCGGCATGCACGTCATCAGCCGCGTGATGGGGGTGCTGTTGTGCGCGCTGGCTGTGCAATTTATGTTTGACGGGATTGCGCAAAGTGGATTGTTGTCCGGCGGATAAAAAATGTTACGTGTCCTCGCTTGCCAGATTTTAATTCCACAAACCCGCACCGCGGCCGAGCGCGATACCTTTCGAAACGCACTGATCCAAAAACTTCGAACATGTTTGAACGAAAATCCGCATGACCTTGTCGTGCTACCAGAGCTGTCAACAATCGAATATTCACGCGAGAGTTTTAATCAGCTCAATGATCTGGCAGAAACACTGGACGGAAATTCAATTCAGACCTTTTCAGCGCTCGCGAGTGAATTCGCCTGCACGATTGTTTTCGGTATGCCGCGACGAAATCGCGATGTGTTCCATATCTCACAGATTGTGATCGGGCCGCACGGCGAGTTAATCGGACACTTCGATAAACTGCACATGGCCCAATTTGGCGACTCGATGGAAAAAGAATTTTTTCAGCGAGGGGACAAGCTGCTGACATTCGACTGTGCCGGATTCAAAGTGGCGCCGTTTATTTGCTACGACATTCGGTTTCCTGAACTCAGTCGCACCCTGTGCGTTGATCATGGCGTTCAATTAATCCTGCACTGCGGCGCGTACGCGCGCGATGAGTCATTCGATACCTGGCATCACTTTGCCGTCACGCGTGCGCTCGAAAACCAGGTGTATTTTTTAAGCTTGAATCGCGCTGGCGATCATTTTGGTAATTCGATTTTCTGCTCGCCGTGGGTGGATGACGATCATCCCGCTGAACTATTTGCAGCGCACGAGGAAGATTTTCGGTCTTTAGTCGTCGATGCCGCACATATTGAATCAGTGCGTAATAAGTACACATTCCTCGCTGATCGTTTATCTCGCTACGAGTGAGCTGATTTTGTCTTTGTGAAAATCCGCAAGTTAAACACACCACGCTTTTTTCTCATTGTTTCTATCACGGTCAGGCAATCACTGCACCATAGGTCCAACCCGCTAACATAGCGCAGATTACCGCCAGAACGATATAGAGAAAAAACACCGGCAATCGCACCAGCGCATAAACGGGAATCGCCGCCCAGGCGCTGGTAATGCCGCCCGCGACCAGAAAGGCCATCGCCGCACCCACCGCCATACCGTTTTCAATTAAGCCACGCACCAAAGGCAGTGCAGCGTAACCGTCCAAATATAGCGGGGCGCCAATTACAGCGGCCAGCGGCACTGCGTAGAATTGTTCGTTACCGACTACCTGGCTCAGCGAATCTGCGGATAAAAAAAGTTTCAACCAGTACTCGGCCATAAATGCGACCGTCAACCACCCCAGCATTAATTTTCCGGTATAAAGCGTGGTTTCAAAAAACGTCGCACGCCGCGCTGCGCTGCTCCAGAAGTTCCATCGCAGGGATTGATTATCGACACGGCAGCTTTGTTCGTTATCGCAGCTTGGAATTGAATTCAATTTCGCAGGATGTGCGAACCACTGATTGCGTTGTACCAACACGGTAATCAAGCCGCCAAAAATTCCAACCCCAACAGCGGCGAGCGTTTTTCCAATTGCAAATTCCCAACCCAATATGCCTACAGTCACCGCCAGCATGCTGGGAGAGGTAATCGGCGATGCCAACCAAAATGCCATGATCGCGGCCAAGGGCACGCCCGCCGCTAACAGGCCTGCAATCAGCGGCAAAACACTGATACCGCAGACCGGTAAAATCGCGCCGATCAGGGACGCCAGAAAAATCATCCAAAGGCTTCTTTTTCCCGTGAATGCTTTTGCAATCACTGCTGTCGCACCGGTGGCTGCAACGTAAGCCGCGAGAAATACCCCAATGCTGATTACAGGAACCATGTACAGCATATTTTCAAGCGCAAAAATTAACATTTGACCGGTTTCGTGCGGGTAGATCGCGAGCAACAAAATGAGCGCGATGCCCGCGCCCCAGTATTTAAGTGAAACATGTGATCCCAGTTTCGCGACCGATGTACTCATGATTATTCCACGCAATAAAGTTGACTTAGAGCAATCATAGCGATGGAATATGCATCACAGAAATGAATACTTAAGATGATTGTCATGAATGATATCGAACGCTTGTCGCAACAATTGAACAGCGATTGGCTGCGCACGTTTCTGATGGTGGCCGATCTTGGCAATGTCACCCATGCCGCAGACGCGCTGCATAAAACACAATCCGCAGTTAGTGTTCAAATCAAACATCTGGAATCGGTCACCAATACACCACTTTTTACCCGACAAGCACGCGGGATGATGTTAACTCCTGCGGGTGAAGTGATGCGTAAGTGTGCGCGGGACGTTGTCCAGCTATTGGACAAAACGGCGGCGGTCTTTGTCGACGAGCCCATTCAAGGCCCGGTAAAAGTCGGAATACCGGATGACTACGGTCACGAGTTGCTGGCGAACATTCTGGCTGACTTTGCCATCCGACATCCCAAACTTGAGGTGTCGATGCACGGTGGTTTTAGCGTCAACTTTCCTGCCGCTATTCAGCGAGGTGAATTGGATCTGGCCATCTACACCGCCAACCAAAATGAGGAATTCGACAGTTTGCTGACCACAGAAAAAATGGTCTGGGTCAGTAAAAAAGGCGGCAAAGTTCATTTGCAAAATACCGTGCCGCTGGCGCTCTTTGACCATGAGTGTTGGTGGCACAGCAGCGCGCTGACAACGCTTGGGGCAAGCGGCAGGCAATATCGCGTCGCTTACTCCAGCAATAGTGCGGCGGGGGTTGAGGCGGCTGTACAGGCTGGTCTTGCGGTAGGCGTTATTATGCGCAGCGCTGTGCGCCCCGGAATGCAAATACTCACTAAAAAGCAGGGGTTTAACGAGTTGCCAAAATCCCGTTTATTTCTTTTGGGCGAGTCTGCGGACTCAACCCCGGCGATTGCATCAATGGCTGACGTTATCCGGGCGGGGTTTAAGAAAAAACGTTAGGGTGTCTCGCTTAATCTGTTGCTGCGTTTTGAGTGTTTTTACGCTTTTGCTTGAAGACGAATGTTCGAAAAAGACTCGTTCGCTTCGTGATGACTGATTTCTGAGTGCAGATTGGTGAGTCTCGCATTGATACTGCCGAAGCAGCGGGAACTAATCCTCTGCCTCCAACCAACCGATGTACTTGACAATCAAACCAGCCAGAGGCGCTACAATTTCCACATGAAATTGAAATCGCCCCAAATCGTCAGTTGTCTCATAAGTATTGCCACGTGGCAGTAGACCACAAGGCATCGGTATGCCAAAGCAGGTCCAACGCTGGGGCTGCAAATACAGATTGCCATCGTGCACTAGAAGAGCCAGCCCGAATGTCAGAAACCCAAATCGCTCAACCAGTAAGCCGTCGAATCGGCCTTTGCCAAATTCCTGAACACTCTCAAAACGGTACGTTCCAAATTTTCGTTGCCACAGCTCTTGCTCTTTGTCTCGGGTGAAAGTGACTTCAACATCGATATTGTCAGTTGCCGCTGGGAAGCCGATTAAGTGAGCGATCAGTTTCGAAAGCCAACTGTTTCCACGAACTACAGTGGCCTTGCCTCTAACCGTTTTGCGAGCTTTGAATTTGTGCATGGTTTGGATGTTTTTGTGTAGATCTCGGTAGGCGGTTCGCAAAACTTTTTGATATAAATATGATTCGGATTCGAGCGTATTTTCGCAGTGAACGCTCGAGGCTATTTTGTGCTGCGAGAACAGTGACTCATAATCCGACAATTCGATCTCGCTTAATGCTGCACGGGCACCAATTTCTGGCTTGCGCCCGTTGAGTATCTTCAGAATCAACGCCTTTGCAGCCATTGAAGGAATCATCGGGCCGTCATCACCTTCTGCGATTAGATTCCACGTTTTTTTGATGGTTTGCGCCTCGTTGTCAGTGCCTTCTACGGAGACGAACATCCCTCCACGGTGCTGTCCAAATCTAAAGAAATTTACCGACTTATCCATCAATGGTGCGATCCGATTTAATTCGGTGAACACTTTTAAACTAACAAGCTTCGCCAGAACATTTAGGCAAAAATGCAGAAATTCAGGTCGTGGCCCGGCACCAATCCAAACCGACTCAATGCTCGGCCACAATTTTTTTATCACCACATGATCGGGAACATCAACCAGTGAAAATCGAGTAGGCGGTAAGGGTGCCAATCCATCTACCTTTATAGTGTGGTAGCGACTCTCGGTAAGTCCAAAGGTTGTTTCTTGACGGCTCTGTCGTGTTACTTCAATCGGTTTGCCAGCGTAGCTCGCAATAGCATTGATGACGTTGCGGCCGACGACGGCGTGCGGTGACGGGGCAATACCTGCAACCACAGATCTCACTGTTTGAAGACCGACTGAAAGTCTGCGGGTTACAGCGCAGGTTAAAACTGGAAAGCTGCTCAGCCCGGACAGTACAAATATTCCTGCCTGGGTGGCTTCTTTATTAAATGCTTGGATACCGTTAACGAAATCTGAGGCATCGGCAAGATCGGCATAGTGAATATTACAAGCGATAGCTGCTTTGACTAAGCGGTAAGGATCGTGACCGTAGTGTTGAAAGGGACCGCTAGCGTCGATTACGAAATGTGGTTGAAGTGACCGCAGTTGGTCAACCAGTTTGGAATCGCGGTCGAATCGAACCGGAATTAGTTCTGCTTCACCGTCAAGCTGCTCGCAAAGAGCTTGAGCGCGGGATAACGAACGCCCGGCTACAAGTATTGTTAACCGAGACTCTTTTTTTAATAATTTCGCGATTCTAGCGCCAAACGTTCCATAACCACCGACTACAAGCACGCGGAGATTTAACTCACTCACAATATAAACCGTTCCCTGTCTACTGAATCCGGGACATAACAAGTTTCTCGTCTGCCAGCCAATTTCAAACGATGCCTCGCAACGAAACTATAAAGTGGGTCTCGGAGAAACTTTGGAATCGGATAAAACGCAACAGCGAGCGACCAGGGTAAACCCAATGTCTGCATCATCCGAATTACTGCATCGGATTTGAACCACGGAAATCCATCTTCTAAAAAGATATTGGTCTGAAAATCGGTTGGGTCGAGATCAAAGTGGCGATAAAGCGACTGACCAACATTACTCTGCGCACTCATTAGCTTAAACCGACAATTCCGGTCATAGCGAAGGATTGTTTTCGCCCACCAGGAGCAGAACACGCAATACCCGTCGAACACAATAATAGGGTTGTCGTCAGGAAATTCAGGAACGCTTGGATCATCCCTGTAACTGTAGGCAGTGTGCTTTCTGCCATGCATTTTTGCAGTTTAGCACCCATGTTAAATTCACGAAATGTTTCGATCCGGCTTCTAACGTCGCTTAACTCCGTTTAAATAGACAATACACCCAAATTCCGTCAAACTACGCATCCAACGCCTGCCTTCGCGGGCTTTGATCTCATCGCTGGTGTCAATGCACACAATACTGGTACTTCACGGCCCCAATCTGAATTTGCTTGGCACGCGCGAGCCTGGGCACTACGGAACGGATTCGCTCGAAACGATAAATTCACGGCTTGTGCAGCAAGCCGCTGATGCGGGCGCTACGCTTGTCCATTTCCAGAGCAATGCCGAGGCCGAGTTAATCGAGCGCGTGCACAGTGCGCGCGACGAGCGGGTGGGCGCTATAGTGATCAATCCGGCTGCGTTTACCCACACCAGCGTGGCCTTACGCGATGCTTTGCTCGGCGTTGAGATTCCTTTTTTTGAGGTACACCTGTCCAACGTGCATGCGCGCGATGAATTTCGACATCATTCGTATTTTTCGGACATTGCTGTTGGCGTGATCTGCGGCCTGGGTGCGCGCGGCTACGAATACGCCGTCGCGGCCGCAATTGAACATTTGAACAAATAAAACTGACCTGAATACCACCGAGGTTAACCAATGGATATTCGCAAAATTAAAAAGTTGATCGAACTCGTCGAAGAGTCCGACATTTCTGAAATTGAAATTAAGGAAGGCGAAGAATCAGTTCGCATTAACCGGTCCGGACCTGTTCAGGTTGCCGCGCCCATGATGATACCCGCTGCCGCGCCAGCGCTGGCGCCCGCAGCCGCACCCGCGGCGCCGCCTGTTGCCGAAGCGGCTCCTGCGGCGGCGGCCGAGCCTGCGGGCAATTCGTTTAAGTCCCCGATGGTGGGAACGTTCTACCGCTCGTCTTCCCCCGACGCCAGCCCGTTTGTCGAGATCGGTGATTCGGTCAGTGCAGGTGCCACGCTGTGCATTATCGAGGCGATGAAAATCATGAATCAGATCGAGGCCGAAACATCGGGTACAGTAAAAGCAATTTTGGTTGAGGACGGCCAACCGGTCGAATTCGGTCAACCCTTGTTTGTGATCGAGTAACGCAATGGCCGCGTTATTCAATAAAGTACTTATCGCCAACCGTGGTGAGATCGCGCTGCGTATCATGCGCTGCTGTCGGGACCGCGGGATCAAAACCGTCGCGGTTTACTCCGAAGCCGATCGCGATCTGAAACACGTTCGCCTTGCCGACGAGGCCGTCTGCATCGGACCTGCGCCATCTGCGCAAAGCTATCTCAATATTCCCGCAATTATCAGTGCGGCTGAGATTACCAACGCGGACGCGATTCATCCCGGCTACGGGTTTCTATCTGAAAACGCCGACTTCGCTGAGCGAGTTGAGTCAAGCGGTTTTGTATTTATCGGCCCGCGTGCAGACACTATCCGTATTATGGGTGACAAGGTCGCCGCGATTAAGGCGATGCGGGAGGCCGGCGTGCCGTGTGTTCCTGGGTCTGACGGGCCACTCGGCGACGACACGCAGCGCAATCTTGAGATCGCAGAAAAGATCGGCTACCCGATAATTGTCAAAGCCGCGGGTGGCGGCGGTGGTCGCGGCATGCGCGTTGTTGAACGCGCCCAAGACCTGATCGAATCAATTGCATTGACCAAAGCCGAAGCCGGCGCCGCGTTCAATAACGACATTGTCTACATGGAAAAATTTCTCGGCACGCCACGCCATGTGGAAATTCAGGTGCTCTCTGACGAGCACGGCAACGCGATTCATCTCGGCGAGCGCGACTGCTCAATGCAACGCCGCCACCAGAAGGTGGTTGAGGAGGCACCGGCGCCTGGTATTACGCCCGAGATGCGCGAGCGCATTGGTTCGGTCTGCGTGGAGGCGTGCATACGCATCGGCTATCGCGGCGCGGGCACGTTCGAATTTCTATACGAAAATGGCGAGTTCTATTTCATCGAAATGAACACGCGCGTGCAGGTCGAGCACCCGGTCACCGAAGCGATCACCGGTATCGATATTATTCGACAGCAGTTGCACATTGCGGCGGGCGAGGCGCTTTACTACAAACAGCCGGATATCAAAATCAAAGGCCACGCATTCGAGTGTCGGATAAACGCCGAGAACCCGAAAAACTTTATGCCTTCACCGGGTACGATCACAACGTACCACCCTTCAGGTGGTTTGGGCGTGCGGGTGGACTCGCACATTTACAGCGGTTACACCGTGCCGCCGCATTACGATTCGATGATCGGTAAGTTGATTGTGTGGGGCAACACGCGTGACTCCGCGCTCGCGCGCATGCAGGGCGCGTTAAGCGAATTCTTTATCGACGGTATCAGCACCAATATCCCGTTGCAGGAAGATATATTTGCTGACGAGGGTTTCCGCAAAGGTGGAATGGATATTCATTATCTGGAGAAGATGCTCGGCTTATAGTTGCTGACCTATGAGCGACACAAGCAGTGACGAATGGCTGCAACTGACGATTGAGCTGGCGCCGACTTCGAACGCGTCGGTGCAACTCGATCAATGGGAAGATGCGCTCGAAGATATCGGCGCACTCTCGATCACCTATCGCGATGCCGAGGACAATCCGGTTTTCGAACCCGGCCCTGGCGAAATCGCGCTGTGGGATTCGCTCAAGCTCACCGCCCTGTTCGCTCAGGGAAGCGCAAGCGCGCCGATTTTGCGCGAGTTGTCGGCGCGAATTCAATCTATGGACGTTACCGCTGTCCAAATCGAGATGCTGCCTGATCGTCACTGGGAACGCGCGTGGCTCGATGACTTTGCCCCAATGCCATTCGGTGACCGACTCTGGATTTGCCCGCGTGAAGCGGAACCGCCAAACGCCGAAGCGGTCAACCTGCGGCTTGACCCCGGCCTCGCGTTTGGCACAGGTACGCATCCGACTACCGCGATGTGCCTGCGCTGGCTCGACGCGAATATCGAGCAAGGCGCTGATGTAATCGATTACGGTTGCGGCTCGGGCGTGCTCGGAATTGCGGCGCTTTTACTCGGCGCTAAACACGTCGTCGCCACTGACATCGATCCGCAGGCGTTGCAGGCGACCGCTGAAAACGCGCGCGTCAATCAAGTTGAATCCGCCCTCGAATGTGTGAGTATCGAGACGATGGCCGGACGAACAGCAAATCTCGTGCTTGCGAATATTCTGGCGCGCCCGTTAGTCGATCTCGCCGCGACGATTACAGGGCATTGTGCCCCCGGGGGTCGCATCGTGCTTGCGGGCTTACTCGTTGAGCAAGAAGCGGATGTGCGCAGGGCTTACGAAGGCGCGTTCACCGACTGGCAGCGTCAGACCGACGCGCAGTGGGTGTGTTTGTCGGCGAGTCGAATCGAGTGACGGGCGTCAATTGGCGACACCTCTGACTTGCTAGGCGTACAGAACTTGCCCGATACTGCGCACATGCAGACCAGCTGCCCTTTTTGCGACACGCATTTTCACATCTCATCCGACATTGTTAACGCGTTGGACGCACGCGTGCGTTGCGGCGAGTGCCGCACCGTATTTAACGCGCGTGATCATTTGCTGGTTGAGGAGGTGGTCGAACTTAGTGAAGTCGAAGATGTTGCCGAGGTAAAGTCATCTCGTTTTGATTTTGACCGCTCCGAGGATATTGGGGTTGCGGTCAGCGCTGAAGTTGACCGCAACACTGAATCTGATGAAGGTGATCACTACGGCCTCGCTGATGACACTCTGCGTATCGAAGAAGAAGACGCAATTGACTCCAGCGTTTTGGTATACGCGGACCATTCCGATCAAAACGACCAGGACGCCGGCGACCCCTTATACGCGCCACCGGTGTTTGATGCTCAGGCAGATATTTTCGATAACAAGTCGACTGCGCACGCAGACCACGAACACACCGATACCGCCGCAACCAACACCGAAGACGACGAACTGCAAATCCTGACGCGTTCGCGTGTGCAGCGTCCGCGTAGAACTGGTCGTTGGGTTGCCGGGTCGGCAATCCTGATGCTGCTGGCGCTGGCTCAGTGGGCGTATCTGAATCGCGATCAAGTGATGGCGTCGGCGCAGGTGCGCTCGGCCATGGGTCTGGCCTGTGGTTATATCGGTTGCGAGTTGGAACCGCTGCGCGATCTTGAACAGATTGAGATTTTGCGGCGTAGCGTTTACTCGCACCCAAATATTGAAAAGGCCCTGATCATTAGTCTGGCGATCGTCAATAACGCCAACTTCGCGCAGGATTTTCCGGTGCTGGTGATTCGAATGGCCAACGTCCGCGGAGAGATAGTCGCCCAGCGTGATTTTCTGCCGGGTGATTATCTGGATGAAACTGTCAGCGCTGAGGTCATGGCGCCCGCCGCACCGGTCGCGTTAACGCTCGAAATCCATGACCCAGGCAACGATGCCTTAACTTTTGAACTCGAATTCAAATAATTCACGCCGACAGGGCGAATAGCACTTTTCGTCTCGGTGCAAACTGGTTATCATTTTCGGCCGCGCAAAAATCATAACGACACTGTGCAAATAGGACCTTATCAACTTCCAAACAATCTCGTGATTGCACCGATGGCGGGCGTCACCGATCGACCCTTTCGACAGCTCTGTAAAGAACTGGGCGCCGGCATGGCTGTTTCCGAAATGGTGGTGGCCAACGCCTTGCTGTGGGGATCGGAGCAAACCAAACGTCGCATGGATCATGCCGGTGAGGTGGAGCCGCGTATCGTGCAGATCGCTGGCGCTGACCCTGAGATGCTGGCGGACGCCGCGCGACACAATCACGAAAACGGCGCGCAGATCATCGACATCAACATGGGTTGTCCGGCCAAACGCGTGTGCAACGCGCTGGCGGGATCGGCCCTGCTCAGCGATGAAGACCTGGTCGCGCGCATTCTCGACGCCGTGGTTGCATCCGTGCCGATTCCGGTTACGCTAAAAATTCGCACCGGACCTGATCGCTCTAACCGCAATGGGGTAAGGGTGGCAAAAATCGCCGAGAATGCGGGCATTCAGGCCTTGGCTGTGCACGGTCGCACCCGCGCTGATAAATACAAAGGCGATGCCGAGTACGACACGATCGCAGAGATTGTCTCGAGCATCTCACTTCCGGTCATGGCCAACGGCGATATTCGCACGCCCGAAGATGCGAAACACGTGCTTAAGTACACCGGTGCGCAGGCGGTGATGGTCGGACGCGCGGCACAGGGTAATCCGTGGATCTTTCGCGAGATCGAGCACTTCCTGAAAACCGGGGAGAAACTCGCGCCGCCAGAATCCGAAGAAGTGCGCTCGGTTCTGGTCACCCATCTCGAACGCCTTTACGAATTTTATGGCGAGCAAACGGGTGCCCGCGTGGCGCGTAAGCACATCGGCTGGTATTGCAAGGCGCGACCGGGCAGTGCCAAATTTCGCGACGCGGTAAACCATTCAGACTCCTGCCACGAGCAACTGGAAATGGTGCACCGCTATTTCGACTCCCAGGTCTGGGATCAGGACGCCTGGCAAGCGCGCTCGGAGTTAAGCAGTGCCGCGTAAGAAAAAGGCCAGCAAGAAGATCGCCGGCATCGCCGACGACCAAAGAACCCCGTTAAAGGATTGCGTCGACAAAGAATTAAAAAAGTACTTCAAACTGCTCGACGGTCAAAAACCCTGCGATCTGCACAAAATGGTCATCGGCGAGGCCGAGCACGCACTACTGGCGTTTGTGCTCAAGCAAACCGACGGCAATCAAACGCGCACTGCAGATTTTCTCGGCATGAGCCGCGGAACCCTGCGCAAAAAGCTCAAGGAATACGAGCTCGAATAAACCCCACGCTTCTGCGCGAGCGCGTAAAATATGGTCTCGCGGTTTTCGACAAATCACACAGGAAAGCGAGAGTTGAATTCTCCCAAAGCGGTAACACGCGCTTTAATCAGTGTTTCGGATAAACGCGGCGTCGTCGAGTTTGCGCGGGCCTTACATGCGCAGAATGTTGCGATTCTCTCCACCGGTGGCACCGCTGTATTGCTCGGCGAAAATGGTGTGCCGGTCACTGAGGTATCCGCGCACACCGGATTTCCTGAGATGATGGCGGGACGCGTCAAGACCCTGCATCCGAAAATTCACGGCGGAATCCTCGGCCGACGCGGCACTGATGATGACGTGATGCGTGAACACAGCATCGACGCGATTGATCTCGTTGTGGTCAATCTTTATCCGTTTGCCGAGACCGTCGCACGCGCTGACTGTTCGCTTGAAGATGCGATCGAAAATATCGACATTGGTGGCCCGACGATGGTCCGCGCCGCCGCAAAAAATTATCGCGATGTCGCTGTCATCACTGACCCAGAGGACTACGCCAGCGTCACCGAGTCTTTGCAGCAATCCAATGGTCTGACGCACGCCCAGCGTTTCGATCTTGCAGTCAAAGCGTTTGAACACACAGCGCACTATGACGGCATGATTGCAAACTACCTTGGTGCGGTTAGCGCGGACGGCACGCGCGGTGAGTACGCGCGTACGCTGAATTTACATCTCAAAAAAGTTCAGGACATGCGCTACGGTGAAAACCCGCACCAATCGGCGGCCTTCTATCGTGAAGTCAATCAGGCCGAGGCGTCGGTTTCCAGTGCGCGACAGCTGCAGGGTAAAGCACTCTCATACAACAACGTTGCAGACACCGACGCAGCGCTCGAGTGTGTGAAGGAGTTTGACGCCCCCGCGTGTGTGATCGTCAAGCACGCCAACCCTTGCGGCGTGGCGATTGGTGAGTCGATTCTCACGGCGTATCAGCGCGCGTTCGCGACCGACCAGACATCGGCGTTCGGCGGCATTATCGCGTTTAATCGCGAACTCGACGCAAGCACAGCAAGCGCGATTATCGAAAAACAATTTGTAGAGGTGATTATCGCACCTTCAGTGTCAGATGACGCGCAACAAGCGCTTGCGCAAAAAGATAATGTGCGCGTTCTGGTGTGCGGTGAGTTGAGCGGAAACGACGGCGGTATCGATTTTAAGCGCGTCAACGGCGGCTTGCTGGCACAGCAGCGCGACCTGAGCCTGGTCGACGACAGTGCGTTAAAAGTCGTTACGCAGCGCCAACCCAGCGAGAGTGAAATGGATGATTTACTGTTTGCGTGGCGTGTGGCCAAATTTGTTAAATCCAATGCGATTGTATATTGCAAGGATTTACAAACAGTCGGCGTGGGTGCCGGGCAGATGAGCCGCGTGTATTCCGCGCGCATTGCCGCGATCAAAGCTGCAGATGAAAATCTGGTAGTTGAAGGGTCGGTGATGGCATCCGATGCGTTTTTTCCGTTTCGTGACGGTATTGATAGCGCCGCTGAAGCTGGCATCCGCGCGGTGATTCAACCCGGTGGGTCGATGCGCGACGACGAAGTGATCGCCGCTGCAAATGAGCATGATATGGCGATGGTTTTTACCGGGATGCGTCATTTCCGACACTAAAGCATTTCTGAAGAATTACCTGCACTGCGATAGCATGGTTAAAAATCGCGTCAAATCGGTCATTTACTCAGAATAAACTTCCTCTTCTCAGCGATCTTTGCCTTCCTATTGCGGCTTCGCAAACGTTCTTCAGTAATGCCTTTAGCAGCGATTTGCATCAATAAAGATATTTGCTAACAAGAAATCAAAAGCCGTGTTTTTTCAGGAGTTCGTCGTAAGTGCCGTCGGCGCGAATGGCCTCCAGGCCGCGATTGAAATCCGCGATCAATTGCGCGCCATCCGCAACGTTGCGCGATCCCAGCAGATACAAGCCGTTGTCTGCCAGCGGAGGTTCTATAAAACTGTATTGGTTAATATCGCCACCGTCGCGGTTTAATTCAAAGCGAAAAATACCAAACGCTGCGACCATCATGTCGATGCGCTCGCGTTTGAGTTTTTGCAGATTAATTGTTGGCCCTTTGGCGACATCTTTGTTAAGAAAATCTGCCGCATCAAATTCTTCGCTATTTGCGTACCCGCGGCTAACGCCAATACGATAGGGTTTCAAATCCTGCAATGACTCGTAACGCGTCACGCCGACGTCCCGTCGCGCGACAAGACCTAATCTCACACGGTAAAACGAATCGCTGATATGAAAAGTCTGCGCGCGTTCTTCATTGTAGTAAGCGCCCAGTACGATATCATTTTCGCCTTCTTCGACCGTTTTTAGTGCGCGCGTCCATGGAATAAATTTTACCGTTGCATTGTGTCCCGCGCGCTGAAACGCAGCACGTGCAACGTCAACCACCATGCCACCGTCGAGCAATCCCGACCCGTAATACGGTTGCCAGTCTACCGTGACCATCGACACGTCGCGTGCCTGAACTGTGCTAACCGCTGTCGTTAAAATAATAAACAGACTAGCAACAAAACTGCATCGTTTCTTCATTGCGCTGTCTCTCGACCAAATAAGTGTTTTATGCCGACGACTTTTGCGTCTATTCGTTAGGAGTGCTGCGACTCAATCGGCCCATGGCGATTCGCAAACTCACCTGCATACGCTCGATCGCGTTTGCCACCAGCCCAATTTCGTCGCGCCGACTGAAGTCGAGTTCGACGTCCAGTTCACCTCGGCTCATGCGTTCCACCGATTCGCTCAATTGCATAATCGGTTTAATAATAAGTGAGCGCAAAAGCACCAGCAAAATTATGAAGATAATTAGATCGAGCACAAAAACGGTGAAAATCGTTGCGATCAGTGACTGAGTCAGTTCTTCATCGACAAAACGCGCTGTTACAAACACTTCGACCTTGCCAATAACTTCTTCGCCAAACGTCACGTCGAGTTTGGTCTTGAAGCGTGACTGGGAGTCGATCCCGGCAACGACGCCGGAGTTAGCGTCAATATCGGAGATCAACCAATTGGCATCTCGGCGTTTAGCTGCGAATATCGTTGTGCCATCGGTGTCGCGGACGATCAATGCCACGATATTTGGGTTGAGCATTTCTGATTCAAGCGTCTCTGCGACGAGTTCTTTGTCTAAATCCCAAAGAGGAATACTTAGGGTTGCTGCCAATCGGGTCGCCGCGACGTCAGTGGATTTCTCCAGCGCGCTGTATTTATCCGAGCGCTCGTTAAGGTAATCAAATGTGGCAAACCCTGCGAGAATTATCGTAATTACAAATACAGTCGTGAAAATGACTCGCGTTTGTATGGAGGAGGGAACATTAATCGCGGAACTTTTCTTCATGTCACTGCCTTGAAATCGCCTCTGGGCGAATTATTCTGTTTATATTGGACTAAAAACGTGCGGCATTCCCGTTTTAGAATGCTAGACGGTACTAAATTCAACCTTTAGTGTGTACTTTGTCCACTTAATTCGTTTTGATTGACGACAAACACACAGGCTGGAGCGTAACAAATCGTGGCTGACAATGAAATCAAACACTATGCGGAGCTGATGGCAGAGCTGATGCGCCTGTACCGGGAAAAGCGCACGGGGTCACTCTTCTTTATCACACCGGATAATCGAATGGCGCAAATAAACTTTGACGCGGGCACCATCGTGTTTATCTATTATCGTGGCAAACGCGGGCAGGAAGCGTTGCGCCTGATGCCGGAAATTTTACAGGCGCGTGTCATTTTCGAAGATGAACCCGAAGCTGCAATTCGAACCCCGCTACCCTCCACCCCGAAGATTATCGGTTACCTGACCGAGGCAGAAGCGGCTGAACGCGTGATGCCATCGACGGCGCGAAAAAGTGTGGCCGATCTTCGCACCGCGCGTGATGTCATCGAGGCGGCTCTGATCGGCAACGTAGGCCCGATCGGCGGCATGTTATGCGAGGAAGTTTTTCGCCAAAACCTGCCGCTGGAAAACACAATCCAGGCACTATCGGAACACATTCCGAACAAGCGGAACGCACAACGATTCCGCGCCACCATGCAGAGTCGTTTGTCTGCACACGCGTCGGCCTAAGTTTTTTTGTGCCTATCGATCTGCTCGGCCAGCAGGCACAAGATCTCAAACATCATTGTCACGGCGACCAGAGCGGTATTGCCGGACGGGTCAAACGGCGGCGATACCTCCACAACGTCGGCACCTACCAGATTTAACCCGCGCAGCCCGCGCACCATGCGCTGGGCATCAAAGGTCGTGATGCCGCCAATTTCAGGTGTGCCGGTGCCCGGCGTGTACACAGGGTCAAGCGCGTCCACATCAAAACTGATGTAGGTTTTGCCGTCGCCGACGACGCGGCGCGCCTCGGCAATCACCGCGTCAACGCCCATGTCGTTGTACTCTTCAATCTCGATTACACGGATGCCCTGCGCCAGGCCCCAATCTTTGTCCGACTCGCTATACAGGGCTCCGCGGATCCCGATTTGAACCGTGCGTTTGGGGTCGAGCAACCCCTCTTCAATCGCGCGCCGAAACGGTGTGCCGTGAGTATATTTCGAGTCCCCGAAGTACTTGTCCCAGGTATCGGTGTGCGCGTCGAAGTGCACCATGCCAACCGGATCCGGCGCGCCGGTTTTATCACGACATAATGCTCGCATCACGGGCAGCGAACAGAGATGGTCGCCGCCGGCGGTGAGCGGCGTTATGCCGAGCTCGACCACCGAGCGATAAAACGTTTCGACGCGCGCGAGCGTGTCATCGATATCAATTGGGTTGACCGGCGAGTCGCCGAGGTCGGCGCAATTACACAGCTTGAACGGTGCGATGCCGGTGGCGTGGTGAACGTTGCGCGCCATGGTTGATAGATCTCGAATCTGTCGGGGTCCGTGGCGCGCACCGGCGCGGTTGGTCGTGCCACCGTCCCACGGTATCCCGATCAGCCCGATGTCTACCTCGTCGGCATCGTCAAGATCCACGTACGGCAGTCGCATAAAAGTAGCGATGCCAGCGAAGCGCGGCAGCGTCGTACCGGAAACCGGTTTGTAAGAGGTGGGTTTTGCCATGCTTATTGTGTCTCGACGATGACGGAGCCTTTGCAACCTGACTCGATCAACTCATGCGCATGCGCGGTTCGATCCAGCCCGACGCAGTGCGCGATCCGGTGCTGGATTGCGCCGCGTTCGAGCATGTCGTTGATCGACGCTTTAGCGTCTGTTTTGGCTTGATCCGGCATCGAGTAAACCAGAACAGGGTGCACGAAAATATTGCGAAACATCAGATCATAAAAGTTGATTGTGAGCGTTGGCGCGCGACTCGATGAATAGCTCGCGATCACGGCATTGTCTTTAAGCAATGGCAAATAGCGAGAACAGTTTTCGCCGAATTCAACATCCACAATGAGATCTAAACTCGCAGCGCCGAGTGCATCGAGCATTGCCTCGATGTGGCTCGCGTCGCGAAAGTTAAACGCGTGGCTGGCACCGAGATTGTTGCTATCGGTTCGCTCGGCGTCACTGCCAACCGTGGCGACTACCTCGGCGCCCATCTCACGCGCCATTTGTACCGCATAATATCCCACGCGCCCGCTCGCACCCGTCACCAGTATGCGCTTGCCGCGCGCGTCGCCAGACGATGTCAGGCACCGGTGCGCGGTCATCATCGGAATCGGAATTGCCGCGCCTTCAACGAAGCTGGTGTTATCCGGCAGCGGGTGTATCAGGGCGACCGGCACAACACACTCGTGCGCACAGGTACCGAATGCGCGCCCGTGCTGCGCCTCGCACACCCACACGCGCTGTCCGAGCCAGGCGTCGTCTACACCACTTCCGATCTCGTCCACCACACCAGCTCCGTCGCTGTGCGGAATGATGAAGGCATCGCTTATTTCGCCGCGTGCTCCGGCGCGCTTTTTGACATCCGACGGGTTAACGCCAGAGGCCATCATGCGGACCTGCACCTCGCCTGCGCCCGGTCCAGGCAGAGGCTTCTCGCCGGTTTTAAGAACCGCCTGCGCGTCGCCAACGGTTTGGTAGTAAGTTGCTAGTGTCATTGATTCTCTACTCGTTTACGCAGTCGGGACTCGCGGTGCAGTATGTACAAGCCGCTGCACGCGATGATTGCCATACCAATCATCGTAACAAGATCGGGGGCGTCGCCCCAAATCACAAAACCGAGCAGGATCGACCACAGCAAAGCCGAATACTCAAACGGCGCTATCGCACCGACGGGCGCAAGCTTAAACGCGTGAGTAACGGCGAAGTGCCCGAGCAGGGCAAGCGCCGCGAACGCGAGCATTGCCCAGATAATCGTGAGCGGCATCGGCTGCCACAGCCAATACAAGGGCAAACTACATGCGAGCATGATGGTCAGGTTGTGGTAGAAGACCAGCGATGAGGTTGTTTCGGTGCGAGATAACAACCGACCGCTCAGGATAAACAGCGCGTAGCCCAGCGCCGACAGCAGCGTGAAGATCGCCTCCACGCGAAAAGCGTCGGTGCCCGGCCGGGTAATCACCAGTACGCCGATAAACCCGACGATGACACTCCCCCAGCGGTGCATGCCAACGTGCTCTTTAAGCCAGAGCGCGGACAGAGCTGTCATCAAAAAGGTTGAGGCAAAGCTGATAGCGACTGCATCGGCCAGCGGCAGTGCTGTTAATGAATAGAAGAAACAGCCGGCAGTCGCCATACCCACAAGGCCGCGCGCGAGCTGCGCGGGCAAGCGTTTAGTGCGCAGTGCACCAATTCCGGCACTGCGGTGCATCAATAACAGAAACACCGGTACGCTGATCCAGCTGCGCACGGCCAGCAGCTGTACCGGCGAATAGGTTTCACCGACCAGCCACTTTACCAGCGCGTCCATCACGGACAACGCAAGCATGCCAACCGTTATCAGCGCGATGCCAACCAGTATCGGGTTTTTAGAGGCGGGTGCTTTTTGCGCAGATGAGGATTCGGAAATACTCACAGATTCTGGCAGCTTGTTGAATAACGTTTCCCTTTGTACCTGTGGTGAAACAACGAGATTAAAATACTCATTTCCCGCTCGTAAACTGCGCGTTGTCGGCCACGTTGCTTTGCTCGTCCCGCCTGGAGTACCTGTTTCAACGGGCTGCTAAGCGCGCAGGCTTCGAATCACGCTGCGGCTGTCGGGACGTTTTGCACGCCACAGGTAAAACGCCTCGGCGGCTTGCTCAACCAACATGCCGAGGCCATCGAGCGACAGGTTCGCCGCACTGCGGCGACTCCACTTTACGAACGCGGTCGGTTCGTCCCCGTACATCAAGTCGTATGTCGTTGCGCCTTCGCGAACGATACCGCTGGGAATCGGTGGAATCTTGCCCTCAAGCCCAGCCGAGGTGCCGTTGATAATAAGATCGAACTTGGTTTTCCCGAGGTCCTCATAACCGCAGCCGCGAGTATCGCCGAGATCGGAAAAATCACGCGCCAGACTGCGCGCCTTGCCGGGTGTACGATTCGCAATCATCACGAAATCCGGTTTCTGGTCGAGCAAGGGTTCCAGAATGCCACGCACCGCACCGCCCGCACCGAGAATCAATACGCGCTGCTGGGCGATTTCGACGCTGTGGTTCTGGGTGAGATCTGTGAGCAGGCCGACGCCGTCGGTGTTGTCGCCGAAGCATTTTCCATCGTCGCCCATAATCAGCGTGTTGATTGCGCGCGCGCGCTCGGCGCGGTGAGTCATGTGGTTACAGTGAACAAAGGCGTCTTCTTTGAACGGTACCGTGACATTGGCCCCGCGAATGCCTTCATCGATAAGCGACTTCAAGGCGGGCCCAAAGCTCCCGATCGGTGCGAGAAATTTGCCGTAATACATCTGCTGACCGGTTTGCTCGGCGAACATCCGGTGAATCTCCGGAGAACGGCTGTGCTCGATCGGATTGCCAATGACGTAGTATTGATCGGTCATGTCACGATTGTGTTAGATGTCTCGATTGTTTCGCAGGAGTGACGGACAGGCGATTGATTCTGCTATATTGTTGCCGCTATCTTGCAGCTTGAAACGGCGGATAGCAAGCCGCTCAAATGCTTTACAGGACGCTTCCGTGGCCACTAACACCCCTGCCCGAGATTTCCCCCGTTCGCGCATGCGCCGCATGCGTGCCGATGACTTCAGCCGTCGCTTAATGCGCGAGAGCACGCTCAGCGCTAACGATCTGATCTATCCTGTGTTTGTGATCGAAGGTGAGAACTCACTTGAGCCGGTTGGCTCGATGCCGGGTGTGAGTCGCATGAGCATCGACAAACTGCTCGAGCATGCGCAGCTCGTGAACGATCTGCAGATTCCGCTGATTACGCTGTTTCCGGTTACGCCGCCGCAGGCTAAATCAGACGATGCCTGTGCTGCCCACGATCCTGAAGGTTTGGCGCAGCGGGCGATTCGCGCGTTGAAGGAAGCGTTCCCGACGCTGGGTGTGATGACAGACGTGGCGCTGGATCCGTTCACCTCGCACGGGCAGGACGGTCTGATGGACGATGCCGGGTACATCATCAACGACGAAACCACCGACGTTCTGGTTAAACAGGCCTTGTCGCACGCCGATGCCGGTGCCGATGTGCTTGGGCCATCCGACATGATGGATGGGCGCATCGGCGCGATTCGCGACGCGCTCGAGCGTGCGAGTTATCGCAACACGCGCATCATGTCATACGCGGCAAAGTACGCGTCGACCTTTTTCGGTCCGTTTCGCGATGCGGTCGGTTCGGCGGGCAGTCTCGGTGGCGCGAACAAGTTCAGCTATCAAATGGACCCGGCTAATACCGACGAGGCGCTGCACGAAGTTGCGCAAGACCTTCGCGAGGGCGCAGATATGGTGATGGTAAAACCGGGAATGCCGTATCTCGACGTAATTCACCGTGTCAAAAGTGAATTCGGGGTGCCGACGTTTGCCTACAACGTGAGCGGTGAGTACGCGATGATTAAAGCAGCCGCGCAAAACGGCTGGCTGGATGAACGCGGTGTTGTGCTGGAAATGATGAGCGGATTTAAACGCGCAGGTGCTGATGGCGTGCTCACCTATTTTGCGCCGCAGATCGCCCAGTGGCTCCGCGACGGATAGATTCACCGCATAGACGCGAGTCGCTAAGCCCAGTCTCGCGCAGTCAAATAGTGGCTGTACAACAATGCCTCGTCAGTTTCCGGTTGCGGTGTGTAGTCGTATTCCCAACGCACAATCGGGGGTAATGACATCAGGATCGATTCGGTGCGCCCGCCCGATTGCAAGCCGAACAATGTTCCGCGATCGTAGACCAGATTAAACTCAACGTAGCGACCGCGTCGGTAAAGTTGCCAATCGCGCTCGCGCTCGCCGTAGTCGGTGTCTTTGCGTTTTGAAACGATCGGCGCGTACGCTGCGAGGTAATGGTCGCCAACGCTGCACATGAAGTCAAAGCTGCGCTCAAACCCCCACTCATTGAGATCGTCGAAAAACAAACCGCCGATGCCGCGAGGTTCACTGCGGTGCTTCAAAAAAAAGTAGTCATCGCACCATTTTTTATAACGCGGGTATACGCCATCGCCAAAGGGTTCGCAGGCCGAGCGTGCGGTTGAATGCCAGTGTACGCAGTCCTCATCAAAACCGTAATACGGGGTCAAGTCGAAGCCGCCGCCGAACCACCAGACAGGATCTGACCCCATCTTTTCGGCGATAAAAAATCGTACGTTGGCGTGAGAAGTCGGGGCGTAGGGGTTTTTGGGGTGCGCGACCAGCGAAACACCCAGCGCCTGAAACCGTCTACCGGCTAATTCGGGTCTGTGCGCGCTGGCTGACGGCGGCAGGGAATCGCCATGTACGTGAGAAAAATTGATGCCGACTTGTTCAAACACGGTGCCGTCGCGCAGCACGCGGGAGCGACCACCTCCGCCTGCGTCGCGCTGCCAAATGTCCTCGATAAAATCGCTGTTCGGTTCGAAATCCTTAAAGCCATTGCTGATCGTGTCCTGCAATGTGGTCAAGTAGTCCTTAGTCATTTCGATCGCGTTGGCGGGAATCATCGCAAGACCTCGTCAGTGCGCGCGTCGATAATTCGCGTGGGTTGGGCGAGCGACCCAAGGGGCGCATCGATGATCACGTCGATACCGCTGTTGAACTGTTCGAGCACTTGATCTGCACTCCGCGCCGGTTCGTGAGTCGAAATGTTTGCGCTAGTTGAAGTGATCGCGCCGCCAAACGAAGCGCAAATTGTTGCCGCCGTGACATGACCGGTGATCCTGACTGCGATTGTGTCGCGCCCACCGGTAAGCAAATCAGATAGCGATGCGGCAGCGTCGACAATCCATGTGGTGGGCAGCAACTCTGGCGCGCAGATTTTATCACGCAAGTTGTGCGTGTCGGCCGCCAAAAAAGGCAACACCTGATCGTAGTCCGCTGCGATCACAATCATGCCTTTTTTGTCATCGCGCCCTTTAAGACTAATGATTTTGTCGAGCGCGCGTTCGTCGTGCGGGTTGCAACCTAAGCCATAAACTGCCTCGGTAGGGTAGGCGATTACGCCGCCCGATCGCAGTGCAGCGACCGCACCCGCTATGTCAGGTAATTGGGTCAACTATTTTTTGCTGTCGACGGTTTTTTTGCTCGCTGTCTTTTTCGCGGCCGCTTTTTTCCTGGTGCTGGCTTTCTTTTTACTGCTCTTCTTTTTGCTTGCGGTTTTCTTCGCGGTGGTCTTTTTACTCTCGGCTTTTTTTGCCACCGCTTTCTTTTTGCCGAATTTCTTTTCTGGAGCTTCGGCAATGAATTTTTCAGCGGTCGCCAGATCCATCGCCTTGAGTTTTTCCAGATCTTCTTTTAATTCTTTTGGCAATTTGGCGTTTTTTTCGCCGTTGGTGAGATACGGTCCCCAGCGGCCGTTGAGCAATTGAATTTCGGTGCCCGGAAACACTTTTATTATTCGGTTTCGATCAGTTTCCTGTTTTTCGGCCACCAATTCCCTCGCGCGTTGTTCGGAAATGGTGTAGGGGTCGTCCTCCTTTATTGACGCGTATTTAACCTTGTCTTCGTCGGAGCAATGAAATTTGACGTAGGGGCCAAAACGTCCGATCGCGATGGAAATTTTATCCTTGCCCTCACCAAAGTGACGCGGAAGATCAAACAGCTTGAGCGCCTCCGGCAAGGTGATCAAATCCATTTTCTGGCCAGGACGAAGACCGGCAAACTTGGGCTTCTCTTCGTCATCGCGTGTGCCGATCTGCACAAACGGGCCGTAGCGACCGATACGAACACTCACCGGCTTTCCGCTCTCTGGGTCGGTGCCTAGTTCGCGCGCTTGAACCGCCTCGTCGCGACTGACGTTTTCTTCTTTGTCTGCTACCTGATCCTTGAACGGGTCCCAAAACGAGCGCATCAAAGGCACCCACTCTTTCTCTCCACGTGAGACGGCATCAAGCTCGTCTTCAAGTTTTGCGGTGAAATCGTAGTCGACGTATTGGGTAAAGTGCTTGGACAAAAAGCGGTTCACAACGCGCCCGACATCGGTTGGCGTAAAGCGGCGTTGTTCGATCTCCACGTATTCGCGCGCCTGCAGCGTCGAGATGATAGACGCGTAGGTAGAAGGACGACCGATGCCATATTCCTCAAGCGCCTTGACCAGACTTGCTTCGGTGTATCGGGGCGGTGGCTCGGTAAAGTGCTGTGCGATCAACACTTCTTTTAAGTTGATTGTGTCGCCCTTTTCCATTGACGGCAGAGTTCGGTTGTCGTCGTCCTCTTTTTTATCGTCGCTGCCCTCCTGGTAAACGCTGATAAAACCGGGTGTCCGGATAGTTGATCCGGTCGCGCGAAACTGATTCCGCTGACCCTCGCCGTCGAGCGCGCCGCAGGCAAAGTCAATCGATACCTGATCCATGGTGGCGTGAATCATCTGGCTCGCGACCGTGCGTTTCCAGATGAGGTTGTAAAGGCGATATTGATCGTCGCTTAAGTGAGCTTTGAGGTCGTCGGGTGTGCGCATGGAGGACGTGGGTCGAACCGCCTCATGCGCTTCCTGCGCGTTTTTTGATTTGTTTTTGTACACGTTCGGTGCGTCTGGCAGGTTGTCCGGCCCGTATCGATCGGCAATCAAGGCGCGGATTTCGGTCAAGGCATCCTGCGCCAGCGTCACCGAGTCAGTGCGCATATAGGTGATGAGGCCGACCTGCCCGCTGCCGGTGTCGATACCCTCATACAATTGCTGTGCAGTGCGCATCGTTCTCTGCGCAGAAAATCCGAGTTTTCGTACCGATTCTTGCTGCATCGTTGAGGTTGTGAAAGGCGGCGAAGGATTGCGTTTTCGCTGTTTTTTCGTCACCTCGGCGACGGTCAGCGTTCCGTTGGCAGCACCTTCCAGCGACGCTTTTGCGGCGGCGGCCGCATCACCGTTGTCGATTGTAAACTGGCTGACTTTTTCGCCATCGAGCAAACGTAGCTTGGCCTGAAAGTCGTGTGTGGCTTTGGTCAGATCAGCGTTGACGCTCCAGTATTCGCGGGGAACGAATTTTTCGATTTCGTCTTCGCGCTCGGCGATCATACGCAACGCTGGGCTCTGAACACGACCGGCGGACAATCCGCGCCGGATCTTCTTCCACAGTAATGGTGATAGATTGAATCCGACGAGATAGTCGAGCGCTCGCCGCGCTTGCTGCGCATTGATCAAATCGTTCGACAGCTCGCGCGGATGATCGACTGCATCCTGAATTGCGCGCTTGGTAATTTCGTGAAACACCACGCGCTGAACGTCTTTGCCCTCGAGGAGTTCCTTTTCCTGCAGCAGTTCCACCAAATGCCACGAGATGGCTTCGCCTTCGCGGTCCGGGTCAGTCGCGAGCAGTAAACGATCGGCCTTTTTGAGTGCGCGCGCAATCTTGTCGACGTGTTTCTCGTTGCGCTCGATCACCTGATAGCGCATGCCGAAATCATTGTTAGTGTCCACCGCACCCTCTTTGGGCACGAGGTCGCGCACGTGGCCGTACGACGCGAGCACGGTGTAATCCTTGCCGAGATATTTCTCGATCGTTTTACCCTTGGCGGGTGATTCAACGATGACCAGATTCTTACTCATTAATTAGGCAAACACTTAAGTCCGAGAGGCTTATAGACGTATGCTGATCCCATCGCAAGTGCATCCCGATCAAATGCCTTGTTGGGTCGCCGCATGCGACAAGCCGCGTATTCTTCATAAAAAGGACTTCCGCGTCGAGTGTTGTTTGCAACAGCCGGCAAAAATGTAATCACTGAATCTTTGTAACCGAGGGTGTTTTCGGCTAGCGACCCACCAAGGCGTAGCGCCCACCGTCCAGCCGAGTGACTGTGCCGTTTAGCTCGAGCATGAGTAGCATCGACGCCACTTCAGCAGCGGCCACACCGCTGCTTTGCACCAGCGCATCGACAGTTTGTGCGCCACCCGCAAGCGAATTGATCAGAGCCTGATAGGCAGGATCGACGGATTTTGTATCGCCGGGTTGATCGGAAAATGCTGCATCGCTTTCGGTCTCTGTTGGTGAAGTTAGCGCGTTTTCGCCCAACAGCGGCGCCAGTTCTTCGAGGATATCGTCGGCGGTCTCGACCAGTTTCGCGCCATCGCGAATCAAGCGGTGACAGCCGCGCGCCAGCGTGTTTTGAATCGATCCCGGAATCGCAAACACTTCGCGTCCCTGTTCGCTCGCATGGCGCGCAGTCGTAAGTGACCCACTGCGCAACGCCGCCTCGACAACCAGGGTGCCGATGCTCAAGCCGCTGATGATGCGGTTTCGACGCGGAAAGAATTCCGCTCTTGCGGTGGTGCCAATCGGAAATTCTGACACGATAGCCCCGTCCACCAGAATGCGTTCGGCCAGCTCGCGATGCTGCGCGGGATAGATGCGATCCAGCCCCGTGCCGGCGACGGCAATGGTCAGCCCCTTGCCCTCAAGCGCGCCGATATGACTTGCAGCGTCGATCCCCAGCGCGAGTCCACTGGTAATCGTCAGGCCTCGTGATGCGAGGTGCTGGCTAAACAGTCGGGCACTCGATTGCCCCTCGGGTGTTGGATTGCGGCTGCCGACAACCGCGAGTTGGGCGGTGTGCAGCACGTCGATGTCGCCGCGCACGTATAAAAGCATTGGAGCATCCGAAAGGCTCCGAAGTCGGGCGGGATAACGCGCATCGGCAAATGGCAGTATGTGTTGATCGACACCTTCGCTCCACTCGAGGTCGCGCTCGATTGCCGCTTCATCGGCATCTGCCAAAAGTGCGTCGCAAATCCCTTTGCCAAGGCCGCTTTTTAGCAGCCGGTCGCGGCCGGCATTATTAATGTCGTCAATCGAGTCGAAATGATCCAGCAGCTTGCGCGCAGCGGCGGTGCCGAATTTTGGGGTGTGCCGCAAGCGCAGCCACGTGCGCAGGGCGTCTGTCATCGGGTTGCCACTTTTCCGTGTGGACGCGGATCAGGTTCTGCCGCGTCAGGGGTTGGTGATGATATCGCCAACCTCAACCACGCGCGTTGACTCCATAATCAAGCCATAGCTCACGCGATCAAACACACGGAAAATCATCGCGATACCGATGCGTGTATCCGGCAGTTGAACCGTATCCTCGGCTTCCTCGGTCACCACATCGCGGATAACAGCTCCGCGCTTTTCGATGCCCAGGATATCGCCGCGCTCCATCCCATCGCGCTGGCCGAGGTTAATCACGACAACCTGATTCTGCGCTGCCTGACTGAGCGCATCGAACAATGAAATGATCGTGCCGTCGAAATCGAGCGAGGGTACGCGAGGCACATAGTTATGACTGATTTTGCCGCGGTTTAAAGGCAGAACCAAATCACCGGTCAGTGCTTCGCGTTTGCTTTCGGTGATGACCAGCGTCGCAGGATCGCCGTATTCAAGTACCTTGGCGTCGCCGACGTAAGCCACTTCGTACCCGAGTATTTCCTGACTTTCCGGGTCAATCAGTGCCTCCTGAGGCCGAAAAATGCTGTAAAGCGCCTCGCCGTCATCGACGATGCCGCGTACATAAATCTGATTACCCGACGCGCTGACCAGACGCCCGTCGAAATTTCCGACAATGTAAGGCGCACCGTCGCGCTGCTCTCGGGTTAGCACGCGCGGGTTGACCGTGAATTGCTCGATGGCGTCGGCCGGTACGATCGGGATGGCTTGATCCAGCGCTTCGGCGCGAATGCGCGGCGACAGTCGCACGATAGGCTTACCGCTGCTGGTCTGGCCCAGATCGATCGCGACTTTCCCGTCACCATCGACGATGAGGACCGGACGGCCATCGATATAAACAAGCGAAATCACGTCGCCCGGGTAAATCAGATGCGGATTCGCGATTTGCGGGTTCACGTCCCAAATTGCCGGCCAGACCCAGGGGTCTTGCAAAAATCGAGCAGAGATATCCCACAGCGTGTCACCTTTCTGCACCACGTATTCACTGGGGTGATCCGGCTTGACGCGAACTTCAACGGGCTCCGGTGCAGGCTGTGGCTCGGGTTGGGCGGGTTCCGGTTCAGCTTGCGCCACCACAACCGGTTCAGGTTGGGGCTCGGGCTCGGGAGGCGGTGCCTCATCGCGTACAGGACCACTGCAGGCCGCGAGAAACGTCAGCAGAGACAGCGCAATCCAACGCTGTTGTACCTTGGGGGTGTACAATAATTTCATTGGGTCCTTAGTCTCCGCTCAGTGATTTTTCATCGAAGTTTAGTCAAAATATACTGTTCAACAAGCCCCACTGAACATATATGTGGTGGGCAACTTGTCAACAATCAGGCTGTTAGCGGCATTTCTTGTATTTTACATTAGATTTTTATTCTACGTATATGGCATTACTCGACATTTTAGTTTATCCCGATAGTCGGTTAAGAACGGTCGCATCGACGGTTGAGAGCGTCGATGAGGTGATGCAAACGTTGATCGACGACATGTTCGAAACCATGTATGCCGCGCCCGGTATCGGCTTGGCTGCCACACAGATCAACGTGCATAAGCGCTTGATAGTTATCGATGTTTCGGAAGATCACAGCGAACCTTATGTGATTATCAACCCCGAGATTCTGGAAAAGAGCGGCGAAGACGAAATGCAGGAAGGGTGTTTGTCAATTCCCGGCCACTACGGTGTGGTTAAACGCGCGGCGTGGGTCCGTATGCGTGCGCTCAATCGAGACGGCGAGCCATTTGAGATCGAAACCGATGGTCTGCTGTCGATTTGTATTCAACATGAAATCGACCACCTCGATGGCAAACTCTTTGTCGATTACCTCTCACCTCTCAAGCGCGATCGCATCCGCAAAAAACTGGTGAAGGAACAACGCAGCGCCTGAATCAAAGCGCCCACTCAACCCCTTATGACGCCACTGCATATCGCCTTTGCAGGTACGCCCGAGTTCGCAGTGCCTACTCTGCGCGCGCTGTGTGAGTCCCGCCATCGCCTCAGCACTGTCTACACCCAGCCTGATCGTCCGTCCGGTCGCGGGCGTAAACTCACGCCCAGTCCGGTTAAACAAGTCGCGCTGGAATATGGCTGTGAGGTGCGCCAGCCAGAGTCTTTGAAAAAAGACGCGGAACAGCGCGCTATGGGCGCTCTGAACATCGATTTACTGGTTGTGGTTGCCTACGGATTGATCTTGCCGGGTGCAATTTTGACCACACCGAGATTCGGCTGTTTGAACGTTCACGCGTCCCTGCTGCCGCGTTGGCGCGGCGCGGCGCCGATTCATCGCGCGGTGCTCGCGGGTGATGATGAAACCGGTGTAACGATTATGCAGATGGACGAGGGTCTCGACACCGGCGACAGCTTGACCACGCGTCGAGTGCAGATTGGCTCTGATGACACCAGTGCGACCCTGCACGATGAGTTGGCAACTATCGGCGCCGTCGCGTTATTGGAGGCAATCGAGACGATTCAATCTGGTACCATCACGCGCACCCCTCAAAACGACGCTGACGCCTGCTACGCGGAAAAACTCAGCAAATCCGAAGCGCAAATTGATTGGCGGAAAAGCGCTGTAGAGCTCGATCGTAAGGTGCGCGCCTTAGTGCCCTGGCCCGTAGCAGAAACCACTTACAACGGTGATCGGCTGCGGGTGTGGGAGTCTGCGGTGGTCGATGAGCCTTGTCGCTCGGAGCCGGGCGCTGTCTTAAGTGCGGGTAAAAACGGCGTGGACGTCGCCACCGGCGCTGGCGTCCTGCGAATCCGGCGTCTGCAGTTGCCAGGCGGAAAAGCGCTTTCTGCTCTCGATTTTACCAATGCGCAGAATCCGGTCGGCGGCATGTTTGGCAACTGAGCACGCGTCGGAAACCGCATGCAAGGGATGTCAGTTATGCTAAATTGCCCATCGACTTAAATCGAACGCCGTTTCCGATGCCGTTAGTGGCACATCATCAATCCTGCAATTGCTCGCGCGCGTTACTTGGGTGTGCGCTTAGCGTGGTGCTATCCGTGTTTTGTGTGGGCAGTGTTCACGCCGAGCGCGGAGAGCCCCGGCCGCCGCCACCGGCACCGGAGGACCCGTACTTTGCCGGAATCACGCATGCCGAAACCACGCTCGTCGACGGTGTGTTTTATTTGTCGTGTCAATCTCGGCTAGAGCTTCCGGAACTGGCCGAAGAGGCGCTGATTAACGGCCTGCCGCTGGTGTTTGCCCTGACGGTCGAAGTTGCGCGTGCGCGCGCCTGGTGGTTTGACGAAGTCGTCGCGACGGCGGCCGAGCGGTTTCAGATCCAGCATTTCGAGTTGAGTCGACACTATCGCGTTACACGAATGAGCAACGGCACTTCCAGTACCCACTCGACTCTCGCGTCGGCGTTACGGCAGGTCGGATCGCTGCGGCAGTTTCCCTTGATCGAGTCGCAGCACCTGGAAGAGGACTCTGACTACACCGGTACGCTGGTGTTGGCATTGGACGCCGGATCGCTGCCGTTGCCACTGCGCCCGCAGGTGTTTTTGTCACCCGATTGGGAATTGCAAAGCGAGGAGTTTTCGTGGGATATCCGCTAATCCAGCGACTCGCGACCGGCATCGTGCCGATGCTTTTGCTGTTTTTACTGCTGCTGACGTCGCTCTATGTGCTTGGCAATACCGCGCAGGATGCAGAAACCTTTGGGCGCTTTTACATCTGGTTGCTGGTGCTCAACGTGCTTGGGGTGGTGTTTATCTCGGTGCTGATTGGTATCAACACCTGGCAGCTCATCCAGCAATTTCGCGCGCGCGAAGCCGGCTCGCGCCTTACGGTTAAGATGGTGATCATGTTGATTGTGATCGCGCTGGTGCCGGTAGGCGTGGTGTTCTCGTTCTCGATCAACTTCTTGCGCTCTGGCATCGACAGCTGGTTTAACGTCGAAATCGGCAACGCGCTGGACGAGGCGATTGAACTGAGCCGGGACTCGCTCGGCTTGCAGATGCGCACGTTGCAGCAGTCAACGCGCAGCGTCGCTGAACAACTCGCGGACGCCTCGGCCGACGAGGCGGTGCTAGTCTTCAGTAACGTCGGCGATGAAGATGCCAACGTCGAGTGGATGCTACTTTCGCCAGACGGCGACGTGATCGCCTCGCGCGTGGGCGAAATCGGCGATGTATTTTCAAATCTTCCGGGCGACGATCTGATTCAGACCGTGCGCGAGACCGGGCAGTACGTTGCTATCGATTCACTCGACGATCGCGGTTACTTCGCGCGCGTTCTGGTGCCGGTTCTGGGCTCGGATCCAACCGTCGAAAACCCCGTCCTGCAGGGACTTTTTCCGCTTTCTGAAGATATCGGTGCATTGGCTGAAAACATCGAGGCAACCTATCAGGACTATCGCCAGCTGGTGTTTCTGCGTGAGCCACTAAAAGTCAGTTATGTGCTGACATTATCTCTGGTCTTGATGCTGAGCGTGCTGGTTGCGGTCTGGTTCGCGTTTTACTCGGCGCGACGCTTGATGCTGCCGGTGCACCAGCTGGTTGAGGGTACGCGCGCGGTGGCCGAGGGCGATTATTCCACCCGGTTGCCAAGTCCGGGGCAGGACGAACTCGGGTTTTTGGTGCGTTCGTTTAACGATATGACCATGCGCGTGGCGCGCGCGCGCGACGCAGCGGAGTCCAGTCAGGCGCACGCCGAGAGCCAGCACGCCTACCTTGAAGCTGTGCTTGCGCGTATCTCCACGGGTGTACTGACGGTCGATAGCGAACGCGTGGTCCAGACTGCCAATCAAGCGGCGGCGAATATTCTTGAGACCAGCCTCGATACCTTGCGAGATTCCTTGTTTGGTGGCGGGGTTGCCGACGACGAGTTCCTTTTTCAGTTCGGCGCGTCGGTGCAAAGTCATCTGGATAAAGGGCGTGACGAATGGAGTGCCGAATTCGAGCTGTTCGGTGCCAGCGGCCGCAAAGTCGTGGTGTGTCGCGGTGCTCACATCGGCGAGCACGAGGGTATCGACTCGGGTTACGTGTTGGTCTTTGACGACATCACCAACATGGTCAGCGCCCAGCGCGAAGCCGCCTGGAGTGAAGTTGCCCAGCGCCTCGCGCACGAGATCAAAAACCCGCTTACCCCGATTCAGCTTTCGGCCGAACGCCTGCGCCACAAGCTGCTGGATCGCATGGCAGTCGATATGAAGCCGCGCGATGCAGAGATGCTCGACCGCGCCACCCACACGATTGTGCAGCAGGTGCAGGCGATGAAAACCATGGTGCGCGCGTTTGCCGACTACGCCAATACACCGAAGGCCGACTTTCGCCGCCTGGATGTCAACGATCTGATTCAGGAAATAGCCGAGTTGTACTACGGTCTGGATGCATCGCTGGGGCTCGATCTTGACCTCGACGAACAGCTGCCGCCGGTTATGGCCGATCGCTCGCGCCTGCGCCAGTTGCTGCACAATTTGATCAAAAACGCGATTGAAGCGCAGTTGGATAACGACATCAGCCCCGCATCGGTTCTGATCCGATCCGTTGTTCACAACGGCCGTCGCGGCCAGACGGTTGAGTTGACGGTGCAGGACGCAGGCCCTGGGCTGCCCGCCGAAATCCTCGACCGCTTGTTTGAGCCCCACGTCACCTCGAAAGCGGGTGGCACCGGGCTTGGTATGGCGATTGTGAAAAAGATCGTCGAGGAACACGGTGGCAGCGTAACTGCGAGCAACAGTTCGGGTGGCGGGGCACGCGTGCGCGTGCGCCTGCCAGTCGCAACCCTGCACATCGCCGAATCGGTAAACGATGCGAGTGAAGACAATCCTAATCAAGAAATCAAAACCAAGGGAGATGTCGCGTGAAAACGCCTTACATATTGGTGGTGGACGATGAACCCGATATCCGCGAACTCGTGAAGGAAATTCTCGAGGACGAAGGTTATCAGGTGGCGGTCGCAGACAGCGCCCGCACCGCGCGCTCGAGCAAGGCGAATCATAAGCCCGATCTGGTACTGCTGGACATCTGGATGCCGGGCGAAGACGGGGTCTCGCTGCTCAAGGACTGGCGCAATCGGCGCGAGCTCTCGTGTCCGGTCGTGATGATGTCGGGGCATGGCACGGTCGAAACCGCCGTCGAGGCGACGCGACTCGGTGCATTTGATTTTGTCGAAAAGCCGCTCTCGCTGGCCAAGCTGCTGATGGTGGTGGAAAAGGCGCTGGCGAGCGCCAGCAACGATGCACAGTTTGACAGCGAAGGCGCGCCACCGATTGCCGATGCCCTGATCGGGCGCAGCCGGTACGTGCAGAATCTGCGCAAGCAGATTGCCAAACTCGGCGAAACCGACGCGAATTTGCTGGTGACGGGTGAAACGGCGACAGGTAAATCGCTGGTGATGCGCCATATTCATCAGAGCAGTGCGCGCGCCAGGCAGCCTTTTATCACCGTTCACTGCGAAACGCTGGATGCGGAAGCGGCGGTGATCGAGTTGTTCGGGCGCGAACAGGGCGGCGTTGTCACTCCCGGAGTGTTTGAACGCGCGCGCGGCGGCTCGGTCTATTTTGACCGTGTGGAGGAGCTACCGCCACAAGCCCAACAGGCGCTTCTGGGGACCCTGTCGAACAAGGTGTTTACCCGAGTCGGGGGACGCACCTCAATCAGCTTTGATCTGCGAATTCTGTCGTCGGCACGAAGCGATTCTGTGGCAAGCAGCTTTGACAAGGATCTTTACTACAAGCTCAACGTTATTGCTCTAAACACCGCGCCTTTGCGCGAACACGCTGAGGATATACCAGCGCTGCTTGATCACTACGTCGACTGGTTTGTCGCGCGTGAAGATCTGTCGTACCGGCACTTTAGCGTCGCCGCGCAAAACTGCCTGCGCAATTACAACTGGCCCGGCAATATCCGCGAGCTTAAAAATCTGGTTCAACGATTGCTTGTCATGGGCACAGACGTTGAAATCGAGCGCAGCGAAGTCGAGGAGGCGCTCGGGGAGCAGCGCGGTGACACTGACAACCATGGCCTGATGACGATTCCGCTTGATATGACACTGCGCGAGGCGCGTTCAGAGTTTGAACGCCAGTATCTGCAACAACAGCTCGATGCCTGTCGCGGGAGTATCGGGCAGTTGGCTAAACGCGTGGGCATGGAACGAACCAACCTGTATCGCAAGCTGCGAGCGTTGGGAATTGAGTCGGGCAAACGAAAATAGCAATCAATTGAAAAACTACGTGCCTTGCGTCTGCGGCTTTAAAAATGTTTTTCAAGAGGATAGTCGCTGCTGTATTGAGGTGTGGGTCTGGTAACGCAATGTTCTCGTCTTTAATCCCATGTTGTATCATCCGCCGCCAGACGATGTCCGCCGTTATTCCAAACGAAAATACCGCTTGCATGGCCCACTTTATTCCAGCGGTGATTAATACATGAAAATTGTCGTGCTAGGTGCCGGTCAAGTCGGCTCGACCGTTGCGCAGAATCTCGCGCGCGAAAGCAACGATGTGACGGTGGTCGATACCAACGTTGGCACTTTACACGAGCTGCAGGATCGCCTCGATTTGCGCACCGTGCGCGGAGTTGCCTCGCACCCCAGCGTGCTGCGTGCCGCCGGCGTAGAGGACGCAGACATGGTGATCGCGGCAACAAGTAGCGACGAGGTCAACATGATGGCGTGCCAGATTGCCTATACGCTGTTTCATACACCGACCAAAATTGCGCGACTGCGCTCGCAGGAATACATTCGCGAGAGCGGGCTGTTTTGCAAAGAGGCCACGCCGATTGATGTGGTTATCAGCCCCGAGCGTCTGGTGACCAACCACATTCAACGCATCATCGAAAACCCCGGCGCCCTTCAAGTGCTCGACTTTGCCGATGGCAAAGTGAGGCTCGTGGCAGTCAAAGCCTATTATGGCGGGCCAATGGTGGGGCACCAGATTCGCGAACTGCGCGATCACATTCCCAATGTAGACACTCGAGTCGCAGCGATCTATCGCGACGGACAGGCGATTACACCGACCGGCGACACCACCGTGCTGGCTGATGACGAAGTGTTCTTTGTCGCCTCGCGCAGGAACACCGCGCAGGTAATGAGCGAAATGCGTCGTTTGGAAAATCCAACCAGACGAATCATGATTGCCGGCGGTGGCAACATCGGCAAGGCGCTGGCCGAATCGCTGGAGCGCGAATACAAGGTCAAACTTATCGAGGCTATCCCGGAACGCGCTGCCGAGCTTGCAGAGATGCTGGATAACACTCTGGTGCTGCAGGGCGACGCCGCCGACCACGACCTGCTGATCGAGGAAAACATCGACGAAATGGATATCTTTTGTGCGCTCACAAACGATGACGAAGCCAACATACTCTCGGCCATGCTGGCAAAGCGCATGGGGGCGCACAAGGTGATGTCGCTGATCAACCGGCCGGCCTACGTCGATCTGGTTGAGCGTGACATCATTGATGTCGCTGTCTCGCCGCAGCAAATCACGATCGGGGCTCTGCTCACGCACGTGCGCCGTGGTGACGTGGTCGCGGTACATTCCTTGCGGCGCGGTGCGGCCGAGGCGATTGAGGCCATCGCGCATGGTGATGAGGCTACGTCAGCGATCGTGGGACGACGCATCGACGAGATTCCGTTTCCGCAGGATGTCACCGTGGGTGCACTGGTGCGCGGCAATGACGTTTTAATCGCGCACGATAATCTCGTCATCGAGGCTGAGGACCACATGATCCTGTTTCTCGGCGACAAACAAAAAATCCCTGAAGTGGAAAAATTGTTTCAGGTGAGTGTCACTTTTATCTAATGCAGCTTGCTGTAGTCCAGCGCGTACTCGGGATTTTAGTGACGCTGTTCAGCGGGGCGCTGGTTCCGCCGATATTGGTGTCGATCTACTTTGACGATGCAGCGCTGTGGCAGTTCGTGCAGGCGTTTATCATCATCTTTCTTGTCGGTGCCGTATTGCTGTTGCCGGTTTACAAGGTGCGACGCAAATTGCGCCTGCGCGACGGCTTTGTCATCGTCGTGCTGTTCTGGAGCGGACTGGGCATCGTCGGAGCGCTCCCGCTGTATTTGTACGAACCACTGCAACTTTCCGCGGTGCAGGCGATCTTCGAATCGATATCCGGACTTACCACCACCGGTGCGACGGTTATTGTGGGGCTGGATGATTTGCCCGAGTCGATTTTGTTTTATCGGCAGCAGCTGCAGTGGCTCGGTGGCATGGGCATCATCGTGCTCGCGGTTGCGATTTTGCCGATGCTCGGTATCGGCGGTATGCAATTGTTCCGTGCCGAGACCTCCGGCCCACAAAAGGATAACAAGATCACTCCGCGTATCGCCGAGACTGCAAAAGCGCTGTGGTACATTTATTTCGCGCTGACGGTCGCGTGCGCAATTGCCTACTGGTTGGCAGGTATGCCTGCATTCGACGCGGTGCTGCACTCGTTTTCGACGATTGCTATCGGTGGCTTCTCGACTCACGACGCCAGTATCGGTTACTTCGATAGTACCGCGATTGAAATGGTGGCCGTGGTATTTATGCTCGCCGCCGGCGTCAATTTCGCGCTGCACTTTACTGCGGTGCGCAAGCGCAGTTTGCAGCCATATCATCAGGACAGCGAGTTCGTCGCCTTTTTCGGCTTTCTGGGCGTTATTGCGCTGGTTTCGGTGGTTTATCTGGTTTGGACGAACGTCTACGATGTCAGCGATTCGATTACCCTGGGCATTTTTCAGGCAGTTTCGATCGGTACGACCACCGGCTTTACCACTGCCGAATATTTTAACTGGCCAGGGTTTTTACCGGTGTTACTGCTGTTCGCCAGCTTTGTGGGTGGCTGCGCAGGGTCCACCGGCGGCGGGATGAAGGTGGTGCGTGTGTTGCTCTTGTTTAAACAGGGACAACGCGAGCTGGTACGGTTGATTCATCCTAATGCGCACATTCCCGTTAAGCTTGGCAAGAAGCGTATCAGCGACCGCGTTATCGACGTGGTTTGGGGGTTTTTCGCCGCGTACGTTGCGCTATTCAGTTTAATGTTGCTGCTGCTAATGGCGTCGGGGCTGGACCAGGTCACGGCGTTTTCTGCGGTCGCCGCGTGTTTGAATAACCTCGGCCCGGGTCTCGGCGAAGTCGGCGCGCACTACGCATCGCTCGACACCTTTCCTTTGATTGTGCTCAACTTTGCGATGCTGCTGGGACGTCTGGAGATCTTCACGCTGCTGGTGCTGTTTACCCCCGCATTCTGGGACAAATAAACCGTGTCCGACGCGCAGGCGAAGTGGGACGCTGTTTACCGCAAGATCGGTGAAGTGGCTGAGCCGTTGAGCGCGCTGCGCGAATACACGGCACTGTTGCCTGCGCGCGGAATAGCACTTGATCTCGCCTGCGGTCGTGCGGCGAATGCAGAATTTCTGGCTCGGCGAGGATTGACCACCAGCGCGTGGGATATTTCGCCGGTGGTGATCAATCAGGTTTCTCGTCGATTCGATGAAAACGCGTTAACTATCGATACGCAGGTGCGTGACGTGGTGGCACAGCCCCCCGCGCCTGAAACCTTTGACGTTATTGTGGTCGCGCGATTCCTCGAACGTTCGTTGGCCCCAGCGATCACAGACGCGCTGACGCCCGGCGGCGTTTTGGTGTACCAGACCTTCGTTAGCGAAAAGGTCAACAATGTTGGCCCAACCAATCCGGATTATCTGCTTGCAACTAACGAGTTGCTCACGCTTTTTGCTCGCCTGACTGCGCGCGTGTTGCTGGACCTGGGGTGTTGTGGCGATGTCGAATTCGGCTTGCGTAACGAAGCTCTGTTGATCGCTCAGAAATCCGTTGATGTCTAAGACCCATACCGACCATTCAGTTCGATTTCAGTTCGCGTTTTTACACCCGCGATACTGGCTGCGCTGGCTCGCGTTTGGTCTTATCGCCGCGCTTAACCTGCTCCCTGAGTCGCTCATCGACCGTCTGGCTGCAAGCATCGGACGGCTGTGTTATCGCCATTACGAGAAACATCGCCGCCAGGCGAGCTTAAACATCTCCTGGTGTTTTCCGGACATGGCGAATGACGCGCACGAGTCTCTTTTGCTCGCGCATTTTGTCGCCTACTGGCAAACTCTGCTGCGCATACCCGTGTTGTGGCTGGGCGACCAGGATCGCTACCTGCAGCGTGTGCGATTTGAAAACAGCGACATTCTCGATTACGCGCTCGCCAATGGACCGGTCATTGTGCTCGCGTGTCACAGCTGTGCGCTGGATTTTGGTGCGGCAGCGATTGCGCAGCGCTACGGTGCGGTGTCGATGTACCAGCCGTTCAAAAATCCTCTCGACAACTGGATGATTTACCGCGCCCGATCGCGCTTTAACAATGCATTGGTGCCACGCGGGACCAGCATGCGTGCGCTGGTCAAAAAAACACGCGCAGGTGTTCCGTGCTACCACATGCCCGATGAAGATCTTGGCGCAGATAACGCGGTTTTTGCCCCGTTTTTTGGTCAGTCGAAGGCGACCTTGTTGGGCATGGGTAAATTGACTTCGGCGACGCGCGCGCAGGTTGTTCCGTGCTACCCGTACTACGCAGGAAACGGTCAGTTCGTATTGCAGTTTTTACCCGCGCTGGAAGACTTTCCTGCTGCGGATGAGCATGAAAACTCCGCGCGAATTAATCTGGCGATTGAGGAACTGATCAACATAGCGCCTGCGCACTATCTGTGGAAGCTACGCATTTTCAAAACACGCGAGGACGGTGGACCCAGCCCTTACGACTAAGCCTGCAAGTCGTACTGAAAGTCGTTAAGACTTGCCCGCGTCTTCCAGCAGGTTTTCCCACTTCTCCTTGTTGTTCGAGTCTGGCGAGATGTTCGCGCGCTGCGGGTACAGGCGTTGGGTGAGATCGGCGACTGCGGTGACAAACAACGAACGACGGCTGCCGCCGCAGTAGTTGTCGAGCCAATTCATGACATCCCTGGCTTCGCGCTCGCCCACGATGTTGTAGGTGTTGTTAACCAGCACGTTAAACGCAGAAAAATAGGCAAACGTCCATTCGACAAACGGCCGACTTGCGTCTGGCCCGGCGCGGCGTGCTTTCAGGTAGGTGTCACATTGCTCGGAGCCCGCACCGAATACGGCGTGCTCGCCATCGGAGTCTTTTGCGATTGCGGGCAGGCTGAATGTGCATGCAAGGATCAAAGGGATCGCGTATTTCATACACCGATTATCGGCGGTGTTATGTAAGTCTTTACCCTGGTTTTGCAGGCTCTGGCGCGCGCTATGGCACGCGCGTCAGGGTGAGCGTGGCCAGCGGCAGGGGTGTGGTCAGAAAGTGGTTGCCTTCGTCAGAAACCAAACCAATCGGCAGGTGCGGGGTTGCATCAATGTTAGTGGATGTGAACGTGGGGCCGTTGTCGGTTCCTGAGTCGTAAACCCTATCCAGTTGCAGCGTAATCGAGTCGATCCAGCCGTCGTTGTCGCGCAGATCAATGTTGCGAACACCGACAAACCAGTCGGGGCTTGGCGCCAGCATAGACGTAAGGCTGACCAGCGAGTGCGTCTCGGCGACCACGAACTCACGCGAGGTAGATCCTGTCGCGCCGATGCCGCTGGCACTGATCTCGGCCAGTGCGTCGCCCGCGTCAATATAATTTGCGATCTCAGCGCGCAGCACGCCCGTGGCCCCGGTCTCCGCCATTACCTCGATGCCGTCGGTGGCGATTGCTGAGCCATCATGTGCCCACATGATGTCGGGTGTTTTATGTGTTAAACCAATGAGTGGCGAGAAGTGCGCGTTGGATGGGAAGTTATCCGGATGGCTTTCCTGAGTCCACAACCCTTCAAACACGACTACGTAACACGCCGAACCCGACGGGGCATCACAGCTGCTGCTATCACTGTCGCCATCGGTGTCGGAGTCGTTATCGGCACTATTATCGCTGCTGCCACCACAACCAGCGGCGATTAGCGCGAAGAGGAATGTACCGAGAAGCGCATAGAGTCTATTACGGGGCATAAGTGTGCTCGCTTACGTTGTTGTCCGAGGTGAGACCGCGCGCCTGCACCAAGGTTTCGCACTCGCGGCACAGTTAGAGCGATTTAGTCGGTTTCACACGCGAAAACGACGAGATGATCCATTTCGAGCTTGATTCCGATGCTTTCGCCGATTGCATGGTCGTGGTGGCTGGGCGCCAGGCACAGAACCCGCGTCGGGCCGGGCAATTCGAGCGTGTAAAGGTGGTCGGCGCCGCGGAAGGATTTTTCTACGACAGTCGCTATCTGCGGGCTCTCATCGTGGTGTATGACATCGTCCGGTCGAACCAGCAGTTCTACCTCGGTTTCGGGTGGATATGCACCGATCAACTCACCCGCGATCACACCCAGATCAGTTTGCAGGTGGCCGTTGTCCATAACGCTACCGCGAATGAAAACACCCTGCCCGATAAAATCGGCGACAAACCGATCAGCGGGCCGGTGGTACAGATTGTATGCCGAGTCCCATTGGTGCAGTTCGCCGGCGGCCATCACGCCGATGACGTCGGCGAAGGCAAAGGCTTCCATCTGATCGTGCGTGACCAGCAGCGCGGTGATGCCGTCGTGGCGCAGAATACCGCTGACTTCGCGAGCAAGCTGTTCGCGCAACTCGATGTCCTGACCGCTAAACGGTTCGTCCAGCAGCAGAACATGCGGTTGCGGTGCCATCGCACGAACCAGCGCAACGCGTTGTTGCTGTCCGCCCGAAAGCTCGTGCGGATAACTGTCGGCGTAATCTTCGAGACCGGTTAGCTCAAGCAGTTCGGTGACCCGCGCCATGCGTACAGTTTTAGACTGATCGCGAATGCCGAACGCGACGTTGCCAGCGACCGTAAGGTGAGGGAACAGTGCGAGGTCCTGGAACACCATACCGATATTGCGGTGCTCAGGGGTCAGCGAGTGATCTGCGCTGGCGATGGGGTTGTCGCGCAGGTGAATGGTGCCGGTGTTCGGCTGTACGAACCCCGCAATTGCCCGCAGCAAGGTGGTTTTCCCGCAGCCGCTGGGGCCCAACAGGCTGCCGATTTGACCGCTTTCGAGACTAAAACTGACGTCGCGAACAATCGGGTGGCCGTCCAACGCCACGCTGATACCGTCGAGTTTCAGGTGTTCGGTCATGCGGTTTTTCTTTGCGTTGATTGTCCGGCACGCGAGCGCGCTATTGCGGTGCTCAACAGTATCACCGGCACAATTCCGACCGCAACGATAGCGAGCGCGGCGCTGGAGGAATCGGCCAGTCGTTCATCAGAAGCGAGTTCGTAGGTGCGCACGGCAAGGGTGTTGAAGTCGAACGGGCGCAGCACCAGCGTCGCCGGGAGTTCTTTCAAGACATCGACGAAAACAATCACGATTGCCGTGAGCAAGCTACCGCGCATGATCGGCACGTGGACGCTGCGCAACACGTGCAAACGACTCGAACCCATCGAGCGTGCGGCTTCATCCATGCTAGGCTTGATCTTGCCCAGTCCCGCCTCAACTGTTGCCAGCGACACAGCTAAAAATCGCACCGTGTAGGCAAACAGCAAAATAAAAACCGTGCCGCTGAATATCAGACCGGGTCGGTAGTCGAACGCGGCGATCGTCCAGCCGTTGAACCAGCGATCCAGCGCACCGAAGGGGATTAGCACGCCGACTGCGATCACCGTCCCTGGAATCGCATAACCCATCGCCGAGAGTCGAGTGCACACGCGCATCGCCAGCGACGGTTGTTCGCGGTTGCCGTATGCCAGAACCAGCGCGGGTATCATCGCGACGAGAGCGGCGCCAGCGGCTAGCGCAAAGCTGTTGCTGGCCAGCTCGATAAAACGTTGATCGACCATCTCGCGGAAGGTCTCCAAAGACCACAGCAACAACTGGGCGACAGGAATAAGAAATCCGAGCACTACAGGCGTTGCGCATAAAACGGTGCACAGGTAGCGACGCGTGCGGGGCAAGGTCATCTCGGGCAAGGTCTGGTAGGTATTGGTGGTGTGGTGATAGCGTGCGCGTCGCCGCGACCAGCGCTCGAGTGCGATCAGGCCGAACACAAACAACATCAGCATCGCCGATAATTGCGCCGCGGCGACCGCGTCGTTCATGCCAAACCAGGTGCGAAAAATACCCGTTGTGAAGGTCGCCACGCCGAAATACTGCACGGTGCCATAGTCGGCGAGGGTCTCCATCAACGCCAGTGAGATTCCGGCCACAACCGCCGGTCGCGCCAGGGGCAGCGCCACCTGCCAAAAGCTCTGCCAGGCGTTGCAGCCAAGGGTACGGCTGGCGTCGAGCGCGCATACCGATTGATCGAGAAACGCGGCGCGTGCCAGTAGATACACATACGGATAAAGCACCAGCGAGAACATCGCAATCGCGCCGCCAATCGAGCGAATCTGCGGAAACCAGTACTCGCCGTATTGCAGATCAAAGGTGATGCGAATCCATTCCTGCAGCGGGCCGCTCACATCGAGCATGCCTGTGTAGGTGTAAGCGATGATGTAAGCGGGCATCGCCATCGGCAACAAAAGCGCCCAGATCAGGACTTTGCGACCCGGGAACTGGTACATACTGGTAAGCCACGCGGTGGTCACGCCAATCGACCCCGCGCCAACGGTCACCCCGGTCATTAGAATCAGCGAGTTGCGCACGTACTCGGGCAGTACAGTATTGGTGAGGTGCGCCCAGTTCGCGCTGACCGGCGCAAACAAAAATGCGCAAATCGTGAAAATCGGCGTGAGTATCAGGAGCGTTAGAACGGCGCTCGACAGCGTCCAGCCGGAGAGAGGCATCCGCGCGATTTTATCGGGCTTGACGTCAAGGGTCAGTTGAGACGGGTTTTGCATCCGGTGTCGCGGGAACCAAGCCGATCAGCTAGTAAGACCGGCGCATTATCCATGCGAGCCACGCACGCGACAATTTATTAACCCATTAACGCCAACCGGCGCGATCCATCAACTGCAGCGCCGCCTTGTTGTTTTCACCCAGCAAGGTCAGGTCAATCGTATCTGTTTTGAATTCGCCGAATGATCTGAGCGTGTCCGAAATCGGCGCGCCCGGCCGCACCGGATATTCGTTGTTGACCTCGGCGTACCACGCTTGAGATTCAGGTTTGACCAGATATTCGAGCAGGCGCTGCGCTGCGTCGATGTTGCTGGCGTGTTTCGTGATGCCTGCACCGCTGACATTAAAATGCGCGCCGCGATCCTTTTGATTAGGCCAGAAAACACCGATTTTTGCGGCTGCCTCGCGGTCTTTTTGCTTATCGCTGTTGATCAGGCGACCGAAGTAATAGGTGTTCACCAGCGTGATATCGCACTGACCAGACGCCACCGCGTGCAGTTGGTCGGTGTCGCCGCCACCCGGCGGGCGGGCGAAGTTCGCCACCAGATCTTTGGCCCAGTCTTCGGTTTTATCTGCGCCGAGGTGCTCGATCATCGACGCAACCAGCGACTGGTTGTACACGTTATCGGACGAGCGAATGCAGAGCCGCTTGTTCCACTTGGCGTCGGTCAGACCCTCGTAGGTCGAGAGCTCGGCAGGATTCACTTTGTCTTTCGCATAAAAGATGACACGTGCGCGTTGCGACAAACCGAACCAGTGATTTTCGCTATCGCGCAGGTGCGCGGGGATAGCGGCATTGAGCACCTCGTTTTCGACCGGCTGCAGTACGCCGGCCGCTTTGGCGCGCTGCAGGCGTCCGGCGTCGACGGTAATAAAGACGTCCGCTGGGCTGACTTCGCCTTCGATTTCCAGTCGTTTGAGGAGGCCGTCTGCCTTGCCGGTGACGAGTTTAAAGTCGATTCCGGTATCGGCCGTGAAACGCTCAAGCAGCGGCAGGATCAGCGCCTCTTTACGCGCTGAATAAATGTTCACCACATCTGCACTTACAATGCTGGGTGAAACTGCGGTCGCGAAGCCGCCGGCGATTAACAACAGTGGTCGCAAAATCGATCGGATAAGTGTCATGATTTGTTCAGTGCCTGTGGTAGTGGTTTCGACCGAGTGTCCTTTAGCAGGCGTGTGATCGGTTTGACCAGCAAAGCACCCGCTTCGAGGAATGGTCGGAAATAAAGTTGTTTAAGGGAGTGAGGATTGCGCTCGTTATTGCGCAGGCCAAATTTAAGCGACTGATTCGCAGTCGAATGCACCAGGCTGTCGAACATGAGATCCCAGCACGATAAAGCGACGCCAAAGTTCTTGTCGTAGTGCGCGCGATCGACCGAGTGGTGAATCTGGTGTTGTGCGGGAGACATTACAACCTTTTCCAGCGGTTTCCAGAATCCGATTGCAATATGGCTGTGTCGCAGATTTGAACCGATTGCGTTGAAGCCAAATTTGATTGCGTTGGCACCCAGAATCATCACCAGCGAAACCTTGTCGCCAAAACAAAATACAAACACGCCGATGCACGCGCCTTGTACCAGTGCACCGCGAATGGAAAAAATAATCCCCTCGACCGGGTGCGTGCGCAGAACGGTCACCGGGTTCAGCGACGTCGCACTGTGGTGTACCTTATGAAACGCCCACAGCACTGGCACGGCGTGCATCAGTCGATGAACCGCGTAACGGGCAAAATCGTCCACCACAAACAACACCAACGTAAACAGTGTCGCGACCACCCAGGGCGGTATCAGCGTTATCAGCGGACGACCGTCGAACACGGCGTGCATGGTTTCAAACAGTAAATACGCAACCGCGCTCGAGCCAACAAGACGCGGCATGGCGCCCATCACAATCGAGTTGATCGTAAACATCAGGTAATCGGCGCGCGCACTTTTTGATGCCCACGCCTCGCGCGAAAAAATGTGCTTAAGTGCTGAACGGGTGCGTTGCCGTTTTGCCCATACCAGCCAGATAAACGCGATAAAGAAAGCGGCAAATAAATGCCCCCAAAATAAACGTTTTTGGGGGCTTGAAAAATTAACCGCCCAGTCGTCTGTAAACCACTGGGCGGCGACTTCGAACATCAGACCGTTTAGGGTCGCTGGAATGAACTAGTCGTTTTCGGCGGCGAGGCTATCACCGAGCGACTTGACCAGATCTTCCATTTCGGACGTCGCGTCGTTTTTGCGTGCTTTCAGACCGTAGTGATCGCCGAGCAGCTTTTGTAGCTTGATCATGTGGACCATGTAGTTGCCCATGTCCTGACCGCCGCCGATCTCGTAGTCACCGGAGCTGCTAACTGCAACGACCTGACCACCGCCCAACAAGACCGGGCCATAGCCGATCAGTCGATCGATTTTCACACTCAGCTCGCCGAGATTTTTCGGGCCCGCTTGCAGTGCCATAGCAAAGCCCTTGAGCTCGCCCCAGTGCTTGCCGTAGGTGGCGAACGCCTTTTTAGCATCACCACTGGATTCAACGATTACCTGCAGTTTTTGCAGATCTTTGTATACCGAGCCGGCGTATTTGAATACGGCCTCGGCCAGTACTTTTTCCCAGTTGGTTTTGATGACATCAGCGTAGCCAACCAGTTTGCTGCGTTGTGCGTCGCTAAGGGCTGCGCCGTTCGCGTCTGCGATCAACTGACGACCATCGATAAAAGCACGCATGATGGTGTGCAGGTAATCGGTGCCGGCTTTGTCTGCATCTGCTGCGTAGTACGCGTGCGCGTAGGTCATCTCACGGTAGAGATCGACTTTGCCGTCTTTGTTGTAGTCGGCGTCAGCGAGGCTCTTCTGCTTGGCGATACCGTAGGTTTGCCCCGCGTCGAGTGACAAGGCGTGCGCAGGAGCACCGAAGTACCCGAACGCTTCATCCCAGGAATGCTCTTTACCGGTGTAGTACGCACCGTCTTTGTACGGCTTATTGTTTGGTTTGTTGTCTGCGCGAAGCTTTTCGTCGAGATAGTTGTCCGTTGCCTGATTGTAGAACACCGCACCCATCGCGAATTTGGAGATGAGCTGAGGGTAGTTATAACCGGTCAGCGGATCGAAACCGCCTTTGGTTTTAGAGGCTTTGTCGATCATAAATTCGATGACTTCGGGACCGGTCATGTTGCCAGGCCATCCGGTCATAACACCTTTATAGGTTTTACCTTTTAGGTCTTTGCCTTTGGATATTTGATCGACTTCGGTCTGAACAACGGGAAAGCCGTCTTTGCTAGCGGGCGCAATAATCGCGCGGCCAGCATCTTTACCCGCGTAGTACGCCATCATTTGGGCCTTTATTTCCTCACTGTTGGTGCCATCGCCTTTACCGGCGAGTTTCTTCAGCGAGTCGTGCAGAACGTGCCGCGCCATTTGACCGGTGTAAGCGGTGGAGTCAGTTTTGTCACCGCTGTAACTTTTTTCCGTAATTGGAAACGGGCCATAAGTGTCATCTGCAAGGGCTGGCGCGCTAGCGATGGCGCTACCTAGCGCTACAGCGGCGAGAGAGGGGATGCATTTCATTGGGTTACCTCGATTTCAGGTGATTAAGTTGGTTTGTAAAGCGGACGGATTATTTGGTTTAAAAAAAGCGTCAAGTAAAGTACTAATAATACCCATTCGCATTTTGGACTATTTTTTCGTTATTAACCATTGTTTTACGTCTTGTCATGTGAGTCCAGATCACGCGTAGGCTGTGCCTGACAGCACGACTTTTCGGGCATCTTAGTGCTTATTGGCTCAATCCGTAGTCGGTGCGGGTGACCTTGTTTTTACGCGTCTCACGCCGAATTTGACGATTGCGCGCGATCGATTCCGGTCGGGCGTAACCACGTCCGTGATCCAGATGTACGCAGCTACAGCGGTAGCGGACTTGCCTTGTTTTCAGTCCCATATTGACCAGCCGCTCGCCAAATTCTCGATCCTGACCGCCGTACTGCATGCGCTCGTCAAAGCCGTTGGTGGCGATGATGTGTTTTTTCCAGGTCGATGCGCTGTGACCGTTCCAGGTCGCGCGGGTGGTCGTGAGGCTGTCCATTAGTGTCGCGAACCAGCGACTGGACGTCAGCTTCGCCAGTTTTGGCGTAAACGGCACGCCGTTTTTTAACAACCAGCTCGGGCGGGTGCAGTTGCCACTGAGGATGTCGCTCTTGCCGATGTTGCGCGAGACATCCAGCGGTAGTTTGAAATACCCGCCGGACAGCAGGGTGTTTTCTTCTGCGAGTTCGACGTGGTTTTTGACAAAGTCCGGATGCGGAATGCAGTCGCCGTCGGTAAAGATCAGGTATTCGCCCTGACTCGCGAGGATCGCTTTGTTAAGAATCCGACACTTTTGAAAACCGTCATCCTGCTGCCATATATGCTGGATTGGTAAGTCAATCTCGGTTTTAAGCCGCTCGACTACCTCGCGCGTCTGTGGACCGGACCCATCGTCGGCAACGATAATTTCAAAATCCCGATAGGATTGCGCGGAAAATCCCCACAGGGTCTTTTCCAGCCATTTCGGGTGGTTGTACGTTGTGAAAATAACACTGGCAAACATGCGCGCATTTTAACGCGAAATTCAATCGCAAATGACGTCGTAGATTTGCTCAAGTGTTTCGCATTGTTGGTTTATATCGAAGCGTTCGGTAACGCGAACGCGCCCATAGGCTCCCATGGTGCGGCGTTTACCCGCATCAGTTAACAAAGTACGCATGTGGTCGGCGAGAGTGTCGACATCGCGCTCGGGCGCTAGAAGACCGCTCTGCTCGTGCGCGACGGCCTCACTGACACCCCCGCTGTCAAAACTGACCACTGGAGTTTGCGAGGCCTGCGCTTCAAGAAAAACCATGCCGAGGCCTTCGGCATCGCCACTGCTGGTTTGCACACTTGGGGCAACAAACAACCAGCATGAGGTCAGTCGCTGGCGGATTTGCTCGGGCGATTGCGTGCCGACAAACGCGGCCTTGAGGTCTCGTTCGCGTGCTTCGGCTTCCAGTGAGTCGCGTAAGTCGCCGTCGCCCACCACCGTGAGTGTCAAACCGGGGAAGTCGGCCTGAATTTTTTGCATCGCCTGGAGCAGATATGTCGCCCCTTTTTTTTCCGTCAGTCGACCGACAAACAATAGCGATGGCTCATCCGATTCGCTCTTTGGGTGCGTGAAATTCGCTAAATCAATACCAATGTAGTGTTGAACCAGTTTGTCTTCGGGGCATCCGCTTGCCAGTGCCTGCTCAGCGATAAAGTCTGAGACGGCGATGACCTTGTCGACTCGCTCGAAAAAGTGGCGTGTTTTGCGGTCGCGGCTGCGGGCGCGCTCGTGTTTGCTAATGTCGTGCCCGTGCAGTGTTGTAACCAGCGGCACGTCCAGAGCGGTTGCCAGTCTGGCCGCGTCCAAACCGTCGTTGAAAAAATGCGCGTGGATCAGCGATGGCTGAAATTCTTTTAATTGATGCAGCCAGCCTTTCGCGGTACCGAATCCCGCTCGGAAGGCCAATTTGGCAATAGCTTCATAGCGTGTGTGGTCGCAAAGCAAGGCCTGTGGGGAGTCATTTAGCAAGGATTTGCCGGAGTGTTGACGTGACAATCCACAGAACAAATGGCGGTAGTTTGGCAGGTAGTGCCCTTGCTGGGCGATGAATGTTTCCGAGTACGCGAGCAAGCGTTTTCTGAAGATGGCAACTCCGGGATTCATCGGGGGTCTCAATCAGGCTCGCTTTTGACAGGAGGAGGGTTGAGGCAAATCGGCGCATTATAGGTTGGTTTATCTTTCTATGCTTGTTAGTCAGAGGTGATTTTTGATTGTCTTTCGCGCTTGTTATAAATGGATCCCCAACCGAAGGTAGATGGCTGGACTGCCCGCTGCTGTTTAACGCATGCTTCCGCTCACTCATTTGTCTCCAATTGTCGACTAGCCAGCCTCGTTCCGACACTTGTCCTGCTGCTGACGGTAACCATCGCCACGCTTAAATGTATTAAGTGTCGAGCTTACTAATATTGGATCGCTGCAGGTATTTTTTGGTATTCAACGCGACGATCAGTGTTGTTACCCAGCCGATACCGAACAGGCGTTGCGCGAAGGATTTATGCCAAGTGAGATGCTCTTACCAGCGGGGTCAAATACCAACCGATAGTGCAATTAAGAATTTTCGCTTTCGTTGCCTTCAGACTTAATAGACTAGAGTCGTTTGGCTTTTTCCGCGGTGTTGAGTGCACGTGCATAAAACCGCTTCCAACGACGCTCGATTTTTCTGCGTGTAAGCGAGGCGATGTAATTCAGTAACTGGATTTTTACGACGTCGCCAAGGCCGTCGATAATGACAAGATGAAAGTTGATGTGATCCGTACGACGCACAAGGATATTACCGAGGTACATATCGTTGTTGAAAATCACGCGGTTTTCCAACAAATGGAATTTGAGGTCTGCCAATGCATCGGTGAACGAATCAAATGCAGTTCCATCTTTAAGCACGTCGAGTACTGATTGAGAAATTTTCCCGTTATAGTCGCTAATCAACTCGGTGACGATGCCGGAACCTAAATTGGTTTCAACGGTGCCAAAATAGTTCGGGACAAACTTTAAATCAGATATTCTGCGTTTTTGCAGGCGGTGATAAAAGTCAATTTCCCGATTGGTTTGTTTGCGCACGTCTCCATGACAGAGCTTGATGACCTTGCGAGAGTCCTGCGGGTGCAGGTAGCAGACGCGCTCACGTCCCCTGCCGATTGGATCGCTGTCGATGTGGATCAGCGGCTTGTCCATATGCAATTCAAAATATCAAACTCACTCAGCGATTGCCGCGTACCGCTGTAGCGACTAGAGTGGTTGCAGCAGCGTTTTGGAAATCTGTCCATCCCCGTGAACGACGATACTTCATCCAGTAAGCTAAAAAATGTTTGGCAGAGCGTGTCATATCAAAACCTGCGGCGCGTACACGCAAGCCTTTCTACTGAAGCGGCTGCACAATTGAGTGAGGTCGATCAAGAACGCGCCTCACGAGTTCTTGCCGCCAGCAATTTCGTCACTCGCATCTGTTGTCAACAAACCGGGTTGTTTGAAGAAATGATGGGAGGTTTAACCCCGGATGTAGAAAATTATACCGTGGGCGTCGCTAACTGTCTTGAAAAGCAAAGCGATGATCCAGCTCTGACGGCTGCGCTGCGCAAATTGCGTAATCGTGAGATGGCAGTCATCGCCTGGAACGATTTGAGCGGCGCGATGGATGTTGAGTCGGTTTTGAAGGCGACAAGCAAACTCGCTGACGCGATCATCGATCAATCCGTCCACTACCTCTATGAATCGATGCGCGCGCAGTGGGGTACGCCGATGAACAGCGAAGGCGAAGCTCAACAGATTGTCGTTCTGGGAATGGGAAAGCTGGGCGGCAGCGAGCTCAATTTTTCATCTGATGTCGATTTTATCTTCGCTTATCCAGAGCGCGGTGAAACCCGGCTAGACGAAGGTACGAATCGCAAGTCGCTCGACAATGCCACATTTTTTACCCGCCTCGCCCAGGCACTGATTCGTTGGCTCAACGACGTGACCCCCGATGGATTTGTCTATCGGGTCGATATGCGCTTGCGCCCGTTCGGCGACGCGGGGGCGCTTGTTTCCAGCTTCGACGCGCTCGAAGAGTATTACCAGTCCCACGGCCGCGAATGGGAGCGTTATGCGCTGATCAAGGCACGCGTGGTCGCTGGTGACAAAATACGCGGTGATTCCCTGCTGCGTGCACTGCGACCTTTTGTCTATCGGCGCTATCTCGACTACGGTGCGATCGAGTCGCTGCGCGAGTTGAAATCCAAAATCGCGTTGGAAGTTGCGCGCAAGGGAATGCGCGACAACATCAAGCTTGGACCGGGCGGAATTCGTGAAATTGAATTTATCGGTCAGGTATTTCAGCTCATTCGCGGGGGGCAAAACACCGAATTGCAATCGCGGTCGATCCTGCGAACGATCACCGCGCTATCGCAGCAAGGCCTCATTGCAAGCAAAGAAGCCGATACGCTCAGCGATGCCTACCGATTTCTGCGAAGGCTTGAAAACCGCTTGCAGATGCGTAACGACGAGCAGGTTCATACCCTTCCGGGCGAGAGCGACGAACTTGCCATCCTTTGTGCATCCATGGGCTATGACAACGTAGATGATTTTTCATCAACCCTCGAATCCCATCGCGCGACAGTAAATTCGCTGTTTGAATCTGTGTTTCGAATTGAGCCGAATCCAGCGGACGAAGCAGGACCGATGTCTGCAGTTTGGGATCGGATTGACGGTAGTGACGCCACTGCGAGCGCGTTTGAAATGACCGGCTTTGTTCAGGCACAAGAGGCCTTTGAGCGCCTCGCGGCATTTAAGGCAAGCCGTGCAGTGACTAATCTTAGCGCGCGGGCGCGGGCGCGACTCGACGCGCTGATGCCGTTGGCCCTCGAGTGCGTCGCCGATACGCATAACCCCGATGACACTCTGCAGCGTTTGCTCAATCTGCTGCGGGCGATTGTCGGACGCAGCGTCTATATTGCGGTGCTGCGCGACGCTCCGGCGATGCTGGAGCGCTTGGTAGGTTTGCTGTCAGCCAGCGTCTGGGCTGCCGATTTTGTAACCCGGCACCCGCTGGTCATCGACGAGTTGCTGAATCCTGATGAGGAAGCACTCAAACGCGAACGCGCCGCGTACGAAGATGAAGCACGCGCTCTCATCACGCGCTTGCCGGACGACGATCTCGGTGAGCGCATGGACGCAATGCGCCGTTTCAAACAATCCTGTCTGTTACACATCGTCAGCGCGGACCTCGATGGCTCACTGCCAGTCATGAAGGTGAGTGACCAACTCACGTGGTTGGCCGAGGCACTGCTGCAGGTGATTTCGGATCAGATCTGGGATGAACTGGTTGCCAAGCACGGTCGTCCGACCTGCGTCGTCGATGGGGACGCCGTCAAACCGGGTTTCGGAATCGTTGCCTATGGCAAACTCGGCGGCATCGAGCTGGGCTATGGTTCGGATCTCGACATTGTGTTTCTGCACGAGAGCGAGGGCGGTGCGCAAATGACCGATGGCGTTTCGCCGATCGACAACGCCGCTTTTTTTGCTCGCATGGCACAAAAACTGGTGCACTTTATCAGCACCTTAACACCCGCAGGCATTTTGTATGAAGTTGACACCCGACTGCGTCCGAACGGTGCATCCGGACTGCTGGTGAGCAGTATCGACGCGTTTGCCGATTACCAGCGCGAACAGGCCTGGACATGGGAACATCAAGCGATGGTGCGTGGGCAAATGATTGTGGGCAGTGTTCGTCTTCGACGGCGCTTCGAACAGCTGCGCGCCGACATTTTGTGTCAAGCGCGTGAAAAGTTCGATCTGGCGAAGGAAGTTACCGACATGCGTTCACGCATGCAGCGCGAGTTGAGCAAAGGCGATTCGGTAGTTTTTGACCTTAAACAGGATCGCGGTGGTGTTGCCGATATTGAGTTTATGGTTCAATACCTCGTTTTGGGATGGTCGCAGGACGTTCCCGAACTCACGCAGTACACTGATAACATCCGTATACTCGAGACAGCGGGCCGAACGGGCGTTTTACCCGTGCCGCAAACCGAACAACTTGCCCACGCTTACCTCAAGCTACGCGAGGTTCTGCACCGCCGCGTGCTGCAGGGCGACAGCGCCGTGTTACCGCACGAGCAACTCGACAACGCAGCGCTTGAGAACGTTCGGGCAATCTGGCAATCACTGCTGCCCGCAGACGAGTCTGCGGTGAGCACATAAAAAAGTAACAGGAGAACACGTATGTCCATGGCTGATCGCGATGGTTTGATCTGGTACGACGGCGAATTTGTGCCCTGGCGCGACGCCAAAACCCACGTGCTCACCCATACGCTGCACTACGGGATGGGTGTATTCGAAGGGGTGCGCGCCTACAAGACCGATCGTGGCCCCGCGATTTTCCGTTTGCAGCATCACACAAAACGCTTCTTCAACTCGGCCAAGATCATGTACATGAATCTGCCATGGAGTCAGGACGAGCTTAACGAAGCCCAGCGCGAGGCGATCCGTCGCAACAATCTGGACTCATGCTACATCCGCCCGATGGCGTTTTATGGCAGCGAGGGAATGGGGCTGCGCGCTGATAACCTCAAGGTGCACTGCATTGTTGCGGCCTGGGAGTGGGGTGCCTATTTGGGCGATGACGGCCTGAGCAAGGGCATCCGCATCAAGACGTCTTCGTACACACGCCATCACCCGAATATTTCCATGTGCCGCGCCAAGGCGAATGGCCAGTACATCAACTCGATGCTCGCGCTGCGCGAAGCACTGACCGACGGCTACGACGAAGCGCTGCTGCTCGATGTCGACGGCTATGTCGCCGAGGGCAGTGGAGAGAACTTTTTTATCGTGCAGGACGGCGTTATTTACACGCCCGACCTTGCATCAGCGCTCGACGGGATCACGCGCCGTGCGGTGATAACGCTGGCGCGCGAGGCAGGTTACGAAGTCCACGAAAAGCGAATTACCCGCGATGAGGTTTACTGCTGCGACGAGGCATTCTTCACTGGCACCGCTGCAGAGGTGACACCAATTCGTGAACTTGACAATCATCCGATTGGCTCGGGATCGCGTGGCCCGGTTACCGAGCAGCTACAAAAGCTGTTCTTCGATACGGTTGAAGGAAAACGAAACGAACACCAGGACTGGCTGGATTACGTCTGAAAATCGAACTCACTTGCAGGTGCATCGTTTAAACTGACCTAACAGCCCCCATTTACTCAGTGTACACTGCGCTTGTTCGGCCATTTTTTCATTGCATCCGCGTTTTCAGGGTCTTTGTTCTTTGGCACTTGCTGAGCCGATGAAAAAAGATTGCGCTATATAATCCAGTAAGCCGGAGCGAATTATGTCTCAGCCAGAACCCAAACAACCCAACAGCGCGAACAGCGTTGCAGTCTCGCGATCCGACCTGCCGCTGCATTGCCCGACGCCCGACAGTAGTTTGTGGAATTCGCATCCGCGCGTGTACGTTCCGTTGGAAGACTCTGAAGACGGCACCGCCAAGTGTCCGTACTGTGGAACTGAATACTACTTGGTCGATTGATCTACCTCAGCAGTTCGTGTAGCCGCCTAAAAGTGCTTGCCACAGCCTTGCATCAAAGTCCGGGAATGATTTTTTAAGCGAGCGCTGCAAGCGGTCGAGGTTGCCCTGCTTCCAATCGTCATTTTTAGCCGCCTCAATTTTGCAGCGGTCAAAGTCCAGTAAATGCACATCCCCATTCTTATCCAGCACGATATTGCTCGCGTTTAAGTCCACGTGATTGACGCCGGCTCTATGAAATTGCGCGATCACCGCGCCGGTCTGTTCAAAAATGCCTGAATCGAAATCGGCTGAGCGAACACGATCCATCAGGGAGACCGCGCCATCGATTTCGTGCGTGACGATATCCGCACGATAAAACATGCGTGATTTTTCCACTCGGGCGGCGTATGGCCGCGGAGCTGGAAGGTGCATTGATTCGAGCGTTTGCAATAAGTGAAATTCGCGCCACGCGCGTGTATTCGCCAATCCTTGCCACCAGTAGCGGTCGCGGCTGAATTTCGCAGGCAGGCCGCCGCGTCGGTAATGACGCAACACCAGATCGTTGCCTTCGAAATTAAAGAACGTGACTTTGCCGCGTCCAGCGCTTTCGTTGCGCGTGGAATTACTGGCGACGCCAAACACGGGTGCGACCTCGTCGGAGTCGCCGTTTGCGGAGAGATAGAAAACTCGTGAGGCCATGCGTTGCGGTGATGACAGTAGTTTTCTTGCAATTGTAACCGGCATCGTTAGGATTGCAGGCAATTTGCACGCGACCTGCCCGTTTGGAAAGTCCCCCTACCAGTATTTGCCTCCTCCGTTTATCTGCGCTCGGTGACGTTAGCCACACAGTTGCGCTGCTGCGCGCGCTGCAAAGACAGTGGCCTCAGGCCTCGATCACCTGGGTGATCGGTAAGCTCGAATATCAACTGGTGAAAAATATTGCGGACGTCGAGTTTGTGGTGTTCGATAAATCACAGGGTTGGGGAGCAAACCGCGCGGTGTGGCGAGAACTTAAGGGAAGAAGGTTTGACGTGTTTCTTCTCGCGCAGGCGGCGCTTCGCGCGAGCGTTTTGTCGCTAGGGATATCGGCACGCCTGCGGGTCGGGTTCGATTTCCGCCGCGCGCGGGATTTTCAATGGGTATTCACCAACACGAAAATCGCGTCGACAAAAAATCAACACGTACTCGACGGCCTGCTCGAATTTGCTGTTGCAATCGGTGTGGAGTCACCCGATGTCCAGTGGGATATTCCGATCACTGACGAAGACCGCGCGTTTGCCGCAGAATCGCTCGGCGACACACCAACTCTCGTAATCAATGCCTGTACCAGTGTGCGTGCGCGAAATTTTCGCAATTGGCGCGCAGATCGTTACGCCGCGGTCGCGGACTACGCGCATAAATCGTACGGACTGCAGATTGCACTTACGGGTGGGCCCAACAATATCGAAACCGAAATGGCCTCAGCGATCGAGCAAAAAACCGGCGCCCCGGTGCTTAATCTTGTAGGTAAAACATCAGTCGCACAGCTCTATGCGATATTGGCGCAGTCCCGTCTCACAATTGCCCCGGATACCGGGCCACTGCATTTGGCCAATGCGGCTGGAGTACCGGTGATCGGCCTATACGCCAGCTCCAATCCTTCGCGCACTGGCCCCTACAACGCGCGGCAGTGGGTGGTGAATGAGTATCCACAGGCGCTAAAAAAGTTTATGGGCAAGTCGGTTGAGCAGGTGCGTTGGGGGCGAAGAGTGCGTGACCCCGAGGCGCTCGAACTCATTGGCTTCGATCAGGTCATCGCAATGCTTGATCGTGTTATGCGCGAGACGACAGATCCGTTGGATGCAACGGATCCGGCCTAGCTTTTACCAGTGCGATCCTGAATCGATTTGATTATCGAGGTGGTGGAGTAGCCGTCTGCATACGCTAGCGACTTCACCTCGCCGCCGTTGGCGAGCACTGTATCGCTGCCAATGATATCGGCGACCGCCCAGTCGCCACCTTTGACCAGTACGTCGGGCACGAGGGTGTCGATAACTGATGCGGGGGTGTCCTCAGCAAACGGCAAAACGTAGTCGACGCATTGAAGTGCAGCCAACACTTGCATACGGGCACCTTCGTCATTGACTGGTCGGCCCGCGCCTTTGAGTCGCTTGACTGAGGTATCACTATTAATCGCAACAATCAGGTAGTCACCCAGCGTGCGGGCTTCTTGCAAATAGCGCACGTGCCCGGCGTGCAGAATGTCGAAACAACCGTTTGTAAAAACCAGTTTTTTACCTTGCGATTGCAAGCGCTCTACTATTGGCCGCAGTGTTTCGAGGTCGGTGACGTTGCCACTGTGCGCTGAGCCAGTTTCGCGCTGAACGGCCTGTTCCAGCTCGCCCGCGCTTACGCTTGCGGCACCGAGTTTGCCGACGACGATCCCGGCAGCGGTATTGGCCAATTCGGCGGCTTGCTCAAGCGTGTAACCTGCGGCGATACACGCCGCGAGCGTCGCGATAACGGTGTCGCCCGCCCCCGTCACGTCGAACACTTCGCGAACCTGTGCGGGTAAATGAAACGCTTCGCCATCTCGCGGGTACAACGACATACCTTCTTCGCTGCGGGTTAAGAGTAAGGCATCGAACGCGTGCTGATCGATCAGTCCGGCTGCGGCCCTGGCATACTCGGTCTCAGATTCGCAATGCCCTGCAGCGGCGAAAAACTCTGCCCGGTTGGGAGTCAGCACAGAGGCCCCGTGGTAGCGGGAAAAATTATGCCCCTTTGGATCGACCAGTACCGGGATGCCTGCGGCTTTGGCGTCGGCGATGAGGTCGGGCAGCACACCTTCGAGCGTGCCTTTGTTGTAGTCCGATATCAGCAACACGTCAGCGTCGACAAGCTGTGTGCGCGCCGCGCTCATTAGCTCGTTTGCGACGCTATTGTCGATTCGTTCTTCGGTGTCCAGGCGCAATAACTGTTGGTTGCGCGACAACACGCGCGTTTTGGTGATGGTCGGCTGCGTTGTGCAGCGCACCAGCGCGGTATCGATATTTGCACGCTGCAGTTGATTCACCAGTGAGTCGCCGGCGTCGTCGTTGCCAACGGCGCCAAGCAGTCGCGTGTGCATGCCAAGCGCCGCCAGATTCATTGCAACGTTAGCCGCGCCACCCGGTTTATCGTCGCTGCTGCGCACATGCACTACCGGCACTGGTGCCTCCGGCGATATGCGCTCGGTACTGCCGGTACAGTAGCGGTCGAGCATGACGTCGCCGATTATCAGAACAGTTTTTGTGGGGAGAAATTGATTCGGCATGGATGGGTTAGCTTGCGTGATCTGATCCGGTTTGCGCGCAACCGATCCTCAAAGCGCTGAAGTATACCGCAAAGCGATGTCGTGGCGTTTCTCACGGCCGACCGAAGGAGCGCTGGGTAGGCACCGTGACACCGATTGTGTTTAAATTCGCGCATTCAAGTTCTGAAGGAGGGAGCGATGCCCTCGTTGCGCAAACGCTGGAGCCGTTTCCGCCGAAAACATTTCGGGCGAGTCAGATTAACCGGCAAACACTACGTAGCGGCTAAGGAAATTCTGCTTGATGTGACCGATCGCTGTGAAGCGGCCGGTATTGATTACGCGCTTGATTGCGGCACATTACTCGGTATTGCGCGTGAAGGCGACCTCATCCCCTGGGACTTCGATCTCGATATTACCGTTCCCGTTGCTGATGTCGAAAAATTTCGCTCGATCATGCCCGGTTTGGCCGAGCGCTGGCGCCTGTACGACGACCACTTGATGGAAAGCGCACAACCCGGTTGGAAAGTCGGTGACCTGCGTTCGATCAAGGTGCGCAACTATCGCTTTCCGATGTTCAAGATGGGGCGCGGGCGCATCGTAATGGACGTGTTTGTCACGTACCCGAACGACGATCAGGTTGAATGGGTCATGTTGAACCACGTCTGTCGAGCACCGAAAGAGCACTTCGAAGGGCGCGACACTTTGCAATTTGCCGGTCGCGATCTGCGAGCACCGCGAAACCATGAGGGCTATCTCGAGCTGGTATATGGTCCGAATTGGCGCATCCCCGATCCAGATTTTAAATGGGACGATCACGGCAGCTTTGACCGACACGCGACGAACTGAGAATCAATGCGCGTTGCTTTTGATATCCAGCAGTTGTACTACTGGCCACAGTTTTTACCCGTCTACAAAGAACTCCTGAATCGTGGTGCCGAGTGTCATCTCGTTTTTTATCGCGAGCATATTCAAGCAGATGTGCTTGCGCATGTGCGTTCGACTGAGAACCTGAAGCATTGCAGTTCGGCGCTGAGCGAGTCTGATGTTGCCGGGTTTTATGACGAGTACGCGCCGGATTGGCTGGTGTGCGGTAACACCTACATGCGCGCAGAAGAGTTGCCCACGCGTACGCGCACAGCGCTGCTTTACCACGGTATCGGCGTCAAACAGAGTTACTATCATTCGCAGTTGGTGAATTTTGACGTGCGCTTTGTCGAAGGTGAATTTCGCGAAAACGAGCTGCGTCGGCAGCACCCGTCGGCGGTATTACACACTGTTGGCTTTGCAAAGCTTGACCCGCTGTTCAACCCGAATGAACCCGTTGCAAAACCCGACGATTTCGGCCTTGCGAATGGTAAACCCACGTTATTGTACGCGCCAACGTTTTATCCAAGCTCGATCGAACGAATCGCAGATGATTGGCCCAGGCAAATGTCGGATTGGAACTTTCTGATCAAGCCACACTTTTTTTCGCTGACAAAAAGTGCGTATAAAAAACAAAGGCGCAAGTTGCTTAGCTGGAGTGAATTCGACAACGTGCATTTGGCCGACACCCAACACTACTCCCTGCTGCCGTATATGCAGTGCGCTGACATTTTGGTTAGCGAGGCTTCGTCCGCCTTGTTCGAATTTGCCGCGCTTGATAAACCTGTCGTGTGGTGCGATTTTTTGCAATTACGCTGGAATTACAGAGGGGTTTTTTCCTACCGCATGAAAAAACGAATGGACCCGACCATTACACCGTACGAGGATATTGCGGTGCACGCTGCCAAGCCTAAAGATCTGGTATCAATCATTCGTTCAGAGCATGCCAACCCGTCGCGCTTAAAAGCCCGTCGGGCAGAGTGCACTCTCGAGTTGCTGGGGCAAACTGATGGGCGCGCATCAGTTCGTGCGGTTGATTATCTTTACGCGAACGCGATCAGTAGCTGACTATCCGGAAAGCAAGGCGCGCGCTTTTTCCAGGTCCTCGTCAAAATCGATTTCTATGCTGATGCAGTCGGATATGTCGACGGAACGAAAAACTTGCCCCTGTTCGTGGATCATCAGCTCCATGGCTTTTTCGAAGTAATCGTTGTCATCGACTTCGGCGAGTTTTTGCTTGAAAGCGCTCAAGTCCTTCGCACGCACCAAATTGATCCCGATGGCTTCCCCCAGTCCTCCTGAAACCGTTTTGGAAATCGCGTCGATGTAGCCGTCGCCGTCGAGTGTGTATTTGACCTCTTCGTCGGATACGCGCGCGTTGTTGACCGCAACCGCCGATGTTTCGCATTGCAAAACACGGTCGATGATTTTACCGTCAAACACGACGTCCCCATTCAGCCAGATAACATCTTGATTATCGATCTGGTGCAGCCCGGTCAACAGGCTTTTAGCCGTGTTAGTGGTGTCGTAGCGTGGGTTGTAGGCAAAATAAATGTCTGCAGCGAATTCCATAACCAGTTCCATTTTGAAACCGACGACGCCAAGAATGTTGAGGTCGCGCTCGCGCAAAATTCGCAGCGCGCGCGAGATAATAGTTTCACCGTTATTGAGCGGAGTCATCGACTTCGGGTGCGGTTTTCCCAAACGACTACCGATGCCAGCAAGCAGCAATATAGCAACTGGGCGAGCGTTATACATGGAGTTATGCTGTCTTAGTAAAAATAATGTAGCCGAAGTAACACCAGTAGGGGAAGTGTTACCTTCACTTGCAGTTGTAAATCGCCACACTTATTCGGCAAGGTCAACTTTTCGCGCATTATACATACGTTCTGATTGCAGCGACGCGTTTGTTGAAGACAAAGGGGTAGCAAGCAAGAAGTCTTGTTGAGCTAGCTCAACGCTGTTGCGGCGAGGACTTGCAGTAGCCGCGAGAGTGCGGGTCAACCAAGAATGATAGAGTCCAGACAGGGTAATCCTGAGCATGCGCAAACGCGAATGAGGGCTAACGCTGAACAACTACCAGCGATAATCGGCTTCAACTCTTTGCGCGTGTTTACCTCTGGTGCGTTTTTAAAGCGCTGAGCGATTTCCGGCTTTCAGAACAGGATTTCGATTTACGCCGTCGATTCATACGTGAAGTTCGTCGATCCTAAAGTACGCGCTGAAGCGATATACTTGAGACTCGCACGTCGTTCAATTCGGGATATCTGTGATAGAGCTTTCTGATGATGATTACATAGGAAGGGGGATCGCGAAAATCGTGTATCGCCATCCTTTCGATCCAAGTCTCTGTATAAAATTTCCCAACAAGTCGAAGAAGCGAGCAGAACAAGATATTTTGCGCGAAATTAAGTACCTGAAAAAACATCAGGAAAATTTGCCTTGGCTATCTCATTACAGGGGCGTTGTGAACTCCAACTTTGGTAGGGGTTATGCGTATGAACTCGTAAAAAATGAAGACGGATCACCGTCGGTTAGTCTTGACAAATGCAGGCACACGAAGGATCGCCGTGTGTTGAGGGAAAAGGTTTCTTCGATGTACTTTCAATTAATCGATGAGCACGCGGTTGTGAACGACCTTAGCTTGTCCAATTTTCTTATTAAAGATAAAACTGACGGGAATTTTGATTTGATCCTGATTGATGGATTTGGTAATAGTAACTTTATTAAGATTGCAGACTTTTCCAGATTCTTATTGCTAAAAAAGCTCAATAGAAAATTCACAAAGCTGTGTAGAAAACTCGATATTCCTTCCGATTTCTTAGTTTGAAAGGATACGCGGCATCCCATCCTCAAGCTTCCATTTCGAATGAATCAACGAATTCTCTTGACGCGCAATTTTTATATTCAAAACAACAAGGCAAAATTTCCTGCTTACCGTAAAGCCTGATCAGCGACGGGGCTGCTCAAACTCTCATTTAACCTTCAAGTCTTCAGCATTCTGCCACCTACACCTTCTTTACTGTTGTGGTACGCAGTCGCAAATAGGCAGCGCAAATGAAAAATTTTTTTCTGGTTAGCCTAGTCGACCGGCGGTAGTGTTTTAGCCAGTAGGCTGAGGTAATCGTCCATTACCGACCGATGCGATTCTGACCAGCGCTTCGCCATAGTGGCGGTATTGTCCAGTGCCCCATTGTGGAATTGGTCAAGTACCGATTCCAGCTCAGTAATGGACTCGATTTGGGTAATGCCGCCTGCTGTAAGAAGCGAATCAAGCTCTTCCTTGAAGTTATGCATATGCGGACCACAGATAATGATCGCGCCGCGGTGCGCGGGTTCAAGAATGTTGTGACCGCCGATATTGGCGAACGAACCACCCATGACGGCGAGTTGCGCGTGCGCATAGAGCGCGTCAAGTTCGCCCAGTGTGTCGGCAATGTAGACGTCAGTGTCAGCGCCAATTGGATCACCCCTGCTGCGTACCGACACGACAATGTTGTGCTTGCGCAATTGTTGCGCAATCCGTTCGCCGCGCTGGGTGTGGCGTGGTGCGATAACCAGCAAACACTCTTTTGCGCACTCGTGGTTTCGCCAGATGAGGGCAATTTCTTTTTCCTCTTCGGGATGAGTTGAGGCGGCGAGCACAAACGATCGACCGATAATGTCTTGCGTCTGTTCTCCCGATCCTGACTGCGCGAGCTTTATATTGCCCACGGTTTGCACTTTGTCCTTTGGAGCGCCAAGCGAGATGAAAGCCTCGGCATCACGCTCCGATTTAGCGAGTACAGCCGAGATTTGTTTGAGACAGTATTGATATGCTCGTCGCATCCATGGCTTTGCGTTTAACGTTTTATGCGAGAGGCGTGCGTTGACGATTGCGGGTTTCAAATTGAACTCGTTAGCGCAGGCATAAAGGTTAGGCCAAAGTTCAGTTTCTAGAACTACAATGCCAACGGGTTTAACCTGCCTGAAAAATTTGCGCATCGCGAAACAAAAATCAAGCGGAAGATAAGCATGTTTAATTCCGTTTTTTGCAAACGAATCGACCCGCTGTGCACCGGTAGTTGTATTGGTTGTTACGATGATACTGGGCCATGTTTGATGTAATCTTTCGATCATTGGCCTCGCGGCATTAACCTCGCCGACCGATGCGCAATGCACCCAAAGCGACCGTGGTGTTTGTTCCATTCTGAAACCAAGTCGCTGGCAAAAGTAGCGTGCGTCTTTATCGCGCAATGCAACGTAGAGGGTATACGCAAGCATTGGCAAGGCCAGCAGGAATAGTCTCCACCGATACCCAGACAGCACGCGCGCTTCATTCACGCGTAGTAGTCCTTGGCGTTTGGGTTGCTCCGCTTGAATCGTTTGTGCACCCAAAAATACTGTTGGGGAAACTCGCGAATATGTGCTTCGAACAAGTCGTTTATTCGCTGTGTGTCGGCTACAGTGTCTTCGCCTGGAAAATCATTGAGCGCTGGCAGCAGTCGCAACTCGTAGTGACCGTGCTTGCTGGTGCGAACCGGCAGAAACGGCACAACCGCTGCACCTGTGAGCTTGGCAATTCTGGAGGTTGCGTCGGTGGTTTTAGTATCGCGCGCAAAAAATTGGGTCGCGACACCGCCGCGTTTGGGTTTGACGTACTGATCCGGTGAGTACCAGATCGCGTGTCCTTCGCGCAACCTTCGTGCCAGACGACGCACACTGCGATTGTCGATCATCTCAACAAAATTTCGTTTGCGCTGGTGGAGCAAAAACGCTGCGTACAAGGCATTTTTGGGCGGGTCATAATTCGCGTCCATCGTGTACTCCAACGCCAGCAAATTTGCGCCTAATTCAAGCGTGGTGAAATGCGCCTGCAGGACAATCACACCTTTGCCGAGCGCTTGCGCCTGTTGCAGATGCTCAAGCCCGGTAACACGTACGCGCCGCCTCAGTTTGTCGCGGTTGTAAAACCACAGTGCACCCATTTCAAAGACACCCATTCCCAGCGCTCGAAACTGATCCCTTAGAATTTTTCTTCGCGCGTTTACGGTCAATTCAGGAAAACACAGGTTGATGTTTGTTTGCGCTATTTGACGACGTGAGCCGTGCATCGCCCCCAAAAGTTCGCCTATGCGTCGACCGAGCCACATTTGTGCTGCGTAGGGTAGTTGCGCGAAAAGCCACAGCAGGCCCAGCAGCATCCAAACCGGCCAAAATTTTATCGCGAGGAAGTCGCGGCCGCGAAAATCAGAAGAAGATTGCGCCATAAAAAACCCCGACGTGCGCGCCGGATTTATTTTATCAGCGCGCTAACATCGCGAAACCTGGGGTGCGATGCATCGCCGAGCCACTCGAATACGATCGATTCAACGTTGCTGACGTGCACGCCTGCACTCATCATGCGCTCAAGTGCATTGCTTTTGTTTTGCTCATCGCGCGAGCAAACGGCGTCAGCGGCAACGAATACTTCGACCCCACTGATGCGCAGGTTGAGTGCGGTTTGTAATACGCAGACGTGAGTTTCCACACCGCATATAATGACCTGAGTGCGTTTGCTCATGCCCAGTAGTTGGTCAAATCCTTCAACACCGCTGGCCGAGAAAGCGGTCTTTTCTACGGTCTCGCACACCTCGGGTTGATTGTCGATCAATTCCGGACATGTGCGCCCCAGACCTTTCGGGTACTGCTCGGTAATGGCGGTTGGGATGGACAAATATTCTGCCGCCTGAAGTAAAACACTCGTGCCACCTAAAACCGCACTGCGCGATGCCTCCGGCATAGCTGACATCAATCGCGTTTGCACGTCGACAACAGCAAGAAAAGATCGCTCTCGATCACACAGCATGGTGGTGTGATCATTCATCGCCGAGCCATCGGTTCACAGTTTCAAGGTCGGCAATCTCAAGCGTGCCGGCGGCCTGCCGCAGGCTAAGCGTATTGAGGATAAAGTCGTACCGCGCGCGCGAATAATCCGCCTGCGCGCTGAAGGTTTCGCGCAAGGCGGTAAGCACTTCGACCGCCGTTCGCGTGCCGACGTCGAATCCCGCCTGCGTAGCTTCGGCGCCGCTTTGGGTTGAAAGCAGGGCTTGCTTAAGCGCATTGGCGCGACTGATATCTGCCAGCACATTGCGGTAGGCATCGCGGGTTTGTTGCTCGGCGTTGCGCTTTTCGCTGTCGAGCCTTGCCTGTGCCTGTTCAAAATTGGCACGTGCCTGTCGAACCAGCGAGCTGATTGCACCACCTGTGTAAAGTGGCACGGTAACCTGCACAAGCAATTGCCCCCCCTCCCTATCACCTGTTAAGCCGTCGCTTTCCATATCGTCGTAGCTGCCAATCAGGTCGAGCGCTGGCAATCGTGTCGAGCGCTGCAGCGCAATTGATTTGCGCGCGATCTCAACGTCAAGCCGCGCATTGTGCAGTGAGAGGTTATTGGATGAAGCGATGCCAACCCATGCTTCTGCGTTAGCCGGTTGTGGCGGGTCAAGCGGTGCGTCGTCTTTTAGGGGCTCAATGTCTGGTGGTGCGGTACCGATTAAAACGCGAAGCGATTCTTTTGCTGCAGCGAGTTGATTTTCTGCGGCGATTTCCTGAGCAACGGCGATGTCATGCCGCGCCTGTGCTTCTTTGACATCGGTGACCGCGATCAGGCCAACTTCATATCGACGCTCCGCCTGCTCGAGCTGACGTGCTATCGCATTTTTTTCCGAGCGGGCAAACTCAAGAGAGTCGCGCGCGGCCAAAATATTGAAGTAGTTTTGTGCAGAGCGAAGCAAGAGGTTGTGTTTTGCGGACGCGAAATCCGCGTCAGCCTGTTCTACCTGCATTTCGGCTTGCGACAGCGCGATATGGTTTGAGCGACGGTAAATCGATTGGGTGACCGTAACGCCAAAGCCACTACTTTGATAGCTGCCCAGTGTGTCGTCATTCACGTCATTGCGCGCGATATTGGCGCCTAGTTCAACTTGCGGGAGTAAATCTGCGCGCGCCTGAGGAACAGCCTCATATGCTGCTTGACGCTGGAATTCAGCCGCCATAAAAACCGGATCGTTCTCGACTGCTGCCCGATAAATGTCGAGTAGGTCGGCTGCATTTGCGGGTAAGCAAAGGGTGACACCCAACGCAAGCGTAGGGATTCGCAGATGGGTTAGAGCACGCATTGAAGTTCCTGGAGGTTTGTTAGCGCGAACTATATCAGGCCGCTACGGCCAACTCATCCACGCAAGAATTATTATTATGTAAACGTATTGCGTAACAATAGCGTAATTTGGGTGGGTTCAGAAGACGAATTTATCGGCGCTGGCGGGAACGGTCAGACAACTAGCCCGGGTTTCGAACATGGATTCGGTTTCAAAGCGATCCTGTGTGGCGCGCGTTATTAGCATGGCCTGCATGATCGGTTGATCCGCCTCGCCGATGATCGCGAAAAGCCGTCCGCCGACTGTGAGCTGCTGCGCATAGCTTTCGGGAATCGAGGACACCGCACCGCTGATGGCGATCGCGTCGAACTGCTCATCGCCCGCCCAGCCGCTGCAGGCATCACCGGTTTCAAGCGTCACGTTATTGATGCCCAGCTTGTCGAGTCTTGCTTGCGCCGCTGCGGTGAAATCAGCGTTGATGTCGACCGCGCGCACCGAACGCGCCAGTTTCGCGAGGCAGGCGCACACATAACCGCTGCCGGTCCCCACAAGCAGGACGGACTCGTCACCGCGCAACGCCAGTGATTGCAGCAGTCGACCTTCCACGTTGGGGTTGAGCATATGCTGGCCGCCGCCAAGCGAAATAGTGGTATCGCAATACGCGAGGCTCGCATGCTCGGGCGCAACAAAGGCGTCGCGCGGCACTTCAGCGATCACGTCGAGAACGGTCTGATCGAGCACATTCCAGGGTCGGATCTGTTGCTCAATCATATTCGCACGGGCTTGCTCGAGATTCATGATGCTGGCTCAAATGTCATATGCAAAGCCTGATTATATCTGCAAATTCTGAAAGTTTTACGCGCACTTGTGTCAGCGCAGCAAATTGCGCATAGTTGAGCCCGTCCGCGACGGGGCACATTTAAAACGACAATTTTACCATCAGGAGATTTTCATGGCCGCACTGCGTTTTATCCCAATGCTGGGATTTTTATGGATCATTTACAACGTGATCATGCTGACCTCCGATGCGGGCAGTACCATGGCCAGCAGTCTCTTTTCGATTGGCCTGCCGTCTGGCGGTAGCTGGGCAGTCAATGTTGGCGATCTGTTGATTATGGTCGGCGTGATTGCGCTTTATGTTGAGGTTTTCAAAGCGACGCGCACCACGACCAGTTCGATCATTGATCACGGCATTTCGATGTTGGTGTTCATTTTATACCTGGTCGAATTTTTGGTCTTTTCTGGCGCTGCCACATCGACATTTGCAATCCTGATGTTAATGGCACTGGTGGACGTTGTTGCAGGTTACACCGTCACGATTGTTGCCGCGCGTCGCGACCTCGGGTTCGGTAATCCGGACGTCTAGTCATCACCTGCATTACGCAAGGTTGACTGATCTCGACAAGCTGGCACAGCAATTAGACGCGCCGGTGACGCTGCGCGTGTCAACACGCGCGCGGCGTCCGGGATTTTCCGTTTCGAAGCGCGGCCTCGAAGTGATCCTGCCGCGCCGCTATGCTAAAAAACACGTTCCACAACTGGTCCGCGATAATCAGCAATGGATCGAAAGCGCCCTCAAACGCGCGCGCGAACAATACGGACGTTTTGTCGGCAAGGAACCACCCGCGCTTCCACGCGATCTGGATTTGCCGTGTCTTAAGGAGCAATTCAGCGTTGACTATCGGTTCGACGATATCGAAAAGCCAATCCTGACTGAGCGTCCCAACCGGCTCTCGATTCGTTACACGGAAAACAACATTGGGGGTGTGTTTGATTGTTTGCGTGAGTTTGTGCGCAAACGTGCGCGCGATCATTTTACGCAACGAATGGAAGTATTAAGCACAAGTACGGGATTGTGCTACACAAAAATAGCGGTGCGCGGCCAGCGCACGCGCTGGGGCAGTTATTCATCCAAAGGAATTGTGAGCCTCAATTACAAGCTGATGTTTTTACCCTATCCACTCGTTGAGCATGTGATGCTGCACGAGCTGTGTCACTCGCGGCATTTAAATCATTCAAAACGCTTTTGGAATTTGCTGCAATCGGTTGATGAAAATACAGATGCACACACCGAGCAGTTGCGGCGCGGGGATGATTGGATTCCAGATTGGGTTGAGTTTCAAAATTCAAGAAATTGACTGGATTTCAGGTGCGTCGTCCGTGTTAGCCAACGCCTGTAGCTTTTTAACTATCGCTCGGGATGCCTTGCCCCGATGGCTAAGCGCGTTTTTCTGTTCTGAGCTAAGTGTCGCCACTGCACAATCCGTCTCGGGCGCATAAAAAACCGGGTCATAGCCAAAGCCACCGTCGCCTTCTTTGCTCTGCAGTATTCGTCCGTTCCAACTGCCTTCCGCTATTACCGGTGATGGGTCTTTCGCGTGGCGTAAATACACCATCACACACCGGAATCGAGCAGTGCGTTTGGCCGCAGGCAGGTCGGCCAGGTCGTGTAACAGTTTTTCGATATTGTCCGCATCGCTGGCGTTTTCGCCGGCAAAGCGCGAGGAATAAATGCCGGGTGCTCCATCGAGGGCGGCGACTTCAAGACCGGAGTCATCGGCGAGCGCCGGAAGATCACAGTGCGCGGCCGCATTGCGTGCTTTGATAATCGCGTTTTCGACAAAGCTCAGGCCGTCTTCGATTGCCTCCGGCGTGTCGAAATCGGATTGCGGCAGCACTTCCATCGACAGTGGTGCGAGCAGCGTGCGCATCTCGCGCAGCTTGCCTGCGTTGCCAGTCGCGAGAACGACTCTCATCAGTCTTTCAATGCTGTTTGCTGCATCTGAATAATTTCACTGATGCCTTTGCGCGCGAGGCCGAGCATGGCATTGAGTTCATCATCGCTAAATGCGTGGCCTTCGGCGGTGCCCTGGACTTCGATAAAGCCACCGGCTTCGTTCATCACTACGTTCATATCGGTTTCGGCGCGCGAATCTTCGGCGTAGTCGAGATCGAGTACGGGCACACCGTCGAAAATGCCAACCGAGATAGCCGCAACCGACCCGTGAATTGGGTTGCGTTCGATTACACCCGACTTAAGCATCGAATCGACAGCATCGCATAGCGCGACGTACGCACCGCTGATCGACGCCGTGCGCGTGCCACCGTCGGCCTGGATCACGTCGCAGTCAAGCGTTACGGTGTTTTCGCCCAGTGTTTCGGTGTCGATTGCAGCTCGCAGGGAGCGGCCGATCAGGCGCTGGATCTCAAGCGTGCGACCGCCTTGTTTTCCGGCATTCGCCTCGCGCCGCATTCGACTCCCGGTCGAGCGCGGCAGCATGCCGTATTCTGCCGTGACCCACCCTGTGCCTTTGCCTTTCAGGAACGGTGGCACGCGCGATTCAACGCTGGCGGTGCACAGTACTTTGGTGTCGCCGAACTCCACCAGCACGCTGCCTTCGGCGTGTTTGGTGTAATGGCGTGTAATGGTCACGTCACGCAATTGGTCGGGGGCGCGTCCGCTTGGTCTCATGGGCAGTTTTCACTCACAGAAGTGGGGGGCGGATTATACCGGCAAGCGCGTTGCAATGTGGCATACTGCAAGAAAAGTCTGCGCGCGATACCGATGATTACTTTTAAAAAATCCTTCACCCAGCAGGAATCAATTCCCGACGCCGGTATCGATGCCGCCATCGAGGTATTGAAAAGCGGACGCCTGCATCGCTACAACGTCATCGATGGCGAAGCGGGCGAAACCGCGCTTCTGGAAAACGAATTCGCCGCGTACATGGGCATGCCGTACTGTCTTGCGTGCGCGTCGGGTGGCTATGCGATCCATGTCGCGCTGCGAAGTGTCGGTGTCAAGCAAGGCGACAAAGTCCTGACCAACGCGTTTACCCTGTCGCCGGTACCGGGTGCAATTCACAATTCGGGCGGTGTGGCGGTATTGGTTGAGTCGGGCGACGACTACAAGATCGATCTCGACGACTTGCGCAGTGTTGCGGCATCCAGCGGCGCGAAATTCTTGCTCCTCTCGCATATGCGTGGACATATCGCGGATATGGATGAAGTGTTAGACATTTGTAAGCAGCACGAAATTCAATTGATCGAAGACTGCGCGCATACGATGGGTGCGCGATGGAATGGAAAACTCAGCGGTACCTTTGGTGCAGTCGCGTGTTTCAGTACGCAAACCTACAAGCACATAAATTCGGGCGAGGGTGGGTTGCTTGTCACTCACGACTCCGAAATTATTAAACGCAGTGTGGTGCTGTCCGGCTCCTACATGCTCTATGGCAAACACCAGGCGGCACCGGACGAATCCGATTTTACTGACACGCGTTGGGTGACACCGAACTACAGCGGGCGTATGGACAACCTGCGTGCGGCAATCCTGCGACCGCAATTGCGCGAACTGGACGTACAGTGCGAGCGCTGGAATGAACGCTACAATGCCCTGGCGGATCGCTTGCGAAAAATGCCGGGCGTTTCGATTCCTACGCGACCGGCTGCAGAAACATTCGTCGGCAGTTCGATTCAGTTTTCCTTGCCAGGTTTCTCCGATAAGTCGGTTGTTGAGTTTGTCGAAGCCTGCGCCGCGCGCGGCGTCGTGATCAAATGGTTTGGCTGCGCCGAACCCCACGGATACACCAGTCGCCACGACAGCTGGCGCTATATGCAGCAGGATCGTGCGATGGAACAGACAACGCGGGTGCTCAGCACCTTGTGTGATATGCGCGTACCCCTCACGTTTTCGCTTGAAGATTGCACCACGATTGCCGATGTAGTCGAAGACGTTTTACTTCGTACCCGCGCGACATCCGCGGCCTGAAATCGCAGGGAGACAATCAAGTGCTTAAAAGCATGACGGCTTTCGGCCGTCGGGAAACAAACGACGAGTGGGGCAAGCTGTCGTGCGAGCTGCGCGCGGTTAATCACCGCTATCTTGAGATTTCCATTCGACTGCCGGACGAGTTGCGCGCGATAGAAATGGCGCTGCGCGAAAAAATCAGCAAACGCGTCAAGCGTGGGAAAATCGAGTGTACAGTTCGTTACAAACCCTCCGACATTACCAGCAAAATCGACGTTAACCTGTCTTTTGCGCAGTCCGTCATTAATGCCTGCGGAGAAATTTCGAGCAAGATGCCTGAGCAATCACACTATAGCGCGATGGACGTTCTGCGCTGGCCGGGGGTTGTCAGCCAAGAGGAGCGCGACTTTGGCGCCCTGCAAACAGCCGTCGCGTCACTGCTCAACGATACGCTCGATGATTTTATTGCCACCCGCGAACGCGAAGGGGTTGCTACAGAAAAAATGATTTCAGATCGTTGCGATGCAATTGCCAACATCGTTGTGCAGTTGCGTGACCATCGACCTTCTATCGTTGCGCGATTGCGTGAGCGCCTGCAAACCAAGCTTGACGAATTATCAGTTGACGTCGATCAGCAACGGCTTGAACAGGAGCTGGTCATCGCCGCGCAAAAGCTGGATGTGGATGAAGAGCTGGATCGGCTAGACGCGCACGTCGACGAAGTACGCAAAGTACTCAAGCGCAACGAACCAGTCGGTCGTAGACTCGATTTTTTAATGCAGGAATTTAATCGCGAAGCGAATACGCTGGGTTCGAAATCGCAGGATAAAGATTCGACTGCACATTCGGTCGAACTGAAAGTCTTGATCGAACAGATGCGAGAGCAGGTGCAGAACGTTGAATGATTGCGATCGATCTTAAACACTTCAACGCTTAGGTCCTGGATTGTCTCTTGATCTGCCTGTTGCGTTGGGTATGTGCGGTACCCAGCGCAAACCCTAAAGCGGCTAGCACCGATGCGCACAAAACAGATTTTGTGATTATCTCCATCGTTCCCTCGATCAGCACTGCGTGCACGACACTGCCAACGACAATAACTGTCGCCAGCGATTTGTGGACGATGCGCCAGCGGCCAGGTCGCAGTCGCAATTTGCGTCGAAAAAACACTAAGCACACTGACGCAAAAACTGCCCACATTGCAACAACTCCCCAGGCTGAAAACGGTGTCGGCGAGCGGAATAACAGCGCGTCAATGACATCGGGCGGGCTCGTTACCCAAAGCCCGATTACGTGGGCGACAACCGCCAGCATGAGACTAATGCCCACCCACTGATGAATCAGGCGTCCCCGTAATCGCGAAATTCCGGGCAAAACCCCGATGGCCAGAAGCGGCTGGAAAAGAAGAAGTGCAAAAGCAAAAATGCCGGCAAACCCTGCGCCGATATATATAGGTTGCCGCCACGCGAGCAAAGGGCTGAGCGCCGCCGCGACGAGCGGAATGATCACCAAAGAGCTGAGCACGATCCAGACAACAACACTGCGCGCCTGATTCATGCGCAAGATCGTGATGCGTTAAACGGGTTTTAAAATAAAGTGCGCGCTCAGGGTCGTATCACTTGCACTTGGCATTATCGGTCGTAGAAAAACGGTCTCAAAATCACCGCTGTCGTAGGCGAGATGCCCATGCGGTTGCCCAAAAGCGGGCACAATCTGCGGCATTTCCAAACGAAACTCGCCGTTCTCATCGGTCAGCGTTGCGCCATGGCTGTGCGGATCGCGTTCGTGACCCTCGGTTGTGTGTGCCCAGATCTGAATGCGTTGTCCCGCCAGCGGCACGCCATCACCCGCGCGCCGAACGCTGCCAGTCATCCAGAATCCGCCGCCGCCAATTCGATCGACCAATGGCGCGTTTGGAATGTAGTTGTTTGCGCCGCCGGGCATCGTTCGAGTCGGCGCAAAGTCCTGCGCTAATGCGGGTGACAACAGTCCGCCCACGCTTGTCGCCAATACCGCCGTTGTGCCAGCGAGAAAGTTGCGTCGAGACATCTGAGAACGCTTCATGGGTGGTCTCCACTGAGTTTGCAAACCTTGACGGAAGATACTATCTCACAATACAAGGCTGAAGGTGACAGATGGGTTAGGTTTGAAATTTTGAGCATGTTGGTTAAAGGTTAGTCTCTTTAAAATTAGCCTCCAAACTCGAAACGAATTTGCTCACTTGTAATTATCAGGACAATTACTCAATCGCATATTCGGGTGAGTGGATGATTTGGATCGAGCAGATTGATGAGAAAGTGTGCAGATTGGAGTGATTTCCAATAGATCTAGTTGAAGAACATCGCAGCGAAACGAACGAAGACCAATACGCACCGTTTTAGGGCCACCCTGCGATCCAGTTCAAGCACAGAAACTATTTTTGTGAGCGCACTTCAATTTTTCTGATATTGAGGTACTCGTTGTCTCCAGGAGCCTCGAAATATTGGGTGACATGAAAAAAAACTTCTTCAGTGTCAAAGTCGGATCTTTCCGGCTGTTCTTTTCGCCGTGTCGATAAGTGCTTTAAACATACCTCGTTGCTTACCTCAAGATATATCATTTCGTGTTCTGAATCGGACTCTTCGCACAGACTAAGAAACCAATCTCTTTGTGAAACCGTGTTGGCGGGGAAGTCCATTACGACACTAGTCCCTGTCCGAAGAATATTTTTGACCAGTTCCTTAACGAGTGGTCGAATCTGTCGCGAGAGTCTTATGTAGTCTTCGAACGTATTTATCTGGTCTGGGTAAAGTTGGGATAGACAATTATCTTCGGATAGTAAAACAGCATTCTTCTCCCTGGCCTCACTTACGGACATCGATGATTTTCCTGCACCCATTTTTCCGCAGAAGAAAATCAAGACACCATTGTTGTTCATCGACATCGCCCACGCATCTCACAGAGATTTATATTAGCTTGCTCACCGGGATAACACGTTTATGCGCTTGCATCTCAGTATGTTCCAATATTGGAAAAGCTGCGGACTTGGTTGAACCTTCAGATCACAAAATCAAACCGCCCGGTTTGCGTACCATCAATCTCTGCAATCGATAATTCAAGATCTTCTCGATAGCCAAAGTCCCGAGCGTTATTGTGAAAACCGGGAAAGTACAGCTGAGTAGTCAAGCTACGATAGCCTGCCGCGATCAAGGTCACATGAAAATGTCGTGTACGACCGGGGTAGTCACCGGGCACGCCCGTTTGAAAAATAAATCTCCCCAATTTGTCGGTAAACTGATGACCCCGCATTCGATAACCTTCGTTGTCGTAAACACCCTTGCCGTCAGCATGCCAAAGCTCGACCATCGCGTTCTGCACTGGCTGGCAGTCCCGAGATTTGACATAGCCAACTAGCGTGAATGGATCGCCATTCGGATCATCAGATCTAAAGTCACTTTTTAACGGTGTGTTCGTCGTAAAAAACGGTCCCGGAGTTTGACGTTGTGTACGCGCGTCACCGCAGTGAGCAGTGGATGATAATTTGGAATGCTGTGCGATGCTCGTCGTGCTGTTTAAGGTGCCGGCTGCCGCAACTGCACCAAGCCGTTTAAAAAAATGCCGCCGTGATCGATTCGCGCTATTCATCGCCTAACCGCTTTTGCATAAAGAATAGATTGTGCCCCGGCGGTTGATTTTCCAACACGCCAAACACCTTGTAACCGTGTTTTTCGTAAAAGTCCTTTGCGCGCGAGGTATCTAAGTAGATAAGACCGAAATCATGCTTGCGCGCGAGCAACTCGGCTCTATCAAGTAGTTCGGAACCAAGGTTTTGTCCGCGACAATGCTCTGCAACCCAAATTACTGCAATATGCATCGCATTCCAAAATCCACTGCCGGTTAAACCTGCATTGATTTCGCCGTTTTCGTCACGCGAAATAAAACTAAATTCGAGATCCTGTTTGAAATCCGGCAGCCCTTCGTAAATCGATTCGGCGTAATCTGAAAGGCCCTTGCGCACCACCTCCACTTCGTCGGGGTCGGGTGCGAGTGAGAGCTCAATGCCCATCAGGAATGCGGTACATCCAGCTCGAAAACTTCACCGCCGTATTCGTGTCGCGAGTCGCGCGCGCGAATAAAAACGCGTTTGACTATTACTGGGATATTCAGCTTTAAACTACGCGTAAAAGGCTGTTCCTCAACGTGAGGGTGATGCAGTATGCGGGTGCCGAGCACGTTGCCCGATTCGTCCAGGACATCCCACGCATCCGCATAATGATCCCACCCCGTGTCGGCGTGAACCAGTGTCGCATTGATACGAAAGGATTCGCCGCCCAGTGCGCGGATTGTGGCATCGACTACGTCTGCCTTGCCCGCATGGGCTACGGCAACAAAACTGACAATAGCTGAGAAAAAAACGAATGTGCGTATCGAATTTAACATCCTGAGGATTCCTGTTCGTGATGCTCGCTTGGAATCATATCAGAAGCGAAAGTTCGAAAGATTACGCGCAAAAAAGCGCGGGTATTACTACCCGCGCAAGCTCTGAGATACGCATCCGTGCAGGTGGGTAAAACCGTTGTGGACTTAGTTGGTAAACTCCGGATAGGCTTCCATACCGCATTCGGCGATATCGGCGCCTTCGTATTCCTCTTCTTCTGTAATGCGAATGCCCATGATGGCTTTTATTGCCAGCCAGACGACCAGACTCGCGCCGAATACCCAAACGAAAATGGTCAGCGCGCCGACGATTTGACCCACAAAGCTGACGCCCCCATTGGTAAGCGGCACCGCGAGCAAACCCCAAAGGCCTACTGTACCGTGAACAGAAATTGCACCGACGGGATCATCGATTTTGATTCTGTCGAGAAAGGTGATCGAGAAGACGACGATCACACCACCCACCGCGCCAATCAACGTTGCAGCAAGCGGCGACGGGGTAGAAGGCTCGGCGGTGATTGCGACCAAACCGGCCAACGCGCCGTTGAGTGCCATCGTTAAGTCCGCTTTGCCCCACAAAATTCGACCCAGCAGCAGTGCGGCGACCAAACCACCGGCGGCGGCAGTATTCGTGTTCAAAAACACCATCGCAACCGAATTGGCGTTGGCGATGTCGCCTAATTTCAGAACCGAACCGCCGTTAAAGCCGAACCATCCCATCCACAGAATGAATGTACCGAGTGTTGCCAATGGCAGGTTCGCACCCGGAATCGCATTCACTTTGCCGTCTTTCGAGTACTTGCCTTTGCGCGGCCCAAGCAAAATTACCCCGGCTAATGCCGCTGCTGCACCCGCCATGTGCACGATTCCCGAACCCGCGAAATCAGAAAAACCGAGGTCGCCCAGATTGTACAGGCCAAACACGTCGTCGCCGTTCCAGGTCCAACTGCCTTCGAGCGGGTAGATAACGCCGGTCATAAACACGGCAAACAACAGAAATGACCACAGTTTCATGCGCTCGGCAACAGCGCCCGAGACGATCGACATGGCGGTCGCCACGAACACAACCTGAAAGAAAAAGTCTGACGCGCCGGAGTAAACCGAACCACCCTCGAAACCCTCTTCAGCAGAGGCGGCCAATGCGTCTTCAACCAGCGTGTCGCCACCGGCAATACCGCTGAGAAAGTAGTCGCCGCCATACATGATCGCGTAGCCACAGATCAGGTACATCAGACAGGAAATTGCGAAAAGCGCGACGTTTTTGGTCAGGATTTCCGCCGTGTTCTTGGAGCGAACCAGCCCCGACTCGAGCATGGAGAAACCTGCAGCCATCCACATAACGAGTGCGCCGCAGATCAAAAAGTAAAATGTATCAATTGCATATTGAAGTTGAAAAATCTGGTTTTCCATGATGTTTCCTCTGGAGGTCTAATATCTGAATTCTTATGCGATTACAGGGCGTCTTCGCCCGCTTCACCGGTGCGAATGCGGATGGTTTGCAACAGCTCCGTGACAAAGATTTTTCCGTCGCCGATCTTGCCAGTGCTGGCGGCCTGAGTGATCGCTTCGATCGCGCGTTCGGCAAGTTCATCACCAACGCCAATTTCGAGTTTGATCTTTGGTAAAAAATCGACCACGTACTCGGCGCCGCGGTAAAGCTCAGTGTGACCTTTCTGGCGGCCAAAGCCTTTGACTTCGGTGACGGTGATGCCTTTGACGCCAATCTCGGCGAGTGCGTCGCGCACCTCGTCGAGCTTGAACGGCTTAATGATGGCAGAGATAAGTTTCATGACATGTGCTTCCTCGTTGGTAATCCGTCACAACATAAGCAGACCATATGCCAAAAAAAATAGTGTTTTATTTCAGATAGATAGATTATTGGAGAGATTCAATATGCACCATCGTGGTGCATTACGAATTGCTTAAGCACTGGATGGGCGCGCGCATTTACGAGTAAACGTAATGCGTGCTTTGCTATACACTCTCCATCACTCCAACATCTCAGGTTTGATATGAACAACGCAGCTTTTGATGAATTTGCCGAGTCGTTGTCGAAACTCTTGCCGCCGGGTGTCGACGCTCTTAAGAGTGATTTTGAGCGCAACGCGCGCATGGCATTGCAGTCCGTATTGACAAAGATGGATTTGGTCACGCGCGAGGATTACGAAGTACAGTCGCGTTTGCTCGAGCGCACGCGTGAAAAGCTCACCGACCTTGAAGCCCGTGTGAAATCGCTGGAAGAACAGGCGGGATTGTCTAGCACAGAGGATTAAGCTCGTTTACGCATTTGCGTTCTGGAATTACTCGCTAATTCAATAGGAAATGTATTTGAGTTAGGCGTCGTCGTCGGCTACATTGCCGATCAGGATTCAGGAACAGGGAACGTTGCATGTCACTTGCTGTTGTTTATTCCCGCGCATTAGTCGGAATCGAGGCGATAGAAGTTCGCGTCGAGGTGCACCTCTCGGGCGGACTGCCTTCGATGTCGATTGTCGGCCTGCCAGAAGCCGCTGTTAAGGAGAGCAAGGACCGCGTGCGCGCAGCACTGCTTAACGCCCAATTTGATTTCCCTGCGCGCAGGATTACGATCAGCCTCGCACCGGCGGATTTGCCCAAGGACGGCGGTCGTTTCGATCTGCCAATCGCCCTTGGGATTCTGGTTGCATCAGGCCAATTGTCCGCACCGGATCTGCCCAACTACGAATTTATCGGTGAACTCGCGCTTGGCGGTCAACTCCACGCGGTGCGTGGCGCGCTGCCAACCGCCGTTGCCAGCACCGAATCGCAGCGCAGTCTCATGTTGCCAGAGTCCAACGCCAGCGAGGCCACATTGGCTGAGGGCAGCACCGTGTACGCGGCGAATCACTTACTTGATGTCTGCGCGCATTTGGGCACACAGACCCGGTTACCGCTCGCGCACTCGGTTGCAGAGCCTGTGATCGCAAAGGTATCGGACATCGCCGACGTCAAAGGACAGCATCAGGCCAAACGCGCGCTGGAAGTCGCGGCGGCAGGTGGCCATAACCTGTTAATGTGTGGTCCCCCGGGAACGGGCAAGTCAATGCTCGCTAGTCGCCTGCCCGGATTAATGCCGCCGATGACGTCCACCGAGTGCCGAGAAGTCGCGACTATTGCTTCGGTCAGTAGTAACGGATTTAATGCGGGTTGGTGGGGACTGCGACCGTTCCGGTCGCCGCATCATACGGCGTCGGGCGTTGCTCTGGTTGGCGGTGGCAGTTCGCCGCGGCCCGGCGAGATTTCGCTTGCGCACAACGGCGTGCTGTTTCTCGATGAGTTGCCGGAATACAACCGGCAGGTTCTGGATGTGTTGCGTGAACCGATGGAATCCGGCCATATCACGATCTCGCGCGCGGCGAGGCAGGCTGAGTACCCCGCGCGATTTCAACTCGTGGCGGCGATGAACCCGTGTTGATTCATAGCAATGTTGCCACTACTTAGAAAAAAGGGGAGGTAATGGAAATGTATGGAAACACTGTCCTTGTCAACGACAATCTTGTCGGTGATGAGTTGGACAATCTTCTGCTGTTCATCTTGGGAGAGTGACGGCCATCGGGTGTAGAGGTCACGAGCCTCTACCGCCATCTGCTCGGAGGACAGGTTCTCAATCTTGAGGAAATCAATCTCGCTCTGGAGGTCTGGAACCTCCTCGTTTAACTGCTCAAATCGGGCTTCTAGTGGCTTATATTTCCGCCCAAATCCCTGGGCTGATATTTCATCATTCATGTACAGCTTATATATCTTGTCCATTTCAGCCTGGAGTTCTCGCTGTTCCTTCTGGAGCACGGCGAGAAGCTCATGCTTTTCAGATATGACGGAATCGGCCTGATTGAGGTAGGTGGCGATGTCATCCTCGGATATGAGAAAATCCTTTAGCTGTTCTTTATATATTGTGTCCAAGTCTCCTGTGGGAATCTTTGCGCGGCATTTCCGGCACGTGTATTTAGGCGAGTTTGACGGGACATACATCGGCTCACCACACTCACAGATTGCGAGTCCGCTGAAGATATGATGAGCAGGTTTCCTCGCGACCTTCTTCCGTGATGCCTTCTGGGTCTGGATGATGGCGTTGACCTCCTCCCAGAGTTCCTCAGACACGATTGGTTCCACATGGCTGTACACCCACTCGCTTTCTGGTTTGAGCTCCCAGCGCTTCGAGGAGTCATTGGAGGTAGTGTAGTTGGCGCGGCGGAGGCCTTTGGAGAGGGTATCGGTGAGAAGCCGCTCTATGGTGTTCCCGCTCCACTCAGCGCCTTTCCGTGTCCTGTACCCTCTTCTGTTGAGTTCCTTGGCGACTGTGCGGATTCGTCGGTGCTCTAGGAAGAGTTCGTAAATAAGTTTGCGAATTGGTGCCTCAGAGGGCTCGGGAACAAGCTCACGTCCTTCCCACTTGTATCCGTAGCTGGCAGCTCCGCCAGTGGGTTTGCCGAGCTGAGCCCTGATGGGTACTGACGCCGCTACGCGCTCGCTGATCTCCTCACGCTCCCATTGGGCCATGGCTGCGATCATGGTGTAGAAGAGGCGACCCGCCGGCGTCGTGGTGTCTATGGACTCCTGGAGGGAGATCAACCCTGCTTCGTGCTCGCGGAAATGATCTGCGAAATCGAGCAACTCGCGGGTGTTTCGTGCTAAACGAGCCAATTTGGAGAAAATGAGGGCTGAGATGTGTCCGGAGGCTACATCGGCAAGCATCCGCTTAGTTTCGGGGTGTTCGGCTACGGTCTTGCCGCTAACACCGGATAAATCATACAGCTCGACAACTTTCCAACCCTTGGCTTCCGCGTACGCCCGGGCACGTCGCTCGTGGTGTCGAGGGCTTTCTCCTCTGGCCTGGTCCTCTGTGGAAACTCTCAACCAAATTCCGCTCGCACTAATCATGTTAAATATGTCACCTCAATTTAACTATCGATGAAAAGATTTAGTGATCCATGATTTTAACGGAGTTGATTGAAAACCTCACAAAAAAGTAAATCGAATGCTAAGTAACACTTGATAGTGTGGGGCAAGAAAGCTACTGAGTTAGTTAACAGATACCGTGAAATTCTAAGGCTTCAATTTAAGAATATTGAAGGGTGCCATCAAAGGTTTAAGCCCCATTTTGGCGGGAAAAAAAAGTTAATTTTGTCAGTTGATTCAGAGAATTTTGATTTTATTCTTTTCCTAGCACTTGCGAGTTCTGGTGCGGCTTCTCTGCAATACTTATCAACCTCGCAAAACAGACCTTGACAATCAATTGCATGGAGACCGCGACCCCACAGATGTGGTGGTGGCAAGCCCAGCCGAATAGATTCTGATTCTTGGTTTTCAACCATCCACATGACTACTGCTTCAGGGGAAAGGCCGTTTGTATCAGAGAATACTTTTTTTATGCCACGAAGTGCCCCTGGACCTGCTTTAGTAAAATCGTTCTCTGAAAAATCAACTAACTCAGAGTAATTTATATCAATTGATATCTGATATGACATAAAATCGCCCAATAGTGGGTAGCTATGAAGGGCAGAGTAAATGTTTTTTAGTCTGTCTGAATTGAGCACGCTTTCGAAAATATCTCCTTTTAAAAACATATCTCGAAATAATTCTATATGATTTAAGTGTTTTATTGACTTTCCATATGCGTTATTTGCACACAATATAAACGCATTAGTGTACAGTCGGTTGTTACGTTGTCTGACAAGATCTAGCGCTTCTTCTAGAGTATTGAATTTTAAATCGCGCACTAGCGGCGGCCGACCTAGTATTCGGACTAGTGATTCCCATGTCTCAATGTTGCTAAAAATTCTAAAAAATATAATTTGAAATAAGCGGTCTTTAGCATCGTAGTCAATCGGTGTGTAGATTACATTTTTTATTAAATACTGAGAGACTCTGTCTGTAGCTCTGAAAACATTGCAAAATTTATAATTTTGCAAAATTTTATCATTGGTCCAAGGTTTGGCCTTTCCAGAAAATCTATTGTAGAAAATATTTTGTCTCTCGGATGCAAAATACCAGTAATACTTGTAAATATCTTCTCTCGGAATCGGGTTTTTCATTTTTAGATTTGTCTAATAAATACACCGGTATCATGCAAGTTAAAATATCGCTTGTCATCTGATAATCTCTTTGCGGCCATTCGTTCTCCAATCGTGTATCTGAATTTGTCTACACCTGTAAAATGATCAAACACTATCGCGCCTCTCACAACAGTGTTTGCTTGTACTACATCAAGGACGGACTCAGCAGAACTATAGTTGTCAGTGTCAACAAATGTTAGAACAAGTTTTTCATCTTTCAATTTATCACATGTTTGAGAAATGTCACCTTCAACAATTTCAACATTCTTATCTTTAAACAGTTTTTTTACGTCACCGATTCCCGTCCACACACAGTCTGGATGGTCGTACATATCCAAGAAATTTTTTTTGGGAGGAAATCCCTTAAATGAGTCAAAGCCGTAAATTTTCCACGATTGGCCAAGTTGTTGAACGACGTTGTGAAGAAACATAGTTGTTCCACCTTTAAACATTCCAAATTCCGCGATCACACCTTCTATAGATAGTCTTGAGGCGTTGTGTAAACACTGATAAAGATGTATTAAAGTATTGGGGTATCCGTTAGCATATGATGGTACAAGTGAATCACTCAATATTTTGCTAAAAGACGAATTCTGGAATTCAAAATGTTTGTAGCCAGCCAATATTACTTTGGGAGTGTTCGTTACGTAAGGCTTTGATTTCCACAGTATGGATTCCTTATGTTCATCTGATGCAACCACCAATGCATCGTGGTTCATCCGTTTCAGACTTTTTATGCCCCAAACTGTGGGATTCTGAGCGACCTTTTCAGTATCACAATTGACGTCATATATTCTGCAATCAATCTGTGGAATTGATATTGACTTTAGTAGTGAAAGGATTCTAATCGACAATTCAGTATAGCCAAGTATTCCAAAAGAAACGGAACCATTTGCTATCGTTTTGTAAATGTCTGTTTCGATCTTGGCATAATCTTTATCGTTCATATTGGTTTTTCTCGACTGATATTTAACGTATATTTTGTTCAATCATGATAGCGAAAAACTATCAAGAATTACTGATATGTAATTGTGAGATGCACTCGAACTGGACACTTATTTCCCAGAAGTGATAGAAAAAGTTACATCCCGCTTATCTAGATCTGCTGTAACTAAACCTCCTTTGTGTTCACCTAAGCTAGTCATAATTTTGAAGCCTTTTGAAATTGCAGTTCTCCATAGCCAAGAAGGAATTCTGGTTACTTCAAGATCTTTTGTAAATGTTGTTGCTATGTCAATAATGGATGTATCTACATTAACAGGTTCTTCGAACATCATTCTTGACTCTGAATGAACAGCCAAAATCGCGGAAAGACCCTCTTCAATGAATATTGCTCTCGCTCCATCTTCAGCATCATCTGTATGAGAATCAGATTTCCTCTTCAATCTTAGTAAACTTCTCATTGTGGGAGACCAACCCAGAACGGCCATGAAACCAATGTGGATTGCGTCATGGTAACGGTACAAATCTTCTCTACGTGAATTATTTGTTAATGGTTCTCCAGCGCTTTCTCCAATCTTAAAGCCTTGCTTTTTCCCATTTTTTAGCGTTTCTGGACCATTTGGAAAGTGATTGGGTATTGCATCAACAATTTCCAGTGCCGCTCTTGTTTGTCCTTCCACCATTTGTTCCGTGAATTTAAATATTATCTTTCTTGGGAAACGCTCTTTTGGAGGATAATTTGCGTCCAATATTTCTATTTGAGTAGAATCTATTTCCGAATTGACAGCAAACATATCTCTTGTGAATTTTATATTTTCGGCCGCTATTTCACCGAGACATAGATCGTTGCTGGTTGAGATCGCGGCTGAGTACCAAAGGAGAGAGCCAAGTTCGTGCTTTAAGAGTTCAATATAAGAACTTTCGTTAATGCTCTTTTTGAGGAACTTGCGATTTATATCAGCTATTGATCCCGCTTTGCTAGTTAGACCCAGATATAAAACACTTTGATCCAATTCCTTAACTCTATTTGTTTTATTTGCGTTGCTCTGATAAGTTCTAAGTTTTAAATCCGTTCCAGATTTTACATTCACAGAGATGCCTCCTCTATATAATTTGTTCCAAATTCTTTGTGTGAAAGTCTTTTGCTGTCATTATACATTTACCGACTAGAGAAAAAGTCCAGTTTATATTTTTGGTTTATACTTATTTAACGAATTGATAAGCTTTCCTCGAGAAACTGTCTGAACGCTTTCGACATATCAAAGTAAGTGCAATTGGATTTTCTATTTTCATAGATGGGTATTATGCGTCCTCGAAAGAATAGAAGTTGTAGATTTTCAATTTCACTCAAGTGCCATTGGAGTGCTGCCAAATATGGTCCTATTTAAGCGCATGTCTGTGCGATGACAGCATCGGTTTGTACTGATAGATTCGTGTTTACGTATAACACACTGCGTGATTGGGGCTTCTTTATCATTTAAATGGATATACAGAGGCGTCTTAACCTCTATTTGGTATACTTACTTCATGCAAATTAGAAGGCTACACAAGGAATACGATAGGCTACAACAGATACACGGGCACCCAACACTAGATGCAGTATATGGAAGTGGTTGTGTTCATAATCCGGACGTGTGTTTTGTGTTTATGAATCCAACCGCAAAAAATGTTTCAACTGCAAAGAGTTGGAGAGGGCTAAAAGCACCTTGGGTAGGGACTAAGAATACTTGGAAGTTTTTTACAAAGATAGGACTTTTTGATCCAGCCCTCTGCGACCAGATTATTTTCATGAAACCAGCAGACTGGGACTATGATTTTACAAATAAGGTATATGAACATATTGCTGCCAAAAAAATATTCATCACAAATCTTTCAAAAGCAACTCAATTAGATGCGCGGCATTTAAAAAATAGTGAATTCAAGGAGTACCTCAGTCTTTTGAAAGAGGAGATAAAAATGATCAAGCCGAAGATTATAGTTGCCTACGGTGGACAAGTTGCTTCTATTCTTCTTGGTACGCCGATTAAGATATCTAAAGTGCGCAAAACGTCACTTGATCTAAAAATTAGTGAAGACCAATTCAAAGTGTTTCCAGTTTATTATCCTGTTGGTCAAGGGATGAGGAATATTGGAAAGAGTCTTGAAGACACTTTGTGGATACTAAAGACTCAACAATCACCCTTGACACCTTCTCCAAAGTTCGAGGTGCGTCTGTAGCTGGTGCACTGAAATATAAAGCAGCTTCTTCTGCTATCTGATCGAATGGTTCTTTCGGCTCAATCTCAATGTATTTTCTTGATACTGTTCGGTTCGATGTAGTTAAATTGAGTATTTTTCTTTTTTCATACAGATCTTTAGAAAGATAGCGAGCATACAGGCCAATATGCTGTTCGAGGAATTCATCAATTTTAGCTTTGAATTGAAGGTTCATTCTCGTACTAGCGGAAACACTTTCTTCTAGCTGAAGTTTTTCATTTAGATATTGGAGTTTTCGTTCGCGGTACGTTTCCTTGTCAATATCGCCGTCCACAAGAAGGTCAGTTAGGCGGGCTAGTTTTATCTCTGATTCGATCAGTTTCTTTTTATTCTGAGCAAGCTCGATTTTGTTGGCATTCTGTACTGTCTTAAGCTCCTTGTCGACCAGCTTACGAATAACAGGCTCAGCTTCATCTATCAGCCTCAAACTCTGGAGGAATGATTCAACCTCAGCAGTTATCATTTCCTCATTGATTGATTTTGTTGGGCAACCTTTCGTGTGGCAACGATAGTATATCCTGCCTTTTTGCTTTTCCCCTATGAGTGAGTACCCACAGTCTTTGCATTTGAATAATCTCCGATAGGTGTAGTTATGGATATATGGCTTCGCAACGCGCCGGTCATGCAAGATCGTCTGGCAGCGTTCAAATAATGAATACGATATGAGAGGCTCGTGATTCCCTTGAAAATGCTCTCCTGTGCTTTTTAGGCGCATAACGCCGTAATAGAAAGGATTATTGAGAATCTTGGAAACGGTCATAAAGCTAAGTGCTTGGCCGCTTTTTGTCTTCAGGCCAATCTCTCTCGCCTTAACAACCATATCCTTTAACGAGTATTGACCTGTTGCGTACATTTCAAATAGCTGAACAACGAGGTGTCCGCGTACCGGGTCGATGGTCTTGGGGTGTCCTTTGCCGTTGTTGAGGTATCCAACGGGAGCGCTAAACGGAAAGTAGCCCTGCTTGAGACGCCCATACATGCCCTTCATGGCCTCTTCACGCAGGTTGCGTATGAAATCAGCTGCAATCACGGCTTGAAGGTCAGCAGAAAGCCGTCCACCGCGTGTTGAGAGATCAAGACCCTCATTAGCGAAATAGATATTAACGCCTGCATCGGTGAGCTGGCCGAGGTCTGCCCAGTCTCTGAGGTTTCGAGCGCTACGGTCAATTTTGTGTATCACGACGCCCTGAGCGTCACCTGATCGTAGTTTGCGAAGCATCTTCCCAAAGATAAGGCGGCCTCGTTTTGCAGCCGTCACGCGCTCCTCAAACCATTCAACAACTGTTAAATCGTTTCGAGCACAATACTCCTCGATGGCTGATCGTTGTTCTTGGAGAGAGACGCCGTGCTCTCCTTGTTTGAGCGTAGAAACGCGCGTGTATCCATACACTGTTTTCATAAGTCCTCAGTATTAATCTACCCTGCAGAGTAGATTTGGTCAAAATTGACGCAGCCAGAATTAGGTGTCTTCCTCAAGAAACATCGATGCGTAAAAGCGGGCTATTTCCATATATCGCTCATACATCTCAGCTAGCTCGTACTCTGAGAAATCCGGGTAACGTGACTGTAGGAAAGTTATAAGTTTTTCATCTTTGTGAAGTTTCTTCATGCTTCCAGTGTGCCGTACCTATCAGAAATGAAAATGAGGCAAAAAGGGCGCTCGACTACCTAATCTGCCTCATTTTCTGATCGCTTAAATATCGGTACGTTGAGGGTTATGAAAAATAAAAAAACTAAAGATGAGGTTAATTATGTGATTTCGCATGTTGTTGGTGATGAAGCTATTCTCGAATCAGTATATCGACCAGAACAAAAACCGCTGTTCGCGATAGCCAATCAGAAAGGCATTCACACAGACACGGAATATATAACTCACTCAGGAAAAAAGTACCGGCCTTTACTCCCATCAGCGCCGTTACTCAAACATCGCTTTATCAAGCTACCCTCTGGCATCGGGGCAGAGAAAACATATGAAGAGCTTGTGCAGTCAATCCGCGCATATATCCATTCATACCTTGATGTTTCAGAACAGTCTGAAGTGGTGATCGCACACTATGTACTCCTGACGTGGGTATTCGATGTATTTAACGAAGTTCCGTATTTGAGAATCCGTGGTGACTTTGGTACGGGGAAATCACGTTTTCTGAATGTGGTCGGTTCTATCTGTTATCGACCAATCTTTGCAAACGGATCGTCAACGGTTTCACCAATCTTTCATATGCTTGATACCTATGGTGGTACATTCGTATTTGATGAAGCTGATTTTAGGTACACCGATGAGACCTCGTATATAACTAAAATTCTGAACAATGGCTTTATGAAAGGGTTTCCTGTTCTCCGTTCGTTAAGTGACGCTGGCGGGAACTTTAAACCGCGTGCGTTTAACGTGTTCGGCGCAAAGATAGTTGCGATGCGCGGAAACTTCTGCGATCAAGCATTGGAGAGCCGCTTCATCACTGAGACTACCGCGCCGAGAAACATTCGGTCAGATATTCCGCTCACACTACCACCAGACTTTGAAGACATCGCAACTGGAATTAGAAACAATCTTCTGCGATACCGTCTATCAAAACTCCATGAGATTAGTTCACGAACTGTATCTGTTCCTGAATCGCTCGACCCTCGTGTTCGCCAGCTCGTATTGCCAATGCTTAAAGTCGCAGAATCAGAAGGTGCAAGAGCGGTCTTGCATGACGTTGCTGAAGAAATGAATCAGCAAATACAGGAAGAACGAAGCTGGTCACCAGAAGCGCGAATCTTAGAAATCATTCGGGATGTATGGCGTATGCCGAATACCAATGTATCGGTTAAAAACATCACCGACACTTATCTGAATCGATTTGGCAATGACACCAATTCCCGTATCACCACGCGCTGGATGGGCACAAAAATACGTAAATCGCTCGGACTCAAGGTGAGCAAGTCAAATGGTGTATTTGTCGTGGTTCCAGAAAACGCTGAAAAGCTCGCCCGGTTATACGAGCGATACCAGATTGACGCCCATGGGTAACAACACTGTCTTTCTCCTGAAGTTAGTCCCCGATGTCCCCTTAGTCCCCAAACGTTCCCAGTACTCCCCGTAATAAATGGCTTAAAAGCACGTCTCTATATAATACCGGGGACTTAGGGGATGTTGGGGACCAACTCAGCGAACATCACCGATAGTCACTGATTATCTCGATTTATCCCCACCTGTGGATACCAAAAGGGCGCTTAAGCGCCCAAAGTGCCTCATATTCCAACGCTCACCGGCACCATACACTTAGCACCATGCTTGATGTATTTGAGAGCAACAACATAAACAACCCGTATTTCATCGCTAGTCGGATGAGAAGCGGCCTCACACAACAAGATACTGCGTTTGTCATGGGCTATACCTCGCCAAAGACAATCTCACACCTTGAACGCCAAATGAGCAGACCAACGCTCAAGGCCTTTATTGCATACCAAATACTGTTTGACGAGGAGCCAGACATACTCCTCCGATACGAATATCAGGCTATGCGAGAAATGATGCGTATGTTGGCGATTGAGCGACTTTGTGAGCTACACAAAGTCGAACAAGTGCCCACGGTCGAGCAACGCATTCGCTTCCTCGAATCGTTTATCAACCCTCACTAAAAAAATATGGATTCACAAGAACATGATGTAATCACACTCTCGATTCACTTCTCTGCCTATGGATTCGGCTACGCCATTTTTGAGAATGTTACCAAGCCAATTGATTGGCGATTGGTACGACTGAAATACCCAAAGAAGCGAATGGCCTTAGATCGAGTTCGGGAACTCATTGAGTTTTATCAGCCAAGTTTCGTACTGATTGATACACCTAAATCGAAACGGCGTCCGAAGAGTCGCCAGGTTAAACAGCTCATAAAAGAAATCGAGTGTCTCGCCACCACATACAACATTCCGACACTTTGTTTTTCACCCGGAGATATTGAGCGCGTCTTTGGTGCGTTTGGCGCGCACACGAAGTACGAACGCGCGAAGCAGATAGCGCAGTGGCTTCCTTCGGTATCACCACGATTACCCAAAGCACGTCAGTGGTGGATACGCGAAGACTACCGCCTCGGCATTTTCGAGGCTATCGCCCTCGCTATCACCTTCTACTACCAATACTATGAGGAACAACCCCATGAGCCAATCACGTAGTTCTTTTTCAGTCACAAAAGATGGCCGATACCAATTCGATGAGCCCGTATCTCGCGAAACACTTGTCGCAATCTCCCAGTCGATCATTCGAGAGAAATTTAGTCGACTGGATACGCTTCGATCTTCTGATGACTCAAAAGAGTTCGTGAAGAGTGAAATCGGAGATGAAGACAAAGAGGTGTTTCTGTGTATCTTCCTTGATAACAAAAATGGCGTGATTTCTTCAGAGATTCTTTTTACCGGAACGGTGAGTCAAGCGTCAGTGTATACGCGTGAAGTTGTGAAGCGAGCGCTCGAGCTAAACGCTGTTGCGTTAATTGTTGCGCACAATCACCCTTCGGGAGATTCAGAGCCAAGTCATGCTGACATCAAGATAACAACTCGCCTTAAACACGCACTTGCCTTAGTTGATATTCGGGTTCTTGATCACTTAATTGTAGGCGGTGATGGTACATCTTCACTCGCAAACCTTGGACATCTTTAGTCCACTTTCCACCACAGTTTGCTGTGGTGGTTTTTATCCCAATGCAATACAACGACCCAATTACCCATATTGGGCGTACCACCGCCCGAAATGCTCATACGCCATTTGGTATTCGGCAAGCTGACCGATTGCAGCATATGTTCATTCTTGGTCAAACCGGAACCGGGAAAAGTACGCTTTTGAGAAACCTGATACTGCAAGATATTGTTGCAGGACGCGGATGTGCGCTGATCGACCCGCACGGCGATTTGGTGGAATCTGTCGTTGATGTGGTTCCACACGAACAGCAACATCGTGTAATCGATTTTGATGTCACCAATCCGAATCTTTCGTATGGATACAATCCGTTTGCATACATTCACGCAGACCGGCGACCACTTCTTGCTTCCGGCATCCTAGAAATCTTTCAAAAGCTCTGGCCGAAAGAATGGGGTGTGCGAATGGAACACCTCTTTAGAAACGCCATCCTGACGCTTCTCGAACAACCCCACGCCACACTCAAAGATGTCACACGGTTGTTTCAAGATAAACAATACCGCCAGTCGTGCCTTCGGAATGTCGAAAATCAAACCGTACTCGATTTCTGGAAGTTTGAATTTGAAAAGTATCACCCTCGTTTAAAAGCAGAAGCCACCATTCCAATAAACAACAAGCTCGGCGGCTTTCTGGCTAACCCAACACTTAAGCGTATTCTCTGCGAATCAGAGGAACCGATTCGACTCAGAAGCATTATGGACGACGAGCGGATATTGCTCGTGAATTTGGCAAAAGGTCAGATCGGGCAGGACGCTACAAATCTTCTCGGTTCAATGCTGATGACCTCAATTGGGCTTGCTGCGTATTCACGCAGTGACATGGATGGATACGACCGGCGTCCAATCTACGTGCATATTGATGAGGCGCATAACTTTGTCACTCTCTCAACGGCAGCGATGATGGCAGAGTTGCGCAAGTACGGTGTTGCGCTAACGCTCGTCAATCAATATAGCCACCAAATGACCATTGATGTGCGCGAGGCAATATTTGGAAACGCCGGTTCACTCCTTGCGTTTCGTACCGGCTCAGACGATGCGCGAATACTCGAACGCGAGTTTCGAGGGTCAATCAAGGCCCGGGATGTTATGAGCCTTCCCAACTACGAGATGTATGTGCGGCTGATGATCGACGGTGCTCCCTCAAATGCGTTTAGTGCGCGCACTACAATCTGACCTGTATGTGAGATTGTCGGCACATCCTACGCGCGCGGGCGCGCAATAGAGCGAGGACATAATAAAAGTCGAGGAAACCTGTCACCTCACAATCTCATCGACAGATACGCCAAGTGCATCACAAATCTCGATGAGCTCCAGGACGTCAATTCGACGCTCTGAACGCTCGTATTTGGATACGTAGGTCTGGTGGTATCCAAGCTGCTGACTTAGAGCTACTTGACTCATTTTCTTGGACTTTCGGGCTTTGCGAAGCTGTTCCATGATCGCTTGATACCGCTTCCGATGAATGCTTTTTTTCATTCAACGAACCATAATCCGATCTTTTTATCGCCCAACTTGGGTTATTTTATTTCAACCTAAAATGGGTTAATCTGTGTTTCCAAACTGATCTATCTGACGGAGCGCTTGCAATGAAATTACCTCGAAATTCGGCTGTTATCGGTTTTTTCTGTGCGTTTGTGGTAGCAGGATGCGGAGGAGGAGGTGGTAGTGGAACCGATGATACGAATCCACCTGCAGAACTACCTGTCATGATCGACTCCTTCCTAACCGGTACATGGCGCGGAAACTGTGGATTCGGTACTGATGGTCGGTCTTACTTCTACAATGTGTCATATCGCGCCGATGGTACGTGGTCGCATCGTTTTGACTACTTTGACAGTCAATTCTGCGGCAGCATTGTCAGCAGCGACGATCGACTCTTTCTCCAAAACGGAACGTACCGTATTGAAGACGAAGTGATTGATGATGATGGCTACGTGACACTTGAGGGAGTACATTGGAGTGATGACACGTTTGATGACCCCTTTGGTATCGATAACCCTGGATTGACGCGTTTGAGGCAGGATTTTTCAACGGGCGTGGAACAATTATGTGTGCCCGCGGGTACGGGAACACACATCAACTTTGTCGGATATCAAGGTTCGAATTTCCCTCCCTATACAAGCGCATCAGACATTGACTATGACCGTTGCCTCACCAAATTGAGCGATGATAGTGGGCTTTCAAACGCCGCACATACATGGGTTGGAACACTGGAATCGACAGATGTCACGTGTGACGCTGAAATTGTGATGCGAATCCTGCAAATCTCAGATGACCTGAGTGGATGGGCTATAGTCAATCGCACAGATGGGTCATGTGATACGCCAAACAGTACTTTGCGCGGGAGCGTATCCCGTGACAGCGTCAGTTTCGCCAGTCTGACCTATAACTTCTCCATGACGATAAGCGACGATGGAAGGACAATGTCTGGCACCTATATATCAAGCGATGCAGGTGGAACAGGAACGGTCTCGCTGACTCGACGATGAACGCAAGTACTATCTTAAACGCATCCTTCGCGCATTGACGGCGAGGGGTGCATGCCATTCACATGATCCTCTTAGCGCTTTCGTCACTCTGAATTTCTGGGTACCATAACAATTGGGATTGCAGGCAATGAGTGCCTGTGATACGGACAATCAATCAACCAAGAAGGAGCTTTTGCATGAAACTCTCCATTCAGCGAGACCAAAAGTCTGGTCTTACCAAGCCCACCTTTATCCTCATCGCGCGCGTCGAAGTCAGTGAGGAAGAAAAAGAACATATCAAGAAATATAAGTTGGGAAAGACGATGCTGTATAGCAATCTGAATGATCGTGGCAGTGGAGTAATCGGTGCCCTTTCGCGTTTCGCTATTGGCATCGAAATCACAGTCAACGACCTCGTTGACGGCAAGAAAGTCGAATGTAAGGAAATTCTCGAAATGCTTGCGATTGAAGAGCAAATCAAGGAAGCGTGCCAAAATTTTAAGCGAATACTTGATGCCGCTGCGCGGTTTGGCGGTGAAGAAATCGTCGAACTCGGCGAATAGCAATACCAGCAATTCTTAGTCGCTAGCCATGCTACTTGATTTCCTCAAGGCGTGTTGGGGAGTCTTGTCGGTTCCCTTTGTCGGGAAGCCCGCTGGCCGGGCTTCTCTTACTAGGGAAATGAAAGAGCTACGCTCTCTTCACACAGAAGTGTCCAATACCATACGTGCGACGTCATTTTATCAAGAGGAAGGATCGGTAATCTTCTTGGCGGGGCATATTGTTCGGTCAGCATTTGACTATGCCGAAATGCCCGTTGATTTTAAAAAGGCGTATCCGCTCATAGACCTCACACTCGAGCTGTTATACCAAGATGGAATATGGGAGCCGCTAGACGTCGATTGGTCAAATCCACTTAGCGCCGAGGAAGCAATGTCATTACGACGAATGCTCCGTGTGCAGAAGAAAGTTTTCTCTCGGGACACTGGTTACATTCAGACATGGGCTGACAAACTCATGTATCTCTATGCAGGAATATTGGGATACATCCGTTGGGCAGGACCTGAGGGCAATGGCAAAGACAATTCACTTGCGTTCAGGATATCGCTTCATGAGGCGATCGATAATCTTCCCGAAGTTATCGAGCGCATCATGATCACCCTTGAAGATAACGACGTCGTCAACGCTGAGTTATTCAGCGATGTGCGAGAGCAACTGCGCGCGAACCTTTTACGCGCTTCCGGTATTGATCAGCATGGGCAATACGGTGCCAATAAATCTGTTGTATTTCCAACTGATTCCAAGGAGGCAACATCAACAGGGCTCTTAGATGCATACGTGCACGGCACCCCCTTTTTAAATTACTTCCACTATAAAGAACAACTTACGATTCCAGACACAATCAGGTTTGAACACACGCATATTGTCGGCGGTACGGGACATGGAAAGACGCAGCTTCTTCAATATCTTCTTTGCCATGATTTAAAACGTGCCAGTCGCGGCGAATGCGGCATCTGTGTCATTGATAGTCAGGGAGATTTGATTCGGAAGTTGTCTCATCTAGCGGAATTTAGTCCCGATCACCCTAATTCACTTGCCGAAAAAATCCTTCTCATTAACCCAGACGATATTGAATACCCCGCAAGTCTCAATATGTTTGACCTCCATCTTGATCGGGTGCAGGAACTCGATGCTGCAACGAGGGAGAAAATCCTCAATGGCACTATCGAATTATACGAGTACATGTTCGGTGCGCTTCTCGGCGCTGAACTGACCCACCGACAAGATGTGATATTCCGGTTTTTAGTTCGTCTTATGATGTCGATTCCAGATGCTACGGTGCATACGCTTCGTGAGTTGATGGAGGATGCCACACCGTTTCAAAAACACATCGACAAACTTGATGGCATTACCCGCACCTTTTTTGAAACACAGTTTCATTCAGGGCAATACAACCAAACTAAGAAACAAATCTTGACTCGTCTTTGGGGCATCCTTTCAAACGCCGCCCTCGAACGGATGTTTGCGAGCAAGCGAAACAAAGTTGATATGCTGCAAGCCATGAACGAAGGGAAAATCGTTCTCATCAATACGTCAAAAGACCTTCTCAAAGCTGATGGATGTCAGATACTCGGACGATTCTTTATCGCGCAGATCGCGCAAGCGGTGATGGAGCGATCAGCGTTGCCAGAATCAGACCGCTTACCTTTTATGGTGTATATCGACGAAGCGCAGGAATACTTCGATGAGCACATCGAGGTGATCTTAACGCAAGCGCGAAAATATAACGTCGCCATCCACATGGCTCATCAATCCCTCGTTCAGCTCCCCTCCCACTTGAAGGGTATTATGATGACGAATACGAGTGTAAAAATGGCGGGTGGCGTGAGCGCCAAGGATGCCAACGATCTCGCTGCTGAGATGCACACCTCGCCAGACTACGTCCGTGAAGCCCAAAAATACGATGAGTACACAGAGTTCGCGTTGTGGCTTAAAAACGTTACCAGCGGTTCAATGCGTGTTCCCATTCCTTTTGGTGTGCTGGAGAAAAAGGAAACACTGACTAACGGCGAGTATCAGAATCTTCTCCAGAGGAACAGAGAAACATACTGTTCACCTCTTGTTGTAACCGAAGGTAAAAAACAAGAAGAGCTTGCGGATGCAGAGCCGCCAACAGATGTAGCGACTCAGTCAGTTGATTCAGTATCAACCGAGTCAAAATCAGAGGCTCCCCATCCCACACAAGAAGAGGAACCAACGGCTCAGAAGCCTTCCCAAAAGAAAAAACGAAAACGTTCGAAGAAATCAAAAGACATACCTGTTGCTGTGCCAGCGATGACTCAAGGAAAGGGTGGGTCCCAGCATCGCTATCTCCAAAATCTCATCAAAAAGATTAGTGAAGAACGAGGGTATGGAGCAAAAATAGAGGAACAGGTGCTCGGTGGGGCTGGAAGCGTTGATATTGCACTCGCACGAGGTGACGAACGTATTGCGATTGAAGTATCAGTATCTACTGATTCAGAACATGAGTTAGCTAATATCAGGAAATGTCTCTCGGCGGGATACGATTTTGTAGTGTCCCTCGGTGGGGATGCGAAAACGGCACGTAAGCATCAGAGATACTGCGCTGCGGAAATTGAAGAGGAATTCCTGCACAAAGTTCGCTTCTTTGTACCCGATGAGTTCATCCAGTTTCTCGATGAGCGAGCCGCTTCGTCGGTCTCGAAGGAGGACGAAATTATAGGATATAAGGTTAAGGTCAATTTTGCTGCGCTCAGTGAAAAAGACAAAAAGCAGCGCAGAGAAGCCGTTGCAAAAGTCATCGTCCAGTCAATGAGGGGTTTGAATCAAGGCTAAGTATTTATTGCGAATACGTATGAATCTCTCATATAGTGCAATTGCGCAGTGCAGGGCAGCAACTATGCCTATGGATGATTATTCTTCAAATCAACGTATTTTTGAGCGCGAATATCAAAAGCGCGCAATCGCTTTGCACATCATGAGGATGAAGCGGAAGCAATTGTTAGACGTTGCATACTATTTCTTCGGGGATTCGAAGGAGAGCTTAGCGCGGAGTTGGTCTGAGTCACTCGCAGGGAGACAGGACGCTGTCAATGCCTTCTTGGAGAGATTCCCAATGGAACCTAAGACACTCAATCGAATTTCTGATGCAATGGTGCACGATACGATTGATCCGATTCGTCAATCCAAGATGAGTAGGTGAATCATGGTTCTTTTGTGATTCTTGATGGAGATACTGTTCTTTTGTTCCTTAATTATTCAGTAACTTAACGCTCTGCACTGCGTACGAACAATTTTACTTGATTTTGTGTTTTATTTTTCATGACAACGGCCAACAAAAAGATACTAATTTCATTCATCCATCGACATGATGAACATGTAAATATCTGGCGCACGTTGTAATGTCTGTGCCTAGCCGGTCTTGGATATGGGTGCATTGTTGGATTATGCCCGTGCTGCCTGTTCGATAACATAATCAAGGGATGTAAGGGTAATGCGATATAATTAAGTGTGTAAAATGGCAATGACAGACACCGATGCAAAGACTATCGTTAGCTAATGAAGATGCGTCAGAAACGATTGAGTTTATGATTGAAACGTTTCAATTTTCGTGGGGCACACTACGAAATAAAGAAAAGGACGTTTCGTAAAACTTCATAGCCCAAGAAATTTTGAGCTAACCAGATTTCGATTTCTAACAGTTTGGCGATATCTCTTAGAGGATTTTGTCCAACGGTGACTCCACCAGTCTTTCAACGTCAACGATTTGTGTATAAATCATGGTAGTTGATACATTTTTGTGACCAAGTAACTGTTGAATTCTACGGATGTCAGTACCACTGGCCAGTAAATGTGATGCGAATGAATGCCTCAGGCAGTGAACACTTGCTGCTTTGTGAATCCCTGCCCTTGCGATTGCCGCTCTGAATGATCGCTGAATCGTTGATGTCGATACGTGCCACCGCACGTTTCGTTGGCCATCGTGCCAGGGTCGAACAGCCGTAGAGGGAAAAACAAACTGCCACGCTAGCGACGCTGATGCGCTAGGGTACTTTTTGTATAAGGCGTTTGGCATTGGTGCGAACCCTGCACCGCGTAGCGTATCTGTTTTATGCAACGCTGCGCGTTTTGTCAGGTGTTGCGACAGCATCGATTTGCAAGTTGATGGTAGGACAGTGACGCGGTCTTTGTGACCTTTCCCTGATCGGACGACGATTGTATTGTTGAAGAGATCAACGTCCTTGACTCTCAGCGTGGCGCACTCAGACACTCGAAGTCCGGCACCGTATATTAAGGACATCATTAAGTGATGAGTTCCTTTCAACTCTTTCAATGTCGCGCTCACTTCTTGAGTGTTTAAAACTACGGGTAGCCTAGAGCGCCGCTGAACCCGTTTTAGATTGTTCATCCATCCGATATCCACATCCATTACCTCTCGGTACATGAATATCAGGGCATTCAGTGCTTGAGATTGCGTGCCCGCAGATACCCGTTTTCGCGAAGCTAGGTGGTTCAGGAAAGTCTCAACATGGTATTTGCCGAGATCTTTTGGGTGCTGTTTGTTGTGAAAGAAGATGAATCGCTTTATCCAAAATCGATAGGACTTTTCAGTCTTTGGACTGAAATGCCGACGCCGACAGGCCAGATGAACTTGCTCCATGAAGCGCGGGGTTTTAGATACCGTATTAGTTCCCCATTAGGGTGCCTCCTGTGTGAAATAGCGTCATCCTGCTGAAAAGACGATGATGGGTCAATATGATAATCTGGGTCCGTATATGTCGATTGCCGCAACAATAGAAAATCATCTATGTGTTTGAATGTAAATCGTATTATGGGTGTTTTACCTGTACTCGGTGATTTTGATATACGGACACAGAGTGTCCGTATACTTGGCTGTTAGGCACGAGAAATGGATAGTTCAACAATTTTCGGAGTCATAGTTGGGGGGCTCATCTCTTGGTGGTTGACTCGGCACTATTACAAAAAATCAAATGTGGAATTAAGGGGCAGCCTAGACACATTAACTAAGAAACTGGCAAGTAAGGACACTTTAGAAGAATATGAGCGAATGCTTGAAAATTCAGAGTGGGTGAAGGAGTACGAAGGAATTGAGGCTATCTATGTATGCAAACTGAATCCTACATTTCAATTCGATATGAAAGGAGAAGGTGATGATTTCTTTGAGAAATGGATGAGTGTGTTTCCAGATAGAAATGGCAAAGCATATGACTTGAAGTTGAGAATTGGCGGTGTGACAGTGAAGGTACTGCGCTTCATTTCTGCCGATGGTGGTAGGTACACCGTTCCATTGCCTGAGGTGTACCTTAACAATGAAAAACAGGAATTTGTATGGCGAAAGAATTCATTAGAGTACAAGATTTCAGATATCATCGGAAATTACTACAGATACAAAACTCTCGAAGAGGTTAGTAAATTTGTAAAAGTTGACCTAATCACTGAACAGCGCTATGCCTAACAAGAACAATCAATCGCAGCCTACGGCTGCTGGGACACTGGTTTCACCAGCGCCCTTGTTGTAGACGTTATGTGTAAGTAATGAATTGTCAGCATAGCTATATAAACGACCTTTTCGACACATTCAAAGAGGATATGTTGCCGGCTATTTCTCGAGGCGACCATGAAGCGTTTGAGTGTTTATATAAAGCTCATATCAAAGTTAGCGAACGAAAATTGCCAGTTGAATTCTCGCTCGGCAATCTGTTTGCTGCCGTATGGTTGTGGGGTATCGCTAAAAATATGCAACTTCCGAATCACGGCAGCTACAAAAGCGAATTCCAAGCTTTCTGGCTACTTCTAACTAATCCATGGCCGATGGACTCATTTGCAAAAGCAGGCTTATCTCTCAAACCCAGAAAAACAACTGGCGCAAAAGAGACACACATTTATGTGCTGTCAAACACATAACAATGCGCATCAGAGTGCAGCCTTTGGCTGCGGGACGCTCCGCTTTGCTACGCGCCCCTGTGCTTTGCGTTATGCACAAATAGGAAATTAAATGGCAGATCAATCACAATTAGATAGCCGATACTTCATCGATGACAAAATCTACAATTGTCCATTTTGCAATAGGCGCCATGTCACATATTCAATTTACTCAGAGGTAAGGTTTGATTGGACCGGAGAAAAAGGCTGTAAGTGCTTTTTTACAATATGCCACTCATGTAGTGGAAGATCTATGCATTTAACGTTCAAAGACCTTACTACGTATCACGCTGGATATATTCAAAATGAAAACAGATGGAGATTTAGCATACCGGAAGGAATTGATAGGGATGATTTTCTCGATAGTTGCTTTTTCTATTCAGTCCCTACATCATTTTTTGTATTAGACAATCGAGTACCAAAAATATTGAGGGACTTATTAACTGAGGCAGAAGGATGCATGAAAAGCAATTATCTAACAGGCGCATCGGCTTGCGCTAGAAAAATAATTTATGAATTGGGCATACTTAGCGAAGCTGAAGGTGAAAATTATGAAGATCGAATAAAGTCACTGAAGACAATTCATGAAAGTGTTGAACCTTCCTTTTTTGATACGCTTCTAACCATACAACAGCTAACAAGTACAAAAGTCCATGAAAACTCGTTTGATGGGTGGGAGGCTAAACATTTGCGCATCATACTTGCTTCACTAGCTGAAGCACTCCATGAAATATATGTAATTCCAGCACTCAGAGCCGATAGAAGAGATAGCATTCTAGCTCTTAAGGACGAATTAACAGGTAATAATGGAGTGTCAAGTAAAAGTGATGCATAACAAGGGCAAACAGCTGGACGCGCAAAAGACGCGCGCCTCTGTTGCTGACGTTATATGGTTTAAGACATGGAAAGCGAAACTATTGTCAGAGTCGAATTAATGGATACTGGTGAGTTACTGCTTGGCCTTGGAAGCATGGGAAAGCCAAGTTATCAATATATTTATAGGTAAGCAGCGGGCGTATATTGGGATGATGTTCTTTGTGGGTTCAAATCAACAGAGTTGAAAGAGTGGTCATGCTCTAAGTGGTTTTACCACATCATTGCTATTGTTAAATCCGGCCTTGGCATAGAACTTCATTTAAGCACTAATGCATCATGGAAAGGTATCCCGCCACAAGACAAGGAAGAAATCGTTGAAAACAACACCATATAACAAGCGGCTTAAGGCACGGGACTGCGCGAAGCGCAGCCCCTTAGCCGGGCGTTAGCGGAAATTAATGGTTAGAGTTTCTCTACTATACGGGCTGTGTCTGCTCTGTGTAGCTATGTTTTTCACGGTTTTGGCTGATCTGCGTCATGAAGAAAAATTTAGTCGCTTTTTTCTTTCTCATTTGGTTTCTGGCAGTCTCTACGGTTTAGTTGGTTGTATCGGATACTTTTTCGGTATCAGGCACCACCTGAACAAGCCAAAATACTGGTATTTGATACTGAGTGCCACGGTAACATTCTCATTTACAGATACAGTTACTCGTAAATTCGGGTTAATCCAAATGTCATGGTTTTATCCTTTCTTAATCACGGCAGTAGTGTCAATGTTTTTGGGAGTTACAGTGCCAAAAAATGCGATAGAAAAGTGTCGCTAACAAGTACAATCAAGTGCCCTTCGGGCGCGGACGCGCCACAAATCGGCGCGCCCTTGTTGTAGGCGTTAGGCATTTAAATGAGATTCCTAATTTTTGTACTTATTCTTATGGCACCCTCACTTGGCCTAGCATGTAGCTGTGAGCCCATGAGTGATGAAGAAGCGTACAAGAGATCCCTAGTTGTCTTTCTGGCAAAAGTCGTCGAGACAAAATTGATCAGTGGGCAGCCTTTCGAATTAGTACATGCCAAGTTCGTAGTTACGGAACAATTTAAAGGGCGTCAGATTAAAGTGGAGACTCTAGAATCAACTGCCTCAACAACCTGTGCGACGGCCCTTATAGCCGGTCATCAATATTTGATTTATTCGAACAACAAGGCAGTAAAACATGTTAATGCATGCACTAGAAGCCGGTGGGTAAACGTAGTGCGAGAGAAAGAACTGTTAGAGCAATATAGAAATGAACGATAAATGCCTAACAAGCGCATGCAGCCGGACAAAGTGCCCGCTACGCGGTCACTTTGCCGCTGATGCGGGGCGTTAGCGAATAAAAACGTGAGTATCCGAGACTATAAAAGCAGCGACTTCGAAAGAGTTGTAGAGATATACAATTTGTCTAAAGTCGATGAATTTGGTGGAGAGGATGCGACCTTTGACATTACCCCTTTAACTGAAGATCAACAAATGTTGACACTCTTCGAGAATTCGAAGATATACGTGTATGAGGAAGATTCCATCTTGGGGTTCGTGGGTAACAAAGGAAATTACATCTCGTGGCTATTCGTCCATCCTCAGCATCGAAACAGAGGTATTGGTAATCGTCTCATCGGTTCACTTCTAACCAACCTAGCAGGTACAGTTGCTCTAAATGTGGCTAAATCAAACAAGGTGGCAACGAATCTCTACTCCAAGTTGGGGTTTACTGTTGCCAAAGAGTTTGAGGGAAAATATCAAGGCGTTCCTATCATAGTTAACCGGATGGAATATGAGATATAAAATCGCTAACAAGTACAAGCAATCGCCCAGCAAAGAGCACTGGGCTGGGACGCTGTTTTCAACAGCGCCCCTGTTGTAGTCGTTAGCGCGAAAAGAATGTGATTGAAGTATTCGAAATATTTGGTCGATTGTTAGAAGACAGGTTTCGTCTAGATGTAATTACTACGGAAGACTCAGTTCGTTACACATTTTTCGCGGCTTTGCTTAATAGTGGTGTCAAACCAGAGCACGTTGTGTTGGAGTTCCCACATCCTGAAATAGAAAGAGCAAAGATAGACACATGGTTGCCGGAGTATGGAGGCAGTGCAGTTGCCGTTGAGTTTAAATTCGATCGAGATCCACCAGGTGGTAAGAACCAACCTAAAACACAGAAGGCAGGGGCAGTTTTCAAAGATTTTCGACGGCAAGCCCTATTAACAAAACTAACAGGGGTACGATCATTTTTCGTATATGTCACTAGTCAAGAAATGGCCGTGTACTTCAGAAACCCTAGTAATGGCCACACCAAACTCTGGGAACTTGAAAAGGATTCAGTTATGGAAATCGATACTGAGTATCTAGCCGGAAAACCAAAAACATTCATCAAAACATTTGGCGATCAGTTTGAGGCTAAAATCATTGGTGCTTTCCAAGCAGATTTGTCTGGTGGAAACTATATACGAGCATATGAGATTGTGTAGGTTTTACGCTAACAAGAACAACATGCGCCACCTTCGGTGGCTTGGGACGTCGGCTTCGCCGCCGCCCCATTTGTAGGCGTTATGTTTCCAAAACCTTGTCATCATGACTAAAAATCTCGCCATTGGATTCTTAGTGATCCTTCTACTCACTTCTAACGCATGGCAATTCTATGGGCGCGTCGACCAAGGTGTGACTATGAGTTATATGGACAACGAGCTATATCAGCTAAATAGGCATAACAATGAGTTAGAAACAGTATTGTTTCACTTTGTTAAGTGCATGTCGGCCCAGGAAATGGAGGCTTTGCTAAATCGACAATTCCCTGACAACACAGCATTTACAAAAGAAAATCACATACATTCTGGTTCTCTATCTTTTAAGCTAAATGAAGCTGGGGAGTATGTTGAATTTATTGGTTATGACCCAGAAACATAACAAGAACAAGCAATCGCCAGCAAAAGGCGCTGGCTGGGACGCGCGAACCGCGCTCCCTTGTTGTAGGCGTTATGTGAATTAGAGGAATATGGATATGGCAAGATGGTTATTTAATTCAAGGGGAGAAGGCGTTGCATTCGTTGTGAACGACAACGTGTTCGATAGAAATAGTAATTTCCTTGGCAAGTTGGAAGGCAACGAAATATGGAACAGCTCCTACGTTGCAGAAATAATCAACGATGAACGCATTGCGGTAAAAACAATAAAGCCTCTTGGCCTTAAAGGTTTACCTGGGCTTCCCGGTTTACCGGGCCTGCCTGGCTTGCCCGGCCTAAAGGGTTCAAGGCTTTTCCCGCTAGGTTACGAAGACATTGAAATCACATAACAAGGTGCAGCACAACGCGGCTACGCCGCTCGGACAGCCTACGCGTTGCTTCGGCTGCCCGTGTGCACGGCGTTATGCATTAAAAAGCATAGGAATGATAAGTGTCTGACAATTGCAAATCTAGCCTCAAGAAAAGAAGAGTTATTGACTGTGATGATTTAAATCACGTTCGACAGCTATGGGAACATGAAGACCATCTCATCAACCAAAGAATGACTTGGCTTGGCGTCACGCAAACGCTGCTATTTGCTGCGTATGGATTGCTACTGACTCAATCCAATGTCCAAGATGGAATGTCTAAAGATAAATTGCATGAGCTAAGCGAATTGCTACCGATAGTAGGTGTTCTCACTAGCTCAGTAATTCTTATAGGCATTATTGCGGCGTTCTTGGCGATGTGTGAACTGAAGAAAAAATGTAATCTCGAATGTTTGGGTATAACGGACAACACCACTTATATGGGGCTCACATGTGGATTGGGGTTGCCTGTTATATTTGTGGCTGCTTGGGTAAAACTGTTGCTGTAGTGGTTGATGCATAACAAGGCCAACCACAATTGCCCACAAAAAGCGTGGGCGGGACTCGCTAACGCTCGCCTGTGTTGGCAACGTTAGCAGCCCAATTATGAGTGTGAGTAATTTTCAAAATTCAATAGGTAAGCCTTTAGGTGGTATAGGTCTTGTTTTATTGTGGTTTAGTGTTTCTGCTATACCATTGGTAGAAATAACTACTTGCACACAAGGTAGTGAAGACGCATGGGTAGGTTCTTTAATTATCTTCTTACCGCTTTCTTACGTATTTCTTGGTTTAGCTTGGTTAGGCACTGCAAATCCTTCAGGTATTAAATGGCTTTCGTTGCCTCTATTTATTTTGCTTCCTTGGGCTTGTGTAATTGCGCTAAAGTATATGCAAGGTGTAACACTAGGCAAAAATCACCTTTGTGCTGTATCAACGGGCATGGTTGATTTTAACTCTTATTCAAGCTCATGGTGGGCGGTATATTGGGGGCCACTACAACTTGTTTTTATTCTTTTAGTTGGGTGGTGTTTATATAAATATTGGCGGCCACAACCAGCTGCTAACAAGGCAATCTAGCGGACGCACTACGCGTTGCTCCGTTTGCCACTAATTGCGGCGTTAGCGCTCCGGGAACTTTGTCTTTTTGGTTGTGTAAAAATGGAATTATCGCAGCTCAACCCACACACCGCTCCGTCTGGTCAAAAACGTGATAAACAGCCTTCGTTGTTTTCCGAATTCGTGCATTCTTTTGCGCCGCAAGCAACGCGGCTCCGATCTAGCCTTGCCTTCGCTCAATGCCGTGATATCGTGGCGTTGTTTTTGGTGGTTTTGGATGGTTCAGTGAAAACAAGGCTTCGTTCGATGGGCAATCTGCAAACTTTTTCTCAATCAAAGCTTTTTGCTTTGGGGCGCTTCGCGCTAACAAGAACAACATGCGCCACCTGCGGTGGCTTGGGACGTCGGCTTCGCCGTCGCCCCATTTGTAGGCGTTATGGTGCAAGGAGATTGAAGTGAAGGATGTATTTCCAGTTTTGTTTGGAGTGTTATTTTGTTCTGTGTTTGTGTGGTTTTTCCTGTGTTATCGCCTGTTCAAAATCTTGGAAACTCGGCATCCAGAAACATATATCGCTATGGGTAAACCAAGTCTAATTATGAATAATTCCATCTCGAACAATATTTCATTTATGAAGTTCCTATTTAAAAGGGGTTGGAGAGATTTAAACGACGATGGGCTGGCAAGGCTTGGAAATACCATGCTAGTTTTTTTCGCTTTTTATACAGCTGGTTTCTGTTTCATGTTTTTCGGTCTACCGCTTGGCTATGCACCATAACAAGTCGCTCAAGTGCGCTTTGGGCCTCCGGTCCTGCGCGGGACGCTACACCGCTTCGCGGCTTGCGCCCCTTAGCTAAAGCGTTATGTTTCTGTGAGGCTTGAATAGCATGGAATTTAAATTCGACATAGCTTCACCGGATGAATTAGCACGTATCGTCGAGATGAAAATCGAAATGTTTCGTGAATTCGGTTACGACCGATACCTTACAGAGAATGCACGCGAAATTATCGTTGAAGATTATAGTCGGATGTATGAGGCAAATCTGGCAACTCACTTTTTGGCTAAAGCTGATAATCGCATTGTCGGAATAGTGGGCGCTTTTATTAAATCCGATATCCCTTTTCGATACTTTACTAAAGGTCACTACGGGTTTATTGGTGATGTATATACAGTCCCAACCTATAGAAATCACGGAATTTCGATGAAACTAAATGAAGAAGCACTAAATTGGTTAAGAAACTATGGAGTAAGCTTTGTTCGACTACTTGCTTCAGACGCGGGCCGACCTATTTATGAACGGCTAGGGTTTTCTCCTGATGTCGACATGGTACTAAGTTTTGAAACATAACAAACGCATGCAGTCGGACGCGGCAGAGCAGCGCCGCGGATGCGGGCGTTAGCCTCTTAAGGAGCAGAATTGAAAATTTCACTTATCGCTGCCAAATCAACCAATGATGTTATTGGTAATGGTCCCGATATTCCTTGGTCAGCTAAAGGTGAGCAGCTTCTTTTTAAAGCCATGACTTATAATCAGTGGCTACTGTTAGGGCGAAAAACTTTTGAATCAATGGGGTTGCTTCCTAATCGTAAATATGCGGTTATTTCTCGCTCTGGTTTTAATTCAAGCAACGCAAATGTGTTGGTATTCAAGTCAATAGAAGAGGCACTGGAAAAACTATCAGAAATTACTGATCATATTTTGGTGTCAGGTGGCGGCCAAATATACAGAGCACTTATTAACAAAGTAGATACTCTGCACATATCAACCATACACAAACAGGTAAGCGGCGATATTTTGTTTCCCCAAATACCCGAAAAGTTTAAATTAGCTTTCGAACAAAAGTTTGAATCTAATATCGATTACACGTATCAAATATGGCAAAAAGGCTAACAAGGCGTTCAATGATTGGCCAACAAGTTGGCCTGGACAGTCACTACTCCGGCCTTTTGGGTGTATGTCGCTTTGCGTCATTTTACACCCAAAAGCCCTCCGCAGTGCCTGCCCATTAACGCGGCGTTAGCACTCTAATAGTGCATGGACATATACAAGAAAATTCAGAAAGCCCGTGGCGTTTGTATCGGGGGAACAAAAGATGTAACCGTAAAATCAGTTGAGTCCGCCGCTGAGCTATTTGGCCTCTCGAATCAAAGTGGAATCTATAACAATATCGAACGCCCAGAAGCTATTAGGGTACTAAGAACCGTTCTTCACAGAGACATGGCGTATAGTGCAAAAATCATGTCCTCTGAAAAAGCCAAAAACCTAGCAAATGAGTTTATTGGTAAGTTTGGTGATGAAGCAGTATTTTATACTAACGGCGAATACGGGAAGCCTCGCAGTAACCCAAGTGTTGGCCCGTCTTGGTCACCTGCTACAGACGCAACATTTGATACGGGTGTTATTGTGGTTTCGAACGGGGTTGTTGGTTGTGCATGGTTTGCAGATGAAGACTAGTGCTAACAAGAACATCAAATTCGTTTCGCTTCGCTCCACCGGACGCGCGAAACACGCGCGCCGTTTATGTTGGCGTTAGTGTTCTTGAGGACCGTTCGTTGAAGAAGTTGTTTTTACTTTTCACAGTGGCACTTTCATCATTTGCAAATGCTCATAATCTCGAGCCACTCCAATGGGACTCGATTGCGAACGTCGACACGAAAGAAATCGCAAAAAGGGCAGAACAATTCTTACTCAAAGAGTCACCTGAACTAAAAGATCTTAAAATTAAACTCTTGGAAATAAGTGTAGGTTGGAGGGAAGGCCACAAAAAACTTTGGGTGTCCTTTTATCACGACCAGTCATATGTAGAAGGGAGCGAACATGTAAGGACAGTTGAAACTGGAGGAAAACAGGAAGAGCACTCCTTTGTCACGTTCGATCTGATAGTTATACACTTTGATGAAAATGGAATCCCTCGGCGTAAAGAAACATTTGGATTGCCTTACGCTGGTTCTAAGGAAGAATTTGAGAGTCAATTTGAATAGTGAAAACGAACACTAACAAGCGCATGCACGCGGACAAATCACTCGCTTCGCTGACCTGCCCCCGATAACGGATCCACTTTGTTAGTTAGGGCGTGGTTGTATTTTCCATTCTAATTGATCGGGTATTTTCTGCACGTACTCTGGCAATTGCGTTTTGGGTTTGATTGTTTGAGGTGCAGGTGAGCGGTAGTTTAAGGAGCTGTGCGGCCGTATCGTGTTTTAGTGGATTCGCCACTGCTCGATCAGCACCTGCGCTTCTCTTAGGGTGTAAAAGATCTCCCCATTCAACAACTCGTCTCTCAACTTCCCGTTGAAGCTTAAGCAGAGCGAGTAATTTTGAATTCGACAGACAAACAAACATCAATGAAACATCATTAGATTTAGTGGACCAGTTGTTGGAATTCCACTGAATTCTGCTTAGCAGTGCATTCGAGAGCGTTTTCGTGAATGCTCCTTCAAGCTGCCAGTCTTTCGAACTTTCAGAATGTTGAGCTGTCAACTATGGCGGCTCGCGTTGCATTCAACTCACGCGATTTTAATTTGCATACGGGCGCACAAATACAGTGCAAACGCGGTGGTTGGAGATCATGCAGGACAATTTCGGTACAGAATTCAGCGCCACTGATGCGGCGACCATCGAGCAATGGAATAGTGCGATGGAGCAGTATCTGGATTTCAGTGGTCGCCCAATTGCAACGCTGCAAGACGTTGATGATGAACGCTTTTTGGCTGGCCCGGTGTTCTGCGCGACGATGAAGTTGCTGGATGGCGCCAGCCCCGAGGATGCCTCGGTAAAGACGGATCTGGGTCGTGTGCGCCGAGCGAAGGCGTTTGCGCCTAAAGACGAGCAGGCGCATGCGCAGGCGGTTGAGTACATGGCGTCCGGCGAGTTTGCCCGTGCAGCCGCGTCTTGGGATGCCCTGCTGGAAGTACGCCCCAATGATGTGCTGGCGCTGAAATGTTCACACGAGGCATGGTTTTTGATCGGTAACGCCGCCTCAATGCGCAAATCCTCCACCGCGGCGATCGGCCGTTTGACCGCTGACGACCCTGTTTATTCGATCGCCGCTGGCCAGCATGGCTTCTCACTCGAAGAAACCGGCGACTACGTGCACGCGGAATCGTGGGCGCGACTGGCAATGGAAATCACTCCGCGCGACTGCTGGGCGCTACATTGTCTGGCGCACGTTTACGAATCACAAAATCGCCACAGCGAGGCGCTGGCGCTGCTGAATGAGCAAAAGTCAATCTGGACTGAGCAAAATCTGTTCAGTGGCCACATCTGGTGGCATCTAGCGTTGCGCCACGTCGAAGCCCACGACTTTTCCGAGGCGTTGGCAGTGTTTGATGAAACGCTGTGCGATGTGCCTGCGTGCAGCCGCTTCCGCCTCACTGATGGCACCTCGCTGCTCTGGCGGCTTGAGCTGGAAGGCATCGATGTGGGTGATCGCTGGCTATCGATGGCAGAAAAATGGGCCGAGCACGTCGATGTTCATACAAATGGTTTTCTGAATTTGCACGCTGCGATGGCGTTTGCGCGCTGCCCGAACAGCCGCGCCGCGTCGCTGTTCTTCGACAAACTGGCCGAAGGCTACCCGCACGAGGAAGGCGAAAACGCCAACACTATTCGCAATGTTGCGCGTCCATTGGCACTGGCCATGCGCCAGTTCCTGCTGAGTCCGCAAAAAGCTGCTGAACATATCGCGACGCTGCTGCCCGAGTTGCATCGCATTGGCGGCTCCGTCGCTCAGCGCGAAGTAATTGAGCGCAGCTATATCAAAGCGTTGATCGAACGCGGCAAGTTAATAGATGCGGCCGAGTGGCTCGATCCCAAAATTGCCGCGAACCCCAACCGGCCTTGGATGCTGCGCGAGCGAGCACGCGTCGCGGAAGCGGGAGGCGATAGCGCGACGGCTCAGCGAATGGAACAGCGCGCCAACCTCATGTTTACCACTGCCTAGGCGTAAAAAGCTTTGGATTGTGCGCATCGCGCGGCAACGGCCTTAACTTATTCGGCTCTTGGTTCAAATAACCCACGAAGCCGTGTGCCGATCACACTTCTAGAATGGAAAATTCAACCACGCCCTAACTAACAAAGTGGATCCGTTATCGGGGGCAGGTCAAATGTGCGACTCGAAATCGCGGTAACTTTGGCATATTCATAATGATGTAGATCAGACATGATGGTTGTCTCTCATGCGGATAGACGCTTCAATGGAAGATGCTGAAGTTGCATAAATTCGTAATCGTCAACCCTTACTTGTTCTCATTAATCCCCTGGTCCATTTCTGACATTTTCGCCAATATTCCAATGATTTACTCACAGTAAAGCCAAAATAATGGCATTTCTGCACGCTCTCCTTGCTTTGCTCTAGTTGTTAGAAAATAAGTAATTAAAACAATAAGATAATCTCTATTTGTGGTATGGTCGTGCCAGTATTTCTGCACCAACTCATTACATTTTCACAATGTGATGAGCCTCATATTTCAATTTAGTCATGTTGAAGACGAAAAAATGACGCTGATAGTATGACTCTTACGTTAGGCGCCATGCTTAACCGTTGATCATATTCGTCAGCCGTTAATAGGACGGTTGGAACGTTTGAACAAAAGGATGCAAGGAATCATGAGTACCTCGGCACTTACCTCGTCAATCGCCCGTTCCGGGTGTGTTTTCTTGGCTCTGCTCGTTTTGTTGGCGGCCGCACCGTTTGATGCTTTTGCCAGCACAACGACGATCTACCGAAGCATCGCGCAATCGAGTGACGACGCAGAAGAAGAAACCGGTGCCAACACCTACATGAAATTGACCAGCTCCACGCTCGAGATGATGTTGCGTTACGGTTTCTTGCAGACGATTGGCTTGCGCTTTGAGCAAATAACCGTTCCTCCGGGCGCGACGATTACATCCGCGTACATTCGATTTACCGCTCAGGGCGCAGATGATGTTCCAACATCACTTACCGTGAACGGTGAAGCGGAAGACAATCCAGGCACGTTTATTCAGAAAAAAGGGCATCTGAGCGCCCGTTCTCTGACGACAGCGTCGGTTAATTGGGACGTGCCTGAATGGGTAAATGCCGGTGACAGCGGGCTTGCGCAGTTAAGTCCGGATATCAGCAACATCATTAGTGAGCTCGTCAATCGTCCGGGTTGGACGCAAGGTAACGCGATGGCGTTTCTGATGACAGGTAGTGGTCTTCGACGTGCTCGTACCTACGATAATGATCCGTCGGATGTGCCGTCTGCACCCGAACTGGTGATTGAATACACCACGGATGCCACACAAGAAAACCAAGCGCCGACCATCACTGGTTTAGCAGCGCATTACGACGTCACGATGCCCAACGTCTTGTCGCTCAATCCCACTGTTGTTGACGATAACCTGCCAACGGGTACGTTGACATACACCTGGGCACAAATCAGTGGCGGCAATGGTGCGGTCCTTGAATCTCTCAATAATCCGACGAACACCATTACCTTCACCGAAGTAGGTGATTACGTATTCACGCTGACAGCGGATGACCAAGCCTTGTCTACCACGCACGCGTTCACGGTGTCTGTCACCGAGCTGTCCGGTGACACAATGACATTGTCACGCAGCGTGTCTCACGTCAGAGACGACGCGGAAGAAACGGTCAGCTCAGGCGTTGTCAAGCACGCCAGTGATACCCTTGATATGCCAAACGGATCGTCCAGTAATCAGGCAATCGGTGTGCGTTTTCTGAACATCGATTTGCCGGATAACGCGGTGATTGAAAACGCCTACATCCAGTTCACAGCGTCGAGCGGCGGCAATACCGCGACAAGTCTTGTGATTCACGGGCACGACACGGGCAATCCTTCCAGGTTCAACCGCTCAAATGCTTACGACATTACGGGTCGAAGCAAAACCGCAGCGGAGGTGGCGTGGAACGATATTCCTGAATGGTTCAGTCTTAACGACCGAGGAGAGGCACAACGCACTCCGAACCTTGCTGACATCATCAACGAGATCAGGGCGCGCTCGGATTGGGCCAGCGGGAATGCGATGGCGTTTATCGTGACAGGCACGGGTAATCGCAAAGCGCGTGCCTATGACGATGTTGACCCCTCGCCAAACCAACCACCTGAACTCGTGATTGAGTACAGAGAATCCGATGGATCGGGTGGCAGCTCGAGCAGCAGTGGCTCATCCAGTAGTTCCAGTGGTGGCAGCAGCTCGGGTAGTTCCAGTTCCTCATCCGGCGGCTCTTCCAGTGGATCAGGTTCTTCATCCAGCGGTTCGAGCAGTTCGTCCGGTGGCAGCAGCACATCCAGTAGCGGTGGCTCGACAAGTTCATCGAGCAGTGGTGGTTCAACCAGCAGCTCCGGCGGATCGACGAGTTCATCAAGTAGTGGCGGCTCGAGCAGCAGCTCGGGGGGCGGTGGCACCACCGAGCTTGACCCCTACCAACAAGACACTGCGGGCATGGTGATGATGGAGGCGGAAAACGCCGATCACCGTAACCCGTCTGAGGCGGGTCAAAACTGGATCAACGATACCAATAGTCCGGCTGGACAAACTGGCGCAGCGGTAGTGGTCTCTGGCACCAATCCCGACAACTGGGCGCGGACCGTTGTTGATCCGGATTTTTACCGATCAACGCGTTTGGATTTTAAGATCAATTTCACTAAAACCGGGCTGCACACCATTGGTGTGCGCGGAGCGTACACAGCACAGACCGCCACTATATTGGGCGGCAAGGTTTGGGTGGCGCTGGATAACCACGCACCGCAACTAGTGTATTGGCCGACGGGGAGTGATTGGCACTGGGTGCATGAAGACGATTTGTTAGAAGTGTATCAACCGGGTGTTCACACGCTGCATGTCTGGGCTGTCGCCGATGAAGCAAGTCAGAACCAAGGACAGTTCCGTCTTGACCGCCTGTATGTGGCATCGCGTGACGCTGGGCATGGGGATGAAACCACACCCGAAAGTCAGAGACAGGATCTGACGGCGCACGAGGGTACTGTGCTGCGTCGAATCATCCACAAGAACGATGATGCGGAAGAGCGAAGCTGGGGAAAGGTGTTGCGCAGTAGTGTCGATCTCGAGATGGGGCTCGATGGTGTCGTGTCGCAACACGTCGGCTTGCGGTTTGACAGCATTCCGATACCGCAAGGGGCAATCATCACGTCCGCCGAAATCGAGTTCACGTCAAAAGAACCCTTTAGTGATGAAGCGATCTTGACCATCAAGGCAGAAGACACCAGTGATGCCGCTCGGTTTGGGTCAGCTGACCATAACATCAGCAGTCGGGACACGACGGATGCGTCTGTGGAATGGCACGCAACCGTGTGGGACGCCGACGACAGCGGGTTAGCGCAACTCTCGCCCGATATCAGTGTGCTCGTGCAGGAAGTCATGGATCGCGCGGACTGGACGAGCGGAAACGCCATCGCGTTCGTCATCACCGGCACAGGAACGCGCGGTGCGAAATCCTTCGACAACGACCCCAACGAAGCACCGGTTCTGATCATCAACTACATCAACAACGACACGAACGCTGAACCGGAGGTTAAGCCCTATTTGGCGGCGCCGACGATTATCCCGGGTGAAGGAACATTCGAGAGTGATGAAGTCAGCGTTAACATCACCTCAAGCGATGATAATGCCGCGATCTATTACACCTTGGGTGATGAGAACAGTCTGCCCGCGCCTGGACAAGTGAATGCGCATCGTTTTGTGAATCCGTTTAACGTCACATCAACGACCGTCATCAGGGCAGCCGCCTACCCAGCAGGGTATATCCCGGACATCGAATATCTGGCAGGGATGAGCAATATCGCGCAGGCTTCGTTGACGCTGAACTCACCGGCGGTACCTGACCCTGATGCAAATGGCGATGGAATCCCGGATGCGTGGGCGGATCAATTCGGCATCACCGACCCAGACGCCGATGACGACAATGACGGGTACACCAACTTGGAAGAGTATGCGCTTGGGTTTCATCCCACAGCTCCAAACAATCGCAATCTGATTGAAGTAGACGACTATCAGCTTGCGGCGGGGGTCACTGCCGGTCAGTACCAAACGAGTCCATCGGGTGCTGCTACTTACGCCGTACCGGTGTCCGTTGCGCCGGGTATCGCGGGTTTGCAACCTCAGTTGTCGCTCGACTACAACAGCCAAGGCAGCAATGGGCCGATGGGTATGGGGTGGTCAATCGGGGGTCTGTCCGCGATCCATCGATGCCCGCAAACGGATGCTCAGGATGGCGAGATTAAACCCATCGAATACGGCACGTCTGATGCCCGTTTCTGTTTGAATGGCCAAAGGCTGGTGCCATTGGATCTTTCTGGTGGTTACCCTGGTAGTGGTCAACACGAGGGCGTGGAATACCGCACCGAGATCGACAGTTACTCGCGCATCACATCGTATACCCAATTTGGAATCAATGGCCCGGCGTACTTTAAAGTGGAAACCAAGGCCGGGGAGATCATGTACTACGGCATGGACGAACCCGGATACGTGTCTCGTAAAATGGGTGAAGCGAGTTCGAGTGGCAACTACTCCTCGTATGTCGCGGTATGGCGGTTGTCCAAGACCGAAGACACCACTGGAAGTGGCAACGCGGTCTACTACGACTATGACGCCGACGTTAACAATATCGAAAAAATCGACTACGCGTTTTTTAACGGTTCGGCACAGGCGAGCGTTGAGTTTCACTACGAGGATGAGCATCGACTTGATACGTTTTCAAAACGTTCAATCGGTTTAAAAACGACACAGAGCAAGCGGCTTAACAGCATTGAAATACGTAATTCAGGCACTCTGTATCGTCAGTATGAATTGCTCTACGAACAATCAATCCTCACCCAACGGTCCTTGTTAACGCAGGTATTGGAATGTGATAGCGGCATCGTGGGCGGGACGGGGTCACAAGAGGCGCACTGCTTCAAACCTCTGACATTCACCTATCAAGATCAAGGTGCGTTGGTTGTCAGAGGAACGCCAAAGCAGCCGAGTCAACTGTTTGGTTTGCCCGAGAATCTTGATGGCAAAGACGTCACACCGATGGACGTGAACGGTGATGGGTATACCGATTATCTAGTGCGAGAGGCCAAGATGGTTCACTCATATCGAACCACGGGTGGAGATGGCAGCGAATGCGCAATAAACAATCAGAACGGCGATTTATCTACTTTGTTCATCAGCGACGGCGACGGTGGCTTTACACCGTTGCCCGTGGGCTCTGACATTATCAGCACAGAAGTGCTCCGCAGCGACGTCACTTGTCCGCTTCCCGATGCAAACGAACGTGTCGTATTGCCGCTCGATCACAACGGTGACGGCCACGCAGACTTTTTGGTGTACGACACCACGCGCACCGCGCGTCTCTATAGCTATAACGGCGCATCATTGGACGTTGAGACGTTCACCTTGCCGGACTCGGATGACGAGTTGCCCAGCATTGTGCCGCTGAATTTGGACGGCGATCCGAACACCGATTTTCTGTTTCGTCACGATGACACCGCGTTCTTTTACAAAGCGGTACCGAACTCAACGGTGCAGCCATTTGCTTCAATTCCCGTGCCTCATTCATCCGGCTACTGGGACACGGATAACCGTGTTGTCCACCCGATTGACTTTAATGGGGATGGATTAAGCGATTTGTTGTTGCAAGGCAGTACCGATAACTACTACACGTATCTATTGATTAACGAAGGCGGTACATTCCCCAACTTAATCGAAATCAGCACTCTCGGTGGATTTGACAGTCGGGCACGATGGGCGGCTGAAAATACCACGGTCCGCGTCTGGGACAGCAACAACGACGGGTTGCAGGATATTTTGGTCCAGCGCGATGGCAGCACTGAAACGGTCTACAACTTCGTCTCAAACGGGACATCGTTTGTGGAATGGCACGTGCACGGTCTGGATAAGTTTGACCGTGATGATTACCCGATGACGCTGGTCGACTACAACCAGGACGGCTATACCGATGTGATCTTCCGACACGAGGACAACGACAAACCCACAGAGTTGTATATGAACAGAGGCACCGCAGACGTGCCGCAAGGTGTGGGTCAGTATTCCGGTCACACGTTCTTGTACACCAATGCGTTTCTCAGCACTTTCAATGCAACAGTATGGGCTGCGGATCAACGAGATGTGATCCTCACTGACGATAAAGCCAACGGCGTCGTGGACATTTTATTAGTGGGTAAACGACGGTTTTCAGTGAACCCCGACCAGGGGAATTGGCCTTCGCCGTATAGCAGTTATCAAGTCGATTTAGGTACCCGAATCCCGGATTTAATGACCAGTATTACGGACGGGTTAGGTGCGACCACATTCATCGACCATATGCCGTTGACGCAGCGCCGTTCAACGTTGCCCGCATCAGGCACTGCCGGACGTGGCCTGCCGGGTGATGTGGCATCAAGCGTGGTGAGTGAGACGTTTTATGATCGAAGACCTGCACCCACAACAGAATGTCCTGCCGTCAACGACGCAATTTCAGTTGCGCCCCCCATTGCGGTGGTGGAAAGTGTGTCGACCAACGATGGCGTCGGAGGTGTTAATGCTGCGACGTACCAATACCACGGCTTGTTAGTGAGTCAATCCGGGCGGGGCATGTTGGGATTCTGTCGAACGCAAGTCACGGATCACACCACGAAACGCCGCACGACCACGCATTACAAGCAAGCGTTTCCACAAACCGGTCTGGTCAGGTCAACCGAAATTGAGCTCGACACGGGCAGTACATGGCAAACACTGAATCATTCAGAGGTCGAGTATCGTTCCAGAACGGTCACAAGCAACAACAAAATTCATCGAGTCTTCACTGATAGAACCGACGATACGGTGCGTGATCACAACAATCAGTTATTGAGCACCACGACAACGGAGTACACCGTTTACGACGAGAGCCATGGCAACCCGAAAACCATCATTGTCACTACCGACAACGTGCTCACGGCAACGAAAGTCACCACGGTCAATACATACTACGGACAAAACGAATTTAACCCCAATCTATGGGCAATTGATCGACTTCGTGAATCGACAGTGACGACAGAATTGATTCGAGGGGATCAGTACTATCATGATGAAAACAACGTCTCCGGATATCTGCGCAAATCGGCCTTTGACTATGATCGTGACACCGGTCTGCTGATACTCGAGGGCGTTCAATCAAGCAGTGTTAACGACATCAAAGGGACGGCGCTCTTGTACACCGAGCGCGCGTACGATGCGTACGGTAACGAGACGTCGGTGACACAGGGAAGTGTGACGGTGCCCGACACGACAACGCGCACGACGATTACTGAATACGGTGCCGAATACCACCATCGATTCCCCACCAAGATAATCAATGCGGAAGGGCATGAAGAAGTGCGCAAATACGACGAGCGCTTTGGTGGAATGACGCAGTTGATCGGACCCAACGGTCGTAGCACGTTGTTTACGCACGACCGGTTTGGGCGACAGATGCGTGAAACCCGTGCAGACGGCACCTATACGCAGGTACGAAGAATCCAGTGCAATATTGTGAGTGGAGGTTGCGCAGACGATCCAAGTTTGCCGTCGGGTATTCATGAATCGGATGTTCCGTATAACGCTGCGCTCGCAGTTGAGACGAAACTGAGCAAAAGCGATGTCAGCATCGGGAGTGGCCCCTACAGTCTCGCGTTCTCTGACATTCTGGGCCGATCGATACGAACAATCCACAGCGGTTATCAAGGTCAGAACGTGACAACGGACACGTACTATAACAAGCGCGGTTTGATTATCCATACATCACAACCGCACTACGATGGCGACACGATCTACTGGACGGACATGGTCTATGACGAGTTGGATCGTGCAGTCTCTGAGACCTCACGTGTTGGCAATATCGGCGACACCGCCGAGATGACTCGCGAGTATTTTAGCGGCTACCAGACCAACGAGACCCTGCCTCACCACCAAGGCCATGTGGTGACAACCAAAACGGTGGTCAATGCAGCAGGACAAACCGTGCTTGTTGAAGATGCTATGGGTAATACTGTCTCGCACCGATACGATCTTGCCGGCAATCTGCGCGTCACATACCATAACACTGACAGCGCAAACGCGATCTTGATGACGTATAACGTGCTGAATCAAAAAATCGTGATGTCTGATCCCGACATGGGTGACTGGACGTACCGCTATAACGCGTTTGGTGAACTTATCGAGCAGACCGACGCCAATGGTCACACGACAACGATGACCTATGACCGTCTGGGTCGTATGCTCACACGCACCGATGAGAGCTCGCAAAATGTCACACAATGGACCTATGATCTTGATGAGATAGGGAAACTCAGCTCGGTACGATCCGGCGATCTGAACTACGCGCGTTACCACGAATATGACGCGCTCGGTCGTCTCGAAAAAACCCGTGTGGTGATGGATGACGACGATGGTGTGAACGTCAACGCGGAAAGCCGATTCTTTGAATACGACGATCAGAGTCGGTTGCTCCACACGCGCTATGGAGACGGCGACCTGCACCTGAGTAATAAATATGACTCTCGGGGGACCCTCATTCGCGTTGCATTGCACGAGGGTTTTACCGGTTACGCGATTAGCGGCGGCGAGTTGCACCAACTGGCGCAAGCCATGGAATCGCAGGCGCAATCCGCTCAAGCCAATGGTGACACCGCACTGCAAGCGCAACTTGAGCGGGTGACTGAGCTGCTCTATGCGTCGTCCGACGCGGTGGATAAAGGGCATAAACCCATCAATAGTATTCTGTGGTCCTTGGGCGCGGCAGACGATGATGTGAATGCGCGGGGCAAAATTACGCATTTCACCCTTGGTAATGGCCTGTCCACACAGCTCAAATATGAAGATGCGCGTGATGCCTTAACCGATATCGACACGCACGATGGAAGCACTACTTATCAGGATTTGCACTACAGCTTTGATAAAGGTGGCAACCTGTGTACGCGCTATGACGCAACACAATCGATTAGCGAATCATTTGAGTACGACGCGCTTAATCGCCTGATTAATCACAGCACGGGTGGTGCAACCGCCACAGACGGCAACAGTGCGGTCAGCAGCTGTGTAAATTTCGCCAGCAACGCGTCCAGTCAGGACTATGCGTATGACACGTTGGGTAATCTCAGCAAAAAAGACGGGATTACTTATACCTACGATGTTGCCAATAGGCCAAACCGACTCAGCAGCACGAAAGATGGCAGCAACGTAAGCACGGGGCAGTTCATCTACGATGCTAACGGTAACCTGTTAGAAGACATCGTTAACCAACGGCTTGTGCGCTGGACATCGTTTAACAAACCGTCGCGCATGTCTAAAGGTGACAATGTGGTGCTGTTTGACTATGGGGATGCACGTCAACGTATCCGTCAGCGCAGTACACAAGACGGTCACACCACCACGATTCAGTATTGGGGTGACGGCCATGAAACACATGATGACGGTGAGATTGTGCGGAATCGCTACACCATCCCGTTACCCGGTGGTGCGCAAACGGTATACACACGTCATGAACCAACAGATGGACAGGTAACCGAAAGTACTCACTACATTCATACGGATCATCAAGGCAGTGTGCACAGCATTACGGGGCTTGATGAGAACGGCAATATTGCGTTACTTGAAAGTCACAGTTTTGATGCGTGGGGCAAACGACGCACAGTGACCAACACGGTCAATGGCGAGCCTTCAAATATCAGCACGCGAGGCTATACCGGTCATGAACAGCTCGACAGCATTGGGCTGGTGCACATGAACGGGCGCATCTATGACCCGACCCTGGGGCGCTTCTTGAGCGCTGATCCGAATATTCCAGCGGCGAATAACACGCAATCGTTTAGTCGCTACGCGTATGTGTTGAACAACCCGCTTAGCTACACCGATCCGAGTGGGTATTTCTTTAAATCGTTGTTTAAGAAGCTTGGCAAATTCTTGCAGAAGTACGCGAAAACCATTATTGCTTCTGCGATCACCTATTATACCGGCGGTGCACTTGGCGGATGGTTATTGGGACCCGGTGGAGTAGCTGCAGGTGCAGGTATGGGATTTGTCGGTGGTGTTCTGAGCGGCGGTGGCTTAGAAGGGGGTATCAAAGGTGCGATATTTGGTGCCATCTCTGCAGGAATTGCGGGTAAAATCGCTGACGCAAATCCCTTTGGTTTTCAGAGTGATGCCGCAATAGAACTTTCACGTGATGGTTTGCACGGCCTTGCGCAAGGTGCCCTAACCAAAGCGCGTGGCGGAGATTTCAGAAGCGGGTTTGTAGGCGCAGCTGTTGGGCATTTTGCTGGGCGGCATATACAAGCAAAAGGAGCGTTCGACACAGTACCAGGTCGCACAGCAGCTGCAGCGATCGTAGGCGGGGCGGCAGCAGACGCGGCAGGTGGAAAATTCGCAAATGGGGCAGTCTCTGCTGCGTTCGCGCATTTGTTTAATAACGAGGCGCATAGTCGCTTTCGGAGTAGAGGTAGAGTGACCACCACGAGCTCCACAAACGACAAAACTGGTGAGCATGTCTATCAGATTCGCGGTGTAATTTGTTCTTCTGCTAGTGAAGGGTGCAACGAAGAATTAGCCGATAGAGTTTACGGATACGTCAATGCGAACGATGTTCCATTTACAAGCAATGATTTAGGCAATGGAAGACGAGATTTGCTATTTACCCAGCCAATTGAACACTTTGAAAACATTGCTGAAAGAACTAGCTTAAATGTAGCTCTCGATGGACACATTTTCTTCCCAGGCGATGTTACCCATAAAGTACACTTCGAAAACGGTAATTTATACTATGACGTAACCGGTGTAGGCACAGGCAATTTTCCTGGATTTAATAATGCAGCAGGAATTGGTTTATTTAGGCCAGGGGTGCACGCAGTTGTAAGAAGATTTGGGTTCTAAACGTAATGAAAAAATTTATTCAATTAGCTCTGCTGCCAATCTTTCTTTTCTCGTGTAATGCAGAGAGCATATCCCCAAATTTTCACTACACTGCCAGCTTTAGTCCTTCCAAAGCTAATGTTGACGTTGTTGAATCTCTTGTTACCGATGTTTCGAGTAATTGGAATTTGAGGGTTGTCAAAAAAGATCGGAGCCAAATGAAATTATTGACTGAAGATCAGGAGGCTTTTTTTATAGCTTTGTATCAAGAAGAGAAACATGTTCTGTCAATAACCAATGCGGGAGTGGGTACGAGCATTTCTATGTCACTGTATGCAATCGATAATTTCTCCATTGTTCAGGTAGAGCAATTAGGTCGTGAAATAAGAGACGGGCTTCTCAAAGAACTGAGTATTAAGTTCAACTGAAATGACTCGTCTCCCTCATTTTGGCTTTCCATGTTAGTCGCATCATCGCATCGTGTAGTTGTTTGTAAATGTTCTTTGGTGTACCCCTGACTTACTGGTGTGGACGGAGTTAATGATACCTAGGAGATTCGTATTGTGGCTCGTTGGCCTAATTTTTTTTGCTGGCGGGTTTGTTGTGTTTATTGTTCCTTTTGAGTTTGATGGGTACAGGCGGTATGTGGCAATCACTACATTTGCTATCGGGATATCGCTAATTTTTAAAGCTATGGACCTACGATAAAGGAATTCAATGGTGTCACATTGAGCAACCCATAGTTTGAAGCATACGTTAGGTGAGTAGTATTCGTTACTTCGAAAGGATTTGGTCATTGAAAGTCTCGTAGATATTTATTCCAATCGGCTAAAGTCTCGAAAAACTGGTTCGAACTTTTTCCTAATCTCTCCATCAATTAGGAATCACTTTTAGTAAAAGTTCCTATAGCCGCGAATCGCGTTGATTTATCATTGGTCTGAGTTTTGCGGCCAGTGGCGGCACTACGGCACTCTTGAGTTAGGTATCGACTTAGCTAATAAATCCGATGATCTTCCTGGTGTTTTGCTTACTTGGAACTTTCTCATTTCTCTCCCAAGCCCCAACAGTCCGTGACGAGTGAACACCAATCAGTTCAGCAACTTCGCTGAGTGTCATTTTCCTTTCAAGTCGAGCCTTGCGAAGTTGTTCTCCGAGTGTTTTAGGATTTTGAGGAATACTGTAGTAATCGGGGTTCGATCTTAGTTTTTGCGCTACTTCCTCCGGCGTTACGGTAGAGGTCAAAAAACGATTGATCTTCTTCTCATGATCAGGCCAACCAGTACCTTGATCGGCCTCCCAACGGCTGATAGTCATAGGGTCTACCACAAGGAACTTAGCGGTCAGTTTTTGGGTAAAGCCTCGGTATATGCGGTGTAACCTGAATCGCTCACCCTCTGATTTGGGGTACACATATGGGCAATACCCAAGAAATTCCACAATGGCGGGATAGTGCTTTTCCATAGGCTGAGTCCGGTTCTTTTCCCATAGGAGGAGGGTGTATACATCGATGCCGAGGAGCGGTGATACGTCTTTCTGGATCATTTCGCGTTCCAGACGCACATATCGTAGATGATCCCCTAAAGACTCCAACGCCTGTGGATAAGGTGCAAGATTTGACCTAAGTTGTTGTTTTCTAATGGATGGCAACTTTGCGATGAAACTATGCCCCTGTGGTAATCGCACTGACCCGAACGCGGTGTGCCGTTGCTCGGCAGATCAAATCCAGCGCTATCAGGGCAGATTGTCTGGGCCGTTCCTCGATCGCATCGACATGCATATTGAAGTTCCGCGTGTAGAACGCGATGCCCTGCAATCAGTGGATGAAACGGCGGAAAGCTCGTACGCCGTTCGCGAGCGCGTAACAAAAGCGCGCGCGATGCAGCTCGACCGATGCGGAAAAATTAATTCGCAAATGGACGTTAAAGATATAGACAAACATTGTGCGCTGGGGAAAAGCGATATGGCGTTACTCGATCAGGCAATGCAGCGCTTGAATTTATCCGCACGAGCGTTTCACCGTGTGCTTAAAGTGGCGCGAACAGTGGCAGATTTGTCGGGGGATAAAAATATTACAACAGCGAGTTTAACGGAGGCGGTTTCGTATAGGAGTTTGGATAGAGGATGAAAGACCTAATTCAGTTTCGCCAATAATCCATTTTACAAAACGGGTTAGGCGCACGCCTAACCCGCATACTCAATCAGTGTTCTACAAGGTCTGACCGGCTTCTACCGGCTGCCTCACCAACTGCCCTCCATATCATATTCGGTTTGAGCTTTACCACTACTGCCATTTCTGGATTCCGAACGCCCTGCTATCGCCTGAACAACACAATAATCCGGATCTGTTACGATAATCGTCGCTTCAATATCGGCGTATCTCCAGTTGCCATTGTTGTGATAGCGTTGTGCCACAAGAATTTGGGCAGCCTCCGCTGCCCAGAAGGAACCACTCATACTGGCACCTTCGTCATTCGCGATAGCTTGAACTGCTTCCCCTGCTAGACCTGCTCGATTGGAAGCCGTTTGGTTACCCTCTGAATACAAGGTACTAGGATTGTCCCCGCCGTGTGACCAAGTCGATTGATACCACACGCCAAAATCGTTCGTTTCAAGATCCATATTGGTGTAAGGATCACCATTGTTTATTGCGGTTGCACCATTCACAGTCACGTCTTCGATGTAGCACGAAGTTTCATGTGCCGGCACTGAGATGTCGCTATTATAGATCTGGATGGCTGCCGTCATATATTTCCGGTTATCACCTTCCGACCTCGCTTTTACTTCGTATTTAACTACAATGCCATCTTCATAATAAGGCACAATACTCGCTTCGCCAGATCCGGCAGCGGATGCCACTGATGAAAAGGTGCCCATTGTCAACAATAAACCTATTCTGAAAAACTTCATAATTTACTCCAGCAAAATACAAATTATCCAAGTCGCAAATTTGCGATCAAGAATTCTAAAAAGATGTCACGAGCATAATCGTGATCAATTGTCTGAGCAGGTACGAGTGTGAATTAAATATGTACCATTCCTTACGTGCCGTTTCAGGCGGTGCATACTAAAACACCAAAAAAAACCAACAAGAGGTTAAGTGAAAAAAAACAATGAAAAAGTGCTAAACGGATCGTTTCTGATGAAATTCGGCAATGGCCTATTTGCTACGCGAATTAGACCAACAAAAAACTAAATGATTTTTTCAAAAAGCGCACTTTGGAATCGAAAGGTTTTGATTTTTGGTGAATTTTTACAGCAAGTTCACTATCAAAAAAAGTATGCGATTTAGTTGACGAACTAGACAATACTATTCTGTAGTATGCATGCTTTTCTCCTCTATTTTACATCGTTATTTCGATTGCAAATATGGAGATCAAAAATATCAATGTTGTAGGGGTGTTAAATCGAAAAGCAATCTTGTCTCTTTCCGCGGCGATTGCTAGCGTCAAAAATTTAGCTACACCACTAAGCAGTTAACCATGTCCGTACATCCAATTAGCTTGGGTGATTGATCCAGTTTTAAACTATAAAGCGTCGACCTGCAAAATGCTGTGCGCGTCTTTTTTTCAGGATCGCTTGATGCGGTACATATCCCGACGATAAATGTAATGAATAATTGTGAGCTTGAGTCGATGCTGTGGTGGCTCCACTGGTGCTCCTATTTACATATTTTGGACGCCTAAACGGAGTAACTCGCGTTATACGGATGCGACCTAAATTCATCGATCAGATTGACCATGAAATCGAGAGTTTTTCTTCGAGTTGCGAGAGTGCGGTAAACAAGATTATGCCGCGTCGTGAGCAATCTTCGATTGTATCGACGGCAGCCGATTTAATCGCGAATCACTGCGGTCAACGGGAGTAACGAAACCGTTGTTGTTCTGGCAAAAAAAAACTCAGTGATTTTTAGGGAAGTTCTCTATGTCATGCCTTATCGACGCGTCTTTTTTAACGAGTAATTTAAACAAAAAAGCGCTTTATGAAAATCGTGTATCAGGAAGCTTCTTGCAATGAAATCGGAAATTACACCAACAAAGATGGAATACCTAGATTGACCGATGATGATCTGAAAGCACGAGTAGCCGCCATTCTTTTGTCAAACTTAGGCATCATTGATGAAAACAGAGGGTATTTATTTGAAAGCAAGGCGATGGTTAGTTCGCCGGATAATGTACTACCTGCGTTGCGCGTTGCTGAAGTGGCCGAACCATGCCCCGGGTGGTTCGGAGTCCGGAGCGAGGACTGCATAATGATTTCTTTAGGCATCTTTAGCTATGACGTTACACAGGATCGCCGAATTCCGAGCCCTGAATATCGCATTCAGTTTTCATCGAAGCATTTCACATCGCAGCTATTCCGCTATAGCAACAAAGGTACCGTAACGTATATGCCTGATATTTCGCTAGGTAAATTCGCTAACTGGATACATGTGTTGGAAGCTAATAATTACGCCGACAACTGGCGGGAATTTCCGCAAAAAGCCTACTCACTGATGATGTGAGAATTCCTTAAAGTAGTTGGCTGTGATTTTGATGACCTGACTATTAGGGGGTGGTATAGAAATCCCACATGCGAATATCCGTAACCGGGCGATAAACAGACTGAAGCGCGTCAGGATTTTTACGCTTCCACTATCATACAACAAATGAAATAGGTTTAGGCATAAGCCTAACTCCTTTTTGTAAACATCGTTGTTACTAGCACTAATACAACTTTCGTTTAGAACAAAAACTGTTCCGAATAATTGTGTTATCCAATGTCGCTGGTTGCACCTAGGGCTACCAAATCCCATTCCAATTATGTTTGTAGTTAGTGTTTGTGATGCCACTGCTACCATCTCTCGCCTCTGATCGACCCGCTAATGCACGTACGTTGCAACGTGCGCTGGGGTTATTGATCACAACTTCCGCTTCGACTTTAACTTGTCTTGAGCCACCGTTATGGTAGCGTTGAGTAAGCAGTGCTTCATTAAAATCCGATGACCATACCGTGTTACTGTTCCAGGCAGCATCAGGATTTGTATCATTTACGATTTCAGCTGCCGCCTCTGCTGCGAGGTATGGCCTGTTAGAAGACTTTTGGTTGCCTGTTTCATAGAAAGATTTAGGGCTTTGGCTCCCATGGTCGTAAGCCGATCGATACCATCCTCCATAGTTGTTCTGGTCGATATCTGGGTCAGTGACTAGATCGCCAATTTGGATCACGTGCTCATCATTAAGCCAGGCGTTCTTGATGTAATACGGAGATTCATTAGGTGCGACTCCGGTAAAGTACCCGGCAATAATTCCCGCAGTTTTGTACCTTCGATCATTTCTTTCTGTGTGTGCTTACAGAGTAAAACTAGTCACTCAGTCAGGTTTGCCATCACAGTGCTCGTCAATATACACGATGGTTGAGCCAGCGGATGACGCTTCGGTTGACCAGGCGGTCACTAGAGCAAATAAACTGCAATTTAGAAATTTGATTAGTTTCCCATTTTAAAAAATAGATAATAAGGTCGCTAGGATGCAAACGTTGAATAAAAAGCATGAATCAAATCATGCGAAAAATTCGAAACGATGTGCGTCCTTTCAGGGTGCGGATAGTAGGGAACGAGAGAATTCGGTCAACCGTTTTAATGGCTGAAAAAGACTAGAATATTACAAACGGTTTGATATTTTTTGAGATTCGGTAACGTGCTATTTATCTCATTGATTAGTCGAAAAAAATCTTAATCTGTTTTATATATTTATATGGCATTCATGAATGTTGTCTGCCTTGGGATGCTGGGCAAATAAATGTGCTAAACGTATGTCGAAACTTTGACCAATTTTTAACTGTGAACGGTGAGTGTTTGTAAATGCGTTGCTATTTTCGTCCATTACTGCAAAATATGTTCGATTACAATTACCGAATAACACTAGTTCCAAACTAAAGATACATAAACCAAATACGTAATATATATTCCCAAAAGCCCAACTACCCATTTCTTACTCGTCGGTGATTTAACAATGAGGAAAACAGCCGCTGCGAGGCTGAGACAAAATTCAATCAGACTAATCCAGTTTCCATGGTATTCCGGATTCCAATACGAAAACGGACTGACAAATCGCCAATCTGAGAATGGATAAAAATGACGGTGAGCATCTTCGACGTGTAGTCCGATGTCACCCAGTGCGTGTAGCAACATGCTGGCGAAGAAAAACAGAAGTATCGGATTTGATATTCGCCAGGCAATCAGCGCGCCAAGCGTCATCAGGGGAACTGAATTAAAGAAATCAAAAAATGCCTGCCAGATCGGTTTGTAATACTCGGTTGACCAGATTATCGATTCGGGCGTACCAAGCGTCAGATGCCACGCATAAAACCCTACCATAGCAACATCGGGAAGAACTGCGCCGACCACGACGGCTGCGGCTATTTTGGGTTGCCCGCGATCCCGAAGGATGAACAGGTTGATTATTGCATGGGATGGAGTGTTCAACGCTATTTTTAGGGCTAAGTCATCTTGGCAAATTTGATGATTATTGTATCAATTAAACTGGCCCAATTAGTCAGCGACCAAACCGCGAATGTAGTCTGGTTTTATAATCCATAACGACACGCCAAAGATCAGACCTGTTACTGCTCCACTGATATGTGCGATGTAGTTGGTGTTGGACGTAAAGTCGGTTTGTACGTTATAGATATCCATGCCGATAAAACCAATCGCAAGTATCCATGCGGGTATTCGGATAATCTTGAAAAAAACAAGAATCCAAAGGAAGCAGCGAATCCTCATTAGTGGGAGGGTTGCGGCCAGGAACGCCATCATTCCCATGACGATCCCGGATAGCCCTATTGTAGGAAGAGTGTTTTCGTCTGCCAGGAATGTGTAAGTCAGGTTTGTGCTAATTGCCATTAATACAACAAGAAAAGGAAATGCGATTGATCCTACAATAATCTCAACAGATGCGGCGAAGGCGAAGAAAAACAGGAGATTGAAAATAAGATGCCCCCAGCCCCCGTGTGACAAGATTGAAGTAAACATCTGCTTGGCTTGAAGCTCGAGCGGGTGGTACGCGTATTCTTGCGTAAGGTTTACCGGCACGATTGATTCAAAGTCTTCATACGAAGCTTTCAAACGTTGGTAAATGTACCGTCGCTGATCTGATGGATTTTTGAAAAGCTTGTTTCCGTTATCGAGATCGGTCAGTTTTTGCAGTTGATCCTTCGTGTTTTTGGCATCTCTAATTGATATGTGGATCGTCGCGCAGTTAAGCTCGGGATTGGTTGCCTGGAGTCGATTCAATACTAGCTTGGTCGTGCGACTCACCGAGTTATCACAAAAATAATTAACTGCCTCAACGTAATTCTTGTGTGACTGAAGCTGCTTGACGAAGACGAGTATGCATACCACGCTGATTACGATCGTAAGCCAAGGGATGCGCTGCAAGTCAAGATCAGCGCGATAAGGAAAGAACAGCATTTTTTTTAAGCTTCCTTTGGTGGCTTTTTTTCAAGACTATATCGATAAAAGGAGTAAAGATAATTATTCCCATTTCACAGAATAATCAAGCTGGAATTGTATCGTGTGTTGTAAGATTCCTAACTTTAATTTTCATTTATGTTTGTGAATGGCCGGTCTACGTTTACATCAAGTCCCTCTCAATAGACTTCTCCCATAAGCGCTCGTGAAACAACACATTATTTTCATACGCCCTTACCCGCGCGCTTAAATAAAAATGTGTTTTGTTGCACGTCAACCAACTTTCGGAAACCGTGCAAATATTCCAGTTCTCGCGCGACATCCAGCAGGTGTACTTGCATTGTGCGCTGGCACTTTTCGGGTCATCCCAATCGATGCTGTAGATCGTTTCATGTTTGTGGCGAGTGCGTAGCCCGTGCATTGGCATTTCGTCCTCGCCGGTATCGTCTATGATGAAGTAGTCGGTACGCTGCGTTTGTAAATTGCGTTCGACCCTTCGCTCGCGATGCTCGGGCTTGTGCATCTTATAGTGCGGCAGCGGGTCTGCATTTTCAGGTGCTGGAATGTCGATCTGATCACTTCCACTGCGCACCGGCAGTGTGACGCTGCTGTTTTCGCCGAGCGCCAAGGTTGCGGTTACGCGTTCAGGTGTCGGCAATATCATCGGCCAGTAAGATGTGGAAATTGCGATACGGATTGTGTGCTGCGGCAGGAATCGGTAACCGCATTCGTCAAGTGCAATTTCAATATCGGTAAACTGTCCTTGCGGCATTGGTTTGGGTTCTGCGTTATCGTCTCGGTGCGCAAGGTTGAGCACACCCCAACTCACGCGGTGACCGACGCCGTCGGGGTGAACGTCGACGAGCCGCACGATGAGGTTGCCGATCGGCTTGTCTATCGCAACGCGCAGCCGCAGTTTTGGCCTCCCAAGAATTTCGACCGATTCGACAAGCGCATCAGTGTCAAAGCAAAGCGAGCCTGCATCGTCGCCGCGCTGATCGCCCGGCATATCAGCGTCGGGCGCCAGTGTGAAAAATTCGCCGCATGCGGTACCGCAATCCAGCGGTGAGCAGATCGAGATCTGTTCAGGTTCAGGTGCATCAAGCGTAACCTGACCAAATCGCGCGAGATATAAAGCGCGACTTTGAATTTTTGGCGACGGCCACTGTTGCTCGGCGACCCAGCGCCCTTGCTCGTGTTCGCGGCGTGCAGCGGGGCGTACGTTTTCGGAAATGTACGCACGGTACGCGGGTAGCGACTCCGCATCGTTAGCTTCGTTTTTCAACCAGCGATTCCACCAATGCAACGCCTCTCCGTGGAAGTCCATGCGCGGATGCGGATAGGCAAAGTGCGGGTATTTGTGAATCCACGGGCCGTTGATTGCCTTGGCCATTGGCAGGTGTTCAGCGCTGGCGGGTGGCGCGTTTATATACCCATCGGCCCAGCCACTGATCACAAGAGACGGCGCTTTGACTTTGGCGAAGTCTTCGCAGATCGAACCATGCCGCCAGTATGCATCGCGCCGTTGATGCGATAGCCATTGTTCCAACGGAAATGGCTGCGTGTTTAATCGATGCACCCACATATCGCGCCAGCGGTCGCGCACCAAGGCGGGGTCTGGCGGGCGCGAAGCGAAGCACAGCATGACGTTCGACCACCAGAAGTTGCACGACAAAAGCGCACCGTTTTTGTAATGGATGTCATCGTTGTAACGGTCAACCGTTGAACCAATCGAAATGACGGCTTTGAGCGCAGGCGGTTGCAGCGCGGCAATTTGCAGACTGTTAAATCCGCCCCACGAAATGCCCATCATGCCGACATTGCCGTCGCACCATTTTTGTTGCGCGATCCACTCGATCACCTCGACACCGTCGGCCAATTCTCGCGCTGAGTATTCGTCATCAAAGTCGCCGTCTGACTCACCGGTGCCGGAGATATCAACCCGAACACCTGCGTAGCCTGCTGTTGCAAATACAGGATAAGTGGATTCGTCGCGCGGTGCGGTGCCGTCGCGTTTGCGATACGGCAGGTACTCGAGAATCGCGGGAACCGCCGACTGCTCCGCATTCGCCGGTAACCAGATGCGCGCACTCAGTTTGCGACCGTCCCGCAGTTTAATGAACGTATTTGAAATTTCGCTGTAAGGTGCGGGGACATCACTCATTGGTGACTGCTCCTTGAATTTTGCTTGCCGAATTTCGCGGGGTTACCAAAGCCAAACCGGCCATCATTACGATAACCGATGACCATACCCACACGGTGTGCTCCTCGGCAAAAATTATGATGCCCCAGACGACACCGGATATGGTCACGATGTACGCGCACTGACTCGCGAACACTGGCCCCGAGATCTTGATCGCGTGGAAAAACATTAAATAGGCGATACTGCTGCTGGCAGCGAGCGCAATGATCGCCAACCCCGCCGGAGTTGCAAACCAGGCGAGGTCGACGGTTGTTCCCATCGCATATCCAGTCGGTAACATGACGACGCAGGCGACAATATTGGACCCCGCGAGCAGTTCACGAATGTCGAGCGCAGGGTCGGCGAATTCTGCGATATACACGTTTTCTACCGCGTAACACACCGCGCACAGCAGCACGACGAGTGTCCAGAAACTTGCGTCATCAGCGCTCAGGCCTTGATCCGGCAAAACCAATAGCAGAATCGCGACCATCCCGAAAACGATGCCGAGGGCACGCTTGATCATGAAAGGTTCAAAACGCATTCCCCACATGATCGCGTAGGTCAGTAACGGCACGGTCGAGACTGTGATCGATAAGACTCCCGCGGAGAGGTGCGGCGCGGCGCTATAGTACAAAATGTCAGGCGCGATGATCCCGATCGCGGCGATAAAACAGTACGCGCGCCAGTGGCGAATTCGAAAAAAAGGGATCTTGTATACCGCACAAACGATGACAAAAATTACGCCGGTCAACGCGACCTGCCAGGTGGTGAGTGCGACGGGGTGCGCGCCTTTCGCTGTGGCGATCAGCGCAAGCGAAAACGTGCTGCCCCAGATGACACCGGCAACTGTAATTAGAAAATAGGGGTACCACGCTCGCTGAGACATTCTTGTTCGACTCGCTGCGCAGTGCAGCTTGTAATCTAACCCTTGGATTTTTCAATAGGCTGCTTGGCCAGCGGCGATACTAGCACCACTTGGCAGCTTGTTGGATCTCCGAGCCAAACTAATACATCAACGAGTGAGGCTCGATAGGCGCGGCCCGGCGCACGCGTTCTGCGTCGGGCAAAATGTCTTCACTCGGCCACAAGCCAGAAAGCAATGCGTCGGAGTACCCGTTTACAAGCCCCGCGTTTTGCATTGCCTTTGATGCCGCGTGTGCATCGTAATCGAGCGCTCGATGCTCAATGTTGATAACACCGTCCTGGCAATTCCAGAGCGAGTACCAACCGCGTTGCGTGCCGTCGTTCGCCGGCATGCCGATCACGCCTGGATTGTGCCAGAGTTTGTCCTCTGCTCGCCGGCTGAATGGCAGGCCGCTGTGCCCCCCAACGACGATGTCCGATTCTGCGGCAGCAATCTGTTTTCGCAGTTCGGTGTCGCTTCTCGATGCAAAGACAAATTCGTTGATCGCGTTGATACTGCCGTGAACAACCGCGACCGCCTTATCTGCGTAGCGAAAATCAATTCTTCGTGGTAGCGCACGCATCCACGTACGATGGTCTGCGTCGATTCGCGTGTGGGTAAACTGATACCAGGTGACCGACAACAGATCGCAGGCACTGCCGGGCTCGAAGCCACAGCCACAGTCGTCGAGTCGCTCGCCAATGGACTCTTCACAGTTACCCATCACGACGTGCACGCCCCAATCACGCAGCGCCGCAACGGTTTCATTCGGCTGACCGCAATAGGCCACAACATCTCCGGTACAAATAATGTTACGCGCAGGAATACCCAGTTCGTCTGCCACGTTTTTAAGCGCATTGGTCGCCTGCAAATTGCTGTAGGGGCCGCCGAAAAATAGCAGCGGTCCAGACAAATCACCTAGATTCATGGTTAAAGAAACTCTAAAAAGCGCCATTCCTGCCAAGGCAGGAATCCATAAAATATTGCAAAGATTGGTCTCCGAATCTCACGGGATTGACGGAGCACGATTTAGTCGGGCCGTCCTTAATTCGAAAGGACAAAAGCGGAACCTAAGACCCGTACCGTCCAGCAGGGTTCAATCAAGACAGAATATCAGTCCTGATTTTCCGCGCGCATACTCATATCGCGCAGGTTATTCGCAACCTTGAGCGAATTCGATCGAAACTCGCGCCGATACACTACCCATAAAACCGCAGCGGTTGCCAACATAAACACCGTCGCGTTGATCCACCAACCCAGTGCCGCGAGCGCAAAAAAGTTAGCGCGCAGCCCCTGGTTAAAATGCAGGGCAAATAATCCCGCGAGCTTGGCCAGCTCGTCAGCGTAGGCGATATTGTCCGCTTTCGCATCGATTGGTGCTGCGTTAAACAACACCATACAGTAATTGGCCAGCCGTACCGCCCAGATAAATTTAACGAACGCGTAGATAAAGACGCAGATCAGGATGACGACCTTAATGCTCCACAGGCTTTCGCTGGGGGTAACCACAAATGGGAGCAGCGAGATGGCGTCGACGGCGCGCGACGATCCGCCCAATGTGGCCACCAAACCGCCGATTATCAGGATCGCAGTGGAGGCGAAAAACACGGCGCTTTGCACAAAGTTGCCGATACCCAGCGCATCCGGCATGCGCAATTCGCGTCGCAGCATTTCGCGCATCCAGCGCTTACGATGGAAATTCATCACGCGAGGCAGGCTGTTTTTGGCGGATGGGCTGTAATCTGAGTACCAGGTGTAAAAGGTCCAGATCGTGATAAAGACGCCAAGCGCGATCCAGTCGATAAGAGGAATTTCATTCATTACAAGGTGTATCGTCGTGATTCTATGTTTGGCCAATCGCACGTTTGCGCGCGATTATAAACAATCCGCTCGCAACAATAATCGCGGCGCCGATCCAGGTCGTGAATGAAGGAACTTCTGCCCAGAATACGTAACCGAGCAGGGCGGCAAATATCAGGATCAAATATTCGAACGGTGCCAACATGCTGGCCTCGGCGTAGCGGTGCGAATGATTCAGCGCCCACTGTTGCAAGCCCGCCAATAACCCAAACGCTGCAATCAACAGCGCGTCAGAGGCGAGCGGCATGACCCAGCCGATACTGATTGCCCACCCGGTGTAAACAAGGGTGCCGGTGAAGTTGTAATAAAAACCGATAGTGACGGTTTTTTCGGTTTTACTCAGTCGGCGCAGAAAAATTGAGACCAGCGCTGCGCCAATCGCCGAACCGATTCCCGCCAGTGTGCCAATATTCATCGATGCGCCGGGTTGTGCAATCAATATCACGCCAATAAACCCGAGCAATACAGCGCTCCAACGACGCCAGCCGATCGTTTCGCCAAGTAGCGGTATGGAAAACACGACGATAAAAATCGGTGCTGAATACACCAGCGCGGTTGCGTCTGCCAGGGGTATTGTCGATAACGCGAAATAAAGCAAGCCGAGACTCACAATACCCGATACTGTGCGCACCGCGTGGCCAAACGGTCGCGATGTTTTCAACCCGGCAAGACCGCCTACCGACGGCAATGTGATCGCAAACGCGAGCATCGCGCAAATAAACCGGTACGACAGAATTTCGGTCAGTGGATAGCTGACCGACAGCGTCTTTACCATCGCGCCCATCACCGCCATCAAAATCAGATTGATAACAAACAGCGCAATACCAAAGCCGGGCTGGTCGTGCCACTGCGCACTGTGTGTCGTCGATGAACTCATGACATCATCGAGGCTGAATGAAATCGACTAGAGTCGAATTAAACTCGTCGGCGCGCTCCCAGAACATCAGGTGCTCACCACTCGCGTGGACGCGCGCGGTCGGAGTATTCATCTGTGCCCAGCTCTCAACAATCGCACGCTGTGATTCGCGCACGTAATAAAGCGATGGGACGTTATTGGCGACATCGATCAGGGTTTCGCGGTAATCGAGAAATACAGACGTTGCATTCAGCAAGCACGCCGCCGAATCCGGCATTTGTTCTGTGATCGATACCAGCCAGTCGACAGTGGCTTGCGAGCGCTCCTCCAGCATCCAGTGGGCGAATTCAAGGTTGGTCGCACGCGAATCGCGCAGTTTGCCAAGAGAATAAAATTCCTGCTGGCCATCGGCGTCGTCCAGCGTATAGGTTACCCAGTCGTTTTCATTGTCAGTGCCGGCCGCACGCGGCGGACCATCGAGCATGATAAATCTGGCCAGTCTGTCGAAACCGAACTGATGAATGTAAGACAAGGTTGCGAGGCAGCCAAACGACCAGCCGCCCAATACGAAGTTTTCGAGCGCCAATGCCTCAATGCACGCGTGCAGGTCGCGCCCGTGCTGTTCGTAGTAGTGGCCCTCGTGCGTTTTGGTGCTGCGCCCGTGTGCGCGTGGATCGAGCGAAACAAACCGGTAGTCGGCCGAGTCTTCGAAAAAGGAAAACTGCTTTTCGAAAACGTCGGTCGACATCGTCCAGCCCGGCAATAGCAAAATCGGTACGCTGCCGTTGCCGGTTTCTTGAAAATACATTTGCAACTCTTCATCGACGTTTATCAAGCCGTTTTTCACGTTGTTCTCCGGCAAATCAACGCGAAGAAAGGACCGCGTTTTCCTCGTTCGATGGAGTGCAGGACACATTCATCAAACCCGGCTTCACGTGCGAGTTGTTCGACTTCTTTTTCGCTGTAAAGTGAAAAACCGCGCTGGTCATATCCCGCTTCCTGCAGGTGCTCCTTCGAACCAAAACCCAGCACAAGCCGACCATCTCGCTTCAATACACGAATAATCTCGCGCAAGCCCGATTGCATGGAAGGCCAAAAATAAATCGTATTGACGCTGATCACCGCATCCGCGGTTTCGTCATCGACTGGAATACTCTCAGCGCTGCCGCTATGCAGTGAAACATTGTCATAATTCTCGTTATTGATACGAACGTGTGCGCGATCAAGCATTGACGTAGAGCGCTCAATGCCAATCGCCTGCTGCGCGCAATTCGCGATTTCCAGCAACAGATCTCCGCCGCCAAAACCGACTTCCACGATTCGCTCGTGAGGCTTTGGGCAAAGTGCCTGCAAAACCAGTGCGTTACCTGCGGCGTTGATCTGATCGAGATGCCTGCCCATCAGCCAACGACCAAAAAAGCCACTTGGCTGGGCGTACTGTTTCGCCAGAAACTTTGACACGGTCGCTAGCATCGACAACCCAATACCGGAAGATAAGCGCTACACTAGATGTATTCACCGTGCCGCACAATACAAAAGGAGGCGAGCCGAAGTGAGTATTGGCTTTATCGGGACCGGTGCAATCACCGAAGCGGTTGTATCGGGACTGTACACACGAGGTGCATATACAGATCGCATACTGTTGTCGCGACGCACCCGCGAGCGGTCGACAATTCTGGCAGAGCGATTCCCGCAAATAGAAGTCATTAGTGAAAATCAAACGCTTGTGGACCGATGCAGCGACGTGTTCGTCGCCGTTCTGCCCGAGCAAGCGAGCGACTTGCTCGACGGATTGAATTTCAGCGAATCGCACCGCGTGATCAGTCTGGTTGCCGGCTTGTCCGTCGATGCGATCAAACCACTGATAGCGCCTGCGACACAGTGCTTTCGCGCGATACCCATGCCGCCGATTGAATTCGGTTTTGGGCCGGTGCCCGTGTTTCCGCCGGATGAGCAACTGCAGGCCCTTTTCGCGTCAGTCGGTGACGCGATCCCGGTCGAGGACGAGGCACGCTTTAACGCCTTTGCCAGTGCCGGCGCGTTCATGGCCACCTACTTTGATTTTGTCGCAACACTTGCCGCGTGGATGGAAGAAGAGGGCGTCGAAGCCGACACCGCCGCCAAATTTTCCAGCTCGATGGTGCATGCCTTGTCAAAACTGACCAAACGCGTCGACGCGGAAAAACTCCAGAAGATGAGCGAAGCGTGCCTGACCCCGGGAGGTCTGAACGAACAAATCCTGCACGCGCTTCAGGAAGAAGGGTTTTCAGATTCGATTCGCGATCAGCTCGACAAAATCATGATGCGACTGTCGTAGCTTTCTCGACCAACTCCAACCAGTGCACAACCGGTGTCGCATTGCCGTTCGCAATATGCGTTTGGCAGCCGATGTTTGCGGTTGCAACGATATCCGGCTGGTCAATTCCCAACGCGCGCTGTTTGTTAGCGCGCAGCTGCCCGGATAACTGCGGCTGCAGCATTGAGTACGTGCCTGCCGAGCCGCAACACAAATGCTCGTCGGCAACCGCGCACAGCGTATAGCCCGCTTTTTCTAAAATCGGTTCGACTTTGTGTTTGAGTTTGAGCCCATGTTGCAGGGTGCAGGGCGTGTGAAACGCAACACGCATCTGAACTTCGTTGCTGAACGACAATCGCGCCGAATTGTTTGCAATCAGCTCGCTCATATCTGTAAGCAGTTCTTTCACGCGTGCGGCTTTTGCAGCGTACTCGGGCTCGTGCCGAAGCACGTCGGGGTACTCCGCTACATTCACCGCGCAGCCGCTGGCAGAAACGACAATCGCGTCGGCGCCGTTTTCTATTTGCGGCCACCATTGATCAATCATGGCTTTGGCTTGCTTGATGCCGCGTTCGGATTCAGACGTGTGCAGCGCGGCGGCACCGCAGCACTGGTAGGCCGGCGTCTCGATCACCTTGAAACCCATACGATTAAGAATATTGATCGCGGCGATATTGGTGTTGGGCGTGAGCGTTGGTTGAACGCAACCGCTCAGCATTAACACGGTGCGCACGCCGACGTTGCTCTCGCGTTTTATCGCCTCTTGCCTGGCGGGCACGGCAGCGCCAATAGGTGCGGGTAAATACTTGTGCAGCGCCTGCGCGATTCGAATCATCGCGTGAAACAGCAGTCCCGAATTCACCATTCGCACAATCGCTTTGCGCTTGAACGTTTGCGCACCTGAACGCGGGTAGACCTTGTCTACCGTGTGCCGACCGACTTCCAGCAGCTTGCTGTACTGAACGCCAGACGGGCAGGTTGTCTCGCACGAGCGGCAGGTCAGACAACGGTCGAGATGCGTGCGCAGCTGCGCGTTGTCGGTATGCCCTTCGAAAAACATCTTCATTTGATAAATGCGCCCGCGAGGGCCGTCCAACTCATCGCCCTTGATTTGATAGGTCGGACAGGTCGCGTTGCAAAACCCGCAGTGCACGCACTTGCGCAAAATCGAATGCACGCGATCAGCGTCGCGCGGGTCAATAAGCGATGTGTCGAGATTGGTCTGCATGTCAGAGCGTTGCGTAAACGCGTCCAGGGTTCAAAATGCCGTGCGGGTCAAAGCTGGTTTTAAGTTGATTCTGCAGCGAGAGTATTGCGGGAGTGAGTGGTTGAAAAATACTCACATCCCGCGCGTGATTGCGATACGCGCAGACCGCGCCGCCCGACGCGCTGACCTGATCGCGCAGCCGCGCAATGTGTGTATCGCCAATCAGCCAGCGCTGCGCGCCGCCCCATTCGATGATTTGATCGGATTGTTTCAGTATATCCGTGGTTGCGGGTGGCAGAGAGACGCGCGTAACCGCACGCATAGAATCGTCTTGCCAGTCGTGTCCATTCCAATTGTGCTCGATTCGATCCCCACCCAGTTTCCTGACTGCACTTTCGACGCCGGATTCGCTGCCCGAGAGTCGCAGCGTACTTTTTTGATCTCGCCACAGCGACGCTGAAATGGGATGTGGCGCCGAGCCGAGTTCATTGATCCACTGGATGTGTTCGTCTGCGCTTGTGTGCTCGAAGGCGAGACTGACTTCGGCGTGTGGAATCGGCACAACTTTGATTGACACTTCGAGCAAAACGCCAAGCGTACCCTGCGCGCCGACCATTACGCGTGCCAGATCAAAGCCAGCCACATTTTTAATCACGCGACCGCCAAAATTCAGCGTTTGCGCCCGACCATCGATGATCCGCGCACCGAGTAAAAAATCGCGTGCGCTGCCGGCACTGGCTCGTCGTGGGCCGCACAGCCCGGTAGCCAACGCGCCCCCGATTGTTGTCGTACCTGAGTAATCTGGCGGTTCAAATCCCAGCATCTGACGATTTTCTGCGAGCAAGGCACTAACGTCAGACAGGCGGGTTCCCGCTCGGACTGTGATCACCATTTCAGCCGGGTCGTAGTCGATGATGCCGGTGTGATCGCGCACGCTGAGTTCGTCGCCTGTCACGGCATTGCCGTAAAACGCTTTGCTGTTGCCACCCACAATGTGCACAGCGGATTTCGACTCGGCGTGCGCGGAAACGCTGGCGCGCAGTGTGTCCTCGATGTTGTTGTCGACAACGTTCACGATCAAAAACGCTCGATCTCGGGAAAAGGCAATTCGCCGTTGTGGACGTGCATCGCGTTGAATTCCGAGCACCGAGCCAGCGTCGGAATCGCCTTGCCGGGATTCATAATATTGTGCGGGTCGAATACGTCGCGCACGCGATGAAATTGAGCGCGCTCTTCATCGCTGAATTGCACGCACATCTCACCGATTTTTTCGATGCCAACACCGTGCTCGCCGGTAATCGTGCCGCCGTGGTGGATGCACAGCTGGAGAATTTTGCTGCCGAGTTCTTCGGTGCGTTCGAGCTCGCCCTCGACATTCGCATCGTACAAAATCAAGGGGTGCAGATTGCCGTCACCGGCGTGAAATACGTTGGCAATTCGAAGGCCGTAGGCGTCGGACAACTCGCGCATTCCCAACAGCACCTGGCCCAGGGCTTTGCGCGGGATGGTGCCATCGATGCAATAGTAGTCCGCCGAAATGCGCCCGACGGCAGGGAATGCCGCCTTGCGTCCGGACCAGAACAACTGTCGTTCTGCTTCGCTTTTGGCCAGCCGCGTCTCGACCGCGCCATTCTCATTCAACACAGCTTCGACTTGCTCGATTTGCGCGACAACTTCGTCTTCGGTGCCGTCGAGCTCGCAGATCAAAATGGCCTCTGCGTCGGTCGGGTAACCTGCGTTGACAAAGTCCTCAGCGGCGCGAATGGCGGGGTTGTCCATCATCTCGACGCCGGCGGGTACGATTCCCGCGGCGATAATCCTGGCGACGCTGACCCCCGCTTTTTCAACCGAATCGAAGACCCCCAGCACCACGCGCGCGCACTCGGGAATCGGTAACAGTTTGACCGTGATTTCGACAACTATCGCCAGCATGCCCTCTGAACCGATGATCAAAGGCAGCAGGTCGAAACCCTCGGTTTGCAGATTGCGCTGGTCGATTTCGAGCAACTCACCGTCCGGCATGACCAGCTTAAGCCGCAGGATGTTGTGCAGCGTAAGCCCGTACTTCAGACAGTGAACGCCGCCCGCGTTTTCGGCGACGTTGCCGCCGATCGAGCAGGCGATCTGTGATGACGGATCCGGCGCGTAGTAAAGGCCGTATGGGCGTGTAGCCTCTGAAATTGCCAGGTTGCGAACACCGGGCTGCACGACGGCTGTGCGCGCGAGTTGGTCGATCTCGACGATCTCTTTCATCTTCGACAGGCTCAGCACGATGCCGTCTGCGTGCGGCAGAGAGCCACCGGAGAGGCTGGTGCCTGCGCCACGCCCGACAACCGGCAATTTGCGATCACTGCAAATTCGCATGACCTGTTGCACCTGCTCGACTGTCTCAGGCAGCACAACCAACAGGGGTATCTGTCGGTACGCACTCAAGGCATCACATTCGTACGCGGCGAGCGAGCTGGGCTGATCGACGACGCTCTCGTGCGGAAGAAATTCTCTGAAAATGCCCGCTAGATCGGGCGTTGTTGCTTGGCTCATATCGCTTGCCAGAATCTTGGAGTGTGGGTAGTATAGATTGGTCAGACCAATATTGGTATTACCAATTTACCAAATGCAGTCCATCGAACCCATTAACGTCCCAACAATGACCGACGCTTTGATCGACAAGCTGGAGTCACTGATCGCAAACGGCGTCTTCAAACCGGGCGACAAGCTGCCACCGGAGCGGCAGATGGCACGCGACTTTGAGGTGTCGCGCGCAACTCTGCGACAAGCGCTATCGGTACTCGAGTCGCGCGGTATGCTGATTTCAAAACAGGGGGGTGGAAATTTTGTTCTCGATTGGAGCAAGAAGCGTTTCACCGATCCATTGGAAAGCCTGGTCGTCCGCCGCCATGAATTCAAACTCGAGATCATTGAGCTGCGACAGGCACTCGAAAGCACGGCGGCATTTCTCGCCGCAAATCGAGCAACCGACGAGGACAAGCGAAATATTCAAGAGCAGTTGGAGTCACTGCAGCGAATAATGCAGCGACAAAACCCAGTAGACGAAGCAAAAGCTGATCTTGATCTGCATATCGCTATCGCCGACGCCGCTCACAACACGCCATTATCGCTGATGCTGCGCAACATCTATGCCTTATTGCTAAGTGAAGTCGAAGATAATTTAAGACTCATTAATCGGATCGACGATAACCGCAAACTCTTGAACGACCAGCATAAACGAATGGTTGATTGCGTTGTGCGCGGCGATGGTGAAGGTGCACGCAAAGTGGTGAATGAACACCTTGAATTGATACGCAACACCTTCGTCGAAAACGGATTGCTTGACGTTGATGCCAAAAAAGTTAAAGCGCAAAATTATTTTTTGTAATCGTTTGAGTATCGAGGTTTCGTTAGGAGATTGGTTTCTCAGGAATCGGCGACAATAGTAGTCGGTTTGCGTGGGCTTGTCGGGTGGTACCGTTTTCTTAGAAATGCACTGGATACATTTTCGCATTGGCCGCCGGCGATAGTTTTCCCGGCTTTTTCCGTAAGGTTTGAATTTGAGGTTCAACAGTCGTCGACTTTATGGATGAAACCTACCCTGATACCTGGTACGCCGTTGTTACCGAGCTGCCGAATGCACGCGACCCGCTGACAAAAAACATCGAAGCCGATGTTTGCGTCGTCGGTGGTGGGTTGGCGGGATTGGTGACGGCGCATGAGCTTAATCGCGAAGGGTTGCGAGTGGTCGTGCTCGAAGCCAATCGAGTTGCCTGGGGCGCATCGGGTCGCAATGCCGGGTTTGTCGCATCCGGGTTCGCGCAGTCCCATTCGGCACTGGTTCGCAGGTGCGGTCACGAGCACGCCGCGCGACTGCATGCGTACTCTCAACTTGGGGTCGAGTTCGTCCGATCCTTTATTCAATCGCATGACCCGGCAATCAAAATGGGAGACGGACTGCTTGAAGTCACCCGACACAGCGATAAATCTATCTCGAGCGAATCGATTGCATTAGAAAGTCGGCGGCTCAATGAACAGTGGTGCTACAGTTCACGCGAACACTTGCAAAATTCTCTGCGCACCGAGCGATACCGCGGGGGTATCAAGGATCCGAATGGATTTCATATCAACCCCTTGCTCTACGCGCTGACATTGGCCGCAGCGTGTGAGTCGCGTGGCGTCGAAATTTTTGAATGCAGTCGCGCAACGCAACTAAAACAAACAGGCGCTCATTGGGCGTGCGAAACTGAAACAGGTCGCGTTGAATGCGAGCATGTCGTGCTTTGCACCAGCGCTTACGATAACGATCTGTTCCGTCCCGTTACTCGCGCTGTGTTGCCCGTGGGTACGCATATTGTTGTCAGCGAACCGATTACAGATTCGCTCCTTCCGATTCAGACGATGGCAGGCATCTCTGACTCGCGTCGCGCGGGAGACTATTATCGTTTAGTCGACACAAACCGTTTGCTTTGGGGCGGAAAAATCACCACGTCGCAAAAACCGCCGCGCGACCTCGACGCACAAGTGAAGCGCGCAATTCTCGATGTTTACCCGCAACTCGATACGATAAAAATAACGCAGCGATGGTCTGGCCTGATGGGGTACGCGATCCACAAAATGCCAATAGTGGGAGAGATCCGATCCGGAGTTTGGGCGGCAACCGCATTTGGCGGTCACGGTCTCAACACCACCGCGATGGGAGGGATTCTGATCGCGTCAGGAATTGCGCGCGGTGACACGCGCTGGCGGGATTTTTCGCGTTTCAAGTCCCTACCAATCAATAACCCGATTGGTCGGATGGGAATTCAACTAAGTTATTGGGGGATGCAGATCCGGGATTGGTGGGACGAAAAGAGGTCAACTTAATTGTGCGCACTCCGCGTGCACGCTGTTTAAAATCGACTCGGAAACCTGATCGAATATCAATCGATCGTCCGACGCCGCGGCGACGATCATCGCACCTTCCAAAGCAGAAATAATTGTGGCCGACAAGGCTGCTTTGCGATCGCCGAAGTGTTGTTCGAACAGCTCTTCCAGCCAGGTTAAGTTGCTTCTGAAAAATGACATTAAGCGCGTGTTTAGCGATGCGGATAATCCCATCGCTTCAGCACTCATCATCGCGCATAGGCAAATGGATTGATTTAAAACCAAGGCATCGTTGTAAAGTTTGATAAATGCTTTGATCGCGTTGTTTACGTCGCTTTGGTCGATTGCGGTCAGACTTCTGAGAAACCGGTCGGCGTATGCGTCAATCAAGGCCTCGCCCAGATCCGTTTTTGTCGGGAAGTGATAGTGCACACTCGCGCTCTTGACCCCCACATCTGTGGCGATGTCTCGAAAGCTCATGTTTGAGAATCCGACGCGGCGCACGCGTTTTTCCGCCGCAACAAGTATTCGCTCGCGGCCATCTGTTTTAGGCATCGTAAACCTCCTACCTATCTACTGATAGATTAACCTTGACAGCAGTCAGGTCAAGCGATAGATTTATGTACCTATCGATAGGTAGATTAAATATGTCCATAAAGGACCATCAGGTTTCGAAGGAATGTCTAGCGTAATCACGAACATGAAAAGAGTCGACGAAATCGAATGAACATCAATGCAGATCTATCAAAGCGAGCCGTCGTAAAATCGAGCGAATTACCCTGGACCGCGTCGCCGATGTCGGGTGTTGATCGGCGTATGCTGGATCGAATAGATGACAAGGTCGAACGCGCCACCACCATCGTTCGATTTGCGCCTGGCAGCACATTTTCGCCGCATGTACACGGTGGTGGAGAGGAGTTCCTGGTGCTCGACGGCGTGTTTCAGGATGAGCATGGAGACTTCCCAAGAGGCACGTACGTGCGCAACCCGCCGACCTCGCACCACACCCCCGGGGCGGCTGAGGGTGCCACGATCTTTGTAAAGCTTTGGCAATTCGACCCCAAGGACCGCAATCAGGTCAATGTCGACACGCTTTCGCAAGAACCGCAGCCCGTTGTTGACCGCCCCGGCGTATCAGAAATTGCACTGTACCAAGACGCCAACGAACGCGTCCGCATTGAGTGCTGGGAAGCCGAGCAGTTAGTTTCGCTTGATGACCACAACGGTCTTGAGATTCTTGTGATTGAGGGTGACTTTATCGAATCTGGCGATAACTTCGGCGTTCACTCCTGGCTTCGGCTACCCGCGGACCAGCCGTTTGTGGCAACTGCAGGTGCCGGCGGCGCGCGCGTGTGGGTTAAGTCCGGTCACCTTAAATCGCCGGTCAACGGGTAATGTAAAGCGCGTCAATTGGATACAGAAATTTTAATCGTCGGCGGTGGTCTCGCCGGTTTGGCGCTTGCAGACAAACTTCACGAGCAAGGTCGCGACTGGATTCTGCTTGAGGCCAGAGACCGGCTCGGTGGTCGAATATTTTCGCTCGACGCTGACGATGCGAAATTCGATATGGGGCCCACGTGGTTTTGGCCCGGTCAGCCGCGAATGGAAAAGCTTTCCGAGCGCTTGTCGATTACATCTTTCGAGCAGTATTCGAAGGGCGCACTTGCATTTCAGGACCACACCGGCGCAGTTCGTATTAATCACGGCTATGCGTCAATGCACGGTTCGCTAAGGTTGGCAGGTGGAATGGGTAGCCTGATCGACGCGTTGCAAGCAACGCTTCCCGCGCAACGCATACTGTTAAACAGTGCGCTAACGCAATTAGAACAAACGACGCAGGGTGTCACGGCACGGGCGGGCGAGCACGCAATTGATGCGCGTAGGGTTGTGTTGGCATTACCTCCGCGGGTTGTGTCCGAACTCGTTGAGTTTACGCCGCAGTTGGACCAACCGGTACACGACCTGATGCGAGCCGTTTCAACGTGGATGGCGGGCCAGGCAAAAATCGTCGCCGTATACGACAAGCCCTATTGGCGCGAAGCGGGGTTTTCCGGCGATGCAATCAGCCAGCGCGGCCCAATGGTTGAAATTCATGACGCATCGCCCGTCAGCTCGGGCCCATATGCCTTGTTTGGATTTGTCGGGGTGCCAGCATCAGTCAGGGCAGGTCGAACAGAACAATTGATCGAGTTAGCGAAAACGCAACTGGCAACAATTTTTGGCGACGAGTTGATGAATCCGATTCGCATCCGCGTCATGGATTGGGCGCAAGAGCACTACACGGCAATTAGCAGTGATTCCACGGCCTCGCACTATCATCCGCGTTACGGTTTGCCGAACGAGTTTTCAAATATTTGGTCGGGACGCGTTGTGTTTGCATCGTCCGAGACTGCTGATCAGTTCGGTGGGTTTTTAGAAGGTGCGCTGGAATCGGCTGAGCGTGCATTCAAGGCGTTGCAAACGACAGACCATCCTTTGACGAGTGCAATTGATGAAGATCATCAATTTTTAGAGGCAAAAAATCCCCGGTGAGAACCGCCGGGGATTCAACGATGGATCTCTAACGGCCTGCTAGAGCTTTTGCGCGAACCAGCTCTTGGCCTGTTCGATTGACTCGTTTACTTCGGCGTCCTGATCGTAAAAACTGAACTGGTGAAACGGTGACTCAAGCTCGGTCTCAATCCAGTGCAGTTTCTTGTCTTGTGCTGCAATTCGCTCAAAGTATTTTTTGGTGTAGTGCGGTAACACGGCACCGTCCGAGTGAACCATCAAGGTTGGTACGGTCAGTTCGTCCGCCGATGCCATTGGGTCGAGCGTTAGCCAGTCCTCCCAGGTCATCACCGCGAATTTGTCCGCGCTCCACTCGGGCACGGCGCCACGCTCGGGATTCAGGTAGTAATCGTAAGGCCCGTACATGGCAGCAGATTCATCAGTTGTGGAAATACTCGGGATGTACTCGACTTCGCCGGTTTCGGCAATTTTTTTCTTGGCTGCACGCGCTGCCGTAATTTTTTCCTGAACACCGTCTTCACCGCCGTAAAATAATTTTACGGCTTCGGCGTCGTGCAGCCACGAAGCAGCGGTCACAACGGACTTGATGCGGGAGTCATTCGCCGCTGCCATGAGCGTGTACATTGAGCCTGCACAAATACCGAGTGCTCCGATTCGATTGGCGTCAATTTGCGGCAAGCTTTGCAGAAAGGAAACTGCGTTTTCGATGTCCTGAACTTTTTGCAATGGGCTCTCATAAAATCGGGGCGTGCCCTCGCTCTCACCAAAGTTGCGAAAATCAAATGCGAGGGTGATAAATTCCTCGCCCGATAGCTTGTTTGCGTAAAGCCCCGACATCTGTTCTTTCACGGTTGTCCAACTGCCGGAAACTACAATCGCCGGGTATTGTTTCTCTGCATCGAAATTGTCCGGCAGATAAAGATTGCCGACAATTTTTGAGCCTTCGCTGTCAAACTCGACGCGTCTGACTGTGTCGCCTTGTTGCGAAATTCCCGCCGACTTTTCGTTCATTTCAATCACCTCTTGTAAAAAATTCAGGTTTCCTTTTTGGCCGTGCATGACCAGCGTCATACTGGTTATTTTCCATTCCCCGTTGATCTTCTTGAGTTTGTGCAAATAGCGTCCATACGCGTCCCAGTATCCTTCGACACCATCGGCGATATGGCTTGCGTACACGTGTGAGCTTGTATCTGCCTGATCGCCATTCACCGAGATTTCGAAGTTGCCGAGCAGATGGTGCGTATCAACCCGCGCCAGCAGGCCTTCCCAGTTGCCGACCAGCGCGCTCGCATCCACAGTGCTACCCGCCTGACCGGAAAGGCTTGAGTAGTCGACAAACACTGAGTTGTCGAACTGTTTAACGGCGACGTCCCATTGTTTGGCATCAATCGCGTTCACCATCCTGACAATACTCTGTCGTACCGCTTCTGATTCGCTTTGATTTGATTGCTGAGCGGCCAGCGTGGTTGCTCCCGATGTGAAACTCAACACCAGTGTGAGAAGCCAAGCGTTAAACCGCCTTGTGTGAAAATCTTTCATCGCACTCTCCAATTTCGATTTCAGTTAAATCAATAACCCGGCTGCTAGAAGAACTACTCGCCGACAGTGGAGAAATCTTAGTGCTGCGCGCTTGGGTGGAATTGAATATTCCTGCTTTTTAATTTGCACTATATTGCGCAAATCGCCTTCAGCTAAAAATTACGATTGCTTTTGGAATTGCCCGGGCGTAATCCCGAACTGTTTTTTGAATGCGCGCGTGAAGTGGGCCTGATCGTTAAAGCCTAGATCGTAGCCGATAGAGGTGATTGTGCCGGAGGCGGCGGCCAGCATCGTTTTCGCCTGCGTAAGTCGCTTGTCCAATAAGTACTGGTACGGTGTTATCCCGGTGAACTTTTTGAACTCTCGAAGAAAGTGATATTTGCTGCAGTGGAGCAGCTCCGCCAGATCGTCAACCAGAACATTGTTGCCGATGTTTTTATCAATGTAGCGGTTCACTTTTTCAATCTGTTCCTGACCAAAACTCGATGCGGCGGTTCGCTCACTCTGCAAATCCGGGTAATTGGAATAGCTCTGGATGTAGTGGGTCGACAGCAATGAAATCAGATTTTTTAAATACGCATATCCGTTGCGACCGCCCGCTCGCGCCTCGATAAGAAACAGATCGATAATGCCTTTGATGGTCTCGTCGTGGACGTTGTAGTTGTTTAAAAATTGAAGTTTCAGATCTTTGATCTGCGTAGTAGCAGCATCGAGAAACTCACGTTCCTTTACCGCCAAAATCACAAAGTAGCAGGGTTCGGAGATAGCGTGCGTAAACGGCGTGCCTGGCGGATTGATCCAGATGTCACCTGGAATAGTCTTTAATGCGGTCATGCCCTCATCGGTTTCGGCGCTCCAGTGTAATTCCTCGTCCAACGCCATCGCGAAATAGAAATAAGGGGTATAGACGTTGTCCGGATAAAAATACGGCGAGCTGCCTTTTTCTAAAACCACTCCCGGCCAATCGATGCCGGAGCTGGAGAATTCGATGTCCAAAACCTCGCCGCAATCGGACGGCGCGTGGGTTTCAAAATCGTAAAACTCCAGATTCGACTTCATTGTTTTTCAGTGGCGCGATTAGTTCTTAAGCACACGTTACCACTGGGGATTGACCATCTCGACGGGTTCCTTGGCGTCGAACAGTGTTTCTTGCCCACACAGCTTGCAGCGGTGTCGAAAGATCGAACCACCGTGGTCATTTTCGCTGAATCCTTGCAGCATGCCGATGTATTCGTAGTCGTGCTCACACCGCGGCGAGCGCGACTTGCCGCCCGGCATTTTAAATTTTCTGCCTTTTAACGCCGAGAGTTTACCCGTTCGCAGCGACTCAACCACTCCGAGCGTCAGGCCTGTAAATGCAAAGACGGTGAGAACAACTTCGAGCAAACTGAAGCGGTCGGCAAAGAGAAATTCCACGATTCACTCCTGCATGAGCGTCCGCGTAGCTTACGCCAATCACGTCTCGCAATCAGGAGTTTGTGTCTGCGCCGCCGATCAGGCGCGTGAGTTCATTCGCGGAGGCAACCACAATGGGTGCTATGCGAGTGATATCGTCGTCGGTCAGGCGCGCGGTGGGGCCGGACACTGAAATCCCTGCAATCGATTCGCCGAACACGTTTTTCACGCACGCAGCGATGCAGCGCATACCGGCGTGGCGCTCCTCATCGTCGAGTGACCACCCCCGTGCACGAATAGCCGACAACTCATCAAATAGGGCAGAGGGGTTGGACAGGGTTTTGTCGGTGAATGACGGGCAACCACGCTGCTGCAGGATTTTCTCCACCTCGCGCTGTGGCAGGCTGGCGAGCAGCGCCTTACCAATGCCTGAGGAGTGCATATGCCCGCGCGTGCCGGGCGGGTGAAAGGCGCGAATCGGGCTATGGCACTCAGCCTGAGTAAGAAACACGACATCTCCCTGATCCGCTATCGCGAGATTGGCGGTCTCGCCGGTTTGTTCCATAAGATTGTGCAACACTCCGCTTGCTGCCTGGATCAGGCTGGTGTCGTTGAGATACTGGCTGCCGACGCGATACGCCTCGAGTCCAATCGACCACTTTTGCGTCTCGGCGTCAAACTGAACAAACCCATGGCTCTCGAAGGTGGTGAGAATGCGGTGCGCGGTGGCGGGCGGCATGCCGACGTGCAGGGCGAGGTTAGTCAACGAACTACCAGACGCAGAAGTCATCGCGCGCAACAGGTGCAGCCCGCGATCCAAGGCCTTCACGGGGGCCGCGCGTGCGCTCTCGATGCGAGGTCGTCCGCGACTGCGGTGACGGCCTGTGTGGCTGCCCGGTTCGCGTTCGGGAACGTCATTCATTTGGAATTACCTCACATTTTCTTGCAAAAATTTTAGCGCTTTTTTATAAATCTGATAAATGAAAAATATAAATAATTGAAAAACAATATCTTACAAACAAAAAATTTTTTGAAATATTTTTTTAAAAAAATTGTAAAAATCTTGTCCGGCGCTAGGATACGGTCATTGACTCAATTGGAATCCCAACATGAACGACCTCAATCCTGTGTTCATTCCCGGGCCGACTAACATTCCCGATCACCTGCGCCGGGCGATGAATGTCCCCACGGCAGATCATCGTTCGTCCGATTTTCCCAAATTTTTTAGCCCGATCCTTCAGGACATAAAACAGGTATTCGAAACCGAAACCGGCGAGGTGTTTCTTTTTCCTGCAAGTGGCACCGGCGGTTGGGAGGCAGCAATCACCAATACGTTATCACCGGGAGACAAGGTCCTGGTGGCGCGTTACGGCATGTTCTCGCATAAGTGGATCGACCTCTGCGAGCGCCACAAACTGGATGTCACGGTGATTGACTGCGAGTGGGGTGCGGCCGCCCCGATTGAGCGCTTCGCTGACATTCTGGCTGACGATAAAGCGCATGCGTACAAAGCGGTGCTGGTGACACACAACGAGACAGCGACCGGGGTTCGCAGCGATGTGGCCGGGGTTCGCGCTGCGATGGATGCCTCAAAGCACCCGGCGATGCTGTATGTGGACTGCGTGAGTTCGCTCGCCAGCATGCCTTTTAAAATGGACGAGTGGGGCGTTGATCTCGCGGTCAGCGGATCGCAAAAAGGTTTTATGCTCACAACCGGTATGGCGATCGTCGCTGCCAGTCAGAAAGCGCTGACAGCGATGGAGCGCGCAGAGTGCCCGCGTTGCTTTTTCGATTTTGCGGATATGCGCGCCAACTACACGCAGGGCAGTTATCCCTATACCCCTCCGCTGCAGCTGATTCACGGCCTGCGTGCGAGCCTCGATATGCTGTTCGAAGAGGGTTTGCAGAATGTGTTTGATCGCCATACGCGTATCGCAGAGGGCGTTCGCGCCGCGATCAAGGCCTGGGGCTTGTCGCTGTGCGCGAAGTCACCGGAATTCTATTCCGACACCGTCAGCGCCATTTGTGCGCCAGAAGGATTCAACGCAAGCGAATTGGTCCAGCACGCTTACGACACCTACGGGGTTTCATACGGTGGCGGCCTGGGTGATGTTGCGGGCAAGGTCTTCCGCATTGGTCATTTGGGGATGATGACAGATGTATTGGCCTTGTCCGGTCTTGCCACAATCGAGATGGCGATGCGCGATCTCGATTACCCTATTGAACTGGGCTCCGGTGTGGCGGCGGCGCAGCAGTACTATCGTCAAACGGCAAACCCGGTGCAGTTAGCCAAAGCGAGTTAGGCAGCGCGTGTAATGATCTTCGGCGTATCGCTCGGGTGCGCCGGCTTGATGAAAATGTTGTTATAGAAAAAAGGGCGAGGTTTTGTAACCCGATAGTCGGCCCCTCACCAATTTTTAGCTTACAAGAAAATCGACTTCTTCCTTGACCTTTGGCGTGACGTTGGTGGTCGCGCTGGAGTGAAGTTTGAGCCCGTAGCAAATTGCGGTCTCTTCTTGCCATATACGCGCGACATGACCTTTAAAATGCAACACATCGTGGTGTTTACTGGTCAGGTAACCTTCGACTTCTTCATCAATCCCGAGAAGCAATTTCTTTCGATCTCGGCGCGCGTGCAGATTCATGCCTTGTTCACTGTAGTCGCCGGTTTCGAATTCGATCAAATGCCCGTCACGGTTAATAAAGACATCAATTGACCCTTCAAAACGCTCGGATTCGCGGCGCGAGTCGGGCGCGCGAAATTTTACCGGCTCAAATTTCACACGCCTTTCAACGCTATACGTTTTCATGCTGGGCAATTCGACCGCGCTGAGTTTATTGTCGTAAGCGCAGCCGGTGTCTGTGTTTATTCGGTTAGAACGAAAATCAACTTCAGAGACCGGTGAGTGCCCATGAATAATTTTCTTGCCCCAATCAAATCGGCTGCGATGAAATTTATCCCTGATCCACAGCATGGTTTTGTAGTGTTTTTCGGTACCAATTTCGTTAATGGGAACATCAGGCAAGCCCGCATGCACAAAAAAGTAATCGTCTTCTTCGTGACTCATTTTGAGATTGTTAAAAAAATCCATATGTTGCTGAGGTAACCCGAGATCGCCATTTGGGTCCTTGATTCCATAGCTTGCGAGTGTGGCGCCGCCTCCGTTGTAGATAAATAACGCGGCGCCGGGGGACGAGCGACTATGAATAAAATCCAGAAACATCGCCTCGTGATTGCCTGTCAGCGTAACGACATCATAGGTGCGCGCAAGCGCGATGATAAAATCGATGACCTGCTTGCTCTCGCGGCCCCTATCAATGTAATCGCCAAGAAAAACAATAGTGGAATTGTCTTCCAATGGGAGCTTTTTAAATAACTCTTTCAGCTCCCACGCGCAACCGTGAATGTCTCCGATGGCGAAAATCTTTTTTGTCTTTTTCGACATAGCTGAGCACTTGTTCTCGTGTCCTTGTTCGCATCATGGCAGAAGTCACGAACGGTTTCTATGTCCGATTTCTCGGATTTTTCAGGCGCCAGTGAACCAAGAAGAGTTCACCTGCGTAAGGATCAGAAATTGCAGGAAAAATGTAATGCGTAGCATCGCAGTCGAGCCGGTCACGGCTACACCACCATCCATCGCATTAAGCGAAGCGCGGATCAAAATCAGTAACTTGCGTTTGCGCACGTACATTGGATTCAATCCCGAGGAAAAGTCCAAACAGCAGGATGTTGTGATCAATGCTGAGATCCACTATCAGGGCAACAACGCCTTTCAGAGCGATCACGAGTCAGACGCTTTGGACTACAAAATCATAACCAAGAAAATGATCAGCCACATCGAGGGTGGGCGCTTTCATCTTCTGGAAAAACTCACCGCCGATCTTGTCGCATTAACGTTGCAACACGACCAAGTCACCTATGCCGAAGTCACCGTAGACAAGCCGCACGCCCTGCGTTTTGCTGATTCGGTTTCAGTCACATTAAGCGGCTCGCGCGACGGTTGAATCAATGAGTAGTGACAGTCCCGCAATAGTGATTACCGGCGGCGCGCAGCGCCTCGGCCGCGCGGTCGCTTTAGCACTTAATGAAGACGGCTATAACGTCATCGTCACTTATCGCACAGACCGCCCTGAACTTGCGCAATTGCGAGAACAAGGAATCGAGACACTTCACGCAAATTTTAGCGATCACGAGTCTATTTATGCGCTGTGCGACAAACTGAATCGCGAGCACGATCAGCTTCGTGCCATCATTCACAACGCCTCGGAGTGGTTGTCCGAGCAGACTGAAAATGATTACGGTGAAATGCTTGAGCGCATGCTGACTGTTCATGTCGCCGCACCCTATCTCATTAATCAACATTGCGGCGATCTGCTGCAACGATACGGTGAACATAACGGGCAGTCGGACATTATTCATCTGACTGATTTTGTTGCTGGTACTGGAAGTGCCAAACACATTGCTTACGCTGCCAGCAAAGCGGCGCTGGAGAATTTGACCTTATCATTTGCCACCAAGTTAGCGCCGCGCGTAAAGGTTAATAGCATCGCCCCCGCTTTGCTTATGTTTAACAGCGAAGACGGCCCGGAGTATCGCGAGAAGTCTCTGAAAAAATCATTGCTGCGAATCGCGCCCGGCGAAAGCGAGGGCGTTGAAGCGGTTCGTTATTTATTGCACAGCCGATTTCTGACCGGCAAAATCATCGCCCTGGACGGCGGGCGCCATTTGGCGCGCGCCAGCTAATTCAATCACCATAACAAGCGGAATAACAATGAGCGCAAGTATTGTCCACCAGACCGTAGAACTTCCATTGGCACATTCACCCGAGGCCGAACTCGTGCGCCAGGCGCTGCTCGAGCGCGGCCTGGAAACTCCAATGACATCGCGAGCTATCGACAAGAACGAAAAGTACATGCGCATCGTTGAGGCATTCACCGACATTACCGAAACGCTTGGCCTTGATCTAACCGACGACAGCCTGTGCGAAACGCCGCATCGTATCGCCAAGATGTACGTCGACGAAATTTTTTCAGGTCTGGACTACAGCAACTTTCCGCGCATAACCGCCATCGAAAACAAAATGTCGGTGGAGGAGATGGTCAAGGTTTCAGATATCAGCTTCACCAGTACCTGTGAGCATCATTTTGTGACCATCGATGGGACTGCAAACGTAGCCTACATTCCGCGTGAGAAAGTGATCGGCCTTTCCAAAATTAATCGCATCGTGCGCTTTTTCGCACAGCGCCCGCAGGTGCAGGAACGCCTAACGCAACAGGTGATGGTTGCCTTGCAGGTTTTGCTCGGGACCGATGACGTGGCAGTGAGCATTGACGCGGCGCATTATTGCGTGAAAGCCCGGGGTGTTATGGACGCGACATCGCGAACGCAAACATCGGCGTTTGGCGGCGCGTTCAAAGACTGCAAAGAGACGCGAAACGAATTTAAAGCGTAATAGAATTTTCCACGCGCAGTGTTGCGCTGGATTTTTCAAGTTTCAGAAATTGTGTTGAAGTTTAGTGCTTTCATATTCTAGTGTGGGGATCACAACGCTAAGTGGTCTTGGCAGTTGCTATACAAATAATTGGAATAATTTGGCTCACGTTAAACATTCGGCGTTGGGTTGGCCGAATTTCAAAATCACTAAAAATTTCAACCTGACCCCGATTATCGCTCAGCCAATTCTCACCGACCGAATAAACCGATGCAGCTGAATACTAAAGGTTCGATAGGAACGTTGATTTTCAACTATTACTACGGCGCCGTAAACAGGAGCAAGCTTTAGCTTGTCCCAGACTGATTTACCTTGTGAGCAGCTTCAGTTTTAAGGCGTTCTACCAGCCAAACCTTAATTATGGATTGTCGGGTAACACCAATACGTGCAGCTTCACGATCCAAAGAATCGACAACCCAAGAAGGAAAGTCGACGTTAATTCGCTTTTGTTCTTGATTGGGCCTGCGCAAAGTTGAAAGATCTAAATCATCAATTATGTCTTTCTTATTTAGATCAAATTTTTTGTCAAAATCTTTAGCTTTCATATAGCTCCACCTCTTTCTTTCGTGATCGTCTTACAGAGATCATTCGAATTGTGTTATTTCGGTAAGTGACGACAGCAGACCAATGCTTGTTATCGATTAAGCCAATAACTAAGAATCTATCTTCATTTTCAGATTTTGCTTTAACTTCAATTGCATCCGGATCGTTCCAAAGGGCCTGAGCTTTTAGAAAATCAATTCCATGCTTTAGAAGATTAGATTGGCTTTTGTCCTCATCGTAATCAAATACATCCATGAGGAGAAAATATACCTTTTATACTCAAAAATCAAGAAGAGGGTGGCTTGGATGTTACTGACGCTGCAAATACCCGATGTAAAAGCCGCACAGCGGTTTGGACGCCCAGCCCCGTACGCGCGGAATTGATTGATCTGTTAAGTAATTTACTGGCGTGGCGCTCTGACTGTTTGTTGGTGTCTTCATAACTTACTACAAAGCATTCGATGTTCCATTTGCCACCGATTAAGCATCACAGGATGATTAGCCAATCTAGCCGCTCGTAGTTTGTAACTCAGTGCATATCGATCGAAATGACGTTTCTTTGTTTGTTCCGTTCGGCACCTTTTGATAGATCAGATTTTTCTTTCCATCAAAGTGGCGCTAGATCACGATTGCAAGCACCGCCTTTAGTTCGTTGTCAGCTCCGCAATTGCAATACCGTGTTCTCCTGCTACTGAGTACAGAAGATACTTTTCGTCCCCATCCTCAAACACGCACGGGTCTCTAAGTTGGTGGACGCGCTGATGTATGGCGCCTCGTTCAGATGGCGTGATGGGACAATCAGCTCCTTCGTAATCGAGTTCCGCAGTTAACAATGTCTTCGGAGGTTCTGTGCGCCAATTGTACCAGTCTGTATCCAGTCGAATTTGCGTCCACAGGATTCGCTCCGGGCTATCATGTGCGTTGGAATAAAAAACGGTGAGTGTGTTTTTATCAACAAGTACAGCGGAATGGCGCATGTCTTCGGTGAACAAAATCGGCCCTTCCTCGAAATTGGATTGACCTTTTTGAGACCTTCGAAAGCGCCCGGGCATCTCCAATGTGTACCAATAGCCACCCCAAAGAAATGCTCGCCAATATGACCAGCCCAGTATATTTGGCTGGGCCGTGAAGTTCAGACCATCTCTGGACGTTGCCAGGCGAGTCACTTGGTGAGGGGGTTGTGGAATACAGCATCCGTGATAGTACATACGAATTTCCTGGCTGTCGTCGAGCACGTGGACATCAGGGGAAGCGATGTGATCGTCAAAGAAAGAGTCCGCGATATCCAGAACGCCGGGAGCATACAGTTGCCACGGACCTTCGAGATTGTCGGCATATGCCAAACGAATATAAGTCCCTTGATGGTGGGCAAAATAGAGGTAGTACTTTCCAAGTGGGTTCGGAATCCAATCAGGTACACGAATTAGCGAAGGCCCATTGATGTTATCTCCCATCCGATTGTCCATATTAGGGTGGATGATTGGATTTGTTGAAAAGCGTTGGATTCTCACGGTCTACACAATTAGTGTTGAGCTAACGCCACAATTCACCGGAGGCAAAAAGCATAGCGAGGAACGAACGGCGCTTTTTGTTGTCCGAGTGCATGTGATTGTTAGATGATTACCAATTTATGTACTGGGCTGACAACTTCTTAAAGTCACTATCTAAAACACATTTTCCCGTGTTTTCAATTTTCCCAATCAAATAATCAAGGCATTCGTTCAGCCTGTCATTTACAACACTTTGTTTGATTGTTTCCAACGCTTGCTTTGCTTGAAGCCGAGCAACTGATGACCCAAGCTTCCTCTGAATCTCGTAGTGAGTAAGAATTGCCATGGCGTGGGCTGCATACTTGTCTCCTAGCATCGAAAGCATATGATCGTAGTATCCTTTCCCTCTAGGTGATACGCCATTGCAATAATTTACGCCTCGACCAATGCGACACATAAGTACAACTTTCACTAGTTTCTCGGCATTATTGGGGAGAATGTCATTTTGTTCTTGAATATAGGAGGCGACTGAGTCAGCTACTGGTGCCTCATGATGGAAATTATCCCAACCATTGTGTTTTTCTAATAACTGATCAAGAAGCGTGTCAACTATCACAGCCCTTTCATTGGGTGAGCGATATGGGTTTCCACCTACGACAGTGAAAAACTGTTCACCAAGCTCATGTTTATCCTTGTGAAGGTTTGTGTTGTACCCTTCTAATATTATTCCGAGTTTGAACTTAGGCTCATCTTGACAGTTGGCCCAGACGGCAGGAGCGATGATTGATATGTTTTTTCTTACCTGTGGATCGGTGTCAGTTGAAACATATATACCGAAAGCTGTCCTAACGATACTAGCCAAATGATGGCTTGCTAATTCAGAAATCTTATTTTCGATATTTCTTTGCGTAGCTGGGTCAATTGGTGTTGTATGTGTTTTTAGATTTTGAATGAAGGCCTGAACCTGCAATGCTGCTTCTGTGGGACGATCATTCAGTACATCTTGAATACAGGTTTGTAACCAGCCAAGCAACTCAAACGCATTTATTGTGTAATTGGTCGGATGAGAAATACCTATATCATTTCTCATATCAAGGATGTGCTTGAGCTTTTTGTAAGTTGTGTCGGAAATTAACTCTAGCTTTCTACAAGTATCGAGAAGAACTGCGTCTTTCAGTGATCCAAGGTCATCTTCGGATTTATAGAATTCCCTAGCTTTCCCTCCTACCGCAGAGTCAAAGAAAATATCTATTCCATAGGCGATAGCCTTTTTTCTTAAGTCAATAACGACTTCATTCCAGATTGCGTTTAAGGAGTAATCGAATAATCCGAATCCCGCACCCACCACAAACTTGGAAAGATAACGTGCATTTTGTTTTACTTCTGCTGGTAACGACTCAATGTAGGCAGGGAGATTTTGACCAATTATTGAACGCTCAGATTGTTCCGCGATGATGTTGTCAGAAGGCAACCCAATTTGCTCTAAGAAATTCACAACTCTTTGTGCTTGTGGATCAATTAAATCTGTAGGAGATTTTTTCTCAATTATTCCAGACATCTTCTTTCCATTTTTTCATCTAACGACTGAAACAAAGGCGCGCCGCTTTTTGGCGCGTCCTAGCCAGCGCCTTTTGCTGGCGATTGATTGTTCTTGTTAGGTTTTACGATAACCCAACTTCCGTAAGGCATTTTGTATAAGTCCGACATCCACATCATACTTTGGAAAATCGCCATGCCCTTGGAGGAGTAATACTTCAAAATTCTCCGGCGACAAAAAGTTAGACATGATGTTTCGGCATTGCTCTGCGGCTGTTGTAGGATTGGACGCGTGTTTAGGCAAGATGATCAACAGTTTCTTGGGATGTTTATGAAGAACAAGATCTAGAACTGCACCACGAATCTGTTTTGAGACCCTAGACTCCACTTCTACTGCTATGCGTCCAGCGATTGAACCATCAATTCTACCAGGTTGACCGGCTCCGAAATCCACTTCGACAGGTAAACCATACACTTCGTAGTCGGCACCTGCTGCACGTCTCAGGAGTTCTTTCCCATATTCGTCGTGACTTCCCATATGGAACGAGCCTAACAGTTCGTTAAACAGGCCGCTCGCCTATTTAACATTATTATATGACAGCCTGCTTTTTCCGGGCGTCCTGGGGTAGTTGTTGTAAGCGATTGAAAAATTTGCAAGAAAAAGCTCCTTAAGTTCTTACTCCAAAAAATCTGGCGGGTTACCATATAGTTGAGGTTGCACCCGCATCATAACGCTCTTAGCGCGTTCAAGCATCTTGAAATGGAGTTTGAGATGGCTAATTCTCCCTTCTTAATACCGGTCTCTGAGTTCATGTAGGCGCGTGGGTACAGCAGGCGCACGACAAAAATAGTTGCTATTGAATCGCTATCTACACAATTTCCCACCGCTTCGGTCTCGCGAACGTTGTGGAGACTTAGTGTGTTCCCAAGTTGCACAGTCTCAGTGCGATCGGAATTAAAAGGGCCATTGTCGCATAAAAAGATATAATGTATCATTAGCCGTTTGAATTCACTCAGAGAGAATTTCATGCGACCAGATATCCACCCCGAATACCGGGATGTTTTGTTTCACGATACCGCATCCGATACGTATTTTGTTATCGGCTCAACCGCGCAAACCAACCGCACCGCCGAATACGAAGGCAAGGAATACCCCTACATGACATTGGATGTGTCCAGCGCCTCGCATCCTTTTTATACGGGCAAGCAGCAGGTGGCGACTCGCGATGGCAGAATCGCCAAGTTCAACAAGCGCTTTAAACAAGCGGGTGGCAAGTAATGCAGGTTTTAAGTTCACTAAAAAGTGCGAAAAACCGGCAGCGGGATTGTCAGGTGGTCAAGCGCAGGGGGCGGCTGTATGTCATCTGCAAATCAAACCCGCGCTTGAAGGCTGTGCAGGGTAGAACCAAAAAGAAACGCTAGCGAAAGAGTGCGGACGGCTTTTCTCAAGCAGTTAAGATGGGTTCTCCAAATTGTTCAGCGTGCGGGTTGATGCCAAGCCCCGCGCCTGTTGGCACGTCGACGTAACCGTTTTCGATTGTGATCAGCGGATCAGGCGCGTAGCTCTCTTCCTGATAAGGCGTTGCCAGCCACGCCGCCTCAAAGTATTTTGCGTTAACAGTTGACGCCATGTGAATAGTGGCGGCGGCAAGAATATTTCCGCCCCATCCATCATCGACTGTGTGGGGCAATCCGCGCGCGGCGCATAAATCCCGAAATACCGCGAACTGCGACAAGCCGCCAAGGCGTGAAATTTTCATGCTAAAGCCATCGGCGAGCCCCTGTCCGATCACATCAGCCGCGATATTGATATCCAATATATTTTCGTCAAGAAACAGCGGGTGGCAAAGCTGCGTTTTTATCGCCCGATTGGTTTCGATCATGTCGCAGGGTTGTTCGAGCGTGATCGGGATATCGCGACACGCCTGCGAGAGACGTATCGTATTTCGCGCGCTTAAGCCGCGGTTGCCGTCGGCGATCAATTCGGTTGTCTTGCCGACCGCCTCGTAAACCCGATGAATGACTTCGATGTCTTCCTGCACGTCCGGTCGGCCAATTTTGATTTGTAGTCGGCGCATGCCTTGATCAACTTTTGTGTGGGCTAACTCCAATACCTTGTCGACCGGTTTAAGACCCAGCACAAAATAGGATTTGACCTTATCCCGGATTGCCCCGCCGAGCAGGGTTGAGACGGGAACGCCGAGCGTCTTGCCGATTAAATCGTACACGGCGATATCGAGGATTGCGCGCGCGTAGTTATGCCCGTTAAGCGCAGTATCCAAAATTCGCGTAATGTTGCGCGGTGTGGCCTCGGCTCCGATTATTTCTGGCACGAAGATTTCCAGCGCCGCACGCAAGCCGCCTGCGTGTATCGGCGCGTAAAGTGTGCCCAGTGGGCACACTTCACCCCAGCCTGAAATTCCGTTTTCTCCGATTAGCTCGACAATGGTTGTATCGAGTTCCCAGACTTCTTGTCCGGCCATCGTGTACGGCCCATTTTTGACAGGCAGGGTTTTCGAGTAAACGTTAACCGACGCTATTCGGGTCATACAAAAGTTCCTGCTCCTGACTTTCGACTCGGAGTGTTTTCTGATCAGCCTTTCAATTTAAGAATCGCTTTGAGAATCCTGCGCCAGCTTAGCTTCGCATTCTCTCCCCGGTTGGATCATAAAGCGGGCCCGCCTGAATCTCGGCGTTGTACATTTCGCCCAATATCTCGACGTCGACTTTTGTGCCAGCGGCGGAATGCTCGGTTGGCACATAACCCAGCGCCATCGATTTTTTAACGTGATGCGCGTAGCCGCCGGAAGAAACATACCCAATCGCTTTGCCGTCTTTCAATATCGCTTCGTCGTTCGAGACATCGATGCCGTCGACATCGATCACGAGCGAGACCAGTTTTTTCTTCGGGCCGGTTTCTTTTTCTGCCAGTGCTGCGGCTTTACCGACAAAATCTTTATCCCAGTTGATGAAGGCGTCCAGACCGCTTTCGGCGGCTGTGAAATCGGGGCGAAAATCGAGCGTCCACGCGCCCCAGGCTTTTTCCAGGCGCATCGACATCAGAGCGCGTGCGCCGTACCAGCGGTAACCCAGATCAGCCCCCGCCGTTTCGATCGCTTCGGCGAGGCGAACGAGGTACTGCGGTTTGCAGTAGATTTCAAACCCAAGCTCACCGGAAAAACTGATTCGCGAAAGAATCACCGGTACATCGCCAACGACAGTTTGTCGGAGATCGCGGAATTTCAGCGCGTCACCCGACACGTCGTCGCGCGTGATACGCGAAAGCACTTCGCGCGAGTTAGGGCCGGAGAGTGAAATGCCGTGCCAATCATCGGATACATTGCGGTAGTGCACGCCCGCCTGCGGCAAGCGCGACTCAAACCAGCGCCGGTGCGCTTCCTGCATCGCACCGGAGCCAAACAGCATAAAGTGTTCTTCGCCCAAACACGCGATGGTGAGATCGCCGTAGAGTTTGCCTTTTTCGGTGAGCATAGGCGTGAGCGTTATGCGCCCCGGTTTTGGAACTCGGCCGGCGAGTACGAAGTCGAGAAATTCGCGCGCGCCTGATCCGGTAAATTCGTGCTTGGCAAAGTTGGCGACTTCGATGCCGCCGCACGCGTTGCGCACCGCTTCGATTTCGCGCGCCACATAGTCAAACGAGCGGTTGCGATTGAAGGTCGGTTCTTCGTGCGCGTCCTCAGGGTTGTCGGCGAACCAGAGAGCATTTTCCAAACCAAAGCCCTGATCCATGCGCGCACCCTTGGCGACGAGTCGATCGTACAAGGCGGTCGTTTTTTGCAAACGCCCTTTCGGCAGGGTTTCGTTGGGAAAGGTCATCACGAAGCGACGCTCGTAGTTTTCCGTCGATTTGATCGTGCCCCAATCCGGGGTCGCCCAATCGCCGAAGCGCGCGACATCCATCGCCCACACGTCGATCGACGGCTCGCCGTCCATCATCCACTCGGCCATGGTCAGGCCGACGCCACCGCCCTGACAGAAGCCTGCCATAACACCGACCGCGCACCAGTAGTTGGTCATGCCGGGCACCGGCCCGATCATCGGGTTGCCGTCGGGTCCGAAGGTGAACGGGCCGTTAATCGTGCGTTTGATACCCGCTTCGCCGAGCGCGGGAATACGTTCGAAGGCGAGTTCGAGACGATCGGCAATGCGTTCGAGGTCGGGGTTCAACAGTTCGTGGCCAAAGTCCATCGGCGTGCCGTCGACTTTCCACGGCGTGCCCGTGGGTTCGTAGGTGCCGAGTAACAGTCCGTTGTGCTCCTGGCGAAAGTAGATGTTCGCGTCGTAGTCGATGCCGCACGGCAGGCGTTCGTTGCGCGCCGCAATTTCCGGAATGTCCTCGGTGATCAGGTAGTGGTGCTCCATCGGTTGCACCGGCAGCGGAAGATGCGACATGTGCCCGACTTCGCGCGCCCACAGGCCCCCGCAGTTAACGATCATCTCTGCGTTGATGGTGCCCTTCGGCGTTTCCACGTCCCAGCTACCGTCGGCGCGCTGGGTGGTCGCCGTCACCGGCGTGTGCGTGTAGAACTTGGCGCCGTGTACCTTCGCGGCTTTGGCAAAGGCGTAGGTTGCGCCCGACGGGTCGAGGTCACCGTCCTGATCGTCCCACAACGCAGCGAGGTAATGTTTTGGATTTATCAGCGGGTGGCGTTCGGCGACTTCCTGTGGCGAGATAAATTCCTGATGCAATCCCATGTAGCGCGCCTTTGATCGCTCGCGTTTGAGGTAGTCGTACCAGGTCTGGGTGCCGGCGAGATAAAAGCCGCCGGTGATGTGCAGGCCAACCGACTGGCCTGAAAGCTCCTCGATCTCCTTGTACAGATCGATGGTGTAACTTTGCAGTCGTGAGATGTTCGGGTCGGAGCTGATCGTGTGAATTTGCCCTGCGGCGTGCCACGAAGACCCCGACGTCAGCTCATCGCGCTCGAGCAGCACAACGTCCTTCCAGCCGAACTTGGCCAGGTGAAACAGAATCGAACAGCCGACGACACCGCCGCCGATGATGACTACTTTTGCATGGGTTTCCATTTAAAACCTCTATTTCTGTTTTCTCGTTATTCCGCGTATGTGCGGGTCTGATTGTTTGAGTGTGCTGTAGCGCAACTGGATTCCCGCCTGCGCGGGAATGACACTACCTACTTCTAAACTAGTACCACGCATCTTCCATCGACGCTTTTTTCTTGTCGATAAATTCGCGTAACTCTTCGTCTTTGGCCTCGTCCAGCGGTGGCGCCTGATAATCGTTGAGCTGCTGTTTCCATCGCTCGTTCGCGCGCACAACCGAATCCTTGGCGCCCTCGTCTTCCCACTGCTCGAAACTTTCCGAGTTTGACATCTTCGAATCGTAGTAAGCGGTCTGATAGTTGGCCATGGTGTGTGAATTGCCGAGCATATGATCACCCGGTGACGCTTCAGCGTACGCGTCTGTCGCCAGCCCATTGCGATCTGTGGCGACACCACCGAGCATGCGCTGGTAGCTTCCGAGGCGGTCGATATCCATCATGAATTTTTCGATGTTGGTCACCAGACCCGCCTCACTCCAGCCAGCCGAATGCAAGGTATAGTTGCTGCCGCCGAGTGCAGTCGAGTGCATGCTGTCGGCGCTTTCCGCCGCCGACTGCGCATCTGCCAGTTTTGACGCGGTGAGTGAACCGCCGCAGCGAAGCGGCACGCCAAGGCGTCGTGCAAGCTGTCCGACCATGTAGTTAGACATCGTCGGTTCCGGCATGCCGAACGGGGGCGCGCCGGACTTCAGGCTCATCGAAGACAGGAAGTTACCGAGAACAAACGACGAGCCCGGTCGCACCAGCTGACTCAGCGCACCGCCGGCCATTGCCTCGGCCAGCGCCTGCGCCACCGCGCCGGCAACCGTTACCGGCCCCATCGCGCCGCCGAGAATAAACGGCACGACAATAATGCCCTGGTTCGCGCCGCAGTATGTCCGGATCGCGTGCGTGGCCACCTTGTCGAACATCAGCGGTGAGTTCACGTTCACGTTGCCCATCACGCAGCAGTGTTGTTCCATGTAGTCTGCGCCAAACAAAATGCGCGTCATCTCAACCGAATCCTCGCAACGCGATTTTTCCGTAATCATGCCGAGGTAGGGTTGGTCGTTGTACTTGATGTGCGAGTAGACGATATCCAGATGGCGCTTGTTAACCGGGATGTCACACGGCTCGCAGATGATGCCGCCGGAGTGGTGCAGATACGGCGTCATGTGGGTGAGTTTGATCAGCTTCTGCAGATCCTCGAGCGTGCCGTAGCGACGACCCTCGTCGAGCGAGCGAAAAAACGGTGCTCCGTAAATAGGGGCAAACACCTGATTGGTGCCGCCGATCTTTACGGTTTTTTCGGGGTTACGCGCGTGCTGGGTGATGACCCTGGGCGCGGTCTTGAGCAATTCGCGACACATGCCGTTGGGCAGTCGAACGTGTTCGCCTTTAACGTCGGCGCCGGCGTCTTTCCAGATTTCCAGCGTTTCCGGGTCGTCGCGAAAATCGATACCGATTTCCTGCAGGAGATAGTCGGCCTGGGTTTCGATCGCAACCAGTGCCTCCTCATCCAGAAAGTCGAAATAGGGGATCTTTCGTTCGATGTAAGCGGGTGCGGCAGCGGTTGCTGACGTCTCTTCGCGATCGGTGCGCCGGCCGCGCCCGCGAGATCGTGTAGCGCGAGCGCTGGCATTAGCAGGACTCATTTCGGTATGCTCCACATCCGTTCGATTGGAGTGCGAATGTAGAACGCATTCTTGCATTTTGGTAGTCATTCGGATTTCATGCTAGATATGAATAAAATTGATATTAGTAATATTGGTCTGGCCTCCAGTCGAGCCCTGATCCTGTTCGACGCAGCGGCCAGAACCGGCAGTTTTTCCAAAGCGGCGGAGCTCGCGAACGTTGGACAACCGGCTGTCAGCCACAGCGTTCGCCAGTTGGAAAGCACCTTGGGCGTAAAGCTGTTCAGGCGCTTGCATCGCGGCGTCGAGTTAACCGTTCATGGGCAGCAATTGGCAAAGCGGGTCGGCGCCGGCTTGCAGGAAATTCGCGCGGGTCTGGACGAAGTGCGCGTGCGCCCGGATCAGCCCGAACGGCTCACCCTGCTGGTTTCGACGTCGCTGGCGAGCTACTGGCTGATGCCTCGGCTGGCCAGGTTCAAGCATGCGCACCCCGACGTCGATTTGCGGTGCATTACACAAGATACCGACCGAGACATTCCGCAGGCCGATTTTGACCTGTGCATCGCGCTTGGCAGCGGTAAATGGTCGGGTATGCAGCAATGGCTTTTCACCGACGAGGAATTGTTTCCGGTTTGCAGCCCGGAGTACGTCAAGGCCAGCGGCGATATCAGGCTGAACCAGGACTTGTTGAATTGCGAGCTACTGCATCTTGAAGAGCGCTACCACTCACGCTTCGACTGGGGAAAATGGTTCGGACATTTCGGCATTGAGGAAACACCGCCAAAAGGATGGGTGTCGAATGACTACTCAATCGTTATTCAGGCGGCGCTCGAGGGGCAGGGTGTGGCAATCGGCTGGCGTCATATCGTGCAGCCGCTGATTGATCAGGGCTTACTCGTGCAACCCATCGACGACTCAATCAAAACCGACAAACCGTTTTATATTTTGTCGCCCGAGAGCCGCCCGCTTTCCAAAAGCGGAGAGGCGTTAAGGGATTGGTTGGTCTCGCAAATGAAAATGGAAAAGAAAAGTGATACCTGACAAACTGCCAGCAGGTGCAAGCAACAGAAAAAACTGAAGCGAAAAAATGCTCCAACCCTGGCTACTACTGTTTTGCTCGCTGCTGTACATCGGTGCGCTGTTCGGCATCGCGTGGTATGGCGACCGGCAAACCCGTTTGGGTCGGCCAGTTCGACATCGCGCGCTGATCTACAGCTTGTCGCTCGGCGTTTACTGCACATCCTGGACATACTACGGCGCGGTAGGGCGGGCGACGACAGCGGGGTGGGAATTCTTTTCGATTTATCTCGGGCCGATTCTGGTTTTTGTTCTCGGCTACAAGTTTCTTAAAAAAGTGGCGGCGATCTGTCGCGAGCAGAACATTACCACGATTGCCGATTTTATTTCATCGCGCTACGGAAAATCGGGTTCGCTCGCGGTGTTGGTCACGGTTGTTGCAACGCTGGGTACGATGCCCTATATCGCGCTTCAGTTGAAAGCAGTTGCGCTTAGTTATCAAGTGCTGACGTTCGACGGTACGGTAACCGATGTCACCCAGTTCGTGCCGCGTTCCCTGATTGAAGATACTGGCTTTATTGTCGCCGCGCTGATGGCGCTGTTCAGCATTTTGTTTGGTGCGCGTTACGTTAATGCGTCTGAGCATCACGAGGGCATCATTCTCGCGATTGCGTTTGAGTCGGTGGTTAAACTGGTCGCGCTCGTATGCGTTTGTCTGTTTGCGGTTTACGGTGTTTTCGGCGGCATGGAGGAGCTTTTGTCGACGGCGCGCCAATCGAGTGAAATTAACAATCTTTTGCTCAATCCTTCGATCAGTGAAAATTTTTTAAAAGCCTCGTTTCTGATTCAAACGCTGCTCGCTATGGCGGCTATTTTTTGTTTGCCGCGGCAGTTTCATGTCACCTTTGTTGAAAATACAGATGCGAGTCAGTTGCGCATGGCGTGGTGGTTGTTTCCGGCGTATCTGCTTGTGATCAGCTTGCTGGTTGTGCCGATCACTCTGGCCGGCTCAATCGTGTTTCAGGGCTTAAGCGTCAACCCTGATATGTTCGTGTTAACACTCCCAATAACATTCGACAGCGGGTTCCTCGCGATGCTTGCGTTTATCGGCGGTTTTTCTGCGGCGACGAGTATGGTGATTGTCGCAGTCATTGCGCTGAGCACGATGGTTTGCAACGACATCGTCATGCCCTTGCTGTTCAAACTGCCGCGCTTGAATTTAAAAGCGCGAAAAGATCTCACCGGTCTGCTGCTGCTTGTGCGTCGCGTCGCTATCGTCGCGATTATGTTTATGTCGTATGTGTACTACCAGTACATCCGCGACATTGGCACCCTCGCGTCAATCGGTTTAATCGCATTCGTCGCCGCAATGCAGTTTGCACCTGCAATTATTGGCGGCGTGTACTGGAAGCAGGGACACAGACGCGGCGCACGAATGGGCCTGATTGCCGGAGCTGCTGTCTGGTTTTACACCTTGTTCCTGCCAACGCTTGCGGACACGGGGTGGCTGCCTGCTGATTTTGTGACGCAGGGGCTTTTTCAGATCGAAATGCTCAAACCGTACGCGCTGTTTGGGTTTGACGGTCTGGATCCGATCACTCACGGTGCGATCTGGAGCTTGCTGGTCAATGTACTGTTTTATGTGTACTTTTCGCTCGAGGCGCACGCCAATCTGACCGATCGCGTGCAAGCGGTCGAGTTCACGCACTCGTTTGAAGATGAAGGCGAGAGTCCCGAACGCGAATCGCCGACTAGCGATGTCGAACTGCGCGAGTTAATGCTGCTTGCGGAAAAATTTATTGGAGAGAGGAGCAGTGAGCGCGCGTTTGCCGACTACGAATATCGGCGCAATATTCGTCTTTCCTCTATGCATTTTGCGGACGACGACTTAATCCGCTTTACAGAACATTTGCTTGCCGGGGCTATCGGTGCGAGTTCAGCGCGCGTTATGGTCGATTCCGTCACGCAGCATAGACACGTCCCGATCGAGGAAATTGTCAGCATTGTGGGCGAAGCGTCGCAGGCGGTTCAGTTCAATCAGGAACTTTTGAATTCAACAATCGAGAACATCGACCAAGGCATCAGCGTGGTCGACAGTGAAATGCGTCTGGTCGCGTGGAATCAACGCTATCTGGATATTTTCGAATACCCCCCGGATTTTATTCGGGTCAATCAACCCGTTGCCGATGTCATTCGATTTAACGCCGAAAAAGGTGAGTGCGGTCCGGGCGATGTGCAAACGCATATCGATAAACGGCTGCATTTTATGCGTGCGGGCAACCCGCATATTTTTCAACGCGTGCGCTCGAATGGCACGGTGCTGGAAATCCGTGGCAACCCGATGCCTGGGGGCGGTTTTGTTACCAGCTTTTCTGATATCACCGAACACAAAAATATCGAGCTCAAGCTTAGAGAGGCAAATGACAACCTTGAGCGTCGCGTGCGCGAGCGAACCGAGGAACTGGAAAATGTCAATCAGGAACTGCATCGTGCAATTGACAGCAAAATGCGGTTTTTGGCAGCGGTCAACCATGACATGATGCAGCCGCTCAACGCGGCACGGCTTTACACTTCGGCGCTAATGCAAACGGGCGGTGACGCAGAGGCGATTCCGCAACGCATTAATAACTCGCTGCAGTCGGCAGAGGATATCGTTAAAACACTGCTCGATATTTCCAAGCTCGATAGCGGCGGCACCAAAGTCGATATTCACGTATTCGCCGTGAGCGAAGTGTTGTCGACGCTCGCCGAGGAGTTTTCGGTGATCGCGCAGGAGCGCGAGATCGAGTTGAACGTTATCGAATGCTCCGCCAATACGCGCAGCGATCCTCATTTGTTGCGCCGAATCCTGCAGAACTTTCTTTCCAACGCAATGCGCTACGCCAAGGGGCGAGTGACGCTGGGGTGTCGCCGCGTTGGCGTAAAAAGTGAGAACCCGTGTCTTAAAATTGAGGTGTGGGATAACGGAGTCGGTATCGCGGCGGCCGATCTTGATCGCATCTTCGACGAGTTTGAACGCCTCGACAACCAGCCTGCAAATCAGGAAAAAGGTGTCGGGCTGGGCCTTGCGATTGCCAAGCGAATCAGCAGCCTGCTTGGGCACAAGATCGACGTGCACTGCCGCGCCGGGCGCGGCACCGTGTTTTCGTTGACTGTGCCTTTAAGTCGACAAGCGCTGCCGCTGGACACGTCGCAGCTTGCGTCGATTCGCACGATCCGTCCGCAGGCAGGTTCGATTAGCGGCATGACGGTGCTGTGCATCGACAATGACGCCGACGTGCTGGAGGCGATGCGAACGATTTTGCAAACGTGGGAGTGCGATGTCATCAGCGCCGTTTCCTACGATGACGCCTTGCAGTGTTTCGATGACCGAAACGTGGTGCCCGATGTCATGCTGGTTGACTACCATTTGCATACAGATCAAAACGGCATCGACGTTATGAACGCGATGCGGGACTTCTTTGGTCGTGATATTCCCGGCGTTTTGATCACCGCCGATCGTAGCGAGAAAATCAAGGAGGCGGCTAACGATGCGGGGTTCCGAGACTTGCGTAAACCGCTCAATCCGACCGCATTGAAAAACGTCTTGTTGCGGTTTTACCAGTGGCGCCAACTCAGTGGCAGCGAGGCCGCACCGAATCAATAGCGGGTGCCGAGCATTAAGGCTGTTGTAAGAAATCCTGCCGTTCGATCTTCAGGTATTGCGACACAAGCGACGCCGCCTGCGTTCGGTTTTGAACGCCGAGTTTTTGAAATACCGTGGTCAAGTGGGCCTTGACGGTTGCCTCTGAAATGAAAAGATCGCCGGCAATTTGTTTGTTCTGGTGTCCGTCGGCCAGCATCATGAGGACGCGAAACTGTTTAGGCGTGAGTAGATTTAGCCGCGCCGCAAACTCGCGATGATCTGGATTTCCCTGAGTCGGGAGTTGGATGTCGTCGGGCAGCCACTGATTCCCATCGATTACACATTCGATAGCGTCGACAATCGTTGTCAGCTCGGTTGATTTGGGAACAAATGCCCGGGCACCGTAATCGAGCGCACGCGCCATCACGCTGGAGTCGTCATTGCCCGAAATAATGACAACCGGAATATGCGGATAGGTCAGGCCAAGGTAGTTCAGCGCCGAAAACCCCACCGCGCCCGGCATCATCAAATCGAGCAGAATCAGGTCACAGTCGTCGTGCTTTTGCGCGGCGTGTTGAAGTGACGAGAACGAGTCCGCGTCAATTATCGTGATATCCCCAAATCCCTGTAACACGGCCCCTTGCAAGGCATCGCGGAACAGCGGGTGATCGTCTGCGATTATGATTTTATTGACTGACGCCATCGCCAAAAATAGTCAGATGAATTAAACAGAGGCGGGCATTATATCTGCAAAAAAAATCGATAAACCGGAAAAATGACTAATTTTAAAGCTGACAATGTCAAGCGGATTTTCATCTGTCTACTACAGTACGAATTAGACCTTTAGCCAATACTCAAAGGCTATTCTTGGGGGCAGACTCCACAAACCCTAACAACCCAATACTGCGGAGGATTTGATGGCAGATAATACGCGCAACATGTCGCGCCGAACGGTACTTAAGGGTGCCGCAGCGGCTTCAGCGACTCTTGCAACCCCTTTCATCTTTAGCAAAACAGCTGCGGCATACATGAATGAGCCGAAAGGCTCAAGCGTCACGCTCGGCTTCAACGTACCCCAGACCGGCCCCTATGCCGACGAGGGTGCAGACGAGCTTCGCGCTTATCAACTGGCTGTAGAACACCTGAACGGTGGCGGCGACGGCGGCATGGTCAATACGTTTTCTTCGAAGACGCTTGACGGTACCGGTATCCTCGGTAAAAAAGTCGAATACGTCACGGGTGACACCCAGACAAAGTCTGACGCGGCGCGCGCATCGGCGAAGTCGATGATCGAGAAAGACGGTGCCATCATGATCACCGGTGGTTCTTCATCCGGAGTGGCTGTTGCTGTGCAGGCGCTTTGTCAGGAAGCAGGCGTTATCTTCATGGCGGGCCTGACCCACTCTAACGATACGACCGGTAAAGACCGCAAAGCCAACGGTTTCCGACACTTTTTTAACTCCTACATGTCAGGCGCAGCGCTGGCACCTGTGTTGGCCAACGCCTACGGCAAAGACCGCAAGGCCTACCACCTGACGGCGGACTACAACTGGGGTTACACCACCGAAGAGGCGGTTGTTCAGGCGACCGAAGGCATGGGTTGGGAAACCGTCAACACGGTAAAAACACCGCTGACGCAAACTGACTTCTCGTCTTACGTCGCGCCGGTCCTGCAGACCGATGCTGACGTTCTGGTTCTGAACCACTACGGCGGTAATATGATCAACTCGCTGACCAGTGCTGTTCAGTTCGGCCTGCGCGACAAAGTGGCCAACGGTAAGAACTTCGAAATCGTTGTACCGCTTTACTCGCGCTTGATGGCTCGAGGTGCAGGCGCCAACGTAAAAGGCATTTTCGGTTCTACCAACTGGCACTGGTCTTTACCAGATGCCGGCTCAAAGGCCTTCACCCAATCGTTCGGCACAAAGTACGGCTTTCCGCCATCGCAGGCGGCTCACACTGTTTACTGTCAAACCCTGCTGTATGCAGACGCTGTAAACCGTGCGAAGTCGTTCAACCCTTGTGCTGTCGCAGAAGCGCTCGAGGACTTCGAGTTCGACGGCCTGGGCAATGGTAAAACGCTGTATCGAGGTGCCGATCATCAGTGCTTCAAAGACGTTCTGGTGGTAAAGGGTAAAGAAAACCCGTCATCAGAATTCGACCTCCTTGAGATCGTTGAAGTCACACCTGTTGATCAGGTCACCTACGCACCGGATCATCCGCAAATGGGTGGTGCCGCTGCAACCCTGGGGAGCTGCAACCCAGGCGCATAAGGCAGTTTAGCCAAGCGATGCCCGGGCGGTTTTTTTGCCGTCCGGGCTTTTTCATAACAACGACTCGTTCGCTGAGCTAAAAATTAAAAAGGTGAGGATATGTCGGCTGAAGGTATCATCCTTCAGGTCTTAAACGGGCTTGATAAGGGCAGCGCCTATGCACTGATTGCGCTGGGTCTCACACTCATTTTCGGTACCTTGGGCGTGGTTAATTTCGCTCACGGTGCTCTCTTTATGATCGGCGCGTTCTGCGCGGTCACACTCTCGCGGCTGCTCAGCTTGAGCCACGTCGTTATTGACGAAACCAAAACCGATTTTTTGGGCAAGCCGCTGGAAGTCAACGTGCCCTATGTATTTGACATGTTCGGGCCCGAAACCGGTCAGGCCATAATTGACTGGTCCGTTCCACTTGCCATCCTGTTTTCAATTCCTGTCATGGTTTTGGTGGGTTTCGCGATGGAGCGCGGATTGATTAAACATTTTTACAAGCGCCCGCACGCCGACCAGATTCTTGTGACGTTCGGGCTGGCGATTGTGATGCAGGAAATTATCAAGGCGTTCTTTGGCGCCAACCCCATTCCGACACCCGCGCCGCCCGCGTTTTCCGGATCGTTTGATTTCGGCGCATTGATCGGGATGGAAAACATCATCTATCCCTACTGGCGGCTGGTGTACTTCAGTTTTGCCATGATCATTATCGGCGCGGTGTTTGCATTTTTGCGCTACACCACGTTTGGCATGGTCGTGCGCGCGGGTATGGCGGATCGGGAAACCGTCGGGATTCTCGGGATCAACATCGACCGTCGTTTCACTATCATGTTTGCGATTGCGGCGTGCGTTGCCGGTCTCGCAGGTGTGATGTACACGCCGATTAACCCGCCGAACTATCACATGGGAATGGACTTTCTGGTGCTGTCGTTTGTCGTGGTTGTGGTCGGCGGAATGGGCAGTCTGCCCGGTGCGGTTCTGGCGGGGTTTCTGCTCGGCATTCTGGAGAGTTTTGCGTCCATGTCCGAAGTCATCGCCATCCTTCCGGGCATTAATCAGATCATCATCTACCTCGTCGCAATCATCATTCTGTTAACACGACCGCGCGGCCTCATGGGGCGTGCAGGTGTCATGGAAGACTAGGGGGTTGATCATGCTTGGATTAAATCAAAAAGACACAAAACTGCTGATCATTGTGACAGCCATGGTGGTGTTCGCGCCGTTTCTTCTGAATCCGTTTCCGCAGGGCTCTGAACTCGCACAATTCAACGGCGGTTATCCGGACTTGCTGCAGCGATTCATGATTTTTGGCATCTTCGCGATCGGTTTTAATATTTTGTTTGGATTGACCGGGTACCTGTCATTCGGTCACGCGGCGTTTCTGGGCGTTGGCTCCTACGGCGCGATCTGGATGATGAAACTGGTGTCGCTCAACGTGATTCCCGCCATCATCATGGGCGTTATTGTTGCCGGTCTGTTTGCCGTCGTCGTGGGTTTTATTTCACTACGCAGATCGGGAATTTATTTTTCGATTCTGACGCTTGCCTTTGCGCAGATGTCGTACCAGCTTGCTTACTCGGTGCTCACGCCGATAACCGGTGGTGAAACCGGCTTGCAGCTCAAGGCGACCGACAAGCCGATTTTTGAAGATCTCGCAGAGGGTGAAATTGGTCGTGCAAATCTGTTTGGGATTGAAATGGGAGAGAGCTTCAAGCTGGCGCTGGGCGATTGGGTGTTCACATTTAACTTCGGGTACTACATTGCCGCGGTCGTGTTGCTGATTTCGTTCTACGTTTCGATTCGAATTTTCCGCTCGCCTTTCGGCATGATGCTGCGCGCGGTGAAATCCAACCAGCAGCGCATGAACTACACCGGCTTGAACTCGAAGCCGTACATGCTTGCGGCGTTTGTGATTTCGGGAATGTACGCCGGTCTCGCGGGCGGTTTGATGGTGGCCATGGACACACAGGCCGGCCCGGAGCGCATGTTCTGGACGGCGTCCGGTGAGGTTGTGCTGATGACGATTCTGGGCGGCGTGGGAACCCTGATCGGGCCGGTGCTGGGGTCCGGTGTGATCAAGTACATGGAGAACATTATCTCCAAAATTAATGACAACATTCTGCATCAGTGGTTTTCGATAATGCCGGATGGCATCGAGGATTTTCTCGTAGCCGTTATTCACCCATTCGTCGGCAAGGGCTGGCACCTCACACTTGGGCTTGTGTTTATGGCAGTCGTAATCTTTTTGCCCGGCGGGCTTGTTGAAGGCGGCCAGCGCATCGGTCGTCTTTTTAATCGCAAAAAGAGCGAGTCACCGTCTAGCGCAAAAGCCGAAGCGGCTGAGCGGGGAGTGTAGAGAATGGGTATCCTCGAGATCAAAGACGTGAGCAAAACCTTCGGCGGTTTACAAGCGCTCAGCGATGTAAACCTGAGCGTTGCCGAGAATACCGTTCACGCGATTATCGGGCCAAACGGTGCCGGGAAATCCACGCTGTTGAACTGCCTCGTGGGTAAATTAATCCCGGATACCGGCACTGTCACGTTTAAAGGCGAAAGTCTCCTCGGTCGCAAACCTTACGAGATTAATCAGCTTGGCGTGAGTCGCGTTTTCCAGACACCCGAAATCTTCGGGGACCTCACCGTAATGGAAAACATGATGATTCCATGTTTTGCACATCGCGATGGTGCGTTCACAATGAATGCGATTACCTCAGTGACGGCGCAGTCCGATATCCGCGAGCAGGCGGAAGCGACGCTGGCCGATGTCAATATGCTGGATAAACTGGATGTTCACGCGGCGAGCCTTTCGCGCGGGGATAAACGTCGTCTGGAAATGGCAATGTGTCTGGTTCAGGAGCCCAAGCTGTTGCTGCTTGACGAACCAACGGCGGGAATGGCGCGCGCAGACACCAACAACACCATCGACCTGCTTAAAGAAATCAAAGACAAGCGGGATATCACCATGGCGATTATTGAGCACGACATGCACGTGGTGTTCTCGCTGGCTGAACGAATCACGGTTCTGGCACAAGGCACACCGTTGGTCGAAGAAACGCCGGAAAACATCAAGGGACACCCAAAGGTACGCGAGGCGTATCTGGGTGAGGCGCAAGTTTAGGGTTTACGCTATGAACGCGACAGAACAAAAAAACGATCACGCAAATCTGGCCACGTCGTCGCACGCACCTGCCTTTCTCAATGTCTGGAAAATCGAAGCTTATTATGGTGAGAGTTACATCGTTCAGAACGTCAGCTTTGACGTTCACGAAGGTGAAATTCTCGCGCTGCTCGGCCGCAACGGTGCAGGAAAAACCTCAACGCTGCGCAGTATCGCGCGACTCGGTGACCCGCAGCTTCAGCACGGTGAAATTTGGCTTGATCACAAACCCCTGCACAAAATGGCATCGCACGAAGCGGCGCAGTCTGGTGTCGGGTTCGTGCCGGAGGATCGCCGCATCATTCCAGGGCTTACGGTAGAAGAGAATCTTGACCTCGCTCAGATCGCGAAGCCAATCGGTTGGTCGAAAGAGCGTATATACGAGCACTTCCCGCGGCTGGCGGAACGTCGCAAACAGGACGGTGTGACTCTATCCGGCGGTGAGCAGCAAATGCTGGCCGTCGCGCGCGCCTTGGCGCGTGACGTGAAACTGCTGCTGCTGGACGAACCCTATGAAGGCTTGGCACCGGTTATCGTTCAGGAGATCGAGCGTATCCTGCAAGGCGTGCGCGATCTGGGCATCACCACAATTATTGTCGAGCAAAATGCGGTAGCGGCGCTGAAGCTGTCTGATCGTGCTGTGATTCTTGATACTGGCGAGGTCGTGTTCAACGGTACCGCGCAGGAAGTTCTGGACAACGAAGAACTGCGGCAGGAATACCTGGCAATCTGATTTCTTAGCATTATTTTTGTTGCAGCGCATCAGAAGTTGGGGCACTCTTGCCGCCAGGTAACCTCGCACAGCGACAATGACAATAACCGCAATCTACCCCGGTACATTTGACCCGGTTACCAACGGGCACATCGATGTCGCGCGCCGCGCTGCCAAATTGTTCGACCGCGTCGTTATTGCCATCGCGCACAACCCAGACAAGCGACCGTTTTTTCCCCTGGAGGAGCGCGAGGATCTGGCCAAACAGGTGCTCGCCGACGTCCCCAATATCGAAGTTCGCAGCTTTCGCGGTTTACTGGTCAACTGCGCCAGGGAGTGGAAAGCTCAGGTTATTGTGCGCGGGCTGCGCGCGGTGTCTGACTATGAATACGAAGTGCAGCTCGCCGGTTTAAACCGGCAGATGGAGCCGGACGTAGAAACGGTTTTCATTTCTGCAGATCGTGAATTTACCTTTCTCTCTTCCAGTATGGTTAGAGAAATCGCGCGTCTGGATGGCGACGTAAGTGACTTCGTTCATCCGATCGTACTCGAAGCCCTCAAGCAACGCTCGCCGTAATGCCCAAGTTTCTGACACAAACCCAAATCGACCAATTTCTCGAAGAAGGGTACATTTCGCCTATCGATGTGATGTCCGAGGACGAGGCCGCGAGTTACCGCGAAAAACTCGAACAAGTCGAACGCGACTATCCTGTCGAAATTAATGCAGAAAATCGCAATAATCCGCATCTGACTTTAAAGTTTATGGACGAGCTGGTGCACCATCCAGTGGTCATTGATGCGGTCGAGGATCTGATCGGTCCGAACATCTCCCTTTGGGGTAGCGTTCTGTTTATTAAAGAACCACAAAGCAAGGGCTTCGTGAGTTGGCATCAGGACGCGACCTACATGGGTATTGAGCCCCACGATTTTGTCACACCGTGGATCGCGCTAACGCACAGCAATCTAAACAATGGTTGTATGAGTATGATCCCGGGCAGTCATAAGCACGACATTCACAATCACGACGATACGTTTGAAGATGACAATATTCTTACGCGCGGGCAGGTTGTGCGTGATGCCGACGTAGACTCGGCGGTTGATTTGATTCTGCGGCCCGGACAAATGTCGATTCACCACGCGCGCATTATTCATGGCTCGCAGCCGAATTTAAGTAACGATCGGCGTATCGGATATGCCATTCAGGGGTATATGCCTGCGCACTCACGACAAGTGCTTGGAAAAAACTACTGGATTGACGTGCGTGGTGATAATCCGCGTAAAAACAGTGTTTCGATGCAACGCCCCAAATTCGATCTTGACCCGGTTGGTGTCGCTAACCGAAAAAAGGTAAATGACAACTGGGCGGATATTTTGTATCAGGGAGCTGATAAAAAGAGGGCTTATTGAATCCTGCGGTGTCGCGCTTAATTGACCTGCCTATTTACAAAATCCAAAATCTTCGCGTACATCAAATCCGCCTGCGGACTTGCCCCTATCGCCCTCAAACAACCGTGCACCAGACCTTTGCCAAGATGCAATTCTGACTCAACGCGCGCCGCAAGAAGCTTTTCGTGATACAGGTATGAATCGTCTCGAAGAGGGTCGTATTCAACCGGCAGTAAAAGTGCGGGGGGCAAATCAGAAAATGATCTAGCCGTGGCAGGCGCCAGATAATGCGAATCGATTTTTTCCCGGTTGGTATATGCGTCGTGGTAGTAATGCACGTCTTCGGTACTCAGCAATGGTGCGTTGGCGCATTCCGTGTAGGAGGGCAGGGAATAGTCATGCGTCAATCTGGGGTAAACCATGATTTGACCAAGTAACGCGGTGCCCCCGTTATCGCGATTTGCCAGGGCAACACCGGCTACCAGATTGCCTCCCGCGCTATCGCCACACAAAAGAATCTTGCTTTGATTCACGCCAAATCTGTCCGCTCGATTTTGAACGGATTGTAAAACCGATGCGCAGTCATCAAATGCCGCAGGAAAACGGTGCTCGGGTGCCAACCGATAATCAACCGCAATGACTTTACACGTTGTGTCCATCGCCAGACGCATACAGACGAAGTCGTGGCTGTCGAGGTTACCGACAACAAAACCGCCACCGTGGAAGTAGATCAGGCAGGCGTCGGATGTGTTTTCGGTCCAGTAACATCGCACGGGGATTTCGGATTTCTTCCCCCGGATTAACTCATCGCGTGTATGCAGATCTTCGGGGACAGGGGGGGTGAATTCTCTGCACAGTGCATTGTAAGCATTGCGCTCCTCTGTAATGTTTCCACATGCGTTGTTGGTATAAAAGCACTCGGTTTTTGAAATAAATGCTTCTATTTCAGGTTCAAGGTTCATTGTGATTTACCTGTGCCGGGCGTGGCACTTCGGGACCTTTGACAGCAAGTGATAGGTATAAACGGCGAGAAAGTTACGCGAGCTTAACGAAAATTAGAACCCTACAAGATTGCAATACAGACTTGGCGTGAATTAACGTAATTCTAACAAACGCAAATTAACGTTCAAAACCAAGAAATTGAAAAGGTTAGGTAGTGGCCGGGGATAGTAATCAATGGGTGAAATTCAAGACTACGTCGACAGTTTGTTGGAGCAAAAAGAGAACTTGTCGACTGAATGGGACATTGACGACGCGGTAGAACTATGTCCAGGCGAAATTGTCTATGGATGTGAGTACGAGTGGGTTATCGCCGAAGACGAGGACGATGAAGTACTGATGATGTAATTCGTCAGGCCAACAGCGGAGGCAACCATGAGCAGCGAAAGTATGAAAGTCGTAAAGTGGTCTAATCGCAAGCGGTGTTTCGTTGGGAGTATCCCGACACTGGCAATCAACGGAGTGTGTGGCAAGAACCGAAATGAGGTTTACGCAAAATTGCACAGGTTGAGCTTAAACTGGGAGTGGGCGAGAAGTTTTTAACCCAGGTGTTCAGCTAAGCAAATCTGAAAAAGACGCGGACCACAGGCCTGTAGATACGTGAAAGCAGGAATATGGCTCTGTGATTCCGGGCTAAAGTACCCATTAGTTGATCGCGCTGAATACGATTTATATGCGCGATCAAAATGTGGTCTTCATTGACTCTTGATTAAGCGCTCGACAACCGAAGCGAATTTTTCTTTACTCAAGTTTGCGAAGGCAAATCGCAAATAGTTTTCCTGACCGGCACCAAAGTACGTTCCCGGTAGACAAATCAATTCGAATTCGCTGGCCAGCCGTTTTGCGACTGCATGCGCTGTGTCGTTGAATGGGTGCTCGACGTAGGCAAAGTAAGCGCCCGAGCTGACGAGTTTATATTTAAGATCAGAGTGCTCAAACGCGGTCTTTATGGCAACGGCTTTTTCGATCAACTCCTGCGCCTTTTCACGTTTCCATTGGTCGAGATTTTGCAGTCCATACAAAGCCGCAATTTGCCCAAGATGCGGCGCATTGATCGCAACGCAATCCTGCACTTTTTCCAACTGCTCTCTGAATTTCTCTCCCGTTGCGATTGCGCCAACGCGGTGCCCGGTGAGGGCGAATACTTTCGAAAAACTGTAGAGATGAACGAAATGATCTCGCCAATCCGAGCGTTGAAAAAGCGTGTGCGGCGTGATCGACTCATCGATAAAGTCGCGATAGGTTTCGTCGATGATCAGCGCGACATTATTTTTTTTCGCGAGCGCGAAAAAATTTTTCAGACACTCCACGCTGTAACGTGCGCCGGTCGGATTGTTTGGGCTCACCAGCACAATAGCGCGGGTACGTGGGCTGATCAGTGACGCTGCAACATCGACGCTCGGTTCCGGGCTTCCGGGATCGAACGGAATGTCGCGCACGTTAAGCCCGCGAATCGAGAGCCACATCGCGTGATTGAAGTAATACGGCAGCGGCAGGATAACTTCGTCACCTTCCTGGCACAGCGCATCGATTGCAGCGCAGAACGCCTGGTTACATCCGGCGGTCATCATGATGTCGTCTGCTGCGACATCCCCGCGGTAGAGTTCGTTAATGTTGCTGGCGAGCGCGTCGCGCAAGGGCGCAATACCCGCGATGTCGGTATAGGTTGCACCTTCACCACGCGCGACGGCAGCGCCGATATGATCGAGCAGTGACTGCGGTGGAAGATGCGCCGGCACGGCCTGACACAAATTCAACAACTCCGGCGAGTCTGGATCTTTTACCCACGACCAGGCCTCGGCAATGGGTGCGGGCGCGCAGTCGTTAACGAATTGATTGTGCCGCACCCGTCGTTACCTCTTTGCCTCTTGAACAATCGCGTGAATTGCAGGGCGATGCTCGGCAATTTCTGCTTCAGTGAGTCCTTCGAGTGAATGTGGAAACTTCAGCCACGCTTCGGTTTCGTGCAAATAGTAATCCGGCACGCGATCAGTCTCGTTGCGCGACGGCTTGTACCACGGGACCGCAACGCGAATGTCTTCTGGCGTGTTGAGGCGCGCGTGCTTGTGTAAGTGCGCGATGACTGCATTTATCGTATGACCGGTGTCGAACACATCGTCGACGATCAATAAGCGGTCATCATGATTAATATTCTTGAATAGATAATTCATGCCGTGAATGCGGATGACGCTGTTACGATCATCAACGGCGGCGCTGTACGACGACGTGCGAATCGCGATGTGATCGGTCTCTATTCCCATATACGCAAACAGCTCCTGCACAGCGATGCCGATAGGCGCACCACCACGCCAGATCGCCACGATCACGCTCGGCATAAAACCGCTCTGATAGACCAGACCGCCTAGCCGAAAGGCGTCATCAAGTAATCCTTGAGCGCTTAGGTAAGTTTTTTCCATTGTGTTGCTGGAGCCGACGCAAGAGCGCGTAGTATAGTGTCCGCAGATGGCGTCAGTTAAGCTTTATTTTGTGGGGGCAGTTTGGAAAAAACGTTTGTTGATGAAGAGGAGCTGATGCTCGATGCGTACCGTCTCGGTGTGCTGATTTTCAATTCCGGTTTTCGACCAGATTTTATTGTTGGCCTTTGGCGTGGTGGCAGTTCGGTTGGAATTGTCGTGCAGGAGTGCCTGCAATACCTGGGTGTCGAGTCAGATCATATTTCACTGCGAACGTCCTACCGTGGGGTTGAAACCTACGAAAAGCTGATCGAAAAACGCGACAATATTCGCGTACACGGCACCCAGTATTTACTCGAGAACATGAACGCGGACGACAGTCTTTTGATCGTGGATGACGTATTCAGTACAGGTTTGAACGTCGAGGCGGTCATCAACCGTTTGAAAATGAAAATGCGTCGCAACCTGCCACACGATATTCGCGTTGCGGTTCCGTGGTACAAGCCGGGCAATAACAAAACCGGCCGTGCGCCGGATTACTATTTACACGAAACTCAACAGTGGTTGGTGTTGCCGTACGAGTTAACAGGCATGCCGCAGGAAGAGTTGGCAGAAAGAAAACCGGCTGTGGCAGAAATCGTCGCAGAGCTGAGAAGCCAATAACACCTTCTGTTTATTTACGAGTTATCACTAATGAAGCTTCCAATTTACCAAGTCGACGCATTTGCGAGTCAGCTCTTTGCTGGCAACCCGGCTGCGGTTGTCCGGCTCGAAGCCCCTCTGGATGAAACAACCATGCAGGCGATCGCGGCTGAGAATAATCTTGCGGAAACCGCTTTTGTTCACGCAGGTGAATCAGGCATGTCAATTCGCTGGTTCACTCCAACTGTCGAGGTTGATCTGTGTGGTCACGCGACGCTTGCGGCCGCTCACGTCTATTTTGAGTATTTGGAGTTTGCTGAGGATCGAATCAGTTTCGACTCCAAAAGCGGCCCCCTCGCGGTCGAGCGCAGCGACGGCCAATTGTTTCTGGACTTCCCTGCTGATCATCTCGAACCTGTCGACCCTCCCGCTGAAATTGCGCAGGCAACAGGGCTGGAACCGCAGCGCGTATTCCGTGGGCGTGATGACTTTTTGGCCGTTTTTGACAGTGAATCGGACATCGCCAACATGAGTCCGGACTTCTCCGTTATTGCGAAGTTGCCTGCACGTGGTTTGATTGCGACGGCTAAGGGCAATGAAGTTGATTTTGTATCGCGAATGTTTGCTCCGCAGTCAGGCATTCCCGAAGACCCGGTAACAGGTTCTGCGCATACGACTTTAACTCCTTACTGGTCAGAGCGGCTCGGTAAAAACGAATTGTCTGCGCGACAAATTTCCGCGCGCGGTGGCGAACTGGTGTGTATTAATCAGGGTGCGCGCATTCGCATCGGTGGCCGCGCGACGACGTATTTGATTGGGCAAATTTTCGTCTAGTCAAAACTTATTTTTTCTTCTTCTTTTTGGCGGCAGTTTTATCAGCGGGTTTCTCGCGTTTCTTCGGTTTTTTTGCCGATTTTTGTGAAGGTGCTTTTGAGTTTTTATTTGACTGCGAGCCCAATCGTGAAATTCGCAGTTGCTGACCGGCGACGCGCGCTTTTTTCAAATCGTTAAAAATTTCTTTTGGCATGCCCTCGGGTAAATCGACTACGCTGTGATCGTCCAGAATGTCGATTCGCCCAATATACTGGCTGTCGATACCGGCTTCATTGGCAATCGCACCGACGATATTACCCGGCTTAACGTTATGCACGTGGCCGACTTCGATCCTGAAGCGCTGCATGCCTTTTTCCAACGGACGACGGGAGTCGAACGCTGACGGCTTGCTTTTGCGCATCTCCTTGCGTTCAGCTTTTTCTTTGATGCGGAACGACTGTTTCGGTTCAGGTTTTGATTTAAGAAAAAACGGTTCCTCGCCCTGCAATAGTTTTGCCAGGGCGGCGGCGATTTCCAATCCGGTTCGATTGCTCTCTTGTTGAAACTGCTCAAGTATTCGCGCGTACAATCCCAGATCGTTGTTCGACAGCGTATCGCTGATGCGTTGTTTGAACTTGGCCACGCGCTTGTCATTGATCGCGTCGGTCGAGGGCAATGCCATCTGCTCGATTTTCTGTCGCGTGGCTTTTTCGATAATTCCAAGCATGCGCTTTTCGCGTGGAGTCACGAACAAAATTGCATCGCCGGAGCGCCCGGCGCGACCGGTGCGGCCGATTCGGTGGACATACGCTTCGGTGTCGTAGGGGATGTCGTAGTTGATCACGTGACTGATGCGTTCAACGTCAAGTCCACGCGCGGCAACGTCGGTTGCGACAACAATGTCGAGCTTACCCTTCTTTAGTTGCTCGATCGTGCGCTCACGCTGGTTTTGCGCGATGTCGCCGTTTAACGCGGTCGCTGCGTAGCCACGCGCCTCGAGTTTTTCGGCCAGTTCTACCGTCACCATTTTGGTGCGCACAAATATCAGGATGGCGTCGAAGTCCTCGGCTTCCAGAATGCGCGTTAGGGCATCGAGTTTGTGTGCGTGGCTCACCGGCCAAAAACGCTGCCGGATCGACTCGGCAGTTGTCGTTTTGACCTTAATCGTGACCTCGCTGGCATCGCGCAAATACGTATTGGCAATGCGGCGGATTTGCGTGGGCATGGTCGCGGAGAACAGCGCGATCTGGCGCGTGTCAGGCGTTTGTTCGAGTATCCACTCGACGTCTTCGATAAACCCCATTCGCAGCATTTCGTCGGCCTCGTCCAGCACCAGCGTATTCAGCGCGTCGAGCTTGAGCGTGCCGCGTCGCATGTGATCCATCACACGGCCCGGAGTGCCGACGACTACGTGAACGCCACGCTGTAGCGCGCGAATCTGCCCGCGGTAGTCCTGACCGCCGTATACCGGCAGAACGTGGAAGCCCTTGAGGTGACTCGCATAGCGTTGAAAGGCCTCGGAGACCTGAATGGCCAGCTCGCGTGTCGGCGCAAGTACCAGTACCTGCGGCGACTTCTGCTTTAAATCGATGCGCGACAGAATCGGCACAGCAAAGGCGGCCGTTTTGCCGGTGCCGGTTTGCGCCTGCCCGAGCACGTCGCGGCCTTGCAACAACAGGGGAATCGTTTGCGACTGAATCGGCGAGGGGGTTTCGTAACCTACCTCAGTCAGGGCGCGCAAAATCGGCTGGGGCAGCGACAGATCGCTGAACGCCGCGGCAGGTGCAGTACTCATGAATATGCTCGATGATGGGTTCGGCAGTACGCAGCTACGTTTAGTCGGGTACTGTGCGAGGGGCGCGTAGAGTAGCCAATTTGCCCGCAACTTGCACGCGCTAATTACGTGCGTTCGGGCGAATGCATTGATTTTGCTACTGCAGTGTAAGGGTTCCCGCAGGATGTTTGCTGTACATCTCCAGCGCAATATCGTCGACGTTCACCGTGATCTGAAGGGGCTGCTTATTGATTGGTAGGAAAGCATCTTTAAGCACGCTCAGGCAGTCGCGGCTGATCTGCGCCTTAACGTCGTCGCTGCGACCGCGCACAAACGAGATGTCGAGATGCACAAACCCTTCATCGGACTGCCCATCGGCAATCAGGAACGAATCCGCCTGGTAGACGCGGCTTTTACAATTCGTGATAAGAATGCCGCCAACGTCGTTCAAAACCGAGTGCAGCTGCCGCAAAACATGGTGCACATCGCCCGGCACGTCGACGTTGCTTGAGTGTTCCATAACAAGATGTGGCATAGCATGATATCCAGAGAATTTCTCCGCAATTGTGTCACGCTATCGCACGTTTAGCGACAATGTGACAAAGACGCAAAACAGCAGGCCAGAATCAGTCGTATACTGGCGAGTACGCCAAACCGCAAGACGAGAGGAGCCACCGAATGTCCGCATCATCAATTGGTTTGAACGAAACACTCAGACAATACGTGCTCGATGTTTCGCTGCACGAGCCGGAGATCTGCCAGCGCCTGCGCGAACAAACCGAATCGATGAGCGCCGGCTCGATGATAAGTTCCCCGGAGCAAGTGCAGTTGCTGGCACTGATGCTAAAACTTCAGAATGCGAAATCGGCAATCGAAGTCGGTACCTTCACCGGCTATACGGCCTTAAGGCTAGTGCTTGATATTCCCGACCTGCACGTGACCTGTTGTGATGTCAGCGAGGAATTCACCTCCATCGGCCGCCAATATTGGAAAGAGGCAGGCGTTGACGGTCGGATTGATCTGCGCATTGCGCCGGCAATCGAATCACTCGACGCGCTGATCGAATCCGGCAAAGCCGGCCAGATTGATTTTGCCTACATTGACGCCGACAAAACATCGTACCGAGACTATGTGGAGCGCTGTTATACGCTGCTGCGGTCAGGCGGGTTGATCGCGATTGACAACGTTTTGTGGAGCGGGTCGGTGGCTGACCCCGAAGACCGCGAGGAAGATACTCTCGCTTTGCGTTCACTCAACAGCTGGTTATACACGCAGGAAGAACTCGCGTACGACCTTTCGCTGGTGCCGATCGGGGATGGTTTGACACTGCTACGTAAACATTGATCGAGTAAGTTACGGTCGCGGTATCGTGAATACGTAAGTTGTTGCTCCGCCGCTACATCTCTGCTGTTCAATAAATCCGTGTTTTTTAAGTAACCTAGCAGATGCGACATTAGCTTTATCAACACCCCCAACCAGTGTTTTCCAAAGTTGATCTTTTGAAACTACTTCGATAAAACCTTGAAGTAACTCACTGGCTAAACCTTTCCCCCAGTACTCTTCTGCAAGAAGATAGCCGATATGGACTTCGTTATCGCTTTCTACATGAACGAACAAGAAACCGATCAATTTGTGCGCAATCGAGTACACAAGAAGTAAACGGCTTTCCGACAACATTTGCGTGAGCCACGCGTCTGCGAGTTCAACCGAATCGACACCGTGAAAATAGGGAGGAAGGTTCTCGACAACCGCAGGCGTAAGAATTTTTGGAATCCGCTCAAGCAGGGTTGCCCGCTCAGAAAATGAAATATCATTTTCGAGCTCAACTACGTTTAGTCCTGAAGTTTTGAATGATATTGACATGTTGGCGACAAACGTTAACTAAAACCCAAAAAACTGCTAGACGTTGCATGGATGGTTGATGAACGACTCAGTCCGATTCCCCCCGAATTTCGTTTAATTCAGCCCACCCAGATTTTTGAGTCGAACACGGATGATTTGTTCAAGGCTATTTACAGTTGCGTTTAACTCCTGGAGCTTTACGGAGCCTTTCGTTAAGTACCAGTCGCTGTTTAAACTTTTCATTTCTATCAACTCAGATCCCCACACGTAGGAGTCATTTCTTAACGAATCTAAATATTCGATCATTTCTGTGGGGAAAAACGGTTTATTGGATTCCACAAATATCCAAAACTCCTCGGACTTCAAAATTAAATTTTGACAATTCTGGCGCAATTCTTTGTTGCTGATTATGGCATTGCTATCCGTTTCAATTATCGAATTGAATGGGAGGATGGTGTCTCGAATCGCTTTTCGCAAATTCGAAACGTGCGTCCATAGTTCCTGGTAAAACGAAAACTCGCGGTCGAACTGAGCCTGGGAAACATGCTTTGACTTTTCGAGAGTTTGTGTCAGTTCCAGCTCGAACCGCTTCAGCCATAGCCTCCCAAGATACACAACAAGGGCAACGACTGCGACTTGTGCGCCGCCGAAAACGGCCAGCAGTGTGTTGATGTCCATATTTGGTTCACACTAGCATCCGGTGTTATCGACGTCAAAAATCAAACACACAGATTGATACGAGCAAATTGGCAAAGAAAAGGATTTTGACTGTGGATTTGCGAGTACGTTTATTTAGCCAAATTTCAAAATGCTTCTGAATGTTTTGATCAAACTATTTAGTGCGAATGAACTCTTTGCGTTTTAATCCAACAACTCATACAGCACATCGGGGCAGCACTCTTCATTCTCCTCGCCGTTTCTGAATGATATCGCTTTAAAGCCATAGCGCTCGTAAAAACGTCTTGCCCCCTGATTTTGTTGAAAAGTATAAAGTCGAATCGGTCGAGGTAGTACCTCCAATGCGTGTTTCATCAGGGTGCTACCGATTCCCAATCCCACAAAATCGGGTGCAATATACATCTGATCAATCCACCCCACGCCAGCAGATTCGTTCACCGCGAGTACACCAACAATCTCATTATCACTTAAAGCCAATGTCACGTCGCCAGATTGAAACAGGACGTTTTTTACCCAGCATTCTGTTTCTTCTTCTGTGTGTGGGGAAGGGGCGTAGGGGAGATGGTGAATACGGGAAGTGATGAGGATTTCGGCAATACGATGAAAATCACCTGGTGACGCGTCTTTTAGGGATATCTTCATCGGTAAGGTTCACGCCTCGCTGCAGATACGGACCAGGTAGTGCAATCAATGGGGTCAGACACGATCGATCTAACGCCCGCATCAGGCGCAGCTATTTGTAGGTTCCGCTGCATGCGATTGCTACGTGATCTGGAGTTCATGTTATAAATCTTTAAGACCATCGGGTATACGCGCCCACTTTGGCGCGTCGTGGGCAAACGCCTTATTGGCGGGATTGAATTGACTGGGATCATCCAAGGTGCCGGCCGCAACGCTTATCAATCCGAATTCCGTTTGCCCCCAGAGATTGGATCCACAATTCCCGCAAAAATTTCGGACTACAGTTCTTCCATCGCTGGCAATTTTCTCATGGGTTCTGGGGGAGCCTTTTATCAGGGAGAAATCCTCGTTCTTCACCATATAACCTGCGTATCCATCGGTTCCCGTGATGGCAAGACAGTCCGCACAGTAGCAGAAGAGCTGAATTACTGGATCACCGCTGATTTGGTATCTTACTTCTCCGCAAAAACAGCCTCCCTCGTTGTTACTCACGTTATTAACGCCTCCTCATCGCAGTACGTTACGCATCAGCCGCCAAATTCGCCGCGCCGCTCGCAATTTAGCCAGACCGTATGCGCTTGTTAGATGACATTTGACCGAACGTGATTTAGCCAATTTCTTAGCTCAGTGGTTCTAATTTTAGCGCTCATGTCTTCGATGCTGGTCCCGACTTGTGAAGCGGCCTCCGAATTCGTTTCTGCATTTAGCAGAAAATGCACCAAGTCGTCACAATTCGGGAACTTATCACCGCTCGCCCGAATATATTTTCCAATGTTCTTCGCGGAAATTTCGGGATGATATTCGACACCCCAAAAATCAATTCCACTAGAATTATAAGAAAATGACTGGACGGGGCAGTGGTTATTGAATGCAAGCAGTTGTGCACCGCGGGGCATCTCGATTACTTGGTCGCCGTGGACTGTTGGCGCACTAAATACCGACTTACGTCCCGCCATCATGGGGTGGACCAGACCTGTCTCAGTTAGTTTGATATCCCTTGCAATCCCAAGCTCAGGCGATCTTTTTTCGACTTTGCCGCCAAGTATTACACTTGCCAACTGCAAGCCGTTGCATGAGCCAAAACAAGGAAGCCTTTTTTCGAAAACCGATTCCATGGCTTTTTGCAATGGCACTGCTTTGGAATCATGGGCTGACCACGAAACTCCCGATCCTGGAAATACAACACCATCAATCATAGACAAATTGGAACCCTCGAGTGGTTTCTCGTAAGGTGTTGCGATACTAAATTCGAGAGAGCTTTCGATTTGTTGAAGTTCCAGGCCGAATTCTCGTGCATGTGATTGGCCAGATTTTTTCAACAATTCACTGGGTTCGCTTTCGACAATGAGTATATGCATGCTGGCTGATCACGCGGATCTGGTTATAGGGAAACATTAGCACCATACAACGCCTCAAACAGCGGCCAAAGAAAGCGCGTAGTGCATGCGCAGGTCCGACTGCATGCGCTTGTTATGCGGTATTAAAATATGAAGATACACCATTGTGAAAATCCTGGGTATCGCTAACCCAGCCAAATAGATGACCTTCACCTGCTATTATTTTAAGCGCAGATTCATGCATGCCTGGATCAGATGCTGCGCAGCAGTCAGCGATTGTGAGACACCAATAACCACGATCAACTGCCTCACGAAGGGTTGAGTGCACACAGCATTGAGTGGTAACACCACACATAATTATATGGTCGATACCATCCTGTTGTAGCTGGTCGTCTAAGGCCGTATTGTAGAAGGCTCCAAAACTTGCTTTATCAATCACAAGTTCATTTGACAGTGGTTTAACCTGTTCAACAAACTCATGTCCAGGTTCACCTATGATGTTGAATCGGCCTAAAGGTCCGGGTTCCCCTACATAATTTAATGATCGGCGGTAAGCGTGGACATCTGATAAATCTGGTTTGTAAGATTCACGGGTATGTATCAATTTGCATCCGAGTTTTCGAGCTAACGAAATAACAGATTCGACACGAGGTAAAATAGATCGCATATCCTCAAAACATTCACCAATATCGTCAGTAAAGAACTCCTTTTGGAGATCTATTACGAGTAATGCGGTCATTTCAGGTGAGAATCGATAAATTCTATCTCCCCGACATTGAACGGATATTTCACTCATTGGGTTGTGTCAGTGCCACTTAACGCCCAGCATCGGCGGCCTGCCACCAGCGATGTCCGCTGCATGCGCTTGCCATGAAATTTCATCTTCACTATTCTTTAAGGATCATCTGAAATCCGCCGTAAATCAGCCTTGTACCGTCGAAAGGCATTGGATTTTCTTCTTCACTCATCCTGGGATCATTCATTACTCCCTCCATACCAGCGTCTCGCGCTTCACGCGATGGCCAGACTATCCACGAGAAAACTACAGTTTCATCCGCTTTACATTTCACGGCCATTGGAAATGAGGTAATTTCACCGGCGGGAACATCATCACCCCAACATTCCACAAGTTGAATGGCGCCGTGCTCCTTAAAAACGGTGGCGGCGTCCCTGGCGTGCGCAATGAATTCGTCTTTGTTCTTAGTCGGCACTGCTGCAACTAAGCCTTCGATATACTCCATTTGTTATCTCCCTTGAGTGAAATTTTCATAACGCTTCAAGCAGCGATCAATGTAGGAGGTCCGCTGATTTGGCTTGTTAGGCGATGACACTCGAATGCCCTGCGATTACCTGCCAATTACCTGAGATATTTGACCAGACGCGAGTAAAACGGAAATGACCATTAGCTGGCTGCCCGTTGTAGAAACCACGAATCTCAGCTTTAACCGATACGACTGCGGAGTTCTCTAGTATTCGTATTTGTGACTCGGATAGGTCTAGCAACTGAAACTCAAATACTTTATCGGCATGTGCTTTCAGATCATCTTGCTTTGACAGCAAAGCACCAACGTGATTGGTAAATAGTAACTCTGGCGATATCAATGCGTCTAATTCCGACACATCAGAGTTGAGCATTGCCATCCTAAGTTTTTCTTCAAGTTCGATTATTTTCTCTTTCATGTGCGTTGAATACTTTACGCCTAACGCTTCGCTACAGAGCCGAGTGGCAACGCCGCGTAGATCCCAGCCCGCGCTTTTTGTGGGCGACTTTGAGGTGCTTGTTAAGCGTTTTGATACAGATAATTGGCGCAATGCACATACTTAAATTGCCTTAATTCTTGTGGTGATTTTATATGAAAGACTTTTTTACCCGCACCGTTTTCTGAAATTAGTTTTAAAAGCGTTGGGCGAAGGTACTTATGAATGTGCCAAATCATTTTTATTAGCTGCCAAGTTTTCGGAAGCATAGGACAGCCCGGATTAAAATCAGGGCGTGGACGAAATAGGCACATGAATTGGCGCTTTGCTGCCCACCAATAATGTACCCACAATGGGTGATCGACAAATATGATGGTGTCTGCAGCCTCTAGCCGAGCTGAGATGAATTCTATTGTGGCAACGCCATCAATAATCCAGCGATCTTTCGCTATAAGTTCATCGTGCTTTGCATGGAACACATCTGTTGGAGTAGCAACCCACCCTGGATTCCATTGCAGTTTATCGAGCTGATACACAGGTAGACTTTTCGCAGCACTAAGGGATTTGCATAGAGTGGTTTTCCCTCCTCCTGCATTTCCTAAGATTGCAACTCTTGTCATGAACTCTCCTAGCGTCTATCGCTCCGCATCAGCGGCCGACCGTAGGGCGGTCCGACTGCATGCGCTTGTTAGCGTCATTTCCACTCAATATTATTAATGGCACTTAAAACCTCTGCAGAAGTGGACTCGTTCCCAATTTTACCTTCTAGCGCCATATTCATAACTGCTTTCTTTCCTACGACACCGTATAAGTAAAAAAACCTTAAACCGTCTTTGGTTTCTGTTTTGATTTCCCAAATAGGGTAGCTAGATAGAGATTCTGTTTCTTTTAAATTTGAAACAACTTTTAAATCGGAGCTTTTGCTCTCATTCTGAATTCTGTTTAAAACGTGCGCTCCAAATTCTTTTCGTGATCTTCTCCAATCAGCTTCAGTACCACCACTCGCAATTTTAAAACCTGTGATTCGGATGACTGAGATTTTGAGCGTCACATTCTTTGGGCCGTTTAAAATAGCTTCACTAGATAAATCCTTTATTTCCCAGGTGTCTGGTAGTTCTATTACGCTATATTGAGTTTCTAGCCTCAAAGGTGCTCCGAATACAGTTGTGGCAATAAACAGAGAGACCAAAGTTAATGTTGATATTAATATCTTCATGATTATTCCATGACGCTAACGCCAATGTAAACGGCGAGCGACGCAGGAGCGAGTCCAGCGGAATGCCGTAGGCATGTAGCGGTGTTTGACATTTTTGTTAGGCATTTAGCTTTACCTCGAGAATTGAACCTATTGCCACTATACGAGCACCTTCGCGGATAGCGAATTGATCCCCTTTCTCGAATTTACCAGCTCCCAACTCCTTGATAGTGCCAGCTAGTTGTATTTTGCATTTTGAACTTGCACCCGGATGTAACTCACCATGCTCAAATATATAGCTCGCCAGCCAATCGGTACAGGGTTCGTCATTAATGTGCCAGAAGAATTGCCCACGATAACCATCAAACATTGGCTGTGTACGACCACAAAATTCCGTTTTGACCACTTCTACTTTTGCAAGCAAATCAAATTCTTCTAGCTCAGAATACTTTCCCATTAATAATGCCTAACAGTGTGTTAAACACGCCGCTGGCGCGTTTAACAATATTATCGAGCGGCTAGTGTTTTTTTCACCCGAAAATTCGTGGATTCTAAGTGGTTGAAAGAAAAGAGAAAATAATCCCATAAAATACATCTCCAAAAAAACAGTAGCGGGTTGCTCCCTTTTTATGTTCCCTCTTTTATCACGCGTTTGGTGAATAGGCAATCGAGCAAACTATTCAACGACTTCACGCCGCACTATTAGACACCCCAAGAAACCCACCGGATTGTCTTGCCCATAGCTGCGCGTAAAGCCCGTTCTGTTGCAACAGTTCGTGGTGCGACCCTTGTTCAACGATTCGCCCTTCATCGATTACGACCAGTCGATCCAGCGCGGCTATAGTCGACAAGCGGTGTGCAATCGCAATGACTGTTTTGCCCGCCATTAATTGCTGCAGTTGCTGCTGTATGGCTTGCTCGACTTCTGAGTCCAGTGCCGAGGTCGCCTCGTCAAGAATCAGGATCGGTGCGTCTTTAAGAATCACTCGCGCGATGGCAATGCGCTGGCGTTGTCCTCCCGACAGTTTTACACCGCGTTCACCCACGTGCGCATCAAAACCACGTCGGCCGCGTGGGTCCACAAGCGTCGGGATGAATTCATCGGCCTCGGCTAACTGCGCGGCACGCGCGATTTCCTTTTCACTCGCATCGATTCGACCGTAACGGATGTTGTCGCGTATCGAGCGGTGCAGTAGCGAGGTATCTTGCGTAACCATCGCGATCTGTTCGCGCAAGCTGTTTTGCGTGACGTTGGCGATGTCCTGATCGTCAATTGTGATGCGACCGGAATCAAGATCGTAAAAACGCAGGAGCAAATTGACCAGTGTGGATTTGCCTGCGCCGGATCGACCAACCAAACCCACTTTCTCGCCCGCTTTTACATCGAGCGAAAAATCCCGGATAACAATGTTGTCATCCGCGTAGGTAAAGTTGACTCGATCAAAAATAACGTCACCTTTCTTCACATCCAATTCGCCCGCACCGGGCTTGTCCTGTACAAGGTTGTCTTCGGCAACGGTATCGATGCCGTTTTGCACAGTGCCGATATTTTCAAACAGCGAGGTAATCGTGCGCAGAATCCATCCGGACATTTGGTTCAGTCGAATAATCAGCGCGTTCGCCATCGCAATCGCGCCGACGCTAATCGCACCCTGTTGCCACAGATAAATTGATAAACCTGCGGTGGCGATAACCAATGCGGTGTTCAGTAGAGTCAGCGAGATCGTCATGCCGACTATCGCGCGCATTAATGTCTGGAATGCGCGCGTATGACGCGCAACGCTTTCGGCGACGAACTCTTCTTCGCGCTCTGCATGTGCGAACAGTTTGACCGATTGAATATTGGTATAGCTGTCAACAACGCGCCCGATAAACGTTGAGTTTGCCTCCGACAAAGCAGCAGACTTTGCCCGCACCGGCGGTACCATTCGCCAGACAACGATCAGGTAGGCGAGCACCCATACACCGACCGGCCACAGCAGCCGTGCATCGATATCCGCAAACAGCCACACAATTCCGAACAGATAAATCAGCAACAACCAGATCCCGTCGATTACGCTGATGACCGCTTCGCGCAACGAGGCGCCGGTTTGCATCACTTTTTGCGCGACGCGACCGGCAAAGTCGTTCTGGAAAAAATTCAGGCTCTGACGAAGCACGTAGCGGTAGTTTTGCCAACGCACGGTATTGGTTAAGCCAGGCGATAGCGACAGGTTGATCACGGCACGCGTTGCGATTGTGGAAAGCGGGCGGATCACGCCGATGACAATCGTCATCAGTATCAGCGTCGTCGAGTACTGCTCAAAAAATGTATCCGGCTCGGCATCGCTGAGCCAATCGACAATGTCGCCCAGAAACGCGTAAAGATAGATTTCCGAGAACGCGGCGATACCCGCCAGAATCAGCGTGACAAGAACCAATCGCCGCATCGGCCAAAGGTAAAAGCGGAAGAACTCGCCCGTTTCCGCCGGGGGTTGCGAGACCTTGGCGGGTTCAAGCGGGTCTACCAGATTTTCTAACCAACGAAACATAGATGGGACTTTACGTGTTCTCGACACAGACTAACTAATTGGGACTACGGACGATACGGTGGATCGGTGCACTAAAGAACACCTGACTCGCGTAAATACAAAAGCGTTGGCAGCGTGATCAACGATAAGGCGGTCGAGATAAAAACGGTCGTGGTCGTCAGCGCCTGCGCGGTGTTGTATCGCTCGGCAAAAATGTACGCGTTCACCCCGGTCGGTTGCGCGGCAAGCAAAACTGCGACGAACGTCCAGTGAGCCGACATGCCAAACACCATGCTGCAGCTAAGATACACGATTAGCGGTAGCCCCAGGTTTTTGGTGATAGTGACAACAATCGATTGCGTGAGCTGACCGGCGATGCGATAGCGGGTCATCGACACGCCAAGTGCAAAAAGCGAGCACGCGGCGACCGCATTCTGAAAATAGCGCAGCGCTGTGTCAATCGATGTAGGGATTTCGATATGCAGGCGATTGAGCGCAATACCGCACACAATCCCGATCAGAATCGGGTTTTTGAGCAAGCCGAGCAGTACGTTACCGACTTTGCGTAAAATGTTTGCATCGCGATTGCGGCTGACTTCCAAAAGCACAGTGACAGTCGTGAACAGCGTTAACGCATGCATCGATAGCAAAATAAAATACGGAATCGACGCTTCGTCACCAAAAGTGAGCAACACCAGCGGTAGGCCGAGCAAAATTCCGTTGCCGTAACAGCACGAGAATCCTGTGATTGCCTGTCCCGCCAGCGGACGCCCGTACACTTTTGCGGCGAGTAGCATGCCGAGCACATAAAAAAGTGCGACGGGAATATAGTACGACAGCAGGTAGTTGATCGGCAGGGCGGACGGCAAATCGGCATTCGCGAACGTACGGACCAACAGCGCGGGAATGGCGAAGTCAAACACAAAACGCGCGAGGCCGGTTCCGGCTTCGGCGGAAAAAAATTTCAAACGCGTCGCGAAGTAACCGAGCAGTGCGATGCCGAAAACCGGCAGCGTGATATCAACAACAGAATTCACATCAAAAAAGACGGCATGAAAGAACCGCGTATTTTACATTGTCGGGCCAGCGATATCGCGTGTTTGACAGAGTGTTATTCGCCGCGTAGCTGGTATATCCACGTTTCGATTATTTTTCCACCGTCAAGACTCGCAGTCGTCAATACGCGTGAATACTGCTCGCCTTCAAAATCATCGAGTGTTTTCCAATTGTCTGCGAGATTGTTCGAGGTAAAGATGTAGCCCGCAATTTCTTCGCCACGATCATCGAGATCGATTCCCGGAAAACCCATCTCCGCGCCCCAGCCCGCTTGTCGTAGACTTCCGCGCACCGTCGCCGGCATCCATTCGCCGCCGATATCGTTCATGATGTGCTCATTCGGGCAGCCGGGCGCGAGGGTTCCGTAGACGAATAGACTCTCGGATTTTTCCTCGTGTTTGCTGGTTACCATGACCACGCCGGTTCGCTTAAAAAGTCGAGGCCGTCAATCGTTGTTTGACCGGTTTCTTTTTGCAGTTTAATTGTGTTGCAGTTGTCAGATTCCTGCAACGCATTGATTAAACGGCTGGCGTGCGACACGACCCAAACCTGCGAGTGCCGCGACACTTGCTCGATAAGCCGCGAAAACGCCGGTAGCAAATCCGGGTGCAGGCTGGTTTCGGGTTCGTTCAGTACCATCAAAGCAGGTGGGCGCGGAGTCAGCAGCGCGGCGACCCACAACAAGTATCGCAAGGTGCCGTCTGACAATTCTGCTCCCTTTAACGGTCGCAGCAGGCCGTGTTGATAAAACTCGACTTCAAAGTTGCCGCCGGCTTGCGCGTTTATACCCACTCGCGCGCCAGGAAAAGCATCGTCGACCGCGTGATCCAGAGCGGACGAATCGCCGATCTCGCGGATGGTTTGCAGAGCGGCGGCAAAATCGCGGCCGTCGTGATCGAGCACGGGTGTGCGCGTGCCCAACTGCGGCTGCCGTGCGGGTGCCTGCGAGTCGGATCGAAAATGATCGTAAAAACGCCAGCTGCGCAGTTGCTCGCGCAACGTGAAGATCTCCGGCGCAGTCGTCGGGTCGGAAAGCTCACTGAAAATACTGTCGAAGGTGTTGATATGCTGGGACGCGACTTCCCACTTGCGACCGTTTCGGATTCTGACCACAGGCCCTTTGCGCTCCACCAACGTGCTCGCGGGTCGGCAGACCGTGCCTGTCCAGATAACTTCGCGTTTGATTTCCGGGTCGAGTGAAAACGCAGAGCTTGACGGTTCGGGTAATCCGAGTTCGATCAGATAACTGAATTCATCGGTCGAAAAACCGAGTTTTAATCGCACCGGTTTTTTTCGGGGTCCACCTTCGACGGGAACATCACCGCGTTTCATCGCGCGCGATAATGTTTCTGGCCCGGCCCAGAACGTTGACTGCAAACCCCCTTCGCTCGCCAGCGCGTTGACCACGCCATCGCGTGCGCACGCAGCGAGTAATCGCAGGGCGCGGTAGAGGTTGGATTTGCCGCTGCCGTTATAACCGGTAATCAGGTTCAATTGTCCCAACGGGACTTTGACGTCAAGCAACGACCGATAGTTGGCGACGGCAATCGTTTGAATCATGTGGCAATTCTGGCGGGAATGCTAAGAGGACACCGTGTGCAAGTGTATAGCTAAATCCCCGTAACCGGTAAATCTGTATTCGTATTCCAGTCCCATTTTTTGCGCGCACCGCCGCGCTTTTTCTTCGAGCTTTTCGTCTTTCACCTGCGCGGTGTAAATCGCCTTCGTGTAGTTTCCGAAATACATTTCCAAAAGTTCGGGATGCCTGTCCAGCCACAAGCCTTCCCAAATAAATTTGTCAAAGTGTTTGACGACAAAATCAGTGAAATAAAACGCGCTGAGTCCGTCGCCTTCTGACATCGACTCGAAATGATCGTTTCCCGCCAGGAATGAAAAACAATGCGGGCCGGGAATGCGTTCGACGTTTTCCTCTTCAAGGACTTTATCGAGTTCACCCGCGGTGCCGCAATCGCCAAACAGAACATAGATTTTCTCGAAACGTTCGCGCGCGGAGTGAATTTTGTTGCGTACCGCGTCGGGAATTTTTTCCGGCGACCAGTGGATAGTGGCCGGAATGCATTCGACGGTGAAACATTCCCATTGATTTGCTCTGTTGAGGGCAATCAACTCATGCGCAAGCGCCCCGCAAGCCAGCAGCAGTGTGCTACCGCTGCCTTTTTTGGGTGATCGCAGTTCGCTCGCCATACCCCGATTCTGGCACAGCTGGATTCAAGTGTTAGGGGCAAATATGTGTGAATGCGTCCGTTAGTAGACAAAACGCGAATTTTATGGCGGTTTTATTGGCTCAGCTATCCGCAAATTTTTGCAGCAGCGCGCGAACCAGCGCGTCTGGTTGCTCGCAACCAAGAATGAAATTTTTGCCAGATTTCAATTTGATCAGTACCGCTTTTCGCCCCGTGACGTTGTACAGCCAGCCGGTGCGGGTTCGACGAATGCCCCAACCCCGGTGCCAGCGTAAACGAACGCGTTGCGCGTGACGAATGTCGCTAACAGCGACCTGACCACGAATCAGCCCTGGCCCAAATCGCCAGCGCAGGTAACCGTCCTCAATAGAAATTTTAAGCGATGAAAATAACCACGCGATAACGAGTAGTAAGGCGGCAATCGGATGGTGTGGAACTTCAACCGGCAGGTAAGGAGCCGCGACCACCACTGCCATCGCGCACATGCAAATCACCGCCGTCATTTCGATACCCCATTGACGGTGGCTGTAACTGATTTCTTTCGAACCGTTCTGCACGGCTGACTCGGTGATATCCATACGATTAGTTGTTTAGCCTTCGGTGATCACAGTAATGCAGCTCGGTGTGTGTTTACAAGTTACATGCCCGACACACTTTGTAACACGGGAGAGCCAGCGTGGCCGAAGCGGCAACCCAAAGCGCCCATTTAGCCGCCCGCACGATTGCCCATCGCCCAGGTTCTCGCGCAGCGAGGAGTCGAAGGGTCGCACCTGCCATGCTCGTACTTCGACAAGCTCAGCACGAACGGTAATCAAATCGTTCGCCCTCAGCGACCTGACATCGTCATCCCCGCGAAGGCGGGGATCCAGCGACCACCGATCTTTATGGATTCCCGCCTGCGCGGGAATGACATTGGATATTGTGTCTTTGCTCTGGTTTATTCCGAAAGCGAGTAACGCACGAAGATCATGGATAAAGCGGATCTGTGCTTGAGCAAAGCAAGCAGTCGAAGGGCCGTACCTGCCGTGGTCGTACTTCGACAAGCTCAGCACGAACAGGAATAGAATCGTTTGCCCTGAGCGACCTGATTTCGTCATCCCCGCGAAGGCGGGGATCCAGTGACAACCGATCTTTATGGATTCCCGCCTGCGCGGAAATGACATCGTACCCTGTGCTTTCGCTCCGATTTATTCCGAAAGCGAGTAACGCACGAAGATCACGGTTAAAACGAGTCTGTGTTTGAGCGAAGCGAGGAGTAGAAGGGCAATCCACACTTTCGTTTCTAACTTGTCCGAAATCGTCTGATCATTGTCCTTTTGCCACTTCTTGCGCGTGGTTACACTCTGCGCATGAATTATTCGGGTTCAAAAACTCGTCGCGTATTAATCGTCGCTTACGATGGGTGCCAGTCGCTCGATGTAACCGGGCCTGCCGCCGCGCTCGCGAAGGCAAATTATTCGCACGGTGGTAGCGCGTATCGCGTCGACATCGTTGCTTCACGATGCGGAAAAATATCTACAAGCTGCGGTGTCGGCCTACACGTAGAGCGAGACTTTGCGTCGATTAGTGATGACGAGTTAAACACGCTTGATACACTGATTGTCGCAGGTGGATACGATATCAATGACGTTGTTCGCGATGCGACCCTGCTGGCGTTTGTTGCGCGCGCATCGGCGAATGCGAGACGCACGGTATCGATTTGTACCGGCGCATTTGTGCTGGCGGAACTTCGATTGTTAAACGCTCGTCGCGCGACAACACACTGGGAATCAACCGACCAGCTGGCCGAGCACTACCCGTATGTGAATGTTGATGAAAACGCAATTTATGTGCGCGACGATCACATCTGGACATCGGCGGGAATCACGGCCGGAATCGATTTAACACTCGCGCTGATTGAAGACGACTTAGGTCGCAGCACGGCGCTGAGTGTCGCGCAACAGCTGGTTGTATACATGATGCGGCCTGGCGGTCAGGCGCAGTTTTCTACACGCTTGATCAGCAATCAATCCGTCAACTCCCCGTTCGGAAAGCTCACGCAATGGGTAGCAGAAAACCCGCACGAGAATTTGTCAATTTCAGTTCTCGCTGAACGTTGCAGTATGAGCGAACGCAATTTTGCACGGCGGTTCGCGCGCGCCCTGGGCATGACGCCGGCGCGCTTTGTCGAAAGAACACGCCTTGAACACGCGCGACGCTTGCTCGAAGAGACCGACGACACGCTTAAGGCGGTGTGTGTCGATTGCGGAATTCAATCCGTTGACGTGATGTATCGCTTGTTCAAAAGACACCTGGGTGTCGGGCCAACCGATTATCGCAAAAGGTTCCGCACCAGTATCCGAAATTCAATAGCAGAGATCGATCATGAATAAGCAGTACAAAGTTGGCGCAGTTGTATTTGATGGGTTCGAATTGCTCGATATGTTTGGGCCGCTGGAAATGCTCGGTCTGTTACCAGAAAATTTTGAGTTGCATATGGTGGCAGAAAAAACGGGGCCGGTTGCCAGCGCGCAGGGTCCCAACACCGTGGCTACTGCCGCGTTTTCCGATTCTGATCGCTACGAGATTTTACTGATACCCGGCGGGCGCGGTACGCGCGTTGAAGTTGAGAATTCTGTCTTTTTGCAATGGCTGCGATCTCAGGCGGGTGACGCTGACTTCGTCACCTCGGTTTGCACCGGTAGTGCGCTGTTGGCGAGAGCGGGTCTTCTGGATGGAGTTCGTGCAACGACAAACAAAGCCGCATTTGAGTGGGTTACCTCGCAAGGCGAAAACGTTGACTGGGTGAAACAGGCGCGCTGGGTCGAGGATGGAAAGTTCTTTACGTCGTCTGGGGTCTCAGCCGGAATCGATATGACTCTGGCGTTAATCGCACGAATTCTTGGTCAGCCGCAGGCTGAAGAAGTCGCGAAGTGGGCGGAATACGATTGGCATGAGGATGCGAGTTGGGATCCCTTCGCGAAAATTCATAATCTGGTGTAGTGAGGAGAATGCAATGTTAGAAATGCGACCAAACTGTGAATGCTGTGATGTTGATCTGCCGCTCGATGCGCACAATGCGATGGTGTGCACATTTGAGTGCACGTTTTGCGCGGATTGTTCCGAGCAAAAGTTATCAGGAACCTGCCCCAACTGTGGCGGCGAGCTGTGTCACCGACCACGTCGTCCGAAAAAGCACTGGGAATCTAGCCCCGCATCGACAAAGCGGGTGTTGAAACCGCAGGGGTGTTTGAACTGATTTAAAAGTCGTCTCCGTTTTTGACGATTGATTTGAACCAGCTTGCGAAACTCCCGACAGAAGCGGTTGGCTGCAAGCTGGTGTAAAGATAGTAGCTATGGTCGGAAAGCGTTTCGCTTTCAAACAAGATCTTTAAATCTCCTTTGGTTATGTCATCACGAAAAACGTTAACAGGGCATAAAGCAATTCCATGCCCGGCTATGGCCGCAGTAACCAAAAGATTGAAGTCCTGAAAGATAGGGCCAGACAGATCTGATTTAAGGGAAACGCCGGCGTTGTCAAACCAGCTTTCCCAGGCCGTTTTGGTCTCATCGTGCAGCAGTGTTTCGGCCACCATCGCTTGCGGATTGTCGGGTAAGGATCTGTTCTTCAGATAGTGTGGACTGCAAACGGGTGCGATGGCTCTGGAAAAAAGCTCCTCGCAGGACATATCTGAGGGCCGGTTTTCGCCAAGCGTAATCAGTACATCAAACCTGTCCGAGGAAAGAATCTCGTAAGCCTGTGCGTAAGAGATTTGCAGATCCACCTGCGGATGCGCGTCGATAAACTTCGGAAGGTTCGGGATCAGCCATCGGCTCGCAATTGAGGGTATACACCCGACACGAATCTGTTCCTTCGCGTGAGTGGCCTTCAGACCGGCACAAATAAACGACAACTCGCTCAGTGACTTAGACGCATGATGGCTCAACGTCATCCCTTCTTTTGTCAGCCGGATACTTCGCCCATGCCGTTCAAACAACGGTACGCCAAACCAATCTTCCAGCAACCTGATTTGGTGGCTAATGGCCGCGTGGGTCACGTGCAGTTCGTCGCCCGCACGGGAAAAACTCAAGTAGCGAGCGGCGGCTTCAAATGCCCTAAGCGCTTTCAGTGACGGCAAATTCATATGTAAATTTTATTTACATAATTTGTAAATTCAAATCATTTGTGTGAGTTCGATAAACCCGCGAATATTGGCGTTATAGGGAATTTTAGTGGATGTCGGGATACGATTGAGTGTTAATAAATTTTTTATCAGGGGCGCGAAATGTTTACCAGAAACCTCACTCAGGTTGAAAAAACAGAAAAATATGTAAACTGGGGAAATGGCACCAGTCATCGACTGCTGACTGAGTCAGATTCGATGGGTTTTACGGTTTGTCACACGGTTGTTAAGTCAGGCACAGAGTCCTTGCTGCATTACCGCAACCACCTGGAGGCTTGCTACTGTATCGATGGTGAAGGTGAAGTCGAAGACATGGAAGGAAATACGTATTCGATTAAACCGGGTGATATTTACGTTCTCGATAAAAATGACAAGCATTATCTACGAGGTGGAAAAGACAAAGATCTGGTTCTCGTGAGTGTCTTCAATCCACCACTGCAGGGGACTGAGAGCCATAACCTCCGAAATACAAATGGGTCCGCGTATTAAGTTGTGTTCGCAAACGCCTCGTTACATCAGTGTGTAAAGCTTTGAACTGGGGTGACCAAATCGAAAACAGAGTATTCACATTTCAAATTTGCTTCGTTTAAAAATCCTCGTCATCAAAGGCCATAATAGACCCCGCGCCCGCCATAATTGCGGCGAACAATGAACTGCTCTGCGGGAGGATGCGTTCGAAAAAAAACTGTGCGGTGTTGAGTTTGGCGCGGTAAAACTCGGGCGGCAAGGTGCCGCCCTTTTGCGCAGCGTCGACCGCGCGGCACCAAAGGTACGCCAGTGCGGTCAACGCAAACAGTCGCAGGTAGTCGGTCGCGGCAGCGCCGGCTTCATCCGGATTCGCCAGTCCGCGCTGCGCGATTACCCCGGTCGCTTGTTGTAGCCGACCAAAAACTTTTGCCAACGCGTCCATCATCGGGTTTGTGCCCGGTTCGCTGCCCGATTTGGCATAGCTCGCTTCAATGTAATCAGCTACCGGATGGAAAAAGCGGCGCAGGTAGCGGCCGGTGTGTGCCGGCATTTTGCGCCCAACCAAATCCATTGCCTGAACGCCGTTGGTACCCTCGTAAATTTGAGCGATGCGCGCATCGCGGATTAGCTGCTCCATTCCGTGGTCGCGAATGTAACCGTGCCCGCCAAACACCTGCACACCGACGTTGGCGGTTTCGCTGCCGACATCGGTCAAATACGCTTTCACAATCGGCGTCAACAGCGAGACGAAATCGTCTGCCGCCTGACGCCGGGCCGGGTCGGGATCGCGCTCGGCGACGTCGAGTTCGGCCGCCGTCCAAGCGATCAAGGCCCGACCACCTTCAGCGTTGACGCGCATGGTCAACAGCATTTTGCGCACGTCGGGATGCACCAGAATCGGGTCGGCGGATTTATCAGGAAACGCCGGACCTTTTAAGGCGCGACCTTGACCGCGCTCGCGCGCGTAGGCCACAGCGCCCTGATACGACGCTTCGCAAATGGAGAGCCCCTGTCCGCCGACGCCAAGGCGCGCCGCGTTCATCATGGTGAACATGGCTCGCATACCGCGATGCGGTTCGCCGATCAAATAGCCGACGGCGTTATCGAAATTCATCACGCAGGTGGAAGACGCCTTGATGCCCATTTTCGCTTCGATGGCGCCGCACACGGCACCGTTGCGATCGCCCGGCGCGTCCGCATTGTCGGGCAAGAATTTTGGTACCAGAAAAAGGCTGATCCCTTTGATGCCGGCGGGGGCGTCGGGCATGCGTGCAAGCACCAGATGCAGAATGTTGTCGGTCAGGTCGTGCTCGCCGGCGGATATAAAAATTTTAGTGCCGCTGATTGCATAACTGCCGTCGTCCAGCGGCTCGGCTTTGGTGCGGATCAAACCAAGGTCAGTCCCGCAGTGCGGTTCGGTGAGGCACATTGTGCCGCTCCACACACCCTCGACCAGCTTTGGCAAAAACCGTTGCTTGAGCGCATCCGATCCCCACTTGTGCAAGGCTTCGTAAGCCCCGTGGCTCAGGCCCGGATACATCGAGAAGGCGAGGTTGGCACTGCCGAACATTTCCTGCGCCAGCACGCCGATGCGGTGCGGAATGCCCTGCCCGCCGTATTCCGGGTCGGCGCCGAGACTGGTCCAGCCACCTTCGGCGAATTGCCTGTAGGCGTCGATAAAGCCGGCTGGCGTGATAACGTCGCCGTCGCTGTATTTGCAGCCTTCCTCGTCGCCGCTTTGATTGATCGGGGCGAGGACTTCTTCACTCAGTTTGGCGGCTTCCTCGAGGACGGCATCGACCACGTCGTCTGAAAAATCTTCAGCGCCGGGCAGCGCGTGCTCGCGGTTTTCCGGCATCAGTTCGCGCAGCACAAACTTCATGTCGTTGATTGGGGCGGTGTAGGTTGGCATTTCCCAAAAACCTCTGTCAGTTTACGTCGCGCTTGCGGCGCGAGTGAGTTTCAAATGGCGGTGGTCGATTGGCAGTCGTCGGCAGCAGATCAATTGCGCAACGGTCTGCCGGTTTCCAGCATATGCTCGACGCGCGCGAGAGTGTCGGGATGGCGCACCAGCTGCATAAACGCGCTGCGCTCCAGGCCCAGCACATCGTCCTCGCTCATCTCGTCGGTCATGTCGCTGTCGCCGCCGGTCAGCACGGTGGCGAGGGCATCGGCGACGACCTGATCGTGCCGGGTGGCCTTGCCGACTTTGACGAAGCCGTCGACCGCCATATCAAGTGCGGTTTTGGCGGTCGCGCCGGGCAAACGAGTGGGTTCGCTTTGCGGCGGTTTGTAGCCTTCTACCATTGCGAGCGCTCGCGCTTTTGCCGAGGCCAGCACGCGGTCGCGGTTCATCACGATCTCGTCGTCGGGGCGCAGAAACAGATAGTCTTTGGCCTGCGCCGCCGACTTGGCCACCGCCGCCATGCTGATGGTCTCGAACACCTTGCTGACCGCGGGCATTGGGCCTTTCGGTGCGCGCGGGTTGTTCTGCCATCGGTCCAGCATTTCGGTGCAGCCACCCCAGCCTGGGATTAGTCCAACGCCGACTTCAACTAAGCCCATATAGGTTTCGGCGTGTGCGACCAGTGCGTCGCAGTGCAACAGCACTTCGCAGCCACCGCCGAGCGCCATGCCGCTGGGCGCGCCAACAACCGGGAAGGGCGCGTATTTGAGCGCGCGATAGGTGTCCTGTCCCAGCTTGACCATCTCTTCGATCTGGCTCCACGCTGCCGTATTCGCCGCGAAAAGCGCGAGGCCGATGTTGGCGCCAACCGAGAAGTTGTCGCCCTCGTTGTGAATCACCAGGGCATTGAAGTCGGTCTTGCACAGCTCGATTGCAGTGCTGATCATCGCCATCACCTGCGGGTCGATGGCGTTCATCTTTCCGTGAAATTCGAGCCCGAGCACGCCGTCGCCGAGATCCCACAGGCTGGCCGAGCCATTGCGTTTGACCGGTTTGCCCGCCGCGAGTTTGATATCAGACAGCAGCTCGACGCCGTCGGCACGCACGACCGGCGCGTAGCTGCCATCGACGCCGAGGAATTCGAGCTTGCCCGAATCATTTTTGTAGAAGTTGCGTTCGCCTGCGGTTTTCAGCAGTCCCGGCACTTCAAGCCCGGCGTCGGCCAGCGCCTGCGCCAGCCAGCTTGCGCCTACCTCATCGATCAGTTCGAACGGCCCCTTACTCCAGCCGTAACCGAGCTTCATCGCGGTATCGACGGCATGGATATCGTCGGCGATCTCGGGCACCAGTCTGGCCGCGTAGGCCAGCGTTTTTCCAAGCACATTGAACGCGTAGCGCGAATGCAAATCGTCGCCGCTCAACATGGCGCGCAAGCCACCGCTGCGCGACGCGTCGAGCGCCTTGAGGCTGGGCTTTTGCACCGGATGATACTCGCCACTTTGCAGGTCAATCGCCTCTTTGACTTTCTTGCCGCCCTCGCGATTAAGTCGATAAAAACCGCCCTTGCCCTTGCGGCCGGTGTAGCCGTCCTCGATCATTTTCACGACCAGATCAGGAGTGTGGAAGTACTCGCGAGCGGGGTCGTCGTCGCCAAGCGTCGCGTCCATACTTTTGAGGATGTGTGGCATCAAATCGATACCGACCAGATCCGCCAGACCAAACACACCGGTCTTCGGAATACCGGCAGGGCGGCTGATCAGAGCGTCTGCCTCCTCGACCGTCACCCCCATCTCGAACGCTTCGGAGACCGCCGCCTGCATCCAGTAAACGCCGATGCGGTTACCGATAAATCCGGGGGTGTCTTTGCAGGTCACCACGCCTTTGCCGAGGCCGCGGTCGCAGAAGTCGCGCAGCATCGCGCTCGCTTCGGGGCGCGTTAGAGGGCCGTCGACCACTTCGAGAAGGCGCATGTAGCGCGGCGGGTTAAAAAAGTGCGTGATCATAAAATCGCGCTGGAAGCTTTCGGGTAATCCTTCGATCAGGTTTGCCAGCGGAATTGTCGAAGTGTTTGACGACACAACCGATCCCGGCTTGCGGATGGTTTCGAGGCGCGCGTAAAGATCGCGCTTGATGTCGACGCGTTCGATCACCACCTCGACGATCCAGTCGCACTCGGCGATTAGCTCGAAGTCGTCCTCGAGGTTGCCGGTGGAAATCAGCCGGGCGTTGCGCGCGTGCATCAGCGGCGCGGGTTCGGTTTTTTTCATGCGCGCGACCGCGCCCTCGGCGAGCGCGCTGCGAGAGCCGCCGCTTTCGGTTGGCATATCGAGCAACACCACCGGTACTCCGGCGTTCGCCACCTGTGCGGCGATGCCCGATCCCATCACGCCCGCACCGATTACGGCTACTTTTTTGATTTCGCCGCTCATAGCGCTTCGAGTACGGTTGCGATGCCCTGACCGCCGCCGATGCATTGGCTCGACAGCGCGTATCTGCCGCCGCTGCATTTCAGCAGCGACGCCGCTTTACCGGTGATGCGTGCGCCGGTCGCGCCGAGTGGGTGGCCGAGCGCAATCGCGCCGCCGTCGACGTTGACCTTTGCCGGGTCGAGGTCGAGGTCGCGAATGCTGGCCAGTGCCTGCGAGGCGAAGGCTTCGTTCAGTTCGACCACGTCGAGATCGGCGGATGACAGCCCCGCACGTTCGAGCGCCTTGCGCGAGGCGTGGATCGGGCCAAGCCCCATCACATCGGGCTCGCAGCCTGCCACCGCAACCGACTTGATCCGCGCCAGCGGTGTGAGGCCTTTGCGCTCGGCGTAGTCTTCGCTCACCACCATGACGGCAGCCGCGCCGTCGGTCAGCGGGGAGGAGGTGCCCGCGGTGACACTGCCGCCCTCGGCGAACGCGGGTTTAAGGCCAGCGAGCCCCTCGGCGGTGGTGTCGGGTCGCGGGCAGCCGTCGGTATCGACGCTGGTTTCACCGGCACTGACAGGTGTGATTTCGTCCGCCAGATTGCCCGCGCTCATCGCCGCCGCAGCGCGCTGCTGGCTCTCGACGGCAAAGGCTTCCTGTTCGTCACGGCTTATGCTGTAGCGATTCGCGACGTTCTCTGCCGTCTCACCCATGCCCATGTAAACCGCGGGATTGGCCTTGTACAAATCCGGATTTGGCAAGGGGTTGTAGCCGCCCATCGGGATGCGTGTCATCGACTCAACGCCGGCGCAGATAAACGCCTCGCCCGCGCCGATGGCAATTGCGCCTGCGGCCATGTGAATCGACTGCATGGACGAGCCGCAAAAACGGTTAACCGTCGTGCCCGCGACGGAAATCGGAAGGTCGCTCATAAAGCCGACGATGCGCGCCACGTTGAAACCCTGCTCGCCCTCCGGAAATGCGCAGCCCATGATCAGGTCTTCGATGTCCTCTGGCGCGACACCGCTGCGCTCGATCAGCGCGGACACCGCCGTCGCCGCCAGTGTGTCTGGCCGAACCTTGGCGAGCGCGCCCTTGTGCGCGAAGTGGAATGGCGTGCGGGCGTATCCCGCGATTACCGCGTTAGTCATCGGATAGTTCTCCGTTAAGGCAATGGTAAAGAGCCTGCTAGTTGGAATGTCGTTTTGGCGCGTCGATGCCTGGCGTCGGGTCGACTTCACCGTATTGTTCGCTGATACCGGACGGCGCCTCGGCGCCGCGTTCAGTCAGTGCGTTAAGCGTCTGTCCCTGAATCGAGCGCAGCTCGTCGAGTGTGAACTCAAGCGCCTCGCGCTGTCGTTCGAGATCTTCAATCCGGTCTGCCACGCGCGCGTACAGGTTTTGCAGCTGATCGGTTTGCGTGGGGTCTGCGTCGTAGAGCTCCAGATATTCGCGAATCTCGGCAAGACTGAAACCGAGGCGTTTGCCTCGCATAACGATTTGCACGCGGGCGCGGTCACGATGCGTGTAGATACGCCACTTGCCCGAACGCTGTGGCGTGATAAGCCCCTTGGTTTCGTAGAAACGCAGCGCGCGCGGCGTAATGCCGAGATCCCGCGCCAGCTCAACAGCGCCGTAAAGCTTGTCGTTGTTATCACTCATCGACGGCGAATTTAGAGCTTAGTGACGTATACGTCAATAACGTTACGTATAAGTAATTTAGCGGGCATCGGCTCAGATTTGATCCGAGCGCTTGGCGTTTTCGTAACGTGGTTCAATAGTCCCTTGCAGTAGCATTCCACCGGTGATTGTTATCCGCATACAACTGCTTGTTTTCGGCGCGCTGCTGCTGGCAGCGTGCAGCTCCACGTCGCTCATTTACAACAACGCCTCGTGGTTTATCGAGAGTCAGATCGACGATTATTTTTCCCTCAACAATGATCAGGAGGAGTCGCTCGGGCAAGCGTTGGACGAGTTTTTTCAATGGCACCGAACCCGCGAGCTGCCGGGCTATGCCGACGCCCTGGAGCGCCTCAGCGTTGATCTGAGCGATGGACTGGAACGATCTGAGCTGCAGGCATTTTTCATTGACATCAATGACGCGCGGCTGCGATTGGTTGAGCAGGTTGCGCAGCCCGCCAGCGCCTTTCTGGTGACGGTTGGAGAATCGCAGCTCGAGCAATTCGATGCCGAGTTTCAGGAACAAATCGACGAGCGCGCGAAAGAGCTGGAGCGTTCCCCGGACGAATCCGCCGAGGCGCGCTTTGAGGGGTTTCTCGATCAGCTCGAGGGCTGGTTTGGTGAATTCAACGACTCACAAAAAGCGCGTATCCGCGAGATCAGCGACGCATGGCCGGACCGATCAGATTACTGGCTTGAGGTTCGTCGCCAGCGGCACAAACAGTTTATGCAACTGATGCGCGCAGACCCGACCGAGACCGAAATCGCGCAGTACATCCGCGACCGCTTTATTCATCGTCGTTTTTCCACTGACCAGGAACTCGCCACAATCGAGCGGTCCCGCGCTGAGTGGATTGATGCGCTGCTCGAGGTAGACAGTTTGCTAACCTCGCTGCAACGTCGGCGAGCAATTTCCGAAATGCAGGATTACCGCGATGATTTTCGGGAGCTGTCGCAAGAAGACGTTGCTGACAAAAGAGCGAGTGCTGCAGGTGTTGATAATTGACGTCTGAATCACGCCAATGCGTTGCGAGACGAAGGTTCTCAAAATACCGAATGGTCAGGCCGGCGGCCCCATAAACTGTTACTGATGTTGTAAACCGGTTAAGGTAATTCGGAGTTTGTTTAACGATTCACCTGTGACCGACACATGCCGCTCCTGAATCACGATTACGACTACCTGATCATCGGCGGCGGTCTCGTCGGCGCGGCAGTTGCCTATGGCCTCAGCCAGTCGAACGAACGCGTCGCGGTACTCGATGAGGGCGACCGCGCTTTGCGGGCGTCGCGCGGCAACTTCGGTCTTGTCTGGGTGCAGGGCAAAGGCGCGGACAACGCGGCTTATGCCAGGTGGTCGGGGTATGCGGCCGATCAGTGGCAGGAATTTAACACGGGTTTGCAAGGCGCAAGCGGCGTCGACACCGGCTACGAACGTCCCGGCGGAATGGAGTTCTGTATAAGCGAAGAAGAATGGGATGCGCGCAGCGATGAAATGGAACGCGTGTCCGCGCATACAGACGGTGCGTTCGAATACGAGATGCTCGAACACGCCGCGCTAAAAAGGCGCATTCCGCAGATCGGCAATGATGTGATCGGTGCGAGTTTTTCTCCGCAGGATGGCCACGTCAATCCACTTTATTTGTTGCGCGCGATGCATCAGTGCATGGATCAAAACGGCGTCCGCTACCACGCGAACTGTCGCACCGAAACGATCAGTTTTGATCGAGGTGAATTTGTGGTTTCGTGTGCATCGGGCGAATTTTCTGCGAACAAAATCGTATTAGCAGCCGGCCTAGACAATCAGCGACTTGGCGCGATGCTGGACATGCGTATCCCTATCTCGGCGTTACGCGGGCAGATTCTGGTGAGCGAAAAACTGCCTGCTTTTTTGCATTACCCCACGCTGCACGTGCGTCAAACCCGCGAGGGCGGCGTGCAGATCGGTGACTCGCACGAAGCAGTTGACCTTGATGACGGAACCCGCGGCCAGGTGATTGCGGGCATTGCCAAACGCGCGGTGACCATGTTCCCGCATTTGCATGCTACGCAACTGCTGCGCGCGTGGGGCGCGCTGCGCGTGATGACGCCCGATGGCTGCCCGATTTACCAGCGCTCGCGAGACTGCCCTAGTGCGTTCGCAATCAGCACGCACAGCGGCGTATCGTTGGCCGCCGCGCACGCCGGCGTCATCTGTGACTGGGTTCGGGGGGCTGCAGAACACCCGTTGATCGCGCACTTTGGATCGGAGCGTTTCGATGCGGATCTGTCCTGAACGCACTGCGCGGAGAGCCCGGTGATGCGCTCGCAATTCCCGCTTGTCATTATCGGCGCTGGCCCTGCTGGGGCGGGTGCGGCGAAGGAGGCTGTGCGCTGTGTGATCGACTGCGCGCTGATCGATCAAGACCGAATTGATGGTGACCAATTGGGCGCTGAGCGCACCGATATTCTGGAACACGCGGCGGTGTGGAATATCGAAGCAAACGCTGATGGCGGCTTTACGATTGGCATTCTTCATGCCGATCGTTCGCGCGATATTCACGCCGATCATCTGATCATCGCCAATGGTGCGTACGCACGCGAAGTGCCGTTTTTGGGATGGCACCTGCCGGGTGTTGAAGCGGCCGTCGCGAAACCATCGATTCCCACGGGTGGCGAGGGCATCGTGCTCGCGGGGAGCGGACCAACGCTTTTTGCAAACGCCTTATCGTATTTGCGCGCGGGCGCAGACGTCAGAGCGCTGCTCGACACGCGTCCTACCAATCGGCTTGATGCGATCATCGAGCAAGCGAGATCGTCACCGGAAAAGGATTACCTGGATGCACAAAACGCAATGGTGGACGAGGTTCGGAGCAGCGGTGTCAGCGTTTATGCCGGGGTCTCGGAATTGCAAGCGTCAGGTGATGCGTCGTGCCAAGCGATCGCCTTTACGCATGCAGGACAACGGCAATCGATTGAGGCGAGGAGTCTTGTTCTTGATAACGGGCTGGTACCCGATACACGAATGGCACAGGTGGCGGGCTGCGAACTTGCATGGAGTGCGAGTCAACAATGTTGGCACCCAATTCTTGATTCGTATTGTCGCAACGTGCAGTCCGGTGCCTTTGTTGCGGGAGCGGCCGCCGGCATTGTCGACGCGCGGGTGGCCGAGCTACAGGGAGAGCTTTGCACGCTCGCAGTTGCCGGGCTGATTGGCGCGATAAGTACTGGCGAACATTCGTCTCGCTTATCACGCGTACAAGAATCCTTAAGCAAACGGGTCGGTATGCAGTCGTTTCACGATGCCCTATACCAGTCACCAATTGACGTCAGTAATCTGGACGACGCCACAATCGTGTGTCGCTGCGAATCAGTGACTGCAGGCGAGATTCGCGCGGCCGCCAGACTTGGATGTCCAGGGGTCAATCAGGTCAAGGCGTTTACTCGCTGCGGAATGGGGCCTTGCCAGGGGCGAGATTGCGGATTGATTGCCGCTGCATTGATTGCACAGGTTCGCGGCGAGTCGATCGAGTCGGCCGGTTATTTTCGCGCGCGACCGCCGCTGGTACCCATCAATCTTGGGCAGCTTGCCGATTGCGTCGATCCGCATAATTGCACCTTTCCTTGAGCCGCGTACAATCGCGCGGTCGACAGATTTTACCACACGCTTCCTTCACCAAATTTTGATCACAACGCCCAAACAACCCCTCCCAAGAGGCGAGTTTGTCACGCTGATGGCGCTGATGATTTCGTTTGTTGCCTTGTCAATCGACATCATGTTGCCCGCGTTGGCGACAATTGGAGGTGATCTTGGCGTCGCGCGCGAAAACGATCGGCAGCTCGTGCTCGGGATGTTGTTCTTCGGGATGGCATTGGGCCAGCTGTTGTTTGGGCCCATTTCAGACAGCACCGGGCGTAAACCGATCGTCTTGTTCGGGATTGTTGTGTTCATAGTCGGTTGTTTGATCAGCGCACTCGCGCAGAGTTTTGTGTGGATGTTAATCGGACGATTTTTGCAGGGCGTGGGTGCTGCAGCGCCACGCAACGTAATTGTGGCGATGATCCGTGACTGCTATTCGGGCAACGCGATGGCACAAATTATGTCGCTGATTATGGCCGTGTTCATTTTGGTCCCCATGGTCGCTCCTGCGCTGGGGCAGGGTATTTTATATCTTGCCGATTGGCGCGCGATTTTTTACGGCATGTTTGTGCTGGCGGTGATCGCGCAGGTGTGGTTCTCGCTGCGTCAGCCGGAAACACTCGTGCCGGAAAAGCGCAGCGAATTTTCTGCGAAGCAACTGATTTGGGCTCTGAAAGAGGTATGCGGCAGTCGCACCGCGATGGTTTATACAATTGCGGCGTGTTTTGTGTTTGGCGCCTTTGTCGGCTATCTCACCTCGGCGCAGCAAATTATTCAGGAGCAGTATCAAACCGGCGACCGCTTCGCCTTGTATTTCGCAGCTCTGGCGGCTTCGCTAGGGTTCGCGTCGTTTATCAATTCCAAATTGGTTATGCGATTTGGCATGGTTACGCTGACACGTTGGGCCTTGTATTTTTTGTGTTCGGTTTGCACGGTGTTTATGGTCGTATCGCTCGCGTTTTCCGGCCATCCACCGTTTGTTGTTTTTATGCTGTTGCTGATGCTGGGATTTTTTCCTGTCGGTGTTTTGTTTGGCAATCTTAACTCGCTGGCGATGGAGCCCTTGGGTCATATCGCCGGCATGGCAACGGCCGTGATTGGGTCGATAATGACGCTAGCTTCATTGATTCTCGGCGGTGCGATAGGGCAACTCTACGATGGCACGGTTATCCCGCTGATCGCCGGTTTTTTTCTCATGTGCCTGCTGTCTCTCGCGGTGTGTGTGCTGGGGCAGAAGGAAAAGTTTATGGAGACTATGCCCAAGGTTCTTCAGTAGGTCAGTGAGTTACTTTCAGCGCTTGTGCGCGCAGCGCGAGCTAAATTCGATAAATCGGAGGTATTGATGAGCGACCACGATTACAACAAAAACCACGACGCGTTCATGAACGCACTGTATTGGTACGGAATACCGACCCTGTTTCGGGCACCGCACAATCCTGACCCTGGCGATTGCGATATTGCACTGATCGGGGTTCCGCACAGCACGGGTAATGGCACGACGGAGCGCGATCAGCATTTAGGTCCACGTGCGGTGCGCGATGTCTCCGCCAACGGGCGGCGCGTGCACATGAAATTCGAGCTGGACCCGTGGAGTAAATGCCGGATTAACGATCTTGGCGATGTGCCTCTGACGCATGCGAACGACAACGAGAAATCGATTGAACATATCACCGAGTTTTATAAGCGCGTCGACGCAGCCGGTGCAAGGCCGGTTTCCATCGGCGGAGATCACTCGATTACAGGCGGAATTTTGCAGGCGCTCGGGGGTGCGAATTCGACGCTGACTAAGGGCGAGAAAGCGTGTCTTTTGCATCTCGATGCGCACACCGATTGCTTTAGCAACATGAAGCATTTTCTCGGCGCTAAAAAATCCGCTGCGCATTGGGCTTCGTACCTGGTGCAAAATGGTCATGTCGATGCGCATCACAGCGTGCAGATCGGAATTCGCGGCAACGCGCGCACCCTCGACTGGTTAACACCCAGTTACGAGCACGGTTACGAAGTGATCACGATGGAACGCTACAAGGAAATCGGCGAGGCCGCGAGTATCGATATTATTCGCGAGCGCATCGGCGATCGGCCGGTTTACATCACATTCGATCTCGACTGCCTGGATCCGACGGTTGCACCCGGTGTTTCCAATATCGAGCCAGGTTGCAATGGATTTATGGTCGACCAGGCGATTGCGTTGCTGCAGAGTGTGCGCGGTTTTAATGTCATTGGCGGCGATGTGGTGTGCTTGATGCCAACCAAGGACAGCCGAAACAAAATTACCTCGATGGTCGCAATGGCGGTTATGTTTGAAATGATCAGCCTGATCGCAGATCGAGCATAGCGCTCAACGATCCGCGTTCGCGCTACTGAATGTCGCTAATGGCGAAATGCTGGCTGCGGTTGGTAACGATCACCCTGAAATTCGCCGAAAAACATATCGATTTCGGGATGGTCGACCGGCTCACCGGAGTTGTCCGGCAGTAGATTCTGTTCGGATACGTAAGCGACGTACGTTGACTCTTCATTTTCTGCGAGAAGGTGGTAGTACGGTTGATCCTTGCGTGGTCGCACGTTTTCGGGAATCGACAGCCACCACTCCTCGGTGTTGTTAAATTCGGAGTCGATATCAAAGATCACCCCGCGAAACGGGTAAACGCGGTGGCGCACGACATCGCCAATCGAAAAGCGGGTTTCCACAATACTCATCGCAAACAAGATGGGGTCAAAACCATTCCGAGTCAAGCGCATACTGCCATACAGGCTTTACAGCGGTCGAATGCGGTGCAACCATCGCGACTCGCTCGATTTAAACAACGCTTATGTCATCAGAAAAGCTATACACCAACACCGGTATCGCGCGCGTCATTAACGCGACCCGCTTTTCCATTCAGGGATTGCGTTCGGCCTTCGCTAACGAGGCCGCTTTTCGTCAAGAGCTGGCATTCTGCGTATTGCTCGTGCCTTGCGCGCTCTGGCTCGGCGAAACGGCAGTTGAGCGTGCGCTTCTAATCGGAAGTCTGTTTATCGTTTTGATCGCTGAAATTCTCAACAGCGCTCTGGAAAATGTTGTCGACAGGGTCGGTACGGACCGCCACGAACTCGCAGGCCGCGCGAAGGATCAAGGGTCTGCCGCGGTGATGTTGGCACTGCTGCTGGTCGGCGTCACCTGGGTGCTGATTCTGCTGCCCAAGTGGTTCGGGTGACTAAACGCCTCGGGTCTATTTGCCGTATAATTCAACAACTTTGACTCTTGTTGCAGCAGACCCATGCTAGTAGTTATTTCACCGGCAAAATCTCTCGACTTTGAAACGCCCGCGACGACGAAACACTTCACGCAGCCCGACTTTCTTGAGCAGAGCGCCGACCTGATAGGAACATTGCGAAAAAAATCCAGACGGGGGCTCGCCAATCTGATGAATATCAGCGATTCGCTCGCCGAACTCAACCGCACGCGCTACCACGATTGGACCACCCCGTTTACGCAAGACAATGCAAAGCAGGCGGTATTGGCGTTTACCGGAGACACGTACCAGGGCTTGCAAGCCGATCAAATGAGTGAACGCGACCTCGAGTGGGCGCAGGATCATTTGCGCATTTTGTCCGGACTCTACGGCGTGTTGCGTCCACTTGATCTGATGCAGCCGTACCGACTCGAAATGGGCACGCGGTTAAAAATCAAACGCAAGCCGAATTTGTACAAATTCTGGGGCAGCACCATTGCGGAATCGTTAAACGCGCAGATGAAATCAGTCGGCACTGACTCTCTGATTAACCTCGCCTCAAATGAGTACTTTAAATCGGTGGATCAAAAAACGCTGAGCGGCAACATCATCACGCCGGTATTCAAAGACAAGAAAGGTGACGACTACAAAATGATCGGTTTTTTCGCGAAAAAAGCGCGCGGCATGATGGGTGCCTGGATAATTAAAAAACGCGCAACTAAAGTGTCTCAGATCAAGCGATTCACTGGCGCTGGCTACAAGTTTAATAAAGACATGAGCAGCGATACGGAATGGGTGTTCACACGGGAAGCGCCGGAGCCGTAGTATGAAATTGCAGGATTTTTTTTCGCTCGACGGAGAGACCTTGCGATTCAGTCGCGAGCAGAGCAGCAACTTTGCCAAGCAAGTGGCCGGCGATTTCAATCCGATTCACAACGTAGATGCGAAGCGTTTCTGCGTGCCTGGAGATCTCCTGTTCGCGGTTTTTTTGCATCGCTATGGTGTTCGCGAGTCGATGCAGTTCAGTTTTTCCGGCATGGTGGACGAAAACGACGAGCTTGTCGTACCGTCGGAAATTGGAGACGCATTTACTCTGGCAGATGTTAATGGCAAGACGTATCTCGACGTTGTTGCAACCGGCAAGCCTTGTCGCGATGCGGGGTTTGTCCAGTCGCTGACCGAGCAGTACGTGCAATTTTCAGGGCAAACGTTCCCGCATATCCTGGTTAAGTTAATGCGCGACAACAATGTGATGATCAATCCGGATCGCCCTCTGGTTATTTACAAAAGTATGATGATTGAGTTGCAGGACTTTCCCGCGACCACTCCCGTTCTCGAGTTTGCCGAATCATCACTGAACGTCGAAGGTAAAAAAGGCGAAGCGCAGCTGAGATTCTCAATCCGCGCACACGGCGAGATTATTGGCCGTGGAGAAAAAAGCATGTTGATGAGCGGTTTGCGCGACTACGAACAAAGCGAGATCGATCGCATCGTCGCGCAGTATGAAACGTGGAAGGCAGACTTTCAGGCAGTCGGAGCATGATGAAATACAACCAACCACTGGGTGGAAACGACCTTGCGCGTTTCAGCGGACACGCATCGCTTTTTCGCTTGCCGACGCAGGAAACTGCGGCGGGGCTGGATATTGCCCTGATCGGAGTGCCGCTCGATATCGGCACCAGCAATCGCGCGGGCACACGTTTCGGCCCTCGCCAGATTCGAACAGAGTCGGTGATGGTGCGACCCTACGGAATGTATACGCAGGCTGCACCGTTCGAGAGTTTTCAGTGTGCCGATATCGGCGATGTTCCGATTAATCCCTACGATCTAACCAAATCGGTCGACATAATTGAAAAGTACTACGACGCGGTGCTCGCGCAAAACGCCAAGCCGGTAACCATGGGTGGTGACCACACGATCGCCTTGCCGATCCTGCGCGCAATGCGCAAAAAACACGGGAAAGTAGCGCTGGTTCACGTCGATGCGCACGCCGATATCAACGATGCCATGTTCGGCGAGGATATCGCGCACGGCACGATTTTTCGACGCGCGATTGAAGAAGAACTGGTCGATACAAACAAAATGACGCAGATCGGGTTGCGCACTACAGGTTACGCTGCCGAGGACTTCGACTGGGCGCGCGACCACGGTGTGCAGGTGGTACAGGCTGAGGAGTGCTGGTACAAGTCTCTGGCCCCGCTGATGGAGCAGGTGCGAGAGCGAATTGGTCCCGATACCCCTACGTATCTTAGTTTCGACATTGACGGGCTCGATCCATCGGTCGCGCCCGGCACGGGCACGCCCGAGCCCGGTGGTCTAAGCTCTCATCAGGGCATTGAAATCATTCGCGGCTGTTTTGGCTTGAACCTTGTCGGATCTGATCTGGTCGAAGTTTCGCCGCCTTATGACACGAGCGGGAATACCGCGCTGTTAGCGGCCAATTTAATCTTTGAAATGCTGTGTAGTTTTCCCGGTTGCATTCGCCGCCTCTAAAACCGGCATTTCTCCAATCACTGAAGGAATTAACATGATCAAACGAATCATCGCTGCAAGCGTTCTGCTTGTCGTTTCTGCTGGACTTGCTCTTGCAGAAGATGACCCCTTGGGCAACCCTCAAGATAAACTCAGTTACAACCTAGGTGTTCTAATCGGGCAGAACCTGAAAAACAACTATCCGGAATTGAACTACGAGCTTTTGTTCGAGGCACTTAAGGCTCAGCATGGTGGCGGCGAGACGCTGGTTGGTGTCGAGGAGGCGAATGCCTGGATGCAAACCTACTCTCAGCAACAAACACAGGAAAAAGCGGCTGCTGCGCGCGCTGCAGGTCTTGAGTACCTGCAGGACAACGCCTTGCGCAAGGAAGTCGAAGTCACCGAGAGTGGCCTTCAATACGAAGTAATCACTGCAGTCGACGGCGCGAAACCTGCTGCGACTGACACAGTGGTCGTTCACTACCACGGTATGCTTGTCGATGGCACGGTGTTCGACAGTTCTGTTGACCGCGGCCAACCGGCGACCTTCCCTCTTAACCGCGTGATCCCGGGCTGGACCGAAGGCGTTCAACTGATGAGCGTCGGCAGCAAATACCGCTTCGTGATTCCCTCCGAACTCGCTTACGGCGAACAGGGCGCGAGGCCAACTATTGGACCGGGTGAAACGCTGATATTCGAAGTAGAATTACTTGAAATTCAGCCGGCGGGCAGCTAACAACTAAACTGGCATTCCTGCATTGCGATGCGGGAATACCTTGTGATTGTCATCACGGACAAATTTTCTTGTTTCGCTAAGTTATCAGCAGACCGTTTGGCACATAACCACAAGCCCCCGAACCAACCATCGAGTTAAACTGAATATGCCTGCCCGCCTTGCAAAAAATCATGGACTGAAATACGTCACGACTAAACGTGACAATATTAGTCTGGAGCGGTTTCCTGATTTTTTTATTGCGGGTCCACAGCGCACGGGTACTACGTGGTTATACAAAAACCTTGTCACACACCCGCAAATTTTTCTGAGTCGAAGAAAAGAAATTTACTACTTCAATATGCTTCAACTGCCCCACGACCGGCACTTTAAGTCGACCGATCTTGGCTGGTATTTAAGCAACTTTCGCGATAGTCCGATTCAATATTTCAATAAGTGGCGGTTTTGCAAAAAAACCTATGGAAAATCGTACCGACCACTCGTGCGTGGTGAGGCGACGGCAAGCTACGCGGCGATGAGAGAAGAAATCATTGACGAAGTGATCAATCTTAAGCCTGATATAAAAGTGATTATTATGGTACGGGATCCTATACAACGCGGCTGGTCTCACGCGAAAAAAGATTTGGTTAAACGCACCAAGTTGTCATCAACCGATGAGGTGGATCCTGCCGAAGTTGAAAAATTTCTGTTGCATCATTATCAAGTCAGGTGTGGCAACTACACCCATTCGATCGATGCATGGTCCTCGCGTTTACCCGAGGGTCATGTATTAGTCCGGCGGTTTGATGATGTCTCAAATGATCCCGTGCAATTACTAAGAGACATCTACGAATTTTTAGGTGTTGAGTACGATCCCATGTACGTTCAAAACGCTCAAAAAAGAATCAATCCTACCCACGCTGAAACGATCCCCGAACGATATCGGGAAATTCTGCACAACACGTTCGCCGATGAGCTGAAGCGACTTGACGAGCGCTACGGCTATCGATGGGATTAACGCGCTTTTTTTGGATTATTAACGCCTTCTATCCGACATTGGTCGATTAGCCCGGCTCGAGACGCTAAGTTGAGTGTCGATTGCTGACTTGTCGAATCAAGGGAAGCCTTCGATCAAGCGTTGATCGCTGCGGCTGACAAATCTCAAGATTTAATGCGAAGGTCCGTCCCCGTTTTTACGCTGTTCTATGCGATCCAGAACCGCTAATTTTTCTTCGCGCGACATGATCATCCATTCTCGAATTTCGTCCAGCGTGCGAAAGCAGCCGTCGCAGAACGGCGTGCCCTTAAACATGCACACTTTCACGCACGGCGAGGGAACCGAATGATCGATTTCCTTACGGCGGGAACCACGACGGTTTTGACGGCGCGGACGTGCTGGTTCTCTATCCATATCGGTAGAATGAATTGCGTAAAAGCGTCATCGAGGCAGCGGGCGTACGGAAACGATACCCAAAACTGCCGACTCTACGCTGTGAGTAAATAAGCACTTTACGGGCATTTCTGATGCGAACATAGCGATGCGGCTAGCGTGTTAGGCCAGACTTTTGTATCGCACCCGCTTGGGCTGCGCTGCATCTTCACCAAGACGCGCCTTTCTATCGGCTTCGTACTCGGTGTAGTTGCCCTCGTAAAAAACGACATTGGATTCGTCTTCATACGCGAGAATATGCGTCGCAACACGATCAAGAAACCAGCGATCGTGTGAGATTACAATCGCAGCGCCGGGAAAATCCAACAGCGCCTCTTCAAGCGCGCGCAGTGTTTCAACGTCGAGGTCGTTTGACGGTTCGTCGAGAAGCAGCACATTCGCACCTTGTTTCAAGGTTAAGGCGAGGTGCAATCGCCCGCGCTCTCCGCCGGATAGGTCCTTCACAAATTTTTGTTGGTCAGCGCCCTTGAAATTGAAGCGGCCACAATAGTTGCGCGAAGGTACTTCGTAATTCCCAATCCGGATGATGTCCGAGCCATCCGAGACTTGTTCGAACACGGTTTTGCCGCCGTCCAGATTCTCACGGCTTTGGTCAACCCACGCGATTTGCACGGTTTCACCGACATCTATCGTGCCGCTGTCCGGCTTTTCCGTGCCCATTATCATCCGCAAGAGCGTGGATTTGCCCGCTCCGTTGCCACCGATCACGCCCACTATCGAGCCCGCTGGCATAATGAAAGACAGATCGTCGATCAGAACGCGATCGCCAAATCCTTTACTGACGTTGTTGAACTCGATGACCTTGTCGCCAAGGCGCTCACCCGGAGGGATGTAAATCTCGTTGGTTTCGCTGCGTTTTTGAAACTCCTGCGACTGCAGTTCGGCGAAACGTTGCAGGCGCGCTTTCGATTTTGACTGCCGCGCTTTAGCGCCTTTGCGGACCCATTCGAGCTCAGCTTTCATGGTTTTTGCGTGCGCGGATTCCTGCTTGGCTTCCTGCTCCAGTCGCGCGGCTTTGGTTTCAAGCCAACCGGAGTAGTTGCCCTCGTACGGTATGCCGTGGCCGCGGTCGAGTTCCAAAATCCACCCCGCAACGTTGTCGAGAAAGTAGCGGTCGTGGGTGATCGCAACAACAGTGCCCGGAAACTGATGCAGGAACTGCTCGAGCCACGCGACCGAGTCGGCGTCGAGATGGTTGGTCGGCTCGTCGAGTAACAACATATCCGGCGATGACAAGAGCAGTCGACACAGTGCGACACGACGCTTTTCACCGCCGGAAAGCACAGCCACCTTGGCATCCCATTCCGGGAGTCGCAGAGCGTCGGCAGCAACGTCGAGCTGCCGTTCCAGATTGTGGCCGTCGCTGGCCTGCAAAATCGCTTCCAGCTTGGCTTGCTCGGCCGCGAGCGCGTCAAAGTCGGCATCGGGCTCGGCGTAGGCGGCGTACACTTCATCGAGTCGCGCCTGCGCGGACTTGATCTCGTCAACGGCCTCCTCAACCACTTCGCGAACGGTTTTTTCCGGATCGAGCTCGGGCTCCTGCGGAAGGTAGCCGACGTTGATCCCGGGCATTGGCCGCGCTTCGCCTTCGATCTCGGTATCGACACCCGCCATAATCCGCAGCAGGGTCGATTTACCCGCGCCGTTTAGCCCCAGCACACCGATCTTGGCACCGGGAAAAAACGACAGGGAAATGTCTTTTAGTATCTCCCGCTTGGGTGGAACAACCTTGCCCACGCGATGCATGCTGTAAACATATTGAGCCATCTTGAGCCCCTGACTGAATCAACGCCGCGCAAGGTACATGATGCCAACGCTGCCGGCAATCGTAAGTTCACGTCCAAAGCCGATGGCGTTGGCGGCAGACGACGAGAATATTTAATTAATGCTAATGGCTAACACTTACATTATGATTACATTGGGTTTGATGTGTTTTGCTCAGCTACCGTTTCAAGCGCTTAAACCAGTTATCTGTGATGGAATTTGCTGCAAGATCATCCCGTTTACGAGAGTCACTGCTCTCGCTTGCATTGCCAGATTTGGCCCATCACACATTGGCTGGTAGAAGTAATGCCATGTTTTTACCATCGGTTCTACTGACTGTGATATCGGTGCTGATCTTACCGTCGATTCTGACTCTAGCGCGTCGCAGCACACTGGGATACCTGCGCACGTGATTAACTGATCGATCAACTGGTTTATAGAAGGCTAATCAGATGTTTACAAATGAAAGAAACCTGCGCGTCGCGCACGCGCATTGCGATGTACCTTGCGGAATCTATGATCCCGCAACCGCTCAGATTGCAGCGCACTCGGTTGCCCGTTTTCTTGGTCAAATCGCGGAGTTGGAAGGCTCAGGTGATACCTCGCTAAAAGCCCGCGCACAGCTCTCGCGTCTGGTCGAGCAAAAAGAACAACACGCTGCTGAGGTCAAGTCGGCAGTGGTCGTGATTTGGGGTGACTACATTAAAGCACCGCAGATCGAGCAGTTCCCGGAGATTCATTCGCTCGTCCACAGCATCATGCTAAAGGCGTCCGCCTGTAAGCAGGACGTTGAAGTGTCCAACGGCACCGAGCTTGTTGATCTGGTCAACCAGATGGCGAGCATTTTCTGGGCGACCAAATCGATTGAGACCGAAACCGTTACCGCGCCTTACGCGCCAAATCTGCCGCTGGTTCGTCCGGTTCTCGCCGCTCAATAAACGCGGTCGTTTTACGACCAGGTAGGATGCATGCTCAAGCTGGTTGAGCGCTTTCGGGTCCGTGGCGACAGTATGTTGCCCACGTTAAGCGATGGTGTGGTAGTCACCGCCTTGCGCGTGCCATCGGTTTTTCTGCGTGCCGGTATGGTGGTGGTGGCGGAGGTGGAACCTGACGTCCATGTCGTCAAACGGATAGCAGCGAAAACCAGCCGCAACACAGTCAGTTTGTCCAGCGACAACGATACCACTACATCAGTGTACTGCGGCGTCGATATCAAAACGCAGCGCGTGAGCGGTGTGGTCATTCATGCCACCCGCCCTCGCGTGCAAGCCTCGCCGAACTCAGCAACGTAAAGCGCGCCGCGGCTGTCAAGAGCAACCGTTTTTCACGGTGTCGCGAATCGATGCCCTAGCGTAATCTCACCAGCAGACCGGATCGTACCTTGGGGTCAAACCAGGTCGACTTTGGCGGCATCACTTCGCCTGCGTCCGCAATATTCATCAATTCGCCAATCGATGTCGGAAAGCACGCAAACGCGACTCCCCAATCCTCATCAACGCGATTTTTGAGTTCATCGATTCCGAAGGCTCCGGGAACGTATTCGATACGCGGGTCGGTGCGTGGGTCGTCGATGCCGAGTATCGGTCCTAAAACGTAGTCTTGCAGGTAACACACGTCGAGCGAGCGCACTGGATCGTCGTGGTCGATTTGATCGTGGTACGCCGTCAGTTTGTACCACTTCGAATCAAGGTACATCGCAAACTGGTATTTTTCCTTTGGTGCGGCTTCAGCTGGTTCATCGACGTTCAGTGAGTCGATTTCAAAATACGGTTTGATCTGCTCGAGCAGATCATCAACGCTCAGATTGCTCAATCCACGCACGTAACGGTTGTATTCGAGAATACGATTTTCACGATCAGGAAAAATCGCCGTCATCACAAAGTTGTAAGCCTCAGTTCCGTTGTGATCAGGATTTTCATCGCGGCGTTTTTGCGCCCAACGCTCGCACACGGCGGAACGGTGGTGACCGTCAGTCAGGTACAGAGCCTCGACGTCGGCAAACGCTGCCTGCAGGTCGTGAATATCGTTTTCATCGCCGACAAACCACAACGTTTGTTTTACGCCGTCATCAGAGGTGAAATTGATTAGCGGCTCGTTTTTCTGGACGCGCGCGGCAATTGCATCGACCGAATCGAGCGCGGGATAGGTCATCGTTATTGGCGTGGCGCTAGCGCGCACTTCATCGCGATACAAAATCAGCGCGTCTTCTTTGTCGCGGCGCGTGTGTTCGTGCTTTTTGATTCGTCCCTCAAGAAATTCCTCGATGGGCAACTCGGCGACCAGGCCGGTTTGCACGTGCCCATCAACTTCAAGACGATAGAGATAGAACCCGGGCGTACTGTTTTGCACGTAGGTGCCGTCTTTGAGTAGCTGCTGAAGTTTTTCTGTGTTGCGTTGCAGATTGAGATCAAACGACGGTCGTTCAAATTCCGGAAACTCGTCGGTTGAGCGCATCACATTGAGGTAGTTATCCGGATTCGCCACGGCGAAATTATGCCGCTGCGCCGGTGTCATCGCGTCGTAGGCGGGGCAGGCAACGCCTGCCGCCTTGTCTGGATGCGCGTGGTAACACTCGAATGGACGAATCATGGTCATCTGGTGTTCTCCCCAGTTTGGATGGCCGATGACTTCGGCCTGAGGTTTGTGGCTACCCTGATCGCAGGCTTTATCCGTTGTTCGATTTGAAGTCGGCCATAAAGTTGGCCAGTGCCTCAACGCTCGCTTTCGGCATTGCGTTATAAACACTGGCGCGGCAGCCGCCCACGCTGCGGTGACCTTTGAGGTTTTTCATGCCCGCGGCGTCGGCCTCGCTGAGGAATTTCTTTTCCAGATCTTCGTTCGGCAACCGAAAAACCACATTCATGTGTGAGCGGTGCGCGACGCTGACAGGGCAGTTGTAGTAACCGTCACTGTCGTCAATGGCCGAGTAAAGAACGCCCGCCTTGTCGGCTGCGGCCTGTTCGATAGTAGCCAGACCACCCTGCGCTTTCATCCATTTCAGGACCTTGCCGATCATGTAGATCGTGAAAACCGGCGGGGTGTTGAGCAGCGAATCTTTGCTCGCCTGCACTTTGTATTGCAGGTACTGACCCATATCGGTATTGCAGTTTTCGAGTGCCGACTTGCGGATGAACACGATTGACGCGCCGGCCGGGCCCATATTTTTCTGCGCGCCGCCGTAGACGAGGTCGAATTTCTCCCACGGGATCGCGCGCGACATGTAGTCAGAAGACATATCGCCGACCAGCGGCACGTCGACATCGGGCCAGTCGATCATGCGAATACCACCGATGGTTTCGTTTGAGGTGACGTGCAGGTAGCGCGTGCTGTCCTGCAGGTCAATTTCGTCGTTGTTCGGCATGCGCAGGTAGCTTTCGTCTTTGCCGTCCCACGCCATATAGGCGTCGCCGTACACGTTAGCGTCTTTGAATGCGCCGCTTGCCCACGAGCCGCTGCCGATATACGCACCTTTCTCTCCCGCCTTGAGCAGGTTCATCGGCACCATCGAGAACTGCAGCATCGCACCGCCTTGCAGAAACATGACGTCAAAGTCGTCCGGCACACCGAATACTTCGCGCGCGTTGCTCATTGCTTCCATGTGCACGGCGTCGTACTCGGCTGAGCGGTGGCTCATTTCGATCAGCGACATGCCAGCGCCCTGATAATCGACAAATTCAGATTGCGCTTCTTGCAGCACTTCCAACGGGAGTGTGCAAGGGCCTGCGCAAAAATTGTGGACTCGATTGGTCATGGTTTATTCCTCTATGGACGCCCGCGTCGTGTGCGAAGGCGCTTAAATTTCAAATTGCTTATAGATTCACACAGTGCAGCACGTTGCCTTTTTCGAATTCGGCAATCATGCGTACGCATTCTTCGGCGACGGCGTCCTGCGCCTGCTCGGTCGACGCGCCGACGTGATGCGTGCCATACACATTCGCGTGCTGAGCCAGCTTCGAGCTGTATTCCGCCTGCCCGCTCGCGGGTTCGCCGTTGTAGACGTCGAGGCCGGCGCGTATGCCTTTGCTCTCCATCGCCGCGATCAAGGCGTCGTCGTCGACGATCTCCCCGCGCGAGGTGTTCAACAAGATAGCGCCATCCTGCATATTGGACAGCAATTCTGCGTTGATCATGCCTTTGGTGTCGTCGTTGGCTGGAACGTGAAATGACACCACGTCACACGCGGCCAGCAGGGCGTTGGTGTCGGCGACTTCAGCCACATTCAATGACGCCAGCCTGGCAGCGGTATCCGCGTCGCGGCCCGGTTTTCCGATGACGTGAACGTTCATACCGAACGCGGCAGCACGTTCGGCCAGCGCGAGGCCAATACCACCCAGGCCGACGATCCCGAGATTGCGGCCGTAGATGCCCTGAGCTTTTGAATATTTTTTCTTGTCCCACCGACCCGCACGCAGGTCGATAACCTGATCGGGAATGTTTCGGTCAATGCACAGCAGCAGTCCGAAGGCGAGTTCAGCAACCGCAAGCGCGTTTTTGCCTGGGACGTTGCAAACTGGAATGTTTTTCTCTGCCGCCGCCGTCTTGTCGATGGTGTTGGTGCCCGCACCCGCACGAATCACCATCTTCAGTGAGTCACCGGCGTCGAGCGCTTCGCGCGTCACTTTGGTGCTGCGCACAATCAGAACATCGGCGTCGGTGATCTGGCCGGGGATGTCGTCGGCGCCGAGGTCGGGCTGCATATCGCATTCATGTCCGGCGGCTTTTAGTTGTTCGAGATAGGCTGGCTGAAATTTGTCAGCGAAAAGAATTTTCACAGCTCCCCCTGTCAGTTTGATGGGCACAAAAAAAAGGCGGTGGCCGCCAGTCAGCCCGCAATTATGTCACGCAGCGGAAACAGGGAGCAATATAATGGGCCGAGAATGTTTAGTTTGCGTCTCAGTACCGACAACGATTGACGCATTTGAAGAACACGGCACGGGGACCAGTACCCGGTGAATGCGGCTGAGTTGGCCCGCAGATAAAAACGGATTTGACCTTTGTTACTCAGTTTTCCTTAAATGTCAGCACAACAAGACCGCTCAACAACGCTAAACGGCACCCTTATTCATCTCTTGTTTTAAAAGCTCGATTCGCGGCCGCGCATCGCGTGCGTTAGGCTTGATTTCGAGTAAGCGTTCAAACGCCGCAATCGCGTTAGGGAAGTTTTTTTGCAACCCCAAAATCATGCCCATGCCCCATATCGCCCCGAAATGACGGGGTTCCAGCGCGAGCGTCTGCTCGATATCGTCCAGCGATCCGTCAAAATCGCGCTGGTAGTAACGCACGGTCGCGCGGCGATTCCAGCCTTCTGAATACAGCGGCGCCTTTTCGATAACCTCCGAATAAATGAGTTCTGCGGCGCGCAGCTCGCCAGCCTGCACCGCCTGACGCGCTTCTTCCATCATCCTGTCGATTTCGTCGCTGCCGCTGGCAAACCAGATCGTCCAGATCGCATCTTCGGTTTCTTCGCGGATCGTCTCGCTGGTGGTAGAGCGCAGGGTTTCAAACAGCGCAGGCAAGCGTTCGTCGGTCTGGTCGGCGATCCCTTGCGCCGGCGCGATAATCGCGGCAACGAGGGCGAACAATACTGCTATCGAGTGAGTTTTCATCGCACAATCTCCGCTTGTTCCGTTTCGACTGTCGTATAATCCTACCAGCCTTATACGTGCACACCCAGTGCTTAGAGCAGAGACTCGCTATGACGTTAAAAGTTTCCAGTAAAGACCTCGTTGCAGCCGCGATGGCTGACATCGAAACCCTGAGCGTCGAAACAGCCAGCGCGCTGCTGGACGACGACGGCGTGCAGTTTGTTGACATTCGTGATATTCGTGAACTCGAACGCGAAGGCAAAATTCCCGGTTCGTTTCACGCGATGCGCGGCATGCTGGAGTTTTGGGTTGATCCAGAAAGCCCGTACTTTAAAGATGTCTTCGCGCAGGAGAAAAAGTTCGTGTTCTATTGTCAATCCGGTTGGCGCTCTGCGCTTGCGACCAAAGCGGTGCAGGATATGGGAATGGATAACGTGTGCCATATAGAAGGTGGTTATCGCGCCTGGTCGTCTGCTAATTGCCCAACCGAAGAAAAGTGAACCTTCCAACGCGCGCTGACTGGATTGCGGAGTGTCGCGTACAGCCATAAGCGCGTCTCACATATGTGTGCAAGTTTGGGCAAAGCAGAAGACAATAAGCGAATGACGAATCAAGCCTTTGACTACATCATCGTGGGCGGTGGCTCCGCCGGTTGTGTTCTGGCCAACCGCCTGACTGAAGATCCACAAAACAAGGTTCTGCTGCTCGAATTCGGTGGCAGTGACCGCAGCATTTTGATTCAGATGCCCACGGCACTGTCGATTCCCATGAATACGCCGAAGTACAACTGGGGCTTTGAATCGCAGCCCGAGCCGCACCTGGACAACCGCCGCATGGATACACCGCGTGGCAAGGTGCTCGGTGGAGGTTCGTCGATCAACGGGATGGTTTACGTGCGCGGTCACGCGCTCGACTACGAGGAGTGGGAGGCCCACGGCGCGACCGGTTGGGGTTATGGCAATTGCCTGCCGTATTTCAAAAAAGCCGACGACTGGAAATTTGGCAGCGACGAGTACCGCAGTACCAGCGGCCCCTTGTCGGTTTGCAACGGCAACGAGATGCAGAACCCGCTTTACACCGCATTCATCGATGCCGGGAAGCAGGCCGGCTACATGGGCACCGATGATTACAACGGCGCGCAGCAGGAGGGCTTCGGCCCGATGCACATGACGGTCAAAAACGGCGTGCGCTGGTCAACCGCCAATGCGTACCTGCGACCCGCGATGAGCCGTCACAATCTCACTGTCGTCACGCGCGCGATGACAAACCGGATTCTGCTCAATGGCAACAAAGCGGTGGGCGTTGAATACTCAATCGGCAGCAAGATTCACACCGCGCACGCCGAGCGCGAGGTGATCTGCGCAGCGGGTTCGATTGGATCGCCGCATCTCTTGCAACGCTCGGGTATTGGTCCCGCCGATGTGCTGCGCGAGGCCGGAATCGACGTCGTCCACGACTTGCCCGGCGTGGGCGAGAATCTGCAGGATCACCTCGAATTCTATTTTCAGTTTCGTTGCAACAAACCGATCTCGCTGAATCGTGAGTTGAGCCTGTGGCGCAAATTCCTGATCGGCACGAGGTGGATATTGACGAAGCAGGGGCTTGGTGCGACTAACCACTTTGAGTCCTGCGCGTTTATCCGATCCAAGCCTGGCGTGCAATGGCCGGATATTCAGTACCACTTTTTGCCCGGCGCGATGCGTTACGACGGGCGCGCTGCATTCGATGGCGATGGTTTTCAGGTACACGTCGGCCACAACAAGCCCAAAAGTCGCGGGTACATCAGGGCAACATCACCCAATCCCGCGGATAAACCCAAGATCCTGTTTAACTACCTCCAACATCAGGACGACATCGAAGGATTCCGCGCCTGCGTGCGACTCACGCGCGAGATTATCGGGCAGGCGGCGATGGACGAATTTCGCGGCGCTGAAATCCAGCCGGGCGAGAGCGTGCAAAGCGACGCGGAGATCGACGCCTTCGTCCGGCAAGCGGTCGAGAGTGCGTATCATCCGTCGTGCTCGTGCAAGATGGGCACGGACGACATGGCGGTTGTAGATCCGGAGCTGCGTGTGCGCGGTATCGACAACCTGCGCGTGGTCGATTCGTCAGTTTTCCCGACCATTCCTAACGGAAACTTAAATTCACCCACCATTATGACGGCCGAGCGCGGCGCCGACATCATCAAGGGAGAGGTTCTGCCGTCGGACGATGCTAGCGTAATGCTCGGCACCGACTGGGCCAGCAAACAGCGTTCGTCGGAAGTCAAAGCGTACGGCTAACACTGGCATCGTGCTTTACACCATCGGCTACGCAACCAAACCGATTGTTGTTTTTCTCTCCCAGCTACAAAATCACGGCGTGAACGTGGTCGCCGACGTGCGGTCGGTGCCGTACAGTAAAGCGTTTGACGACTATCGTCAGGACAACCTCAAAACGCATTTGTCTAGTTTCGGTATTCGCTACGTCTATCTCGGTGGTGAACTCGGGCCACGCTCAAAAGATGATGCGCATTACAACGAGGCCGGGCAGGTTCAGTTCGATCGTTTGATGGCATCCGATGTGTTTTTGTCCGGTATTGCCCGATTGGAAAACGGCGTCAAACACGGCTACTCGATTGCGCTGATGTGCGCAGAGAAAGATCCTTTGCATTGCCATCGCACCTTGTTGATTGCGCATTACATTCGCCACGTATCCCCCGCAAACGTCAGGGATTTATTAACACCCATTTCACACATCACGCACGACGGACAACTGGAGTCGCAGGACGAATCTGAGCAAAGATTGATCGACGAACATACTGATCAAAATGACTTGTTTGATGAGGCAGAGAGCGTATATCTTCGCGCCTATAAACAGCGACTCCTGACCTACGCTTACAGGCGTCAGTAGTCGCAGTAGATTTATCGAATCGATGTGTTGTGAGTGGTAGCTGTGAACAAAAAACAGATTCGCATCGCCGCAGATGTAGGGGGAACGTTCACCGACGTTGTTCTCGACTGTAACGGCGCGCTGACCACGGCAAAAGTGCCCACCGACATTGCCGACCCCGAGCAAGGCATCCTCGCAGGGGTGAGGGTTGTGCTGGAAAAGTCCGGCGTTGATGCCGTCGACGTCGACACGTTTATCCATGGCACCACGTTAGCAACCAATGCCTTGATCGAACGCAAGGGAGCGCGTGTCGCGCTAATCACCACCGAGGGGTTTCGCGACAGCCTCGAAATCGGTTACGAGAACCGCTACGACCAATACGATCTTCAGATCGAAAAACCGACGCCGCTGATTCCGCGTTACCTGCGCTTTGTTGTGCCGGAGCGCGTCAACGTCCGCGGAGAAGTCCTGCGCGCGCTGGATAGCGATGCGGTTGCGGCGCTCGCGCCAAAATTGACCGATGAAGGCGTCGAGTCGGTCGCGGTTGGCTTACTGCACAGCTATGCCAATCCGAATCACGAACTCGCTGTTCGTGACATCCTGATCGCACAAGGCTGCACAGCAGAAATCAGTCTCTCCTCGCAGGTTTGCCCGGAAGTGCGCGAGTACGAGCGCTTTATGACCACCGCATGCAATGCTTACGTGCAGCCGATTATGGCGCGTTACCTGCGCGCGCTCGAAGGCGAACTGCGCGAAAACGGGTTTCGTTGTCCCTTGTTTTTGATGACCTCAGGCGGCGGCATGACTACGCTGGAATCGGCGATTCGATTTCCGATCCGTCTGGTCGAATCCGGCCCCAGCGGAGGAGCAGTCCTCGCCAGCCATATTGCCGCGCAGGCAAATGAAGATCGCGTGCTTTCGTTTGATATGGGCGGCACAACCGCCAAGATTTGTCTGATCGATGACTACACACCGCAAACGGCTCGGGATTTTGAAATTGCCCGCGCCGCGCGTTTTCAAAAAGGTAGCGGAATGCCGGTGCGCATTCCGGTAGTCGAGATGATCGAAATCGGCGCCGGTGGTGGATCGATTGCCCACGTCGACAGTCTCGGGCGTCTGACAATCGGGCCGCAGAGCGCCGGGTCTTTTCCCGGCCCTGCGTGTTATCAAAAAGGGGGTGATCGTGCGGCGGTGACCGATGCCGATTTATTGATCGGCAAGATCGACCCCAACGACTTTGCCGAAGGCAAAATGCAGCTCAGCGCGAGCGCATCAGAAGCCGCGATTAAGCGTAACGTCGCCGAAAAATTGTCCGTTTCGCGCGAAGAAGCCGCAATCGGCATCAGCGAAATGGTTGAGGAAAACATGGCCAACGCCGCGCGTATTCACAGCGTTGAGCACGGCAGTGATTTAACCCGTTACTCGATGATCGCATTCGGTGGCGCTGGGCCGCTGCACGCTGCGAGGCTTGCGCAAAAACTGAATATCAAGCGCGTGATTGTGCCAAAGGATTCAAGCGTCGGTTCGGCGGTTGGTTTTCTGTGGGCGCCGATGGCCTACGAAGTCGTACGCAGTCGCTACATGACGCTCGCGAACTTTGATGCCGAAGACGCTAACAACGTTTTTGAGCAACTGCGCAGTGAAGCGTTTGGGGTGATAAGTTCGGGAGCACCCGATACCCAAATCCAGCAAACACGAACCGCGTTTATGCGTTACGTCGGACAAGGTCACGAGATTGAAGTGACGCTGCCGGTGCGCGATTTTACCTGCGAGGATGCGGTGCTTATCCAGTCGGAATATGAGAAACAGTACAGTCAGCTTTACGGGCGCACGATTCCCGAGCGCGATATCGAAATCCTTTCGTGGGCGTTGGTGGCGTCGACGACTCGAAATCCAGCGACTGCAAAACCGCAGTCTGTGGATTTTAGAAAGATCGAATCGAATAATCATCGCGACGTGTTAATAGACGTGGAAACCGCTCGTTCTCAAGTGCCGGTCAGGGTGCCTGTATTTGCGCGCGACTCGCTGCAGATCGGCGATGCGTTTGACGGCCCGGCGATGGTTGCCGAGGCGCAGACGACTACGTTTGTAACGTCGGAATACTCGGCCCACATCGACGCTCAGTGCAATCTTGTTTTACAGCAACGGGGTTTTTCAAATGGCTGAACGTACATCCAATCTTTCCGGTATCGATCAGCAAATTTTCTGGAACCGACTGTTAGCCATTGTCGAGGAGCAAGCGCAAACGTTAATGCGCACCGCGTTCAATCCGATCGTGCGCGAGTCGGGCGATTTATCGGCCGGCATTTTCGACCAGCGTGGACGCATGATCGCACAGGCCGTGACGGGCACGCCCGGGCATGTCAATACGATGGCTGAGTCGGTTTCGCATTTTCTCGCGCACTACGACACATCCGATATGCAGCCGGACGATATCTACGTGACCAACGATCCGTGGAAAGCCGCAGGTCATCTCAATGACTTTATGCTGGTGCGCCCCTGTTTTCACAATGAAATGCTGGTTGGCTTCACCTCGTGCACCAGTCACCTCGCCGACATTGGCGGTCTGGGATTCGGGCCAGACGGCACCGACGTACTCGACGAGGGATTGTATGTCCCGATTATCAAATTGGTGGATGCCGGCAAACTCGACCAGACTTTTATGACAATTCTTAAAGCCAACTCGCGCGTGCCGATTGAAGTCGAGGGCGATATTTACGCCTTGATCGCCTGCGCCGAGTGCGGCAGCCGTCGCCTGTCTGAATGCATGGCGGATTTTTCCCTCAACCATATCGAATCCATTGCCGACTACATCGTCAATACTTCGCGAGAAAGTACAAAAGAAAAAATCAGCGCACTGCCAGCCGGCGAATACAAAAATTCGATGCGCGTGGACGGCTATGACGAGCCGATCGATCTGGTCGCAACGTTAAGAATCGAAAACGGTGCGATCACAATAGACTTTGCAGGCACATCCGCGCTCTCGCGTTATGGAATCAATTGCCCACTTAACTACGCCAGTGCGTATACCTGCTTTGCCTTGAAATGCGCGGTTGCACCCGAGGTGCCGAATAACTTCGGCTCGCTGCAGCCGATGCAAGTTCACGCACCCGAGGGCAGCATCTTGCATGCGCAGTTTCCGGTGCCTGTGGCAATGCGCCACGTGATCGGCCAACTCCTGCCCGACGTCGCCTTCGGGTGTTTGGCGCAGGCGATTCCCGATCTGATTCCGGCTGAGGGCACATGCTGTTTGTGGGACTTGCCGTTGCGCGGGGGTTATTCGGTTGAAGCGGGTTTGGGTGCGACCAAGTTCGCGACCGAACTTGTGCACAACGGTGGCACGGGTGCGCGCCCGAACAAAGACGGATTATCCGCGACAGCCTACCCCAGCGGAGTGATGGGATCGCTTGTCGAAATCACTGAAAGTGTTTCTCCGCTGACAATCTGGCGGCGAGAGTTTCGTCAGGATTCAGGCGGCGCCGGCACCCATCGCGGCGGCCTCGGTCAGGTGATCGAGCTATCCAGCAGCGAAGACGCGCCCATCTCGTTATTCGCGTCGCTCGATCGAATCCTCCACGCGCCGCGCGGGCGTAGTGGTGGCAGAGACGGTGCAACCGGAGCGCTTACCCTGTCCTCAGGCGAAACGCTGCGTGCAAAAGGTGAACAAACGATTCCCGCAGGTGAAAAACTGATTGTGCACACACCGGGAGGCGCAGGATTCGGCGATCCGAACAATCGTGATGCTGTGGCCATCGAAAGTGATTTACGCAATGAGTTAATCAGCGCAGATCAGGCGCGCGCGGATTATGGTGTTTAACACCACGCTATCAGTGGTAGTGTTCGCTTAAGACGCTGTTTTGGATTGAGTAAGGAATTTATCAGATTCGATATTCCCGCTGAGTCGCGAGTCCATACATCGGTGCTATTAGATTCCCGTCTTCGCGGAAATGACCGTTTTGAATATGAAAATAGTTAGATCCAATGTTTAAACCGAACGCGACCATCGAAAACCTCTCGGCCTACGTACTGGCAGACTTGTCCGTGCCGGATGGCGTCGAGCCGGTTTTACTCGCGCAAAATGAGCATGTATTTGCGCCGTCTGAATTTGCGCTTGAGGCGGCGGTAACGGCCGCTGCTAAATCCAATTTATACCCCGATCCGGACTGGGCAGAATTGCGACGCGCGATAGCGGATGTGCATCAGATCGACGTCGCGAACATTTTGTGTGGTGCGGGCTCGATGGAATTGATTGGCGCGCTCGGGCAGTGCTATCTGGGTGCTGGCGACCGCGTGCTGGTGACGCAGTACGGCTATCTGTACACGCGCACCGTGGCGAATATGGCGGGCGCGACAATTGATATTGCACCAGAGAAGAACTTTCACGTTGACGTGGATGCGCTGCTAGAACGTGTAGCGCCGCAAACCAAAATGCTGTTTCTGGTTAACCCCGGCAATCCAACCGGCACCATGATTCCTAACCGCGAGATTCGGCGACTGCGCGAGGCGCTGCCGTCGCACGTTATGTTGATCGTCGATGAAGCGTATGCCGAATTTACAAACCCAGCCGATAACCCTCCCGTTTTCGATCTGGTTGCGCGTGGCGACACAGTAGTGTTGCGCACTTTTTCGAAAATTTACGGATTGGCTGGAATGCGTGTTGGGTGGTGCTATTGCCCGAATGAGATTGCGCAAACTGTACGCAAAGTGTTGAATCCGAATAATGTCTCCGCGCCATCACAGGCCGCAGCGACTGCCGCAATGTGCGATCAGGAAGGCATGCAAGCGACGCGCGATTCGATCAATAAAATTCGCGACGCGTTCACTGAATCACTGCGCGGTTTGTCGCTGACTGTACCGCAGAGCCACAGTAATTTTGTGCTGATTCAGTTTGAGTCAGAAGGCGCGGCTAAATCGGCGTTTGCCGCGCTGAAAGCCAAAGGCATTATGCTTCGAGGAATGGCAGGTTACGGTCTCACCGACTGCTTGCGCGCAACGACTGGCACCGAGGACCAAATGCAGTTTGTATTAAACACACTCACTGATTGGAAAAATAATTTTGGGGCAGCGCAATGAATTGGGCGTCACGCGGGCGCGCAAAGCTCGGTGTTTTTGTGCCGTTTACCAACACTAATCTCGAAGCGGATTTAGCGATGTTATGCCCCGCAGGCGTTACCTTCCATAGCACGCGTTTGGGCGGGTACGACATCGATGAAATCCCGGACGAAAAACACATGGCGCAGCTGGGAGCGTCAAGTCTGGACGAAGAGCTGCGCCTTCTCGGAGGATTAAAGCCGGACGTCATTATTTACGGCTGCACGTCCGCGACGCTGGCGCATGGGCCGGACTTCGACCGCGAGCTTGCGCAAAAGTCGATGGACGAATGCGGCATACCGATGGTGACTGCGGCGGGGGCGCTGGTGCATGCGCTGAATACCTTGGGTGTCAAAAAGGTCGGATTCAGCTCGCCGTACGTGCGATCACTCAATGCCGACGCAATCAGATTCTTGAACAATTCCGGCTTTGACGTTGTGTCTGACAGCGCGGTAGAGAGCGAGCTGAATAGCACCGAACAAGGTGCGTTGACACCCGATGACGTGGTTGACCTTGCGTGCAGTGCCGACAGCAGCGACGCCGAAGCGCTTGTATTGTCCTGCACCGATCTGCGCGCAGTCGAGGCGGTCGAACGCATCGAATCACAGCTCGGCAAACCGGTTGTGACGTCTAATCAAGCGTTGCTTTTTCAGGCCTTGCAAAACACACAAGTACCCACCAGCGAAGTGAGCTGCGGTCGCTTGTTTCAAACGAGTCAGTGCAGTTCCTAAGCACGCTCGCGTCATTCTTCGGCTTGGCCAAAGAACCCAGGTATTAATTGATCGATTCTGCGATCCAAACCTGTCGTGGACTTGATCGGGGATCGCAGGTTCAGGACTCTGGTGATTCACGCATTTTTTTGGGTTAGGAGGAGATGACTGAATTCTAAACTTGATCCAACTTTTCCTTGTCAAGTTTGGCAAATAATGTATTAATAAGTAATACACGCCAAAAAAGGATACGCTGTCAATGTCCAGAAACACCAGTGTCACATTAGGCGAACACTTTTCGCAATTTGTCGATGAAAAAATACAGGCAGGGCGGTTTGAATCGACTAGTGAAGCAGTGCGCGCCGGGCTACGACTGCTTGAGCAACAAGAAGCCCAGCTCGATTTACTGCGCAGGAAACTGGCAGAGGGAGAAGCCCAACTCAATCGCGGCGAAGGGGTTGATGGCGACAATTTTATGAATGAATTAATCGCGTGACATGGGGCGGTATGTTTTATCGCCAGCCGCACAGATCAGCCTCAAGGATATTCGATCGCATTCACTGGAACAATTTGGAAGTCGCCAAACAACCCGTTACCTGAAAACCCTGCGTGATCGTATGCGGCAATTGGCAGCAAATCCCTCTGCAGGAAAACCGCGCGACGACATTAAGGCTGGGTACCGTTGTGCCTTTGTGGGTTCGCACACCATTTACTACCGCGTTTCAGACACCCATATCGATATCATTGATGTGTTGCATCAGCGTATGGAGCCAACATTACATCTTTAAAAACAGTGTTGAGCGAACTCACACCACCTTCAGCAAGACAACAGCCAATATCAATATGATGAGTAAATAGGAGATTTCACGTTGGTGGTCTAAACGCAGCTTTACACATTTTCTTAACAGATCGATCATATGTAGCCATTCGGCTCAAAATGCAGCAAGGAATTCGCAGAACTAAAACGTCGTAGGAAAGGCTTTGAAGTCAACCCCCACTGCTAATTGCCGGTCTGCGAATTGGGTGCGATGATCGTACTTCAAACTGTCTTGGTACTTTCTGACAATGACTGCCGCTTATTCATCTTCAGGATCAATGTCCGATGCCTTGCGCTCCTCCTGGGCGCTGTTGCTCGGTTTTGGCATTTTAATGCTTGGCGATGGCCTGCAGGCGACGCTGCTCGCAGTGCGCGCGGACCAAGAGGGGTTTCCAACCACGCTAACTGGTCTGGTGATGTCGTCCTTTTATGTCGGCTTTCTCGGTGGCTCGATTTACGCGCCCAGAATCATGGCGCGTGTGGGGCATGTGCGCGTATTCGCCGCTCTGGCGGCGCTGGCGTCTGCTTCGATTCTGGTTCATGCCGTGTTTATCGAAGTATCTGTGTGGATCGCGCTTCGATTGATCAGCGGATTTTGTTTCGCTGGTCTTTACGTCGTCGCCGAGAGCTGGCTTAACGACAGTTCGACCAACGAGACGCGCGGCAAGGTATTGTCGATGTACATGGTCGTGACTTATGTCGGCGTCGCGATCGGGCAGTTGTTCCTCAACCTCAGCGACCCCATGGGCTTTCCGCTTTTTATCCTCACGTCGGTACTGATTTCGATTGCGGTGGTGCCGCTGCTGCTCTCAGGTGCGCCCGCACCGCATTTTGAAAACACGCAGAGCATTAACATCCTGGAGTTATTTCGTATCTCGCCGCTCGGGGTGGTCGGCATGTTTGCCGAAGGCTTGATCACGGCATCGTTCTTTGCGCTGGCGCCGGTGTTCGGTCAGCGGATCGGTCTGGATATCGCCAACATTTCGTTTTTTATGACCGCGGCAGTTGTCGGTACCGTGTTGTTTCAATGGCCGTTGGGCGCGATTTCAGATCGATTCGACCGACGCAAGGTTTTGACCGTAACAACACTGCTGGCGGCGGTGATGGCGGTTGTGTGCCTGTATGCCGCGAGCGAGTCGATGTGGGTATTGATGCTCGCCGTGGGTGTGTTCGGCGGCGTATCGTTTCCGTTGTATGCCGTTTGTATCGCTCACGCAAACGATCATCTCAAGCCCGAGCAGATGATCGCCGCAAGCGCCGGGTTGGTCATGATCGGCGGGATCGGTGCGATTTTGGGTCCGTTTTTGATCGCAGTATTAATGGATCAGTTCGGGGACAACGGTTTCTTCTGGAGTATCGCGGCGGTTCACGCGCTAGTCGGCTTGTTCGCCATTTTTCGCATGCTGCGACGCCCGCCACCGCCACCCGAAGAGCAGAGTAAATATGAGCCGGGAACGATACACCCGTCGATGCGATAGGCTCACTGGAGGTTGCAAACCTCTGGCCGAAATACTGCGGATACACTAAAATTTGAAAGTGAGTGATAACTCATTAAAGTGATCTAAATCACAAACATTATGTTGATTTAAAACATATAAAAAACAATGGCTTATATTTCTATCCTGAAAAACTGTCAAAAAATTTGTGTTCATGAATAAATATTCATGAATAGTTGAAAATCTATCGTTTGTTCAATGCGCGTTTGACCCCTATTATCCTCACATCATTTGACGGGCGGCATGTCGCGGCCCGGTGAGACGGGAGAAACACATGATTGATGACATCTACATCAAAACCGGTGTTGCCTACGCTGGCGCGATGGTTCTTCTCGCTCTCGTTTTAACGATTGTTAACGGGTAGGGAGAGACTGTTATGGCAACCATTTTATACACCGATGTTCGCTACTACAGCGCACACTTCGAGTCGATGGCGGCACAGTGGCGGCAGTTCGACAGCGCAATCAGACGGTTAGGCGCGATTCCGGCACGTTATTTTCGTAACCGTGAAGCCAAGCGTTACTTGCGCTCTTTGCCTGACTACTTGCTCGACGATATCGGCATCGACCGCAGCTACCTGTACTAAACAGCGCTGCAAGCAAATCCTCCTTTGGCCCACAAGGGTCATTTTTAGCCGCTCCCTCCCGGGGCGGCTTTTTTTTTGCCCGAAATTAAATCCATTCTTAACAGGATGGCGCTCAGATCCAACGTCGCAGTAGTTTTCAAAAAGCTCCCAATGATTCGATCAATAAACCACCAAACTTAGAGTTCCCACTCGTCAATTGGATCACCGAGCGAGCGCTGATCAATCGTGACACCAAGACCGGGCTCGTCGCTAACCACGACGTAACCATTATCCGCGTCGAGGTTTGATTTACCTAAACTGACACCGTAGTCAGGTGACTGGTAACAGGCGTAAAGGAACTGCGCAGGAACCGATGCAGCAAGATGAGCGACTGCCGAGTTTGATAGCTCGCAACCAACTGTGTCCTCAATACGCATGCGTATTCCCGCCTGCATACAGATACGTGCCATCAATAGGGACGGCGTCAGGCCGCCCTCGTGTGTGATTTTCAGTACCACGACATCGAGTGCGCGATCGGCAATTGCGCGCATCAGGTCGCGCGGACCGTCGATGCTCTCATCCAGCATTATCGGGTGGTTTGTGTGCCTGCGTATTTGCAGGCACGCCTCATAGCTGTCGCAGGGTTGTTCTATCGTCAAATCCAGCCCACGGACACCGTTGATAACGCGCAAGGCATCCTCGGGAAGCCATCCACGGTTGGCGTCAGCGAACGCTCTCTCACCCGGTTGCAGAATCTCGTAAACCCTGCGTAGATGTTCGATGTCTGTTTCCGGATCGGCGCCTACTTTGACTTGAAAGCGGCGGAACCCCGCTGCCTGACACTGTCGCACCGATTCGACCATCGCTTCGGGCGAGTCATGCGGGATGCTCTTGTAGAGGATAGCGCTTTGGTTTTGGCGCCCGCCGAGTAAGGTGTGGACGGGTAGGTTGGTCTGCTTACCGAGCAAATCCCACAGCGCAAGATCAATCGCAGATTTGGCATCGACAAACCCACGCATTTTTGATTCCATCAGGTCGAAAATCGCAGAAATTCCGAGCGGATTAGCGCCAAGAAGCGCTGGAGCGACGGTCCCAACTCCCGCTTGAGTCCCCTTTGCGAGCATCGGTAAATAGCTTGGGGCGAGCGGAATTGATTCGCCGTAACCAACCAGCCCGCTATCAGTATGAACGGCTACCACCACTCCGGGAAGCTCGATGGACTGAGTATCTGCACGCGCGCGACTCAATATCGTGTAATTCAGTTCGATCGAATACAGGCTGATTCGATTGATAATCACTTTGGTCTCCCGTAGGCGTTATCTGATTTTGGGCGCCCGAGGGAACAATCGCACATTCATAAAACTCGGGCATTTAATCAACTGAACCGGCTCATCCCGGTTCGCAACGTGCAATCATATCGCTTTTGGTTTCGAGCAGTCAGCGCGAGCCGTTAAATCCGGCACGTTAGCCGACAGGTCGCTTCTGCCACCGCATTGACAAAGCAGGCAGCCCGCCAGTGCTTATATTTACCCCCTCGTATCATGGGTCGCTATTTAGCCCGTCAAGGGTTCAGGCCTGATTTGTATGCGCTTTTGCTCTGAGCTAATTCCATTTTCATCTTGATTAATTGCAATGCATATATAAATATAAAGATATCTTTATATAAAGGATCTCAGAGTGGAAGACCTGTTAATGGGCTTGCGCGCAGCCGGGGAGCCAACGCGACTCCGCTTGCTGGTGCTGTGTGCGCATAGCGAGCTGTCGGTATCGGAACTGGTCCAGATTGTGGGGCAGAGTCAGCCGCGGGTGTCACGCCATTTAAAGCTGCTGGTAGAAGCCGGTTTGCTGATGCGCTTTCGCGAAGGATCGCAGGTCTTTTTTCGAATTGCCGACCGTAACAGCGGTTACGCGCACCTTGCGCGTACGCTGGTGGATCTCGTCTCGGAAGATGACGATGCGATGCACCGCGATCTCGCACGCTTGCAAACCGTGCGTGATCGCCGCGCGGCTGAGGCCGACGTTTATTTTCAGACCGTCGCTTCGCAGTGGGATGAGATTCGTAGCCTGCATGTTTCAGAGCAGGAAGTTGAGTCTGCGCTGCTGAGTCTTGTCGGTGATTTTCGCGTTTCGGATTACCTCGATATTGGTACGGGCACGGGCAAAATCGTCGGTCTGCTGGCCGGGTGTGCCGAGCGCGCTGTGGGTGTCGACAGTTCGCGGCCAATGTTAAAACTGGCGCGCGCTAATCTGGAGAAACGCCAACTGCGCAATGCGCACGTTCGTCTTGGCGATATGTACGGTCTGCCTTTTGGCGACGACAGCTTTGATCTCGTAACACTGCATCTGGTTCTTCACTACGCGCAAGATCCCTCAAGCGTATTCGGCGAAATTGCGCGCGTACTGCGCCCTGGCGGTCGTTTATTGCTTGTCGATTTTGCCAGCCACGATCTCGAAGATCTTTGTGCAAGCCATCATCATGTGCATCGAGGATTCAGTGATTCTTATATCGAGGCGCAATGCGATGAACTTGCCTTGCGCTGCGAAGTTGCGCGCAAACTGCCCGCCAACCCGTTAACCACTGTGATCTGGTCAGTCAGCAAACCGGCTGTCGAGAAAAGCAACACATCAGGAGAATACAATGACAATTCGATTTGGACACACTGAAGTCACGCGCAAGAAAACAGCACTTTCATTTGAGTTTTTTCCACCACGCAGCGACAAAATGACGCGCCGATTGTGGTGTGCGATTGGGCAACTCGAGTTACTCGACCCTGAATTTTTCTCAGTGACTTACGGCGCCCTGGGCAGCGCGATTGACGGTCGCTTGCGCGATCTTTACGGAAAAGGCATCAGACGCGTCCTTGCGCTGCGCGGCGATTGCGATGACGACAATGCAAATGAACGGCTCGCGTACCGAGACAGTGTCGCGTTTGTCGAAGGTATTCGCAAAATCAGTGACTTTGATATCACTGTCGCCGCGTATCCTGAAGTGCATCCTCGCGCGCAAAATGCTGCGGCTGATCTCGTGTTTTTAAAGCGAAAGTTTGAGGCAGATGCAAGCCGGGCAATAACGCAGTTTTTCTTCGATGCAGATACGTTTTTGCGCTTTCGTGACAGCGCGGCCGCGTGTGGTCTGGATAGCATAGTGCCCGGAATCTTGCCGGTGCACGATTACGCCGCTGTGTGTAAATTCAGCCAGCGATGCGGTGCTTCGATTCCTGCGCGCTATGCAGAACACTTTGAGGGTATGGAGGGTAACGCGTCGGCGCAATATCACCTCGCAGTCGACCTCGCGACCGAGTTGTGTCAGAAACTCATCGACGAGGGCGTTGACGCGCTGCACTTTTACACGCTCAATCGAACCGATTTGTGTTTTGCCATTTGTCAGCATCTGGGTAGCGAGATAGCAACGCAAGCGCAGGTCAAAATGGTCGCTTAGCAGTAAGCCTCGATCGGCGGTCTGTTGGCGCTATTTTTTGTGGGTTAACCACTCTCGCCTTGCGTCAACGTCGCTCGCGCATTGTTACCGACATTCTATTCAACGGTTCACCCCTGCAATGTTGAGACACTCAACACGCTGGGCCAATCCTGCCTGGCGCAGGGCGAGCGATCGTATCGTGTTCGGTTTCAAGCGGCTCGGTCAGATCGATACAGCCGATAAGCTGAGGCGCGGGCACGCCAACCGCCAACGCCAGCGCTGAATAGGTGTAGTGCTGTCCTGCCCAGGGGCCGTCGATACGAATATTCATGCCCGCTGCGACGCAGATGTCTCTGGCGGCGCGGGCTGCTCCTAGCCCACCAAACTTCGCTGGCTTAATACAAACCGCCTTAACATCATCGGCGACTGCACGCGAGATCATCTCAAGGCCCCACAGGCTCGAATCAATCAGCATCGGCGCGTTCATCTTGCGGGACACGCTGACATTTTCCTCGTAGGTGCTACAGGGGTCTTCCCACATCAGTTGAGGGTGAGCGAACGTCACAATCGAATCCAGCGCGACATCCAACGCAAGCGCGCCATTGAAATCCGCCAGGACACGCTGGTGGTCGTGCAATGCCGCAAGCACTGCGCTGACGGTTGCCAAATCCGTGTCCAGATCATCGACGCCGAGTTTGATCTGGACAACCGGTGTCGCACCGGCGTTAGCGCGTATTCTGGTGACGGTTTCTTCGGCAGTCCCGGCAGACAGTGACAAAATTTCCGGAACAGCATTCGTTAGCGCACCGCCCAATAATGCGGAGAGCGGCAATTCGGTTCTCTGCGAGAGTAAATCGTGCCACGCACAATCCAGCGCGTACGAAAGGCTTTTGTATGCCTTACCCTTGCTGTTCCAATCTCGCAGGACTGACGGAATGGCGGAAAAGTTAACACCGGCGAGTTTCTTCACGACGACCTTATCCCTGTTGTTTGCTTCCTTGATACTGGCGTGCGGAAATCGAACAACCTCACCCGTGCCCATCAGGCCATCGTCTGTGGTGATGCGCAGCAGGCAATTGCTCAGCTCGGTCTGAACGGATATCGATTGAACGTAAGCTTTACCACCGGAGAATCGAGGCTCAAAGGGGATTAATTCGGCATGTTTGATGTTCATCGACTGGAGATCCGGCCCTAAGCCAGTGATGCGAGACTAGATATTAACTCTCCAGATCGCGAAACTGATAGTGGCTTACCCTTCTAAGGGAAGAGCGACGCAATTTTGGTCTCGACGCTCGCTTTTGTCATGACATGGCTTAGCCCGGTTTATGCCGGGCAAACCAACGGATCGCCTTCATCCGGGTCTCCCTTGATTTGCAGGGTTGACCAGTCCCAGATAATGGTTGTGGTTGGGCCGCATAAACCTTGCGTGTGTGAGCAGTTTGCCCCGTTGTAGAAACCGTCACCGCTGTCGTAAACGGTATTGGTTGGCGAAACGTCGATCAATTGGTCCAGCGTAGCGGAAAAGACAGCGTCATGCTCGCCGGCAAACGTCGGTAAAAAAGGCTCCGAAACGTCAATAAACCCTGCGCCGAGGGTGCCATTGTCGTCAGCGTCGTCGTAGACCCCGTTGTCGTTGATGTCGTTAAATTCTTCTTCGCCCGTAACGTATGCGGTAAATCCTACGCGGCAATTTGACGGGGCCGTCGATGGATCGCCTGCTCTCCATGTGATCGAGCATGACCCGGTGTTATCCAGTTCACAGGTGGCAGTCGAACCATCGGTGACCACAAACGATCCCCACTCGGTTCTAAATGTCACCGTTGTACCGGTGAGGGATGCGATATCGTTGCGTGACTCGGCAGAGGCCCCGACTTCGACCGTTTCTTGTGTGTAGCGCCCGTCATCGTCGAAAACAGTGACGATTGCGGACGAAAAAAGAACGATAAAATCGTTCGCGGACACAACCCCGGTTTCTGAGCTTGCTGAGGATGAGGAAGCGGTGCTTGCGGTTGATGAGGATGATGTATCGTCGGTATCGCTGCTCGTGCTGCCGCCTCCACACCCAATGACAGGAACACTTGTAGTCAAAATGAGAAATACTGTCGGTAGGTGAATACGCGTCATCGTGGTCTTTCCTTATCAAAATTGTTGTCAGGCGTTAGCCGCTGTTTTTCGCTTTGCTAAAAAAGAAATTGGTATCCGATTCCGACCGAGTCGACGTCGGTTTCGTTTGAGTTGACCAGACGCAGAACTTCCAAAAACAATGCGCTGCCAGCGTTGTATTCGTTTCCGTACAGCGCAAGGCCAAACCCGAATGATCCTCCGGACTGACTGACTTCGTCACCACCGTCCTCGTTATCCAGAGTTTGAACATTGCCCGCGCCGACCAGGGCGTATAGCCCGAAGCTGTCGAAATTCTTTTGCAGGCGAGCGTAAACGCCGCTGGTAAATACCGGATCTTCTGTGATATTGGACTGCCCCATCAAACCGAATTGCGCTTCGAAAGATAAGTAGTCCCAGAACAGCCGCCCGAACTTCAGTCGAACGTTAACCCTGTCAACATCAAAACCGCTGCCATCGCTGAATGTGGTTTCCTGTTGTGTGTTGGATAACGCTACGCCGCCGTACCAATCGCTGGAATCAGACCAGGCCGGGCTATACGGAAACAAAACGAGAAAACCAATAGATGCGAGAGCCGCTATCCTGCGATGAAAAGTCGTTCCCACAATGATTCCTTTTACACGTTAATTATTATTAGTGCGGCGAGCATAGCGACGCAGAATCAGTTGTTCTAGGACTTATGCGCGTGGGGATCAGAAAATGAGATCAATCCCACGATGTAACGGTCGTGCTTGCCACATTATTGATCGGCACATTTGCCTGGCGAATAGCCTGTGAAGATTAATGACTGCCCATCTTGCAATAGCAGGATGATTTTATTTCAACATCGGCCCGCGCGGTTGCCAGATCCAGTCGCTGCTTGATCAGTTGCGCTTGATCGGTTTTTTCCAGCCTCACCAGGCACTCGTGATAGCCATGCAGGCTCCAGACGTTGTCCGGGTGCTGGCACGCCCGGCTCAAGGTATCGTCGAGCCCAAGGTCGGCGCGGTATACCGCGGCGGACTCTTCGACGCGGTTTTGCTCGAGCAATAGCGCTGCCAACGCGTGGCGAGTCGGTTGCATCCATCCCCAGGGTTCGTCGTACTCCAGGTTGTCGTCCAGCTCAACGGATTTGCGCAAGTGTGCAAAAGCGTTATCAAAATCCTCTTCGCGATAGGCAATTTCTCCCAGCATCATCTCGCGAGCAATTTGCAATATGTCGAGGCAGGAGTTATTAAAAATGTAGCGTGAGTCAGGGACACGACTAAAAGCATCTTCAAAAAATGTCGCGTGTTGTTTGGCGGACGGAACGTCACCACTGGCTGCATACGCGACAGCTTTAGCGTAGTAGATCATTGCAGTGGTCACACAAAATAGCGACTGATTTTCCGGGAGAGCTTGATCGATGATTTCCTGCCACTTTCCGAAGCGAATGTAGATGTGCTGGGTCATGGAGATAAATCCCTCAAGCCAGTCTGCCATCGGTGGCGATTCCACTTTCAATAACTCTTCTGGAAGAGTCGAGACCATTTCCTGTGCGGCTTCGAGCGCGGTTTGGTACTGCCCGAGAAACATCGCGCCATAAATCTTGAAGTGATAATCGTGACACCGGTAGTTTGAGTAAAAATTCATCGGGCCTTCGCGTTCGAGAAATTTTCGATCGGATATAATTGCTTCTTCGTTGCTCGATACCACGCGTTGATAATGCCCGCAAAGCACGTCTATGTGCGTAGGCATGTGATTGAGGTGTCCGGCATCTGGCACCAGTGAACGCAGTGCGTCAGAAACGTTTAACGCGCGTTCGGGGTGAGGTGACATTTCCATCAAATGGATGTACATGTGTAGTAGTCCAGGGTGTTGCATGCCGCCATCTTGAGCAAGCGCTTTTTCCAGAACCCCTATCGCCTCTGCTGTGCCTGCGCCTTCGGCAATATTGCCGGTTTTTAAATCCCACAATGCCCACGGTGTGCGGTTCATTATTGATTCGGCGAACAGGGTGACGACATCGTGGTCATCACTGAATTGTGTATAGACATCACGCATGGCGTTGGCAAATTCGTCGTTCCATATCGACATATCTTCAGCAGGATCGCGAACGGGATAGCGAGCGGGCAGCGCGCTAATTAATGCGCGCTCTAAGGGCGTTGCACTTTTTGCACACTCGAGCGCGGATTGCGTTGCGTCGAACGCTGCGGCAAGCGAACGTTGCGCGTCATCTTCGTCGAATCCTTCCCACGGTTTGTTGTAATTGCAACCGGACGAATAGGCAATACCCCAGTGGGCCATCGCGCAGCCAGAATCGTGTTCCAATGCTCGGCGATAGCACGCCACGGATTCTTCGTGATTGTAGCCGTAGCCCCAAAGTAAGCCGCGATTAAACCATATTTGCGCGTCAGACGACGAAGTAGAAATTTTGCGGCTATAGGTGCCCAGGTCGTAATAGTCGCTCATGTAATCACCCGTTAATCAGCAGTTGTTTGCGGAGCGCGGCGATTCCTTCGAATTCGGCTTTTTAATAATCAGCGCTGGTTTTATTTCACTGGCATTTTTGCTTCTGCGAATTTCTGCAGCGCTTTGGGTGCAAACGCCGCAAGTAAAAAAGCAACCGTAATGTACACGCCATTGGTTGTCGAAGCCGAGCCTTCATGCGTGATCGCGATAAAGCCAAATACAATGCTCGCGAAAAGTGCCACCATGCTCATCAGTCGCATAGATGAAGGATTGCCTTGGTTATCTTCGAGATATCCGGGTTTTGTTTCGCTGGTTTCGGTGGTCATGATTTAATCCTTATTTGTGCACAAATAATCGTTGGAATTGCGTTTTGTCAGCTTAGCAACAAATTCAGCCGTCCGCATGTGGTAAAACCGACGATACGATGTTGGGACAGACGCTAAAGAAGTAAGTCATCCTCAATCGCGTAAAAGCTGTCAGACGCGTCAATTAGCAAATTGGACGTCAAAGTTGGTACGCCATAAACCTCTGTTCGCACGCCGTAGTTTTTTTTGATTTTTGCTAACAGCAAATCGAAATCACCGTCTCCTGACAGCAGCACGACAGTATCAAGCGTCGGCGCGGCTTCCATGACATCGACCGCGATACCGACGTCCCAGTCTGCTTTGGCTGTCCCATCGCTGCGCTTCAAATACGGTTTAAGAATCACGTTAAAACCAATTGCGCGGAGAGCAGACTGAAATTTGAATTGTCTTTCGTCGTTGCGATGGGTCGCGTAAGCGTTTGCCAATACGACGTCTCCGCTTGCCGAAACCCGCTGCCAAAGCTCCTTGTAATTGAATTGACGCGAATAGGCTTGTCGCGTGGTGTAGTAGATATTTTGAACATCGACAAAAACACCGATTTTTTGTTGGTCTGACATAGATAATTAGCGTTAGCGGCGGAAAAAATAAATCGAATTAAGGCCGAGCCATAAGCCCACCGTCGACCAGCAATTCCGTTCCCGTTATCCATGCAGCTTTGTCGGAGAGTAAAAACAACGCCGCGTTGGATAAATCCTGAACAGAGCCGACTCGCCCGAGCGGAATAATGCCAGCAAGCCTTTCGCGACCGTCAGGATTTTCCTTCCAGCGATCCTGCATCGGTGATTCGGTTGGGCCCGGGTAGATCGCATTTGAGCGAATGTTGTCACGCGCAAGTTGTATTGCGAGAGATTTAGAAAACGCAACAACACCTGCTTTAGCCGCCTGATACGCATCCTGTGGCGCGTCATCGCCGCGCATGCACTGCGTCGATGAAAAATGCACCATCGCGCCGCCTCCGCGTGCTTTCATTTGAGGCACAATATTTCGTGCGGTGCGCACCATGCTTTTAAGGTTAATGTTCATGACCGCGTCCCAGGTATCCAGATCCATTTCAAGCGCGGACTTGTCTTGACCGAACAACAGAGCCCCTGCGACGTTAGCAAGTAAATCGACCCCGCCAAACTCTGTCGCGACAATGTCGACTGCGTCGGCTACGGCAGCATCGTCAGTCAGATCGCCCTGGGTATAAATTGCGTTTTCCGGTATCGAGTCGGGTTGCGGTTTGATATCAAACATCAAAACCTGCGCACCTTCGCTGGCCAAATCCATCGCGATTCGATATCCGATGCCGCCGCCAGCGCCGGTCACAAACGCCACTTTGTTTTTAAACGTCACGTGTTTCCTCCAGATAAAAAAATCGATAATTTCGTTCTGCGGTTTTGATATGACCGATTGAAGGGCTGGGAAAGTGGCCGGTTAGAATGAGTGTTTCACGATCTGCGTGCTCCTCCAAAAATCCCTCACGCGTTTGTTGCGCCATCTCGGGATTCCAGTCCGACGCGAAATGCCACTGGGGGTGAGTGCACTGCGCCGGCGTGTGCATGACATCACCAAACATAACAGCGTGCTGCTCACCTGAACTAAGATGAACCGTGACGTGTCCTGGCGTGTGTCCGTGCGACGGCGAGAGTCTGACGTACTCATCCATCACAAAATCCGAGTCGACAAACATGGCCTGCCCGCTGTCTATAACTGGCTGCACGTTTTCCTCAAAGTTAATGCTTCGGTTTTGCGTGTAGTGTTCGATATCCAGTTTGCTGAACAAATAGCGCGCATTCAGAAATGTGGGTTGCCACTTTCCGTCGACAAGTCGTGTGTTCCAACCGACGTGATCGAGATGTAAATGTGTGCACAGAACGTAATCGATGTCGTCTTCTTTAACGTCGCAGGCGTGCAGGCGATCCAGCCAGCTGCTGTCGCGGCGCTGATACCAATCGGGGAACCAGTCATCCGATTTATCGCAGCCAATGCATGTGTCGATTAACAGTGTGCTATTGGGCGTTTTGACTAAAAAACTGTGAAACGAAAAATTCAATTTGCCAGTGCGATCGCAAAACGAACCCGGCGAGATCGCACGACAAGCTTCGGCAACTTCGCGCGGTGATACATTTGTGAACAAATCTTGCGGCGGCAAGAACGGTATCTCCATTTCAACAACGCGAAAGATTTGAATTTCACCCAGTTTGACCGAATCCATTGATGGCTACTCCGGTCTTTCGTCGAACGAATGATGCTCAATCCAGTGCTTTGCAATATCACCGCGTCGGCAAAGCCACACATCGTCGTGTTGCAGCATATAGTCGAGTATTTTGCGAACAGACTCAATTCGACCGGGTCGGCCCACGAGTCTCGCGTGCAAGCCAATCGTTAGCATCTTCGGCGTGTGTTCGCCTTCGCGGTATAAGCAATCGAAGGCATCTTTTATATATTGAAAAAACTCATCGCCGACCTGATACCCCTCGCCGCGCGCAAAGCGCGAGTCGTTGGTGTCGAGTGAGTAGGGAATCAACAGGTGTGGTTTGCCGAATTCGTTCGACCAATACGGCAGGTCGTCGCAATACGTATCTGAGTCGTAAATATAGCCCGCTTCAATCGCGAGTCTGCGCGTGTTGATGCTCGGCAGGCCGGCGTAGTAGCCGAGCGGCGCTTCACCGGTAAGTTTCACGACTTGCTCGGTAGACTTTGCAATGTGTTCGCATTCTTCGTCTTCGCTCAGCGTGTTGTAGTCGATCCAGCGCCAGCCGTGCGGTTGTAAATCGAAACCCGCTTGAATGAATGCATCCAGCGCATATGGGTTTTGCTCGCCCGCGAGACCGACGAGGTTGATCGTGCCGGTTACGTTGCGCTCGGTAAACGCTTCGAGTAAACGCCAGTAACCCACGCGACTGCCAAAGTCATAGCAGGATTCGATATTCAAATCGCGCTCGCCGACGCGCGGGCTGACAATAACATCGGAAACACGGCATTCTGAGCGGTCGTCACCGTTTAAAATGCAAACTTCACCGCCTTCTTCGTAGTTGACACAGAAATTCACTGCGACGCGCGCGCCGTTGGGCCAGTTAGCTTTTGGCAGGTTGTTTCTGTAACCAATTAAATCGCGTACGGGTTCGGTCTGTGTTGTCATGGGTGCGTTCGTCTCGTTGCTTACATTCTCGGCGACTCAAGAGTAACATCCTGAGTCGTCCAATCCACGCTGAGTTACGCGCATGAACCGTCGCGACTTTATCAAGCTGTCTCAATTGCTGGGCTTGGCATTACCTGCGACACCTCTGTTGAGTGCATGCGGTGGCAATCAGTTGCGTTCGGATGACTTCACCGGATCCGTATTGATTATTGGTGCTGGGCCTGCGGGTCTCTTGGCGGGCTATTTGCTTCAGCAGCGCGGCATAGCCTTCCAGATTCTGGAAGCGTCATCGCGTTATGGGGGGCGTATCAAGCGTAGCGCGGATTTCGTCGACTTTCCGGTTCCGCTGGGCGCGGAGTGGATTCATGTAAACGCCGACATCCTGCCCGAGATCGTCAACGACGATGCCGTCAGCATCGATACGCAAACCGCGCAGTACGACCCGAATGCAATCGGCGCTGTTTACGACGGAGACGATTTGACAACCAGCCCGGTCGGAACGTTCGTGGACAGCAAATTTATCAATTCGACGTGGTTCGACTTTTACGACCAGTACATTGTGCCGTCGATTGAATCGTTGATCTCGTACAACCAGATCGTTGAGTCGATTGATTACGCCGGTGATCAAGTCACTGTGCAGACGCAAAACCAGAGTTACACAGCCGATCGCGTTATCGTTGCCGTTCCTGTCAAAATGCTGCAAAACGGCGCGATTGCATTTACGCCGCCGCTGCCGTCCAGCAAACAAAGCGCAATCGACGATGTGACCGTGTGGGATGGATGCAAGGCATTTATCGAATTCAAAGAAGCGTTCTATCCAACGTTTGTTGATTTTCCGATCTCACCTGCAAGTGCGGGACAAAAGCTTTACTACGATGCGGCGTACGGGCAAAACAGCGCGCGCAAAGTGTTGGGTTTGTTCGCGGTCGGCACTGGTACTTTGCCGTATGTGGAATTGAGCGATGAAGACTTGATTACCTATATGCTGAACGAACTGGACGAGATATTCGATGGCGAAGCAACGCCAAACTACGTTCAGCATATTTTTCAAAACTGGAATGCGGAACCGTTTGCGAATGGTGCATACATAATGGATGAAGAGGATTGGAGGCGGGTGCGAACGCTGGGTGAAAGCGTTAACGGGCGTTTGTATTTTGCCGGGGACGCGTACACAGATGGAAGCGACTGGAGCAGTGTGCATACAGCGGCGAGATCGGCGAGAAAGGCGGTGGATGATATTTCGGGCGGTTAGGTTGTTTTCGGCTTAAGGCAAAACCGCAGTTGCGTGTGACATGCGATTGAAATCAGAATGAGTGGAGCCGGAAAGATCTGATAATGATAATCGGGGTTTGGTTAAAATCCGCTATGTCGCAAACGTGCAGGAGCCAATCATTGAAATCGGGTGCTAATATGTCGTTCAACGAGTTCATGTGGTCGAACCAAAAAATCGCTGCGCGAACTTGTTTTCCGCTGCTGCGTGGCGTCAGGTAATTAGTACAAAATCAGGAAGATTGAATATGCATAAAAGTCGTTTAGGCGCTTTGGTAGTAGATTGCCAATCTGAAGATATATTTGGACATGCTGAGTTCTGGGGAGCGGCACTAGGGTCGGAACCAGAATCACAAGAAGGACAAATAAACCAACGATATGTGCGACTCGACGGATTACCAAGTGAGGCGCAAGTCATACTACAAAAGGTCGATCATCCGAGCCGTGTTCATTTTGATATTGAGACAGATAACATCGAGGCTGAGGTTAACAGGCTGCAGTCACTTGGAGCCGAGGTTGTAGAGAGGATGGAAAAATGGGTGGTAATGGAGGCCCCAAGCAAACATAGATTTTGTGTTATTGGTCCGATACGTTCTGATTTCGAAGAGAAAGCAAATGTGTGGGAATAGAAAAAGTGCCAAAAAAAATCCGCCGACAGTAAGCCGAACTTATGCCTGAAATACTACCGAACCACAAATAGGGTTTAATAGTATGGATATCACGACCAGATTGACGCACGACGAGGTGATTATCATAGACGGTGCGATGGGTACTGAAATGCAACTCCGTGGTGTGCCCATGAATTTTGAAATATGGAGCGCAGTCGCCTTGCTTAGCCATCCGAAAATCGTGCGCGATATCCATGTCGATTATATTCGCGCTGGTGCGGAAATTCAGATCGCGGCGACCTACAACACCGCTCCCCACGTCATCAATCCTTCCAGTTTCGACACCTCCAGCAAAGAGCTCACCAAAGCTGCGTTTCGATTGGTGCGTGAAGGCATCGATGTCGCTGAACCCGCACACCCCGTGTGGATTGCGGGATCGATTTCGACCACGGTTGAATCGCGCCGCAAAGAAATGCTGGACGTCCAAATGCTGCGCGACAGCTTCACTCAGCACGCAGAAAATCTGGCCGAACAGGGCTGTGACCTCCTGATGCTCGAGATGATGCTGACCCACGAGTTCGCCATGGATTTCGACTTTCAAGCCGAAATCGCCGCAATCGCGAAGCGTACCGGACTGCCCGTGTGGGCGGGTATTGCAGTAAAAATGACGCAAGACGGGGTACTTCATCTTCAGGACGGAGCGGAAGATTCCGGTGATGTCCTTAACAAAGGCATCGAAGCGCTTCTGGCTGAAGGTGTTGATGTCGCGGGGATCATGCACAGTGAAGTCGAAGCCACCCTGCCTGCGCTGGAACTACTCGAGAATTACTGGTCAGGCCCAGTCGCGGTCTATCCCAACAGCGGCAGCTACTCTCGCCCCCACTGGTATTTCGATTCCGTGATCACTCCCGAAGAATTTGCCGCCGATGCAAGTCAGTGGGCGCGGCGTGGTGTGAATGCAATCGGTGGATGCTGCGGTATCGGTCCAGAACACATTCTCGAATTATCGAAAGCGCTTGGTCGTAGATAGTCTTGGATGGTCTCGAGTTAATCGCGGTTAGCTTTAAATTTTAAGGCTGTTTAACTTCGGCCTCCTGGTGTCGAGTTTTTAACCCGATTCTAATTATTTTCGTAATGAGAAGAATTAAAGTGCCGTTTGATGCCCAACCAACAATTACTGGTTCGCTTATAAAACTCCGACCACTGGCTCAAAGCGATAGGAGTTTGTTGTACTCAGTTGCAGCCGATCCATTGATCTGGGAGCAGCACCCTGTTTCAAATCGCCACACAGAAAAGGTTTTTGAAAAATTTTTTTCGGAGTCAATTGAGTCTCGTGGAGCTTTGCTAATTATTGACGCAAGTTCCGATGCCGTCATCGGAACCTCACGCTATTCCGGGTTCAGCGAGGAGAAAAGCGAAGTTGAGATCGGATGGACATTTCTAGCAAGATCACATTGGGGTGGCAAATATAATGGTGAACTGAAGCATTTAATGCTCGAACATGCTTTCAGATTTGTTGAAACAGTTGTTTTCTCTGTTGGTTCAGAGAATATGCGTTCTCAGAGATCAGTAGAAAAAATTGGCGGCCAAAGGGATTCAAGTCTTGATAATAAAGGACGAGTTGTTTACCGAATTGAGAAATCAAAGTTTAGAAAGTAAGACCTGTTATTACCCATCTAGAATTCAAATTCGATGGCTGGGGAGGAGATTAACCACTGACCTCGTTTCCGTGTTTTATTGTGACAGAGAAGCTCGTTTTTGAAATCAAGCAGTCAGGTTAAGCGCTTACAATTTTCGACCATTAAATGATATGCGTAAGGATTGAAACAGTGATCAAAATAAGCATGCTGTATCCCTTCCATGAGAACGCCAAGTTTGACATTAACTACTATATAAACACTCATGCACCCATGGTTCGGAAACTGCTGGGAAGCGCACTTAAGGGATACGAAATTGAGCAAGGAATCAGTGGTTTGGAACCAGACTCAAAACCTGTATATATCACAATTGCCCATTTGTACGTCGACTCGTTGGATGAATTCAAAACTGCGTATGGACATCACATTGATTTGATACAGGGTGATATTCCAAACTACACAGATATCCAACCAATCAGGCAAATCAGTCGAGTGGGTGTTCGAATGTCCCAACGGTCAATTAGCTAGCGAAACGAGTGCCCCAAAACCAATCATCCTGACAGATAGCTCATGTATGTTACGCTGCGAAACGCCGGATACGCGAAAGCACAAAATGCCTGGCAAGGTGTTAGGCCAAAAGCTCTTACGTAGCATCAATGAAAATTCACTATTTAGAAATCGTCACTAAAGACATAAACGCAGTGTGCCAAGCATATGAGTCGACTCATTCCGTTACCTTTAGTGAACCGGATGAACTCCTCGGTGGTGCGAGAACCTGCACATTGCCCGACGGTTCAATAGTCGGGGTTAGGGGGGCGCTGCGAGAAAGTGAAGAGCCTGTTATTCGTCCGTATTGGCTCGTAGATAATATTGAGCAAGCAGTAGCCGATGTAGAGGCTGCTGGCGCAACGATAGCCATGCCGCAAATGGAAATCTCAGGTAAAGGCAAATTCTCAATCTATATTCTTGGGTCCAATGATCACGGTCTTTGGCAAGTTTGAGCGTTCATCATTAAGCGGGAACTGGCAAATACTTCTAGTTGGCACAATCTGCGTCCTGATTTGATGGTAAGTCCGTTGGCCTGGGATATCGATGAGTGAGTTAAAAACCAAAAAAAGCAATGCAAGCGTCGCTGCGTTTCTGGATTCAGTTGAACACGATCAAAGAAGAGCAGATGGTTTTGCGCTTATCGAAATTTTTAAAAAGGCGACGAACATGCAGCCTAGGTTGTGGGGTGACAGCATCGTCGGGTTCGGTGAGTACCACTATAAATCCGAACGAAGCAGTCAAGAAGGAGACTGGCCGCTGACAGGTTTCTCACCGCGAAAAAGAAATATGACGGTATACATAATGCCTGGATTCAGTAAGTATAAGAAATTGCTGGCCAAACTCGGGAAACATAAAACCAGCGTATCGTGCCTGTACTTTAGCAAGCTCGAAAACATCGACGTGGATGTACTCGCGCAAATAATTGAACAGTCTGTTGAGGAAATGAAAATGCACTATGAATGGAAATGTTAATCCGTCGCTATTGCTCCGGAATGACCGGGTAAAGTAATAGGTGTTGTCAGGTATTCGCCGCTGCATCGCGTAGTATTCTGGCGAAAAGTATCTGATACCATCGACTCAATTTTGATTGAAAATTTGGAGACCACCAATGGGGCACGATCTCAAGGCGAATAAAGAAAACGCCATTGCTTTTTACAGGATGGCCTATTTGGGCGATCCGGCTAGTGCAGTCGAGACGTATGTCGGTGCCGAATACATCCAGCACAACCCGTTGGTTGGTGATGGAAAGCACGCTTTTATCGATTACTTCAGCGAAATGGCCAGAGATTACCCGGAAAAGGAAATCGAGTTTGTTCGCGCAGTAGCAGAGGGGGATATGGTCGCGCTTCACACTCATCAGACGTGGCCCGGTAATGATCAGTATGTGACGATGGATTTTTTCCGTTTTGACGAAAACGGGAAAATTGTGGAGCACTGGGATTCAATTCAGGAAGTGCCGAGTGAAACAAAAAATGGTAACCCAATGTACTGAGTATACGACCGCAAGGTCTCGATGAACCAATCGATGAATTGAGATCTCTGAATAACCTCAGCGCAAATCGCGATTAGTAAATTGTGCAAGCCAGTCGTAAAGTACGGGCTTCTCCAAACCAAAGCTCACACAACATGCCTCATTGCGAAATTAAGTACAGCGATAATCTGAGTTTCGATGCTGAAGACATGCTGTCGATGGTAGAAGCGATTATCAACGAGCACGACAGCAACGCGCACGAATGCAAAGGGCGGGCTTACCCAACGTCGATCTATCATCGACCACACCTAAAAGTAACCGTCTCCCTATTACCTAAACCGCATCGAGATGATTCTTTCACAAAAAAGCTGATGGATGATTTGGAGATGCGGGTCAAGGAGAAGCTATCCCAAAGCTGCTATTTCAGTTTGTTGGTCGAATACAGCTCTAACTTCTATGTCACCAACGAGCACGTGGTGGTGGGGGACAATTTGCCGCGATACACCGACGGATAAATCAATGCATTTAAATTGCGAATGCAGTTCTACTTAATATCTCTTTGATTTGTAGTTTTCAAAATGAGCGCGCAAGTCAACATCACGAGCTTGTACCAAGCGGTGTTTTCAATACTGCTGGCCTGCGTTCACTTGTTGGCGTGTTATACGACGAGCGAGCTGTGGCTGTATGTCGCTATCGTTTCTTCCTTTTGGTTCTTTTTGATACTGCCTGTTTTATTGCTAATAGCGTTCTGTTTGCTCGCGTACGAATCGATCAAGAACATGTCGATCAACAGATTGAAAGTTATCTACCTCGCGATTTCACTTCTGAGTTATCCAATATTCGTGGCGGCCATCAATAGCGGCTGCTATGCGACGGTGTAAAGCCCTGGTGATCTATTTATTTTTTTCGATTTGAAACACTAATCCGTTTCATCCTGAAAAATCTGCTCGATTGACAGGCCAAATAATCGGGCAACCTTAAATGCCAGCGGCAAGCTGGGATCGAACTTTCCTTTTTCGATCGCGTTGACAGTCTGTCGCGAAACCTCCAGCTCCGCTGCAAGGTCGGCCTGGGTCCAGTTCCTTTCGGCGCGTAGTTCCCTGAGTCGGTTTTTCATCGATGCCGGATCACGCCGATCAAGTTTCCTGCCACTGTTGCCACGCCTGCGAGTACGGTCAACAGGGCAATCTCCCAGTAATCAATGTGTATTAATTCGGCTGAATGCATGACCAATAGGCAACCGAAGGCCACCCAGAGTGCACCGAGCGCCATGGCCATTGCTTCCAGCTGTATTTTTCTTTGCATTTCATCCAGAGCCGCCAGCCACCGAATGTGGGCTCTAATCGCCAAGACGCCAATCGCGACATGAATGAAAACTACAAGAACACCAATGAACAATTTAGATGAGGGAATAAACTTAATGGCCATGATTCCCAACGGGATGGACGCGCCCCAGATCACAGCCCAACAAGCTGCATATTTTGATGTATTTTTCTCCTGCGCGGGATAGGCGTTGGCGTCAACGCTTGTATGTTTCATCGACAAATCTCCCTAATTTCAATGTAAAGTAAACTTTACTCAGAGGAAAGCTTTGTGTCAAGTAAACTTTACATTACTAAATTCGGCCAGACCTGGTGAGTAACAACGTAAAAGCGGATATGCTTGTAAACAATCATGGCGCTTGGCAAATCATTTTTTCCGTTACTTGAGCAAGTCGAGTAAAACCCAACCGCTATTTGAACGGTAACAAATTCAGGAGCCGAGATTATGAGTGACACTCAAGACAAGAGAGTATTGTTTGACTTCGAAGTCGATTTCTCCAACGGCGGTGGTATTCAAGGACAGGGTTTTCGATTAGACATCGAAGGTGACGACATCGACGATCAAGCCTTGGCTGACTACATCGTGGAGGATATGCGCTTGCTAATGGTCGGCGAAGTGCGAATCCTGAATAAGCAAATCATCGTAGAAAAACACAAACGCGTGAACGATTGAGGCGACTGTCATTTTCCGAAAACTTGATCGCTATTACCTGTTTTGAGGGAGTTCAGAATTTTACGCAGCGTCGCGGCTTCGGAGGTGTTCCCCTGACAGCAGTTCTTTTTGATTGTCATAAAGCTCAATCAAAATGTCCATCAAGGCGCGCACCGCGGGCACGTTGCGCAAGTCTTGATGCACGATCAAAAAGTGCGCGGCAGATGCGCTTGGCAACACATCGCTAACGCGAATCAATGCGTCATCTGTGTCTCCAATAAAACAGGGGAGAACGGCCAAGCCGGCGTGCTTGCGAACGGCATCGTAAAACACGATGCCGTTGTTACAGCGCAATCGCGGCAAGCGATCTTTCATTTTCTCGCGCAGCCATTTTTGACCGGAAAAATACAGGTGCTCATCGTCGGGACCAATCCAGTCGCAGACTTCAAAGCGTTTTTCGGTAAACGCTTCCGGATGCCGGTTGGCATAATCGCGCGACGCATAGACCGCGTGCGCCAAATTGCCCAAGCGGCGAGCAATCAGTCCGGGCGAGTCCGGGCGGCATTCCCGAATCAGCAAATCTGCCTCCCGCCGTGAGAGGTTTGCGCCAATATGAGCGACAGAAATTTCGAGGTCCACATCCGGCAGTTTTTCGCGAATTAAGTGCAAGTGATCGGTAAGAAACGCGCTGGTCTGTTCGAAGACCGATATACGCACGCTGCCGGAAATAGTATCGGCAAAGCTCCTTTGTCGCCGCATCACAGAGTCTGCTGCCTTTTCCATTTGCTCCGCCATATCGAGCAACTCGGTTCCCGCCGCTGTCGCTGCCAGACCTTCCGGCAAGCGGTCAAACAAGCGCGCGGACAAGCTGCTTTCGAGATTCGCCAGGCGCCTTCCAGCGGTCGGCTGGCTGATTCTCAATTCGCGCGCAGCGGCAGATAAATTGCCCTCGCGGTGGATCGCTAAAAACACGCGCAAGTCGTCCCAGTCGAAGTTTCGCATTTGTTATGCCATCAACAAAAATGAATAGGCAGTATACGAAGTTAATTATGGGTAAACAAATATGAATTGATTACACTGCGTTTCAAACAAGGCAGGAATCCCGCTTCATGTATTTCAATTTCAAATTATGGGCACTGACAGAAGGCATTCGCGATCGAATTGTCTGGGCGATTGCGATGGGTCTTGGCTCGTCAGCTCTGGGGATTGCGCGCTTACTCGCGCTGGCCTGGTTGTTGGCACAGTTGTTTAACGAAACCTCCCTTAGCGATCTTTTATTGCCCGCGCTTGGCGTTGCACTGTTGATTGCAGCGCGCGGGTATTGGGATTGTTTGCGCGCCGATCATGCGCACAACACCGCGGCGATCATGCAGAGTCGATTGCGCGAACGCGTGTTCAACAAGGTTCTTGAGCTTGGCCCCGCACGGCTGCTTTATTCACGCTCCGGCGAAGTACGCGCCGCGCTGGTTGAAGGCGTTGAACGCCTCGAAGTCTACTTTGGCAAATACCTGCCGCAGTTCTTTGTCGCCTTGCTAACCCCCGTCGTTATTTTCATCGTGGTGATTTGGGTCGACTGGGTAGTGGCGTGGGTTTTTCTTGCTGCCGCTTTGTTCACCTTATTCGCGCCAGCGCTTTTCCATCAAATGGACGCCCAAAACTCTATGCGTCGCGCGCAAGCTTACAGCAAGTTTGCGGCGGAGTACCTCGACTCGCTGCAGGGTTTGGCCACATTGAAAGCGTATGGCCAGACCCGCGATCGCAGCGATTTGCTGCGCACGCAGGCCGACGAACTGGCCGAAAGCACCAAATGGGTCCTGGCAACCAATTCGATGTCGCGCGGCATCACCGATACCGGTATCGCCGTTGGCGCGGCACTGGCGTTGGGTGTGGCGGCGTACCGCCTCGACGCGGGTTTTCTCAGCTTTGAAGGGCTGCTTATCGTGTTGATGCTGGGCGTTGAGGTGTTTCGGCCGCTGCGCGACCTGCGCGCATTGTTGCACGACGGTATGCTCGCGCAGTCAGCCGCGAGCCAGGTTTTTTCGGTTCTCGAAGACCGTCCATTGGTCGAAGAAAATGCCACCGCGCAGATCGCGACACTCACCCCGAGCGTGGCGTTTTCTGACGTGAGCTTCACCTACCCCGGCAGTCGAGGGCAGGTGCACGAATCCCTGAGTTTTAACATTAACGTTGGCGAGAGAATCGGTGTGGTCGGCGCCAGCGGTGTCGGTAAATCGAGCATTGTTCGTTTGCTGCAGCGATTCTACGAACCGCAGCAAGGTGAGATTCGCATTGGCGGTGTCGATATAAAAACCCTCGGGTTTGAGCAGTTGCGCCAGCAAATGGCGGTGGTGAGTCAGGACACGTATTTGTTCTTTGGCACGGTCGAAGACAATTTGCGACTGGGCAAACCGGATGCGTCCAATGAGGAAATCCATGCGGCCTGCGAAGCTGCCAACGCGCATGAATTTATCGCGGCCCTGCCGCAGGGCTACCAGACCGTGATTGGCGAACGCGGCTTGCGACTCTCCGGCGGTCAGCGTCAGCGCATCGCGATTGCTCGCGCACTGCTACGCGATGCACCGATTCTGATTCTCGATGAAGCGCTTTCGTCTGTCGACGCAGAAAACGAGTCGATTATTCAGCAAGCGCTCGACAGGCTCATGCACGGCCGCACCACATTGATTTTGGCGCATCGTCTTTCGAGCATTATTGGCGCAGATAAAATTTTGGTGCTCGACAGCGGTCGTGTGGTGGAACAGGGCAGTCATTCGCAACTGATCGAAAAAGGCGGTATTTACGCAACGCTGATGCGCGAGCAGACGCAGGAGCGCTCGCAGCCAAACGAGGTGGTCACCGATCGTCGTTCAACGCCGACGCAGCATGCCAAACGAACAGGTTTGAATGGCGCCGAACCAGACGCGTCTGATCAGACCGTGCTTGAAAGCGCCACGCTGGGTTGGGTTGGCACGGTTCGAAAATTGATGTCATACACCAGCGAATACAAAACACAACTGGTGCTCACATTTGGCTTGGGAGTGGGTCGCGTCGTTGCGTTTATCGGTATCAGTTTGCTATCGGCGCTGGCGGTGGCGGCGGTTAAAAACGGCGAGCCGTATGCAGGCTGGTTAATTGTCTTGGCAGTGCTCGCGGCGAGCGCGGGAATTTTGCACTGGCTGGAATCCTGGGTTGCGCACGACATGGCGTTTCGCATGCTCGCGACCATGCGCGTCAACTTATTTAAAAAGCTGGATGAGTTAGCCCCGGCATTTTTGCTGCGACGGCGCAGCGGTGATCTCGTTCATCTGGCAACCGAAGATATAGAGCTGATCGAATATTTTTACGCGCACACCATTGCGCCCGCGTTTGTCGCCGTGCTGGTTCCAAGCGCTGTGTTGGCGCTGTTGTTCAGCTTTCACTGGAGCATGGCAGTCGCGTTGCTACCGTTTCTCTTGATTGTCGCGCTGTCTCCAATCGTGTTTCGCCGACGTATCGACGAACTGGGAAGTCGGTCGCGCGATGTGCTGGCGGGGCTTTCCGCGCAAACTGTGGAACTGCTTCAAGGGCTGTCCGAAATTCTTTCGTTTCAGGCAGGCGACACGCGGCGCACGCAATTCATGCAAGCGTGTGAATCGCATCATGTCGTGCGTCTGGATTTTTTTCGGCATATGTCGCGGCACACGATGACGACCGAAATATGTATGAGCCTTGGCGTGCTGGTCGTCATTATGTGCGCGGTACCGCTGGTAAAAGACGGCGGCGTCGACCCGGCGTTTGTTCCGCTAATGGCCCTGGCCGCGATGTCTGCATTCCTGCCTATTTCAGAGGTGGCCGATGTGGGCCATCAGTTGGCACACACCTTCAGCTCGACGCAACGTCTGGCGACCGTCGAAGCAGAAGTCGCTCCGGTTACCGACGGGACTAAACAATGGCGGCATCGCGGATCTCCGATTTCATTGGGCTTTGATAACGTCAGCTTCACCTATCCGGGCGTCGCACAAACAGCGCTCGACAATATTGATGTCGAACTCGAGGCCGGAAAAACCACGGCGCTGGTGGGGCCGTCCGGTGCCGGAAAAAGCACGCTCGCGCAACTCGTGATGCGGTTTTGGGATCCACAGAGCGGGCGCATTTTTCTTGATGGCCACGATATTCGCGAATTCGAATTAGACCAACTGCGCGGCGCGATCGGAATTGTCTCGCAGGAAACCTATTTGTTTAACGACTCCCTCGCGGGTAATTTGCGGATTGCCAAAGCCGATGCCAGCGACGCTGAACTGCAGCGCGCGGTGGAACTCGCCGAACTGGATGGCATGGTTGCGCGCCTGCCCGATGGTCTGAGCACCGAGATCGGCGAGGGCGGCTATGCCCTCTCCGGCGGGCAGCGTCAGCGACTCTCGATTGCACGCGCGTTTTTAAAAGACGCACCAGTGCTGGTGCTGGACGAAGCAACCTCGCATCTCGACTCAATCAGCGAACGCGCCGTGCACAAGGCCTTGCGTTCCCTGATGCGCGATCGAACCACGCTCATTATCGCGCACCGGCTTTCAACCATTCGCGATGCGGATTCGATACTGGTTATCGATAACGGGCAGCTCGTTGAAGCGGGCAAGCATGACGAGTTGCTTGAGCACAGTGGCTTGTATGCGCACCTGGTTGCGCAGCAAATGCAGGCCGGTAACTAACGGTGAAAAACAATCTCTGTCTAAAATCACGCTTCAATGAAAGACAAGATTGATGCGCTTACCCGTATACGGTGGACGTACCCTCCGCATTTTTCATCAACACCTTTACGTGTTCATCGCGAATGCGCTGATAAGCTTCCAGATCTTTTGCATCAAAGTTTGCGATGGGTCGCGGCATATGATTCCAGTTGCCGGTTTTGTCCTCGCCGCGCGCGACGATCGCATAACCGCCCGCGCCGGATTGCCGGACGTGTGGGGTGACGTATCGAATCACCAAACCGATGCGCCGATGATTGCTTTTATTGGGCCCGGAGGCGTGAAACATCCGTCCGTGATGGAACGATACCTGGCCCGGTTTGAGTTCGATGTTAACCGCTTCATTCTCATCGACGTCGACAGCGACCTCCTGCCCGCGTGATAACAGGTTGTTTTCGTCGAAGGTATCCTGGTGCGGGACGATGCGCTGTTTGTGTGAGCCAGGTACAAAGCGCATGCACCCGGACTCGACCGTGACATCGGACAAGGCGATCCACGCGGTGAGTTCATCATCGGTCTCACCCAGACCCCAGTAGGTGAGATCCTGATGCCATGTCACAATCTTTTCGGTTTGCGGTTCTTTGATAAAAAACTCGGCGCTGTAGATCAAGATATCAGGACCAAGAACTTCTTCGACCTTGTCGAGTAAATTAGCGCTACACGCGGCTTTCGTCACAAACGGCAATACGAAATGACAGTTGGTTCGCAACAATTGAGAAACCTTCAGCGGCAGGTCGGCATCCGGCTGTTTTTCGACTGAGGCCAGTTCCGCCCGCATGTCGTCAACCGCGGTCTGGTTGAATACATCGAGCGGAAACACAAAACCATCGCGATCATATTGTTCGGCTAGATTTAGGGAACTCGTATCGTTCATCACGGTCTCCTGCATAGAAAAGCGACTATGCCACTGAAACGCGCTAATAGTCACTATGGTTGTACGACAAAAATTGGAGGAACAGATGATTAGATCGATTCTGATGGGTGCCATGCTCGCGCTCGCGTTTTTCGCGCATGCGGGCGGTCAGGCAGGCAAATGGTACTTAACGCAAAGCGGCGCGGCGGCGGGCGGTTTTGACGTGGTGGCGTATCATACGCAGGGGCGCGCGACTCGCGGCGATGAGAACTTCAGCCATCGCTGGGACGATGCAGACTGGTATTTTATCAATGCCGAGCATCGCGATTTATTTGCTGCGGACCCAGAACGCTACGCTCCGCAATACGGCGGACACTGCGCGAATGGATTGAGTGACGGCCATGTCGTTGGCGCGGACCCGCGTAACTGGCGGATTATCGATGGCAAACTGTATTTCTTTTTTTCGACATGGGGTCGACAACAGTGGGCGACGGATGTGCCTAATCAACAAAAACTTGCCGGTGATTTGTGGTTGAAAACGCAGCAAAGCACTATTGACTGAAGTGCTCGCGGCGTAACTATTCTATATCCTGGGTTGCCTGCGAATTGGTCGATGCAAACAGGCAGATAAGCGTCGTCACAATTCCCCAGGCCAGACCTACGACCACCCCTGCGTCGAGCAGGCCGCGCCATGGCTGAGGCAAGCTTTGGACCGCGACAATAAACACGATGATCATGGCGGTTAGGACCCATGATGTGATCACGCGACGCTTTTCTGCGGCAAAAAAGCTCATGCAAAAAAAAGGTGCGAGTATCGCGGTCAAGGGTGTTGCGTTCTGCAACAGGTATCGAGCCCGCCCGGCCAGTCGCGGCGAGTAGTTTATCTGAAACCCTTTGTAGCCCTCGCTGTACGCCATAAACACAGAATTGGCGACGAAGACTACCCAGTGATACCACTGCCACGGCACGCTAAAACCCTCGATGGCGATCGGGGTCAGGCGATACAAGGCGAAGACTAAGAGTGCAAGGAATCCGCCTGCGCCCCAAACGGCGGCGAATCGACCGAGCCACGGTTGATGATTCAAAGTAACGAAGCTTGTTATGAAAGCGTGGATTGTAGCACGTGGTGTTTTAGGCCTATGACCGCGCAGCAGCACGAACACGGGCCTCGATCACTAACTGCGCTCAGCTATCCACGCGTTATCCCGGGCTTCATCCAGGCTTCACTCAGGCATCAGGCAAGCGCTTGATTTGATCGTCGCCGCCAACGCAAAAACAGCACCACAAGCGTCAACAGAATTGGGACGAGCGCTGTGTTGATGAACTTCAACCAACTGCCAAGATTGTCTATATCGCTTCCTAACTGATGTCGCACGTCCCTTAACGCTTTGCGAGTTTGCAGTTTTTCTGCCTGAAAGTTTTCAATTTCGGCAAGCTGTTCTTCGTTCAAGGTCAGCGCGTCCTCGTCAGCACCTTTTGCGGCTTGCAGTTCGTCCAGCTTCGCTTCAAGTCCATCCAGCTTCGCGGTCAGTTCACGCTCAGTTTTCTGAAACTTGGCATCCGCTTCGCGTTGCATCTGTTCAACCACATCAAACGGTCGCGCGTATTGCCCACGGCCGCGGATACCGATCAAATCTGCGCTGCCGAGAAGGTTATCCACCGCGTTTAAAACGAAGTCACCGTTATCGGCAAACGGCTGCGCGATCTGTTGGCCAAAAAAGTTTTGCACGCGCACCCAGAGTCGGTCGGAGAGGAAATCCGAGTCCGCGACCACGATTAAATTCGCGGCAGCTTGCGCGTTCTCAATGTGCTCGATCGGCTCTGGCGCAGGCTGCGCATCGTCAGCTTCAGACGACGCTTCTTCCGCGTTCTCGCCATCGTCTTCCGGCACCGGCGGAGTGTAGCCGCCGGGAAAAACGGTGTTGAACGATCCGCTCACGCGCGCAGCCACCGTATGGCGTTCACCCGTCGGTTCGAATGCGGCGTAGATGTCATCCGGGTCGGCGGCGGGGTCAAAGGTTTCACTCGCAAACAGCATCGATTCGGCGCTCGACTGAATCAGCGGTACAAAGTCGATAGTCGAATCGCTCGCTTGGGTAATTGCGCTTGTGGTTGAAAAAATCAACGACTCAAGTTTGTTGGTGACAACATCGTCGCCCACGATATTGCTTTTTTCGTAGGCCTGAATCGCGAGATGACGAACCGGTGATTGATTATCACCGCGGCTGACGGACACCGCGTGGCGCGCGTCCGCAATCATATTGCTGCGATCAATCTGAACGCCCCAGTGAGTCAGCAATCGGATGATCGAATTATCAATCGGCGGCACCGGTGTGGGGCCGCGCGTTAGCGCTGCCATATCGCTGTGCGGATCGGCGAAGACAAGCGTATTGCCGCCGCGAACAACGTATTGATCAATCGCGTACAGCATCGCGTCTGACACGTTGCCGGGTTGAATCAGAATCAAAAGATCGACTTCTTCGCTGATGCGATCATCGAGCGCGTTGATTTCCTGCACGTTATACAGTCGGCGCAATTGATCAACCGCGACCCACGCGGGCGTCGGTTGGCGCGTGGAGAAATCGATGCCGCCGTTGACGTCGAGACTCGACAATATTCCCACGGTTGGCTTGCCGCCGCGACCGGCCAGATAAATCAGTTTGCTGATGTCCTGTTCAAGGAACTCCTCGCGATTGGGGTGAAAAAATGCAATCGTTTCCGCCTCGCCGCCTTCGCGGCGACCGCTCAGACCGAGAAAAAATTCGTCCCCGGCGTTGGACAGGCGAACGCTTTGCATGCCAATTAAATCGGCTTCATCCTCTTCCTGCGAAAACGGCTCAGGATCAATAATACGCAGATCGATTTTATCGCCGCCGACCTGTGCAAATTCCCGCAATACGTCTCTGATGCGTTGGCCGTAATTTCTCAGGTGCGGGTTGTCTTCCGTGTGTTGCTGCGAGAAATAAAATTCCAGTGCAACCGGGCTCTCGAGGTTGTCGATGATGTTGCGGCTGCCTTGCGAGAGGGTGTAAAGGCCGTCCTGAGTCAGGTCGATGCGCACACCTTTCCAGCCGGTGCTGGTGAAACCGATCAGCACAACCGCAACCGCAGCGAGAACAACGAGGCCGAATCGTGAATGTAGTAGAGTCATTTTTGTTGTTCCCCCGATCAGGCTTTTTTCATGTCGATAACGGCGGCAGTGGCGAGCAGCCAGGCGACGATCATGATGACGAAGTACAGCAGGTCGCGTACATCCAGCACCCCGCGCGTGATCGCTTCAAAGTGCCGCAGAAAGCCGAGGCTGGCGACCGTGTCGACGACGGCGAACGAGGCCCAGCCCTGAAACGAATCGAGCACGATGGGGTAGCCCGCAACGACGAACAAGAAGCAAACGACAACGGTCAGAATAAACGCGATGATCTGGTTTGAGGTTGCCGCCGACATGCACGAGCCGATCGCTAAGAATGAACCCGCCATCAGCCAGCTACCAAGATACGCCGCAACGATGATGCCGTTATCCGGATCGCCGAGGTAGTTGACCGTGATCCAGAGCGGAACAGTCAAAAGCAGCGCGATGGCAGTGAACAACCACGCCGCGAGGAATTTGCCCAGTACCGCCTGGCGCAGGCTGATGGGTAAGGTCAGAAGTAACTCGATTGTCCCGGTTTTGCGTTCTTCTGCCCACAGGCGCATCGCCACGGCGGGGATTAAAAATAAGTAAAGCCACGGATGGAATGAAAAAAACGGTTGCAGATCGGCCTGCCCGCGCGTGAAAAATCCACCCATCGAGAACGTGGTCAATCCAGACAGCACCAGAAATATCACGAGGTACACATACGCAACGGGCGTTGCAAAATAGCTGCGCAGTTCGCGCTGCACTAAAGTATTGATCACGCTCACGCCGCCACCTCCGTCGACACGTTGGTGGTGACATCGCGAAACACATCGTCGAGGCGTCCACGTTCGACGTGTAGCGACTCGACCGGCCACTGATTTTCACTGGCGGCTTTGGAAACTATGGCGTAAATCGATTCGCCGTTAACCGGAAACACAGTGAACGTATGTGCATCGTGCGCGTGTTGCTCGACACCGGCGATCTCTGACATGCTGGTCAGTGCTGATCGAACGTCTGTATCATCACCCAGCGCGATTGTAATCGCGTTGTGGTAGCGTGATTGCAGTTCTAATTCGGCTGGCGTTTTGTCCGCCAACAACTTGCCCTCGCTAATGATCACCGCGCGTGAACACACCGCGTTGACCTCTTCGAGAATGTGTGTCGAGATAATCACGATCTTGTCGGTCGCGAGGCTGCGGATCAGCTCGCGTACCTGGTGTTTTTGATTTGGGTCCAGACCGTCGGTTGGTTCATCCAGAATCAGCACTTTCGGATCATGAATGATCGCCTGGGCGATGCCGACGCGTCGTTTAAACCCCTTAGATAAGGTATCGATTGGTCGGTGCAGTACAGTGCCGAGTTCGAGCTGTGCAACAACGTGATCAATGCTGGATTGTTTGTCGTTCGCCGCGATCTGGCGAATGTCGGCAACAAAGCGCAAAAATTCTGCCGTTGTCATCTCACCCCACGCGGGAGCACCCTCAGGCAAATAGCCGATTATCTGTTTGATTGCGTTGAGATCGGACTGAACATCGTAGCCGTAAATCGAGGCCGATCCTGCGTCCGGTTTTAAAAATCCAGTGAGCATTTTCATCGTCGTCGATTTGCCCGCGCCGTTGGGGCCGAGAAATCCGAGTACTTCGCCAGGTTCTATTGACAGCGAGAGGCTATCGACGGCAACAATGCCGTCGAAAATCTTGGTCAGATCCTTGAGTTCAATCATCTTGGGTTCTTTGTCTGGTATTGCGGGGAAATAAAATCGAAGCGAATTATATTAAAACAATTCAAAAAATACTCGATGAATGAGTGGTAAGGTTGATTCTCTCATTTCAGTTTAGTGACGGACGAAAATCGTGCGTCTTAATCGACAAGCAGGCCTTGCTCGCGGTAACGCGATGCACGCGCACAATAAATCTGGCTCACAACTGCGGCCGTCCATGCCACCGCTGCGGCAAAAAGGAATACCACATCCAAACTGTAGAACGACGCGATGGCACCGCCGACTATTGGTGCGACAATCCCCATTACATAAAACAACGACATCCCCGTGCTCAGTTGGCCGACTATTTTGTCCTTGGCGACAAACCTGCGCAGCGTGCTGTCGGTTACTGCTGCAACCCCAAAAATCATCGAGTCAAACAGGAAAAGCACTACCAGCACTTCGCTACTGGGCACGGTTGCAAAACCGATAAACAGGAATCCAACCGTCGTGTGCACAAAACCAAGAATGTATTTTGGATCAACCCTGTCACTGAGCCATGCGAGTGCGCGATAGCCGATAAATCCTGCGATGGTGCTCGCCAGTATCAGACCCGACGTGCGCGCCATGTCAAAGTCATGCTCGCGAATGAGTAAGGTAATAACAAACGTTTTGAAGAGCGCGGACCGTGCGCCGGAAAGCGCGTTAAGTGCGTAGTAGGGCCACAGTGAGTTTTTGATTTTAAGCCGGACTTTTTCCCGGTTTAAAGGAAAATCGATTCGAGCGAAAAACAAATACAAAGAAAAAATCAGAACCACAACTGCGACTACGCCGACAATCGCTTTATAGCCGAGCGACTGCTCAAATAGCAGAATACTCGCGGTCGCACACAGCGCCGCCAGCGGGCCGAAACTTCTCATTTTTGCGAGCGCATTCTGAGCGGCATCGCGATCATCAACAAGACTGAGGCAAAGCGCGCTGTTAAACGTGTAGCTGAACGCTTGTCCGCAACAAATGGCGAGAACGCCCGGTATAAGCAACCACCAAATTCCAGCGTTCGAGATAATCAAGAGCGCAACCGCCGTCAGCGCGCACAAACTGGCCAACACAACTCGTGGATTGATGTATCGATAGAGCGGAACCGCGAACATCGCCAACAGTCCCGGAACGCTGGTCAACGAAAAAAGAAGTGACACCTCAAAGTCGGAGAGGTTGTGCTCCTTAATCACATAAACGTGAAACGTACTCGACCAGACATTAAATCCCAGGATAACCAGGAAGTAACTCAGATACGGTATTGAGAATTTTCTATTAACTACGTTCAACTGGTACTACCAGAAATGCCACGTCCAGCCCTCGCGTGTACAACGCCCAACAACAACTTTTTCGCCGTCACGCTCAACCGTGGCAATTTCGAATGTCCAGCCTTCCTCCTGAAAATGTGCCCTGATAAGGTTTTTATACAACGCCGTTTGCGGGTTTTTTTCATCGGTTGAATATAGTTCGCTCGACATATACTCGCTTAAATCTTTCTTGTTAGCCTCAGCCAACTGCGCCAGCATGTCGGGCTCCTTCATTTCGATTAGCTCGTGGTACCGTCCCCACATAAAACAAACCACACGCTCGTTTTGCGTTTCAAGGAGTTCGCTTTTGTGTTTTTCGAGCAGCGCTGCAAGATCCCTGTAGCTAAAAATTGGGCCTGCGAGTAAGTGAGCGGGGATGATGGCTTGATCAACGCCCGACGCGGTGAGCAAATTCAGGTCGCGAATGCGAGCCCCGGTAAAGTCCGCGTTCTGAACCCGCGCGCGATCAAACGAAGTATTGCGCAATCGCGTGTTCTGGAAGTTCGCGTTCTGCAGGTCGGCATTGGAAAAATCGACGTCGAGAAAATCACTGTCGCTGAAATCAGCATTGAAAAGCCCGGAGTGAACAAAGCTCGTATTCGAAATTACGGAATTACGCAGGTCGATATTACGCAGGCTCTTTTTTCGAAATGAAGCGTTTGAAATGTGGAATTTAATTGTACTGATTGAGTTATAGAGCTCTTCATGCAGGGTGTCGCAGATTTTTTTTAGTCGATCCTCAATATCATTGCCGGCTGGTCTTGCCGCGTCTTCCCCCTTTTTCATCAACGTATCGCTGAGAACCGCCCCCCGATCAATTTTGCAGGCAGACTGAATTTCAGCGCGTTCGGCAAGACGCCGAACAAACTTCAGGGTTTTGGTGTCGTACAGTCTCAGGTCCCGAATCATATCCGCAACCTTCGTAATCTCGGACGCCGTATGCACCAACTGTGGGTTGTCGATTATCCCGTCGACCTCATTTACAATTCTTAGATAGTGATCCAGCGCGCGGCGCTCGGCGTCTGCGTAAAGCTGCTTTTCGAGTATGTCTTTTTCGGTTTCCGCTTGAATCTGAGCGATGCGGGCTTCGCTTTCGCGTTTTTGATTTTCGACTTGAAAATTGAGATACGCACCGATGACCAATGCAATTAAAGAGGGAATCAGCGTTGGAAGAATCTTTTGCGCCCACCACTGAATCTGGCTCCAGCCCGACAATTCTTTTTTGGATTGGTTTTTGGATCCTGACTCGTCTTGATCCATATGCCCGCGCCTCGAATTCCTGATTCGCGAGCATATTGCCTAGTCGGGCAATAGATTTCCAGTCAAACCGACGCCAACCAGCTCTCTACCAGATAACGGGCTATGGAATCGCTTCTTGGAAGGCATTTGTTACTGTTGCCATCGCCCCACTCACCGAAGGTACGCAACTCATCGGCGCTGAACCAATACGCTTCTTCTATTTCGTCTTTATCAATATCGATGTCAGTAGTCAGCGCTGATGCGCGAAATCCGAGCATTATTGACGACGGAAAGGGCCACGGTTGCGAAGCCTGATAACGAACGTTGTTGACGCGTATTCCGGCTTCTTCAAACACTTCGCGTTCGACGCATTGCTCGAGCGTCTCACCGGGGTCGACAAATCCTGCGAGTGTAGAAAACATTCGCGCGGCAAAGCGTTTGTTGCGTCCCAGCAAACATCTGGGATTGGCAGGGTCGGACATATCCTCAACCAGCATAATCACCGCGGGATCGGTGCGTGGAAAAATGATTCGACCGCAGGCGCTGTCAGTGCACTGGCGCGCATGCCCACCGCTGGTGCGAAAACTGGGTGAGCCGCAGTTCGCGCAAAACTGGTTGTGCTTGTGCCAATAAGTCAGACCGCGGGCGTAAGCGAGCAGCGAAGCGTGTTCGCCGGCAAGCGTTAAACCGACATGTCGAAGATCGACAAACTCTGAATCCTGAGGGATCGCGAGCGTCTCAATAGGATGTTGCGACAGGTCGAGCGCGAAGAACGCTGCGTCGTTGTTTGCACCCAGAAAAACGGGCCTCCGCGAGAGTGCTAAAAACGTATCTGCATTTTCACGCGGAACAAAACACGCAACGGGGTTGGTTTGGGGATGGCGCAGTAAGTTTTGATTATTGTGCAGGCAAACAATTTGCGTGCTGGTTTTGTCCAGTTGTGCGTTGATCCAGGCGTCGTCTTTGCGTTCGTTGCTGTTTCGATCGAGCGAGAGCTGCGCGTAGCCGAAGTTTAATTCGTAACTCATGGCCGCAGATTGTTGGATGAACCGGTTTGAGTCAAGTCAGGCTTATTGGACGAGCTGGTTAAGCTGCATAATCGGCATCAAAATCGCGAGCACGATAAACAATACAACGCCACCCATAATCAGAACGATCATGGGCTGAAACAGGCCAAGAAAAATCGCGATTGCCGAGTTGAGTTCGCGCTCTTGATGTGTCGCCGCTTTTTCCAGCATTTGACTCAATCGCCCGGATGATTCACCGCTGGCAATCAGGTGAAGCATCATCGGTGGGAAGTGCCCGGTTTTTTCCAGCGATTTGTTCAGGCTGGCGCCCTCGCGTACCTGAACCGCGGCCTCTCGAACGGCAAGTCGCATCGGCCGGTTGGTGAGTACGTCCGATGCAATATTCAATGCATCGAGGACCGGTACACCGCTCGATGCCAGAATGCTCAACGTGCGCGCAAACTGCGCGCTGTTGGAGTAACGGATCAAGCGCTTGAAAATCGGCATGCGCAGAAAAACCGTGTGCACCCGGTATTTGACCTCTTCATTTCGCATCGCGCGTTGAAACGCGATGACCGCAAGTACAACAACGATCAAAGCGATTACGCCCCAGTTGCGGGTGAGGTCGCTCATCGCCAGAACGATAATCGTCATGGTCGGCAATTCCTGATCCATCTCCTCGAAAATCTGCACCACATCCGGTACCACATAAGCCAGGAGCAGACCAACGATCAGAATTGAAAACACGATAAGCCCGGCGGGGTAAATCAGCGCCTTGCTGATCGACGCCTGTGTGGCTTGCCGCTCTTCGGTGTGATCAGCGAGTCGTTCGAGAACGCCTTCAAGGTGACCGGATTGCTCACCGGCGGCGACCGTTGCGCGGTAAATTTCCGGGAATACCTTGGGGAATTCGCTGAGGCTGTCGGCGAGCGAATGACCCTCCAACACTTTTGAGCGAACCGACAGCAACAGGGTCTTTACACGCTGTTTTTCGGTTTGCCGACTGACCGCTGCGAGCGCTTCTTCAACCGGTGTGCCCGACGATGCCAGCGTCGCCAGTTGTCGAGTCACGAGGGCTAAATCTGTGGTGCTGATGCTGCCGCGAAATCCGCTGCCAGTGCTCGTTTGCGTCGCTTTGGCGGCGCCCTCGGTAACGCTCAGGGGTGTTAGTTTTTTCTCGCGTAGCTGTTGGCGAATCTGGCGCGCGGTATCACCTTCGAGAACGCCTTTTTGTTCTTTGCCGTTAGTGTCCAGCGCCGAGTATTCAAAAGCAGGCATGCGTAGAATTTCAACAAACAGCTAGGCTTCGCGGGTAACGCGGAGTACTTCTTCCAGCGACGTTTCAGCGAGCAGAACGCGGCGGCGCGCATCATCGTTTATGCCGCGAGTGTAGGTGCGCGCGTGCGCTTCCAACTCGGCTTCGCTGGCACCATCGTGAATCATGTTGCGCATTTGATCGTCGATAGGGATGACCTCATAAATCCCGCTGCGCCCGATGTAACCGGATTGGCTGCAGTGCTCGCAACCCTTTGGCACGTAAATGCTGGGTACCTCGTCGAGGTCGGTGGCGTCGATTCCCAGAGTTTCGCACTCACGCATACTCGGTGCGCGTGCTTGTTTACACTGCGGGCAAAGCATGCGAACGAGTCGCTGCGCGACCACCCCGACCAAACTCGACGATAGCAAGAATGGCTCGACGCCCATGTCGCGCAGACGTGTTACTGCGCCAACGGCGCTATTGGTGTGCAAGGTTGAGAGCACGAGGTGACCGGTCAAGCTGGCCTGCACCGCGATCTCGGCGGTTTCCAGATCGCGAATTTCGCCCACCATCACCACGTCCGGATCCTGACGCAGGATCGCGCGAAGGCCGCGGGCAAAATCGAGTTCGACTTTGGTGTTGACCTGCGTTTGACCGATGCCGTCGAGGTAGTATTCGATCGGGTCTTCGACGGTGAGAATTGTACTGCGAGTCGTGTTGAGTTTGGTCAGCGCGGCGTAAAGCGAGGTGGTTTTACCCGAGCCGGTTGGCCCGGTAACAAGCATTATGCCGTGCGGCATTTTCAGCACCTGATTGATGTGCTCGCGCGCGGATGTCGACATGCCCAAATGTTCCAGATCCAGTCGACCCGCCTGTTTGTCGAGCAGTCGCAGCACCACGCGTTCACCGTGACCGGAGGGAAGAGTCGAGACCCGCACGTCGACAGGCCGTCCGGCCACACGCAGCGAGATGCGTCCGTCCTGTGGCAGGCGTTTTTCTGCGATATCAAGCTTCGCCATGACTTTAATACGCGAAATAATGAGCGGTGCGATTGCCCGCGGCGGCTCCAGTAGCGCCTGCATGACCCCGTCGACGCGAAAACGGATGTTGAGGCGCTTTTCGAACGGCTCGATGTGAATATCCGAGGCGTTCTTGCGGGTTGCCTCGGTCAACATGGCGTTGATCAGACGAATGACAGGGGCATCGTCTTCTGACTCCATCAGGTCTTCCGGCTCCGGCATACTCTCCGCCAGCCGCGAAATATCGAGTTCGTCGCCGAGGTCGTCGATGATATCCATCGCCTGACCCGATTCACTCTCATAGCGCTGGGTCAACAGCGCATCAAAGGCATCCGCAGGCACTTCTTTGAGATTGAGTTTTTTACCCAGAGCACGCCGTGCCTCCAGCAGCGCCGCCGTGCTCACGTTAGGGCGATGAACAAGATCGACAGATTCGTCACCCGACTCCTGAACAAGCACGCCGTGGCGTTTGGCAAACACGTAGGGTAGAGCGCGCCGGCCGTTCGATGTTGGCTCGGGTGTGGTGAGGTCGTTTGGGTCTTCAGCGCTCGCGACCATAGCGATCAGCCTTCCTGATTGGCCGCTAGCGAAGTATCGTTTTTGACGTCGATCAGGAAGCGATAGTTGCCTTGGTCGTTTCGCGGCAGTGTTTGATAGGTGAGTATTGAAGACTGTGACGGCACAACGTGGATGTAAACCGTGCTTTCCTGCTGATCGATCACGAGTTGTTTGATCCGAAAAATCTCGCGATCCGGCACTGCAAACCCCGCTTGCAGGCGACTGTCTCGCAGCGTCACCGATATCGATCCATCCGGATTGAGCACACGTTCGACGCGCTCACCGGGGTCGCCATCCATATCCAGGACGATTCGGGTATGTTCGCGCCATTCACCAATTCGCAGGCCGTTCACGCGGGCGGGGCCCGTGTTTGACTCTGCGGGCGTAACCTGGCCGGAAATCTCAATCTCGTCCTCCGGCTCCGGGGCGCTTGCTACGGTCTCGGTTGTCACGATTTCCGGCGCCGGCTCGACGACGTCATTCGCGGGCTTGGATGTTGTGTCTTCGACCGCTGCCGGTTCCGGCTCAGATTTCGGGGTGGCGGCTGCGACGACGACGGGTTCGACTTCGGGCTCAGGCACGACAACCGGCGTCGGTTCAATTGCGGGCGCTGTCACCGGCGTTGCAACGGCCACTGTGGAGGTCCCGCTATCCTCAGTTGTCTGAGATGTTGGCTGTGCCGCTACAGGTTTTGGTGGCTGCGTCGAGCTGGTTACTCCGAGTTTGCGACCATTAAAAATTACCTCCAGCTCCGGCAGGATCGGTGTTGCGTCTTCGAGCAGTCCGATCCCTTCTTCATCGGCGACCAGCTGGCGTGCGCGCAGTGCGCTGTACTTCTCGCTGCTGTAGTAATCGGCGGTGTCGCGATCCTGCAGAATGGTGGGGTGTAAAAACACCATCAGATTCTGCTTGGCCTTGACCGTGTTGCGGTACTGGAACAGGCGTCCGAGCAGCGGTATGTCGCCCAGCAACGGCACTTTTTCCTGAGTATCGCGCAGATCGTCCTGAATCAGGCCACCGAGCACCAGCGTCTGCCCGTCCTCGACCAGCACAGTGGTTTTTATCGAACGCTTATTGGTGATGATGTCGGAGGCCAGCGACGTGCTGGTGACATTCGAAACCTCCTGATCGATCTCCATTTTGATTGAGCTGCCTTCGTTGATTTGCGGCTTAACTTTTAAGGTTAGGCCCACGTCCTGTCGCTCGATCGTCTGGAACGGGTTGTCGTTACTCGCGGACGTTGTCTGACCGGTCACAAAGGGTACGTTCTGCCCGACAACGATCTCGGCTTCTTCATTGTCGAGCGTGACCAGGCTCGGCGTTGACAGGATGTTGTTATTGGCATCCGATGCTATTGCACGCACCAAAAATCCGAAGTTGGTGCCGTCGTTATCGAAACTGCCCAAGGCCAGGCTTAAACCCGAACCAACCGATGTGGCAAGGCCGGATCCGATCGCCGCGGCCTGATCCACTCCACCGCCAAGGTTGCTGAAACCGACCGGGTCGTTGCTGCCGCGCCCATCGGCGCCGAAGCTGACGCCAAGCTCGCGCGATTTATCGTCCGAGATTTCGGCGATGATGGCTTCAACCAAAACCTGCGCCCGTCGAATGTCGAGCTGGCGTACGACCGCGAGCACGTTGCGCATCTCGTCCGGCGGCGCTGTGATAATCAGCGCATTGGTGTGTTCATCGGCCTGAATGTCGACTGTCGTCGTGCCGGCAGTGTTGTTCGATGAGGCGCGGCGTCGTGCTGCGGCTGCGGCGGCAGCTTGCGCCGCTTCTGCACTGCCCGCTGCAGCGCTCGAAGTGCCAGAACCGGTGGTCGCGCCGACCTTGGCTTGCCCCGCAGAGACACCTTTGAGAATCGTTGCGAGATCCACCGCGTTGGCGTACTTGAGGTAGATCACCTTGGTGTTTCCGCCCGATTCGAGCGGCGTGTCGAGACTCGCGATCAGCCCGCGCATGCGCAGGCGCGAGGCGCGATCACCACTGATCAGCACGCTGTTGGTGCGCTCATCGGCGGCCAGGCGCGTCGCACCCGGGGCGCCGCCAGCTTGCGCAGCACCGGCGGTTTTTTGCAGTGAATTAAGAATGCGCACGACTTCCGTGGCCGACGCGTGCAGCAGTCGTACAAACTCGATTTCTTCGTTATCGGGGCGGTCGATACGCTTGATGATACCGATCAGGCGCTGGATATTGGCTGCGCGATCCGTGATAACAAGCGAATTGGTTGACGCATAGGCCGCGAGATGGCCTTGTTGCGGCACCAGCGGCCGCAGGATCGGTACCAGCTGCGCCGCGGGTACATTGTCGATCCGGATCACGTGCGTGACCAACTGGTCGCGCTCACCGCCCGAACCAAGGTTCGGGACGGGCCCCTGTTTGGCGCTGACGTCCGGCACGATCTTGATCACGTCGCCGGTAGGCACTGCCGAGAAACCGTGCACTTGAAGCACAGACAGAAAGACTTCGTAGAGCTCGTCCGCGCCCATCGGTTGTGACGAAATGACTGTGACCTTTGCTTTCACCCGAGGGTCAACAACAAAGTTTCGACCGGTTTGTTTGGAGACTGTTCCGATCAATGAGTGAATGTCAGAATTCTTCAGGCTGAGGGTGAATTCGCCCTCTTCAGCGACAGCGAATGGCGCAGCCATCGCGAGCAGAACAGCCAGCAGAAATGAATGCCAGTTACGCGTTTTCAATGAACTCGATGCCTCATATGCGTGAAAACGCCAGACTCAGTGGTTTAGGTGAAAAAGTGTTTATCATTCCACAGTTTAGCTTATATTGTTAGTCGTGATTCGCGCTTACGGCGGTTAAGTCGTGATGCGCACGCTTTTTCTGATCAAGCCTCGTTTATTCCAGTGAAACTGAGATCGGGATTTCAGCGCCCGCCCGCAACACCAATAGGTCGACACTTGTCGCTTTACGCAATTTGCTAAGCGCGGTGATACCTTCGCGGTTACTTGTCAGCGGGGTGCCGTTGACCGAGGTGATAACGTCACCTGCCTCTATCCCGAAGCTGCGCAAAAGTTCGGGGTTTTTGCGTGGCTGGATGCGAAATCCGATCAACTGACCGTCACGCTTATACGGCCGCATGGTGACGAGATCGGCCATCATCGAAGGTTCCTTAACCAGGCGGTCGCGCAGTTCTTTGGGATCGGTGGGCAGATCAGTGCCGGCAGACGCAGAACTGGATGCAGCGCTGGTGGTGGTGCTGCTTGTTTGCACATTACCCAGTGCCGCGACTTTCTCAGGGAGTCGCAGCGTTTCGTCTTTGCCAGAGCGGCGAATAATCACGCGATCGGCATGCACGGCACGCAGCGTTGTGTTTCCGACAATCTTGTCCCCGATGGCGTAGATCGTTTCGCGCTGACCTCCCGAGCTGATAATCGCCAGCGCGTTCTCCGGTGGGTCATACGCCAGCACGCCGTGCAACGTAAGATTGAGTTTGGTTTCGGGTGCGTCTTGCTGCACAGGTTCTTCTTTTACCACTGGTTTCGCTGTCGCGCGACCAAATAAATGTGCGTTTGCGATTTGACTCGCGACCTGCTGCGGTGACGCCGCGCGTGCGTTGCCAGACGTGTTTTGCGTGACCGGCGCAGTGCTGCTGGTCGGGCGGTCCAGCAGGCCGAGTACGATGCTTGCCAGCGCGTAACCAATCAGCAGCGCCAACACCACATTGATGGGGGTACTGAGTCGCGTGAGTGATGAAACATTATCGGGAATGGATGCGAGTGTATTCATACTTATTTTCTTTTTGATCAATCCTGATCGCGATTGCTCCAAGAGTTTCAGGTTTTGGGACGCAAGCTCTTAATAGTAGCAGCTTTTGTCCACTCAAGGATTCTGCCCCACCCGTGATTTAACGGGGTTACAAGGGTGCAACAAAGTGCAACTGTCTCGATGAACGGAAGAATTTATGCAACTATTCGCTTCACTTACGTGGACCCAAATCAATCCGTCGAGACGACACACACTATGCTCGCTTCTGTTAAACAGTTTTTTAACGACTATATTGCCGCCGAAGACGACCCCGACGATGAGCATTCGCATGGCACCGAGATTGCCGCCGCTGCGTTGCTGATTGAGGTAGGTCGCGCCGATTTCGATTTCAGTGATGACGAAGAAACGCGTGTGCTGGATTACTTACGCAGCGTGTTGGACATCGACGAACGGTCGTTGCAGGCGCTGATCGTGGTCGCGCGCGAGCAAAGCACAACATCGACGTCACTGCACGGATTTACGAGTCTGGTGCACGACAACTATTCGCAGCAGCAGAAGCAGGATTTAATGCAGCAACTCTGGCGCGTAGCGCTTGCAGACGGGCGTATCGACCGCTACGAGGATTACGTACTGCGCAAAATCGCAGAGCTGATTTATCTCTCGCATCAGGAATTCATTCAGGCCAAGCTCCGCGCCCAGCAGCAACTGTCGGCCTCGCAATAAAAAACGGCTCCATTCAGGAGCCGTTTTTGTAACGCTTTAGGCGGGTTGCCTCAGACCATATCTTTAAGGCCTTTCAGGGGCAGGATTTTAACCGCCTTACGCGCTGGTTTGGCTTTGAACACGGTCTCCTCACCGGTGAACGGGTTGATCCCTTTGCGTGCTTTGGTAGCCGGCTTTTTAACCACTTTGATTTTCATCAGACCGGGCACGTTAAATACCCCGGCGCCGCGCGGCTTGACGTTTTTCTCGATCAGCCCGCTGAGGGAGTCCATAACTGCAGAGACCTGTTTTCGGCTGAGATCGGTTTCTGCGGCGATGTGATTGAGAATCTCGGATTTTGTCGGCGGTTTTTTTGCGGTAGTTGCGGGTTTTTTCGCAGCCATTGAGTACTCCGGGTATAGGGTTGGATAATTGCGCGTAAACAGTTGCGAAGACACGCGGCCGTTCACGCAAGTATTCGGCGCGCGGACAATAACACAACTAGGCTTAAATTGAAGGGTTTCGGTAGCTTAGCTATCCGAAAATTGCTTGTTGAAGGTGACTTGGTAGGGCGGGCGACTGTCATCAATGCTGATCAGGATGTCGAATGTGTACATCCCTCCCGCAGTGAAATCGACTTCGCCGACGTAAAAAATCATATTCTTGTCGCGCACTTCGCGCATCGGAATTGCGCCCATCATTCCGCTCAGATCACTCCAGTGCGCAGTTACGCGACCAGATACAGACTCTCCCATCGCGTCGGAATCGGTCTTTCGCATGATGGCAACATTGATCAGTCCGAGCGATTCGTCTGGTGTGATTTGCAAACGTTCAGCGACAGTGGCATCAAGCGCGGTACTCGACAACGCCTTACAGTGCACGACGTGATCGCCAAAATCCCGAGTCGAGTTCGCCAGTGCCGGAGTGGACAGCAGCGCTGACAGGACAATTGCAGTCAGCGCAATGCAGTGCGTAATCAGGAGTCGGCTAATGGAATCTTGGCTGTTCACTATTCAGTTCAAGTGGCGTCTTGGCTAAAGGCACATGATAGAGTTCTCAGGCCCGCGAAAGTTCATTTCGTGTCTGCGCGATTTAGCGTGCGCGCAGGCCCAGGGGGTCTTGCGGATCGACACCCTCCATAAACGGAATTTTGCGGTCGTGGTGTGTGATCTGGTACACCAGCCCCAGCCAGTTGTTGAAGATAGCACGACCGGTATCGCTCCACGTGTTTTCAAGTAGCGGCAGTAATTCCGATTCATCCAGCGTTGGCGCAACAGACTTTTGCCCGAGCGCGGTTTCCACATCACTCAAATAAGCGTCGAGAAATTCGAGCGCGCCGGCGGGGAAGTAGTTTTCAGGAAACGGCGGCTTGTCGCGAATGCCTGCGACGAAGCGGTTCAACTCGCGTTTGTACTCTTTGAGCAGGCTGTTGATGTCGTACTCCGGATGGCCCTGACAGTACACGTGCCGAAAGCCATCCGCACTCGTGGCAAGATACAAGCCAGACACTTCACCCTCTGCCAACACGCGCCAGCCGGCATCGCGTGCCTGCTGCGGGCTGACGTCGTAAACGTGTGAGTGCGGGGCGTCGAAGCGCGTGTTGATTGTCCCGACCAGCGGGTGCGGTTGGTCAGTGACGCGGTGCGAATAAACCCCCCAGCGTTTTTCTGGCAGCTTGACGCGCTCGATCCCATGGTAGTGCTGAATCACCGCGTGTGTGGCCAGACACGAGAAAAATGTCGAGCAAACATTTTCTGTCGCCCAGTCGATAACATCGAGCATGCGCGTCCAGAATCCTTCTTTTGTGATATCCGGATTGGCGGGATTAGCACCGGTGACGATCAGCGCGTCGAGGCCGGAATCCACCACCTCGCTGAAGCGCATATAGTGAGCGTCGATGTGCGCCTGCGCGTTTTCGCCGCGCACCACGCCCGCAACCGTAAACGGGTGCACGTGAAATTGGGCGATGCGATTGCTCGAACCGAGCAGGCGAAAAAACTGGCGTTCGGTGGCTTCGAGGGCCGCGTCGGGCATCAGATTGAGCACGCCGATGTGAATTTCGCGAATATCTTGTCGTGCGGCCCGCTCGGGTGTGAGTACTTCCAGCCCGGTCCCGCGCAGACGCGAAAACGTGGGCAGCTCGGTATTCTGAACCAGTGGCATGGTCGTCCCCTTATCCCGCTGCTATTGCTGCGACCCTAACGCTTGTGTGATCAGAGTATGGAAATCCTGCTCATCGCGCACAGTTCCCACGTCTTTTGCGGTAACAGTGTATCCGTATTGTTGCACGATTGCTTCGTAGCGGGGTTTGCGGGCGGCGATCAGGCGCGGAAAAATCCAGCGCACAAAGTCGTCGGGTTCTATAGCGCTGGCACTGTCCAGCGAATTCTCGGACAGATAAATCGCTAACTGCTGGTCAAAAAATGTCGCGTGGTAGTAGAGCGGTTTGGGATTGTCCAACTGGCTTTGAATCATGTCCTGCTCGCGATCGGCATCCGCCTCGATGTAAATCATCAGCGTGTGCTGCGCCAAAAGGGCAATCGTGGGGGGGTGATCCAACTCGCACACGCTGCCGCCCGCGTCATTGATAAAATGCGGGTACTGGTAAATATCGTGCGCTTTTTCGATAAAAGGGACGATATCGCGCATCGCCGAAATTTCAGCTTCGAGGTGCATGCGCTGGCGTTTTTTAAATTCGTCGAGCGACAAACCGCCTTTATCCTCGCGACCGATTTTGCCCACGAAGTTGGACAGCGGCGCCAGGTTTTCTGTGGTGATGTTGCTGGCAATATAAATCGAATCGCTGCGCAACAAGCGGCGCAGGCAATCGACCTGCATCGCCTGCTTTTTGATGTCATCGATTATCGGCTCGCTCAGGTACTTGGTGCCGATACGATAGTCACCCGAGTAGTGAAACCAGTGATCCGACGACACCTTGCGCGCGATCGTAGTTTTGCCAACACCCGACATTCCCAACAGGGTAATCGCTTTATTGGGCCACTGATTGTATTCGGGAACGGTTAGTCGCACGGTTCTATTCACTCGCTGATCGCGCGCGAAGGGTAGCGTATTTTAAGGCAAGAATCATGCGGCTATCGCGCTGTACAACAGAGATTTGATTCGGCGGTGTTCGCAGCCGTGCTCGCGATCAGGTTTCGATTGCCAGGGAGTGCGCGCGCAGCTTCTCGTACGCCGGCATGGCCGCGTCCAACACGGGTTGCAGGCTCGGGTCGAGTTCGGTGCGGGCTTTGGTTTGCGCGCTGAATCCCGTCGAGCGCCACACGTTTGCATACCAGTGCTCGCCCCAGACGCCGTCGCTGTCGCGTTGGCCTTGCGGCCACGCGAGCATTTGCGCATAGAAGTCGATACCAAAATGTGCGCACATGCGGCGTAAATACGCTTCGGGTGCAGACAGAAAATCCTGCGAGTCGACAATCAGCGGTGCCCGCGACTGCAATTCAGCAACGCGCTCAAACAGCTCGAGTTGTTCGACTATACCGATATCGCGCAAATCCGCGCCTTCGCGTTTCTGCGAGTAGGACAGCAACACATCGCGCGGGTGACGCAGCAAAAAACAATGCTGCACATTCGCAAGCCAGTCCCGCGAGTAGCCCGGCAGCATATGGTGTGTCATGTGTTTTTGATAGAACACTGCGCTGCCATCCGGCGCGGGCGCGGTACAACGCGCAACAACCCTTTCCCAATCGCGTTCATTCGCGGCGAGGATTTCTTCGTGCATTGGATGCACCACACCGCTGTCTTGAAGATAGGCGGCGTAGAGCGGTTCGTCCCACACCTCGCAATCCGGGCGGTTTTCCCACGCGCGCATCATGGCGGTCGAGATATTGCGTGGCCCGGACCACATCGCGATATTGATCGATGTCATTGGTTTGCTTCTGAGAGTGCAGTTAGGAGTTGGACTCGCGATGGATCAGATCCAGGTAAAGCTTTTGTAATCGCTCTACCATTTCGCCGCGCCCCCCGTCGCCGATCACGCGACCATCGATAGTGCCAACCGGCGCTACCCCGGCGAAGGTGCCGGTGACAAAAGCTTCTTCCGCGCTGTACACGTCGGTGAGGCTAAAGTTTTTTTCAAAAACGGGAATGTCGTTTTCGCGGCACACGCGAATGACGTTGCCGCGGGTAATGCCACCCAGACAGTAGTCGCCGCTGGACGTCCACACCTCGCCCTTGCGAACGATAAAAAAGTGCGTTGAGTTGCACGTAGCGACAAAGCCATGCGGGTCGAGCATCAAGGCTTCATCCGCGCCGGCTTTGGTCGCCTGAATGCATGCAGTAATGCAGTTGAGCTTGCTGTGGCTGTTGAGTTTAGGGTCTTGCACGTCAGGATAGCCGCGCCTCACGTGCACGGTGAACAGCGAGATGCCCTTGGTCAGCGTTTCCGGTCTGGCTTCTTTGTATTCCGGAATGATCACGATCGTCGCCGGTCCAATCGTCACGCGCGGGTCTTGGTACGGTGTTGCTTTGACGCCCCGGCTGATCATCAGGCGAATGTGCACGCCCTCGTTCATGTCGTTTGCAGCGAGCACCGCATCCACCTGGGCGGCGAGTTCGTCTTTGCTGATTCCTATGTCGAGATCGATCGCTTTGGCGCCTTCGAAAATCCGGTCCATATGCTGATCAATAAACGCGACCTTGCCGTTGTGGACACGCAATCCCTCCCACACGCCGTCGCCCAAAACAAAGCCACTGTCGAACACCGATACCACGGCTTTGTCGCGTGGCACCATCTCGCCGTTTATCGAAATCAGTATGTCACGGTTGCGCGGGTCGTCGTTGTAGTCGTGCGTGCCTTTGGCCATAAATCAACTCAATTTGGGTTTTTTATCGACCACTTTTTTAAGTGGCGACAGGTTAATCTCATCGATCACCGCATTGTCGCGCGCATTCAGCATCAACTCAATCGCAGCGGCCACGTCCTCAGCGGTGAGTGCATTTTGCGCATCCCCGCCCGGGGCGAACGATAACTCGTCAAAAAAAGCTGTGCGAACCATGCCGGGGTTAACGATGCCAACGTGGACGTTGGCGCCGTAGCACTCATCGCGCAAGGATTGCGCAAACCCACGTAGCCCGAACTTAGCAGCGCAATACACACTGCCCTGACGGCCTCCCTTTAAAGCGGACTCGGATCCAATAAATATAACGTTGGCGCGCGCTTGCGATTTAAGTGTGGCGATAAACGCGTGCGTCACCAGCATATGGCTAACCAGGTTCAGGTCAATGGAAGCCTGAATTTGTGCAGCCGAAAAATTTTCCAGCGACCCAAAATGACCAGCACCGGCGTTGCTGATAAGCGCATCAATATCGGGGTTTTCCTTCGCAATTGATTTCAATGCGGTCGCGCTTGAATTGTGGGTCAGGTCGTGTCGGTAGTGGCGATAGTCATTGTGCGAAATCGATGACTCGCTGCGCGACACCCCAACTACCTGATGCCCTTGTTCAAGCAGCTGATGCGTGCATGCGCGACCTATTCCGGAGCCGCTGCCGGTAATCAACACTTTACGCGGCTGCACTATCCGTTTCGCCCATGGTAAAAATTTTTGATGGCGGAACACGCTGCGACACATGATCGTGACAATACGACAACAGGTCGGTTTCGAGCGTGCCGCTATAGGTTACCTGCCCGTCTTTTTCTGCGAGACGGGCCGCCAGCAGTTTTTCTTTTGGATAAAGCGTTTCAAGTTTGCGGAAAAACTTTGTTGGTAAGCGAAAGGTGCCGAGCGTTATCGAATGGACTGCACCTGCGTCCAACTTGTCAAAAACCTGTTCGAAAAAATCGGCGTAAAGCGTTCGATAGTTGTCATCATAAATCAGCGGGTCGAAACGCAAACCGATCTTCCAGCCGGCCCGCTGAAGCTGCCGCATGGCGTCGAGCCTTTTAACCAGCGGTGGAGCACGGTGTTCGAGAGCGCGTGCGATTTCATCAGGACTGAGACTAAAGGCGACAACACAGTTATCCAGCGGTTTGCTTTTCAACAAACAACGCACCTGTGTGCTCTTGGTGCGCAATTCAAGTTGTGCCTTGGGATGTTGCTGAAAAAACTGCAGCGACTCGTCAACAAATCGGGTGACGGGTTCCAGCGCCAGAGAGTCACAATCGTAGCCGGAAAAAAACCACACGTCTTTTTGCGGATGGTGTGCGAGTGTGTTTTCGATTCCCTCAAAAAAAGATTCGAAATTGACGAACAATACGTAGTGCGCGGACTGGTACATGCCTTGCAAAAAACAGTAGCGGCAGTCGTACACGCAGTTGAGCATATGTGAAAAATAGTAATTCAGCTCGCTGCCAACTCCGTATCCATCGGGCGTTGGTAAAACGGTGTTGCCATGCTTTTCAGCGAGGATGAGTGCGGGTTTGGTTTTTTGCAGGCGAAAGTTTTGCGCGCGCGCATTGAATAATTCCTGGTAGCGTTGACATTCGATGATTCGAGCGTGTTTGAAGCGTGCAGTAATTTCCCGCGTGCGCGGGTGCTCGCGCACCGAGTCTTCGATGTAGAGCGTATCGATCATCTGCGTCTAACTGTAGGTAACTGCTCGGTCGTCGATGAGTTGTTGCAGCGTCGTTAGCGCCTGTTTGGCGGATCGTGCGCTGGCAAATTCGGCCGCTGGCAGTGTACTCCCCTCGCTAAGCGCATGCCAGCGCCGCAGCAGCGCCTCGCATTGTTGCGTCTGTGAGAATGAAAACCGCAAGTGAGACAGACAGTCGGGCATCGCAAATTCGATCCGCTCGTTTTGCTGTGCAATTTCGCGCAAGCGTGTGTTCAGCTCGTCGATCTTCGGCAACACCTGCGCGATCCACTCCTGCGTTTTTTCGCGCGTGACGGCTGCAAACGGGTGCTGTTCGTTGTCGGATATCACTTTTATTGAATGGACTAACTCTGCGGTCGAGTAGCGTGAGGCGATTGTAAAAAACGCGCTCGCTTCCATATCGACCGCCGCGTTGGTCGGGTAGTCATCCCGCACTTTGTCGACGGTAACGATCCCACAACTTGCCACTCCTGTTTTAAACAAAATTGGCGGGTAATGTGTTCGCCCGGTGTTGGCGTCGGTCGCGGAGTGAACCAGCAACACATCGCCGACTGAATACTCAGCGTGACCCGCGATGCCGATATTGAGCCAGACGTCATTCGCGTTGGCACCACTGCAATGATGTAAGTGTGCGCAAGCAGCGGCCATGCTGACTTTGCCGATGCCGCTGACCGCCAACCAAGTGTCCTCTGCATTATTCTGATAAACAGCGAAGGCGTGACTTTGCACGACCCGTCGCAGACGATAGTAATCAATCAGCGCGCGTGCTTCGGCGGGCAGTGCTACGACAATCAACGTGCGGGCTTGCAAAGAGATTGACTCTAGCTGGCAACCGCGCGTTGATACTTTTGCGCTATGCGGCGGTAGGCTTGAACGAGGTCCTCGCGCCCGCGTTTTTCTGCGCCTTGCGCGAGGATAGTGGCTTTTCTGATTACCATTTGTTCAGCGGCGAAGCGATCGTCGGTTGACAGCCAGTCGGTTGCGAGGATTTTTTCCAGCGCGCGCACGCGAAATCGATCCATGCCCCAATGTTTGCGAGACAGTTGATCCTCGTGGCCGCCGTACTTGCGCACCAGCTGTTCGCTCACATAGAGCACCGGCTCACGCGCACAAATGCGTAGCCACAAATCGTAATCTTCGCACGCGGGTAATGCGGTATCAAAGCGCCCGACTTCTTTGAATACCTTGTGATTAATCATCGTTGCGGATGGCGAAATGCAACACAGCGGCAGACAGCGTTGAAAGATATAACCACCCTGTTTTCGGTGCTTGTTCATTGGGTTAACGCGAACACCGTTGCGCACCCAGATTTCGTCGCAGTGCACCAGACGAAATCCGCCGCGAAGCTCGAGCGCGTGCATTTGTTTGGCGAGCTTTTCCGGCAGCCATACGTCGTCCGAATCGAGAAGTGCAATCCATTCACCGGTCGCTGCAGTAATACCTGCGTTGCGCGCGGCGCTGACGCCAAGGTTTTTTTGCCGAATCAGTTTCACGCCGCCGAAACGTTTGGCAACCATGTCAGAGGTGCCGTCGGTTGAGCCGTCGTCGATCACGATGACTTCGTCTGGAGGAAGCGTTTGCGCAAAAACGGAGTCGAGCGCACGAGCAAGCAATGCGCCACGGTTGTAGCTTGGTATGACAACTGATACGGAGGTCATTGTTGTTATTATAGGATTTTAGGGTCAGTCTTATAACGTTGATTATCGGATTTAGCAACCGGTAATCCATAAACGCACCCAAGACTGTGAAAGCACTCACCGATAGGCCGCGTCGCTGCTAGAATACAGGGGATTTCGGTTGGGAGTAGTAAAATGGCGCTAATGATTACAGACGAATGCATTAATTGCGACGTCTGTGAGCCCGAGTGCCCCAACGACGCCATCTACGCGGGCGAAGAAATTTACGAGATTAACCCGGACTTGTGCACCGAGTGCGTGGGACATTTTGCCACCTCGCAATGTGTCGAGGTATGTCCGGTAGAGTGCATTCCTCTCAATCCTGACATTATCGAAACACCCGAGCAATTAATGCAGAAATTTTTGAAAATCACAGGTGGTGATTCATGAGTATTTCGTTACGTTTTTCGCAACAAAATCGTGCACTTTTCACCGCAATTGTCATTGGACTTTTTGCGCACGTCGGGATTGCACAATCTGCATCCCCTGCGCAATCGGCAATTGCCAGCGCGCACCCGCTCGCCACGCAGGCGGGCCACGATATTCTCACCCAGGGCGGTAACGCATTTGATGCGGCTGTTGCGGTGACCGCTGTACTCGCGGTTGTTGAACCCTACAGCTCGGGAATAGGGGGCGGTGGTTTTTATCTGCTTGAAATCGGACGCACCGGTCGACAGGTGATGATCGATGCGCGAGAAAAAGCGCCGCTGGCCGCGCATCGTGATATGTATCTGAATGAATCCGGAGACGTGATCGAGGGCGCATCCGTCGACGGGCCGCTGGCTGCGGGTATTCCGGGTATTCCGGCCGCGCTTGAGCATCTGGCCGAAGAATACGGCACAATGCCGCTCTCGTTGAGCCTGAAGCCGGCAATTGACCTGGCGCGTAACGGATTTGCGGTTGATGCGATCTACCGTCGCCTGGCAGAGTTTCGGTTGGAGGCGATGCGTGCGTCGCCCGCTACCAGCGCCGCGCTGCTGGTCAACGGGGAAGTGCCGGAAGAGGGCCACATGCTCAAGCAGCTCGACCTTTCCTACACGCTGGATGCGATGGTTAAAGAGGGCGCCAAGGGATTTTACGAAGGTGTGATGGCGCAGAAACTGGTTGACGGTGTGGCGGCCGGCGGCGGTATCTGGACTCTGGACGATCTGAAATCCTACGAGATCGTTGAGCGCGATCCGATCAAAACCGAATATCACGGCATGGAAGTCGTTTCAGTTGCGCCACCTTCATCAGGAGGAGTGGCCATCGGTGAAATCCTCTCCATCCTCGCCGGTTACGGCGATCTCACAAAAATGGACGCGACCACTCGAACGCACCTTGTGGTTGAGGCCATGCGTCGTGCCTACCGCGACCGCGCCCAATACCTGGGCGACACAGATTTTGTCGAAGTGCCGATTGAGCGGCTGATTCACCCGATCTACGGCGAGGGGCTGCGCGCCACAATTCACCCCGAGCGCGCGACGCCGAGTGATTTGCTGCCGGGCGTTGTTGCCGAAACCGCCGGTGATGACACCACGCATTTTTCCATTCTGGACAAGCAGGGCAACCGCGTTTCTGCGACGCTCTCGGTCAACTACCCGTTTGGCTCAGGCTATATGGCGCCCGGCACCGGCGTGATTCTGAATAACGAGATGGACGACTTCTCCGCCAAGCCCGGCGTGCCGAACCTCTACGGTTTAGTCGGTAGCGGCGCGAATGCGATCGAGCCGGGCAAACGAATGCTCTCTAGCATGTCGCCCAGTTTTCTGGAAAAAGACGGTCGCGTTGCGATTGTCGGTACCCCTGGCGGCAGTCGCATCATCACGATGGTGTTGCTCGCGGCGCTCGACTTTCACGCGGGCGGCGATGCCGATTCGATGGTCAGCCTGCCTCGCTTTCACCATCAGTACCTGCCCGACAAGATCTTTTACGAGCGCGAGGCAATGAATGCAGAAATGGTGGCCGACTTAGAGGCGCGCGGGCACACGCTTGAGGAGGCCAGCCGCACATGGGGCAACATGCACGCGATTGTTTGGAACACGCGACAAAACGTTGTCGAGGCGGCGAGTGATCCAAGAGGGATTGGCCTGGCCAAGGTCAAAAAATAGCCTTGGCTGATTGCTTATCGAATAGGGCTTTAGATGTTTGAATACAGCTTACTGCACTGGACGACGTTCTTTACTGCGGTCGTCCTGCTTGAGCTCTCGCCCGGTGCTGATATGGCGTTCATGATGCGCCAAACCGTCCGCAACGGAAAAACGGCCGGGTTTGCCGCTTTATTCGGATCGCTGTCGGCCAATTTTTTTCATATTGCGATGGCTGTGATCGGTCTGTCCGCGATCATTGCCACTTCGGCTGTCGCGTTCACAGTAGTCAAATGGGCCGGGGTCGTCTATCTGGTTTGGCTGGGCTATCAGGCAATCAGCTCGAGCATGGGTAACAGTTCGACTATTGTTCGAACAAATAGCGCAGATACAAGCAGCGATAGAAATCGCCTGGGGAGTGTCCATTCGAACCATTCGATATATCTGCAAGCATCGCTGATTACCATTCTCAATCCAAAAGTGGCCATCTTCTTTTTGGCGTTTTTGCCTCAGTTTGTCGTGGAAGGGGCGGGCTCAGTGGGCTATCAGATGCTGCTGCACGGTGTATTGATGACGATCGTTGGATTTTTCCTGCAGGCGCCGATCATTTTAATGGGTTCGCGAATCGCTTCGTCCTTGAAAGAAAGCCAGAGCATTCGAAAATGGTTTGATCGGTGTATCGGCGCTGTGTTTATCGCGATGGGGTTTAAGCTCGCTGTCAGTAAACTCGACTAATAAAATAGTATTTCGAGCGAATCCTTCAAGACGAACAGCTTACCGAAAGCCCTGTTGCCCAATCCGGTACAGCACCGGCGTAGTGTTCCATATCAGGGTGCTCGTCAAACGGCGTCGCGAGTAAATTCATCAATCGATCAATCTCGGAATAATCCTGTTCGTCTTCGGCTTTACGGATAGCCGTTTCGGCCATGAAGTTTCGCAACACGTATTTAGGGTTAAGTCGTCGCATTCGTTTTTCACGTGCTTCGCTGGCATCGGATTCGTGTGATAGACGATCTTCGTATTGGTCGAGCCACGCGTCCGCCGCTGTTGGTTCTTTGAAAAGGGCACGTGTTGCCGTGTTTCGAGCCGCAGTATCCGCGGTTGACAGCGCGCGGAAAAAACGCGTGAAGTCGACCGTGTTCGATCGCATTAACTCAAACATCGACGTACACAAGGCCTGATCTTCGTCACGTGCTGTTGTTAAACCGATTTTGCTGCGCATCAGGCTGGCGAAGTAGTCGATGTAGATGTCCTGATAGTTGTGCAGTTCGGCCGTGGCAAGCTCGGCGGATTTTTCAGGCTCAGGGTCAAACAGTGGTACCAGCGCCTGTGCCAGACAGCTGAGATTAAACAGCGCAATTTCGGGTTGCTTGTTATACGCGTAGCGGCCACTGTGATCTGAGTGATTGCAAATGTATCCCGGCTCGTACGCCTCCATAAACCCAAAAGGGCCGTAGTCAATTGTGATGCCGTGAATTGACATGTTGTCGGTGTTCATTACACCGTGCATAAACCCAACGGACTGCCATTGCGCCATCAGCCTCGCGGTTGAATCGATGACCTCGGTCAGCAGCGCAAGGTACGGTCTTTCGTTTTCAAGCAGGTGCGGAAAATGTGTTTCGATTGTGTAGTTGGCCAGCGTGCGCAGGTCGTCGATTCGCTGCGAGTAATAAAAATACTCGAAGGTGCCGAATCGGATATGGCTCGGTGCCATCCGCAGCACGGTCGCGCCGGTCTCGATGCGCTCGCGATAAACCGGCTCGTCGCTCCCTGTTAAACACAATGCGTGCGTGGTGCCAATCCCGAGACCGTGCATCGCAGCCGAGCACAAATACTCTCGAATCGATGAACGTAACACCGCTCGACCATCGCCCTGTCGCGAGTAGCGCGTCAGTCCCGCGCCCTTTAGATGCAAATCCCAACGGCGTCCGTCGTCGTTTAGTACCTCGCCCAACAGGATTGCGCGCCCGTCGCCAAGGCGGGGGACAAAATGCCCGAATTGGTGGCCAGCGTAACAACAGGCGATCGGGTCGAAACCGGGCAACGGCTTGGCGCCCGTCACTATATCGACAAAATCTTCGCGCCCGGCTTGCGCGGGATCGAGGTCGATCAGCGTTGCCGCATCGTGATTAAAGTGCAGCAGGCGAGCGTTCTTCAGCGCTGCCGGGTGGTGATGCGAATAAAAAATCTCCGGCAAGGTTGCGTAGCGATTATCGAAACGCAATTCTTCCAGTGTTTTAGCGTTCGCCTTTTCGGGCGCGATGCTTGTTTGCGGGGGAGCCATTGATCACACTATAACCCGTTTGTGAAGAAGCGTCGTGACGTTGAGTAAACAAAGGTGACTGAAGAGTCAGCAGACAATGAAACAATCTGGTACGTGTACGTCGTGCGTTGCGCTGACGGATCACTCTATACCGGTTCGACCACCGATATCGATCGGCGAATCGCGCAACACAATGGGGAGATTGGGGGTGGTGCACGTTATACCCGGGCGCGCCAACCGGTGGTGCGAGTGTACAGCGAATACTGTGATAGCCGCAGTGCGGCCCTCAAACGCGAGGCGCAAATCAAATCACTGCGCCGCAAAGAAAAAGAGCACCTGATTAAAGGTGCTCCTGAATAATCTTACAATTAACGCGGTAGTGCTCGCTAAGCTGTTGTAACGTTGGCTGCCTGCGGACCTTTTTGGCCGTCGACAATTTCGAATTCAACCTGCTGTCCTTCAGACAGTGTTTTGAATCCGTCTCCGGCGATAGCCGAAAAGTGGACGAAAACGTCCGAGCCGCCATCAGACGGACTGATGAATCCAAAACCCTTGGACTCGTTAAACCATTTGACGGTTCCAGTTGCCATAAAAAATAACCTACTTATGTATTAATTCAGTGTGAGTGCTTATTAACTGCAAATCTGTAAGAAGGCTACGAAGAGGGACAACCGGTGGATGGCGCTACTGGAGAATTCTCGATGATGTGCAACTAATAAATCGGTGCTATCGACCAATCTTTACTGCGTGACTACATTTGCCTATTAAGCTCGATAACGCCCTGCATTATAGGTATTTGTTGGCGATTGTTTAGTCTTTTTTCAGCTTTTTGGCGTAAATACTGTTTTTTAGCGATCGAGCAGATTGCGTTACCAGCCCCTATAGAATGTTGTACTCCATCAGCACCAGATATAGCTGTCGCGGATTTTCAAACACGATACCGTTCCATCCGCGCGCGATAGCGGCGTGCACGTTCTCGGGCCTGTCGTCTATAAAAACCGTACTGGCAGGGTCGACTCCAAAGCGCGTTTCGGCCAATTCGAAGATGCGATCGTCCGGTTTGAGATAGCCGCAGTCGCCGGATAACAACACCTGGTCGAACGTATTCAGGAACGCAAAACGGCTTTGTGCCCACTCGAATTCTTCGCGCGACCAGTTCCCCAGTGCAAACACCGGGTAACCGCGCTCGCGCAGTTCGCCAAAGGCGGCAACTGTGCCGCCAATCTCACCGGGCAGCATGTCGTGCCAATGCTCGCGGTACGCTTTAATCGCGCTGTCGTAGTCTGGGTGCGCCTCAACTAATCGATCAATCACTCGGTTCACGGATTCACCAGCGCTGATCGCCGTCTGCGCGTTGTCATCAAAGACATGGGTGAAGAAGTGGTCGAAGCGATCGCTATCGCCACAGAAGTGCTGGCGGTAAAAGGGTTCCGGATTCCAATTGAGAAGAACACCGGCAAGGTCAAAAACAAAGTATTGGGGTTTCATGCTGCTCAATTGGTATACCTGAAATCTTAACGCGGCTTGTCACTCATACTAACAGTTGCTCGTTACACGCTGTAGACAATGCCAAACACGAACACCGTCAGGCCGCTAAAGCGGTAAACCACCCCGGAGACCGTGTTAACCGGGCTGATTTTGTAAAACACGGTGTTGTGCTCGATCGCGGCACTTGACGCGCTCTTTGACGTGCGATTGCTGTAAATAGAAAAGTCTTATGGAAGTATCAAAATAGGAAAATTCTTTGATAACGCCATCACACCATTAGGGTTCTGCGCTGGCGGCCGCTATTACCCGCAGTAAACTCGCGTCTCTTCGTCTATATAGCGACTAAACTATCAACTAAAGGAAAGCTCCGTGGCTCAAGCTGCAGTTCAACAAACGACTCTTTCACATCTCGACCGGCTTGAGGCAGAGAGTGTTCACATAATCCGCGAGGTAGCGGCCGAGTGCGAAAACCCGGTGATGCTTTACTCGGTTGGCAAGGACTCAGCAGTCATGCTGCACCTTGCCCTTAAGGCGTTTTACCCGTCCAAACTACCTTTCCCGTTACTGCACGTGGATACCACGTGGAAGTTCCGCGAGATGATCGAATTCCGCGACCGCACGGCTAAAGATCTCGGACTGGATCTGCGGGTACACATCAATCAGGAAGGCGTGGAGCAGGGCGTTGGCCCGTTCAGCCACGGATCGCAGGTACATACCGATATCATGAAAACACAGGCGCTCAAGCAGGCGCTGGATCACTATGGCTTTGACGCCGCCTTTGGCGGTGCGCGCCGCGATGAGGAGAAATCCCGTGCCAAGGAACGCGTCTTCTCGTTTCGCAGCGCACAGCATCGATGGGATCCGAAAAACCAGCGCCCTGAGCTTTGGAATCTTTACAACACCCGCGTGAGCAAGAGCGAGAGCATTCGCGTGTTCCCGCTGTCGAACTGGACCGAGCTCGATATCTGGCAGTACATCTATCAGGAAGACATTCCCATCGTACCGCTTTATTACGCTGCCAAACGGCCGGTCGTCGAGCGCGATGGCCAACTGATTATGGTCGACGACGAACGCATGCCGCTCAATCCGGGAGAGTCGCCGGAGATGCGTACAGTGCGCTTTCGAACCTTGGGATGTTACCCATTGACCGGCGCGGTTGAATCACCCGCCGACACGTTGCCGCAGATCATCGAAGAAATGCTGACAGCGCGAACCTCCGAGCGCGAGGGTCGGGTGATTGATCACGACGCAGCCGCGTCGATGGAGAAAAAGAAACAGGAGGGCTATTTCTAATGAGCGCTGTCGAACTGGAAAAACACGCCGATATCGAGGCCTACCTCGCCGCGCAAGCGGACAAGAGCTTTTTGCGTTTTATCACCTGCGGCAGCGTCGACGATGGTAAAAGTACCCTGATCGGGCGATTGCTATACGACTCGAAGCTGATTTTCGACGACCAGCTCTCCGCGCTGGAAAGTGATAGCAAGCGGATGGGCACGCAGGGCGAAAAAATCGACTTCGCGCTGCTGGTTGACGGCCTCGCCGCTGAGCGCGAGCAGGGCATCACCATTGACGTCGCTTATCGCTTTTTCACCACCGACAAGCGCAAGTTCATCGTCGCAGATACCCCCGGTCACGAGCAGTACACGCGCAATATGGCGACCGGCGCATCAACTGCCGATCTCGCCATCATCCTCGTCGACGCGCGTCAGGGCTTGATGACGCAAACGCGCCGTCATTCGTTTATTGCGTCACTGTTCGGCATCCGCAACATTGTGCTTGCGGTTAACAAAATGGATCTGGTCGGCTACGACGAATCGCTGTTTAACGAAATTGCCAGCGATTATCTGACGTTTGCCGAGGGCCTCAACTTCAGCAGTATCACCTGCATCCCGATGTCGGCGCTGGAAGGCGACAACATCATGGAACACAGTGCCAACACGCCGTGGTACAACGGTCGAACGCTGATGCACCACCTGGAAACGGTCAGCGTCGACGACGACGCCGAGAGCGCGTCGTTCCGCCTGCCTGTACAGTGGGTGAATCGTCCGAATCTCGACTTTCGTGGCTACAGCGGCACCGTCGCCAGCGGCACGATTGAACCCGGTACTGCCGTCACTGCGATGCCGTCTGGCAAGAGCAGCGTGGTGGAAAAAATCGTTACCTACGACGGCGAATTGGACAAAGCGGTTGCCGGTCAAGCCGTCACGCTGACCCTGCGCGACGAGATAGATATTTCGCGCGGCGATGTACTGTGTCTGGAATCTGACCCGATTCAGGTCTCGAATCAGGTGCAAACCCACATCGTGTGGATGAGCGAAAACAATCTCGTACCCGGGCGCGAATACCTGCTTAAGTCCGGCACCCGCACCACGCCGTGCGTCGTGACGCAGCTCAAGCACAAGATCAATGTGAATACGCTGGAGTCGCAATCCGGCAAAACGCTGAGCCTTAACGAAATTGGCGTGGCCAACCTCAAGCTCGGTGACAAGATTGCATTCGACAACTACGAAAACAATCGCGCCACCGGCAACTTTATTATTGTCGATCGGCAGTCCAACGAAACCGTTGGCGCGGGCTTAATCGACTTCTCGCTGCACCGTGCGGATAACGTTGTGTGGCACACACTGAGTGTCGACAAGTACCGCCGCTCCGCGATCAAACAGCAAAAATCGTGCGTTCTGTGGATGACCGGTCTGTCCGGTTCGGGTAAATCGACGATTGCCAACCTGCTCGAATCGCGCCTGCACGACGCCAATCATCACACCTACATTCTGGATGGCGACAACGTTCGTCACGGCCTGAACAAAGACCTTGGCTTTGTCGAAGCGGACCGCGTAGAAAATATCCGGCGTGTGGGTGAAACCGCCAAGCTGATGGCCGATGCGGGTTTGATCGTAATCGCGTCGTTTATCGCGCCGTTTGCCAAAGACCGCGAAATGGTGCGCAAGCTGATGGAGCCGGGCGAGTTCATCGAGGTATTCGTCAGCACCCCGCTTGATGAGTGCGAGAAGCGCGACCCGAAAGGGCTGTACGTCAAAGCGCGCGCCGGCGAGATCAAAAACTTCACCGGCATCGGGTCGGACTACGAAGAACCGACCGATGCTGAGATCGTGCTACCCACCCACGAGCTCAAGCCGGAGGAGTCGGTTGAACAGCTTGTGGCGTATCTCGAAGAGAAAGGATTTCTCACTTCTCCAGACGTTTAAGCGCAGCCGCGTAAACCCTCTTTTGGAACCCGCCGATCTGGCGGGTTTTTTGGTCAATCGTTGTCGTTAAGGCCTGCCCCGGCACCGGTGAGTCTGGACTGATCACTGATTGGCACATAGGTGCGATGTGCCAATGCCACAAGCTTTTTCCATACTTGCTCGTCGACTGAGCAGCCGTCAGCGATTGATGTCCGGGACTGAGCGTTCAGGTAATCGTTCGAATACAACACCGGGACGTCCTGTTGATACGCTCCCCATTGGCACGTCACATTGTCTCCGCGCGCCTGAATTAATGTGAAAGGGTCGAATGCACGAACAGTGACACCAGCGTCGTTAAATTCGGCCGCGACTTCACTGTGATCAATTGTTGTCCACGACAAGCAGATTGAATCATTTTGTGCGGCGGCGCGTGCGGCAAATGGAATGGCGAGCAAAGGGTGGGCAATTGAAGCGGCCACGACTGATTTTTTGGACGACTTATGCGCAATCAATAGTTCGATCATTGAGACGCCAGTGTCGAGCGCTGAAAGTGTCTGATCGTCACCGCCTTGAACGCGAATCGAACCACCGTCCTGGTCAATTCGACAGTTCGCTGCCGTGTGACGCTCGAGCGCATGCAGCAGTTTTTCTGCACCACGTAAACCGTGCTGACACAACCAGCGCGCGGCAAAACCCATTTCTTCGGCTATGCCGTAGGGATGGCCAGCACCGCTAACGGCTTTTTGCGCGGTGGCCTGAATCTCGTTGAGGGAAACCTTCACTGTGCGGGCGCATGCGTTGGCGCGTGTGGCAGAAACATCCAACGGTCGCAATCTGGCTCAGTCAGTTCATCCGGGAGCGGTGCGCCCTGATACATGTTGATGCGCGTCCACTTGTCTGATTTCGGATCAAACTTTGTTGCGCCGAAAAATGACAGCTTGAAGCGCAGCATATCGATGGGGAGCATGCTCGCATTGAGCAAGTTTTCCCTGATTTCTGCGTATGGAAATTCGTGTAATGACTGAACGCGTCGAACGATGTGGCGGTGTTCGGGGCGTTGGATCAAAAATTCAGCAACAGTTTTTTGTGGGGATGATTCAGCGATTGACGCATGCAATCTGGACACATCGCGTGCTGCGGTTAGCAAGTGTTCACGGTCTGAGCCCGGTTCGTTAAACCGCTCGCCAACCCGCGGTTCGAGTTTCTCTTCCGACGCGTACCAGAAAAAGTGATTTTCGACAGCGCTTTCGAAATCGAGCTCAAGCGCCCATTGATAGTGTGATTCGATTAATTCCAGGAGTGAACTCAACGGCATTGCCGGGACAATTTGCATTGGATCGGTGCTGCCCATTTTTTGAGCCAGGGGATCGGCGATATGCGGATGAATTTCGATCATTAGCGTGGCGACCAGCTCTTGCGCCTCAATATCGAGGTGCTCTTCACACCAGCGAAACAGGGTGTCCCACGGTGCAATCGTCGCCGAAAAATCGAACCCTTCGAGGTATCGTTGAAATTCGTCGAGGTCGGCACGCAGCCGTTCGATCCGCCGCATTTGTCGAGTGTCCTCAACCTGCCATTCGTTGCAAAGGGTTCTGGCGCTGACCAGAAGTTGGTTAAATTGTGTCGCTTCTGATTGCGCGGCTCTTTGGTTGCTGCGCACGGATGCCAGCGCTGTCTCCATCGCCGAAATCCAGTTGTTGAGCAGCGTCGGGTGATGATAGAGAAACGGCGCCATGCCGAGACCGGTCGCGTTGCCAATTCCGAGATGACGACGCACCCTGCGGTCGAGCGGTACAAACTTTTCCGGATTGCGCGTGCGCGCGACGTGCTCAACCAGATCGTGGGTAAAGCACCGAATCAGGTAAACCGTGAGCAGTTCGGCCTGATAGGGGTTGGCAAGCTCCTCTCGCGAACAGGTGCGCTCGCGATCTGCCAGACCGAACTTGCCGTTGCCGTAAACCGCGGTGGTGCGCATTAGGTAGCCGACTTCGGCGATCATTTTTGTGTCCGGTTGCTGGCCGTTCGACAAGCGATCCGCAACGTGCTCAAACAGTCGCACGCTTTTGTTCGCACGGCTCAGCGTTAACTCCTTGCTGGAACAGCGCCCGGCTTCCTGGTTCGGCACATTTGCGCGTAAGCGCGCGATGTCATCCGGCGTGGGTTCACCGTCGAACAGGGTAAACGCGGCGTCCCACTTCTCTGCGATGACCCGGTCCGAGCGGTCGGCAGCATCGAGATAGTCGGAGAAGGCGATCAGACTGTAGCTGCGCTGCGGCCCCCTGGCACGATAAACGGCGGTCCCAAAACCGTTTTCGTCCCAATCGTTAAATGTTTGTTCGACCGACCAGTTTTCACCGTGCAGGCGCCGCAATACCGATCGCATAAAACTCAGTCGCGTTTGGAATCGCGCGCCCATACGCTCGAGGCGCATGACTTGTTCCGGGGGACGAAGTGGGACTGACATAATCAAGCGGGCCCAAAAGAAGATTCAAAAAATGCGAGCCAATTTTGGCCCATGACTTTGGCTGTGTCCGCATCGGTAAGACCGGCGGATTTTAAACCGTCAACAAGGTTTCCAAAATGGCGATTGTCTTCAAACCATGGCGGCTGCGGAGGAAACCCGGCGTTGTCTTTTGAGCCTTCGCCATAGTCGATGACTTTTGACCAACGCCCAACGCGCATCCATTCGACCACTGAATCCGGCTGGTCTTGACACAAATCTGATCCAATACCGATTTTGTCGATGCCCATTAATTCGCCGGTTCGCGCAATCATGTCGCAAAAATCCTGAAGCGTGCAATTACTCGAATTGTTGAGATGGTGCGGATACATGCTGAAGCCGAGCATGCCACCGGATTCGCTCAACGCTCGCAGCACGTCGTCCGACTTGTTGCGCAAAGCAGGATGCCAGAAAGACGGGTTGGCGTGCGTGATTGCGATCGGTCGGTCGGATAGCTCTATCGCCTCCAGCGTCGACCGCTCGGCCGAATGCGACATATCGACGACTAGGCCCACGCGGTTCATTTCTTTGATCGCCTGTTTGCCAAAGCGAGTGATGCCGGGGTCTTCGGCTTCGTAACACCCCGTCGCCAGCAGGCTCTGGTTGTTGTACGAGAGTTGCATGAACCGCGCTCCCAGCGTGTGCATGATTTCAATCAGGCCGTAGTCGTCTTCAATCGGTGAGCAGTTCTGAAAACCAAATATAATGGCCGAGCGTCCGTCGGCATGTGCTTGTCGAACATCTTCCGCGGTTTTCCCGTGGATAATGTATTGCGGATAGAGCTCGAACCAGCGGTTCCACTTTTCGATGTTGGCGATCGTTTCGCGAAAATTTTCGTGGTAGCAAATCGTTACGTGCACAGCGGCCACACCGCTTTCGTGCATTTGTTGAAAAATTTTCTCCGACCAGTTGCAGTACTGCAGTCCGTCGATAATGAGAGGACGCGCGCTCATCAATTACTCCGGATCGCCGGCGTAGATATACGCCGTTTTCACCTGTGTATAAAATTCGACCGCGTAAGCGCCCTGCTCACGCGACCCAAATGACGAATTATTTCGACCGCCGAAGGGCACGTGATAATCCGTGCCTGCGGTCGGCAGGTTAACGGCAACGCAGCCGGTACGCACGTTGCGGCGAAAGTGCGTCGCACGGGACAGGGATTGGGTGATAATGCCGGAGGTGAGGCCAAATTCTGTGTCGTTGGTGGTGGCCAAAGCCTCGTCGTAGCTATCGACCTTGATCACGCAGGCAATCGGTGCGAACAGCTCTTCGCGGTTGACTCGCATCGTATTGCGCGTGCCAGCGAAGAGCGCAGGAGCCATGTAGTAGCCGTCTTGATCGAGTGACAATCGCTCGCCTCCACAGACAAGCTCGCACCCTTCACTTTTCGCGAGATCCATATAGTCCATATTTGAGTTCAGTTGTTCGGCGCTGACCGCAGGGCCAATCTGCGTACCCTCGTGCAAAGCATGACCCACCTTTAGGGCTTGTACGCTGGATTGCATCTTCTCGATGAATTGATCGTGGATCGCGGAGTGCACGATCAAGCGCGACGAAGCGGTGCATTTTTGCCCGGTACCGCCGTAAGCCCCGCCGGTGGCTTGCGCGACGGCAAGATCGAGATCGCCATCGTCCATCACCACGAGCGCATTTTTACTGCCCATCTCGAGCTGGGTTTTAGTGAAGTTGGCGGCAGCCGCGGTCGCGATGCCGCGTCCGACAGGTACCGAACCGGTAAAGCTGACCGCATCGATTTGTGCGCTATCAACCAGGCCCTGCCCGATGACTGATCCGCCGCCCATGAGCAGGTTAAACGTACCGGGCGGCAAGTCCTGTTTAGCAATGATTTCAGTCAGCGCAACCGCCGAGGCGGGGGTGACATTGGCGGGTTTCCAGATCACCGCGTTTCCGAATGCGAGCGCGGGAGCGATCTTCCAGCTCGCGGTTGCGGTGGGAAAGTTCCACGGTGAGATAATCGCAACCACGCCCATTGGCTCGCGGCGCACGTCAATCTCTATGTTGGGGCGTACCGAGTCGGCCGTATCGCCGATCTGGCGCAGCGCCTCGGCCGCGTAGTACTGAAAAAACTGCCCGGCGCGGTAGACTTCGCCCTTGCCCTCGGCCAGTGGTTTGCCCTCTTCGCGTGACAGCAGCTCGCCCAACTCGGCGCTGCGGGCAATCATTTCGTTGCCGATATTCATCAGCGCGTTGTAGCGGGCCTCCAATCCCGATTTTGCCCATGCGTCAGCGCCTGCGCGGGCTGCTGCAAGACATTCCTGTAGCTGTGCTTCGCTCGCCTGCGCGTAGTGACCGATGATGTCGCCAACGTCCGACGGATTGACGTTTTCCAGCGCGGACTCGCCCTCACACCATGCGCCGCCAATATAGTTTTGCCCTTGAATCATTGTGCCTGTCTCTGCTGCGTGGTCCGATACAATCGTTGAAAATTGCAGTTATGGCAAACTAAAATAAATTTTGTTTACTTAAATAAAACTTAAATAATGGATGTGAAGGTTTCCTCCTTGCGAGCGTTCGCGCTGGTGGTCGAGCACGGCAACATATCGGACGCGGCTGACGCCTTGGGGCGAACGCCTGCGGCGGTTTCACTGACCCTCAAGCAACTGGAAGGCACGTTTGGACAGGCCTTGTTCGCAGGCGAGCGCAAATCCACCTTAACGCCGTTTGGGGAGTTTGTGCACGCGCAGGCGCTGCGGCAGGTCGGGCAATTCGACGAAACGCTGCGCAGCATCGAGCGATTTGCGCGCGGTGAGACCGGAAATTTGAGTATCGCGTCGGTCCCATCATTTGCGACGCGATTTCTGCCGGATCTGATCCGTGAGTACTGTGAGCATTTTCCGGATGTGACGCTCGAGTTGCACGAGATGGATTCGATTGGCGTGCGTGAAGCCTTGAATGCGGGCGAAATAGACGTGGGTTTTCTGAGCGACAGTCGCGTCGACGCAGGTGGGCAGTGTCTTCTGCAAGACGCGCTCGGTGTGGTCTGTCATCGTGAGCACCCACTCGCAAAACGCAATCAGCCCGTCGATTGGCAGGCGCTCGACGGCACGAATCTGATCCGCAATCGCATCGCGCAGATGATCCCTGACGCTGCGTTCAAAGCCATACTCGAGCGTGCATCGCTGCACGTGCACAATACCGCTTCGCTGCTAGCGCTCGCCGCCAATAATGTCGGCGTCACCGTATTGCCGGCGATGGCGGTGCCGGACGATGACCCACGGTTGGTTTTTCTGCCGCTGCAGCCGCCCCGACATTCGCGCTACATCCATATGCTGACATCTTCCGGCGCTACCACAAACCCGGTGCTGCGCGAGTGGTGTGAGTGGATCGTTAAACGATTTGATTGAATCGTCCTGACCGATTGGCAGGCCAAAATTTTTCGCGTGCCGAATGTTTTTAAATCAGTGGTTTAGTCAATATCGGCCTCTGGACTCGTCAAAAATAGTGATTTTTCACTTGCACAGTGCGCAAGCTCAGCTAGGGTTATGGATACAAACTGATAAAGGCAAACCAGCCGAAAGGTTGGGACGCAAAGCCACGGGCCTAAGGTAAACACACTACGGTCGCCGGGTTGCCAGCACTGCACACAGGCGTGGTCTGGCTCGCGAAAGCGACGATCAGAACCCACGCCTTTTTTGTTTGGGCGGGAGAAACTCCCTCCATCTGCAGTACGGCTTATCAGCTTGATGCGCACAGAGACGCGCGTCCAGCGGACTGCCTGCCTCTTAGCGCATTCAACGTTTGATTTGAATGACTGTGGAGAGGCCCATGACCATCACTCGATTTACCCCCGTACTCGCCATTGCCCTGCTGAGCGGCTGTAACTTTGACTTCAGTGGCAACATTGATGGCACTAATGTCACTGGCAGTGGCACCGTTGGCGTTAACGCGGAAGAAGGCACGATTACCGGCGAAGGCACGGTTGAGACAAGCGAAGGGACCGAAATAGCCGCAGTGGTCGAACCCGACCCCGAAGTGGTTGAAGAGGTCGTCGAGGAAGTGGTTGAAGAAGAGGAAGTTGTTGAAGAAGTCACGTGTGACACCTGCAGTGCGCGAACGATTGATTTGGCGTGGTTACCCGAAGACGACGCCGAAGGTTATCGAATTTTCTTTGGTCCCAGCAGTGATGCAGTGGATCAATTACTTGGCGAATTGGACACCAACACCCCCGAATTTGACGTCGATTCGCCGAACGTGAGCTATCACGCCTGGTACGACATGGGCTTGATGATCGGCGACAGCGTGTGCTTTTCAATCGAAAGCTACGACAACAATAACGAGGTCACTGAACTCGGCGCCGCGTGCGGCATGATCAACGCTTAAGCCGCTAACACAAACCGGTTTTCCCAACCATCCTCCACTCCCTGTATTGCCCGGAGCGTTACGCTCCGGGATTTTTTTTGCTTGAGATCCGCCATTTGATTCCAGCGACTGCAGTGTGATGTATCGCTCGCAGTGCAGGAAACGAGAGTTTTCGCGCGGGCATAAGCAATACCAACACGCGGTAGTGTTGACAGCACATCAATTTAATTTTGGCGCTGGCCCTTCACAGTTAAATGGCTTATCGGGCTTTTAGAAAAATAATGGTGACGATGACTGGAGCAAAATTACGCTAAAGATTTTTGTCAAAAGAACGATAGAACTATTCAAATAATAGTATCTGGCTTGTTAACGCCACTTACGCCCAATATACGAACAAATACTAAACAGGGCTGACACCATGAAACGAAATCTGTTTCTTTTTATCGCATTAAGCTCGCTATCCCCGATTGTTTTGGCAAATGTCGGGCAACTCACTTTGGACGCAATCCGAATTAACAAGGCAGGGTCTATCGCTGCTGGATTTAGCGAAATCGGTAAATCAAGAGTCGATACCGCTGATGTGGACGATGCATTTTCTTCGCTTGGACCTCGAATACAGGAAGTAGCGCGTCAATGGGCAAAGGATGAAGAGTTGCGGCATGCGCCACCCGCATTCCGTCGGTTTCTGTTTTTCGAATACCTAACCGAAGGTACCGACATTATCGCGGGTTCCAGCAATCCACCGGACCGCCTGATCAATCTGGACGCCGACATTGATAATCTCATTCCATATGCCGAGTTGGCAGATATTGCGAGAAAACAAATGAATAACGAAATATCTGAGCCCGAGTTTGTCGTCGTTGGCGATCAACTGCTCGCGACATTCCCCATGATGCCGCCCAAACAGGGTGCATCGAAGTGCATCGCGTGCCATGCATCAACCGAAGTCAACAGACCGTATCCGGAAAACACGCGCGTACTCGGTTACACGTTTGTCGTACAACCACAATAAACGCGACACAGGATCGACCGTTGGAATCCCGCTTGTCCGGTGTTAACCGGCTAACCATAAAGACATTGATACTCCTCGCGGTAGGATTTTTGTTACTGCCGATCCTTGCCTATCTGGCGTATTTAAATCATGAAGTGGGAGAGATATCGAACCTGACTCAACGGCAGAACGATTCAGTTGGCTTACAACATACATTGCTAAGTCGGCAGATCGAGCTGGTTGACCTGCAGGATCGCGCCTACCAACGTCAGGCCGAACTTTTATCGTTTGTCTCAGATACGGACAATCGATTGCGATCCTTAAAGAAAATCCAGCTCGAATTTTCTCGCCTGGAGCGCGCGACATTTTCTGTCGCGCTAAGCCGACGGGTAAACCAGCAAATTGCCATGGGTAGTCAGCGGAAATCCTTTTTAACCAGTGTTGATTCCGCAGCGCGTCAATGGCCCGAGCTAACAAACACGCTAAAGCAGGAATACCAACACTACACGAAGAATATGGATGCGGTCGCCAGCCTGTTAGGTAAGCGAAATAAGCAACCGGCGGTAAAGCTATATCTGGAGAGTGTGAAACCAATCTCAGAGTCCATCAATACGCGTCTGGAAAACGAAATCTCGTCAATCGAAGAGTCACAAGCCAATCGAATCACAACGGTTGGAGAAACAATTGGCCAACTCAAAGTGGCGGCGGAAGAAATAGAGCTTAGTGGAGAACAAGTCAAAAGTTCGAGCCAGATGGTGGGGAGTATTGCCGGTACCGTGGCAGAACGCGTATTGGTATTGAAGCAGTTGTCGATTATAGCGGTAGTGCTTCTGGTGCTGATTGGTCCTGCTATTGCCATCTGGTTGGCCAGGTATATCTCTTCACCATTGATCGCGTTGACACTGGCAATGGATCGAATGTCCAGCGGTAATCTAAACCAAAATGTCGTTGTTGCTTCGGATAACGAAATTGGAAAGCTTGGTAAAGGCTTTAATTTTATGGCCAGTCAGCTCGGGAAAGCACACGCGCAGTTGGACAGCCACCGCGAATTACTCAGTCAGGAAGTTGATGAACGCACGCGCGATCTGATCGTTGCCAAAAATCAGGCCGAAGCCGCGAGCCGTGCCAAAAGCGAGTTTCTCGCGACTATGAGTCACGAGATACGCACGCCGATGAACGGTGTCATCGGTATGACTGAGTTACTTCTCGGTACTCGAATGGATGAAACGCAAAGACGCTTTGCTAACACTGTTCATCGATCCGCTAACACGTTGTTGGGCGTTATCAATGACATTCTGGATTTCTCAAAAATTGAATCGGGCAATATGGAATTGAATTTGTCCGAATTCAATTTGCGTCGATTGATCGAAGATTCCGCTGAAATGTTCGTTGAGAGTGCGGAAGACAAGGGAGTCGAATTGCTTTGTGATATCCCGGTTGATCTCGCACCTGTCTGGATGGGTGATGTTAACCGCCTGGGCCAGATTGTGAACAATTTGCTTGGAAACGCAGTCAAATTTACCGAGCGCGGAGAAATCCGTTTACACATATCCACTCATCAACTCACTCACGATAGTGCCCGCGTTCGAATGGCCGTTTGCGATACGGGCATCGGCCTTCCGACAGAACATCAAAATCAGATATTCGATTCTTTTGTTCAAGCCGATTCGTCAACGACACGTATTTATGGTGGGACCGGACTTGGTCTGGCTATTTGCAAACAATTAGTCGGATTAATGAGAGGAAAAATCGGCGTTAACAGCGAACTTGGCAAAGGAAGCGAGTTCTGGTGTGAAATCGAACTGCCTTTCGACTCGTCAAAAACCGAGCCGGTCTGTTCAATTGATGAATTTAGTGGATTGCGTGTTCTTGTTGTCGACGATAACGAAACCAATAGAGAAATTCTGCATCATCAATTGCGTTCCTGGCAAATGGTTGACGAGCTAACAGAAAACGGAGAAACAGGTTTTCTGGCCATGCGTTCAGCCGTTGAAAATGGCAAGCCTTTTGATTTGGTGATACTCGATATGCATATGCCACGAATGGATGGCATGCAATTCGCCAGATGTGTCTACGAAGCTCCTGATATCAAAGATGTGCCGATAATACTGCTCAGCTCTGTTTGCGATGTGGCTTCACCAGAGGGACTTACAGGTATAGGAATCAATTACTCTCTCCCTAAACCCGTGCGGCAGTGTGAGTTGCTTGAAGCTATCCGCAAGGTACTGTGTGTCAAGCAAGTCAAGCCAATTGAGCACGAAGCGTCCTCTGCGGATGCATCTCAGCATTTTGACGCTGACATCCTGGTGGTATAAGACAACTTGATCAATCAGGAAGTTTGCATCGGCATGTTGGAGACCCTGGGTTGCCGTACAACAGTTGCCGAAGATGGTTTTGCCGCAATTGAGGCGCTTGAAACTGCACGTTTCGATTTGATTTTGATGGATTGTCAAATGCCAAGGATGGACGGATTCACTGCAACGGGAAAAATCCGCGAGCGAGAAGAACATGCAGACACCAGACTACCCATCATCGCGCTCACTGCAAATGTCATGGCGGGCGACAAGGAGCGGTGTCTCGCTGCAGGCATGGATGATTATCTAAGCAAACCTTTGGATATGGACCAACTCGGCCATGTGTTAGGTAAATATCTGCTCAAAAATCATGACACCTGTGAGCGGAGTGAAGTATTGGCAATCACGCCGTCTCAACAGGGTCATATCGCACTAAACCACGCTGCGCTAAACACGGAGATGTTGGACAATATGCGAAGCCTGCAGGGTGGAGAAGCCATTCTTGCACGCGTAGTCGATTTGTATCTTAACGAAACTCCAATTCAGTTAGCGGATTTGCGCGCTGCAGTTGAATCGTCCGATACCGAAAAGTTTGCGCGGATTGCACACAAATTGAAATCCGCCAACGCGAACATCGGTGCTGAATTCATGGCAGAGCTTTGCTCGGCGCTTGAAGCGATAGGGCGAAACAATATTTCAGAGGGTGCGGAGGACTTATTAATACAAATAGAGAATGAACTCACAGGCGTGTGTCGAACGTTGAGAGCACAGATCCCGCATCAGGCAGCCGGATGACTTCTGATTCCGCGAATAACACTGAAAAACCCATAGCGCTCGTTGCGGACGACGACACTGCGATGCGTTATCTAATGCAGCACGTGCTCGAGGAAAACGGATTTTCCACCGTCGTTTGCGTTGACGGAGAGCAGGCTCTGCGGGCATTTGACTCTAATCGCATTGATATGGCGCTGCTCGACGTTGAAATGCCGGGAGTCGATGGGTACGGTGTTTGCTCAAAAATGCGATCACGTGCCCCCAACCATTTTTTGCCGATAGTTATGGTTACGGGTTACGACGACGCAGAGTCGGTTAACCGCTGCTACGAGGCTGGCGCTACTGATTTTGTGAGCAAACCGATCAACTGGGCGGTATTGGGTTACCGACTTCAATACGTTCTGCGTACCTCGTTAATGCAAACTGGATTGCATCAATCTGAGGCGATGATTCGGTCATTGGTAAAAGCAATTCCCGATCTGATTTTTAGGGTTGATTCTGCAGGTGACATTATCGACGTTCAAAAAGAACTAAAAGCTAGCCCGTGGCGAATCGCTGCAGAAGCGAGATGTGTCGATTTTTATGACAAACTTTGCCACGCGATTGATGTTAAAACAAAGAACGTATTGCCTCGCTTGCTTGACTCGGGCGAAATGCAGTCGTTTGAAATTGATGTTAAGTGCGAACACGGTGATCAGCGCCACTACGAGGCACGCGTGGTATCAGAGGGAGAAGGCGGTGCACTAATTATTGTGCGCGATGTGACTGAGCAAGTACTGAACGAAAAGAAAATATTCCAGATCGCCTACTACGATGTCCTGACCGGACTACCAAACCGAAGATTGTTTTATTCCCGATTGGAAGACGAAATATCGCGATCAGCGCGCGATCGTGTGAGGGCTGCTGTGATGTTTCTTGACCTTGATCGATTTAAAAATATTAACGATTCATTAGGGCATTCAGTTGGTGACTCGCTTCTTATTGAAATTGGTAAGCGATTGCGGGATTGCGTGCGTGAATGTGACGTCGTCGCCCGACCGAGTAGCGCATCGAACAGAAACGAAGTTGCTCGAATAGGTGGTGATGAGTTTACTGTGGTTCTTAATTGTCTGGAAGATATTAAATCTGTTGCTACAGTTGCGAATCGAATACTGGAATCGGTCGCGCAACCTGTCGTTCTGGAAAATAACCGCTTACTGGTAACAACCAGCATTGGAATCGCCGTCTACCCGGATGATGGCAGCGACGCGGAATCACTGGTCAAACACGCGGACACGGCGATGTACGTGGCAAAAGAGCAAGGTAAAAACACCTACCGTTTTTACTCCCGAAAAATCAATGCAAATGTCATATCACGAATAACGTTGGAAGCTGATTTGCGTGACGCACTCGAACACGAGCAACTTGATGTTCATTACCAACCGAAAATTGACAGCCAATCGCTGGCGATTACGGGCGTCGAGGCACTGGTTCGCTGGCATCACCCAGTTCACGGAAATATATCTCCATTGGAATTCATTTCTGTCGCAGAGGAATCCGGCCTCATATGTCAATTGGGGCAATGGGTTTTACGCACAGCGTGTCGACAGATGAGTTGGTGGCATCACAGTGGGCTAAGCGATGTACATGTATCAGTCAACGTATCTCCACATCAGCTCAACAACAAAGATTTTGTTGAAAGCGTGCAGACCGTTCTAGATGAAACGCGGCTATCCGCAGACTCTTTAGAGTTCGAGATCACAGAAACTGCCGCAATGGAGAATCCCGATCAGATCGTTTCAATACTGCAAAAATTTCAAGAGTTGGGTGTCAGATTAGCGCTTGACGATTTCGGTACGGGGTATTCGTCATTAAGCTATCTTTCAAAACTGCCTATCGATGTTCTCAAAATTGATAAAAGTTTTATACGAGATATTTGCATTGATAACAACGATGCAACGCTCATTAAATCGATACTGCTAATGGCGGAGGCGCTGGATGTTGAAGTCGTAGCAGAGGGAGTTGAAACAGAGGATCAATTTAATTACCTGCGAAAATTGAATCCGTGCACAATACAGGGGTATTTGTTCAGCAAGCCGCTACCAGCGAGTGAGTGCGAACAATATCTAGTACAGTCAAATCGCAGATTCGATAACGACAAGCCGCACACTGGCACACTGACTGCCTAAAATTCAGCGATTTGAATCAATAATCATCTGGAATACTCGCTACGCTGGTAACTGCCAGAGTCTGAGTTTCTTCGCCTGAAACCCTACGTCAGATTTTTCTTGCAAGTAAGCTCGGTATCCTCCTTTGCGACACCAAAATTCACGAGATTAGGTCGTCGCTTAACCCGGCATTCCCGATCATTCAGGTTCTGATGGACAGGTTGCAACGAGTAGAGAAAAATCTGTTTAGGTTCCATTCACGCGCACATAAAACCTGATTTTAACTTGATGCGATCGCGCCGTGGACGCTCATTGTGGTTGTCTATGACTTATCAGTCGCGAAAGCGGCGAAAATACGTGAATTTGATGCTGAAGACCCAAATTTTTTACCCTGACACCTAATCAGCTCCAAGCCCTGGGTCCAAAACGAGGGTGTCTATCGGAAATTTTGAGCTTTCACCAGCGCAAATCCAGCGCTGTGCTATACCTAGTGTCAATAGATTCAACTGGATGCGGTGCACGGACTCGTCCGCACAGGTTGTGGGCACAACAGGTATTGGTCAACCACGCGCGCATTAAAGTGAGCGCGATTTGCAACGCTAAAGGTTTATGGATCTCGCTTCTTTTGTCGGCATCGTTTCCGGCCTTGTTCTGATCATCACTGCGATCATTCTAGGCGGTGACGTGCATAATTTTTATAACGTCCCCGGGCTGATGATCGTGCTTGGCGGCACCACCGCGGCTACCTTGCTGACCTTCCAGTTTCGGGATGTGACGACGGCGTTCAAAGCGGCTTTTATTGTTTTCCTGACCGATAAGCAGGATCCGAACGATATGGTCATGACCATGCTGCGTCTGTGCACAATCAGTCGTCGCAAGGGGCTGCTCGGGCTGTCTGACGTTAAGACTCAGTCGCCTTTTATCAAGCGCGTATGTAATCTGATCGCCGACGCGTCGGACGAGGAAGTTATCCGCGCCACACTGCGAACCGAAATTGACTCGATGAAAATGCGGCACTTTATTGTGCAGGACGTATTTCGTCGTATGGCGGTTTACGCACCTGCGTTCGGCATGCTGGGAACGCTCATCGGTTTGATCCAGATGTTAAGTAAGTTGACTGATCCCGCCACGCTGGGCCCGGCGATGGCAATCGCGTTGCTGACCACGTTTTACGGATCGCTGCTCTCGACCATGATTTTTTTGCCCATCGCAGGCAAGCTGCGGTCGCGCACGATGCTTGAGGCGATCAACCTGGAAATAGCCTATCAGGGCGCCGTCTCGATTTTGCAGGACAACAATTCACTCTCTGTATACGAGAAACTCTCGGCCTATATCCCGAAGGCTACGCGCAAGCCGATGCCAAAACTGGAAGACCGCAAGCGATAGGCCATGGTCGAAGAGTCACAAAAAAACGCTTTCAGCGAGTTTTTCGAGGAAGACGAAAAACCGATCTGGATGACAACCTACGCAGACATGATGACGCTGTTGCTGGTGTTCTTCGTATTGCTGTACTCGATCTATTTTATAGAAACCGAAGACTTCAAAGAATCAGTTTCTGCGATTGAAATTTCCGTCGACGAAGACGGCCCCACGGTCAGCCTGATTGACTTTATGGCGACATCAAAAGCGAATCAGCCGATCACCTTTGAAGATGCCACCGGCTTGCGCCAGCGCGAGGAGCTTGTACGCAAGGAGTTGCAGGACATTGTCGATTCAGCGAATCTTGCCAACAGCATTTTTACCTACGTCGACGCAGACAAGGTTGTGCTACAGGTGCCCGGTGAGCTGCTATTTGCATCGGGTCGGGCACAGCTTAACCCCGAGGCTATTCCGTTGTTCGATGAGATCAAAAAAACCTTCGACAACTACGCGGACTACACTATAAATATAAGAGGTCACACCGATGACCAACCCATACAGACTGCACAATTCCCGTCTAACTGGGAGTTGTCGGCGGTCAGGGCGACAACGGTGTTGCGCTATTTTTTGCAGCAAGGAATAGCGCCGGATCGAATTTCTGCGACGGGTTACGCCGACCTTTTGCCCGTCGCGCCGAACGATTTGCCAGAAGGTCGTGCGGCTAACCGGAGAGTAGAGTTTGTTCTGGAAAAAGACGCGAGATAACGGACTCGAAGTCGAGTACGAAACCGATCGAATGTCCTATCGAGTGGTGCCGGATCGCAATGACCCTGTGATCCTGCAAGCTAATGGAAAACTGGTGCGTGTCATTGACATCAGCGCCGGTGGTGCATCGTGCGAATCCGATCACTTGAAGGTGGGTCAAACCTACGATGCGCGCATAAATTTACCGGATGGCTTTATCGATATTCGCTGCAAGCTCGAAGTGTTATACCGTGACCCGGATCACTCTTATCACTGTCAGTTTAATGATGTGGATGAGTCAGGCTCTGATCAATTACATCGCTATGTGTTGCAGCGCCAGAAGACGGCAATAAAGGCAGTAAAAGAAAAGATTTGATTTCAATCCTCAAGCGGTTTTCAACTGTGGATTTTGAATGCCACTTCTTGCAATCTCGTAAAGTCTGCTTTCGCTAACCGGCGGACTAAAGTAGTAGCCCTGAATTTCGTCGCAGCCCATTGCGGTTAAAGCATCGGCTTGTTCGCGAAGCTCGACGCCTTCGGCAATGATTTGCATATCGAGCGCCCTCGCAATCGAGAGAATTGCTTTTACTACGGAGTGGCTGCGCGTGTCGCTATGAATCTGTGTAATAAACGACCGGTCTATCTTCAAGTAATCCGCTGGTATTTCAACCAGATAGTTGAGCGACGAATAACCCGTTCCAAAATCGTCAATCGCAAGTTTGATCCCAAGGTCGCGCAGTTCGCAAATTGTCGAACCTGCATTTTCCAGGTCTGACACCAGCAGGCTCTCGGTAATCTCCAGTTCAAGGCATTCGGCGGGCGAAATTCCTGCGCTCGACGCAGCCTGGTCGATACTCTGATGGAGTTGCGTGTTATGGAACTGTGCGGGTGAAATATTGACCGCGATGAGTAGAGGTGATTTCTGATCAAGCAAGCTGCGCGCGACACGGCAGACTTGCTGAATGCACCACTCGCCGACCTGAAGGATCAACCCGGTCTCTTCAAGCAATGGCACGAACTCGGCAGGAGACACGCGTCCGTTTTGCGGATGCTCCCAACGCAGCAATGCTTCAGCAGCGACAACTTCGCCGTCGCGTGGATTGACCCGCGGCTGAAACTCCAGAAAAAATTCGTCGTTTTCCAGCGCCAGGTGCAAATCGTGAATCATGCGCAATTTGGCGCTCGTTTGAGCATGTTCGGATTCACAGTAAAGAAACGCTGGCACGCTTTTGTTGGTACGCGCTTGATGCATCGCGACTACCGCGTGTTCCAGTAACGTAGCCGCGCAGGTGTCATTTTCTTTGCAGATGCTGACGCCCGCGCAGCTGGTGATATGGAAATTTCGACCGGCGTCGCTTTCGGGGTGTGTCGTGGCCGCCGCGAGACGCTTGGCGAACTCGATCACACGCGTGTCATCACCCTCTACCCAGCATGCAAGTGCCAGCGCGTCTGAGCGGACGCGTGCGAGTAAATCGTGCTCGCGAATCGATGCCTGCAACGAGTCGCGCATGCTGAGGATTGCATTGTCAATCCCTTGCGTCCCCAGGCTCGTCTCGATAGTGGTTTGATTCTTTAGTCCAAGCGCGACCACTACCAGTCTTTTTTTCATTTGGCTGTGCAGAATCGGTTTTTGCAAATGTTTTTTTAATGTTGTGACGAACAGGTTCGTGTTGGGCAGGCCGCTTTCTTTATCGTAGTGATGGCTATCGTCACGTTGCATCACGGTGGTTGCGAGCTGTGAGGTAAGGTCGGTATTGAGCGAGTAAAGTGCTTCGTTGGCAGACTCAAGTTCGTCTCCGAGTTTTCGATTTTCCTCTTCAAGCCAATAGAGATTGAGGCAGTCGGAGATCGCGCCTGACAACGCATTGTTGTCCCACGGTTTAACGTGAAATTTGTGAATTCCGCCGTCATTTACTGCTGCGATAACACCTTCGAGATCGGCTTGTCCGGTAAGCAGGATGCGTTTCGTTTTGGGGTGCACCTCGCGAATCAAATAAAGAAGTTCGACGCCCGACATTTCCGGCATGCGATAGTCCGAAACGACAACGGCAAACTCGCGTTCGTTGAGTTTGCGCAATGCTTCACTCGGTGAGCTTGCGGTTTCGCAGTCGAATCGCTCGTGGCGAAAGGCGCGTTTAAGCGCGCCTAACACCGACGGCTCATCGTCAACAAACAGGGCGCAGGGTCGTGAGTTGGACATCGTATCTATTCCCCACCGCGCGGTGCAATGTAGATCACGCGCGCGTTTTCCGAATCTTGCATATAGCCGTGAATGCGATCGATCAGCGCTTCATTCAATTGCTGTCCCTTGCGGAGCAGCAGCATGCCATTGTCCGCTTTGATATCCTTGTTCACTACCATGCCGGGTTCCATATCCTCAAAGCTGATCTTCAGCTCTTTTTGCGTTTGCGCTTGCTCCGGAATCTTCTTCACGAGTTTGAGGAAAATATCGACCAGCTCGGGATCATAACGCTTGCCCGATTGCCGCTTAATATGATCGGCGGCGTCGCTGGCGTTAAGTGATTTGCCAAGAAATATCCCGTTTTGCAGATCATCGAAATCAGCGGCGATAGAAATAATGCGCGCCCCTTTTGGAATCGCTTCACCCGCTAGGCCATCGGGAAAACCGTTGCCGTCGAAGTGCTCGTGATGCGAGCGTATTAGCAGACCCGTATCGGCCAATCCGGAGATCGACAGCAGTGCCATTTGTCCCATCATAGGATGTGCCTGATATTCGATTCGCTGTTCGTCTGAAAATGCGTTGTACGGTGTTTTTGTCAGCTCTTCGTTAAAGCACAGCTTTCCAATATCGTGGAGAAGTGCGGCGTTGTGCAGGTCGCTGCATTCTTTTTCGCTAAGCGCGAGCTCCCTGGCGATTTCAGCAGAGAGTTTTGCGACGTGTTCTCCATGCAGCGATGCATTACCTTCGCGGAACTCCATCAAGTGTGAGAACACCGAAATGGTGTGGACGTAGCTTTCCTGCAACTGTTGGTAGGACTGGCGCAAGAGTTTGGCGGCATTGGCAATTTCGGCCGTGCGCGCGCGAACTTTTTCTTCCAGCCCCTGGTTGAGTTCCTGCAGCTCAATGTTTTGTTTTTCGGTGAGCTCGGTCAGCGCCGCGTGCTCGTCGCGAAGCTTTTTGTGATCGAGAACCTGGCGTATCGTCGCGATCAAATCGTTGTTGTCCCAGGGTTTTGACACATAGCGGAATATTTCTGCATCGTTAATTGCAGATATCGTTGACTCCATATCGGAGTACCCGGTCAGCAAGATCCGCATGGTATCCGGCCATTTTAATAACACCTCGCGCAACAGCGCCGCACCGTCCATATTCGGCATGCGCATATCTGAAACAACCAGATCGACGGGTTGTTCGCGCAGTATCTCGAGCGCTTCCTCTCCGCTGTTTGCGAGTAATACCTGGAACGCCTCTTTGCGTAGGGCGCGCTTGAGCGAGGTGAGAATGCTTGTTTCGTCATCGACGCACAAAACCGTTTGAACGCTGCTGAGGGGAGTGGTGTCGGCGACCGCCAGATTGCCTGTCATAAACGCATCCTGAGGAGGTGTGGGCGGCTTGTAACGGCCACATGAAACAGAACTTTAGGATTTTTTTGGTTCAGAAATTAGCTGGTCGGTCGATACAAGTTGCTGAAAATTCCTCTACCTCAGGAGATGGCGATGAAAAAGTATCTGATTATATTGGCGTTTGTATTGGCACCTTTTGGGTCGATGCAAGCCTCGGCCGATACACTCACTTTTAGCATCGTGCCGCAGCAGTCCGCCAGCAAGCTGGCGAAACTGTGGACGCCGATTCTGGATTACCTGTCTCAACAATCGGGCGTGCAGCTGCAGTTCTCAACGGCCAAGAACATCCCGACGTTTGAGGAGCGCCTCGCGGCTGGCCGCTACGATTTCGCCTACATGAATCCGTATCACTACACGGTGTTCAGTCAAACGCCGGGATATCAGGCGGTGGCACGGCAAAAAGACAAAAAGATTAAAGGCATCGTGGTTGTTCGCAGGGACAGCACACTGACCGATCTAGCCGAGCTCGACGGTGAGCAACTGGCGTTCCCATCACCCGCAGCGTTTGCCGCGAGCGTGTTACCACGCGCCAAATTGAAGCGCGATAACATTCACTTTGAACCAAGCTATGTCTCCTCGCACGACTCGGTATATCTGGGTGTATCGCGCGGACTGTTTCAAGCGGGCGGTGGGGTAATGCGCACTTTCAACAATACCGATCCCGCCGTGCGTGAAAATCTCAAGGTTCTCTGGACCACGCGTACATATACACCGCACGCAATTGCGGTGCACCCACGAGTCCCCGCAGACGTAGTCGCGCGAGTTCGCGAAGCTCTGGTTGGTATGAACAAAGATCCACGCGGTCAGGCACTGCTTAAAACGATCAACTTCAAGGGCATGCAGGCTGCCAGCGACAGCGACTGGAATGATGTGCGCGGTCTTGGCATCGCATTGCTGCAAGATCTGATCGAATAGACGCTATTGAAAAACTATCTCGGCTTTGGATTCTTGCGTCGCGATACTTACAAAGTCCGAATGTAAGTGCGGTGGCCATGGTGCCTCGAATATGTTTTTCAAAAATTGTTGCAGGTTTTTATGAGGACTGAATCAAAATGGAAGTGACATGTCACTGCGGCTAAAAACGATTTTGGGTGTCGCCGCGATTGAGGCCGTGCTACTGGTAATCCTGGTCACTACCGTGTTGGGATATTTGCGCAGCACTAATGAAGACGGCCTGATGCAGCGTGCACAAACCACTGCGACTCTGTTTGCAACGACGACAAAGGACGCAGTGCTTTCTTTTGATCTGGCGTCGCTCGAAACATTTGCGAACGAGATACTGCGAAACCCCGGGGTCGTTTATGCACGCGTGCTAGGCAGTGATAACACGGTGTTCGCCGAAGCGGGGGATCGCAGGCACTTAGGCAAAACGTTTAGCAAAGATACGTCGTTGAAGAGCGTGGACGATGCGGTATTTGATGTATCCGCCAGCATCGAAGAGGGCGGGCATCAATACGGTCAGGTGCAGATTGGTATCAGCACCTCTGCGCTTGATGCGGCAATCGCCAAAGCGCAGAAACTCAGTGCAATAATAGCTATCGTCGAGATGCTGCTGGTTGCTCTGTTTTCGTATTGTCTTGGTGCGTACTTGACCGCGAAACTAAAAACACTTCGTGCCGCAGCGAAGCAGATTTCGTCGGGTGACCTCGACGTACAGATCAGGGAAAAGGGCGGGGATGAAATTGCTGACGTGGCCCGTGCGTTCAATCGCATGATTGAAAATCTCAAAGCGACACAACGCCGACGGGATGAGTACGAGCAGAAGCTGGTCGATGTCAACCAAACGCTGGAAGATCGCGTGAAACGACGTACCGGCGCATTGGAGGAAAAAAATAAGGAACTCTCCTCTGCCTATGACGAGCTTCAAACCGCACAGGCGCAGGTTGTGCAATCCGAAAAGCTTGCGTCAGTTGGGCAACTCGCCGCTGGTGTTGCGCATGAAATCAACAACCCGGTTGGATTCGTCAACAGCAACCTGCAATCGCTTAAGGATTATCTGGACGATTATCAAAATCTGCTCGAAGTCTACGACCGCTATCTACAGGCGGGCGATGAGTCACGCCCCGCCATCGCGCAGGAGATCGCTCGTGTGTCTGATGAAATTGATATTGAGTTTGTCAAAGACGACGTCAAGCAATTGCTGATCGATTCAATTGAGGGGACTACGCGGGTGCGCGATATTGTGCAAGGTTTGAAGGACTTCTCGCGCGTCGATTCGACCGACCGGCAAATGTTCGATGTCAACAAATGCATCGAGTCAACGCTCAAGGTCGCAAACAACGAGTTGAAGTACCACTGCAGTGTCGAAACCGACCTGCTCGCTTTGCCACCCACACTTTGCAACCCGGGGCAATTGAATCAACTGTTTTTGAATTTGATTGTGAACGCCGGACACGCCGTCGAGGAAAAAGGAAAAGTCACCGTAACATCGCATGTCGAAGACGAATTTATTTACATAACAATCGGAGACAACGGTTGCGGAATTGCCGAAGAGAATCTGGAGAAATTGTTCGACCCGTTTTTCACCACCAAACCGGTCGGGCAGGGGACAGGTCTTGGTCTATCGATCAGCTACGGTATTGTGCAAGAGCATAACGGCTGCATAGACGTGACCAGTGAAGTCGGCGTTGGAACAACATTTACAATTGTTCTACCGGTGACGACCAACGAATCCGATCAGGCCGCTTGACCCTCAACTAACCTGGCCCTGCGGTTATCGTGCCATTGCGAGGCGAGCACGGCGACGAAAATTACCGCGCCACCGATCAATGTCCATGTGCCCGGAAGTTCGGCGAGCAACAGAAATGCCCAGATGGGCGCGAGCGGTGTTTCCAGCGCGCTGATGAGCGAGGTTTCGGAAGCGGGAAGTCTGCGCGCACCTTCAGCCAGTGTCACCGAGGCGACTGCAAAAACCAGCCCAAACGAACCCATTACAATAATATCTTCAAACGTTGCGGCAAGCGGGTTGCTCATTATTATTCCCACCGGCAGCAGAAAAAGTGACATCAACATTGCCGGACCCGCCGCCGGTGTGTGCGGGTAACGGCGATAAATACACACGTAGATGGCCATCATGAGCGTCATCCACAGCGCCATAAAATCTCCACGAAGATTTAAAGTGTTAACTGAGCCATTGAATATCATCGCGACGCCCGCAAACGCGGCAAGACTTGCAAGTGCGACCGCTGCAGTCGGTTTTTCTCGCATCCATATCCAGATGATGACAGCCGATACAAACGGTGCGGCGGCGTAGATAAGCGACACGTTGGCAATCGTGGTGTGTTGGAACGCTGGGATAAATGCAATGGTTCCGCACGCGCCAATTGCTGCGGCAGCCACGCCCGATTTGCCCATGCGTGAAATTTCTGGCTGCGTTTTTTTGCGCCAGACGATGTACGCGAGAGTGAACAGCGCGGCGAACAATCCGCGCCAGAAAATAATCGTCCACGAGTCTGTGTCGACGGCGCGCACGAACAACCCCGCGCTGCTGAAAATCAGCGCGGATGCCAGTACATAGCCAAGACCGACAAGCCGATTCGATTGAGCAAACGTCTCCCGCCTGCTGTTCTGATTTGCGTTGTTGTCCATTGGATTACACTGAATCTCCATGAATTTCGCGCGCATCTGGACGATTCCAGTACCTGTTCGGATTGTTTTTGTCATCCAGGTATTTGGATCGAACTCCCCATATGGGTTCCACAGTTATCGTAGGTTCCTCTTGAACACCGTATTTGAAAACGGTGTCGACGACTTTTTCCAGCACTTCGATTTCATTGCGAATGGTGAGTACAATCTCGCTTGATCTGGTTCTCTGTATTGTTCTTTCATCACCTGCATGTGAACCCTCCAAAGCCCTGAATTGTTGAAGGCCGTTTTGTCGTACGTAAAGGCAGTTGTCGTAGGCTCCCTGAGTTAATGACAATGTTTCGCTAAACGCAGCAATCAGCCGTTCTACACCTCCAACTGGGCATTGAATGGTTATTCGTAATTCCCCTACTAACGAACAATATTCAAAGTCTGCGTTATCAAGTTTTTGAGCGGGGTTCATGCAACTTCTCATCAATCGTTGACTTGACCGCACTTTACCCAAACGCTACTGACAACATCGTGTCAGTAGTGATGTGCTAAATTGATGTTTGTTTTAAAAACGTTGTGCACCAATGCGCCGCACTGACCGCCTGTTTGAAATCATCCAGATTCTTCGCAGTGAATCGCTCACCGGTTCAGGAAAGGCGATCCGCGCGCAGGAAATTGCCGAGCGACTCGAGGTTTCGGTGCGCACCGTTTACCGCGATATCCAAACGTTGCAGGCAATGCGAACACCGATTGAAGGTGAGGCCGGGGTCGGCTATATGTTGCGTCGGGGCTATGACCTTCCGCCGATTAATTTTTCCCCGGATGAGACCGAAGCGATTGTCGTCGGCCTCAACCTGCTGGCTCGCACCGGCGACGTCGGCTTACAAAAAGCTGCTGAGCGTGTAGTGGCAAAAATTGAAACCGCACACGCGACCGTAGACCGTTTTGAAGTGTCACCCTGGGGGACCGACGCCACCGATCAGATTGATCCGCAAGCACTGCGCAACGCGCTGCGTGACGAGCAAAAGCTGAAGCTTGTTTATCGCAATGGAGAAGACAGGGAGACTACCCGTACGATAAGACCAATCGCGATGATTTATTACGTGCAGGTCAACGTACTGGTCGGCTGGTGCGAGCTGCGTGAGGATTTTCGCCACTTCCGCCTTGACCGAATCTTGTCCTGTGAACCTGCTGATGCGTACTTTATCGACGAGGGCGATGGGCTGCGCGAGCGCTGGCGGCAATCGGAACAAACTGTATTCAGTTAGATTGCAAATTTGTGTATCGCCGTGGTGTGCGATGGGCGCGTGGCGCTACAATAGCGGTTTAGATTTTTCTCGTACGGTCCGTCAATTGCTCCAGACAGTTTCATCTCCTTCAGATCATTATCAGGCGCTTCTGGATTCGGGCGAGTTCGAACCCGATCCCGCGCAGGCCCGCGTGGTCGCGCATCTGCAACGATTGTTCGACGAGCTGATTGAGTACGATCAAATTGCGAATCAGTCGCGCGGCAGACTGCTGTCACTTTTTGGCAAAAAAGCAAAATCGAAAGCGCCCGATGGCCTGTACGTTTATGGCGGCGTTGGGCGCGGGAAAACGCATTTACTCGACGTGTTTATCGACGCTTTACCGATCGAAAAAAAACTGCGCCTGCACTTCCACCGCTTTATGCGGCTGGTGCACGATGAGTTGAACACGCTGTCCGATGTACAGGACCCGCTGGAGATTGTCGCACAGCGCTTTGCCGATAAAACCCGGATTCTGTGTCTCGACGAGATGCAGGTAACCGATATCACCGATGCGATGCTGATGGCGGGTCTGTTCACGGGGCTGTTCGACCGAGGAGTCGTACTCGTGACGACTTCCAATATCGAACCGGACAATCTGTATCGCGATGGATTGCAGCGACAACGCTTCGTGCCAGCGATTGAATTAATCAAGCAACACACCGAAGTGGTACCGATGGACGGCGATACCGATTATCGACTGCGCGCGCTCGAACAGGCCGAGATTTATCACACTCCGCTGGACGAGACGGCAACCGCTCAACTGGAGCGGTGCTTTCATTCGATAGCCGCAGTCGAGCGTCACGCAGATTCGCACGCGGTGATTGTCAATCATCGCGAAATCCCGGTTGTGATGTGGGCAGACGGCATCGCCTGGTTTACCTTTGACGAGCTTTGCAACACGGCGCGATCAAAAGACGACTACATCGAAATCGCGCAGTTTTTCCACACCGTGATCGTGGGCGAAATTCCATTGATGGACAAAATGCTCGACGACGCCGCGCGCCGCTTCGTCAACATGATTGACGAATTTTACGACAGCAATGTGAAGCTGATTGCGTCCGCCGCTGCGCAGCCCGAAGCACTGTACACAGGCAAGCGCCTTGAGTTTGAGTTCGAGCGAACCGCCAGTCGTCTGCGTGAAATGCAGTCACAGGAATATCTGAGCCGTGAGCACAGGGCATAGCAGCGCAATGGAATCCGACGAATTGACACCATGCTGCGTCATCGTCGGCGCAGGTGGCGGACTTGGCCTCAGCCTCGCAAGGCGGTTCGCGCTAGGTGGGTTCCCTATTGCACTCATCAGCCGCAGCGCGAACAACGTTGACGGCCTGTCGGCATCGCTTAATTCGGATGGATTCAGTGCACGCGGTTTCGTCGCGGATGCTGCAGTGCCTAGACAGCTTGAGTCTGCTTTTGATCAGATCAAACAATGGGGTGGCGATATCGGCGTATTGATTTACAACGCTGCCGCGATGATCCCCGACGATGTGCTTGAGTTAACACCCGACGCAGTTACTGACGCGATGGCGCTAAACCTCAGCGGCGCGATTTGTTCGGTTAACCAGGCGGTACCGCTTATGCGAGCGCGCGGCAGTGGAACAGTGATCATCACCGGTGGAGGGCTTGGAATCGAGCCGTATCCAAACTGGGCGTCACTGTCGATCGGAAAAGCGGCCTTGCGCAGTTACACAATCGCGCTGCACAAGGCGCTTGCGCCTGACAACATTCACGTTGCCGTGGTTGCCGTGTGTGGAATAGTCGAACCGGCTGGGCATTTTGACCCAGGGTTAATTGCTGAAGAGTATTGGCGGCTTCACGCGGAAACCAAACCGAATTGGCGACGCGAACTGGTGTACCTTCCAGAGGGCGAAGATCCTTATTACAACGATCCCGACGGTGTATACCGGACAACCTCGCTAGCCATCGAACCCGGGGCGTGACGAAAGCATGATTCGGTCGAGGGATCGCTGGCCTAGTTGAGAGATTCGGCAGCTTCGGCGCATTCAAGACACATCGCCACAGCCGGATTAAATTCGAGCCGAGTCCTTGCGATGTCTTCGCCGCACTCGGTGCATTCACCGTATGCACCGTTGTCGAGGCGATTCAAGGCAGCATCGATCGCGACTAACGCTTGCGCCCGCCGGCGTTCTCGAGCGTGTGACATCGCCTGCTGCTGCATCGCGTCCATTCGCGACAGCCTGCCGACACGTGACTGATCCAGTGTGACCGCTTCACTCGACTCTTTTGTGACCTGCGAGGTTTGTTGTAACTCTGTGCGTTGTTGCAGAAGCCGCGCATGTTGTCGTTGGTAAAATTCGCTCGCCACGTTTACAGCCGGACTATCCAGAAAATCACATGGTGCCACGTCGGCGGTCAGGAAAAAAAGTAATTGCGCAAATTCACTAAAACTCGTGGTGAATAACAATTCTTCTGATAAATGCTGTGCTATTAATCATGGTTGCCCGCAACGGGTGACACAAATCGAACAAAACAGATGAGAAATTGATGGTTTCGGAGCAATGGCAACGGTTGAAAAACTAACCCTCGCGCACTTCGATGATCTTTATGCCGCTTATCTTCATGAGGAAGATGGCAGCTCGAAGAAAGAGCAGTGGCAGCGATTGTTCAAACAATATCATCCAGATCACGATGACGGTGGCCGGGTATTAGTCGACAAGGGTACGATCGTGGGCATGCTCGGAACGCTGTGGAGTTACCGGGAAATCAACAACGCCGGCTTTGACTTTTGCAATGTCCATAGCTGGTATGTGCACGACGATTATCGCGCGTACAGCATGCGGATGATCTACCCCATTCTGACGGCGAAGGGCGCTGTTATCACGGGTTTTACCCCATCAGCGCATGTGATTGGTATGTCGGTTAAATCAGGATTTCATTTTCTCGATGCGCGCGTGCGCGTTTTGCTTCCGATAAATTCGCGCGTTGAATCGACGGTGCAATCAAAAATTATGTTCGATCGAGACGAAATTTTGTCTCACGCGACCGATCATCAGCGTCAGATAATCAACGACCACCCAGCGCCGGATTTTGGTGTCTGTATGATCGTCGATCGCGAACGATCGTGTCTGATGATTTATTGCACGGTTACACGCCACTATCTGAACTACTGCTACCTCCTGCACGTCAGCGACATCGCACTGTTCGCCGAGTCCGCACACTGGCTTCGTAGCCATCTAACGCGCGCGACCGGATCATCTTACGTTGCCGTCGATGAACGTCGCTGCGAGGGTCATGCGATCTCGAAGAGTCTTCTTATACCGCTCTCCAGCAATCACATGACGCGGGGCGATTTGCTGAAGCCTTCGCAAATTGATGCGCTTTACACCGAAGTTGCATTTTTGAAACTGACTACGTTCCCGGCGATCACGTACGCGCTTAATCCCATGCGCAAGCGATACCCCAGATCACTTTACGCGCCGCAGGTGAAAGGCGGCATGCGCAGCTACGGGTAGAACTGCGTCACCTCGTCAAGCGTGACCACGTGGCAATAGATCATATTGATGATTTCCAACTCGTGATTGTGCAGATCATCGGTCGCCGCCGCGCAGCAATCCTCAACCACGACGACATTAAAACTCTCATCGGCAAGGCTGCGCACGCTTGAGGAAACGCACTGGTCGGTAAAAATACCGGCGACAACCACGTTCTCGATTTCCATATTGCGCAAAATCAGGCGCAGGTTGGTGCCGGTAAGCGCGCTGTCAGTTGTCTTGAGCACGACGATCTCATCCCCGTCCGGCTCGAGCTCGGGCACTACCTGACTGTCTTCACGGTCTTTTGGCAGCAGTAGATAATTGAAGCCTGGTTTTTTCTGACTCAGTGAGCGGTCGCGACCGTCATCTTTGAGACAAGCTATTCGAGCGAAGATCACTTCCACTCCGCGCTCACGCGCATCCGCAATGAGCCTTGCAGTATTCGGAATAACGGTCTCATTCATGCGGGTGAAAAACGGCTGCCACCGGGCGTTCTCAACATCGTCGTCTTTGGCTTCGAGATAGGTGTTTTGAATGTCGATCACCAGTAAGGCAGTGTGATCTGGGTCAAGATGGATATCGTCCGGCTCCTCGGCGTTAGCGTAATAAAACGAGCGGTGTGCGGTTTTCCAGGTCATGCTGAACTCCGGGTATCGGCGTGTTCACCGTGCGCAAACCCGGTTTGCGGCGGCGTGAACACGGTGATCGATTGGGTTTGTCCTCGTACGGCAACGTCGCCCACGCGAACGTAGTTTTCTTCTCCTGCCAGAGCCAGTGTACTCCCGGCAACCAGCAGGCGCGTGTCGTACTCCTTGTTGAGCGACTCCAATCGCGCCGCAAGATTAACCGCATCGCCGTGCACGGTGTAATTCAGTCGTCCCTCCGCACCGATAGCACCGGCGACTACGGGCCCTGAGTTGATGCCGATTCGAATTCTGATGACCTGATCGGCAAAACGGCTGGTATCGACCGCGTGCAGCATCGCGTGTGCGGCGACGATTGCGTTGGCCGCGTGCTGCGCGTTGGTGACAGGTACGTTAAAAGTCGCCAAAATCGCGTCCCCCTGAAACTGTGTAACCACGCCACCGTGCCGCTCGAGAATCTCGACCATCGAGGAAAAGTAGTGGTTGAGCACATTGACGGTTCGCACCGGGCCAAGCGACTCGGTCATACGCGTAAAGTCGGCGATATCGCAAAACAGTATCGTCGCATCAGTAACCAGAGGCTCGATGTTGCCACCCCCGGCGAGCAGCGAGTTAGCGACTTCCTCGGGCACGAATCGCCCAAGCGTATTGCGCATCATGTCGCGCTCGGCCAGACCATCAACCATCTTGTTAAACGACGTGTTCGCGGTATTGATTTCTCGAATCGAACTGGACGGCAACTTTTCCGCTCCGCTTAATTCACCGGACTCAACGCGCCCGGCCGCATTTGCGATCGCGACAATCGGAATGCTGACACGGCGCCCGATAACAATCGCCGCGATTACCGCGACAACGAGTACCGACAGTGCTACCAAACTGGTGCGGATCAGGCGGTCGGTTTCGTCATTCGGGAGTAGCGATGAATTAATGTAGGCGCCAATCGTCCAGGGCTTATCACCGTAGCGCGTAACGGTGCGATAGATATAGATGAAGTGGTCGTCACCCCATTTGACTACCTTGGTGTCGAGATCAGTGGCATCGGCGATAAATGGTTCTTCGCTCGTTGGCATCGCCAGCCCTGTCAGGATTACATCACCGAGTTCTTCGATGTCGAGCAAGGCCTTGTAGCCGGTTTCGTTGCGAATGAGATTGTTGATCAGGAACGGGTGCGCAAGCACGTAATCCTCATCGTATAAAACAAAAGGCGTAACGCCTGTGCTGGCGTAGTTGCGTGAGAGCAGCAATGAAAAATCAGTGATTGGCACGATTTGCGAAAACACGCCAATAAACCGCTCGTCAGCATCGTACAGTGGAATGTCGTGCAGCAGGGTTGAGATGCCCAGTTCGCCGCCAAGCCAGATCGGCTCACGCCACGTTGGTGTGCCGCTCGTTTCAACCTGTCCAATCCAGTCAAGAATCTGTGAGCGGTCCGACCAGTCAAAGTTTTGGGCTTGTCGCTCGTCGCGCTGCCATTGACGGCTTTTTCCATCGGGCGTGAACAACGCAACCCCAAGCACTTGAGGTGTAGCAGCCAGGGTACCGAAAATAAATTCGTCCAGTGATTCGCGGTCATCGAGTGTCGAAATATTCTGCGCAACCCACAAGGCCTGATCGCGCAGTGGCGACAGTTGTGTGTCGATGCTTTCCTCCATCGCGTTGATCAGTGTGCGCGACTGCTCCGCCCAGAGCGCTCGGGTCGAATGCGTTGCCTGCCCGACCCCGATAAACCCGACAATGCCGACACTGATTATCAACAGCGCGGTGACGCCGAACACGGTGATACCCATAATCGGGATGCAGGCTTTTTTACTCATTCTGTCTTTGTGCAACTCAACGATTGCAATTTAGCGCGAATTTAATCAATTTCAACACCTTGATGAAGGTTTGGTAAGCTTGGCGCGCGCAAAGTTCAGGCAAGGCAGAATGAAGGTCGGCGACAAAGTTTACTACCTGCACACCAATCAAAACGGCCAGCAAACCAAGTTTCCGGCAGTCGTGCTCGACGTCGATGATACAGCCGTTACGATTCGCATTGGCAAGATGGACACCCTGTCGCAGCAAATCTTTACTGCCGAGTACACGGTTGCGACCGACAAACTCAGCGAACGCAGCACCCTGTGCAATTACGAGGATGAACTTAGTGGCGATGCCGCGTGACACATCCCCTGAATCGCATTTAACCCAACGTGTACTCCGATATCCCCGACAACACTAACGAGCCGGACGATCTGCAAAACTGGACGGTCGGCCGCGTCCTGAAAACGCAGGCCGAGCGCATACCGAACAAGACGCTGCTGACTGTAGACGGTGAATCTCTCAGTTACTCTGAGGCCTACACGCGTGGCTGTAAAGTCGCCAACTTCCTCGGCGCGCTTGGCATAACCGAGGACGACTTTGTTGCCGTTATGCTGCCGAATTCGATGGCGTTTTGCGACGCGTGGTTTGGTTTGTCGCTCTCGGGTGCGGTGCACGTCGCCGTTAATACGGACTACCTCGGCGACTACCTTGCGCATGTGTTGAACAACTCCAGAGCGGTGTGCTTGATTATCGACAGCGACCTCGCATACCGCGTGGAAGCGATTGCGCACAAGCTGCCGCATCTTAAAAATATGATCATCGTTGGCGATCTGCCCGATACCAGTCGTTTCCCCGTCGCAAGATTCGATCGATGGCATGATGCCAGTGAAACACCGCCTGCGCATATTCCTGAATACAAAGACACGGCATGTGTCATGTACACCTCTGGCACGACAGGGCCGTCCAAAGGTGTGCTGATGCCGCACGCGCACCTCTACCTGTTTGGACTGGGGACGATCACGCACATGCGCCTGCAGGACGACGATGTGTTTTACATCGTTTTGCCGATGTTTCACGCCAACGCGCTTTTTATGCAATTGTTCGCGACGATGATCGCAGGATCCCGTGCGGTGATCCGACGAAAATTCAGCGCCAGCGAATGGTTAAACGATGTTCGCGAGCACGGTGTAACGGCGACCAATTCACTCGGGGTTGTGGCGGCTTTTGTGCTCAATCAAGCACCGACCGATCATGATCAAGATCATTCACTGCGGGTAATGGGACTGGCACCGATCAGCGCCGACATAGAGCAGGGTTTGCGCGAGCGGTTTGGGATCGCGGACGTGCTGGGTTTGTACGGCATGACCGAGGTCAATATTCCGCTTTACACGCCAATGGGAGAGTCAATCCCCAACAGCTGTGGGCGGCTTTGGGACGAATTCTACGAGCTTGAAATCGTCGATCCGCGCACCGACGCGGTGATTCCTCGCGGGCAGGTCGGCGAGATCGTCGTGCGACCAAAACTGCCATTTGGCTTTATGACTGGCTATCTGAATATGCCGGATAAAACCATCGAAGCGTGGCGCAACTTCTGGTTTCACACCGGCGATGCCGCCCGTATGGACGAACAGGGTAACGTGTATTTTATCGATCGAATTAAAGACTGCATTCGGCGCCGGGGTGAAAACATCTCATCGTTCGAATTGGAAAACACGCTGGCGCAATTTGTCGGAATCGACGAGTTAACCGTGTATGCAGTGGGCTCGGAAATTCCCAATGGCGAGGACGAAGTCATGGTAGCCCTTGTGATGCAGGCTGGCGCCGTACCGGATCTTGCCCGCTTTGATGCGTTCGCAGAGGAACACCTTCCGCGTTTCGCGGTTCCACGATTTGTGCGTGTGATGGATGCCTTGCCAAAAACACCGACGGGAAAAATTCAGAAACACCTGCTTCGAAAGGAAGGCGCGGACAAGGCGGATTGGGACAGAACGCAAAAGTAGTTCGGTGACCCTTCGACTACTCGCTGCGCGAGCGCTTGGGGTGAACGGATTTTTTAACCGTTCGTGCAGAGCTTGTCGAAGTACGAGTGTTAGGGGGTGTTCGTCATTTTTAAGCAACCAACCAATCAATGCATCCCACCTGCTGTCATTCCCGCGCAGGCGGGAATACATAGCCATCGTGGACAAGTGGATCCCCGCCTTCGCGGGGATGACGAAACTTGTTTGATGTAGAGGAGAACTGATCGAGTCACCCTTCGACGACGCGCTGCGCGAGTGCTCAGGGCGAACGGGTTTTTAACCGTTTGTGCTGAGCTTGTCGAAGTACCAGCGTTAGAGGGTGTTCGTCATTTTTAAGCAACCAACCAATCAATGCATCCCACCTGCTGTCATTCCCGCGCAGGCGGGAATCCATAGCTATCGTGGACAAGTGGATCCCCGCCTTCGCGGGGATGACGAAACTTGTTTAGCGCAGAGGAGGACTGATCAAGTCACCCTTCGACTACTCGCTGTGCGAGCGCTTGGGCTGAACGGATTTTTTTCCGTGCTTCGTAAAAATACTCTCGAATTTTTTCGATTGCATTCTCGCTGCGATCAAACAGAACACCTTCTAACCCAAGCTTTTCCGCCGCCAAGATATTTTCCGGCATGTCGTCGATAAACAGTAGCGAGTGGTGCTGTAGGTCGTAGCGCTCGATCAGTCGCCGAAAAATCGCGGGGTCAGGTTTGAGCAAATTCTCCTGCGCCGAAATTACGATACCGGTGAAGTGTGCAAAAAACGCGCGCTCGCGAATCGCCGCATAACTGTCCAGCGACATGTTCGAAAGGCAATACATCGGTATGCCGGTTTGATGCAGTTCGTCTATTAACGCAATCGTTTGCGGGATTTCGGTGAACGACAGTTTGGTCGCTTCGAAGGTGGAGCGAATAAGATCAACATTCAGGCCCGTCGAACCGTGGATTCGCGCGAGCACGTCGGCCTCGGTAGTCGTACCTTGGTCCAGCGCCAACCAGTCCGGATGATCGAACAGCGCTCGCTTGAGTTCGGCCTGAGTCTCCGCGTCGCAATCGAGTGTGGCGACAATTCCCGTCGGATTCCAATTGACGACGACATTGCCGAGGTCGAATATGGCCGCGCGCGGCTTCACGTTTGTTTGATATGAGATCGGCCGCTTTGTTCCAACGTATCAAGAGGTTGTTTAAACCGACCGGTTTGCCAGTTCGTTCGTGTGGTTCGCGTCGGAATGACCGCCGTTCCGTAAGCCAGCACTTCGATCGATCCAATGCGTTTTCGCGCGTTTTTGGATAGCGACACGGTTTCGATTTTTACATTGAACACAGCTTCGGCGCCATAGTGTTGTGCGGCGAGTCGCATGCGTAAAAGCGCCTCGCGTTCACCACGTGACAAAAGCGTTTCGTAGTAACGCAGATTGCCCCCAAACAGGCTCGCAAAACTGGCGAAGAATCGCTTGAAGTAGTCAGCCGACATTACCACGCTGCCACTGACCAATAAGGTGCGTGGCGCGTGTTTGAATGCGGGCAGTTGTTTTTCCGGAAACACGGGCAGGCGCTTTAGCATTGTTTCGCCGAGATCCAGTTCGGCCAGATGCTTGCGTTCCGCACGCGTGCCAAATAGATAGCCCAGCGCCAGCAGCACAAGTAGCACGAAGAGCTGCAGCAGCATATCGTCGACGATAGGATGCGTGCTCACTCGACAAACACCGCAGTTCCGTAGACGAAAACCTCGGCCGCTCCGTGCATGACGGACGAGGTTGAAAAGCGCACGTTGAGGACGGCGTTTGCGCCGACTTGATGCGCGGATTCCTGCATCTGTTCGAGCGCTTCTTCACGCGCCTCGTGAAGCAACCCTGTGTAGGCGTCCAGCTCGCCTCCGAATAGGTGACGAAAGGCAGCCACGAAGTCACGCCCCACGTGTTTGGCGCGAACGGCCCGGCCCTGAACCAGCCCGTAGTGTTTCACCACGCGCTTGCCGGGTATGGTTTCGAGATTGCTGAGTTGCACGGTGCGTCTTTTGCGGTCAACAAAGTGGCGCATACTAGCATGACTGCGGTGGACTCCTGCGAGAGTAATTTCGCGACGCGTGATAGTATTCGCCAAAATTTTTTACGCGTAGACCAATGCCTCCCGTTTTTCCTTTCAGCGCAATTGTTGGGCAGCCGGCACTCAAGCTGGCGTTAACGCTGAGCGCGATTGACCCGCGGATCGGCGGGGTCTTACTCAGCGGTGCGCGCGGAACCGCCAAATCGACGATCGCGCGTGCGCTGGTGGAACTGTTGCCGGGCGACGGACGTCTGGTGACCCTGCCGCTGGGCGCGAGTGAAGATCGGATCACCGGGTCCCTGGATATCGAAAAGGTGCTGGACGCCGGCAGCGTGCGGTTTGCACCCGGTTTGCTGCAAGACGCGCATCAGGGCGTGCTCTATGTCGATGAGGTCAATCTACTGCCGGACCATCTCGTCGATTTGTTGCTCGACGTCGCCGCCAGCGGGGTCAACACCGTCGAGCGCGACGGCGTGTCGCACAGCCATCCGTCTGAATTCATATTAATCGGCACCATGAATCCGGAGGAGGGCGAGCTGCGACCGCAGCTACTCGACCGCTACGGCCTGTGCGTTGAGGTCAGCGACGGCTACAGCGTTGATGAGCGCATTGAGATCGTGCGCACACGACTGGCGTTCGACACGGATGCCGACGCATTCGTGGCGGATAGTTCGCCTGCGCAGACGATATTGATTGATCAGTGCACGCGGGCACGCGCGCAGTTGGCAAACATTAAAATTTCCGCTGAAATTGAACTGGCTATCGCCGAGCGTTGCCTTGCCGAAAACGTTGAAGGTGTGCGCGCCGATCTCGTCATGCGGCGCGCCGCAGTCGCGCACGCTGCGCTCGGTAATCGCGCAGACGTCACTCAGCAGGACATAGACGCAGTTGCCGAGTTCGCACTGGCGCATCGCCGCCGCGTGCCGCCTGAAGCGCCGCCGCAATCCGGCGCGTCAGAGCCGCCACCCCCACACTCGAAGGATAAATCCGCCGCCCACTCAGACGGCGACTGGGGTGCGCTGCCACCGGTTAATTTAGCCGCAGGTGAGACGCGCAAAGTCGACTTTGGTGACGCCACCGATAAAAAAAAAGTCACGTAAATAGCGCGCTGCGCAATCGAGGTGCATTGGCGGCAGCGCGCGGTCGCAATATACGTAACGGCAGCGTATTTTCTTCGTCGATCGATTGGGTCGCGACCTTGAGTGATCCGCAAAACCACGATTCACCCGGCAAGCCCGCGATATCGACTTTGCACTGGCTTGCGCGCGGCGCGGACAACCAGGAAATCTGGCTGGTACTGCTCGATACATCCGGCTCGCTGCTCACCAACAAGGCGATCGCCAAGGCCAAGGGTGCGCTGGTGGACATTTGTCGACAAGCGTATGCATCGCGGCAAATACTCGAGCTGGTGGGTTTTGGCAACGACGGCATTACCACTCTGCAGAGTGCGCGCAAGCCTTCGCGTGATATGCGTCCGCTGCTCGAGCGCATCGGCAGCGGTGGTGGCACACCCTTGCGCCGAGCGCTGCAGCTCGCGGCTAACAGACTGGAACAACTCGCGCGTAAAAACCCCGAACAAGTGCGTCGGCTCGTGATTCTGACCGACGCGCGCAGTCGCGACGAGACACGCGATATCGCGTTGCGGGCGGATGTTTTTGTGATCGATACCGAGCAGTCGTCGGTGCGCCTGGGTCGGGCGCGCAAACTCGCGACGCAAATGAATGCCCGCTACCAACATATCGACCAATTGGCATTGCGCTAAGGCCGCGCTTTTGCCAGCATTGCGCCCCCGAATCACAAGTCGCCAAAAAGATTGAGAAAATGCGATGCCGTCGTTTGAGCCAACAGCTAAATCCATAAAAAATAAGCGTATATTGCGCGCGCAGCACACAGGATAGCCACGCATGGCGTACGAATTTGTTCAGGATCCACTCGAGATCGAAAGACGCTCTTTCGAGTTAATTCGGGAGTGCACCGATCTTAGCCACTACGATGAAAAGCAGCAGCAGGTGGTGATGCGCGTGGTGCATACCTGCGGGATGCCGGGTGTCGCCGAACATCTGCGTTTTACCGAAGGTGCCGTCGATGCGGGCCTGTTCGCGTTAAAAGACAACAAACCGATCCTCTGTGACGTGGAAATGATCGTCCACGGGATCAGTAGGCGTTACGTCGAGAGTCAGGTGCAATGCCATCTCAATAGTTTCGGGGTTGCGGAAAAGGCCAAGGCCACCGGTCAAACCCGCAGCATGGCCGCACTCGACTACTGGGGCGATCACCTCGAAGATTCCATCGCCGTTATCGGCAACGCTCCGACCGCCCTGTTTCGCCTGCTCGAACTGATCCAGCTTGGTGTGCCCAAGCCCGCGCTGGTGATCGGCGTGCCGGTCGGGTTTGTCGGTGCTGCTGAGTCGAAAGAAGTTTTGTGGGAAGAGTGCGAGCTCTTACAGATGAACGTCATCACGCTGCTTGGTAAACAGGGTGGGAGCGCAATCGCAAGCGCGATTATCAATGCGCTGGGAAGGATGAACAAGGGTGTGTTTTTTTGATGCGATCGCGCATTGAAGACATTTCAAAACTGAGCGAAAACAATCGCACGCGTTCTTGTTTTGCGTCGATAATGGGTTCGCTCGCTGATTTTTCTAATCTTTACTTGCGACGTGCATCGCGAGCGAGCTACTTTTTGTTCGTGCCCAAAAAGTAGCCAAAAATGCGCTTTTTGTGATCCGAATGTTCTACTTTAACTCAATGTTCGCTGGTTTCTTTTCCGCGCGCGCTGAACTCGCTCTACGCTCAAACAGCACCGCGCGCTTTTTCGTATTGAGTGCTCAATCGTGGTGATCGATGTTGTCAGTTTAGGCACCGCTCTAATCGTGCCCCCCTCAGCGGCGAACGCTCTGCAACAGGCCGATGTGGTTATCGGCGCCAGTCGTCATTTTGAATCCGTCGATTGCGGCGACGCAGAAAAAATTGTGTATCCCTCGCCACTCGATAATCTCGCCGATGTGCTGGATCAACACGCTGGTAAAAACACTGTTGTTTTGGCATCCGGCGATGCGCTTTATTTTGGTATTGGCAGTTGGCTGCTGCGCAACGTCGGGAGCGACGATCTGCGCTTTCATCCCAATGTGACAACCGTGCAAAGCGCGTGCGCGCGAATCGGCAAGCCGTGGCAGTCCGTCGCGTTTGTCAGTTTGCACGGTCGGCCGATGCGACGACTTCGCGCCACGCTCGGCGCCGGAAAAACGCTGGCCGTTTTTACCGACGCGAAAAACACACCGCAAAAAATCGCGCGCGAATTGGTCGACACCGGGTTTGAAGAAAGTCAGGTGCATGTGCTCGAGGCGCTCGACTCTGCGCAAGAAAAAATCACGCAAGCGGATGCTGCGACGCTTGCTGCTAAACAAGAAACATTTAATCCGCTGAATCTGCTTTTCGTCGAGGTGCAAGGTGAGGGCGGGTTGCTCCCGGCATTTCCCGGTATCGACGACGCCGTGTTTGCCGAAGGCGGCGACAATCAGTTTACCAAACGCGAAGTGCGTCTGGCGGCGCTTTCCCGATTGTCGCTATCGGCAGGTGAAGTTGGCTGGGACATCGGCGCGGGCAGCGGTGGTATCGCGATTGAGTGGGCGCGCTGGTCGCCTCTGGCACACGTCTTTGCGATCGAGCGCGATGAGAAACGCCAATCGGTTTTTCGCACCAATCTGGATCGCTTCGGCGACCACGGTAACCTGGACTTGATTGACGGTGCTGCCCCGGACGCGTGTGAAAACCTCCCCGATCCAGACGCCATCTACATCGGTGGAACCGACGGTGCGCTGAGCGATGTGCTTGAAATCTGCTGGCAGCGCTTGAGGTCTGGCGGCCGCTTGGTCGCCGCGGGTGTGACGCTCGAAACCCGCACTGCGCTGCAAGGCCACGCGTGGCCAGTAGCGGCGGAATTCACCGAATTATCGATCAGTCACGCGGCACCGCTCGGCTCGCACACCACGATGCGTGCGCAACTGCCGGTGCTGCTTGCGACGGCGCGCAAGCCATGACGGCAGGCACGTTTTATGGCATTGGTGTCGGCCCCGGCGACCCCGAATTGCTCACGCTCAAAGCGGTGCGCACAATCGAGTCAGCCGACCTTGTTGTGTACCCCGCCACGTTTGCAAAAGAGTCCACCGCGCGCGCGATCGCCTCGGCGCACATACGCGAAGGCCAGCGCGAAATGGCCATCGGGTTGCCAATGTCGCTCGGCGAACGCGACAGTACTGAAGCAATTTACGGCGAGGCGGCAAAAGCAATCTCGGTGGAGTTATCCGCAGGCGCAAATGTAGTGTTTCTGTGCCTGGGCGACCCGTTGTTATACGGTTCGTTTATTTATCTGTACGATTTGCTCAAAGGCGAGCATCACTGCGCCGTGGTACCGGGAATCACGTCTGTGAGCGCATCCAGCGCGGCGAGTCTTGCGCCATTGACGCGGCTTAATCAATCGCTGCTGGTGATGCCGGCGTTCACGACCGATGCGGCGCTCGATGAAGCACTGGCGACGCACGACAGTGTTGTTATTATGAAAGTCGGGAGACAACGGCACCGCATTGCCGAGCGCATAGCAATTTCGGGTCGAGTGCACGACGCCGTGTACGTTGAGCACGCGACGATGGAGGATCAAACCATCATTCACAATATCGCCGAATTGCCGGAAGGTCCCGGTTCGTATTTCTCTTTGTTTATGGTGACACGTCAATCATGAGCACGCGCATAGTCAGTTTGACCGAAATCGGCTCGCGTCTGGGCGAGCACCTTGCGCAATCGCTCGAATGCGAGCACTGGTTCAAACCGCAACCCTTTGGCGAGCAAATGCGCGAGTGGTATCGCGCGGGCCATCGCATCGTTTTCATCTGCGCGACCGGCATCGTCGTGCGTACCTTGGCGTCGGTGCTGGATAGCAAGCACAGCGATCCGCCGGTACTGGTGCTCGACGAGCGCGGACGCTTTGTGATTCCGCTGGTGTCGGGGCACGAAGGTGGCGCGAACGAATGGGCGCGCGAAGTCGCCGAACTGCTCGACGCGCAGTGCGTGATCACAACAGCGCAAAGTTACACGCGACCGGTTTACGTGGCGGGCGTGGGCTGCGAGCGCGACTGCCCGAGCGACGATATTCTCGATCTGATCGATAGCACATTGCGCGAAAACCCGGTGATTTCCGGTCGCGAAGAAATAGCCATGGCCGCCAGCGTCGATGTAAAAGTCGACGAAAAAGGGCTGCTCGAATGGGCGGACAACCTTGAGGAACCGGCACGGTTTTATCCTGCGACTAAGCTGCTCGAATACACCGAACGGCTAAGCGAGAAGTCGCAGCACGTTTTTGACGCCGTCGGGTGCTGGGGCGTGGCAGAAGCGGCGGCACTGGCGGGTGCAGAGGCGCTCTCTGGCGGTGACGCAGAATTGTTAATCACAAAACACAAAAGTTCGCGCGCGACGTTTGCGTTGGCGCGCGCCTATCTTCCAGAAAAGTAGTCATGCAAAAGCTTTTTATTATCGGCACCGGTCCCGGTGCTTTGGATTTACTCGTGCCCGCAGCGCGCAGTGCGCTGACACAGGCGACGGACTGGGTCGCCTACGGTTTGTACATTGACCTGCTGGGCGAGTTGGGCGAAGGTAAAACGCGTCACGATAAAGAACTGGGCGAGGAAATTGATCGCGCAAAACTTGCGCTTGAATTAGCTGCGAGCGGGAAAATCACCGCCTTGATTTCGAGCGGTGATCCGGGTATCTACGCGATGGCGACGGTCGTGTTCGAGCAGCTTGCGAGCGACGCCGCCGATCGTTGGAGCGATGTCGAAGTCGAAGTGATCCCCGGCATCTCGGCGATGCAGCTGGCGGCGGCACGAGTCGGTGCGCCGCTCGGCCACGACTTCTGCACAATCTCGCTCTCCGACCTGCTGACACCGTGGGATGTGATCGAGCAACGACTAAATGCGGCTGCTGCGGGGGACTTCGTCGTCTCGTTTTACAATCCCGTTTCGACGCGTCGCGACTGGCAGCTCAACAAGGCGCGCGATATTTTGATGTCACAACGCGGTGGCGAAACACCCGTGATTATTGCACGCAACTTAGGGCGCGACACTGAAGACGTCCGCGTAATATTGCTTGCTGAGCTGGACGCTAAAGACGTCGATATGCTTACGCTGGTCATGGTAGGCAACAGTGAAACGCGTTACAACGGCAAGTGGATGTACACGCCGAGGGGGTATGCGGGCAAGGGTGTCTAGATCTCTTATTGCGGCGTAGTTTAGTTGCTCTCGGTTTCGCTCACCGAATGCCAGCGATTTGATTTAACCGCGTGCCGAGTGAGCGAGCTACTTTTTGTTCGCCCAAAAAGTAGCCAAAAAGTGCGTCTTCTGTTGTTTATTAATAAAAGCCTGAGTCGCGCCGCGATTAATTCCGTGTTCATTTGCAACGTTCGTCGCGGCACAATGAGTTACCGATGTTTGCCGATACCTAATCTGTAAAGCAGATTTATTGCGCTCCGATAGATATCAGGGTGCGTGAATTTGGGTTAGTTTTTCTTTTACTAACTTTGTTAAAAAAATTTTCCAGAGCTCGTCGTGTGTACGATGGTAAATTATCTATCGCTCGCCGAGCACTTTGCGAAATTAAGCCGCGAATGATTGGCGGGCGAAATCAACACTCACTTGCGTATGTAAGTCGGAATCCACCACTCCCAACCCCTCGCTGTTTCAATGTACTCCGGCCAGCGAAATTGATGCGGCGATTCGTAGTCACACAGCGGCGCGATCCATTTTTCGCCGCCGACACCACCGGTGCGCTGGTCAAACTCGTCCTGCGCTTTTTGGAGTAATTCGGGCTGAGTCAATAAATCGATAACAGTTGCAGCAATGGTTTTACTCGCGCAGTTAATCATCGGGTCGATGGTTTCGCGGATGCCACCCAGTGCGTTCATTACCCATGCAGGGTAGTGGTACCCGGCGGGTGCCCGCAACGCCGGACGGCCTATGTATAAACGCACGGTCGGTGCATGCCAGCAATATTCTGTGTAGTCGTCCGAGGTGAAGTTTTTTTGCCACTCCGGCAATTGTTTACGCAATTCGCGTTCGGCATCCTGCGGTGCAATCAATCGCATGGATGCTGGCAAAAATGGTTCGTCCATCGCCTCCAACCCCAAATTGCGCTGAATCTCCTGTGCCTTTTTTACAGCGTCAGCTTGATTGAATTGAGGCGGACCAACCCTTTCAAGATTGCGGTAGGTCAATTCAGCCAGCGTGTGATTCGGCAACCCGGGGCGCGATTTGGAAACCCAGTCGCGCTTCCATGTGCAGTGGGATATCTGCGCCGCGGCTTCGGCGTTTTGGTCCAGCACCTGCATCACCGTCTCAGCCATTTCAATATCGGGTACGCGCATGATGTATTGGATTTGGGCGATTTGCGCGGGCAGGTTGTCCGCCGTGGCCTGCCCGGCGGTCAAGATGCACTCGTTCATCGACCACCCGGTGCCTGCGGCAATCATCGATTCCTTCAGCATTTTGGACGACGTGTACATCTGCACCAGAGCGTCGTTGGCCCCCGGCGCACGCGCCGAGGCGTGTGACGCGGGGATGGGAGAACCCGCTTCATCACTTTGCGCTAACCACGTTTCAGGCTGAGGGCATTCGAAGGTGTAAATCACCGCGTAAGCGGCACCGCAATGCGTATCCCAACGCGTTGTGTTGCACAAAGGCAGCATGTAAAAAGGGTGAAAACTGATTGCAGCATTTAGATCATCGTAATAACCCTTCGCCGCGTGAATCGGTTTGGAACCGCGCACTTTTTCCGCAGGCTCCCCAAAAAATTTTAATGTGCCGGGAATATCATTTGCTTCCATCGACGCCTTGGCCGCAAGAAACCCGCCGAGCGAACTGATACCCAACGCGGAATGCGGGTCGGTATGACCGCCGGCGTGTACGCTTAGCCCATCGCGTGCGCGTTGCACGGTATCGGCCGCCTGACAATTGCCGGGCACGGCATCGTATTCCGCGTAGCCGCCGATGGTTGGCCCGTCACCGTTGCGCCAGGTCGCGCAAAACGCTGTGGGCATCCCACCACTTTCTTGTTCGACTTCGAATCCCTCTTGTTTTAACTGATGGACATACCATTCGCAGGAACGGTACTCGCGCCACGCGGTTTCAGCAAAATCGAAAATAACTTGATTCCAGTCGGAGAGTTGCGCTTGATTGTCATCAACCCAGGCAAGTGCAAATTGTTTGTGTGAGTCGCTCATTTTTTTGCCATCAATTTTCTATGTGCGAGTGATTATTGCGTGCCGTCAGCGTGAGCGGCGAACCTTGAGACTGGGTATAACCAACACCACGACCAGTGCCAGACAAATCAGTCCCAGGGCCACAACCTCGCTCCATCCAACGTGCTCTTCTAAAATCATAGAACTGGAATAGACGCCAACAACCGGAATCATCAAAGTGCCGATTGCGGCGATAGACGCAGGAAACATATGCACGACTTTCAGATACGCCCACTGACAAAACGTCATCGGCCCCAGAAACACATAAATTAGCGCTATCCATGCAGGCAGGCTTAACAAACGCAGATCAGGAAACGGGTCGATCAAAATTGCGCCCAGAGTTATGGGTATTGCACCGAAAATCAGCTGCCACGCGATGCTGCTTGCGACCGGAAGATCCCACCCGCCGCGTTTAAACAGCACGGTGCCCATCGCCCACGCGACCGCTGCACCCAGCATCAACAGCGAGCCCACGGGAAACTCCTTTAACAGGATCAAATCCGTGCCAATCAACACGCCAAGCCCGGACATGCCCAACGCCAGACCGAGTGCTTTGACGAGTGAAAATTTTTCCTGCAGGTAGTAAACCGCGAGGAGCGATGCCCATAGCGGCATCGTAAAGGCAATGATTGATGCTCGCCCCGCCGGGATTTGCGAGACGCCGTAGGCTGAAAAAATATGCCAGCCGCAAACATTGAAAACCGCGCACCAGATTATCGGCGCCAGTTCGTCTTTTCTCGGTTTGATGCGATTGCCGGACAGCGCCGACAAACTCAGCAACGCAAACGCGCCGAACCAAACGCACGACGCGCGGAACCACCACACCGGCACTTCTGCCAGTGTGATTTTCATGCCAGGCCAGTTAAGACCCCAGAAAATTGTTATCGCGGCGAGAAAAATGTAACCGAGGCGAGGCAGCGGTTGTTTAGCAGCGGCTGTATTCATAACAGCCGTATTGTTGGCTTAAACGCCGTATAAATAAAGCAATGAAATGAAGTGCGTAAAACTGTTATCGAATCACAACTTCGACGCGACGATTGCGCGGTTCGTCAACCCCATCACCCGTATTAATCAGCGGATTGTTTTCACCGTGTGAGCTGACATCAATCAAGGATTCGTCGACACCAGCGAACAGAAGCAGCGACAGGACTTTCTGCGCCCGCCCCAGCGCGAGACGACTATTCAACTCTGCGCCTCCCGCTGTGTCGGTGTGGCCAATTACACCAATATTGGGCGCTGGACGTTGCCTGATTTCCGCGAGAATTTCCGGAATGAGTTGACGCGACTCTTCGGTTAACTCTGAGCCGCCAAATTCAAAGTACAACAGGAAACTGCGAGGTTTAAGCGGTGCCGCTTCAAGCGCCTGAGCGAAATCGCGCTCGATCGTGGCGTCGTCGATCGTGCCTGGCGCAACGTCGGGTGAATCCGTTAGTTCAACTGCCTGACCCGCACTATCGAGGGTTCGCGCGCCTTGCTCGTTACTGACAACCACTGCGCCGGTTGGTTTGCCGTCTTCACCATCGAGCAAGACGATGTAGTTGGTTGGGGTCGCGCACGCACCAAGAACCATCGCAACTGCAAGCAAAGCGAGCGTGCGAATCCGGATGATCCAACGCACGGCTATTCTTCCTCGACGCGAAGCAGAAACCGCGTTCCGCGAATCCCGACGGTTGCGGTTGTTGTCTCGACTCTCGCGGTATCGGGGGCGAGCTTTGCGATCAGGCCGGATACAAACACCATCGATCCCTTAAACATTTTTGATACAAAGGAGTATTGGTTTTCTGCGGGTTCGAAGGCGAACTCTTTCATCTGCATTTTGGAGTTTGGCCCAAGCGCGGTGCGGCTGTCGTCGCGAAACGTGATGCCGACGCTGCTGTTGTCACCGGTTTGCACCGTATCGCTGACGCGCAATTTATCCCCAGGTTGCACGGCCCGCTTTAAACCGTGAGAGACGACGACAACGTCGCCCTTGGTGGTCTTGATATGACCGATCACCTCGGCGGCGGCAAACGCAGGAAAAGTCAGCATTGCCGCCAGCACGATTGAGCCAATCGCAGTCACCTTGTTTGTTGCTAATCGACATTTAGACATCATTCAAATTCCGGTTGATTGATGCCGTAACTATCGCATATTGGAGGTCTTGGCGCATGTGAGGGTTCTCACGATTGTGTTTTGCGTCGTCTTGGTTTGCCATCGATGTCCGAAAACTGCGGTCAGGAATCGTTTCACTCGCAAGATGATCGAAATTTTCTAAGCGCAATGTAAACGATTAAGGAAAGTCGCAGGAGTCAGCGGACACCCAGTTGTCAGGTCTGATCAGCCGATTCGAATCCAAAATGAATACCCGCCGCAGCGATTTCATCGTAGAGAAAAAGTTCAAAGCCGACATACCAACATCTCCCGCAATCAAATTATCCTGAGGAATGAATTAAGGTTTCAACGTTAGAGAACATTGGAGCGTTCAACACCCAATATGCGGATTTACGAGCCGTCTCCTTTTACCTCGTTTTCAAGTTCGTAGCTTTAGTGGCTAACAATTGTCCAGAAAAAGCAAACTCTGGTCGCCCTGAGTCATTTTCGGCAATGTATGTTGACCTTGAGATTTGGTTCAATGCGCCCCCTGACTGGCGATAAAATGAGAAACAAGGCGTGTCCAAGCCCTATGTCGAAGATCAAAGTGCCGATAACCCAATGGCGGGGATAGGGTTTCTAATCCTCGGTCTATTTGTGTTTTCTGTTCAAGATGTGATCATGAAGTTCTTCAGTGATCAAATGGCTGTGCAGGAAGTGATTTTCGCGCGTGGTGTAGTTACTCTGGTTTTGATCAGTTCCGCGATATATTTCACTCAAGGCCTGCGCGGATTCGTAACACAACGACTGTTTTTGAATTGCCTTCGCGGCTTCTTTTCCTTTATCTGTTTTTCCACATTTTCGATGTCGCTCGCCGTCCTTCCATTGGCCGACGCAATGCCACTCTATTACACCGCCCCTCTTTTCGTTGTTATCTTAGCGGGTCCATTTTTGGGGGAAACAGTCGGTTTCCGCATATGGATTGCAATTGTCGCAGGCTTGATCGGAGTAATTTTTGTCGCCCGACCCAGTGCCGATGGGATTGAGCCCGCTATGATCTTGGCGATCGTATCTGCAATCGCATATAGCGTTCAAATACTCTTGACCAGGCTGCTTGGCTCCTCTGACAGCGCTTTGGGCATGACTTTCTATTTAACGCTTATGTTTGTTTTATTCAGTGGATTGACGGGACTGGTTTTTGGAAGCGGCTGGATGAACCAGTTCGATCATCCAAGCGCAGCCTATCTATTTCGCGCCTGGAGTGTTCCCAACTCTATCCAAGCCGGCCTTTTTCTCGCCGTCGGATTAACGGGTGCTATTGGATTTTTTTGTATCAGCCAAGCATATCGCTACGGCCGAGCAAATCAGATGGCACCGTTTGAATACAGCTCGCTACCTTTTGCTGTACTTTGGGGATGGATGTTTTGGGGTTCATTACCGACTGTGTCGACGATACTTGGAAGTGTCTTAATCGTCGGAGGAGGACTTTTCATTGTGTACTCAGAATTCAGAGGCTCTAGAAAACAAGCGGTGGCTTAAATCCACCTGAAATCAATGAGAAACGCGTTTTGTTTTTCCAGATATAAAAAGCAATTAACGCTAGAACTTACATACAGCGTCTTAACAGATGAACCAGGGTGTACTCTTTTAGTGCTTCACTGCGATCTGTTAGTTCTCAACGTGAGCCCAACTCCGCCAACGGCCATCGCGGCCGCACCGTCATATCCAATTCTTCCGTTTCCCCCTCGTGCAAGCGAATACACCCCGCCAACGCGATCATCGCACCGTTATCGGTGCAAAACTCCATTCGCGGATAACTGACTTCGTAACCCTCACTACCGAGCTGTTCGTTAAAGCGTTCGCGCAGGCATTTATTGGCACCGACACCCCCGGCTATGACAATCGATTTAATGCCGGTTTGCTCCACTGCCCGCCGGGATTTGATTAACAATGTATCGACGGCGGCATCCTGAAATGCCCACGCAATATCAGCGGCGCGTTCGTCGCCCAACTCACGATGGGTGGTGATCGCAAACGTCTTGAGACCGCTAAAGCTCATGTCCAGACCCGGGCGATCGGTCATCGGACGGGGAAATTTCAACGCACCGATTTCACCAGACTCCGCCAGTTTGGCCAGCGCCGGCCCGCCGGGGTATCCCAAACCGAGTAGCTTGGCGGTTTTGTCAAAGGCCTCTCCGACGGCGTCATCAAGGCTGCCACCGAGCAGTTCGTAGTCGCCAATTTTGCCTACGCGGATCAACTGCGTGTGCCCGCCGGAGACCAGCAAGCAAACGAACGGGAATTCGAGCGGCGCATCCAGCATCGGAGCCAACAGATGCCCCTCAAGGTGGTGCACGCCAATCGCGGGAACATCCAACCCCCACGCGAGTGATCGCCCGGTTGCCGCGCCGACCAAAAGCGCGCCCGCCAGCCCCGGACCGCTGGTGTAGGCGACGCCGTCGAGATCGCTGAGGCTCAAATCCGCCTCGTCCATGGTCTGGCGAATCAGCGGCAGCAGCTTGCGCACGTGATCGCGCGAGGCCAGCTCAGGCACCACGCCGCCGTACTCGGCGTGCATGTCCACCTGGCTGTAGAGCGCGTGCGCGACAAGCCCGGCGTGGTAGTCATAAACCGCGATGCCGGTCTCGTCGCAGGACGATTCAATGCCCAGAACTTTCATCGTTTTCTACTTTTTACCCCAAAAACACTTATTGCATGCCGCCAATTGAACGATATAATGGTCGATTCGCCGAGCGCATGCTCGATTTTAATCCGTCAACAGGCTCTAATTGCAATGCCCGAAGTACGAGTAAGAGAGAACGAACCCTTTGAAATCGCCATGCGCCGCTTCAAGCGCGCGTGCGAAAAAGCCGGTGTGGTCACCGAATCACGTCGTCGTGAATTCTACGAGAAACCAACGGCCGAGCGTAAGCGCAAAGCCGCCGCAGCGGTAAAACGCCACCAGAAAAAAGTCTCCAAAGAGACCTCGCGCAACATCCGTCTGTACTGATCTGCTTCGCCGCGTCTCGCGATGAGCGATCTCAAGTCACAACTCAGCGCCGACATGAAAGCCGCCATGAAGGGCGGCGACAAGGCGCGGCTGGGTGTTATACGACTGGTCAACGCGGCGATCAAACAACGCGAAGTTGACGAGCGAATCGAGCTCGACGACGCGCAAGTCACTGCGGTGCTCGACAAAATGGCGAAACAGCGCCGAGAGTCGATTGAGCAATACCGCAGCGCAGGACGCGATGATCTGCTCGCGCAAGAGCAGTTCGAACTGGAAGTTCTGCAATCCTACCTGCCCGAGCAACTCGGCGACGACGAAATCGACGCCCTGATTGCCGACGCCATTGAAAGCACTGGCGCTGGCTCGATCAAAGACATGGGCAAGGTCATGGGCCAGCTCAAACCCAAACTGCAAGGACGCGCCGATATGGGCGCGGTCAGCGGTAAAATAAAAGCCAAACTCGGCGCCTAGCAGGCTGTAGAACAACGATCTGCGCGGGTTTCCGCGACGTTTGAAACTGTCTCACAATACGCAGATGCTCAGCGCACCGCGCGTTTTCACCAGTTTTCGACTTGCATATCCTGCCCTGATTGCGATTTTTATCTGCCGGCTGATGCCACATTAGCAGTCACATTCGCGCAGGGTTGCCCCAATTGGCAAACCGAGCACGGTATAATCGAAATCATGGGCAGCATCAATCCACTGAAGTTTCTTGAAGCACCACGCCAGACGCCGGATAAAATCCCGGCTCAAACGCGCGTGCTCGAGTTCAGGGAAATCTACGAGCCCTTCGACCCCGAGGCTGCCGGCACCCAGGCCTCGCGCTGTCTTTCCTGCGGTAATCCCTACTGCGAATGGAAATGCCCGGTACACAATTACATACCGAACTGGCTCAAGCTGATCGAGGAGGGCAATCTCCTCGAAGCCGCCGAGATGTCGCATCGCACCAACTCGCTGCCGGATATGTGCGGCCGCGTTTGTCCGCAGGATCGATTGTGCGAAGGCGCGTGCACGCTAAATGATGGATTCGGCGCGGTGACCATTGGTGCGATTGAAAAATACATCACCGACGAAGCGCTCAAAATCGGCTGGAAGCCGGATTTATCACACGTTGTCGATACCGAAAAGAAAGTCGCGATTGTCGGCGCCGGCCCGGCAGGTCTTGGCTGTGCAGACATCCTCGCACGCAATGGTGTTAAAGCAGTTGTGTACGATAAATATCAGGAAGTGGGCGGGCTGCTGACCTTTGGCATTCCGCCGTTCAAGCTTGAAAAAGACGTAGTGCGGACGCGCCGCGAGATTCTCGAAGGCATGGGCATCGAGTTTGTTCTCAACACAGAAGTCGGTCGCGATATAGGCTTCGAGCAGTTGACCACGGACTACGACGCCGTGTTCCTGGGGATGGGCACCTACACCTATATGAAGGGTGGTTTCACAGGCGAAGACCTGCACGGCGTGCACGAAGCACTCCCGTACTTGATCAGCAACATCAACAATGTCGAGGGTTGGCAGGCCGACGGCGAGTCGCTGATCGATATGCGCGACAAGCGTGTGGTCGTGCTTGGTGGCGGCGACACGGCGATGGATTGCGTGCGCACCGCGGTGCGACAAGGCGCGACGTCCGTCACCTGCGCGTACCGTCGCGATGAAGCCAACATGCCTGGTTCGGCGCGCGAAGTTGAAAATGCACGCGAAGAAGGCGTCCGCTTTCTGTGGAATCGCCAGCCTGTCGAAATTGTTGGGGACGCTGCTGCAAGCGGCGTGAAGATGGTCACGACCGAACTCGGCGAGCCGGACGAACGCGGCCGCCGCCAGCCGCGCGCGGTAGCCGGCAGCGAGCAGGTGATCGCCGCCGACGCGGTTATCATTGCTTTTGGTTTTCGCCCCAATCCGGCGGACTGGTTTGGCGCCCACGGCATCAATACCGATGATCGCGGTCGCGTGGTTGCCGATCACAATGGCGAATTTCGCTTTCAGACCCACAACCCAAAGGTTTTCGCCGGCGGGGATATGGTGCGCGGTTCCGACCTCGTCGTGACCGCGGTTTACGAAGGCCGCGAAGCAGCGCAGGGTATACTCGACTATCTCGAAGTCTGACACCGCCAATCTATGAGCGATCTTAAAAACGACCGCTTTTTGCGCGCCGTTATGCGCGAGCCGGTCGACCGCACTCCGGTGTGGATCATGCGACAAGCCGGTCGCTACCTGCCGGAGTACCGAGCCACCCGTGCCAAAGCGGGCAGTTTTTTGGATCTGTGTAAATCGCCCGAACTCGCCTGCGAAGTCACCCTGCAGCCGCTGGCGCGTTACGATCTGGACGCGGCGATTCTGTTCTCCGACATTCTCACTATCCCAGATGCGATGGGGCTGGGTCTGTACTTTGCCGAGGGCGAAGGGCCGCGTTTTACCGATCCAGTGCGGGGTAGTGCAGACGTCAAAAAGATACCCGAAATTGATCCAGACACGGACCTCGATTACGTGATGGGCGGTGTGCGCGTGATTCGCAGAGAGTTGGGTGGTCGTGTGCCACTTATCGGTTTTGCCGGCAGCCCGTGGACCCTCGCAACCTACGCTGTCGAAGGCGGTTCGAGTAAAGACTTTTCCAGAATCAAAGCGATGTTGTTCGATCAGCCCGACACCCTGCATCTGCTACTGCAAAAACTGGCCAGGGCGGTTGCCGATTACTTGAATGCTCAGATTGTTGCGGGTGCGCAAGCCGTGATGGTGTTCGATACCTGGGGCGGTGTGCTGTCACCGCAAAACTATCGCGATTTTTCGCTGCAGTACATGCAAGCGATCGTCGAGTCGCTGCTGCGCGAAAATGACGGTAGAAAAGTGCCGGTAATTTTGTTTACCAAAAACGGCGGTGAATGGCTGGACGCAATGGCCGCGACCGGTTGCGATGGTTTGGGCGTTGACTGGACCACCGATCTTGCCTCTGCTCGCAAGTTGACCGGCAACCGCGTGGCGCTGCAGGGCAATCTTGACCCCAGCGTGCTGTACGCAAGCCCTGCAAAAATCCGCGAAGAAGTCGGCAAGGTACTGGCCAGCTACGGCAATGGATCGGGCCATGTGTTTAATCTTGGCCATGGGATTCACCAGCATATTAATCCGGACCACGTCTCGGCACTGGTGGATGCGGTTAAGGAGTTAAGTCCGCAATACCACTCTTAGATCCGTCAACGCGATGGTGTTCAGGATACAACCCAGGTTCGTAACTAAGCGCCTGCGACTGCGCCGATTTAATCTCGATGATGCGAGCGATGCTCAAAAAACTGGCGGGCAATTTCAACTGTGCGAAGATGACGCTAATCATCAAACATCAATGCCTAGTATCAGCAGAGGCATCCGATTCTGGACGCTGTCGGAAATTGAAGCTGAATTCTCGAACCGGATTAACCCGGCATTCGAAGAGGCTTGAGCGCTAAAACAACTCTTCGGTCGCCTCGTCCTGCTGTTCGATTTCCTCAGCGGTTTTGTTGTCACCTTGCATGCTGACAACGCTTGGTTGTGGGGCGTGCTCGACGCGGAACATTTCAAACACAGCGTCAGGATTATCCGCGCTGGCCATCTCGCCAGTTTTGGGGTTGATCAGCACGGAGGTCATTTCGCCCGGCTCGATTTCTTTTGACTCCGGTAAGCCCGCGAGCGCGTCGCGCATGTAGTCGATCCACATTGGCAACGCCGTGCGCCCGCCGGTTTCGCGTGACCCCAGCGGTAGCTGCTGGTCGTAACCGACCCACGCTGTGGCGACGACGTGATCATTGAATCCGGAGAACCAGGCGTCGTGTTGATCGTTGGTGGTCCCGGTTTTGCCACCGATGTCGCGCCGCCCGAGCGCGCGTGCACGACGCGCAGTGCCGCGCCGAACGACGTCGCGCATGATCGACCGCATAATAAATACATTGCGACCATCGAGGACTTTTTCGGCGTAGTTCTCCAGCGTTTCGAATTCTTCTTCGTCTTCGCTATTGACGTTCGGATTAGATTCAGCCAGCCGGTTTTCTTCGTCGCACTCCTTGCACACGCGTGCAGGGTTTGCTTCAAACAAAATCGTGTCGTCGACGTCTTCGACACGTTGAATGATGTAGGGGTCAATCAGATACCCGTTGTTGGCAAATGTCGCGTAACCGCGTGCGACCTCAATCGGTTTAAGCGTGCCACTGCCGAGCGCAAGTGATAGGTCGCGCGGCAGGTTGGCGCCGCCGAATCCGAACCGGTCAATGAACTCCATCGTGTGGCGCAAACCGATTGAAATGAGAAGGCGGATTGAAACGAGGTTGCGCGATTTAACCAGCGCTTCGCGAAAACGTGTCGGGCCGAAAAACTTGCCGCTGTAGTTTTCTGGCCGCCATTCACCCTCAAGCGCGGGGTCGTCGAACACAACCGGCGCATCGTTAATAATGCTGGCAGCCGTGTAACCTTTGTCCAGCGCAGCGGAGTAGATAAACGGTTTAAAGTTCGATCCCGGCTGGCGCTCGGCCTGCATGACGCGGTTGAATTTGCTGCGATGAAAGTCAAACCCGCCGACCAGCGCCTGAATTGCCCCATCATTCGGGTCGAGCGCGACAAACGCGCCTTCGACATTCGGCATTTGCGCCAGGCGAATCTCGCCTTCGCGGCGATCTAGATAGACCACGTCGCCAACACTGAACACATCTTCAATGCTTTTTGGCTTCGGCCCTTTTCGATTTTCACCGCGCCGCCCGGCCCATTCGACGCTTGTTAAATCCAGCGTCGCACTGCCACCGTCTTCGAGCACCAGTGTCGCCAGCTGCTCGGTAACGGCAATCACGGCTCCCGCGAACAACTCGCCGTGAGTTGTGTAGCCGCTGAGCTTCTCCTTCAACAACTCAGGGTCGGCTAGCGTTTCAGCATCAATCGTATCGACCGCGCCGCGATACCCCTGGCGCTCCTCATACGCGTGCAATGCGTTTCGCAAAGCACGATTGGCGCTGTTTTGGCGCTCGGTAGTGATTGTTGTGAAGACCTTCAGACCCGCCGTGTATGCGCGTTCTTCAAACAACTGGACCAGCCGCGCGCGTGCCATCTCGCCGACGTAACCTGCATCGACCGTCCGTTGCGCACCGTGGATTTTTGCTGTGACACCGGTCGCGAGCGCTTCCTGGTAGGCCATTTCGTCGATCATGTCGAGCTTGCGCATGCGCCCAAGCACATAGTTGCGGCGAATAATTGCCGCTTCGGGGTTGGCGATCGGGTTTTTGGTCGAGGGCGCTTTCGGCAAACCCGCGAGCATCGCGACCTGCGGCAGCGTGAGTTGATCGACTGGCACTCCGTAGTAAACTTTGGAGGCTGCGCCGACCCCATAAGCGCGGTTGCCGAGATAGATTTTGTTGAGATAAAGCTCGAGGATTTTGTCCTTGCTGAGCTCTTCCTCGATTTTGAACGACAGGAATATCTCGTTGATTTTACGAAGATAAGTCTTTTCGCGACTCAAAAAGAAATTGCGCGCAACCTGCATGGTGATCGTGCTGCCACCCTGACCCCGCTCGCCGGTCTTGATTAAGTTGTAGGCAGCACGCAGCAATCCGTGATAATCCACCCCCGGATGCACGTAAAAGCGGTCATCCTCAGCCGCCAGATAGGCATTCTTGAGCAGCGCGGGCACATCTTCGATCAGCAGGGGTTCTCGACGTTTTTCGCCGTATTCCGCGATCAGATCGCCGTCTTGCGTGTAGACGCGTAATGGCACCTGCAAACGTACATCTTTAAGGACCTCGATCGAGGGAAGCTGGGGCGCAAGCTGTGAATAGAGAGCGTAGATACCGCCAACAGCGACCAAAAATCCCAATATTCCCAATAAAATCAAAAATTTGAAGAAGCTTATTAATTTATTTTTCGATTTAGGCATAAACGGGCATGATTTTGCGATGGTTGGCCTATACTAGTTTGCAGCTGCGCAGTATAAAACGTGCGTGACCTCACTTCGAGCGATTCTCTTTTAGGCTATTATTTTTAGAAACTTGCAGCTAATATTTAAAGTATATTAACATCTAGTGCACGTAACTCTCGATGACGTAATGAAAAAACTGACTTTAAAGTTTAACGGCAGTCGGGCGCTAAGGATCGAACTGTGTTTGGATTAGGCAAAAAAAATCCACCCTTGGTCGGCTTGGACATCAGTTCTACGTCGGTCAAGCTGCTGGAGCTGAGCCGAAAAGGCGATGGGTATCGCGTGGAAAGCCATGCGGTAGAACCCTTGCCTGTGGACGCTGTAAACGAAAAAACCCTCAAAGACGTCGAAGCGGTCGGTGAAGCGATACGGCGTGCGGTGAAAAAATCCGGCACCAAAGCCAAGTCGGCTGCCGTCGCGGTTGCTGGCTCCGCGGTGATCACCAAAGTGATTACCATGCCCAACACCCTACGTCCAAGCGATATGGAGCTGCAGCTGCAGCTCGAAGCTGACCAGTACATCCCTTATCCGCTGGACGAGATTAACCTCGACTTCCAGAAACTTGGCCCAACCGCAAATTCGGCCGATACCGACGACATTCTGCTTGCTGCTTCAAAGAGCGAAAATGTGGAAGACCGCTCGGCGGCTGTTGATATTGGTGGGTTGACTGCGAAAGTGGTCGATATCGAACCCTACACGGTTGAGCACGCATTTGAGCTGCTCCAAGACCAGGTTGACGACGACGGTGTCGATAAAACCATCGCGGTTATTGATATCGGCGCTACCATGACCAGCCTCAATGTGATCCACAATCGCGGGTTAATTTACACGCGCGAGCAGTCCTTCGGTGGTCGTCAGTTGACCGAGGACATCATGCGCCGCTACGGCCTGTCCTATGACGACGCGGGCCGTGCGAAGCGAGACGGCGGGCTCCCTGACAACTACGAGTCGGAAGTGCTTGAGCCATTCAAACAGACAATGGCCCAGCAAACGAGTCGATTCCTGCAGTTCTTTTTTTCTGCTGGCAACCATGATGAGGTTGATCAAATTGTGCTGGCGGGCGGTTGCGCAACCATTCCCGGTATCGACGAGTTTATCCAGTCGCACATCGGAACGCGCACCACGGTGGCCAATCCATTCGCTAACATGCCACTGGCCTCGCGCATTCAGCGCCAGCGCCTCTACGCCGACGCGCCGTCGCTGATGATTGCAGCAGGCCTTGCACTGCGGGGGTTTGACGACTAATGGCCGCTAGAATCAATTTACTGCCGTGGCGTGACGAAGAACGCAAACGCAAAACGCGTGAATTCACGACACAGCTCATCCTCTGCGCGATGCTGGCAGGACTCGTTGTCATGTATGGAATTTTTACCGTTCAGGGCCAGATTGACCACCAGAATCGACGAAATCAATTCCTGCAAGCTGAAATTGATCGCCTCAAAGTTGAACTGGAAGAGATTAAGGAGCTGGAATCTACCAAGGAGCAGCTGCTCTCGCGAATGGAGATTATCCAGCAACTGCAAACACGTCGTCCTCAGGTGGTTCACCTGTTCCACGAGCTGGCATTTACACTACCTGACGGCGTCAGCCTCACTGCGATCGCTCAAACGCAAGATAACATTACGCTGGAAGGCAAGGCAGACTCTAACGCGCGCGTGTCAGCGTTTATGCGCAACCTGGACGAGTCTGAGTGGCTGACCGGACCCCGGCTGGAGGTCATCGAAGCCAACACGGACGAAAGCGTCAGCGCCTTCAAATTGCACCTGAAGCAAACGCATCCAAAGCTGGATAAGAAGGAGAAATAGGCGTGGATATCGGACAAGCGTTTCAGGAACTACAGACCCTTAACGTCGAAGATCTCGGCAAAATCGGCACCGCCCCCAGAGGCGTGCGGATTTTCGTCATCATTCTCGCCATGGCAATCGTACTCGGTTTGGGAGCGTGGCTCCTGATTGTGCCAAAACTGGATTTACTCAAGGCAACTGAAGATCGCGAGTTGGTGCTGCGTACCACGTTTAACGACGAGCAGAAGAAAGCTGCGAATCTGGACGCTTATCGCGCGCAACTTGATGAAATGACAAGATCTTTTGGCGTAATGCTGCGTCAATTGCCGAATAAAATCGATATCGAAAGCCTTCTGATCGATCTTTCGCAAACGAGCGTGGCTGCGGGCCTCGAAGTAGAGTTCCTCAAACCCGAGGCCGAGTTACAGGAAGAGTTTTACGCCAAATACCCGATCAAACTGAACGTGACCGGTGGGTATCACCAGTTCGGTAATTTCGTTAGCGGGCTCGCCGCTTTGCCGCGTATTGTCACCCTTCACGATATCGGCATTGCACCGTTGGCTGACGCACCTGCGCGCTTAAAGATGGAACTGACGGCAACCACATACCGATATCTCGATGAGGACGCAGAATGATGCGTATCTCCAATACGATCAAAACCGGTGTCACAATGGTAGTGCTGATAACAGCACTCGCCGCGTGTTCGGAAGATATGAGCGATCTCGAACGCTTTGTCGCCGAAACCAAGCAAAAACATCAGGGTGAAGTGGAACCGCTGCCGGAAATCGAGCCATATCGCTCGTTCAGTTACAATGCAGCCTTGCTCGATGATCCTTTCGTCATCGAACAGGATATTGAAGCGCAACCCACTGGCCCGAAACCCGATGAAGGGCGACGCAAAGAGCCGCTTGAAGCGTTTCCGCTTGATTCGCTTAAGATGGTTGGCATTCTGCAACAAGACAACACGCGCTGGGGACTGATTAAAGATTCCGACGGCACCATCCACCGAGTTCAGCCCGGTAATTACGCGGGTGAAAACGACGGTAAAATTTTGACTGTATCCGAAACAAAAATCAGTATCAGCGAGCTTATTCCAGATGGGCAAGGCGCTTGGGTAGACCGTGAGGCGTCACTAACCCTTGGAGACGAATAATGCGATGGAGAACTAAAATGATGTGCGCAGACAATTCTGCCGGACCTGTGAGCCGGTCATCCGCACGTGCCTTCTGGCACAAATGTTCGCGCTCGATGCTACGTTCTGTGCTGCTTGGTTTCGTAGCGCTGACCACGCAAGTATCTTTTAGCGGTATCGCTCAGGCGAACAGCCTTGAAGCCATCACCTACAGCGCGTTGCCGGGCAACCGCCTGCAGATCGCGTTGCAGCTCTCTGAGCCTGCCGAAACGCCACGTAGTTTCACAATCGATAACCCTGCACGCATCGCACTGGACTTGGCTGACACGACCAATAACTTACCTGAACGTGTGGTTCCCATCGGGGTCGGTATCGCACGCACCATTAACACTGCGGAATCAGGCGGTCGAACCCGCATCGTAATCAACCTTTCCAGTCTTCCGGCGTACGAAACGTTAGTTGACGGCAGTACGATTTATATCACCCTTGACGCTGAGGGCGGCGGGGCTCCCACTACCAGCACGGCGATTGCCGCTGCATCCAGTGGACAAACTCCCCAGGTGCAGGGTCGCGCTGTCACGGACATTGATTTCCGCCGCGGTGCCGACGGCGAGGGACGCGTGATCTTTACGCTGTCTGAACCTGGTATTCCAATGGACATCAACGATTCCGACGGCAATATCGTGATCGATTTCCTTTCGGCCAACCTGTCGGATGAATTGATACGTCGCCTTGATGTTCTCGACTTTGCGACACCCATTCGCTTTGTCGACACCTTTCGCAACAACGATAATATTCGCGTCGTAATCGAACCGGTTTCGCGCGACTTCGAACAACTGGCGTATCAATCGGACAACATCGTTACCGTCGAATTAAAACCGATCGCTGAAGAAGAACTGATCGAGCGCGTTAAGGATAAGTTTGGCTACACCGGCGAGCGCCTCTCGCTTAACTTCCAGGACATCGAAGTGCGTTCGGTTTTACAGCTGCTGGCCGATTTCACCAATTTGAATATCGTGGTCAGCGACACTGTAACCGGCAAACTGACCTTACGCCTCAAGAACGTGCCATGGGATCAGGCACTCGACATCATTCTAAAGACCAAGGCGCTGGATAAACGCGAAAGCGGCAATGTTCTCCTGATTGCGCCAACCGAAGAAATCGCCGCGCGCGAACGCGTGGAGCTGGAAGCTCTGCAACAGGTTGAAGAACTTGCTCCGTTAAGCACTGAGTTTATGCAGATCAACTACGCCAAAGCGTCCGAACTGGCAGATATTCTCAAATCAGACGACGGCGGTATCCTGTCGGAACGCGGCACCGTCTCAGTCGATGAGCGCACCAACACTCTCCTGGTGCACGACACCGACGACAAGCTTTCGGAAATCCGCGATTTGATGAATCGCCTCGACATTCCGGTGCGTCAGGTCTTAATCGAGTCACGCATCGTGGTGGCTACTGACGATTTCACCAAAGACATCGGTGTGCGCTTTGGGGTTAACCGCGATACCACCAACGACGGCGAAGGTGGCGTCTTGTCGGGCACTACCGATGGCATCGAGGATTTGATAAACAACGACACGCTGGAAGCACCTGGCCGATTTAACGTGAACTTTCCAGCGGGCAACAACCCTGCGTCGATCGCACTGGCGTTGGCGAAACTTCCTTTTGGAACACTGCTTGAACTCGAACTTTCTGCGATGCAGGCCGAAGATCGCGGTGAAGTCATCTCCAGCCCGCGACTGATTACGGCGAGTCAGAAAACCGCATTCATCGAGCAAGGTGTTGAGATTCCTTACCTCGAGGCATCCTCAAGCGGTGCAGCGACTGTAACCTTCCGTAAGGCGGTGCTCTCGCTTGAGGTAACCCCGCAAATTACTCCCGATGCACGCGTAATCATGGACCTCGTGGTTAAGAAAGACACAGTCGGCGAGTTGTTTGTTGTCTCGGGCACAGCACAAGTTCCGACCATTGATACGCGCGAAATTTCCACGCAGGTGCTGGTGGACAACGGCGAAACTGTCGTGCTGGGGGGCGTTTACGAGCAGTCGGTGATTAACTCACAGCAGCGCGTACCGTTCTTCGCGGACCTCCCGATTGTCGGTTGGATGTTCCGCCAAAATTCTGTTCAGGATGACAAAACCGAGTTGCTGATTTTTATCACGCCAAAAATCATCAAAGACAACGACGTTCTTGATTATTAGCCTGTAGCCCTTAGGGGCTAATATCACATCGCAAAAAGGCGACCTTGAGTCGCCTTTTTTATTGTGTGCATGTGCAGCCAATCCGCAGTTACGGTAAAGTTGCGCCACAGTGACAGCGCCGCGCAATGAAGAATCTGATATTAATAGGGCCGATGGGTGCCGGAAAAACCACCGTGGGGCGCCAGCTCAGCCAGCGTCTCAAACGCGAGTTTTACGACAGCGATAAAGAAATCGAAAAACGTACCGGTGTCGATATCCCGACGATCTTTGAATACGAAGGCGAAGACGGTTTTCGGTCGCGTGAAGAAGCCGTGATCGACGAGCTCACGCAAAAAGACGCCATCGTACTCGCCACAGGCGGGGGTGCGGTGATGCGTCCGCTCAATCGCGAGCGCTTGCGTAAACGCGGGCGCATAGTGTTTCTGAATGTCGCTATCGATGAGCAACTCGAGCGCACACGAATGGATAAATCACGACCGCTGCTACAATGTGAAAATCCGCGCGAAAAGTTGGAAAACCTGCGTGAGGAGCGCTTACCAATCTACCGTTCGATCGCCGACTTTGAGATCAAATCAGATAGCCGCAATATGAAAGTCGTTATTAATAAAATCTGCAACTTCTTAAAAGAACACGGCGAATACCGTGCGACGACGAAACAGTTATGAATGTGTTTTCCACTCTTAAGGTCGACCTTGGCGAGCGCAGTTACCCGATCTACATAGGCGCCAATCTCATTGCTGATTCTACACTGATCGGCAAACACATTAGCGGGCGCAAAGTGATGATTGTGACCAACGAGTTTGTGGCACCAATTTACCTCGACGCGATGCGCGCCGCGCTTGCCGACTTTGAAACAGATGTGGTGGTTTTGCCGGACGGCGAATCGCACAAAACGCTTAACACGGTTAATTTGATCTTCGACAAGTTGCTCGAACAGCGTTTCGATCGCAATTGCACTCTGGTCGCACTCGGCGGTGGTGTGATTGGTGACATTACCGGATTTGCGGCAGCTTCATACCAGCGTGGGGTAAATTTTGTACAGGTGCCCACTACGTTGCTGGCGCAGGTCGACTCCTCGGTTGGCGGTAAGACGGGTGTTAATCATCGCCTGGGCAAAAACATGATCGGCGCGTTCCATCAACCGCGCTGCGTGATTGCGGATACCAAAACGCTTTCGACATTGAGCGACGCGGAACTGAGCGCCGGTCTGGCAGAAGTGATCAAATACGGTGCCATCGACAGCCCCGATTTTTTTAATTGGGTTGAGGCCAATATTGATGCACTTAAATCGCGCGACGCTAGCGCCTTGTCCTACGCGATTGAGCAGTCCTGCGCGCACAAAGCACGAATTGTCGCGGCCGACGAGCGCGAATCCGGCCAGCGCGCTCTTCTCAACCTCGGGCACACTTTCGGGCATGCGATTGAAACCGCGAGTGGGTACGGCAATTGGTTACACGGTCAGGCGGTGGGTGCGGGCATGTGCATGGCGGCACGATTTTCCGAGTCGCTCGGTTGGATGCGAAGCGATGAAACTCAACGCCTGGGTGCGCTGGTGCGAGCGGCAAATCTGCCAACCAACCCGCCGGAGGCGATGCGTGCCTCGCAGTTTATGGAATTGATGTCGGTGGATAAAAAAGTGCGCGACGGCGTTCTCAAACTGGTGTTAATGCGTGGCATCGGGCAGTCGGTAGTGACGGCAGACTACGAGCGCGATGCGCTAATGCAGTTCCTCGAATCTGATTGCGCAGTTGCTGCCTGACATGCAAGTGAACCCGCACGCTGACAATCAAGGAGCGGAGCTTAACGAGGCAGCGATGCTGATGCTGGGTTTGCAGTACCAGCCTTTTAGCGAGCGTCCTGCCGGGCACGAGTACTACTTCGATCCGGTGTTGCAGATGCAACTCAACATGCTGCAGCACAACCTCAAATTCAGCGATATGCTGCAAGTTCTCAAGGGCGACCCCGGAAGTGGAAAAACAGCCCTGGTAATTCAAATGTTGCGCAACGCCAGTGACGAGTTTCAGATTTTTGTCGCGCGCGGTACGCGCACTCTTAGCGCGTCGCAGGTCATCACCGGTATGGTGAAGATTTTTCAGCAGCCAGTGCCGGATACCATCGACGACTGCGTTGATTTGTTGATTAAGCATCTGCAGATTCGCCTGAACAACAATCTCTCCAGCGTGCTGATTCTGGAAAACGCGCATGAGATTGTCGCCGAATCACTTAACCAGTTGTTGGCGTTCGTCGATGAAATTAATGAACCTCTCGATGGTGAACTGCGTGTCCTGCTCATCGGTGAGCCAAGTATCGAGGAAACCATTTCAGAACTTGACTCCAAACAAATTAGCGAGGGCAAACTGTTCGTTTCCAACATGCGCACACTCGACCGCCAGCGCACGCAAGAATATATCGAACACCGCCTTCGGCAAGTTGGGCTAGTCGGAGACGACATGCCGTTAACGTCAAAGCAGTACGATGTCATTCACGACAGCACAGGTGGGTTGCCCCAGGGTGTCGATGTCGAGACCGCCCGAGTTCTAAATAAGATTGCCACGCAAAAGCCGGTTGGCGAGCAGCTCAGTGAACTGGTTGAGCGAGTGCCACTGCGCATCGCTGCAGGCGCAGCAACCTGTATTTTAGTGTTGGGACTGGCCCTATTTGCATTCGACACCGATGACTCGATGACCATCGACGCAGGTGTAGACGAATCGGTCGAACTCAAACAGGTTGATCTCGCCCCGACAATCATTTCCGAAAACGACGAACCCGTCGAAGTTGAGACCTTCACTGATGTATCCGACGATCCTATCCAGCCAAACGTCAGCGAACAGGAGCAAAACGATCAGGCGGCCACGATCACACTGTTGAGTGAGCTCAACCCACCGCCCAATAATCAGTTCGCCGAGTCGCACGGATTGACAACGCCCGGGACAGAGGAAAAAACGGAAGAAAATGTTGCCGAACAGGCGACACCTGAACCCGCAAAACCTGAGCCGCCAAAACCGGAACCCCCTGAACAGGAAACAACTCAACCGGTGGAACAGGTAACATTGCTGGAATCCGAGTCGTGGCTGCTCAAGCGCAAACCCGAGAGGTTTACCGTACAGCTATTGGCGACGCCCGACCGCTCCGAGCTTGAGCGCTATGCGCGCAAACACGATATCGAAAAGAAAACCGCTTTGTTCCGCACACTGCGCAACGGCAAGCGCTGGTTCGTGCTGAGCTATGGACTGTATGTGGATGCAGCCACCGCTCGTGCCGCGATAAACAAATTGCCTGGTGAGTTGCGTCGTAATACCCCGTGGATTCGATCACTGAAGTCAGTTCAGGACGCGATCGAAAATCACCGCTCGTAGCGAATCCGTAGTGCTACGCGGCGCCCTCGTTCCTGCATTGTCGTGTGACGTTTCTCGACACTTTCTCGCCATGTTTAAAAAGCGGAATTTATCGCCGTATTAGCGTCGAAATTGACTAAACGCTATACTGTTCGGCCGCTTTCGTTTCGCGTCTGCGGGTTCGCAGGAATTTCCGCTGAGAAATCAAATGAATCGACTAGAGCGCGCTGCAGTGTCAGGGCTGTATCGCCCTGAATTTGAACACGACAACTGCGGCTTCGGACTGATAGCCAACATCGACGGCAAACCCAGCCACGAGCTGGTCGAAACCGCGATCACTGCGCTTGGCAATTTGACGCACCGCGGCGCTGTAGCGGCCGACGGTAAATCCGGCGACGGCTGCGGTTTACTGTTGCGCAAGCCGACCGCATTCCTGCGCCGTGTCGGTACCGATATGGGTTTCGATCTCACGCATCAATTTGCTGTTGGAAATGTGTTTTTAAATCGCGACCCCGCAGCGGCCGAGGCAGCACGTAACGTGCTGACCGCGCAAGTCGAGGCGCGCGGACTCAGTGTTGCGGGTTGGCGTCGCGTCCCCGTCAATGCGGATGCCTGTGGCGCCGAAGCGCTGGATTCCCTGCCCGGCATCGAACAGATCTACGTGAACGCGCCGGCCAACATGCGGGCGGGCGAGTTTAACCGTCACCTGTTTGTGGCTCGCCGCAAGGCAGAACTTGCGCTGGCGAGTAATGACCCGATGTTTTACGTCTGCACCCTCGCAGCGAACGTAATACTCTACAAAGGACTGGTCATGCCGGAGCAATTACCGGTGTTTTACCCCGACCTACGCAATGCGGAGCTGGTTTCATCGATCGCCGTTTTCCACCAGCGATTTTCCACTAACACCCTGCCACAGTGGCGTTTGGCACAACCCTTTCGCTACCTCGCGCACAACGGCGAAATCAACACCATCGCCGGAAATCGCAACTGGGCGCGTGCGCGTGCGCATCGTTTTCATTCGGATGTGTTGCCGGAGCTGAACACACTACACCCGATTGTCTCGATGCACGGATCGGATTCGATGTCGCTCGACAACATGCTTGAGGTGTTGATCAGCGGCGGCATTGAGCTGTTCCGCGCGGTCAAACTGCTGGTACCGCCGGCGTGGCAACACGTTGATCAAATGGACCACGAGCTGCGCGCGTTTCTGGAATACAACTCCATGCACATGGAACCTTGGGACGGTCCCGCAGGTCTGGTGTTAACCGACGGCCGCTACGCCTGCTGCGCGTTGGATCGAAACGGTCTGCGCCCTGCGCGCTATGTGATCACTCGCGATCGCCACATTACTCTGGCATCGGAGGTCGGCGTGTACGACTACGACGAAGCCGACGTGATGCAAAAAGGCCGTCTTCGTCCGGGTGAGATGATCGCTATCGACACCTCGACGGGCGCGCTGATCCTGCCACGAGAAATTAACAATATACTCAAGTCGCGCCAACCCTACGCCAAGTGGCTGTCGCGCTATTCGCTGCACTTACGCTCACGTTTGCGGGACATTGAGCAGACCACGCCGCCGATGGAAGAGGCGACACTTGCGGTGTACGAGAAAACCTTTGGCGTCACTTTCGAAGAGCGCGACCAAATTCTGCGCGTGCTGTGCGAGCAGGGCCAGGAAGCCGTCGGCTCGATGGGTGATGATTGCCCGTTTCCCGTGTTCTCGACCCAACAACGCTCGATTTTCGATTACTTCCGCCAGCAGTTCGCACAAGTCACCAACCCGCCGATCGATCCGTTGCGCGAGTCGATTGTTATGTCACTGGAAACCTGCATCGGTCGCGAACACAATATGTTCGACGAACAACCCGAGTTCGCGAAACGACTGCTGGTCCGTTCGCCGGTGCTGTCGCGTGAAAAGTTCGAAACGCTGCTGGCCTATTCTGACCCCGACTACGCACACGAGCGCATCGACCTCAACTACGACCCCGATACCCTCGATCTTGAAAAAACGCTGGTCACAATTACTAACCGAGCCGTGCGGGCGATCCGTGATGACAAGGTTGTATTGGTCATTTCTGACCGTGATCTGCGCCCGGGGATGCTACCGGTGCCGGCAGTGATGGCCACCGGCGCAATCCACCATCGCTTAATCGACGAGGGCCTGCGTTGCCGCAGCAACATTGTGGTTGAAACCGGTACCGCGCGCGATCCGCACCACATGGCGGTGCTGGTTGGCTACGGAGCAACCTGCATCTACCCGTATCTCGCTTACGAAACGATCCAGTCGATGTCTCGTAGTAACGAGATCGAAAGCAACGACATCCCGCAGCTTGAACAAAGCTATCGCACCGGCCTTAACAAGGCGCTGCTGAAAATCCTCTCAAAAATGGGGATATCGTCGATCTCCAGCTACCGCGGCGCGCAGTTGTTCGAAATCGTTGGACTGCAAGATTCCGTTGTTAATTTATGCTTTAAAGGCACCACCAACCGCATTCAAGGCACTGGTTTTTCACACATTGAGGACGATCTTCGTAAAGCTGAAAAGAGTGCGTGGAACCCGCGCAAGCAAACCGGTCAGGGTGGCCTGCTCAAATTTATTCACGGCAATGAAGAGCACGCCTACAACCCGGATGTCGTGCAAACCCTGCAAGCTGCCGTTGCCAGCGGCGAGTGGAGCGATTACCAGAAATACGCAGAGGTCGTCGACGGCAGCCCCGTGACACACATTCGGGATCTTCTCGGCCTGCGCAATACCACGCCGGTTCCGCTGGATGAAGTCGAGTCCCTGGAGTCGCTCTATCCGCGATTTGACTCGGCCGGCATGTCACTCGGAGCGCTCAGCCCCGAGGCGCATGAGACGCTGGCCGAAGCCATGAACCGACTCGGCGGGCGCTCCAATTCCGGCGAGGGCGGCGAGGACAAATCGCGCTATGGCAACCTGAAGATGTCGAAGATCAAGCAGGTCGCCTCCGGTCGCTTTGGCGTAACACCGCACTATCTGGTTAATGCCGAAGTGCTGCAAATCAAGGTGGCACAAGGTGCAAAGCCCGGTGAGGGTGGCCAACTGCCGGGGCATAAGGTTAACGAGATGATCGCTCGATTGCGCCATTCGATGCCTGGAGTCTCGCTGATTTCGCCGCCACCGCATCACGATATCTACTCGATCGAGGACCTCGCTCAGTTGATCTTTGACCTCAAGCAGGTCAACCCGGACGCGCTGGTTTCGGTCAAGCTGGTGGCCGCACCCGGTGTAGGGACTGTCGCGGCTGGCGTTGCCAAGGCCTATGCGGATCTCATTACGATTTCCGGCTATGACGGCGGGACCGGTGCGAGCCCGCTCACGTCGGTCAAATACGCGGGCTGTCCGTGGGAGTTGGGCCTGTCGGAAACGCATCAGGTCCTGCGCGCGAACAACCTTCGCGACAAGGTACGCGTGCAAACCGACGGCGGCTTGAAAACCGGACTGGACGTCGTCAAAGCTGCGATGCTGGGCGCAGAAAGCTTTGGCTTTGGCACCGGACCGATGATTGCAATGGGCTGCAAATACCTGCGCATATGTCATCTAAACAACTGCGCGACCGGCGTCGCCACTCAGCTCAACGTGCTGCGTATGCGTCATTTCACCGGCAACGTAGAGAAGGTGATGAACTACTTCCGCTTTATCGCCGAAGACACCCGTCGGCATATGGCGGCGCTCGGTGTGCGCAAAATCGAAGAGTTAGTCGGGCGCAGCGATTTGCTGGAAATCCTCGAGGGTCAGACCGACAAGCAACGCGGGTTGGATTTGTCACCAATCGTTTCCGACGCAGGCGTGCCCGAGGATGCACCGCGCTTTTGCACTCAACCACTTAACGAACCCTTTGACAAAGGCGCGCTGGCCGAGGAAATGGTCAGCACCTGTGCGGACGCTGTCATCAACAAAACCGGCGGCGAGTTCAGCTTTCACCTGCGCAATACCGATCGTTCGATTGGTGCGCGTCTGTCTGGCGAGATTGCCAAAGCGCATGGCGATGAGGGCTTGAGCGACGCCCCCATTACGCTCAATTTGACCGGCACAGCCGGGCAGAGCTTTGGTGTCTGGAATGCAAAGGGCCTCAACATGACCTTGACCGGCGACGCGAACGACTACGTCGGCAAGGGCATGAATGGCGGCAAGCTGGTGCTGCGCCCTCCCGTGGGGGTCCGCTATAAGTCGCACAAGAGCGCGATCATGGGCAACACCTGCCTGTACGGCGCAACCGGCGGCAAACTGTTTGCTGCGGGCCAGGCAGGCGAGCGATTCGGTGTGCGAAACTCCGGCGCGCAGGTGGTCGTCGAGGGCGTGGGTGATCACGGTGCCGAATACATGACCGGCGGTTCAATGGTTGTACTGGGTGAAACCGGCGGTAACTTCGGCGCGGGTATGACCGGCGGTTTCGCGCTGGTGCTCGATCTACACAACGTGTTCGTCGACCGATACAACCACGAGTTGATCGATATTCAACGCCTGTTCGCGGAACCGGTTGAAGCTTACAAGCGCTTTTTGCACGACACGCTGACCGAGCACGTAGAGGAGACCCGCAGCGACTGGGGCGAGGAAATACTGGACGACTTTTACGGCATGTCGTCGCGATTCTGGCTGGTTAAACCCAAAGCGGCTGAACTGGATTCGCTATTGGCGACACTGAAGACCGCGGCTTAATCGTCCGCAGCAATTACACCGAGCGCTGCGAGCTCGGCGATGCGTGCGTCGCTAAGGCCAAACTCGAGTAACACCTCGCGCGTATGGGCACCGTGTTTTGCGGGTGCGGTGCCAATTTGAGGTGCGGAATTCGAGAAGCGATACGCCGCCGTTGGCAGCGCAATGCCGTCGTCCTCGCCATTTTCATCCTGGGGTGTTTGCAGCACGCTGCGAGATGCGATTTGCGGGTGCGCGAGCGTTTCGTCGAGAGTGCGTACCCGCGCTGCGGGGACCTTGGCCTCGTTCAGCAATGTTTCCCATTCATCCGCGGTGCGCATCAACAGACCGACGGCAATCGCATTCGCGTCGGAGTCAAACTTTTCACTCACCGCTCGCGGGTTGGTTGCGAAATCCAACTCGGCAGCGCGATGAAAGTGGCCAATGGTTCGAAACAAGTCGGCGTGTTGTTTAATCGTGTAGGCGCCGATCATTAACATGCCGTCCTCTGTCTCGTAACAGCCGTAACCGGGGCGGACATGGCTGCTGTTTCCAGATCTCGGCAGCAATTCGCCCGTCTTGTGAAAGTACGTCACGTTTGCGCCCATCAGCATCAATGCGGCATCCAGCATTGAAATATCAATGTACTCGCCCTCGCCGGTTCGCTCGCGTTTGAAAAGCGACGCGGCAATCGCCAGAGCCGCCTGTGCGCCAGTCCCGTAATCGAGTACGGGTGGGCCAACTTTCATGGGGCCGGATTGCGCCGAGCCGGTTGCCGCCATCAAGCCAGAAAATGCCTGAATCACATTGTCGTAAGCCGTGTGCTGCGCCTTGGGGCCGGTTTGCCCAAACCCGGTTAGCGAACAATAAATAATGCGAGGGTTAACAGCTTTGGCATCCTCGTAACCCAAACCGAGAGACGCAAGTGCATCACTGCGATAGTTTTCGATCACCACATCCGCTTTTTCGATAATCGACAGGACGATCGCGCGGCCTTCCTCGGATTTCAAATCAATCGCCACCGTGCGCTTGTTAGATGCCTGACCGAGAAAAACCGAGGCCATGCCCTCATCTACAGCGGCATGGTCGCCCCCATCATAGCGGACCATATCCGGCATGGCCGGCGGTTCTATTTTGATGACTTCGGCACCCAGCACGGCGAGTTGATGCGCGCAAAACGGGCCTGCGATCACATGGGTAAAATCGACAACACGGATATCGGAAAAAGGCAGCACGTGGTTTCCACTTTGCCAGCGAGACAATGCGCGAGCATACCCCTATTTTTGAGGAAGGCAATTGTTACTCGGAGCTACCACCTCAGCGCTGATCTGCCCGCGCTGGGACGTGGAAATTCTGCCATTTCAATGCGATTGGTTTAACATAATCGCACGGGGATTACCGGTGCTAAATACCCGATAAATAACCATTTACACGAAACGTGCACCGGGCGTTACTCGTCAAACGGCACTACTTGAAATTGAGAACGCAATCTCGCTGCATTACAGCTATTGGCAAAGCACCGCTAAAGTGTGACTGGTGACGCAGTAGATTCTTACTCCATGTTTAGTATACCGCCATCGTTAATGAGCGTAGCTTGTTCGAGACTCTATACTATTAATGCTGGCTGTCGACGATCAATTAGTATCAACGACGCAGTGAATAGACACGCAAATCGTTTTACATACACATGAGGCAAACGATGAATTTGATCAAACAAGGCAAATTGTTGCTTGCAATAGCTTTACTGAGCGCCGGAATGGTCGCCTGCGGCGGCGGTGGCGGCGGGTCGTCCAGCGGCTCTTCCAGCGGTGGCTCCTCTGACAGCAACTGGGACTCAATGGTCTGGGATAACGACAACTGGGCCGAGTAGTTCAAATTAAATTGATTGAAAATTTACGACATATTTTTTGGAGTTATAAATGAAAAAGATTACTTTAATCGCCAGTGCGGCTGCCTTTGCAATGTCCCTTCCGGCATTTGCAGATGAAGTGCCCACTCTCAATACGTTTGTAGGTGGACAGCCCGCACTTGCAAGTGAGGTTAATGACAACTTCAGCGATGTGGCTGACGCGGTTAACGATAACGACGCCCGAATTAATACGTTGATCACCGATGTAGCGGGTAAAGCAGATACCAGCGAGTTGGCAGACAAAGCAGATCAGAGCGACTTGAACACCACTAACACGAACGTTACCACCCTGGATAACCAGATCAATGCGGTGACCACTGGTATCGCAGATCGCGTTACTGCGCTGGAATCAGCTGGCGGTTGCCCGGCTGATATGGCGGCAGTTGGTCCCATTTGTGTTGATCTGTACGAAGCGACCATCTGGACTGCAGCCAGTGGCGGCACGCTGATCGCCGATGCGGATGATCCTAACGGTGACGCCAGTGTTACCTGTGAAAACAATGGCTTCGGCTGCCACAATGAGATTTTTGCTCAAAGCGTTTCAGGCCAAACACCGGCAGATAACATCACTTGGTTCCAAGCGGCAATGGCCTGCGCCAACTCGGGCAAACGTTTGCTAACTAATGCTGAATGGCAAGTCGCCGCGACAGGTACTGACCCTGTAGATGGCGGCTCATGTAATAGCAGCGGTACGATTGCCAACACCGGTGCGAGCGCTGGTTGTGAATCGTCTTTCGGTGTTTTCGATATGGCAGGAAATGTCAACGAGTGGGTTGCTGATTGGATTCAAGGTGATGCAGGGACTTCGGTAAACGCGAACACCAATGCCGCTTACGGCCAAGACCGTCAAGCAGGCGTTAAACCCGCAGGCGCTCAAGGTTCTGGATCAAACATGCCTGCCGCTATTTACCGTGGTGGTAGCGCTCTGGACACCGATACCCGCAACGGTGTTCACTTTTTTGGCGCCAACGCTGCACCCGCTTTCGAAGGCAATGGCTTCGGTTTTCGTTGTGCCATGTAAGCCACTCGGCATATTTGTTTGACAGCTTAATCTTAAAAACTGTTAAGCTTGCAAAACTGCGGCGTCATTAAATTGGCGCCGCAGCTCTCTATAACACGATAAAGATAATGTTGACCCGCCATGACGATGCCCCCCCTCCACCGATATACCTTACCAATAGCGATTATGCTGGCAGCATCCGCTTGCGGTGGTGGTTCATCGTCGAATAGTTCGGACAACACTGCGCCCCGGGCTTCGGGCGGTAGCATTGACGCTGGTATTAATGCACCGACAACGGGCCAACTCACTGCAACGGACGCTGAAAACAACACGTTGACCTACACATTAGAACAGGCACCAAGTAACGGGACGATCAGCGGTCTGCCTAACACCACTGGTAGCTTTACCTACACTCCCGACTCGGGCTCAAGCATAGGCTCCAGCGACGCGTTCACCTTTAAAGCAAATGACGGAGACCTCGACTCCAATATCGCGCAAATTACCCTGAATTTAACCAACACCCCACCGGTCGCCGAAGACTCGAACCTGCAAATCAAGACAAGCTTATCCATGTTTTCGGGGCAAGCGGCGGCGACTGACCCCGACGGTGACCCGCTGACTTTTCAGCTGCTTTCAATACCCTCGGGTTCCCTTCAGTTCGAAGATGACGGCAGCTTCGTGTACACGGTTCCTTCAAGCGCAGTTGCGGGTGAAACCACTTCGTTTACTTTTCGCGCAAGTGACGAAGAGAATACATCGAACACGGCCACCGTCGACATTGAATTTGTGCCCCCTCTCACTGCTGTCGACGACAGTGTGGCAATCTCAGAGGACGATACCGTTGAGATTGCTGTTCTCAGCAACGATTTAAACGCGCTGAACGAAACTGTGACGATCGAGATTACCGCGCAGGGCTCAGGTGGGGTGGCGACGATAAACCCCGATAACACCATCAGATATGCACACACCGGCGAGAGTGACTCAGACAGCTTTACCTACAGATTGGTGTCTTCAAGCGAGACGTCGCCCTCTGCGACGGTCAACTTGTCGATCACAACATTTGATGATTTACCTTCGATTGCCGGTACGTGCCTCCAACACTCCATCAATGTGTCAAACACAAGCGGAAATATTAGCGATCTGCTGAATGATCCGGACGGTGGCAATACATTTGTCATCGATTCGCAAGGCACTTTGGGAACGGTAGCCATTACCAACGCTCAAACCGGTGAATTTACCTACACCCCGAATAACAACCGTCAGGGATACATGGACAGCTTTGACTTCACCGTGACCAGCGAGGATAGCACCGAGCTATCGGGTACTTATGACTTGATTTATGGCCCTGCGCGCATCATGCCGTTGGGCGACTCCATTACAGTTGGCAGAATAACAGCGGCTATCGTACCTACGACTGGCGATGTCCATGTCAGTTATCGGCTCAAACTTCGTAACGACCTGATTGCAGACGGTTACGATATATTTTTCGTTGGCCAGGAGGAAAACGGCCAGGCCGGCGGACTCTCTAACGATAATCATGAGGGTCACGGTGGTGAGGATATGGCCTTTATTAATTCTGAGGTCGCAGGGTTTCTGGATGCGAATCCCGCGGATGTCATTCTGCTGCACATCGGTACCAACGACGGTACATCGGTTCGTCCAGGTGCGCCCGATCATAATGAGATCGACACTATCTTGACCACGATAAACTCGTGGGCATCGCAAGCTGGAAACAACCGCGTAGCCGTGTTGGTTGCCGAGATTATCGATCAAGTGGCCGCAACGCCTGATCTCCAGTTTGATGAGGACACCTTCAACGCCGGCATCGTTGCGCTGATTAACGCTTCATGGCTGAATGACAATACCGATTCTATCGACGTACCTGCGGCTGTGAACATGCATGACGCGCTTAACTACCCCGCGGATATGTCACCGACAACCGGCGGACTCGCCGACAACGGCTTACACCCCACTCAGGACGGGTACGACAAAATGGCGGATAAGTGGCGAACCGACCTCATCGCCTCAGGCGCGATCGTTAAGTGCCCGTAAAAATCTGATCAGTGCGCGCAATAATCATTCGCGCGCCGTCCAGCCCGATCAACCCGGCATATCCTTTTTTAACCAGTCTTGAGTGCGCCAATCTGTAGTTGCAGTACATTCGCGTGATCAGCAAGATTAGTGATTATGTCTCTTATTATCGACATAGTTGACCCTGGCCGAACCGACGTGCAGGCCTTGATTGCCGAATTGGATGCGTACCAATCGGTTATGTACCCGGCGGAGAGCAACCACCTAGACGGTCTCTCTGAACTGCAAAAAGACAACGTAAGATTTTTTGGCACATTCGACAGCGAGATTTTGATCGCATGCGGGGCGATCAAGTTTTTTAGCAACTACGGAGAAATCAAACGCGTATTCGTGCCTGAACGCTGGCGCGGTCGCGGCATTGCCAAAAAGCTTATGGCTGTGATCGAATCGGCTGCGATCGAGCGTCAGTGTTACCAACTTAAGCTGGAAACAGGTATTTACCAACCGGAAGCCATTGGCCTATACGAAGCGTTGGGATATACGCACTGCACGCCGTTTGGAAATTACACAGAGGACCCGATGAGCGTATTCATGGAGAAAAATCTCGAACCTTAAAGTGAGCCCGGAGCCGGGTTTGATTGATCTATTTAATAGAACATTGTGATATCTACATTCAATTTGATAGATTTTTGTGTATCGCTTATAACTACCCCTGCCGACAATCACCGTTACAACAGGAGACAAGCCAATGAGCAACATCAGCCAATGCCCGTTTCATAATCAATCGTCGGATTTGGGCACCAACAACCGTGACTGGTGGCCCAACCAGTTAAACCTCAATATTCTTCATCAGCATTCTGATCTGTCGAGCCCGATGGATCCGGATTTTGACTATGCCAAGGCGTTCAGTTCACTCGACCTCGATGCCGTCAAAAAAGACATCTTCGATGTGATGACCGACTCGCAGGACTGGTGGCCAGCCGACTATGGGCACTACGGACCGCTGTTCATTCGCATGGCATGGCACAGCGCCGGTACCTACCGCACAGGGGATGGCCGCGGTGGCGCAGGTACCGGTACACAGCGTTTTGCGCCGCTGAATAGCTGGCCGGATAACGGCAACCTCGACAAAGCCCGAATGCTCCTGTGGCCGGTGAAGCAAAAGTACGGCAAAAGTATCTCCTGGGCAGACCTGCTGATTCTGGCCGGTAATTGCGCTATCGAATCGATGGGTGGAAAAACGTTTGGGTTTGCCGGTGGTCGCGAAGACGTCTGGGAACCCGAGCAGGACATTTACTGGGGGTCTGAAGACGAATGGCTCGGCGACAATCGCTACAAAGGCGATCGCGAACTCGATAACCCGCTTGCGGCCGTACAGATGGGATTGATCTACGTAAACCCGGAAGGCCCGAACGGCAACCCGGATCCAGTCGCCTCGGGGCGCGATGTGCGCGAAACCTTTGCTCGCATGGCGATGAACGATGAGGAAACCGTCGCACTGGTAGCAGGAGGTCATACCTTCGGTAAAGCACACGGTGCCGGTGACCCCGAGGCTCACGTTGGTCGTGAACCGGAAGGTGCACCCATCGAACAACAGGGTCTCGGCTGGAAAAACAGCATGGGCAGCGGGGTCGGAGTCGATGCGATCACGAGCGGCTTTGAGGGGCCGTGGACTCCCAACCCAACACAATGGGATCACAGCTATTTCGATGTGCTTTTCGGCTACGAATGGGAGTGCGTCAAAAGCCCCGCGGGCGTGCATCAATGGCACCCGAAAAACCTGTCAGACAGCGACCACGCGCCACAGGTGGATGATTCTGGCGACAAGGTCACGATCTTTATGACAACGGCTGATATGTCCATGCGGATGGATCCGGCGTACGAAAAAATTTCCCGTCGCTTTAAAGAAAATCCGGCCGAGTTTGAAGACGCGTTTGCGCGCGCCTGGTTCAAGTTGACTCACCGCGACATGGGCCCAAAAGCGCGCTACCTTGGCCCTGAAGTACCCCAGGAAGAACTGGTATGGCAGGATCCGATTCCAGCGCCTGATCACGCCTTGATCAGCGACGCCGACGCGGCCGAGTTGAAAAAACAAATACTGGACAGCGGCCTTAGCGTGAGCGAGTTGGTGTCAACCGCATGGGCGTCGGCCTCGACCTATCGCGGCTCGGATATGCGCGGAGGCGCTAACGGTGCGCGCATTCGCCTAGCGCCGCAAAAAGACTGGGCAGTTAACCAGCCACAGCAGCTCGCCAAGGTCTTGAGCACGCTTGAAGGCATTCAAGCGGCAGCGTCGACGCCGGTTTCGATGGCGGATTTAATTGTGCTTGCGGGCAACGCGGGCATCGAGCACGCTGCTAAAAACGCCGGTCAAGACATCAGCGTTCCGTTCACAACTGGGCGTGGTGATGCCTCGCAGGATCAAACCGATGTCGAGTCATTTGCCGTGCTGGAGCCCGAAGCTGACGGTTTTCGCAACTATCAGCGCAGGAAATTTTCGGTCTCGGCCGAGGAAATGCTGGTCGATCGCGCACAGTTGATGACCCTGACTGCACCCGAAATGACCGTTCTAATCGGTGGGCTGCGAGTGCTTGGAGCAAACGCAGACGGCAGCAACCACGGTGTATTCACAGACCGTCCGGGTACATTGAGCAATGACTTCTTTGTCAATCTGCTGGATATGGGCACCACCTGGAGCGCAACATCCGACGACGATGAGTTATTCGAAGGAACAAATCGTAAGACCGGCGACGTGCGCTGGACAGGTACACGCGCAGATTTGATCTTTGGTTCCAATTCGCAACTCCGTGCATTGGCAGAAGCCTACGCATGCAGCGATTCACAAGATCGTTTTATTGAAGATTTTGTTGCGGCCTGGACGAAAGTCATGAATTTGGACCGATTCGATCTTAAAGCGTAAGACACTCCTCGTTTAACTTTGCACGAGAGTTGGCGGCCTCAGTAGAGGCCGCTTTTTTGTGCGGTTCACAGTTGTAATCGAAGTCCGTATTGTGGTCGCGCGCGCCGCGCGATGTCAGGAAATTCTGCTTTCTAGCGGCGAGCTAAACCCCGTCACGGATTCAACCTTTTAGATCAAATCCTTTGGCGGAGTCGGCGAATAAAGCTGCTCCAGCGCCGAAAAAGCACGATTGCCCAGAGTTCCTGTCAGATCCAAGGCAATCGACCGCCGGAAAAATTCTCCCATATCCAACCCGATCCCAATCGCGCGCAATTCGATATCGCCGCGCCGTTCAATTGATTGCGCGACATGGTAGAGATGTCGATCCAGAAAACCCTTGTCGTTTACGTTGAGCGTGGTGGAGTCCATGGGCGCACCGTCGGATATCATCACCAGAGCACGGCGATCGGCGTCGGTTTGTCGCAGACGTTGCGCCGCCCACTCCAGGGCTTCGCCGTCCAAACCCTCGCGAAAATGTTGCGGGTTCATCAACGATGCAATCGAATGGCGCGATCGTCGCCAGCTTGTGTCTGAATCTTTGTACACAATGTGCAGTCGTTCATTCGTTCTGCCGGGTTGCGCCGGTTCGCCGTGCGCACGCCAAGCTTTGAAAGCCTGTCCACCGCTCCACGCGCGGGTGGTAAACCCCAGTATCTCGGTTTTTGCGCCCGCGAGTTCGAGCGCGCGAGCGAAAATATCGACCAGCACCGCGACCGCTTCGAAACGCTGGCGTTTCATTGAGCCGGAGTTGTCGATCAAAAAACTGACGACGAGATTCGTATGTGGCGTTTCGCGCACTTGCTTGAAAACCTGCCGATAAGCAGAGTTGGCGGCAAGCTGCGTCAAACGGCGACCGTCGAGGTAGCCTTCCTCCTGACCGAAATTCCAGCTGTCAGCGCGCGGGATCGAAAACAATCGTTGCAAGCGCAACGCGAGGCGCGGAACACTGATGGCCTGCGCCGCGATCATTTGATCGAGCTGCTCGCGCATTGCTTCGCGTTGGCTTTGGCGAAACAACACCTCACCGTTTGTTTCCTGATCAAACTCACGCGTAAACACATGGTAGTCGCTGGTGTTTTCGACTTCGCCCGATGCGCTGACGCCCAATATGCCCGATGCGTGGAGTGCGCCGTCGGTAATATCTTCATCGGTTGGCGGCAGCAACATGCGATAGCGTGAAACGACGGCGGCGTCCCCTGCGTCGTCGCCGTCTTCATCGCGGTCACAGAATTCTCCCGCCGTTTGCGCGATCTTGAGCGCCAGGGGTGCGTACTCGCGCTGATCAAAGCGCGCGGCACGCAGCTTGGATAGTTCAACGCCTACTATCGGCGCGAGGCGATAACGCGTGCTTTCCACGAGCTGATCGACGTCTTCGTCCAACATCTCATTGCGCAGGCGTGAACGTACGATGTGCGTAACGCTAAACACCATCAGTCCCACTTCGTTTTCAGTCAGGCCGGTACCGCGTGCTTCGAGGCACCACAAATCGAAACCCTGCTGCAAATTGCGCCGCATTCCGGGCAGGTCGGCAGGCGCAAGACACTCCACGCGGACTTGTTCCAAAACATCGAACACAATACGTGCGATGGTTCCGTTGGGAGACATCGCGCGATGCATAGCTGCATCGCTGTGCACCAGCCTCAACGCCATCGCATCGGCGACACCACGTGCTCGAACCAGAGGATGATTGATCACATCGACGCTCAGGTGCGGTGTACGCAGGTTGAAGGTGCGCTCATTCAGCAACAGGCGTTGTGCGCGGAACTCAGCTTCTGGTCGGGCGCTGAGTGCACGGATACTGGCGGCGCAGTGGCGTTCGATGCGGCGGCGTAAGACTTGCTCGTTCATTATCGAAAATCTCTCTGGCGGAGCGGGACGGTGTTGCAATGCTCATCAAGATGCTCATTTACTGCATGTAAACTGCGCTCTTTCTTCGCATTGCGCCTAGTCTCGCATCCGCCAGCAATATTTTCGGACAAATGCATTTTCAGATTTCGATTTACGTTCACGCTGAGCGTGGCGAAGCCACAGTCGAAGCGCTTTTCGACAAACTCAGGGCGAACATATGTTTGATCACGCATTCTCAGAAATATCTTCACCCGCCGCCGCTTCAATCGCAATCGAGTACTCCAGTTCATCACCGAATGCGCGCTGGTAGTACTCGGCGATAATCGAGCGCTCCGCCTCGTCGCACTTGTTGAGGAATGAAAGTCTGAACGCGCGATCCATTTCTCCGAAAATCTCCATATTTTCTGCCCAGGTGATTACAGTGCGCGGTGACATCACTGTGGAGATGTCGCCCGCCGCAAAGCCTTTGCGAGTGAGGTCGGCGACGGCAACCATTTGATCGATGACATCGCGGCCGCCGTGTTGGTCGAAGTCCGGCACACGCGAGGCGACGATTTCGATTTCATCAGCGCGCGAGAGGTAATTCAGCGTTGCCACGATATTCCAGCGGTCGATCTGTGCCTGATTGAGCACCTGCGCCCCGTGGTAGAGACCGGTGAGGTTGCCAAGCCCAACGGTATTTGCCGTGGCGAACAGGCGAAAACCGGCGTGCGGACTGATGACACGATTTTGATCGAGCAACGTGAACTTGCCGTCGCGTTCGAGGATTCGTTGGATGACGAACATGACATCCGGACGACCCGCGTCGAACTCGTCAAAAATTAATGCAACCGGTCTCTGCAGTGCCCACGGGATGATGCCCTCCTGGAACTCGGTCACCTGCGTGCCCTCGCGCACGGTGATCACATCGCGCCCGACCAGATCGAGGCGGCTGATATGCCCGTCGAGGTTTACGCGAACGCACGGCCAGTTGAGACGCGCGGCAACCTGTTCGATGTGGGTCGACTTGCCGGTTCCGTGGTATCCCTGCAGCATCACCCGGCGGTTATTCGCAAACCCGGCCAGAATCGCGAGCGTCGCATCGCGGTTAAAGCAATACGCAGCGTCTATTTCCGGCACGTGTTCATCGCGTTCTAAAAACGCGGGCACGGTCAGGTTGGTATCGAAGCCGAACAGATCGCTGGCCGCGACTCGCTGCGTTTGCATATCGAGCATTTGGAATTCCCAAGTTGGCGTATCAAAACGGCGCTTACTGTATCCGCTTTGTTGATGTTTGTCTCAATCCAGCTTTTGTACGCAGACTGTGCCAAAGTCGATGTACCGACCGCTGACATCGACTAAAATACACGTTTTCCATCAAAGACTTCGACGCATGCCCAGCAGCAAGATGCCACCTCGGCGCCCGACAATCCTCATTATTCTCGATGGATTTGGTGCCAACCCGTCGGACAAGGACAACGCGATCGCTGCGGCCGAAACGCCTAATTTCGATCGCCTATTTGGCACACATGCAATGACTGAGTTGGAAACGTCTGGCGCGGCGGTCGGCCTGCCGGATGGGCAGATGGGCAATTCCGAAGTCGGGCATTTGACCATCGGCAGCGGCAGCATTTTGCGACAGGATCTGGTCGCGATTTCTGACTCGGTAAACGATGGCAGCTTGTTCAACAACGCGGCCCTGCTCAATGCTGCGCGCGCCGCCAGAGCGCAGGATCGCCCACTGCATTTGCTGGGCCTGGTGTCTGACGGTGGCGTTCACAGCCATCTCGACCACCTGCTTGGCTTGATCGAACTCTGCCGTCGCGAGGGCGCCCGCCCTTTGGTTCATATGATCACCGACGGCCGTGACACCGCGCCCCAGTGCGCGACCGATTTTCTGCCTCAGCTCGAAAGTGCGCTGGCCAACGCGAACGGCGGTATCGCCAGTATTTGCGGTCGGTTTTATGCGATGGATCGCGACAAGCGTTGGGATCGCGTTGAATGCGCGCACAAACTGCTGGTGCGCGGTGACGGTCGCCGCGCCGAGTCCGCTGCTAGGGGAATTGAGTCAGCCTGGGCCGCGGGCGAGGGCGACGAATTTATCAAGCCGGTTGTATTGCCAGATTTCGAGCCGATGCAAGGTGGAGATCCAGTCATCTTCTTCAACTTTCGCAATGACCGCCCACGCGAGCTGAGCGAAGCGCTGGCTGCCCCCGACTTCCCGCATTTTGATCGAGGCAACGTGGCCCCCGTTGCACTGACCACTATGACGGAGTTCGACGCGACGTACGATTTTCCGATAGGTTTTCGTAAGGAGGCGCCCGAGATAACGCTCGGCGAAGTCATCGAGCAGGCCGGTGTGCCCCAATTCCACAGCTCGGAAACGGAGAAGTACCCGCACGTCACATTCTTTTTTAACGGTGGTCGCGAAGAGCCATTTGTTGATGAAGATCGTGTGCTGATTCCCTCTCCAAAGGTTGCAACCTACGATTTACAGCCGCAAATGAGTGCCCCCGAGGTCGCGGACGCGGTGATCGACGCGATTAATACGAACAAGTACGGGTTCATCGTCGTCAACTTCCCCAACGGGGATATGGTTGGTCATACTGGTGTCTGGGAGGCGGCGGTTAAGGCGGTGGAAACGCTCGACCACGAAGCTAATCGCGTGGTCGAAGCCGCGCAGGCGGCGGGATTTTCGATCCTGCTGACCGCCGATCACGGCAATTGCGATTTGATGGTCGATCCGGAAACCAACGGTCCTCACACGCAACACACGACGTTTCCGGTGCCGTGCATGTTGATCGATGATGAAATCAAAGCGCTCAAACCGGGCTGCGGGCTATCCGCGCTTGCGCCAACCGTGCTCGATCTGATGGGGTTGCCAGTGCCCGAGGCGATGGGAGGCAGCTCCCTTATTCAGGCCCTGGATTCGGCGGCGTAACGTCGTGTACGCGCCGGTCTGACGATACTCGTCGTCCCCCTAGTGTAATTGGGGATGACGCATTAACTCGAAGTGTTCGCAATGTTCGGGTGTGCAGCACAATCGGCATCGACCAGCGCCCAGAATTCGCGTTCAAGCGCGGCTGTGACAGGCGCGTTTGCGGTATCGAAAGTCGCCCCGTCAAACTCTCGCACACGCACCAGCTCAGCGCCCGTACCGGTCAGAAAGCACTCGTCGGCCTGCGCGATGTCGCCCGGCATTAAGCTGGTTTCGCGAGCTTCTATTCCAATTGCCTTTGCCGCCTCAAGAATCGCTGCGCGGGTGATGCCGGCCAGCATTCCGTCACTCAACGGCGGTGTCTGCAACACGCCATCGCGCACGATAAAGATATTGTCGACGCTGCCTTCACAAACCCTGCCCTCGGAGTTCAGCATCAATGCTTCATCGCAAGCGGCTCGGTTGGCCTCGATACGCGCGAGAATGTTGTTCAGGTAGTTCAGGCTCTTGACAGCAGGATCGAGACACACGGCGGGGATTCGACGCGTCTGTGCCAAATGCAGACGAATGCCGCGAGCAACTTCGGCGTTGTTCATGACCGACAGCTCATCAGCAACGATAAAAAGCGTTGGCGTCGGGCACGACTGTGGATCGATGCCAAGATTGCCTTTTCCCCGCGTGACCACGAGTCGCAGGTAACCGGAATCTGTGTCGAGCGCGCTGATAAGGCTGGCCATCGCGCGGCTGATATAGTCATCGCTCCAATCAATTTTTAGTCCGATTGCGTTTGCAGATTCGCGCAGGCGATGCAGATGCGCCGCCTCGCGAAACACCCGGCGATGATAAAAACGCAATCCTTCAAAGACACCGTCACCGTAGAGTGCGCCATGATCCAGAACAGAGACGTGGGCATCAGCGGCGGAAACAACGCGGTCATCGATCCAACACAGGGCAGTGGTATTCATGGTATGCATTTAGTCAATATTGTTGACTTATAAGTATCTGAGTAAATATTTATAATGTCAATATTGTTTACCTAAATAAAAGCGACAATGAGCAATCGTGAAAACGAATTAAATGCAGCGCTCGAAGCGATGTATTTCGGCTTCAGGCGTATGACGTTGAAGCCGGACGAAATGCTTGCCGACCTGGGGCTTGCGCGGGTTCACCACAGAATTCTGTATTTTTGTGGGCGCAACCCACGCTGCAGTGTGAATGAATTGCTGAGTGTGATGCAGGTGAGCAAGCAGTATCTGAATCAGCCGTTGCGTCGCCTTATTGATTCGGGTTACATCAGCGCCGAACGGGACAAATCGGATAAGCGGGTTAAACGTTTGGAGCTTACCCTGGCCGGGGATGCACTCGAAACCGCGCTGACAAGCCAGCAGCGCGAGATGTTTGCCAATGTGTTTGATGAGGTAGGCGAAGGTGCGGAGCAGCACTGGCACCGCGTGATGAAAATTCTGGTGCAGCAAATCTGAGCAGGAGTGTGCTATTTCACATATCAGCAGGCAAACAATGTCATTTCGCTGAATACACGGCAAATGTGCTGCCGATCACGGTTAGGCTCGTTGGATCGCAGTAACCTGCAAGCGTACATACACTCCTTCGGTTAGGAACTTGCGTTTACAACCCCGCTCTTAGCGGGGTTTTTTTTTGTTCGAATCAAACCTGACTTAAATCCGCAGCGTTGATGTTGAATGCGCGTTCCTCGATCGACGCAGAGCAAACGCGCCAAGCAACAGCATCATCAACGATAATGGCGTCACTGCGCTGCTGCCGCTGTCGGAATCATCATTCTCCGAAATCCGCAGACGATACGATTGCGTTGCGCCCGAGGTATTAAATCCGACTACCAGTACGTAGTAAATTCGACCCCCGGTCAAATCTTGTGAAATTGACTCGCTTGTTGCAGAAGCGCTTGAACTGTTCTCGATAGCAGATGTGGAGATCAGTGGATCGTAGAAGTAAAGGTCAAGGTCTGATGTCGAACCAAAGCTGTCCAGAACAAATTCAAAATTTTCCGATGATGGAGATGTAAATACAAACCAGTCCAGCTCGTCAGAGGTAGTGTTGACAGTGCCATTTATCGTTGTAGGAATCTCGATGGATGATGCTTGAGAAGATGTATCGTTGGGTTCAACGTCTCCACCCGAACCGCCACCGCCGCTACTGCTGCCACCACCGCTGCTGCTACCACCGCCGGTAGTGCCGCAATCCGCGTTTACTGCGTTGCCGGTGGCGGTTAGTACGCTGCCGGATCCGCTTGCGAGAACGACGTCCGCATCGGCGACATCGAAAAAGATATTATCGGAACACGCAACCTTGATGCGCGCCGCCACCGCCGTCGTCGGCGTAATCGTGACGGCTTGGCTACCGTCGTTTGGAGTGGCCGCCAGCAGCGTTAAAAAGTTGCTGCCCCCGTCGGTTGAAATCTGGATATCGACGTTGGCGCAATTGATATCCTCACCGGCGGAACATGCTGGATCCCACTCGATGACCTGCTGCTGCGAAGTATCGAGTGTTACAGCGGTATTCGGCTGCGTGACCACAAATGGTCCGGCATCGTTGTCGACGGTGACTTGAGTATCGTCTGACTCAACGCCGCCGAGCTGGTCGCGCGCGGTCAAGCGAAAATTCAGCGTGCGGTCAGTCTGAGGCAGGGTTTCGCCGTTTGTCGTTGTGTTGCTCATCAAGTCAGACAGATTGGGAAAATAGCGGTCGTTACCATCGGTCGTCGGCAGAAACGAGCGAAACAGCGCGTTCGATCCGAGGTCAGTTCCCAGCGTTAACGACGTGGTGGCAGTGCCGGTGTCCATTTGATCCCATTGGTACAACATGGTGTTGTTTTCAGGGTCAGTTGCCGAGCCGGTGAGCTTGAACGGTGTGCCGCCCGGAATCGTGTAGTCGCTTCCTGCGTTGACTGTGGGTGCCCCGTTGCTGGATGCGCTGGTGGTGTTGCAGGTTGCCGAATTGTTGATAAACGCAACCATCTCGGCGATTGAGCCGGCATGGAAGGTGGCATCGCTGTTGTTTTGAAGGTTTTCGCTTCCACAAATACCGGCGTAGGCCATGATCGTGGTGCCACTGCCCGGTTCATACGCGGTGCCCGCATTGCGGTTGCCACCCGCGCAGCTTCCGGTTGAACCGTTAAAGGTATGGTTGCCAGCAAACTGATGCCCGATTTCGTGCGCGACAAAGTCGATAAAGAAGGGGTCCCCAACAGGGTTGGGCAAACCGGTGACGCCCTCTGCCTTGCGCGAGCCGCACACCACACCCAGACCAGCCAAACCGCCCGCACCCGTGCTAAAAGCGTGCCCTACGTCGTACGAGGTGCTGCCAAACCCGGCGTTGGTGAGGCCAGTCGCGACTTCGTCTATCAGGACGCCGGCATTGTCATTACCGTTGAATGGGTCAGTACCTGCATTGGAGTAGACTGCCGCGGCGGTCGATACTAGATTCAGGTGAACGTTTAAATCGCGGTTATAAATTTGGTTCACGCGGTTGATCGCAGCCACAACGCCATCAGAGCCACCAAAAGCTGTGTTCGAATTTCCGCCCCCCACTGCCTGAGTGTATTCACCGGTTGCGGTCACGGCGATTCGGTAAACCTTACGCGGCCCATCGGTTCGCGCGAAGTGACGAAACTCATCCACCGGACTGACCCCGGAATACACGGAATGGACGCCGCATGAGGACATTGGGGCAGTATCGCTGTTGGCCATTGAGTAATCGTGCTTGTAGTAGCTGTGGTAGTTCGCGTCTGCTCCTGGCCCGGCGCTGTTGATAAACACCACGCCATCGCCGGTGTGCAACAAGCCGTGAAATTTGCCGTCGCTCATCACGCCGATGCGGCCAGTCGCTGACGGGTCGTCGATTCCGGCGACACGATAGGTTTTTACTGAGGGATACTGCTCGGCAACCTCGGGCGACATTACCGGTGATTCCTCAACGGTAAATTGAGCGTCCTCACCGTTTGGCAAGGGTAAGGTGATGGTTGACCCGGCAACACCGGAATACTCCATCGGCGCGCGCGACAGCGACGCCCGCAACGCATCGTGGTCCACAGCCACCGCGCGGTGAGGGTAGGCCAAAGTGCTGCGTGCAGCGGTGTCGGTCCACATCGCGTGTGCAGAAATCGGCGCGATAAAAGTGGCAAGCGTAAGAAACAATAGGTGGCTTTTGTTCATTTACAGTTCGCGTTCCAGTGGTGTAGGTCCCAGTCTAGATCGAAGCGTTCGTGGCAGTCGAGCTAGGCGATCTTTTTACTAACGCCATTTATCGGCGCAGGTTGACTGAAACTTAGTATGCGCGGCTGTGTAATTTCCGTGAGCCGGTTAACGTCGTGCTTGTTCGCGCATTCGTTGTAAAGTGCTTTGTTTGGGTGAATCAAACAGATAGTCAGGCACAATATGCTCTATCGCAGTGGGCTGTGCCTCGCAATTCTCAGTGCAAACGCTGTCTGTTTGCAGCGATAAATAGTTGTCATAACTAAACGGCTTGCCGGGCAGCAATCCCATCACGAGGGCCTGAGCGCGCGCCGCAATGTCAGGAAGATCAATAATCGCGCGCGTTAGGCCGAGTGTTTCTGCAGTGTATCGTACCAGTTCGTGCAAGCTGTATTCGTTTGGTCCGCACAGCGGGTAAGTCGGTGTGTTGTCGTCGTCGACATCGAGGTCAGCACAAAACACATTCACCACATCACCCACGTAAACGGGTGCAAAGCGCGCGTTCGGGCACGCCAGTGGAAACACCGGCATCATTTTCAGTAATCCGGCGAATCGATTAAAAAAGCTGTCGTTGGGTCCAAAAATGACCGACGGCTGGAAAAAACTCACGCGCAAGTCGTCGCCTGCTGCGGCGCGCAGCGCGGTCTCTGCGCGACCTTTGCTGCGCAGGTACTCGCTGCTGCCGTCTTCATCCGCGTTGAGCGCTGACATCTGCAACAGACGCTCAACGCCGTTGGCTTTGCACACACTCGCGAGCGTGTGTGCTAAATCATGGTGGGCTGCATCAAAACGCTGTTGCGCTGAGCGGCTTTCGTTGAGAATACCGATCAGATTGATCACGGCGTCGGTTCCGCGCAACTGCGCAGTCAATGCGGCACTGTCGTGAACGTCTGCCTCCACGCGCTTGACGTTAGGCAGAACCGAGAGGTGATGCGTGTGCATCTTGTTGCGGGTCAGCACAGTCACGTCGTAATCGAGATTGGCAAGACGACAGACCAGCTCGGTACCAACAAATCCGCTGCCGCCGAGCACGCAAACCGATCGAACCGGCATTTAAACCCCCCATATTCAGCGCGTTACGAACGCTAATACTGTAGCAGCATTAAGCTCGCTTATGGCAACAATAGACATCTCTATTTGGCGAAGGGTGGCGCAGATCGTATAGTCGCGGCGGTAAAAGACTCGGCGATAAGCCGGGCGTTATCACAAATGCTTTGTCTTAGGAGGTCCCGATGACACATTTGGTCAAGCCACACGGCGGCGGAGAACTCAAGCCGCTTTTGCTTGAAGGCGACGAACTCGGCGCCGAGATAACGCGCGCAGCCACTTTGCCCCGTGTCGACATCACATCGCGCGAGACGGGCGATCTGATTATGCTGGGCATTGGCGGATTCACGCCGCTCGATGGTTTTATGTCACGCGCCGACTGGCAAAGCGTGTGCGACACCATGCATACCGCTGGCGGGCTGTTCTGGCCGATTCCGATCACGATCTCAGAAGACGAGTCTGTGGCCGCGGGATTTGCCGAAGGCAGTGACATCGCACTGTACGACGCGGAATCCGGTCAGCTGATCGCGACCATGCGCGTCGACGAAAAATACAGCATCGACAAATCCCACGAGTGCCAAACGGTGTACAAAACCACCGACGCCGAACATCCCGGCGTGGCGATGGTGCTGGCGCAGGGTGATGTGAATCTGGCTGGACCGGTCAAGGTGCTCTCGCGCGGCGGATTTCCGGAAAACTACGGCGCGCTGTTCAAAACGCCCGCTGAAACGCGTGCCGATTTCGAAGCCAACGGCTGGAGCCGTATCGCCGCTTTTCAAACGCGCAACCCGATGCACCGCTCGCACGAGTATCTGGCCAAAATTGCGATCGAAATCTGCGACGGTGTGTTGATTCACTCCCTGCTTGGCAAACTCAAGCCGGGCGATATTCCAGCCGATGTGCGCGCTGCTGCTATCTCTACCTTGTGCGACAACTACTTTGTCGACAACACCGTGATGCAGGCAGGATATCCGCTGGACATGCGCTACGCCGGTCCGCGCGAAGCCCTGCTGCACGCCTTGTTTCGTCAGAACTACGGGTGCTCGCATCTTATCGTCGGGCGCGATCACGCCGGTGTTGGCGATTACTACGGGCCATTCGACGCGCACGACATCTTCGACCAGATTCCTGCAGATGCGCTGCAAACGCGAGCGTTACGCATCGACTGGACCTTCTGGTGCTACAAGTGCGGGGGCATGGCGTCGATGAAAACGTGCCCGCACAGTGCTGAAGATCGACTGCTGTTATCCGGTACCAAACTTCGCAAAATGCTGTCCGAGGGTGAAGACCCGCCGCCGGAATTCAGCCGTCCTGAAGTCGTCGGAATTCTGAAAAAATACTACGCGGGTCTGAATGCGGCCGAAAACGTCAGAATCGAATTGAAAGGGCATTCCGGTCAGTAATCAAACGATCGGCGGTACATCGTTGTTAACGCAAACGCATTGTATTGAACGGGATTCTCTGCGAATTCTGCTGCTCTCCGATACCCATGGGTACGTCGACCCCAACATCGCATCGCTGTCGGAACGCTGCGAGATCGCGATCCATGCCGGCGATGTGATGGATGCGCAGGTGCTTAATCAACTCAAGCCAAAGTCGCATGTTTTTGCGGTAGCCGGAAACAACGACTCGACGGGGCTGTGGTGCTCATCGCTCAAACGCGTCGTCACGCAGTTGCCGCACGTAATAAGGCTGGAGTTACCCACAGGGGCAATTGCTGTCGAGCACGGTCATCGATTCGGCTTTCGCCAGCCCGATCACGACAAACTTCGCGAAGCGCACTCTGATGCACGTCTGATCGTTTACGGGCACACGCACAAGCAAGTAATCGAGCAGGAAAGCGAGCCCTGGATCGCCAATCCGGGAGCGGCGGGGCGGGTGCGCAATCAGGGTGCGCCGAGGTGTTTAGTGCTAAATGCAGGCGCAAGTGAATGGGTAATTGAGTCGTTTATCGTGGCTCAGGACAGTACAGTATTGAGCCAAATGTAGTGGCTAATTAATACTGTAGTTGATAAGAGTATTCGAACGAACTTCCTTTATTCGTGATATACGATAACGTCTCCTTTTGAGCGCTCCACTGGTAGTAACCATCAAGTTGATGTAATCGAAATAATTCTTTGTTGATTAACCATAGATGGTTGATGTAAGTAGCCGAAAAGTTATGCGATTTAAACTCTGAAAATAGTCTAAGGAGCCCAAAAATCTCGTTTTTTATTTCGTAGGATTCGAACATCTCACACTCGCTCCTTCTCATATAATCACGCAAGTATCCTTGTCCCCCAATCAACCTACCTTTGAAATTTCCCGGCCTTAGCAATGCATGCAATTTGTACAAGGTTGTTTCTAACTCGATTGGTACATCGTGCGTTTTTATTGTTTTAGAACATTCATAACGTGTTGTCCGATTTACGTAAATAGCTTGTAATGTTCTTCCCGGCTTATAGAAGTACCGGTTAAGCTTCTCGTTAGGTTTGCAGTACGAATATGAAAAATTAAAAACTGAACCAATACATAAAAGCGAGTCGACTGAAGCAAACTCCGCTTTTTCAATGCGGTCGATATCTATCTGATCTAGCTTTTCAACATAGAATTTACCGTGTCGCTGCTCGTAAATTGAAATAAGCTGAGGGTATATTTGAAGCAAATTAAAAAACAGATGGACGGCTAAACCAGAATTAACCAAAAAAACAGCATACCCAATATGACTTGCTGATGCGGATTCTGACGCTGTTTTCCAAAAATGAAGAAAGTCGACGGTTAAGGTCAAATCAGCTTGACTAAGAGAGTCGCGATTTCTCCACAAAGCGATGTCGAGAAGACGGGACAGTCCAATGTAATCCTGATCTACGGGTGGGCCGAATACGAAGTCGCTGTTTTGATATCGCAGGGCGCGCGCGTATCGAGTCAGTAAAAGATCGTTCTCCGCTAAATACTTCTCCATTTCGTCATCGGAAATGCAATCTTTTTCTAAATTGTCGAGAATCTCACCTGACATCCAACAAAGGTAGTGTCTTGGGTGCTCTGGCTGTCTAATTTCAAGTCTATCTGTTGAGTGCCCCCCGAATTGGATATCTCCCGACTCATCAATATACATGTTAGACAGTAACCCCTTCGGCTCTTTCGCCCGCTCTTTCTTCCAGATTTCTAATGACCACTGATAAGGTTCAGGTTCTTCTTCAGGTGCAAACACGGCGCTAAGTGCGATAGCGCCATTGTCGTGCTCAGGCGCTTGCGCTTCAAAATTGTAAAAAGCGATGGCCTCGTGAGGAACGATGTCCCTGACAAATTCCCAGTAGCTCAAAAAGATAACGGTGGGCATGTACACCGATAACAGGATAAGCACGAGTCGCGTGTCCGAATCCAACTTCCTCAAGTGATGCTCCGCCTACAATTTCCTCTGCAGGGGTGATTCTACCGGCAGCATTGATGTTGGCTCCAACCAGATTCTCAATCTGGACCAAATTCGCTGCTTGCGCGCCACGATTTCCCCCAGAGATAATGCGGTCACTGTTGGGCGTATTAATGCCCGCTTAACTACATCCGGTTGGGAGAAATTTATGAGCGCATCCGCTAGTGATATGGCCATACCGCAAAACGCCGCACTGGTCGAAAAAGACAAAAACCATCTGATCCACCCTTTGCACCACCCCGGGCAAGCGGCCGGCGGGCGCGTATGGGTAAAGGGTGAAGGCTCGTACCTTATTGATGCCGACGGCGATCGCTATATCGACGGTCTCTCGTGCCTGTGGAACGTCAGTGCCGGGCACGGGCGCAAAGAGCTCGCCGATGCCGCCGCCGCGCAAATGAGTGATATGGCGTTCTGTTCGAGCTATTCCGGCGGCACCAATCGCCCTGCGATCGAGCTGGCTGAACGTCTCGCGGACATCGCTTATCCGCAGATTAATAATTTCTACTTTACCTCTGGTGGGGGCGAGTCAACCGACAGTAATTTCAAACTTGCGCGTTCGTATTGGAAGATGAAGGGCAAGCCCGAGAAAACCAAAGTCATCTCGCGCATCTGGGGATATCACGGCGTCACGTTCGCGGCGATGTGCGCAACCGGCATCAGCGGCTATTGGCCGATGTTCGAGCCGCGTATTCCCGGCTTTCGCCACATTCCGTCACCTGACCCGTATCACTATCCGATGCCCGAAGACGGCAGCTCGCAGGGAATTGCGGCGGCCAACGAGTTGGAAAAAGCGATTCTGGAAGAAGGCCCCGATACGGTCGCCATGTTTATCGCTGAGCCGGTTCAGGGTGCCGGTGGCGTCATCCCACCGCAGGACGATTACTTCCCGCGTATTCGCGAAATTTGCGACAAATACGACGTGCTGCTGGTCGCGGACGAAGTCATTACCGGATTTGGCCGCACCGGCAAAATGTTCGGTCTGGAGCACTACGGGGTGCAGCCGGATTTGATGCAGTTCGCCAAATCCATTACCTCCGGATCGGTCCCGCTGGGTGGCATTGGTATCAGCGATGAAATCGCCGCCACTCTCAACCAGATCGATAAACCGTGGATGCACGCTTACACCTACAGTGGCCACCCGACCTGCTGCGCCGTTGGCTTGGCGACGCTCGATATCATCGAGCGCGAAGACTTGCCGGGTCAGGCTGCGAGCAAGGGTGAGAAGTTCCTCAACGATCTGCACAGCGCGCTCGACGACCACCCGCACGTGGGCAACGTGCGCGGCAAGGGCATGATGTGCGGTGTCGAAGTGGTCAAAGACAAGTCCGACAAGTCCTGGTTCGAACCGGAATTCGCGCTTGGCGCCAAGCTCACCAAAGCGATGATGGCGCGCAAGATGACGACTCGCGTGCGCAGCGAGGTGATCTGCCTGGCGCCGCCCTTGACCACCGATGAGTCGATTCTGGAAGAGATCGTCGAAATTACCCGTGACTCGATCGTCGAGGTTTTGGGTAGTTAAATTAACCGTTCCGAGCCCCGCAATGCGGCGGGGCTCACCCCCTTGCTTACTCGCCTTATCGGGCCTTCGCCCGAGTAAAGTTTGATTCGCTTCGGTCGATAGACTCGCCATCACACACGTAACCTCCGCACCCTGTGCGCTGCGTTTATCCTGTTCAAAAACCGGGGCGGATTCGATGACCATCCAAAGCGAGCTTGATTCATTAAAGCAACAACTGGATGAATCCCGCAGCATTGCTTTTCAAGCGATGAACTACTCCAGTGACCTGGGCACAATCCTGCTGTTTATCGAGGAATCATTTTCGATTGCCAGCGATGCCGAATTGATTAACAGCTTGCTGGGAGTGCTGTCGGGTCAAGAGCTCGAAGCGGTTGTTTGCACCTACATCAACGGCGAAATCAAACGTTACAGCGCGGGCGATGAAATGACGCAGGACGAGTCGCGCTACATTGAAACCACGCGGCTGGAACACCGCATTGCAAGCGACGAGGCGGTCACCGTTTTTAATTACGAGCACATTTCCTGTCTTTTGCGCAACATGCCGATCGAGAATCAGGAACGCTACGGAATGCTGAAAGATACGGTCGCGACTCTGCTCAACGGGGTCGAAGCGCGCCTCAAAACGATCCAGAAAGACCAGCTTATCGCACACACTCAAGAAGAACTTCTGGCACTCACGGAACACGCGATGCTGACCTTTGAGAAAGAATTCGCCACGATCGGATCCGAGGCACAAAGCGCAATGAGCCGCTTGATGGACGACGTGCGAGGCATCGTTAATGAGATAGATGTATGCGACAAGCGTGAAAAGGAAGTGCTGACCGTGGTTGATACCCACGTCGGCCTGATCAATAAAATTACGCGCCGATCGGAGTCAATCGAGCTGAGTTTTGAATCGCTGAAACACTCAATCGATAAAATCTCGAAGGTTTGTGATGTCGAGAAAACGCCGCCGCCACCGCAAAAACCGGCGACTTTCGATAGTGATTCGGGCTCAATCGAGCTTTTTTAGCGCATTTTTACGTTGTCATATGAATAACCACGATTGATAGCGTAAAAGGAATATTTATATAGCGATAAATTTATTCTGGGTTGAATGAGCCTGATCATTGCCCGAGAATGACTTTCAAATATCGGGGGAGTAGCCAAACTATGTCCAGCAATCCCTTCGCCGAGCTGTCGGCGACCATCCCATCAGGCGTCATCCAGTTTTACATCACTCTCATGATTCTGCTCGTGATCGGCGGCACGTTATTCGACGTGTGGCACAAGCGCAGCGCGCAATACTTTTTCGAGAACTGGAAAAAATCAAAGTCCCGCGGAAGGCGAGAGGTGGGTGGCGGCGAGGTCGCCGCTCTTGCGGTCAAGACACTTGCGGTTGAGGTCGCAACGTCTGCCGAGTTCTGCAACCCGCAGCGCCGCATAGCGCACCTGCTGACGATGTACGGGTTTATTGCCTTTGTCGCGTCGACCTGCGCGATGGTCTACGGGCATATTGATCCGGCGGTGAGCTCGCCGGGTATTTGGTCGTTTCTCTGGTACGCTGGCGCGCTGTCGGTGTGCGGTGGCGGCTACTGGTTCTGGTTTTTTATTCGCGCCGACGTTGCGGCGGAGGGTCAATCACCGCTGCGTTTGATGCCGGCCGATTTGTTTGTCCTGTCCCTGCTCGGTTGCACGACATTTGCACTGCTCTGGGCCTTGTTTCAAGGCACTGTCCTGGGGTGGATTTTCTTCACCGCGTTTGTTGGTGCGACAACAGTGTTGTTCGGCGGTGTACCTTGGTCCAAATTCGCACATATGTTTTTTAAACCCGCCGCCGCGCTGCAAAAGAAAATAACCAAGGCCGACGGGTCGCAAGAGAATCTCCCTGACCTCGGTGATCTAACCGATCCCGAATTGCAGGCCAAGTATCCCGACATTCCCACGTACATGGGTGAGACCCCACCGTACATGGGTTTGGGGATCAAGCGCGAATCCTCGCATCACTTTTAGACCACGAACCGGTCTGTGTTTAACGAATAATTAGCTAGAGAATCATCATGCCAACATTTGTATACATGACTCGTTGCGATGGCTGTGGTCATTGCGTCGATATTTGCCCGTCCGACATCATGCACATCGACAAAACCACGCGACGCGCTTACAACATCGAGCCCAATATGTGCTGGGAGTGCTACTCCTGCGTAAAAGCCTGTCCGCAAAATGCGATCGACGCCCGAGGTTACGCCGACTTCGCACCACTCGGACATTCTGTTCGCGTGTTGCGCGACGAAGAGAAAGGGGTGATCGCATGGCGGATCAAATCGCGCAATGGCGAGACGGACATGAATCTGCTCGCGCCGATCACGACCAAACCGTGGGGCAAACATATCCCGCAGCTCAAAGATGTGCAGGGCCCTACGCAGCAGCAGCGCGACAGTCAGCTCCTGTACAACGAGCCGAAATACATCCGCATGGATGAGGGCGACATTCACACCCTCAAATCGAACGGACTGAAAATGAAAGCAGGGGTGGCTTACTAATGGGTGCGCCCAAGACAGTCGTCGAAGACGACATCGACATCCTCGTCGCGGGTGCGGGTCTCGGTGGCACCGGCGCGGCATTTGAAGCGCGCTATTGGGGACAAGACAAAAAAATCATTATCGCGGAGAAAGCGAACATCGACCGTTCCGGCGCGGTGGCGCAGGGTTTGTACGCGATCAACTGCTACATGGGGACCCGCTTCGGTGAGAACAATCCCGAAGATCATGTGCGCTACGCGCGCATCGATTTGATGGGAATGGTGCGCGAGGATCTTCTCTTCGATATGGCGCGCCACGTTGACTCGGCGGTGCACCAGTTCGAGGAATGGGGACTGCCGCTGATGCGCGACCCGCAAAAGGGTACGTACCTGCGCGAAGGTCGCTGGCAAATCATGATTCACGGCGAGTCTTACAAGCCGATCGTGGCGGAGGCGGCTAAAAAATCTGCAGACCAGGTCTTCAACCGGATTTGCGTTACGCACCTTTTGATGGACGATGCCAAAGAAAACCGGGTTGCAGGCGCGGTGGGTTTTAACGTGCGCACCGGCGATTATCACGTCTTTAAATCAAAAGCTGTCATCGTTGCTGCAGGCGGTGCGTCGAATATTTTCCGACCGCGTTCGGTCGGCGAGGGTGCGGGGCGCGTTTGGTATGCACCTTGGTCTTCGGGCTCTGCTTACGGTTTGCTGATCAACGCGGGCGCGAAAATGACGCAGATGGAAAACCGCATTGTCCTCGCTCGATTCAAAGACGGTTACGGGCCGGTCGGCGCGTACTTTTTGCACCTTAAAACCTACACGCAAAACTGCATGGGCGAAGAATACGAGTCCAAGTGGTTTCCCGAGTTGCAGGAAATGGTCGGCAAAGAATACCTCGACCCTGAAGTTTCGCACCGCACCCATCGCCCAATTCCGACCTGTCTGCGTAACCACGCGTTGATTTCCGAAGTGAACGCGGGTCGTGGCCCGATCCACATGGTGACAATGGAAGCGTTTCAGGACCCGCATCTCGAGGAGATTGGCTGGCACAACTTCCTCGGTATGACGGTGGGGCAAGCGGTGCTGTGGGCGGCGACCGACGTGAATCCAAAATACGAAAACCCTGAGCTGACGACCTCGGAGCCTTACGTGATGGGTTCGCACGCCACCGGGAGTGGCGCGTGGTGCTCAGGCCCCGAAGACGTGTCGCCGGATGAATACTTCTGGGGCTACAACCGCATGACCACGGTGGAGGGGTTGTTTGGCGCGGGTGACGCGGTCGGTGGAACGCCGCACGCGTTCTCGTCCGGCTCGTTTACCGAAGGTCGCCTCGCAGCCAAGGCCGCGTGCAAGTACATCGACGACGGCAAGGCCGAAGGTATTCGCGTTTCGGACGAGCAGATCGCACGCCGCAAGGCAGAAATCTTCAAGCCGATGGAGCACTACAAGATTTATCGAAACGAGATTGTCGCCGGAGATGTGAATCCGAACTATATCAATCCACGCCAGGGTCTCGACCGTTTGCAAAAACTGATGGACGAATACGGCGGCGGTGCGTCGGTCAACTATATGACCAACGAAAAGCTGCTGAGTATCGGCCTCAAAAAACTCAAGATTCTGGAAGAGGATCTCGAGTGTGTTGCGGCCAAAGACATTCACGAACTATTGCGTTCGTGGGAGTTGAAACATCGCCATCGCGCGTCTGAGTCGGTGCTTCAGCACACCTTATTCCGCAAGGAAACCCGTTGGCCCGGTTACTACTATCGTGGTGATGCAATGAAGCTGAACGATGAAGACTGGCACGTGCTGACTGTTTCGCGCCGTGACCCGCAAACAGGTGAGTACACGATGGAGAAAGCACCGCTCTATCACATCGTTGAGGAAGAGTCTCAAACAGCCCATGCTGACGACAGTGAGGCCGATAACGTTGTGGAAAAGCAAAAAGCAATCGCGTAACGTTATTGCGAAAATTGAGGATCAATTCCGCATTCGGCGGATCGAAAAAGATCAACAGTTTTGTTGGTCTTTTTTCGTTTGGAATGAAACAACATGAATGTAATCGAGCACACAGACGAAGAGTTGGAAGGTATCGCATTTCCCATGTGGGACGATTTGATTCTGTACTCCAACAAAGGGCAGTACGGCAAATTTATCCGCAATTTTTCGTATGATCTTTTATTGGGACTCAACGAGGTCGAGGTTGGGCATCAGTTTGTCAACAGCGACCTGACTCGAAGCTTATCGACCGAGTACGATTTTCTCGGGTTTATTCGCCGCGGTGAACATGTGACGTGTTTGTTCCGCGTGCGCAGTACAAAGAAAGCCGGCGAGTGGCTCGGGCGTATGGTGATCGGCTACGAGCGCGGTGACGTGAAAATATTTGCCGCGTCGATTTTTTGAGGATTTCAAAAATGAGCGATCAAATCGTTGCGGATGGTAAATACGTTGAATTGACGTACAAAGTGATTGATGAAAAGTCAGGCAAGGTACTGACCCAGGTCGAGTTTCCTCTTGGCTACGTGCACGGGGTAAACGAAGTGCTGGCACCCTCGGTAATGCAGGAACTTGAAGGTAAAGCTGCGGGTGAAATTATCGAAGTGCCGATTGACTGCAACGATATTTATGGCCCGCGCGATGAGTCTTTAGTGATTACCGATCGCAAGCAAAATGTGCCCGAGGAATATCACGAAGTTGGCACTGCCATTCTGATGGAAAACGATAAAGGTCAGACCAAGACTTTTATCGTGACACGCGTCGATCGTCGCACGGTCACGATTGATGGTAACAATCCGCTGTGTGGGCGCGAGGTAATTTTCAGACTCGAGATTCTGCTGGTGCGCGATGCCAGCGAAGCTGAGATCGAATACGGTGGCAAGGTCGAGGATGTCCCCGACGTTGAAGGCACCACGCAGGTGCCTATTAACTGATACGTCCTGGTTTGCTTACGGACGCTTCGGTGTTTCGTACGGGACTTCCTTATGGAAAGGTTCCCATTCAGTCTCGTAGCCAACAAAACCTTTCTCATTCGGTTTTTTCTGGCGAGTGACCACAAAACGCGCTTTGCCTTCTGGGACTTCCGGTCGGGTATTCTTCTGTTCGCTCATAAATCACCTTTTGTGACAATTGGCTAAATTGCGATTACAGCCGGTGGTGGCTTCTTCGCGCCAGCTCTTTCGACTATAAGAGCTGGATCTGGAATCAAATTGTATCAAGTTCATTGTGCTTATTTCATTACTCCTTTTTATAGGCTGAAAAAAGGCTTGTATGAGAATGGCATTAGAATGCGCCCGCCAGATCGGCGAGCGCAGGTTGATTCCTGTAAGACGTACGATGTCCCTCGTCTATCGAGTCACAGCGACGGATTAAATTAACGCTCCCGAAAAGCGCGCAGCACGCTGTCCGTTAGCGGTCGGGTGAGGTATTGAACCAGTGTGCGCTCTGTGGTTTTGATAAACACTTCTGCGGGCATGCCAGGTACGAGCACGATCCCGTTTAACCGATCGAGTTCTGCAGCCGGAATTTGCAATCGCGCGTTGTAGTAGGGAATACCGGTGTACTGATCGACCAAGCTATCGGCTGACACGCGAACGATGGTTCCGTTCAATTCCGGAGTAGAACGCACATCGAGAGCGCTCAAGCGCACAACAGCGTCCGATCCGATCCGGACTCGCTCAATGCTGTCAGTTGCAATGCGCGACTCGATAACCAGGCTGTCGGATTCGGGCACAATGTCCAAAAGTTTTTCGCCCGGAGCGATTACACCGCCGGTTGTATGCACTGCCATATCGAGTACGACCCCTGCTTGCGGCGCTCGAATTTCGGTGCGCCTGTGCTGATCACGAACGGCAACCCGACGCATGCTAAGTGTGTGGATTTCTGTTTGTAGCTGCGAAAGCTCATTTTCCACAGACTCCCTGAAATCTTTGCGGTGTTGCAGAATTTTCAGCTCTGTCTCGCTGATGGCCTTCTTCGCTGCCGCAATCTCGGCGAGGTGCTCACCGGATTCGCCCTGCATAGTAGCCACGGAACGCTCAAGACTCAGCACCGGTGTAATCGGCATGCTTCCCTGTTCGTACAGACTTCGGAAATCAACGAGCTCCTTGCGATACGAGGCTTCGATTGTTGCCTTGGCCTCAACCTGCGCCGTCAAACCCCCGATGCTCTCGTGGTAGCGTTCGATCGTTTGCTTCAGAAGCTCGATCTCTCCACGGAAACTGTCGCGACGCGCGTCGAACAAACGCTGCTGCCCTTCGAGCAAATCGGCAACTTCCGGTTTTTGCTGTTGCGTCAGCAATCGTTCGGGAAATGCAATCTCCCGGTGACCAAGCTGTTCTGCGTTCAAGCGCGAGAATCTTGCTTCAAGCGCGTTGAGTTCGCCGTTGATAACCGCAAGTTCGGTTTCGGTGCGCGTCGTGTCGAGGCGGACGAGTAACTGCCCCTGGCTCACCCGATCGCCTTCTGTAACCAACAGCTCCGAGACGATTCCGCCTTCGAGATGTTGCACGGTCTTGCGGTTGGAATCGACTTTCACCACGCCGGGGGCGATAACCGCGCCGGACAATTTGGCGACCGACGCCCACACCGAAAACCCACCGAGCATAAAGATCGCGACGAAAACGCCGCATAAAATTAAACCGCTTAACGGAAGCTTGAGACGGGATTCAGGTGCAGCGGCGGTTACCTCAGCAGGGTTATTTTTATCCATCGTTTGACTCCTCCGCGGTAGCGTTTGGGCTGATTCTGTTTGCTGACGGAACCGGTCGAACATGGCCCGCATCGCTGTTCGCTGCGATTTGGGCCAGCACCGCCTGCTTGGGACCGAACAACTCGACGCGCCCCTGTTTAAGTACCAGCAATTTGTCTACCGCAGCAATTGCGCCGGGTCGATGTGCCATGACGACCACTGTGCTGCCGGCAGCTTTAAGGGATTCAATTGCCTGCCCCAGCGCAGCGTCGCCTTCGGCATCGAGATTCGCGTTGGGTTCGTCGAGCACCACCAGCGCGGGTTGTTGGTACAGGGCACGGGCGAGACCAATGCGCTGGCGCTGACCGCCGGACAAAATCGCACCACCTTCGCCAATATCGGTCTCGTAGGCATCGGGCAATTGCAAAATCAATTCGTGCACGCCGGCCTGTAGCGCGGCGTTAACGATATCCGTGGAGTCAGCATCGGGTTCGAAGCGCGCAATGTTCTGCGCCACGCTGCCGGCAAACAGCTCTACGTCCTGTGGCATGTAACCGATGTACTTTCCGCGCTCGTCGCTGGGCCAGTCTGCAATTTCGGCACCGTCAAGTCGTACCGAGCCGATTCGCGGTGACCAGACGCCGACCAACAAGCGGGCGAGGGTAGACTTTCCGGAAGCCGTAGGGCCAATCACGCCAAGCGCTTCACCGGGTTCCAAAGTCAGCGAAACCTGCTGCAAAACGGTTAGCTGACTGCCCGGCGGCCCTGCGAACACACCGTCGACGTTTAGACGACCAACAGGTGCCGGTAGCTGCGTATGCTCCTGCGCAATCGGCAGTGGGGCGAGCAGTTCACCAAGGCGTTGGTAGGCGGCGCGCGCGTTAACAAAACTGCGCCAGTGAGCGATGGACTGATCCACAGGGGCCAGCGCACGTGCCATGATAATCGACGCGGCAATCATCACGCCGGGGGTGATGATCTGCTCGATAGCCAGGCCTGCGCCGACACCCAATATGGCGATTTGCAGGCTCATGCGCAGGGTTTTCGCCACCGCGCTGATACTACCGCCGCGCTCGGCCGCCGTTACGTGCGTTGCCAATCCGGTCTCGTGCTGCTGATGCCAACGATCCTGCAAGCGTTTGCCCATGCCCATCGCGTCGATTACATCCGCGTTGCGCAGGCTGCTGCTGGCGTAGCGTCGGGCCAGTGCGTTTTGCTGGCCGGCGGCGAGCACCGGCTTGCGGGTGAGAATTTCGTTTAACAGCGCCGCGGTGAACAGCACCAGCGCTCCCCCGAGTGACACGGCAAACAGCAGGGGATGCATGGCGTAGAGCAGCGCCAGATACAACGGTATCCACGGCGCATCGAACAGCGCTAACGGCCCCTGACCGGATAGAAACTGGCGCAGGGAGTCAAGGTCAGTCAACGACTGCGTTGGCGTTGTACCCGCTCCGGATAATCGCCCCTTAAGCAGCGCCTCGAAAGCAGGGCGGTTGAGGCGTTGATCGAGATGCGCGCCGATGCGCACCAGCATGCGCGAGCGCAGCACTTCGAGCACGCCCATGCAGACTAACAGCCCGACCGCAAGCACGGTGAGAGCAAGCAGAGTTTCTTCACTGCGGCTCGACAGTACCCGGTCGTAAATCTGTAGCATGTACATCGGTGCCGTCAGCATCAGTAGATTAACCACCAAACTGAAGCCACCGACGATCACCAATGCGCCGCGTGACGCCTTAAGCGCCTCACGTACCCGACATACAGCCGGTAGAGAGGGTTTTGAGTTTTGTGCCTGCGCGTTCATATCAGACTATCCCCTGCATTCGGGAATCGAACATGCGTATTCGATGATGCGTTGCCCGCAGCCGAATTGTTCGCACGCTGCGTAATCTCGCCATGCGTCCTTTCGTAAGAGTTGAGGATATTGCCGAGCACAATCGCCAGTTTTTTCGCGGTCTGAAAAGTCATCGCTACACGGGTGTCGACCCCTACATTGACTGTGGCAGGTTCACTCACGGTGCCGCTTGACTCTGGCGATGTGCTTGCGCCGAAATCAAGGAACAGCGTTTCGGCAGTGTTGATGGGAAAGAAACCGTTGGCGTAGGTGGTGGTCATGCGCGCGCGATTAATTCGTACACGATGCGCCGGTTGTGGTGGTTCGGCAGCGGTATGTGCCGACGGTTCAGAGTTGGTTAGTTCTGGTTCTTTTTCACTCATAGTAAGCCTCGACGGTTGCGGCAAACTCCGCTCTGGTTGGCTATGAGCGATCAAGAGCGCCCTGGGGGATAAGGTTTGCCGGTAGTGGGGTAAAAATCAGGGTCGGCTGAGCGCCGACCCTTTTTAAATGGCGAATACCTAATGGGTGGAATGCTTAGGCAAACATTCCCGCCAGATCGGTATAGGTGTAGGTGTGACCGTCGAACACAAAGTAGTCGACGTCCCAGACCTTGTCGGTGCCTTCGTCAAAATTATCCGTACCAAGTGTGTTGGTGTCGGTAATCGTGGCCCAAGGGCGGAATTCCCCGTTCAGTGACGAATGGCCGACGCTGATTTCGTAGTTGGCGAGTACGTCTGCGTAGTACACGGTGTCCTCAGCGCCACTATCATCGGCATTGCCTTCCCAGTGCCCGTAAATAGTGTCGTTACCTGTGCCTCCGACTATGTGATCGTTACCGCCTCCGCCGCGAATGGCGTCATTACCCGCGTTTCCAAACACCCAGTTGTTGCTACTGTCTCCCGAAAAAGTTCCGCCGCCAGTGCCGTCGTCTGTCTTCATGGTGTAGCTGTTCAGGTCAATGATGACGCCATCGCCGAAGTGAATGTTATCGATGTCATACAACTGGTCGGTACCGTCATCGTAGTCGCTGGTAGCGCCATCCGTAATCGTAATATCAGCCAATGTGGTAGGTGTGGCATCCAATACATACTCAGCAACACTGCCCGCGTAATAAGCGGTATCGAAGCCCGTATTAACACCAACTGCAAACTCGTCATCGCCGTAGATGTCATCGTCGCCAGTGCCGCCCACAAGATGGTCGTCACCTTCACGGCCGCGTACGGTATCGTCCCCAGCGTTACCAAACCGCCAGTCATCGTTCGTCTCTCCGTTGTTGTTGGAGCCTGATGTAGATCCTGAATTAATAGATCCAGACAGGTGAAGATCCATTACGACGCCGTCGCCAAAGTGAATGAAGTCTATGTCCATCAGTTGATCAGTTCCTTCATCGTAGGCGGCGCCGCTGTTGTGAATGACAGATGTGGAGAGTGAGGAGGAGCTTTCGTCAAGCTCTACCAGGTATTCAGCGACGCTGCCCGCATAATAGGCGGTATCGGTACCTGTGCCGCTAGCTCCGGACCAATTGCCGTAGATCGTATCGTTGCCGGTACCCCCTATCAAATGGTCGTCACCACCGAAACCGGTAAGTGTGTCATTGCCAGCGTTGCCGAAAATCCAGTCTGATATGACAGCATTTTGGGTGCCTTTATTATTGCTGGCATCAGTGGTGCCGTAAAAAATGCGGCCTGACCCTGTGAGGTCGATTACGGCGCCGTCGCTAAACGCCAGGTACTCGATATCCCTGACAATGTCGGTACCTTCGTCATAGTAAGACGTGCTGTTGTCAATAACGTCGGTTGTAAGTCGAGAATCGCTTGAGTCTCTATAAATCAGGAACTCGGCAACGCCGCCAAAGTAGTAGGCGGTATCGCCATCATCGCTGCTTGAGCCACTCGATGTATGACCGCGCAAATCGTCATCACCGCCTGCACCGATAAAAATGTCATCACCGCCTCTGCCGAAAATTTTGTTGTCGCCTTCGGTGCCGAATAGCATGTCGTTTTCATTAGCGCCTTCGAAATTGGTGGATGCGCCAAGTGCATAGACAGCCACCTGGGAACCCATTGGATGCGATGAGGGATCAACAAAGGCGAAGCGAACGTCCTCTCCATCTACTTCGAATTGATAGAACTCGACATTGCTGGCTGTGACGTCACTGGAACTATCGTTATTGTGGGTGACCACTCCCTGCCCGGTTGCGGAGTTATAGTTGAACTCATAGTTATGTGAATCGGCTGTGATGGTATCGGTGCTGGAAATATAGACTGTGTCTATCCCATATCCCCCATCGATGGTGTCATTGCCACCCATACCTGCAAACCAGTTGTTATCGTTAGACCCGGTGAAGGTGTCGTTATAAGCGGTGCCGTAAACGTTTTCTACGCTGCTGATGATGAAATGCGCGTCTCCTGCGGCGTAGATGGATCCATCGTATGTCTGCTGGTTGTTGCCAGGGTCTGTGACAAAATCGTTGGTCAGGTCGATATGCAATCCGTCGTCAAATTCAACATTGTTGTTATCGTTAGTGAAAGAATCGTAAAAGTCGGAAAAATCGATCGTATCGCTGCCATCTCCGCCGTTAAACACAAGCGTTTTATCTGACTGCGTCCACTTGAGGTAGTCATCGCCATCAAAACCCGCAACATAATACTTGTCATGGTCATCAGCAACGGCGCTCAATTCGAACACGTCCATATTATTCGAACCCATCGCATAGGGGGCTTCACTTAGCAGTATGCTGTAGCCGAAGTTCCCGCCCAGCATCCCAAAGTGCGAGTCATCTTGAGTCAAGATATTATCAAAATGCACCTGCACGTTGTTGTTGTCGTCGTCGCTGCCGGTTATATCAAGCACGTCGGATGAATCTTCGTCGTAGCTATCAGGATCAGAACCCATAAACGCAATCACATCTTCATCGTGATTGCTGTTCGATTCATCGGGTTTTATAAACCACATGATGCTGGTGAAGATGTTTTCCCATACACTGGCGGCTATAACATCGTTGCTAACAGTGCCGCTCAGGTCGATGGCGGTGCGAAAATCGCTAAGCGCCACTGAATCAAGCTTCATTTTAAGATAAGTAGCGGAGGTGTTTTCAGATCCAGGCAAATCGAAGTGAGCCTCCTGTCCGGCCACAGTACTCATAACCGTTTTGTTTTGGTACAAGACTGGCAGAATGACCGAGTCTTCACGCACGTCAAAATCGTGGACTTCAACAAAGGCCGAATTGTCATCGGCGTTGGTCACAGAGGTTGTATAGCCACCATCTTTGTTGTTGTTGCTCATGGCGTCACCAATCGCCTTCCAGACCATCCAGCTTGCATAACCGGCGGCATTTGAATACAGCGCTGCGAGTATCGGATTGGCTTTCATTATGGCCGTACCGGCTACCATACCGCTGACCAAGGTCATTCCGAAATTTTGCGCCTGCCAGGCTCCAACAGACGATGACCATGACTTCCAACCGTCGGTAAAGGAACTGTCGTAAGTTGTTGTTGTGTTTGTACCGGTCAGGTACAAAGTGTCGGCGCCTGCACCCAAGGTAACTTCTTCCACGCCATCGCCAAAATCACCGATATCAATGTAATCATTACCGCCGCCTGCATCGATCGTATCGGTACCTTTGCCCGCGTAGATTATGTCGTCTCCACTGCCGCTAGTAATTGTGTCATCAGCATAACGGGTACCGTTCGCTATGATTGTGTTATCACCGTCTCCCGCGTTAACGTTAAGGTATCCATTTGCGTTGTGAACAATGTAGTCATCACCACCGCCGGTGGTGATGTCGCCTGCGCCGCGATAATTGGTTTGAATGTAGTTATCGCCACCTGTAATATTGATGTCAAATCTTGAATCAGAATCATCCGTATCAAAGTAAACGTAGTCGTCTCCATTACCGGAATCGACGTATACAAAAGACTCCCCTGTTCCGCCGCCACCAGCGCGTGCCTCCGACCGAAAATAAAAATAATTGTCACCATCACCCAAGTCAACATGGAGATCAAGCTCATCGATACCCTCGAAATCAGCTTCCATATCAAAAAAATCGGCTTGATCGCCAAAGTTCGCATACACATTTGGGTAATCCTTACCCCACATATCGCCCCAAAAATCAAGCTCTGTGACTTTGTCATCGTAATTAAACGTTCGTGTTTTACCACTATTACCGAAATTCCAATCACGGTAGTAATAGTAGTCCTCTATTGGGTAGGTGCCTCTCCACCACCATTCATAAGAACTGTATCCATTGTCGATCATCTTATAAGACATTGTTAGTCACCTCTTTTTTATCGTTGTTTTCAATATCACTTGTTGAACTCTTCGTGCTCTCAAAGAATCGTCGATTGAGTTCAAAGTTGCGGGGAATAAATCTGGTCTTATGCCAGAACACAGTGCCTTTTGTTTTCATATTGTCCTGCCTCTTTAGTGTTATGCTGTTGCTAACAATGACATCCCTTGTCAACGCGGCTGTATGGCAAGATGGCTTGCCAGTTTCACTGGCCGCTTCTAGTTCCTCCTATTCAGGCTGCTGGAAGACTTGAAAACATTCAAGCTTCGTTCAAGTGCTCGGCGCTAAATTCTTACTTTTTTTAAACTTTTATTTTTAGTGACAAACTTTTTCTGTTTCGCCACAAAATTGTTTTGTACTAAACCGTGATCTGTAACTGGTTTATTTTTGTTTTCCACAAATATTTGTGGTGCTAGTGCAAAAGAACTGTGTGATCGATTTTGCGATACGAGCGCTGATTTGCTGGCTTACAGACTTTGGTGAAAATGGAAATCTGTATACTCTTAACAACTTGCGGTTAAGTGCGAGTTTAAAATTGCCGGGCTTGAATTTTTTGAAATCGAAACGTGAATGCGTGCTGAAAACTTATGCAAGCTCTTCAATAAATGTCTCTGCAAAGTCGGTTAAAAATTCACTATCCGGTGGAACGTTCAGGTAAAACGCGTTATCCGATGTTGCCCGCATGCCGTAGAGTTCGATGAGCGTGCCGTTGTCCAGGAAATTATCCACCAAACCTGACCACGCGAGAGTAATGCCTCTTCCGGCGATCGCATCGTTGATGTTATTGATGTGATTGTAGATCACAGGGGGTGGTTGTTTAGGTATGTTGATACCGTGAAATTCAAACCATTTTTTCCAGTCAAGACCAACGGCTTCCTTACTCTTCTCATTTAGCAATGGCAATTTCGTCAAGTCATGAGGGATGAGTTTTCGTTTATCGATTTTTAATCGGTTCGCAAGAATCGGGGAGCATACGGGGAACACCTCCTCTCGAAACAGTAGATGAGAATTATTCGGGGCGTATCGGGTGTCTTTCAGGTTTACACGTATAACGCGACCCTCAATAGGGAGAACGTCATCACCAGTGGTTTTATCGCATGAGACAACGCCTATATCCATATCTGGAAAAACAGACTGAATTTTTCGCTGGCGAGGCAGCATCCAGAAAAATGAAAAACCGTGGGTGCAGTGAATAGTCAGGCTGCTACAGGTTTTCATTTCGTTTATCGCATAGTGGAGACTTTTCAGACTTTTGTTTGTGTAGCGATAAAGTTTTTCACCCTCATCGGTGAGCTGTATTTTGTTGTGCTTTCTGACGAATAGCTGAACCCCCAGATACTCTTCGAGGTTTGAGACAAATCGACTGACCGACTGCTGCGACAGGCTGATTTGATGCGCCGCTTTCGTGAAGCTCTTGGCGCGGGCTGCCGCTTCAAACGAGGGTAGCGCACTTAAAACGGGCTGAAGGGATAATTCATGGCTGCCGGGTTTGATATCCACGCTGGCGTTTTGTTCTGTCATCGTATGAATGCACGTCGATACATTTTTGCTGCAAACACTAGAACGTTTGTTTTAGGTAAGCAGCGTTCCTGAACCGTATAGTTGTGCAACTCCATCTTGTTATTTTGATAAAAATGTTATCGCTTTTTAATTTTCGTACGTTTCTAACGCGACGGACGTGTAAAGCACAAGACGTGTACTAACATCGGTACGTCGTGCTTTGTGGTTGAAGGTTCGGGATAAAGAAAAACAGCGCCGTTTTTGGAGGATGCCTTTTTAATCGGCCCCATAGCGCTTCTGTTTTTCTCCCACTCACCCCTTCAATGCCTGTCAACCTGCTGCGGTTGATTCGTTTTAATTATCAGGCTTTCTGATTTTTTAAAGCAGCGGAAAGTATTTGTCAATAAGGCATCAAGGCATAATGTGCTCCTTGATCAGCGAGGCAAATGCGCACATTTAAGATGCTGATTTGGGTCGTCTTTTTCGCTCTTTTTGCTCTAACGTCGCGATAGGTGACTTTGGGCGTCCGGGTGTTATTGTTCAGACCAATCAGGCAGGACGGGCTAGCGAAAAAACGATACGATGTCCTATTCGTTTAAGGGTTTTAGCATGGCAAACACACCCCATAGCAACGTGCTGCAAACACCGGAGCTGACCTTCAGCGAGTGCTTCTTCTGTCAGCCGAAATCAGAAGAAATTCTCCACGAAAATGAACTCGCCTTATGCCTGGTCGACAACCACCCCGTAGTGAAAGGGCATTGCCTGTTTATCCCCAAACGCCATGCGCCGACGTATTTTGACCTGACACCAGACGAAGTGCTGGCGATTAACGAACTGACCCAACGCGCGCGTGAACGCCTGATGACCGAAGACCCGACCATCACCGGCTTCAATCTCGGAACGAATATGGGATCGAGCGGAGGGCAGTCGGTGTTCCACTGCCACTTTCACCTTTTTCCGCGCCGTGACGGCGATCAGGACAACCCGCGCGGTGGGGTGCGGCGGATTTTTCCTGAGAAGGCCCGCTACAATTAGACCCGACGTATCAGTCAACCGAAAAGTAGGCTGTGACCTTTTTGTTAAAGCGCGGGAATATCGAATCGACGACAGCAGCGTCGCTTTGGGCAAACTCGAACACTGGCATTTCACAGCCGCTATCAAGAAGTTTTGTGCGTGACTGGCGATCGATTCCGCTGCGGGTGGACGTGTGCGGTCACTATCACGCGTGGAACAACGCTGTACCCGGGCAATTGATTATGCGCAACTCAGCGTAATGGCGGATGTGAAGAACGCTCCAGCTTGATCATCGCTTTATCACGTGGTGCGTTTGTCCCGGGGTGTTTGACTTAAACCTAACCTTAACTGCTACTCTGTCCGTTCTTAGAATCAAATTATTCGAGTATGGATCTTTATCATATCGCCGCGCTTTCAACAGCGTTTTGTTGGGCGATGAGTAGTTTTCTGGCGGCTGCACCCAACTCTCATTTAGGCGCGATTGCGTACACGCGATTGCGCATGCTCATCGTATTTGTCGTTTTTTCACTGGTGGTTCTGGCGCGTGGCACGCTCCACACAACCTATGGTCACATTGAGCTGCTGGCCATTTCCGGCTTCGTCGGGATTTTTCTGGGCGACGGCGTCAAATTTATTGTCATGCGTCGAATCGGGCCGCGCCGAACCGCAATGCTGATTGCAACCAACGGCCCTATCAGTGCCTTGATCAGCTATTTTTATCTGGGCGAACTCCTGTCAGCCCTGATCATTCTGGGTTGCGGCCTGGTGGTTGCAGGCGTGTTGCTTGCGATTGCCTACAGTGAAAAGTCACCCTCGGTTTACGAACACACCGAGGGCTCACTTGCGTTAACCGTTTGTATTGGCATTTTTGCAGCCGCGTGTCAGGCGCTGGGCGCAGTCCTGGCAAAACCGGCGTTGCTCGCAAACGCCGACCTTGTCTCGGTCACTACCGTACGCGTGGGTTTCGCCGTTCTGTGTTTTTACCTGCTTTTGTTGTTGCCGAGTCGGCATGTACGCGCGACTAATCCGTTGACGGCCAAAGTTTTTTTACAAACCGCGGCGAGCGGTCTGCTGGCGATGGGCCTGGGTATGACATTGCTCTTGTTTGCACTAAAAGGCACCGAGGTGGGCGTCGCGACTACGCTGTCGTCGACCAGTTTGATTTTTCTGTTGATAATCCTCTGGGCCGCGACTGGCAAACGTCCGCGAACGGGTGGCATCATAGCCGCAGTTCTTGCGGTTACCGGCACAGCGATCATCACGCAGGGATAGTGAAAAGCTTCTTGCTTTGTATTAACCCCTTGGCAACGGCGGGAAAATTCTTGAACATAAAAACTGCAGCAGCACTGAGCGGGCTAAGCGCGTACACCTTGCGCTACTACGAAGACATCGGACTTCTTATCAACATTGCGCGAAACAGCTCCGGTCATCGAGACTATTCTGAGCGAGATATCGTCTGGATTAAATTTATCCAGCGATTGAAAGCGACCAATATGCCGCTGGCGAAAATTCGTCGCTTCGCGGTGTTGCGCACCAAAGGCGACAGCACGATCAAGCAGCGTTCCGAAATGCTTGTCGAGCATAGAAACGTGGTATGCACACAGATTGAGGAAATGCACAGACATCTTGAGCGCATCGACGAAAAGATCGCGCTGTGCAATAAAGGCGGGCCGCTTGGCGACATAAAAAGCGCTTGACTTAGAGTCAGCTCGAACTGGTATCCAGTTACGCAACCGTCATTTCTGGCGAGAGTGTGTTTACTGGAGGCGCATAATGAGCTGGCTGCGAGAGATAGAAAAAAGCAATTCCGCGTTTGTTTCGCGAGTTAACCGGGAATCGATTCCGGTTGAGCGACAACCGAGTCCCTACGCGGTTATCACCTGCATGGACCCGCGCGTTAATCTTGACGCTATCGGGATTGGTGGGTTCTCGACTGAGGGAAAAATGCACAGTCCCGTGCGTGTGATTCGAACAGTTGGCGCGCGGTTGGATGAACGGTCACTCACGATTGGTATCCATCTCGCTGGCATCAAGGAGATTGCCGTTTTGATGCACACTGATTGCGGTTGTTGCCTGGCGCACAACAAAACCGACGCCATTCTCGAAAACCTAAAAAATTCGGTCGGTAATAATCAGCAGGCTATTTTGAATCAGCAGACTAATCTCTCATCGATTGACGCCTGGCGATCTCGCTTAAAAACGTTTGCTGATCCCCGCGAGGCGGTCATAGAGGAGGTCAGTGCCGTGAAAACACTCGCCGTGGTGCCGCCGTCAATCAAGGTACACGGACTCCTGTACGATCTCGCCACCGGAGGTGTTGAAGTAGTCGTGGACGGCGGATGCGACTAACGACAGTGGTCGTGTAACGCTTTTGTGCGTCTGGCTATTGCGCAGCGCAGTTGCATCGCATATAACTCGCAGGTAATCGCGCACTGCAAAGCCACCTTGTGCCCCCGACCCAAGTCTCAATTGAAGTAGCCTATGCGAATCCTGAACGGCAGGAGATCGTGGAACTCTCAGTACCCCAGGGCACTACCGCGCGCGATGCGGTTTTTCAATCCGCCATTGCTGACATCTTTCCTGAGATCGATTTGACGAATTTGTCTCTGGGTATATTCAGCAAGCGCGTCGATCTTGAATCGGTTTTGAAAGACGGAGACCGGATCGAGATTTACCGTCCGCTAACCGCAGATCCGAAAGAGATTCGTCGCCAGCGCGCGGCTGCAGCAAAGGCAAAGAAAACCGGGGGCAGACCGCAAGCGTGACCACGATGGAACCGCGTCCTTCAATGTTTGTGGCGATCAAGTCGGTCGCCGCGCTTCTCCTCAGCTTTGGCCTGTTCATTATGGCCAACGGTTTATTTTCAACGTTGCTTGGTGTGCGCACGACAATCGAAGGATTTACCACAGACATAACAGGGATAATCGTTGCCTGTTACTTCTTCGGTTTGTTTCTCGGTGCGCGTTACGCCGTCCGCTTTGTTGGCGTCGCCGGTTATATTCGCGCGTTCGCCGGCTTCGCATCGGTGATGTCAATTTCTGCGCTACTTCACGTGATCTGGCTTGACCCCTATGCGTGGATGGTGATTCGTATGCTGGCGGGATTTTGCATGGCCGGTCTGGTCATGATTACAGAAAGCTGGCTCAACCAGCGTGCAGACAGCAGCATGCGCGGGCAGCTTCTCTCGTTTTACATGATTACGAACTACCTCGGCGCAGGCTGCGGGCAGTTCTTGCTGCCACTGGCCGATCCGGGCGAATTCCAACTCTTCAGTCTGGTGTCGATTATTTTTTCGCTCGCACTGATACCGATTTTACTGACGCGTGCCAAGGCACCGCCGCCACCTACACCGGGGCCAGTTCAGCTCGGGCAGTTGTTTCGACTCTCACCTGTGGGCGTGTTCGGCGCATTTTGTGCGGGGTGGATTTCGGCGACGAACAACGGTCTCGGCCCGGTGTTCACGCGCGAGGTGGGAATGTCGCTCGGTGGCACCTCGATTTTTATGTTTTGTCTGATTTTCAGTGGTCTGCTGTTGCAATGGCCAATCGGCAGAATGTCAGATCGCTTCGACCGCCGCCGGGTTTTACTCATCGTTGCTTTTTTAACCTTGATTAGCAGCGGGTTGCTGGCGTATGCGATTGGGCATATAGATGAATACGGATTCCTTCCGCTGTTTATTTTGGGCGTCGTGTACGGGAGCACTTTCTACACGCTTTATTCAATCAGCACGTCGCACATTGCCGACAACGCCGCGGCATCCGGAGGCAGTATGGTGAGTGTCGCCAGCGGTGTTTTAGTCGTATACGGCGCAGGTGCGATCGTTGGGCCGATTGTCGCAGGTCAGGTCATGGGGAGGGTGGGGCCGGTCGGAATGTTTACAACTATCTCGATTATATTAACGTTTTTGTGTCTCTACATAATGTATCGACAGAGCGTTCGTGTTGCACTGCGCGCGGATGAAAAACAACCGTTTGTTCCGATGCCGGGAACGCAGTTTACCGGTTCGGGTTTGTACAGCGCCGCGCGGCGTGAAGTCGACCGCGCCATAACCGCGATAACGAATACGCTGCCGTGGCATGAATCGGAAACCGAGAACGGGGATAAGGGAACGGAAAAGGACGACTCATGAACCGGGTAGCGTCGTATCCAGACGGTCACTGGTCACTTGCCGTCGACATTCCCTACAGCATGGGGGTGATGCAAGGCGGCCTGATTTTTACCAGTGGCCAGGCGGATTTAATAGATAAGGGTGAGGTCTGCAATCCCGGCGATTTATCCAAACAAACGGCGGCGGCGATCAAGCACATTAAATCGATCTTTTCAGACCTCGGCAGTGACATCGAACAACTCACCAAGCTCACGGTTTTTTATGTCAATAATGGTTCGGTTGATCAACAGGCGTACAAAACAGAAATCGCAAAAATCCTCGATACGCGCAATATGCCCGTGGTGGCGATGGTGCCGTTAACGCACTTCTTTTATCCCGGCACGATGGTTGAAATTGATGCCGTCGGTGTCAACGATAAAGGTGCAAGACACTACGTGAACAATTCTGACTACGGCCCAGTAAGCGAGGGGTTCAGTCAGGCGCTGCGCTCAGGAGAATTCATTTTTCTTGGCGGCACGACCGCGCAGGCGGCATGCGGAGAAATCGCGGATCCGAACGACAGCGTGCAACAAACCCATTTGGCTCTTGAAAGAATCGAAAAAATCCTCGGTGAATTTGGTGCAGACCGGCGCGACCTGGTTAAGTTAAACAACTGGTTTGTGATCGGTGCAAATGCAAAGGAGTGGAGCCAAAGCGCGCAGGTACGTGCCGATTTTTACCATGAGCCGGGACCCGTCGCGACCGGTATGCCTCTGCATTCGTTGGGTGCCGAGGGTGTGTGCATCAGCACGGACTGTTGGGGGATGCTCGCCGGGGATGGGTCGCGAATCGACAAACACCGCGCGTGGCCCGAGGGGCATTGGGATTGGCCGGTGCATCTTCCGTTCAAGCATGGTCTCAAGTGTCGGGACTATATGTTTGTCGGCGGACAGGTGTCGATGGATCAGACCGCGGAAATCATCGATCCGCACAGCCTGGATTTGCAAACCGCGCGCAGTATGCAAAATGTTGAAAAAGTGCTGGCTGAATTCGGTGCCGACAATAACGATATCTTGAAACTCAACACCTGGTACAAAGGGGTTAACGACCCTGATCGGGATGGCGATACGCTGCACGCCAGCGTGAATATTCGCTCGTCTTATTTCAGCAAACCTGGCCCGGCTTCGACCGGCATACCGCTCGAAAATTTGTGCTACGAGAATCTGTTAACCGAAACCGAGGTAATTGCTTACCGCGCTTCGAAATAAAATCGGCTCTAAAATTGTGAATTCGCGCGGCTAATCGCCGCGCGCCCTGATCGAAGATTCCTGCTCGGATTGGTTTTTTTACACCTAGAAAAAACCGAGCGGGTTGATGTCGTAGCTGACCAGCATGTTCTTGGTTTGCTGGTAGTGGTCGAGCATCATTTTATGCGTTTCTCGACCCACGCCGGATTTCTTGTAGCCGCCGAACGCCGCGTGCGCGGGATACAGGTGGTAGCAGTTTGTCCAAACGCGACCGGCCTCAATTCCACGGCCCATGCGATACGAACGGTTCATGTCGCGAGTCCAAACACCCGCACCGAGACCAAATACCGTGTCGTTGGCAAGTTCCAGGGCTTCGGCTTCGTCTTTAAACGTGGTGAATGAGACGACCGGCCCGAATATCTCTTCCTGAAACACGCGCATCGAGTTGCTGCCTTTGAGCAGTGTTGGCTCGACGTAGTAGCCCTGATCAAAGTCGGAACCCACGGCTTTAACTCCGCCACCCATGAGTACTTCAGCGCCTTCTTGCTGGCCAATCTGAATGTAACCCAGGATTTTTTCGTACTGCGCTTGCGAGACCTGTGCACCAATCATGGTGTCGGTGTCGAGCGGGTTGCCGCTCTTGATTTGCATCGCGCGGTCGATCATTTTGCCAACGAACTGATCGGCAATTGAATCCTGCACCAGCATGCGCGACGGACAGGTACACACCTCGCCCTGATTCAAAAATGCAAGCACGGCACCTTCGAGGCATTTGTTAACGAAGGCATCCTCCTGGTCCATCACATCCTCAAAGAAGACGTTGGGTGATTTACCGCCCAGCTCGACGGTGGAGGGAATAATGTTTTCAGCCGCTGATTTGAGGATATGCGTGCCTGTGGCGGTTGAGCCCGTGAACGCGAGTTTGGCGATTCGGGTACTGGTGGCGAGCGCGTTGCCCGCCTCTTTGCCGTAACCGGTGACCACGTTGACGACTCCAGCGGGAATCAGATCGCCGATCAATTCCATCAACACCATAATGCCAGTCGGTGTTTGTTCGGCCGGTTTGAGAACCGTGCAGCAGCCGCTGGCCAAAACCGGGGCCAGCTTCCACGTGGCCATCAGCATCGGGAAATTCCACGGAATGATCTGGCCGACCACGCCGACAGGTTCGTGAAAGTGGTAGGCGACGGTATTTTGATCGATTTCGCCCATCGTGCCTTCCTGGGCACGAATACACCCGGCGAAGTAGCGGAAGTGGTCGATACACAGAGGTAAATCCGCCGCCAGCGTTTCGCGCACGGCCTTGCCATTGTCCCAGCTCTCGGCGACCGCCAGCATTTCGAGGTTTTGCTCCATTCGGTCGGCGATTTTCAGCATTATGTTGGACCGTTCGGCGACCGAGGTCTTGGACCAGGCCGGAAAAGCCGCGTGCGCGGCGTCCAGCGCTTTGTCAATATCCGCTTGATCCGAGCGCGCGGCTTTGCTGAACACTTTCCCGTTGACCGGCGAGATATTGTCGAAGTATTCGCCATTGGCCGGTGCGCACCAGTCACCGCCAATGAAGTTGTCGTAACGCTCCTTGAAGTTGATGACTGCACCGTCGGTGCCTGGATTTGCGTAAATCATTGATCCTCCTGCTATTGCAATTTGTCTGGATTTGTGCGAATGATACTCAACACCATTCACGTTCCTTTGCATTAACAAAGGACTGACCACGATAACTGCAACAGGGTTGAATAAAGGTTCAATGCACTTGTAGGCATATGATCGATGGCTCCACTGCCCGTAAAAACACTGTTAGAGCGACGCAAAAAGGCCGAGCGTGCTTGGCGGCAACGCGTTCTAGGTGAGGCAAGCACGCGGGAAGCCGAACCGGTCAGGGAAGAAATTTCCCGCTCCTGGCGGCGCAGCCAGCGCTCCATTTCTGTTGAATCAAAAAAAAAGGTCCCCCTGCTGGATTGTGAAGACGCGCACGAGCGCTGGAAGAATTCACCGATTCTCCTCGCCGCGCAGCCTGAGCTCGACAACATCAAGGCGCTTGCGAATGAGAGCAACTGCGTTGCGGCAATTTCGGACTTCAGCGGTCGATTAATGTGGACAAGCACGAGCCGACACATGGAAACCCGCGCGACCGATGAGCGATTGATCGTGGGCGGACACTGGGACGAATCGGGTGCTGGCACTAACGCGGTCGGCCTGGCCGTGACAACACAGGCACCGTGTACTGTGTTTTCTGCCGAACACTTCAAGCCGGTCCTGCACGACTGGGTGTGTTACGCGGCACCCATTACATTACTGGATAGCGGGGAGTTGATCGGGGTTATTGATCTATCTTCGACATGGGATCAGTACAACCCGCTGGCGCAAACTGCGATTAACGGATTAGCCCAATCTTTAAGCATGCGAATTACTCGCATGCAGCAATCCACTCCGCCGTCGATTGAACTTGAAATCGGCCTTTTAGGATCGCCACGCGTTCGTTTGCAGGGTAAACACCTGCCGCTTTCCTTGCGTCATTGTGAGATTCTGGCGCTGTTGGCGATGCACCCCGAAGGGATCAGTCTAGAAAAATTACACGCCGCCTTGTACGGCGAAACGCCGGTGACCAAAACAACGCTAAAGTCAGAGATCTCAACCCTGAGAAAAAAACTGCGCGGGGGAATACTGTCGCGTCCGTACCGTTTGGGCATGCCGTACCGAGCCGATTTCGTAGCGCTGTGGCAAGCCATTCGTTGCGATGATCGCGGTCTGGCGGTCACGATGCTGAGGGGCAGTCTGCTGCCGCAATCCAGCGCTCCGATGATCGAGGAATGGCGTTACCTGATCGATGCGGCGGTGGACCGTTTTCTGCAACTGTACGACGACGCTGGGGAGCTGATCCCGCACGCAACGCCGGGCGTCGGCAAAGCATTCAGGCAACAGTTGAATCACTTGCTCTAAACGAACATGCGATTGTTGTTTTGCTAATCAATCTTTCGTCTGACTCGGGTTGTTGATTCGCTGAACACCCGCGCAACAACAAACCCCAGGGCGTAGTTAGTGTTTTCGCGAAACAGCGGACTGTCGCGATTATCGGCGTTTCGCAGCGAATAGAGATTTAACAATCCAGCGAAATAAAAATCACCGATTTTTCGTCGGACCGAAAGCGACAGACGTGTCGCCGTGATTCCGCCTTTTGCCCGATACAAGGATCGATCCGCCCGAACATCGCGTTGACGTACGGTGTAAAAATAATCGTGGTAGTCGCTATCGCCTAAAAGAACTCCGGCGCTGGCTCGAATACTCCAGTCGCTGAACGAGTGCGCGTAATACAGGCGCGGAAAGCTCGTCCAACCGATATGGTCAATTCCGTCGCCGCTGACTGTCAACGCGGGCCGCAGGGGTAGGTCAACACGCCACAGGGTTGTCGCGTCCCGATTCAGGGTGAACTGTGCGGCCAGACCCGGCTCGACGACAAGGTCGAGATCATCCATACCCTCGCGCGCGTCGTTGTCATCGCTGTCGAGCGGTAGTGAGCCGCTGCCGCTGAATCCGATTTCAAAGTTTCCGCGCTCGTATACGCTGGCGCGAACTCCGTTTCTATCGGCTTTAAATACTTCGCCGTTGTATTCAAAAAAAGGTGTCGGCAGAAAACGTTCGTGTGACTGCGCCGCGCCCAAATAGTGTGGCGTCGAGAATCCCCCTATACCGGCACCCAGACGCCACAGGGGAACCGTCTCTGAAGCGGCGATCAGTGGCCATAAAGTACAAGCGGCGAGAAGAAATAACTTGGCGCAAACGACGCGCATATGGAATTTGATAACGGCTCAGGAAATCGCCTGATAGTAAACATTTTGCGGATGTTCCGCTTCGATAAAAAAATACCAACGCTCGACGACCAGCCCCGAGTATTGAATCAGAAAAGCCGCCAAGGCAAGCCCGAAAGAATCGGAGCTTGGGTCGATAAGGAATAACAAAACCAACGGAAGAAGAAACGCCGCGGTTAAAAAATATCGCCGCGCCAGTTTAACGATCGGAGCGGTGTAGGTATGAATAAATGCGCGCGTGTTGAAACTACCGCCCATCGCACCCTGCGCCATTTGACGAATCGTTGGGTGATGAATACCCGTTGCCGACTGCAGCGTACTCGCTGATCGCAAGCGCTTGTTCCTTATCAACGAGCACCAGCGGCTGACCCCGGCGAGTAGTGTGAAAAAGACGGCGCAGCCGAGATAAAAACGGGTGTTGCCACTGCCGAAGTACAGTCCAACAACTGCCGCCATTGTGCAACCGGACGCGCTGCCCATGAGGAAAAAATTGCACACGGTCAGCGGACTGTGCCACTGCCGTAAAAATTTCAGGCAGGCGTAGATCATCGATGTGCAAATAAATAATGCAAAAATGGTGATGCACGCGAATCCACCGATCGCAATAAACAGAGGGATATCTTTGCCACTTGCCAGCGTTATCGCAACTGCGTCAGGTCTCGCGTACAAGACAAGCGCGTAACAAAAAATAGACGCCATGGTCGAGGGTAGCGCAATCACTTCGCGCGAAAGCCACGACGTTCGCCACATGGCCGCTGCGCGCCAGGCGCGTTCGGGATGACCCAGATGAAAGAACGATGCGAACAACCCGAGCACTAAAAGGCCAAGGCTGATTATCGCTCCGGCCAACAATTCTGAGTGCGTTGCTCCGTCTGTTTGCAACGAGAAAAAAACCAACATTTCGGCACCGAATTGAGCGAGAAACAAACCTTGTCCCGCCCCAATCAGCGTGGTCAAAAAGATCACAGAAAAAGCCGGTTTCATTTTTCGATTACCAACTGGTCGAATCGTCGAGGGTAGTGCGTGTGGTGGGATCGCGTTTGATCTTGTCTTCTTTTTTGAGTGGATTGTCAGCGCGAATCAGCTCGTCTTCGTGAATGTGCATTTTCACCTTGCGACGCGGCAGGTAATGGTTCCCGGGATTTGTGTCCCATTCGGGCATCAGCTGATAGCCGCCGGATTCGCTGATGGCTTGTGATGCTTCAGAGTCCGGATCGTGCACGTCGCCAAAAATGCGTGCGCTCGCGGGGCAGGAGATAACGCAGACCGGTTTGCGCTCGCTCTCGGGTAATGATTCGTCGTAGATTCGATCAACGCACAGCGTGCATTTTTTCATCACCTTCTGTTTCTCATCCAGCTCGCGCGCGCCATACGGGCACGCCCAGGAACAATATTCGCAGCCGATGCACTTGTCGTAATCCACCAGCACGATGCCATCCTCCGGCCGCTTGTAGCTCGCGCCGGTGGGGCATACGGGTACGCACGGCGGGTCTTCGCAGTGCAGACAAGACTTAGGAAAGTGCACGGTTTGGGTATTTGGAAATTCGCCGACTTCAAACGTTTGTACACGATTGAAAAAGGTACCCGTTGGCTCCCGCCCGTAAGGGTTTTTATCCACCATCGGGCCAGCCTCACCCGACGTGTTCCATTCCTTACAGCTGGTCACACAGGCGTGGCAGCCGACACAGGTGTTCAAATCGATAACGAGTGCAAGCTGAGTCATTTGTTCACCAGTCCTCGCATAAACGCCTGCCATTTATTCCGGCGCGGCTGCATGCCCGGTACTTCGGGTTGCGCATTGAACTGCGGGTAGGTGTGCTTCGGCTCATTGCTATCGGCCTTGTAAACCTTCACGCGCACGTCGTACCACGCGGCCTGACCGGTAATCGGGTCTGAGTTTGACGTGATGCGATCGTCCATTTTCAGCTCCTCGCTGATCAGATGATTCAGCAAAAAGCCTTTTTGTGATTCGTTGGCTTTCGGTTCAAGCGACCAGGCGCCGGATGCTTTTCCAATCGCGTTCCATGTCCACACGGTGCCGGGTTCGACGGCCTCTGAAAATCGGCACATACAGCGCACCTTGCCGTGCGCGGATTCGACCCAGATCCAGTCGCCATCATCAAAGTTGTTTTGTTTGCCGACTCGAGGGTTAACGAATAAATAATTGTGCGCGTGAATTTGCCGCAACCACGCATTTTGCGAATCCCAGGAGTGATACATCGCCATTGGCCGCTGAGTAATCGCGTTAAGCGGGTACTCGTTGGTATCCACTGTTTGCGTTTCAAGCGGTTGCGCGTAAAACGGCAGAGGGTCGAAATGCGTGATCACGCGCTCGCGCAGATGTTCGGGGGGTTGGCGACCACCGCCCTTGCCCTGCGCCGCCCGGCGAAACTTTTGCAGCACTTCAGAGTAGATATGCAGATTGACCGGGTCGGTGTATCGGATCAGCCCATGATCCTGCGCCCAGTGCAGATAACCGCGATTCCAGTTGCGCATATATTGGAATGACTTGGGCAGTTCGTACTGGAACACACAGTTATTTTTGGCGTACATCTCCCATTGGTTGGGATTGGGTTCGCCGCGCATAAATTTCTCGCCGTCTTTGCCACGCCAACCCGCGAGGAAGCCGATTCCGGACCCCGGTTCGGTTTCGTAATTAATCACCAGATCTTTGTAGTTTTTGAATTTACGCGTGCCGTCCGGGTTCATAAACCGCGGCAGTTTCAGGCGTGAGGCCAATTCGACGATCACGTCCTGAAACGGTTTGCAGTCACCCTTAGCCGGCACAACCGGTACGCGCACCGAATCGACCGGGCCTTCGAATTCGGATATCGGCCGGTCCAGCATCGACATGGCGTCGTAGCGCTCGAGATAGCTTGTGTCGGGCAACACGATGTCGGCGAATGCAATTGTTTCAGAGTGGTAGGCGTCGCAAACGATGAGAAACGGAATTTTGTATTCACCGTCTTCTTTTTTGTCGGTCAGCATCTCGCGCACGCGTTCGGTGTTCATCGACGAGTTCCACGCCATATTCGCCATGAACAACAACAAGGTGTCGATCGGGTAGGGGTCGCCGCGCCATGCATTGGTGATCGCGTTGTGCATCAGCCCGTGTACCGAGAGCGGGTACTCCCACGAAAAACCCTTGTCGAGCCTGACCGGACTGCCGTCGTCATTGACGAATAAATGCTCCGGCCCCGACGGAAACCCCAGGGGCATGCCCTCCAGCGGCGCGCCGGGTTGTACAGCGTCTGGATGATTGGGCGGCTTGGCGCACGGCGGTATCGGGCGTGGAAAGGGCGCCTTGTGACGAAAGCCGCCGGGGCGATCGATGGTGCCGAGCAGTGACATCAAAATGCTGAGCGCCCGGATAGTGTGGAAACCGTTGGAGTGTGCAGCGAGTCCGCGCATGGCGTGGAACGAAACGGGGTTACCGGTGACCGTATCGTGGTCTTTGCCCCAGGCGTCGGTCCACTCAATCGGCAGTTCGATTTTCTCGTCGCGTGCGGTTATTCCCATCTCGTGCGCCAGACGCGTAATGGTCTGCGCCGGAATGCCGGTAACAGTTTCAGCCCACTCCGGCGTGTATTGTTCGACGCGTTCTTTCAACAACTGGAGTGAGGTTTTGACCGGTACACCGTCGACCTCGTATTCGCCGAGCAGGCGTGGATCAGTGCCTTCGGCGCGAATATGAACGGGGGCGTCCGTGTTGCGGTCCCAGCGGATTTTGTTTTCGGGTTCGACGCAGGTTTTTTCCACCGGCAGGTCGTGGCGCAAAAACATGCCGAAGTCGTCGCTATCCGGATCGAAATTAATCAGGTCGGGGGCATTGGTGCAGTTGATTAAAAACTCGCGATCAAACAGACCCTGGTTCAGAATCTCGCGGATGATGGCGAGTAACAGCGCGCCGTCTGTGCCAGGTTTAATCGGCACCCATTCATCGGCGATCGCAGCATAGCCGGTGCGGATCGGGTTAATGGCAATGAAGCGGCCGCCGTCGCGCTTGAACTTGGCAAGCGCGATTTTCATCGGATTGGAGTGATGGTCCTCGGCAGTCCCGATCATGATGAACAGGCGTGAGCGCTCGAGATCGGGACCGCCAAATTCCCAGAATGACCCACCAATCGTGTAAATCATTCCGGCAGCCATATTCACCGAGCAAAACCCACCGTGGGCCGCGTAGTTGGGTGTGCCAAATTGCTTCGCGAAAAGGCCGGTTAGCGCCTGCATCTGATCGCGGCCGGTGTAGAGCGCGAATTTTTTCGGATCGGTTTCGCGTATGTTTTCGAGACGTTCGGCTATCGTCTGAAATGCCTCTTCCCATGATATTTCTTCGAACTCCGACTCTCCGCGTTCGCTGCCCGGTTTGCGGCGCAGCGGTTTGGTCAGTCGTGCCGGGGAGTACTGCTTCATAATGCCGGACGCACCCTTGGCGCAAAGTACCCCTTTGTTGATGGGGTGCGCCGGGTTGCCCTGAATGAATCGCACCTCACCGTCTTCAATGGTGACGTTTATGCCGCAGCGGCATGCGCACATATAGCAGGTCGTTGATTTGACCTCGCGTGTTGTTGACGTTTTTTGCTTGGCAGTACCCATTCGTATGGCGTTTGGCGTTGTGGGATGAAGGAATTGTGGGTGACGGCTGACCCAGAATCAAAACAGAGTTATTGATGCAAACATAAGTAATTTCTATATACAATTAATAATATCTATTAATACTGCCAATCGGGCGCTTTATTAAAGAACTGCATACGCTCGCCGACTTATCAAACACTCTGTAAAAACAATTGTTTGGTCATTTTCATCATGGGTTCTTTGCTTTCGCGTATCGCGCTGCGATACAAAATGGGGTTTTTGGTGCTCGTCCCTTTGACAGCGATTGTTCTACTCGCTTCCGTCACTGGCATCGAGCTTTTGGAACAACGTCGCGCGGTGGCTCGCACCCAATCCATAATTGATCTCAGCACACATCTTGATGAAATCGCCCATCAGCATGCCGTTGAGCGCGGTCTTACGGCCGGGTTTCTGGGCAGCGATGGCACAAACGGTAAAGACAAGGTCATCGCCCAGCGACAAAAAGCCGATGCTGCCGAGAGGGCTTTTCAAGAACACATTGCCCAAGGGTTAGACGGGCTTGTGCCAGACGAATTTTTCGTCACCATCAAGAAACTGTTTGCTCAGAAGTCTACGGTGCGTGAGCGAGTCGATGCGCTGGACCCTGACAATCGAGCCTTTGCTTATTACTCGCAGCTTAATCAGGAGGCACTCGATTTAATCAGCAGGCTTTCCAAAGATGTCACCGGCAGTTGGATCGCGGACGACTTTACGCATTTCATTTCGCTCCTGAAGAGTAAAGAACGTGCTGGCCAAAGTCGCGGTGCAATGAACGGCGTTTTCGCGCGCGGTTCGGCCAGTGTGCAAGCGTACTCACGAATAAACGTTTACATCGCTGAATTCAACACGCATCTAAACTCACTACGCGATATTAAAAACGCCGATTTCAAAGCGGCAGTTAATGAATTATTGGAATCACCAACGATGTTGCAGCTCCTGCAACATGAGCGCAACTTTCTAAATCAATATGAAAATCTCGAGGCGATAAAAGGCCCCAGCCCCGATCAGTGGTTTCCGTTGGCGACCAAGCGAATTAAACAGATCAAATCTATCTTGATTGACCTTACTGCGGAAATGAAGACGCGTGGCGTCAACGAACTTAACAAAGCCACACAGCAGTTTTGGTTTTTTGTGGCGGCGCTTGTAACGCTTACCGTTGTTGTCGCATGGGGTGCTCTTCTCGTTTCTTCCGATATCTGTAAACGCATAGGCAATTTGCAAACATCCCTGCGCGAGAGTGCGGAGAACAGTGACCTGACAGTCCAACTCAACGGCGCAGGAAAAGACGAGGTCGCAGGCATTTACACAAGTGTAAGCAACTATATCGCGTGGTTAAAAGACATGATTGGCGACCTGCGAGCAGTGGCGCATGAAGTCAACTCACATACCGGCGTTTTCGAAAGCGAAGCCAGGGCGAACAGACGCGTTTCTATTGAGCAGCAACAGCAGGCCGAAAACGCGATGAATGCGATCAATGAAATGAAAACCAACATCGACGAAGTGGCGAGTTCTTGCCAAACGGTCGTAGAGCTTTCTCGGTCTATGCGGGGTAGCAGTCAAGACGCACATGAGTGGACCCATAAAACGTCAGAAACAATCCATCAGCTCGCGCAGAGTATTCAGCAGTCAGCGGAGGTGTCGCACGCGCTTTCGGAGAACAGCAAGAGCATCGGCGGAATTCTCAATACCATTCGTGACATTGCTGACCAGACAAACCTGTTGGCGCTAAATGCTGCTATCGAAGCTGCGCGAGCGGGTGAGCAAGGGCGTGGATTCGCAGTTGTCGCAGACGAAGTTCGAAGTCTGGCGCAGCGCACGCAAGTGTCGACGCAGGAGATTCAGGCGATAATTGAAGCACTGCAAAGCAGCGCTAGCGATATTCGAGCATCCATGCAACAAAGTCACGAACACGCTGAAGCGTGTCGGGAGAATTCCACGCAAACGGCCGAGTTCGTAAAACTGACAACGGATTCAATCTCGCAGGTTGATGAGCTACTGGTACAGATTTCGAGCGCGACACAGGAACAGTCAGTGGGTTCGGGCAGCATCGCGAGCAGCGTCGGCAATATCGCCGATAGCTCCAAGAAAAATTTGAGTTCGGCAGAAACCATAGAGACGAGCACCGAGGCGCTCGTGGCGAAGATGCTCCAACTCAACCGGCAAACAGAGAAATTCAAAGTAAGCTGATTACAAAAAGCACGACGTCAGTGTGAGGCGACTGCAGTTTTTGCGGTGTCTTCGATCTTGCCGCGTCCAATAGAAAATTCGGAAAACGAAAGCGAATTTGGCTCACTCGTTTACTGATTTTTCATCCGAAAAATTAGCCGCAAAAAATAAATCGATTCGTGTGATTGCAATCGGCATGAATAAAGTGCTCTTTTGGATCACACATTTAATATGAAATTTTTGTAACCCAATCTTTCTCTGCTCGCTAATCTGAGTATCGTTTGAACCCGTAACGCGAATACTAAACACGCATAAAATCGGGGGTGGGTGAGGTGAGAGGATTAACAGGAAAGAACTGTTTAATTCTGGGGGCGATTTTTCTCGTTGCGTGCGGAGGCGGAAGCAGTTCGGGTGATGACCCTCTCAGCAACGATCTAGCGCGACCCGAGAACGTTATCGAACTGGCGGGTACGGATAGCGAATTAAGTACATTCCTCGCCGCAGTTCAAGCCGCCGGACTGGACGGTGCTCTCACCGACGACCGTGGCAGGTTTACGGTTTTCGCGCCCAGCAATGCGGCATTCGACGCCCTCGGCCCTGCAGCCTTGAACGCTTTGCTCGCGGATACTGCCGGGTTAATCAACACTCTGCTGTATCACGTCGTGAGCTCCGAGATAGATTCCACTGCAGCTATCGCCGCTGCGGGCTCGCAAGTCGACGTGTTAAACGGCCAACAGGTCGGTATTTCATTTGTCGATAACACGTTGCGGGTCAATTTATCTGTCGTCACAGGAGCAGATATGGTGGCGGACAACGGCATCATTCACGTTATCGATCGCGTGTTGGTTCCACCCGCTGAGAATACCAATCCGGCCGAGTCGATTGTCGATATCGCCTCGGCATCGACCGAATTCACGACCCTGGTGGCAGCTTTGCAGGCAACGGGACTCGACACGGTTCTCGCAGACAGCGGCGGCGAATTTACGGTTTTCGCGCCAACTAATACCGCGTTCGCTGCGCTTGGGCAGGACAGTATCGATGGTCTGCTCGCAAATCCCGACATTCTTCGCGAAATCCTTCTGCAGCATGTTGTTGCTGGCAGCGTGAATTCGGTGGAGGCGTTTTCGTTGAACGGTGTCGAGGTCGATACTCTGGCCGAGAACGATGTGCTCGTATCGATTGACGCTGCGAATCTTCGCTATGGCGATGCGACGGTTACTGCCGTCGACACTTTCGCATCCAATGGCCTCATCCATGTTATCGACGGAGTCATCGGCGGCGACGTGACGATTCCACCGCCTGATCCTTCGATCATTGACGTGGCGACAGACGCCGGTGATTTCACAATCCTGTTGGCAGCACTCGAGGTAGCCGGCTTGACCGCTACGCTGGATGACCTCGCTGAGACTTACACGGTGTTTGCGCCGAGCGATGCAGCCTTCAACGCCCTGGGTGCCGATACGATCAACGCCTTACTTGCAGACCCCGATACGCTTCGCGATATTTTGATGTACCACGTACTGAGCGGCGAAGTGCTGGCGGATGCGGCGATCGGCATTGCGGCGAGTCAGCAAAATATAGTAGGTGCCGCAAATGGCGATGAACTGGCGCTATCGCTGAGCGGGGTGGATCTTTACATCAATCTCTCGCGAGTGTCAGCAACCGACGTTCGCGCGGCTAATGGCGTGATTCACGTGCTCGATAAGGTATTGATACCGCCCGCAGAAAATACGCATTCATCGATGAATATTGTCGAAACTGCAGCGGCGGATGGGCGATTCACTCGTCTTCTGGCCGCGCTCGATGCGGCGAACTTTACGCACGCGTTGGCCGACGAACATCAGACCTTTACGGTATTCGCACCGACTGATGACGCCTTTGCAAAAATCCCGGCTGACACGCTAAATGCGTTGCTTCATCGCCCGCGCATTATCGGACGGCTGCTCGACCAGCATATTATTCCCGGCGCTGCGGTCGGGTCGGTCGCCGCATTTAGCTTGAATGGCGCAACGGTCGATACAGGCGGGCACGATCCAGTTGATATCAACATTGTCGACGGCGAGCTGCTGATTCAGGGTTCGAAAGTCGTGATATTCGACATTTTCACGAGCAACGGTGTGATTCACGCAATCGACACGGTGATCACCGATACTTTGCACTGACTTTAAGCGGTGCGCGCATGCAGATTCGCGTTGCGCTCAATCAGTTCCTCTCTCAATTAACCCTGGGGCAGCAGTCGCTGCCCCTTTTTTACCACTCGTACTTGGTGATTTCCTTACCCGCTAAGGTGTAGGACGATTGCGCGTAAAGTGACCGCACGGATTCAATTCTCAACTCACCCTCGACCCAAACCGGATCGAAGAGGTCGGTCCCGACCAGCGGCTCTTCGAGTTCGACAAGGACAATTTGATTGGGTGGCGGCGGCGGTACGTGAATACAGGCACCCACATACGGCACCAACAAAAACTCGATGACGGCATCGCCTTCAAACTCAACCGGCAAAATAAATCCGGGAATCTTGACGTGCTTGTTGTGCATCGACTCGACCACGGGAGCGTCCATTGACGGTTGCACCGCCGCAGGATCCGCTTCGTGGTCGATAAAAAACGAAGAGCTGAAATCCGGCTCAGGCGGATACCAGCCCTCGGGTACAAGATCTTCCCAGTACACTTCCTGCGGTTCTGACGCTTGCACCAGCGGCTGCCACGCAAGCAAGAGCGCCGTAATAAGAAAAGCTGACATGCGTGACATACTGTTGATCCTGAACATAGGGCGTCAGTGCTGCGGCGTCATCCCGTCGTGCAGTGACTGACGATACGCACGCCACGCGGGATACGCCCCAGTAACGATGCTGAGTATGACAAATCCTAGCGCGAAAAGTGCCTCGAACGCGCCGGGTGGCGAAAGTGTCAGATAAAGTCCGTATTGCGCTTGCACAAACGATTGTGCTGAAGCGACGGCAACGGCGAACAGTGCAAACCCCGCCAGCAAGCCCAGCAGCGTCGTGATCAGCGCTTCGCTGAGTAGCAACAAAACGACATGCGAGCGCCGTGCGCCAAGCGCGCGCAGTATCGCGATCTCCCGGCGTCGCTCGTTTAGGCTCGTCAGCAGGCCGGTCAAAAGACCGATAAAGCTGCTGATGACAACGAATATCGAAACCGTCAGGAGCGCGTTTTCGCCGACCGCAATTAAATCCCACAGCTCTTGCAATGCGATACCAGGAAGCACGGCAAGTAGTGGTTCTTCACCAAACTCGTTGATTGCACGTTGGATTGCCAACACGGCAATTTTCGATTCCAGACTCAACAGAAACGCGGTGATTTGTTTTGGTTGTAAATCCCTGCTCAAGGCTTCTTCAGCGGTGATTTTTTTGCCCGTGCGCGCGCCCGATTTCCAGTCAATATGCATTGCTTCGATTCCTTCGAGGCTGACGTGCACCGTGCGGTCGACCGGCGTTCCGGTCGGTTCAAGAATGCCGACGACAGTGAACGGCTTGTCGTAGTGACGCGCGAACACCACGTCGGTTACGCCGTGTGCAACGACGATCTCCTGATCCAGTGTATAGCCTAGCTGACGTGCGACTTCGCTGCCGATTACGGTGTCGAAGACGGCTTCAAAAGGTTGCCCTTTCGAAAATACCAGCGCTTGTTTATTCGCGAAGGTGTAATCGCTAAAGTAATTTTGACTGGTGCCCATTACCCGAAAGCCGCGGTGCGAGTCGCCCAGTGAGATCGGGATCGACCAGTCCACCGTCGGGTGTGCGCTGATTTTCTTATAGCTTTCCCATGAAATATTGTTACTTGCATTTCCGATTCTAAAAATCGAATGCAGCAACAATTGCACACGACCGCTGCGTGCGCCAACCACTAAATCGGTTCCAGAAATTGTGTTGGTAAAACTGCTGCGCGCGTCTTGTCTAACCCTCTCGACGCCGAGCAACAGGGCAACCGACAGAGCTATCGACAGGACGGTGAGTGCCAGGGTCCAACGCCGATTCAACATACTGGCGAGCGTTAGCATGAATACCTTCATTCAGATAACTCGCTGACTCGATTGACGTCGTTCAAATTGATTTGTCGGTCGAAGGATGCGGCCAGCGAGGTATCGTGACTGACAAACAATAGCGCGGCACCGCTTGACTCACACCTGCGCATTAACAGATCAATAAACTGGGTGCGGTTGTCGGCGTCGAGCGATGATGTCGGTTCGTCGGCGATAATAATCTCCGGCTCTCCGATTAATGCGCGTGCTGCGGCAACGCGTTGCTGTTGCCCAACACTGAGTTTGCTCGGTCTGGCGAGATGTGTTGCGCTGTCGCCCAAACCGAGTTGTTCCAGCAGTGCCAGTGCATCTTTTTTCGCATCTGTGCAGCGGTTTTTTCGCACGCGCGAAAACCGCAGCGGCAGCAAAACGTTATCGATTGCATTGAGATACGGAATCAGATTGAACATCTGAAATACAAAGCCAATGTGATCCGCCCTGAGCTGATCGCGCTGAGCGTTCGACATCGAGCACAAATTATTGTCAAGCACCGACAGCTCACCTGAATCCGCCGCATGAATGCCGCCAATCAGGCTCAGCAACGTTGTTTTGCCGCTACCGCTGGGCCCGTGTAAAAACAGTTTTTCTGATTTTTTGAGTGACAAATGCGCGATGTCGATGATTGCTCGAGACGATCGTGGCCACCGGAAGCTCACGTTTGCCAGATCGATTGCTGAGTTCGCGTTCATCGAGTATTCAAGTTAGCTGCGTTAAATCGGGCAATATAACGCGCGCTTTCGACAGTGTATGTGAGCGAATTGAAACGAAAGGGTGGTCTTAGCTGCACACCATCAACATACCGAACCCGGCTTGATTAATTTCGACAGGCGTGGGGATGCGAATGCGGTGACCGGAGCCTGGCGCAATATCCATCGCTTCGCCTTTTTCGTTTTCCATATGTTGCAGGGTAAAACGGTGGCTGCCATTGGGTAGCATTAATTCGAGTTCGTCGCCGACGCGGATTTTGTTTTTTACATCGACAGTGATCATCCCGTTCGTGTCTGCGCTCGGATCTATTTCGCCAGCAAAGCGCTGGCTTCCCAACTGGGTACCCCCGTCGTCATAGTTTTGCATGTCCTTTGGCACGTGACGACGATAGAAACCTTCGGTGTAGCCACGGCTGGCCATACCATCGAGGCCGCGCATCAAATCCATATCGAACTCCTGCCCTGTAGCCCAGTCTTCAATCGCACGACGATACAGTTGCGCTGTGCGTGCGGTATAGAAGTGGGATTTTGTGCGGCCCTCAATTTTGAGTGAATCGACTCCAATATTCGCCAGCTGCGCGACATGCTGGATTGCACGCAAATCTTTGGAGTTGAGAATGTAGGTGCCGTTTTCGTCTTCCTCGATTGGCATAAACTCGCCGGGGCGCGATTTTTCTTCGAGTAAATAGACGGGCTGTTCGTCGATATCATTGTGCGCCGCGACCTGCGGCGTGTAATTGCCAAACGCCGATCCCAGCGGTCGCGCATCGCCTGAGTCGTCGGTCTTGCCCTCGGTCACGCCGTATTGCCAGCGGCAGGCGTTGGTGCACGCACCCTGATTCGGGTCGCGATGGTTGAAGTAACCCGACAACAGGCAGCGGCCGGAGTAGGCAATACAAAGTGAGCCGTGTACAAAAACTTCGATTTCCATCTCCGGGCATTGTTGTTTGATTTCGGCGATCTCTTCCAGCCCGAGTTCGCGCGAGAGGATCACACGCGTCAGTCCGACCGAGTGCCAGAACTTCACCGACGCGGCGTTCATGGTGTTGGCCTGGACCGAAAGATGGATGGCCTGATCGGGCCATTTTTCGCGCACCAGCATGATCAGCCCGGGGTCAGCCATGATCAGCGCGTCCGGCTTCATTTCGACGACCGGCTCCATATCACGTAAATACGTTCTGACTTTGTTGTTGTGCGGCAAAACGTTGCTGGCAACAAAGAACCGCTTGCCGATGCCGTGCGCGTAGTCGATGCCCTTGCGCAGATTCTCCATCGAAAAATCATTATTGCGCGCGCGCAGGCTGTAGCGCGGTTGTCCGGCGTAAACGGCGTCCGCCCCGTAGGCGAAAGCGTACGTCATGTTTTTGAATGTCCCGGCTGGGGACAGAAGCTCGGGTGATTGCATGGCCGATCTATCTGCTGGGCTAACCGCTAATTGTATAGCAGGTCCTTAGTCCGCCGCGATACTCGATTCGCGCAGTATCCAGTCGCAAAAGATTTCCGTCGCCGGTGTGGCGAGGCCACTGCTTGGTGGAATCAGGAAATAAGCCTCTTTCAAGTCCAACTGTGCAGCGAACGGTTTGATCAGTTGACCCTGCTCAAGAAGGCGGGAAACCAGCGTGTCGTGCGCCATGCTGAGTCCAGCGTTGTTCAACGCTGCCCCAATCGCCACTACGTAGGTTGACGCATAGTTGACCTCGATTGATTTCAGACTCACTTCGTTCTGACCCGCCATCCAGTTGTCCCAGTTCGCCGTTGTACCGGCACAGTCGAACAGCCGCGATGTCTCCAGGCTACCCTTAAACTGCGGCGATCCGACGGGGTAATAGTGATCCCGTGTCAGCCTGATCGCGCCGTCGGGCATGTTCGTCGACAGGCCAAAACGGATTTCGACCGCCGCGTTGTCGGCGATGCGCTCGGGGTCCCAAATCGGTGTGGTCAGGCTCAGGTTGATCGATGGCAGCAATGCATCGAGTTGCGCGAGTCTCGGCGTTAACCAGAACGCGGAAAACGCCATGTTGCAGTGGATGTTGAGGTTTTTTTGCGGGTCGGATTTGATCACCGATCGGGTACCGGCAGAAATGGTTTGAAACGCGCTAGTGATAATGGGGAGGTAGTTTTCACCCGCTTCGGTCAACTCGATAGCACGAGTTTTGCGAATGAATAGCTGACAGCCGAGGTAGCTCTCCAGATTTCTCACGTGTTGCGACACTGCAGACTGCGTGATGTGGATTTCGCGTGCAGCCAGTGTGAATGACAAGTGCCGCGCGGCGGCTTCAAACGCGCGCAGCCACGCGAGTGGGGGCAGTGTGGTTGAAGGTTGCATAGCGGGGCGTAGTATACATTAGTTAAACTAATGTATAAGGCGCAAATATATCGCTTGTTGAAGTCGCACTATCGCCTCAAGATTTGTCCAACTCAACAGGGGTGAATGCAATGTCTTCTGTCTCGGCAATTTCTGGTTCCTCACTCAACTATCAGCAAGAGCGCATCGATCTCGCCGCAGCGTTTCGCTGGACCGTGCGCCTCAATATGCACGAAGCCGTGGCCAACCATTTCAGTCTGGCGGTGAACGAAGATGGAACGCGTTTTTTGATGAATCCGAACCAGATGCACTTTGCGCGCATCAAAGCCTCGGATATGTTGTTACTCGACGCCAACGACAAATCGACAATCGCCGGGCCCGACGCGCCGGACCCCTCGGCGTGGGGGCTGCACGGCTCCTTGCACCGGCGCTGTCCGCACGCGCGCTGTGTGATGCATGTGCACTCGGTCCATGCGACCGTGCTGGCCTCACTCGCCGACAGTGACCTGTTGCCCATCGATCAGAACACTGCAACATTTTACAACCGCTACGTAATCGATAACGATTTTGGCGGTCTCGCGTTTGAAGGCGAGGGTGAGCGCTGTGCGGCCGCGCTTACCGACCCGCGAATTAAAGTCATGATAATGGGTAATCACGGCGTCTTGATATTGGGCGAGAGCGTGGGTGACGCGTTTAACCGGATGTATTACTTCGAACGCGCCGCCGAGACCTATATTCGCGCCTTGCAGACCGGGCGAAAACTGCGCGTACTGTCGCACGAAATCGCCGAGAAAACAGCCCTGCAGCTAGAGCACTATCCAGACCAATGGCAGCGACACTTTGCCGAGTTAAAAGCCATTCTGGATGAGGAAAACAGCAACTACGCCAATTGAACTGCCGCGATGACTCCCAAAAAACCTCTCATCACGAACGCCGCTTCCAGCGGTATTCGGCTTGATCGCGATCAGGTAAAACAACTCACCCAGCGTCGCGATCTGCCGGGGCTGGTGTACCTTGCGCAGTGGGTGGCGGCGTTGGCACTGACCAGCACAGCCGTATGGTATTCGATGGGCAGCCATTGGATTTGGCTGGCAATGTTTGTGCACGGCATTTTGCTCTCTGTACCCGCGTACGCGCTGAGTCACGAGACGGCGCATCTATCTGTTTTTCGCACTGACAGGCTCAACAAAATCGTTCTGTGGATAACTTCGCTCTTTTATATGGAGGAGCCACTGCACCGGCGATACACACACGCCAATCACCACGCGTATACCTGGCATACCGGTAAAGATTTACAGATGCCATTCGATACCCCGATGACATTTCGTGGATGGTTGTATGAGATCAGCGGACTCTCAATGCTGATTTTTCACACGAAAGTTCTATGGGCTTTGAGCACTAAACGTTACACGCCGACAATTTTGTCGGCGATGTCGGGCAAAAGGCTGGCTGAGTCAACCCGAAACGCCCGAATCATGGTGCTGATTTATCTAGCGATACCCGTGGCTGCTTACTACGGAATAACCTGGCCGATCTGGTTTGTGGTGATTCCGCATTTCCTGGGAACGCCAGTCATGCTGTTGTTCACATTGATTCAGCACGTCGAGTTACAGGAAAATTCACCATCGCTGGTCGATAGCACGCGCTCGTTTCGCACCAATTGGCTCGGGCGTTTTCTCTACGCCAATATGAATTATCACTGCGAGCATCACTTGTATCCGCTGGTGCCGTTTTATTCCTTGCCCGCGCTGAATGAATTGGTGCGCGATCAATTGCCGGAGCCGGATCCCGGTTTTTTCAGAACCAATCTGGAGGTGCTGGACGTTGTGATTCGACGCTCCCTGCATCGCAATACCAAAGCGCGTTCAATCCGCCAGGCCAGCGTGCACATTACAGAGGGCAGATTCAAACCGATTGGGCGCGCGACAATGTAACGTTCATTGCGGCAATCGATGTACTGCCGGGGTAGGCGAGAATGCCGCCTCTATTCTGGTGTAGACGGGTTCGCTTGAGTGGCGTTTGATCCCGTAACGGGAGCAGCTTGAGGCTTGCGCGAACGTGGTCGACGGCGCCGGCGTTTCTTTTCACCATCCGTACTTTTTGATCCGTCGGCGTTGCTGTTTTTAGCGTTGGGTTTTGCGCGGCCACGACGCGGTTTGCCGCCAGAGCTGGATTTGCGCTTTTCCGGAAACTTTGGCGCGGCGGGCTTAACCAGCATCTCATTCGTGATGCTGCCGACGTCGATATCGTGGCCGATGTAATGCTCGATTTCAGGTAATGAGAATGCGTACTCCTCGCAGGCAAAGCTGATCGCCTCGCCGCTTTGCCCGGCACGCGCGGTGCGACCAATTCGGTGAACGTAGTCCTCTGCCTGTTGCGGCAAGTCGTAGTTGAACACGTGGGTTACGCCCGGCACGTGCAGCCCGCGGGCGGCAACGTCGGTTGCGATAAGCACGGGTAAATCGCCGTTTTGGAATTCTCCCAGCAGTCGCTGGCGCTTGCGTTGAGGTACATCGCCGGACAGCATCGCGGCCGAAAAATCATTGCCGCGCAAAAATGCATCGACGCGTTCGGCGGCGCGTTTGGTGTTCACAAATACCATCGTGCGGGGCGGCTGGAGTTCGCGCATCAAGCCGATCAACAGCGGTATCTTCTCGTCACTGGCCGGGTGATACAGCAGTTGCGAAACTTTGTCCGCGGTGACAGTTTCAGATTCAACCACCAGCCGTTCGGGATTGTTCATGTGCTCGTAAGCAAGCTCCAGTACGCGATGCGAGAGCGTGGCCGAAAACAGCATACTTTGACGCTCTGCAGGTTTCGGCATGCGTCGAAAAATGTAGCGGATGTCGGCGATGAATCCGAGGTCAAACATGCGATCCGCCTCATCCAGGATTGCGACCTGCAAGGCTTTGAGATCAAAAATGCCTTGTTTGAAGTAGTCGATCAGTCGCCCCGGTGTGCCGATTAACACGTCCACACCTGCTTCGAGCATCTGGCGCTGTCTTTCGTAGCCGGTACCTCCGTACACCAGCCCCATCTTCAGGCCGCTGTGCACCCCTAACTGTTCGGCGTCTTTGTGAATCTGGATCGCCAGCTCGCGAGTGGGTGCAAGAATCAGCGCGCGCGGCTGCGTTGCCTTACGCGATTCTGTCGCCGGTTCCGTCAGCAGACGCGTGAAGGTCGCGAGCAGGAACGCCGCCGTCTTGCCGGTGCCAGTCTGCGCCTGTCCCGCGACGTCCTTTCCCTGCAACACAACAGGCAGCGTAAGTGCTTGAATATCAGTGCAATGTGTAAAACCGCAGTCGCTTAGTGCGCGTTGCAGAGAGTCGGGTAATTCGAGTGATGAAAAGCGCGTTTCGCTAAGGTGGGTGTCGGTCATGGCCGCGTAGGATACAGTATTTGCCTTTGATCGTTTCGGATACTTACGCCACTGCAGTTTTTCGTGGCATAATCGGCGGCCGCTCGGGGATTGAGCCCGTTGATCCGCAGGTAGTGGCGCCATGCCAACACCCACGAACGGGGCGTTCGCCCGATTTACCGACGCAGTATTTGTGAGGAACCCTTACGTGAGTGATCAGATCGTTGCGGTAACCGACGACAGTTTTGATAACGATGTTCTGCAATCCGACAAGCCCGTGCTTGTTGACTACTGGGCCGAATGGTGTGGCCCTTGCAAGATGATTGCCCCCATCCTTGAAGAAATCGCACCCGACTACGCCGATAAAATCAAAATCGCCAAACTTAACATCGACGACAACCCGAATACTCCGCCCAAGTACGGAATTCGCGGCATTCCGACACTGATGTTGTTCAAAGGTGGGGCGGTCGATGCAACTAAAGTGGGTGCGCTTTCTAAATCGCAACTCACCGACTTCATCGACGAAAATATTTAACCTCTGCAAACCAAATGCCGTGCGCACTCCGTTAAATGGAGTCGCGCGATAGTTGTTTGATGCCGCGCTCAATTTGCGGCTGGACGAATGTCCAATAGCGTGCTAGATTTACCGCTATCTCCAAATTTCTAGCCCTGTTCCGAACATCCGGGCTAATAATTTCACAAACTACAATCTTCATCCTTCGAGCCATCTCTGGCTCTTTCACGAGTTACATTTCGAAAAACCAACGTTCAACAATATGAATCTAACAGACCTGAAAAAGCAGTCGGCTGCTGAGCTGATCGAAGTTGCGCAGTCTGTCGGCATTGAAAACGTCGCACGCTCGCGCAAGCAGGACATCATCTTTTCCATCCTCAAGGCGCAAGCCAAAAAGGGTGAGGACATTTTTGGCGGCGGCGTACTGGAAATTCTGCAGGACGGGTTCGGATTTTTGCGCTCGGCAGACAGCTCTTATCTCGCAGGGCCGGACGACATCTACGTATCGCCCAGCCAAATCCGGCGGTTTAATCTGCGCACCGGCGACACCATCACCGGCAAAATTCGCCCGCCCAAAGACAGCGAGCGCTACTTTGCATTACTCAAGGTTGATCAAATTAACTTCGGCCCGCCGGAGCAGGCAAAAAACAAAGTCCTGTTCGAAAACCTGACGCCACTGCACGCAAACCGCCGTCTGAAAATGGAGCTTGGTAACGGCAGCACGGAGGACATTACAGCGCGCGTAATCGACATTGCCTCACCGGTTGGTAAAGGTCAGCGCGGGCTGATCGTCTCGCCGCCAAAAGCGGGTAAAACGCTGATGCTACAGAACATCGCGCAAAGCATTACCGCTAATCAACCGGAGTGTTACCTCATCGTTTTACTCATCGATGAGCGACCGGAAGAGGTTACGGAAATGGAGCGCATGGTGCAGGGTGAAGTCGTATCGAGCACCTTTGACGAACCCGCCAGCCGCCATGTGCAGGTTGCCGAAATGGTTATCGAAAAAGCCAAACGATTGGTCGAACACAAAACTGACGTCGTTATCTTGCTCGACTCGATTACCCGCCTGGCGCGCGCCTATAACACCGTCGTTCCGTCATCGGGTAAAGTACTGACCGGTGGCGTTGACGCCAATGCGCTGCACCGCCCCAAACGCTTTTTCGGTGCGGCGCGAAACATCGAAGAGGGTGGCAGTCTGACGATTCTCGCCACCGCCTTGATCGACACCGGCTCGAAGATGGACGAAGTCATCTACGAGGAATTCAAAGGCACCGGCAACATGGAGTTACACCTCGATCGCCGTATCGCAGAAAAGCGCGTGTTCCCGGCGATCAACGTCAACCGCTCCGGCACGCGTCGCGAAGAACTCATCATGGACCAGGAAGAGCTGCAAAAAGTCTGGATTCTGCGCAAATTCCTGCACCCGCAAGACGAGATCGAGGCCGTTGAGTTCCTCCTTGGTCGTTTGCAACAAACCAAAACCAACGACGAATTTTTCGACGCGATGAAGCGCTAGTTCGATGGTGGCCACCGCGCCGCCATGAATCTTGTACTGCTTGAGTGGTCAGAACTCCATGACCGCGTTTTTTACTCCCACTTGTCGGCGTGTTAGTGTTGCCCGCGTTGTAAAACGATGCGGACTTATGGCAGCACACCGCCTGATTGTTTTTTCGCTACTCCTGATATTCGCCTCTGCAGTTTCGGCCGCCGGCAAACTGACGACGCCTATTGGCGTAACAGGCAGCGGCAATTCGCAACAAGAATCCAACGAAGTCGATATCCCGATAAGCCTGCACCCGGATGAGGTCGAAGCTTTCCTCGCGCCGCTTTCCGATCAGCAATCGCGACAACTCCTGATCGAGCATCTTAAACGCGTAACGGCCAATGCCAATCAGCCAGAGCTTGATTCGGCGAACAGCAGCGTGGCCGACTTTATCCAGGCGGTTCAACAACGTGCGATAGAAATCGCTGATGCGACTGCAGCGCATCGACTTGCACTCGATGATTTGGATAAATCGGGAGAGCGCATTTTTTTGAACCTGACCGATCTGCGCGGCGCGCCTGCAATGTGGGATGGCTTGCGTGCTTTCGTCGTCATGGTGGTGTTTGGAGTGGTCGCGGTTGTGATCTTCAGTCAGTTCAGCAAACGCGTCGAGCAGCGCCTGTCGGGTGAGCAACAGTCTACGGTCTGGCTGCGATTGCTGTCGGTGACGCTGCGATTGCTTCTCGATCTGACCAAGGTCGTTATTTTTACGGCATGCGCGTACGGGTTGTCGTTCGTTTTCTTTGAACGGTTTGATCCGATGCGTTATTTCGTGATCGCGTATCTCTCTGTCATAACGGTGACCTGGGGCGTTTGGACGCTCACGCGATTTTTTCTCTCGCCAAAAACGCATAGCCTGCGCCTGATCGACATGGCAGCGAATGACGCCGTCTCGACTCATCGCTGGATTGTTTTTCTCGTCGGGGTGACAAGCCTGGCGTTTTTCACCAGCGGCTTGCTGACAATTCTTGGGTTAAAGCCCGAACTTCTGCGTTTGTACATCATCACCGCAGGCGCGATCATCATTGCGATCTTATTGGTGTGGATCTGGATCAAGCGCCTGCATGTGGTCGACGCCATGGAGGCTCGCATCGTCGCAGGTTGCAGCGGTGAACGCTTGCGCCATTCCTTTGCGCAGAGCTGGTACTGGTTTGCGAGTATTTATTTGATCGGATTGTGGTGGATTTGGGCGAGCAACGTTTTGCTCGAATGGGAAAAACAAGCGCAGGCTGCGGTTTACAGTTTGTTCGTACTTTTCGTTTTGCCATTCGCCGATTATCTGTTTGGCGCTTTGATGCGATTGCTGTTGCAAAACGAGGCACGCGATAGCGAGGCACAAGCGCGCATGCAGGATTTTGTCCGCACCCTGCAGCGCGGTTTGCGACTGGTGCTTGTGGTCGTCGCGTTTGTAGTTTTGGCGGGGGCCTGGAGCACCGGTCTCTACGATATGGTGCAAACCGATACCGGAAGTGTGGTGTTCTACGCGGCGGTGAACATCGGCGTCACATTGTTGCTTGCTTTTTTGGCATGGGAGGCGGTCAAAATTTTTATCGATCCGCACATTCCGGAAAAACCCGCCGAGGGTGTGCTCGATCTTGAAGGTGACGGCGGCGGGACCGGCGGCACGCGGTCGGAAACCCTGTTGCCGCTATTTCGCAGCTTTATTTGCATTGTTCTGGTGGTATCTGTGGTTATGATTGTGCTCTCGTCACTGGGGGTTGACATTGCGCCGCTGCTCGCCGGCGCAGGGGTGATCGGTCTTGCGGTCGGTTTCGGCGCGCAGAAACTCGTGCAGGACATTATCTCCGGCATTTTCTTTTTGATCGATGATGCGTTCCGTATCGGTGAGTACGTGCAGATGGGTGAGTTGCGCGGCACAGTCGAGTCGATTTCACTGCGCTCGATGAAATTGCGCCACCACCTTGGCATGGTGCAAACCGTGCCGTTTGGTGACATCTCGGCGATCACGAACCACAGCCGGGACTGGATCATAATGAAGCTCGAATTTCGTATGCCGTACAACACGGATATCGAGAAAGTACGCAAACTGATCAAAAAACTCGGTCAGGAAATGCAACAGCACCCCGACTATGGGCAACACATGCTGCAGCCGTTGAAGTCTCAGGGTGTATTGCGGATCGAAGACTCAACGCTGATTATGCGGATGAAATTCACCTCCGTTCCGGGCCAGCAGTGGGTTATACGACGCGAAGCGTATCGACGCGTGCAGGAAGTATTCCGCGAAAATGGAATGGAATTCGCGCACCGCAAAGTGTTGGTTGAGGCAGCGCCCGGTCCCCCCATCGGCACCGGAGAGCTTGAGCGCGCAGGGTCTGCGGTTGCCGAACAGGCCGTGACGGCAGCGCCAAAAAAAGACGAGCCATGACAGCCGGGTGAAAAACTACCGACGTTGCAAGCGCTGACCCGAAAGCGTTTTCAACGAATTGTCAGGCGTCTCTCGCAATCGCGCGATATCCGATATCCCGACGGCAGAATGCGTCCTGCCAGCTGATTTTATCGATGCCTTCGTACACGCTCGATTGCGCCGCACTGACCGAGTCACCAAGGCTGGTGACACAGAGCACGCGTCCACCCGCCGTGACAACCGCATCGCCCTCGTTCTTTGTGCCCGCATGGAACACTTTGCGTGTCTCGTTTTCGGCGTATTCGATTCCACTGATCGCGTGGCCTTTTTCGTAGGCGTCGGGGTAGCCACCCGCGGCCATCACTACTCCGAGCGCACAGCGTGAATCCCACCTGGCTTCGTGCTTATCCAACTCGCCGTTGCACGCCGCGATGCACAGTTCCGCTAAATCGCTGTTCAGCCGCATCAACAGCGGCTGCGCTTCTGGATCACCGAAGCGCACGTTAAATTCGACCACGCGCGCGATGCCATCGTCGCAAATCATCAACCCAGCGTACAAAAATCCTGTAAACGGTGCACCGTCGGCAGCCATGCCGGCGACCGTTGGTTCAATTACCGACTGCATGATCTGTGCGTGCATTACAGAATCGACAACCGGGGCCGGAGAGTAGGCTCCCATCCCCCCGGTGTTCGGGCCCACATCGCCGTCGTCGCGGGCTTTGTGATCCTGCGAACTGGCCATTGGCAATATGTGCTCGCCGTCGACCATGCAAATAAAACTCGCTTCCTCACCGCGCATGAAATCTTCGATTATCAGGCGGTGACCGGCTTCGCCAAAGCGGTTGCCGTCGAGCATATCGGTGGCGGTTTCAATCGCGTGCTCATGTGATTCGGCGATAATGACGCCCTTGCCCGCGGCGAGGCCGTCAGCCTTGATCACGCACGGCATGGAACGCGATTTGATATGCGCAATCGCTTCATTTAAGTCAGTAAAAACGTCGTAGCTTGCAGTCGGGATGTGATGGCGCGCCAAAAATGCCTTGCTAAATGCCTTGCTGCCTTCGAGTTGAGCGGCTGCTGCGCTGGGACCAAAAATCTGTAAACCCGCCGCCTGAAACGCGTCGGTAATGCCTGCAACCAGTGGAGCCTCTGGCCCGACAATAGTCAGTTCAACAGCATTATCCAGTGCAAACGCAAGTAAAGCGTCGCGATCCTCGGCGCCGATATTCACGTTGCTTACCTTCGCTTCAGTCGCCGTGCCGGCATTTCCCGGAGCGACATACACATGATCGACAGAAGCAGACTGAGCGACTTTCCACGCAAGCGCGTGTTCGCGCCCACCGCCACCGACTATCAAAACGCGCATTTTTTTCTCCGAATGCTCAGGGTTTACGAAGGTGGTGAATTTTACGGGCAGTTGCCGCGGCTGTCGCGAGCAATTTATTGGTACGGGATATGAGGTAAGTTCAGGAGTCCAGGAACTGTTCGATGCGACTTCCCTGTCACTGACCTCCCTTACGGTCTTATGTCCATCTTTTCCTTCTTGTGTTACTCCTCGTTGCGTCCCCGCACTTACAGAGTATGAGAAATGTCAGTTTCGCAATGTGATAAAAGAACAATCGGCATGTCAAAAATTACCGCACTTCCATGCCTGCGCGATTGGAAATCTTAGCGCGCACAAAAAACGCCACCCGTCGCGTTACGCTACGGGCGGCGCATATAGAGTCGAGGAGTTTACGTCAGGAAAACAAGGCAACGTCCCTGTCACCAATGCCAGAGGTCAACCAGCGTTGGCTGGTATATCTCTGGGAGTGCTGTTCCGGGGTGCACTCTCCGTCCTGTGAAGAGCACTGTACCGCGTTTACGTTTCCAGACTCGGTGAAGAACTACGGGTAAATGGTGTGAGAAATTACCTGAATGGGCAGCTTAGGTGCGACCGCTTTGATTCTGCAGCTTTACCAGCCGCTGGGTAATTGCCTTTCGATGCAGATTTCGTCCTTGCTCACACTGATGTAACCGCCTTGGGTTAAATCGCTCAGGATTTTACTTACCATCTCACGCGATGATCCCACCCGCGTAGCAATGGCCTGATGAGTCATTCGTTTCAGATAAAGTTTGTCGTCGCGATCTTCGGCTTCTTTAAGGAGCAGGCGGCGTACGCGCCCGTAGACGTCGAGGAGAGCGAGGCTGCTGACTTCGTCTGTTAGTTCAAGCACGCGTTGAATGAGGGCGCGGATAATCTGCCGCGAGATGTGCGATGACTGCGCCATGCAATTTAGAAAGTCGTCTTTTGAAATCACTAGAAAACGGCTTTCTTGCAGCGTAAGAATGCTCGCAGAGCGTTTTTGATCGCTTAGCAGGGCGAGTTCACCGAAGGATTCGCCGGCCTGCAAGGTGTTGAGTGTCACTTCTCTTCCTTGATCGTCGCTGACGTAAACACGCACCGAACCCGACACTATGAGGTAGAGCGAATCGGTATCGTCACCCTGGGTGACAACAACAACGTTTTTCTTATAAACGCGTGTGACAGCGGTTTCTTCTAGCGCGGCAAGATTGACTTCATCGAGGTCACGAAGCAGCGCGATATCCCGAAGGCTGATATCGGCGGGCATTAATCACTCTCTTTATATAGTCCGGAACAAAGCTTGGATACCACAATTGATTGGATGAACACAAGCTATTCTTAGGTGCGACCAACGTTAAAACAAATCGGTTGATTTACAAAATTAGACGTTGGTAGCAAACTGCGTGAAATTCGCCTAGTGGTGCGCGACGAGGATAGGTAACGAATACAGTGCAGAAGCTGGCGGATTTTCCATTCGAGTCGGTTGGGCAGTTTACGGCTGAATTAATTAAAAAAGCTTATTCAGGCAAACCCTTTATCGCAGAATCCAAACCGGACATTCACGCGCTGCCAGACGATGGTGAGGGCGAGGCGGGATTGCAAAACGCATTGCGCGATTATTTGAGCGGCAGCGCCGGACTGGCGTCAGAATTCGCAATGGGGCATATGGATACCGCGCCCCACCCGGCCGCTGCTTTTGCCGACGCGCTGGTATCTGCGGTTAACAACAACTTGCTGTTTCGCGAAATCTCACCCTTTGCCAGCAGGATTGAAGAATTTTTGGTGCAAGATCTCGGTTCGAGATTCGGTTTACTGAACGACTGGCATGGAACATTTGTCAGCGGTGGTTCGCTTGCCAATCTCACCGCGCTGTTTGCCGCGACCGGCGGATTTGGCCGGGAAACCGAGCGCGATCGCTGCGACGCTTTTCTCCCGCCGTGCGCGCACGCTTCGATAAAGAAATCTTTATCGGTGCTCGGAATCAGGAATGTGCATGCCATCGTTGGCGACGATCAGGGTCGGTTTGATCTGAACGCGCTGGATTGGGCGCTGCGCATGTCCAAGGCAAAACACAAGATCGTTGTTGGGGTGCTTGGCTCCACGATTCACGGGGCGGTTGAAAACACGGCGGCGTTGGTTTCACTTGCTGAGCGTTATGGTGCCTGGTTACATATCGATGCCATTCATGGCGGCGCGCTCGCGTTTTCAAACCAATTTCATTCGCTTCTGGACGGCCTTGATGGTGCCGATAGCGTTGTCGCCGGACCGCAGAAATGGCTTTACGTACCGAGGCTTTCGGCGTTGGTGTGGGTAAAAGGCAAACAACGTTTCGATTCATCACTTGGCGTTGATTTGCCTTACTCGATCAGTGGCGATGAACACCGCGGGCGCTGGGGCTTGCAGGGGTCGCGTCGCGCGGACGCGGTAACGCTGTGGGCTGTGTTGCGCTACCTCGGTACGCGTACGCTGGGAGAAACCGTAGATCAGTCAGTGAATTTATGTCGCGAGTTTTACCGCTTGTTAAACGAGAGCGTACACCTGAAACCGAGTCACGCGCCCGATCTAAACCTGCAGTGTTTTCGATTTCGAGATACTGCAAAATCGATTGAACACGAACATCAAAAACTGGGTAAAAACGGGATCCCGTGGGTCAGTTTGTCTCATTGGCAAGGCGAAAAACTGTTTCGCGCGGTGTTGTTGTCGCCCGCAACAAAACGTACGCAGTTGGATGCGCTGATTGCAGCGTTGGCCGATTAACACTGCCCGGACAACAATTTGTCCGAGCCGTGAGCCACGCCGCCAACTTCATTCTTGCCGGTCCAACCGGTGTACCCTTAAATACAGATATTAAGCATGGGCGGGTACTGCGCCTAAATCGTTCAAACTATCGAGGATACTACCCCAGCCGTCTTCGTGATCCGCACGCTCTTCTTCGCTGATAAATTTTACGTGTTTGAGATTGACGTGGGTTCGTTTTTCATCGAGCTTGGAAAAAGTGAGCGTAACAACGCTGTCATCGAGGGAATATTGAGAGGCCCAGGTAAACGCAAGCGTGTGCGGGCGCGAAATTTCAATGTAGTTGCCACTGTGCGGAATTTCGCGTTCAGCCACATACATAATAATTTCAAAACTGCCGCCTTCGCGCGCATCCAGCGTGACCTTGGGTTGTCGCATTCCGGGCGTTGGCAACATAAACGTCGCGAGCGTTTTCGCATCCAGCCAGGCGTCGAAGGCGGTTTTGATTGGCGCGTTAATAGTGCGGGAAATATCAACGGTCAGTTCAGTCATTTTTTTCTCCTGTGAGTGTGCGGTCCAGAGCTTCGAGTCGCAGTTCCCAAATCGACTTCATCTGTCTGAACCAGTTTTCGATCAATTCAAACCTGTGCAAATCGGCTTCGATCCAGTGGTCGCGGCCGTAAGTTGTGCGTTTAACCAGTTGCGCGCTTTCGAGAATCTTGATGTGTTTTGACACTGCGTTTAGCGACATGTCGTAGCAGCTGGCTAGCTCCGTGACACGCTGCGGACCCTGCTGACACAGCTGTGTCAGCAACTGGCGGCGCGTTGTGTCGCTCACTGACTTAATGAGCTCGCTTAGCTGGGATTCCAGATAATCATCAACCATATGGTTGAATATAATTGGGTCATATTAATTAATCAACCATAAAGTTGAATATTTGTCGAAATTTGTTGATGAAACAACGCGGACGCAAAGTCCGATGCCATGCATAATGCTGCCATGCCGGATAATCATGACTATGGCGTATGGAACCAACCGGGTGTGCGCTCGGTGCTTTCAATCGATCAGATAAAAGCGATCAACGAGCGACGCGATTTGCCGGGATTATGTTTCTTCTTCGGACACGTCGCGCTGATGTTGGCAACGGCTTGGTTTGTGCACCTTAGTTGGGGCAGCGCGTGGGTCGTGCCTGCGCTTTTGCTACACGGGCTTGTACTGGTGTACTGGTTTCAACCGTTTCACGAATGCGCGCATAAAACTGCGTTCAAGTCCCAATGGATGAACAGCGTCGTTTACTGGTTTAGCGGCGTCGTCGCGCTGGTCGAGCCGACGTATTTTTACTGCGAGCATATGCAGCACCATCGCTATACCCAGCATCCCGAACGCGATCCTGAGCGAATATCGGGCGCGGACTCGTTTGGCGGTTATGTCCTATACCTCACCGGACTGCCATATTTTTACTATCAGGTCACCGCGATTTTGCGCCACAGCGTAGGACACCTATACGCCTACGAGACTGAATTTGTGCCGCAAACGAAACGCAAACGCGTGCGGCGTGACGCCCAAATTTTGTTGGCGTTTTATGCTGCACTGATTGCGCTGTCGATTGTGTTTTCCAGCTGGGCGCTGTGGGTCTACTGGTTAATGCCGCGATTGCTGGCAGAGCCGTTTATGCGCGCGGTGCGCTTGTCTGAACATCAGGGTACACTCCTCACACCGGATTTGCTTCGCAACACGCGAACAGTGAAAGCTATCTGGCCAATTCAGTACCTTGGATGGCACGCGTGTTTTCACGCCGAACATCATTTGTCACCCAACACGCCGTTTCACGCCGCACCAAGATTGCACAAACTTGTCGTGCGAAAACTCGAAAACGTCTCGCCCAATTACTTGAGTGTGCATCGTGACATATCAACTGCGATACGCGCGGGTGAACTGCCGCGCATGGTTTAGCGGTTTATGCTATCCCTGCGGCCATGCGCGCTCGCAATCGTTCCGCACGCATCAAACGATATAAACGGTATGACAACATGATTGCGGTTGTGGTTAACCCTATTGCCATTCCCCACCAGATACCTTCAGCGCCGTAGCCAAAAACGAATCCGGCGAGGTAACCGCCGCCCAGGCCGAACAACCAATAGCCCATGCTTGCGATCCACATGGGCACGAACGTATCTTTTAATCCGCGCAGCGCCCACGCGGCGACAACCTGAACGCCGTCGAAAAACTGAAACACGGCTGCAATGCTGGTTAGCGTTATCGCAATCTCGAAAGTGAGTGTGTTTCGAGGGTCGTTTACATCAATAAACCAGCCAACAATATGCTCGGGTATTTGCCACAGAAGCGTCGCTGAAAACAGCATCACAATCGAACCAAGCACGAATGCCGCTTTTGCGTTCCATTGTATTAGCGAGACATTGCCTGTGCCCACGTGATAGGCAATGCGCACTGCCGCCGCTTCTCCCACTGCCGCCGCGATGACAAATGTC